>NZ_JABBGF010000009.1 GCF_012927265.1 Chryseobacterium cheonjiense | reverse complement strand
GCCGCTCTCAAGTCCCCGAAGGAACTCTACCGCTCAGCTTGCATGTGTTAGGCCTCCCGCTAGCGTTCATCCTGAGCCAGGATCAAACTCTCCATTGTATGTTTGTCTGACTCACTCAAAGTTTTTTAACGCTTTAGTTTTTCCTTACTTGGTTGTTATATTGTATGTCAATGATCTTTATATCTTCCGCTTTTTAACGTAGCAATCTTCTGTCAGTGTTACTCCGTATTTGCGAGTGCAAAAGTAAAAAATTATTTTTAATTGACCAAATGTTTATGAAAGAAATTTTAAAGTTTTTATTAAGTAACCTTAACCCCTCATCCTACTCTGTCAACCCTCTCCTGCGCTTCCGTTTTACCGGACTGCAAAGATACAAATCTTTTTTTTCCTCACAAGTTTTATCTGATAAAATTTGTAATTGTTTTCCTGACCCATATCTCTTTAAAAGAGCTCTTAATTCCCGGCCCATTAAGGCCTCCTCTGCGCTACCTACTTCCTTCCGTTTTCAGTGGGGCAAAGATAGGGCGTATTTGTAATGCAAAACAAGTTTAAAGACCATAAATTTACCTGTTGTGGATAGGATTTTATTTAACTTACTGATATGACTGTTATTAAAATGCGCCTGGTACTTATCCACAATAAACGATTGCCTGAAATGGCGGCGGATTGAAAGGTAATATAGATAAAAATGGTGTCTGAGGGTCTTATCTTTAACCCTTCAGGGGTTTGGATTTCTTGGAGGGTGGGAGCTAGTGAGCGTATTTATGGTTAGGCTTATTATATAATATGAAATAGATGGTAGATTGATAAATGGATTGGATAAGACTGATTTTACAGCTGTCGGTAATGGTATAGTAAAGCTTAGGCTGGCTGCTACTGGTATTCCGAGCATCTTTCTCTTTGGCGCACCCCCACCCTAGCCCGGATCGAGCGGTATGTCTGAGCTCTTTTCTGGTTTCGGCGGCGGCAAAGCCGCCGCCGAAACCAGAAAAAGCGAGTAGCGAGAGCCGGAAATAGCTCCCACTTAAATAAGAGTGAGGGTTTGGGGTTTGGTATTGG
>NZ_JABBGF010000008.1 GCF_012927265.1 Chryseobacterium cheonjiense | reverse complement strand
ATCTGATAAAATTTGTAATTGTTTTCCTGACCCATATCTCTTTAAAAGAGCTCTTAATTCCCGGCCCATTAAGGCCTCCTCTGCGCTACCTACTTCCTTCCGTTTTCAGTGGGGCAAAGATAGGGCGAGTTACTTTATAATCCAAATCTATTTAACATAAAATTCACTTTTACGTAATATTTAAGCCTAACTCACTGATATACTATGAGAATAATTTTAAACTAATGTTTAGTATTTGGTAAAAAAAACAAAAATACAAATGTGAGAGCAGTTTTTGAGTATAAGAGCAGCACAAAAGTGGGAATAAAAATTATAGTTTTCCTAAATTTCTTCTTGATAACGTCCGTAATGTTTTAATTTTATTTAAAGGTAATTTGAATAAAGCTAGGTTTTCATTCATAATTCTATTCTGTTCTCCTAGAAAATTTTTGTAGTGCTATTAGAGCTTTATAATTAAAATATCCCGAGTTCATCTTATGAATAATACATTATAAAGATTTTGGATGGTTTATATTTAGCTTTAATTAACTGAAAATGTTTTAGTGTGGAAACTATATTGTATGAGACAAGCTTAATGGAAAATAAAATTTAAATATAAGTGTTATTAGATGCCAATACACGAGAACTATAAGATAATTAAGCCATCCAGAAAGCTTTTATAAAAGGTACAGTTCCAAGACAGCGGCATTAATATAATTATTTTCTAATTATTAGGTAGAATAGACATTTATCTTACGATGCATAGATCCTTACAGGATGACAGCCTTTGCGGCTATTCGGTATTAGAAATAAGTTTGTGTTATATTAAACCTATATTGATTTAGATACAGGAATATCGGATATAATATTTGTCTTTGGATATAAGATAAACTGGGTAAAGGGTTATTTTAGTGAGATATAGAGAGTCAGTAATAAGTAATTGGTAATGCGTAATAAAGTATGGGTAAAACCCAGGATATTCTATTTAAATAAACTCTTTAAACTTTGAATTTTGAACATCAAACTCTGAATCTTAAACCTTAAACTTTGAATTTTAAACTTTGAACTTTGAACTTTGAATCTTAAATCTTGAATGGGATATAAACAAAAAAGTCTCATAGAAATTAATCTATGAGACTTTTAAATAAAAACTGGCGGCGACCTACTCTCCCGCGTTAGCAGTACCATCGGCGCTGGTGGGCTTAACTTCTGTGTTCGGAATGGGAACAGGTG
>NZ_JABBGF010000007.1 GCF_012927265.1 Chryseobacterium cheonjiense | reverse complement strand
ATCAGCTGGTCAATCTGCTTATCGCCCAGCTTGACAATCTTCCAGTTTTCTTTTCCAAGCTCTTCTGCACTGGTTCCGGCCAAAACAATCGAACCGTCCCGGTTCAGTTTAATATCCGAAAGCCTTTCTTCTTTTTTATGAGATTCTCCCGGAACGTATTTTCGCCACTGCTCATTTCCATTTTCATCCAAATACAGCATCCAGAATTTCTCATCATCACTTTCTATTCTTCCTTCTGCCTGGGTGTAGCCTCCGAGTAAAATCCCTTTTGATGATTTGTCATCCGAAGCATGCAATACACTCATTCCCATCAGCACATCCCGGTTCTTGAAGTTGTAGGATTTCTGCCAGATTTCTTCCCCTCTTTCATTGAGTGAAATCAGCCACAAATCCGTTCCTTCTTCGATGCCTACTGTTTTATTTCCCGATCTTTCCGATCTTGATTCTCCGCCAATCAGAAAACCTGTAGATGTCAAAGCCAATGTTCTTACATGATCATCGCCCTTTCCGCCGAAATTCTTTTCCCACTCAACCTTATTATCGTTTGAAATTTTAACCACCCAAAAATCTCCCTCGCCATAGTTCTCGGTCTTCTTTGAACCTCCGATATTGCTTCTTGAATATATCCCTAGCAGTGCGCCGCCGTCCTTTGTGGGGATCATCTTTTCTATTTCATCCAAACCTTTTCCGCCTAAAATTAATTGTGATAGTTCTTTCCCGTTTTTATCCATTCTAACAATCAGAACATCTTTGGACCCATAGCCAACCGTTCCCCTCGAGAGCCTCAGGGAACGCTGATCTGCTGTTCCGAAATCATTCAAGAGAAGGGAACCTGTCGTTCTGTTCCCCGCCACAATGAATCCCATATCGGTTGTCTGGATCACCGCCCTTGCTTCTTCATCTGCTGTACTGCCTATGGTTTTTTGCCAGAGTTCATCGCCAAATTCTGAAATTCTTATGAACCAGATATCGCTTCCGCCTTTGGAATCTTCTTTTTTATCTAAACCTTTCGCTGAGTTTGAGGTGGCAAGTACAGCGAAGCCGCCATCCTGGGTGCTGATTGTGGAAGCTGCAAAATCGTGGTTGTTGCCTGAGAAATATTTTTCCCAAACGGTCTCTCCCTGCTGGTTAAGCTTCATCAAACGAAGGTCATACCCCCTGTTTTGTCCGTTTCCAGAATCTTTAGAAGGAACAATAGAACTTCCCGAAATTAAATA
>NZ_JABBGF010000006.1 GCF_012927265.1 Chryseobacterium cheonjiense | reverse complement strand
AAAAAACTTTGAGTGAGTCAGACAAACATACAATGGAGAGTTTGATCCTGGCTCAGGATGAACGCTAGCGGGAGGCCTAACACATGCAAGCTGAGCGGTAGAGTTCCTTCGGGGACTTGAGAGCGGCGTACGGGTGCGGAACACGTGTGCAACCTGCCTTTATCAGGGGGATAGCCTTTCGAAAGGAAGATTAATACCCCATAATATAATTGATGGCATCATTGATTATTGAAAACTCCGGTGGATAAAGATGGGCACGCGCAAGATTAGATAGTTGGTGAGGTAACGGCTCACCAAGTCGATGATCTTTAGGGGGCCTGAGAGGGTGATCCCCCACACTGGTACTGAGACACGGACCAGACTCCTACGGGAGGCAGCAGTGAGGAATATTGGACAATGGGTTAGCGCCTGATCCAGCCATCCCGCGTGAAGGACGACGGCCCTATGGGTTGTAAACTTCTTTTGTACAGGGATAAACCTTTCCACGTGTGGAAAGCTGAAGGTACTGTACGAATAAGCACCGGCTAACTCCGTGCCAGCAGCCGCGGTAATACGGAGGGTGCAAGCGTTATCCGGATTTATTGGGTTTAAAGGGTCCGTAGGCGGATCTGTAAGTCAGTGGTGAAATCTCACAGCTTAACTGTGAAACTGCCATTGATACTGCAGGTCTTGAGTAAGGTAGAAGTGGCTGGAATAAGTAGTGTAGCGGTGAAATGCATAGATATTACTTAGAACACCAATTGCGAAGGCAGGTCACTATGTCTTAACTGACGCTGATGGACGAAAGCGTGGGGAGCGAACAGGATTAGATACCCTGGTAGTCCACGCTGTAAACGATGCTTACTCGTTTTTGGGCTTTCGGGTTCAGAGACTAAGCGAAAGTGATAAGTAAGCCACCTGGGGAGTACGAACGCAAGTTTGAAACTCAAAGGAATTGACGGGGGCCCGCACAAGCGGTGGATTATGTGGTTTAATTCGATGATACGCGAGGAACCTTACCAAGGCTTAAATGGGAATTGATCGGTTTAGAAATAGACCTTCCTTCGGGCAATTTTCAAGGTGCTGCATGGTTGTCGTCAGCTCGTGCCGTGAGGTGTTAGGTTAAGTCCTGCAACGAGCGCAACCCCTGTCACTAGTTGCCATCATTAAGTTGGGGACTCTAGTGAGACTGCCTACGCAAGTAGAGAGGAAGGTGGGGATGACGTCAAATCATCACGGCCCTTACGCCTTGGGCCACACACGTAATACAATGGCCGGTACAGAGGGCAGCTACACAGCGATGTGATGCAAATCTCGAAAGCCGGTCTCAGTTCGGATTGGAGTCTGCAACTCGACTCTATGAAGCTGGAATCGCTAGTAATCGCGCATCAGCCATGGCGCGGTGAATACGTTCCCGGGCCTTGTACACACCGCCCGTCAAGCCATGGAAGTCTGGGGTACCTGAAGTCGGTGACCGTAAAAGGAGCTGCCTAGGGTAAAACAGGTAACTAGGGCTAAGTCGTAACAAGGTAGCCGTACCGGAAGGTGCGGCTGGAACATCTCATTTTAGAGCGTCTTTAAGACGATAAACAAAATTAGTACCGTAAGGTACATGTACTTACTTCAAAGTAAAGCTTTAGTTTTTTTATTGGTTGATTTATATTAAAAATACAAACCCACTAGAAATTAGTATCAGGGAACAGAGAGACGGGGTACGAGTTAATGGATACGGATAACCCGGCACCAGAAACACGGAACTCGGAACACAAAGAGTCTCGTAGCTCAGCTGGTTAGAGCGCTACACTGATAATGTAGAGGTCGGCAGTTCGAGCCTGCCCGAGACTACTAATTAAAGCGGATGGCAAATAGGTTTTAGCTGCTGGCAATTAGCCAAAAGCAAGAAGCCAAAAGCTGGAAGCACCTAGAGGGGGAATTAGCTCAGCTGGCTAGAGCGCCTGCCTTGCACGCAGGAGGTCAAGGGTTCGACTCCCTTATTCTCCACAGTTTTGGAAGACTGGTTTAAAAGTTACGGATGGAGCCAAAAACAACATCTGTTCATCAGTTTGAAGAAAAGAAAAATAAGATCATTGACATTAACGGTAAAGACATCACAAAGAGAAAACCGAGCACTTATAAGTGCTTGAGTAACCTAAAAATAGGAAAGAAATCGTTAAGGGCGTATGGCGGATGCCTAGGCTTTCAGAGGCGAAGAAGGACGTGGTAAGCTGCGAAAAGCTACGGGGATTGGCACACACGAATTGATCCGTAGATATCCGAATGGGGCAACCCAATACATTGAAGATGTATTACTCTGATTTATCAGAGAGCAAACCCGGAGAACTGAAACATCTAAGTACCCGGAGGAAAAGAAATCGAAGAGATTCCGTAAGTAGTGGCGAGCGAAAGCGGATTAGCCCAAAAGCTTTTATATGTTTAATAGAATGTTCTGGAAAGAACAGCCATAGAGGGTGATAGCCCCGTATATGAAAGGCATATTTAAGTGATAAATGAGTAGGGCGGGACACGTGAAATCCTGTCTGAATATGGGGGGACCATCCTCCAAGGCTAAATACTCCTGAAAGACCGATAGTGAACAAGTACTGTGAAGGAAAGGTGAAAAGCACTTCGAATAGAAGGGTGAAATAGAACCTGAAACCGTACGCCTACAAGCGGTCGGAGCAGATTAATTCTGTGACGGCGTGCCTTTTGCATAATGAGCCTACGAGTTAATTTTACTAGCGAGGTTAAGGTATTAAGTACCGGAGCCGGAGCGAAAGCGAGTCTGAATAGGGCGCATAGTTAGTAGGATTAGACGCGAAACCTTGTGATCTACCCATGGGCAGGTTGAAGCTCTGGTAACACAGAGTGGAGGACCGAACCGGTTGACGTTGAAAAGTCTTCGGATGACCTGTGGGTAGGGGTGAAAGGCCAATCAAACTGGGAGATAGCTCGTACTCTCCGAAATGCATTTAGGTGCAGCGTCGTATATAAGTTTATTAGAGGTAGAGCTACTGATTGGATGCGGGGGTTTCATCGCCTACCAATTCCTGACAAACTCCGAATGCTAATAAATGTTCTACGGCAGTGAGGGCATGGGTGCTAAGGTCCATGTCCGAGAGGGAAAGAACCCAGACCAACAGCTAAGGTCCCCAAATATATGTTAAGTTGAAGCAACGCGGTTGGACTGCATTGACAGCTAGGATGTTGGCTTGGAAGCAGCCATTCATTTAAAGAGTGCGTAACAGCTCACTAGTCGAGCGGTCCGGCATGGATAATAATCGGGCATAAACATATTACCGAAGCTATGGATTTATAATTTATTATATCTGGTAGGAGAGCATTCTGTTTGCGCCGAAGCAGTATCGTGAGGTATTGTGGAGCGGACAGAAAAGAAAATGTAGGCATAAGTAACGATAAAGGGGGCGAGAAACCCCCTCACCGAAAGACTAAGGTTTCCTCAGCCATGCTAATCAGCTGAGGGTTAGTCGGGACCTAACGCGAACCCGAAAGGGGTAGTGGATGGACAATGGGTTAATATTCCCATACTTGCTCACACTAAAAAGGGGACGGTTCGACGTAGCTATTGAAGACGGACGGAAGTGTCAAGGCCTAGCCTTCGGGCGAAGCTGCTATAGTGAAATCGGATCCAAGAAAAGCCGAAGTGAAGCAACCCGTACCAAAACCGACACAGGTGGTCGAGGAGAGAATCCTAAGGTGCTCGAGTGAGTCGTGGCTAAGGAACTAGGCAAAATAGTCTCGTAACTTCGGAAGAAGAGACGCCATCAGCAATGGTGGCCGCAGTGAAGAGGCCCAGGCGACTGTTTATCAAAAACACAGGACTCTGCTAAATCGAAAGATGCTGTATAGGGTCTGACACCTGCCCGGTGCTGGAAGGTTAAGGAAGGGCGTTAGCGTAAGCGAAGCGTTTGACTGAAGCCCCAGTAAACGGCGGCCGTAACTATAACGGTCCTAAGGTAGCGAAATTCCTTGTCGGGTAAGTTCCGACCTGCACGAATGGTGTAACGATCTGGGCACTGTCTCAGCCACGAGCTCGGTGAAATTGTAGTATCGGTGAAGATGCCGATTACCCGCAATGGGACGAAAAGACCCTGTGAACCTTTACTATAACTTCGTATTGACTTTGAGTAAGTAATGTGTAGGATAGGTGGGAGGCTTTGAAGCAGGCACGCTAGTGTTTGTGGAGCCGACGTTGAAATACCACCCTTTACTTACTTGGAGCCTAACTTCTTTTAGAAGGACATTGCGTGGTGGGTAGTTTGACTGGGGTGGTCGCCTCCAAAAGAGTAACGGAGGCTTTCAAAGGTACCCTCAGCACGCTTGGTAACCGTGCGTAGAGTGTAATGGCATAAGGGTGCTTGACTGTGAGACCAACAAGTCGATCAGGTGCGAAAGCAGGACATAGTGATCCGGTGGTTCCGTATGGAAGGGCCATCGCTCATAGGATAAAAGGTACTCCGGGGATAACAGGCTAGTCTCCCCCAAGAGCTCACATCGACGGGGAGGTTCGGCACCTCGATGTCGGCTCGTCACATCCTGGGGCTGGAGAAGGTCCCAAGGGTTGGGCTGTTCGCCCATTAAAGTGGCACGCGAGCTGGGTTCAGAACGTCGTGAGACAGTTCGGTCTCTATCTATTGCGGGCGTTAGATGTTTGAGAGGGCTTGATTCTAGTACGAGAGGACCGAATTGAACAAACCTCTGGTGTATCAGTTGTACCGCCAGGTGCACCGCTGAGTAGCTATGTTTGGAAGAGATAAACACTGAAAGCATATAAGTGTGAAACTCGCCTCAAGATGAGACATCTTTTAAGGGTCGTGGGAGATGACCACGTTGATAGGCTACAGGTGTAAAGTTGGTAACAGCATAGCCGAGTAGTACTAATTACCCGTAGATTTATTGCCTATTGGTTCTCAATAAAGCCTTATAAGTGCAACCAAGGTTTTGCCTTTGTGATGAAATTTACCGATAAAAACGGTTCAAGGTTCAAT
>NZ_JABBGF010000005.1 GCF_012927265.1 Chryseobacterium cheonjiense | reverse complement strand
CTGAGAAATATTTTTCCCAAACGGTCTCTCCCTGCTGGTTAAGCTTCATCAAACGAAGGTCATACCCCCTGTTTTGTCCGTTTCCAGAATCTTTAGAAGGAACAATAGAACTTCCCGAAATTAAATATTGCTGATCAATGGTTGGGGTAATTTGCGAGAGAAACTCCTGCGTGGAAGAGGGAATGTCTTTCTGCCAGACTACTTCCTGGGCAGAAATTCCCAAAACGGAGCATAAGAAAATTGCCCCGGAATAAATTTTATTCATATTTGATGTTAATTAAAGTTGCGAAGATAATTTTTTCGATGTTTATAAAACCATCCGTAAAAACCCCATAATTTTCGTACCGCTTTTAATTTGCCTTAAAGGCTGTTGTGTACTTGTTTTATTAAGATACTGTTTCTAAAAAAGGTTGGAAACTATCCCAAAAAAAGAAAGTGCAGAACTAAGTATACAGTAAGAGAGGTACTGCGAAGAACCCGACAATCCAGAAAGACTTAGCCTGTATCAGTTATAGAGACACGGGCTTAATCTAAATAATTTGGTTATGTAAAATTCGCAGTTTTCTGTAGCAAGTAATTGCTTACACTTGTATCGTAAAAATTAAGGTTGCTAAAAATTTCTGTATAAGATCATCAAATTTTACCTGATTATTCCTTATTTTGATTTCCATCCGCAGGTTTGTTTTTTCTTGAAGAATTCACCAAAGCAATAAGATTTTCCAAAGTATATTCCGAAGCTTTCTGCTCTCCCTGGAAAATAATTTTTCCCATTCTTGCCACTTCACTAATATATACATACAGTTCTTTATAAAGACCTTTATTGGCAGAAGTAAAAGCTTTCCGTTGCTGCTGGTAAGCGCTTTGCTCATTGCTTTTTGCGGTAATCGCATCAAAAGTATTCTGGATCAATGTTTCTGTGTCCGGTTTCATTCCGCTGGATATCAGCAGGGGAGATTGCGATGCAATGACATCCTTTAAGGAACTAAGACTGTTTAACACTCCTTCAAAATTTCTTTTGTTCACTTTTTTAATGACATCGCTGGGTAAGGTAGTTTTTATTTTGGCTTTATCAAATACAATATTTAAAAGCTTCATTGGTTTCGACAATTCGCTGCCCAGCGTATAAAGTTCCTGAGTTGTTTTTTTCTGTAAGAGCAACACTGCATCGCCTGTTTCTTTTGCCCGCACTTCATTCGTTTTGTTTTGCATTGCAGAAAGGTAGGCTGCATTGTATATATGATTTTCTGCTTCAAAAAGGTTCAAATCTCTACTGAGCTATTTAATAGTGCATCAGCAATAGGTACATACTCTTCTTTTAAAATTCCCATAGTATTTTGTTTTAAAATTAATGGGATAAATATATCATTTTGTTATGATTTATAATACACTTAAACCAAATATTTATATGTAGAATTTTTTCATTGTAATGTCTGTTTTTATTAAAATGCATCACATAAATTCTTTAGAGTATTAATTTTTTTCTATTCTGTAAGAGTTATTTCGGAAAGTGTAAGAGTTGTTTATTGTGCTTTACTGGTTTTTTACTTCACTGTAGTGCATTTTTATTCTACTGTAGTAGATTTTTAGCTTAGTATATTATATTTTTTTTGATTATTGTTTATTATATTTTTTGATATTACTTTTGAAATATGATTTTAAGACTGTCATTTGTTTTCTGAATTTGCATATAAATTTTACTCAATTCGTTGTCATTAACTTTGGGAGAAACTTTTCTGTTCTCTTTATGAGAACTTTCAATAATGGAACTAAAATTGAATTTCTGAATTTCCTGTTTAGTATAAAATAACTTAAAATTGCCGTTTGTTTCAGAAGATATTTTCTTCATCAGGGTGCTGTCTGCAGGTTCGGCTTTCATTTTGGCAAATTCAAAATTTCCTTTCATATCCATAGTTACCGGCAGTATAGTAAAATCTTTAGGAGTAATCATCACACTATGGATGGCAATATTGTTCCTTTTTGCGTCTTCCAGAGGGATTTCTAGAGCATAAGAATGGATGGTTTCTTTTCCGTCGCTGAATAATATCATCGATTTGTGATCAAATTCACCGGATAAAGAACTGATCCCGTTAAGCAGCGCATTTGCAAAATTAGTTCCCGGCCTGAGTTTCATTATTCCCGTATTTAATCGGTTGACAGCAGAAAGCAGTTTGTTTTTATCCTTTGTCAAAGGACACAGAATATAAGAATTGCCCGCAAAAACAACGATTGAGAAAGCCTGGTTTTCCTTTTTGTGTTCAATTATCTTTTTGATGGCCTCTTTAAGAACCGAAATTCTGTCGGGTTCAAAATCTTTTGCAATCATGGTAAGCGAATTATCAACCAAAAGCGCTGTATTCTGTTGAGGAATATTTTGATGTTTAGCCTGATGGGTGTCTCTTTTATCGCATTTTATCAGTACAGCAAGAATCAAAAATAAATACTTCATGGTTTGAAATCGGTTTTTCTGGAATTTAAAGCCGAAAATACTAATTTTTCCGGTTTAATTAGAAGGTCATATAATTTTCTGTTGCCATACAGTTGTCATCATTCCCGTTTATATTTGTAATATAAAAGCAAAAAGATTAAATTTCACAAAAAATACTATTATGAGTTATTGCGCAGCCATTGACAGAATGCAGCCGGAAAGCAGAAGAGAACTGCATAAAAATTACCACGATTATCATTACGGTTTCCCGATTCATGATGACAATGAATTGTTCGGAAGACTGGTGATGGAAATTAACCAGGCGGGACTGAGCTGGGAAACGATCCTGAAAAAAGAAGAAGGCTTCAGGAAAGCATATGACAATTTTGATATTCAAAAAGTGGCGGCTTATGATGAAACTGACCGTGAAAGGCTGCTGACCGACCCCGGAATTATCAGGAATAAATTAAAGGTAAACGCAGCCATAGAAAACGCAAAAACCATTATCGAATTACAAAAAGAATTCGGTTCATTTGAAAAATGGCTGGAAGATCATCACCCGAAAACACTACCGGAATGGATGAAGCTTTTCAAGAAAACTTTCAAATTTACAGGGGGTGAAATTGTGAATGAATTCCTGATGAGCATTGGGTATTTAAAGGGAGCACATTCTGAAGATTGCAGTATCTACAAGGACGTGTTGAAGAAAAAGCCGTTATGGTTAAAAGGGGACTCTAAAAAGTAATTTAGCGATTTTTTTGCGGTTTGACTCACCGAAGCAGGATTCTATAATCGACTAATATTAATAGTTTAGTTTTTTTTAAATCAAACCCATTGTCACAAGAAATATACCTAAGATTAAGACAGGAATATTAAAAACAAAACAAATTTCTGTTAACCTTACCAGGTAATCGGGAAATTTTCCACGAGCAGTAAACATGGAGATGCCTACAATAAACATTAATAGGAATAACGGAAACATACAGCACCCGATAACTAATAAATATTTAGAAATTTTTTTGTTCTTCATACCAAATCTTTAAATATTTATTTTTCCATTTGACTTTTCAGCCGTTCGGTGAGCATCGTGATAATTCTTTTGTTAAAAACATTCTTGCCTGAAATATAAACTTCCATTTCTTCAGCAGTTAACATTCCTATGGTCATTCCGATAAATATATTTTTCAATGTATGATCCTTTCGGAGGCTTTGTTCAATAAAATTCAGCTTTTTTTCTAAGGTTAGAAAATTAAAATCCGAAATTTTGCCGAGTGCATAATCCTTAAACAGCATAAGAAAAATTTCATTCTGTAATTTAAGGATTGGGCGTAAGGTTTGATTCTGAAATACTTCGATTTGGCCCGCATCATCTGATACGGGAATTGATAAATTTTCTCTAAGGTCTGTTTTGTTAAGCATCATCGGGATTTTATGAACACAAAATTACTTTAATTTTATCATTGATTTAATACAAAATCAATTCTCTTTTCAGCTTCTTCTTTTGAAATTCCAATATAGAAATCATTTACAAAAGGATGATTATGACTTTCATGAGGGTATACAAACGGTCGTCCTATTTTATTATTTACAATAACATCTGTTGGAATGGGTTCCTCAAATGAATAATCCGGCAGATTATTGGAAAGCCAGCCAAAAAAGCCGCTTTCAAATTCTTCATTATGATAATTCTCAACATATTCATTATAGCTTTTCTCACTTAAGGAAACCCATACTCCGTACTCAAGATCCTGACAGTTTTCATTCACCTCCTGAACAAGTACTGCCCTTATAAAATAACAGGTCTCATCTGAATATCTGATGATACATAAATCTGCAGATAATTCTGAATTTGCTGCTTCTTCATCAGATAAATTAAAATAAGGATAAGGTGCTGAATACGCAATGGCAGGCCAGTCCTCCTTTTCTTCGCCACAGCATTGACAAATGTATTTCATGATTTATTATTTTGAAGTTTTAACTTGTCTAAATATACCCATTTCAGAAAATTGTGAATCATTAATTTCATGTGTTGGAGTTAAAAAAATGCTTCTTATTTGTTCAAGATTTTTATTTTTTGGATTTAAACTTGCTTCATTAATTATTATTTTAACGATTTGATTTTTATTATTTTCCATTAGATAAACTTCTCCTTTTTTTTACTTTTAATTCATTAAGATGAATTCCATTCAGACTTTCAACATCATTTAAATTATAAAAGAATAAACTATCGGAAGTTTCATTAAATCTTTCAAAAACATAACGTTCTAACGCATGATCTTTTTCGGAATAGCCACGATACTGAAATGTTCTTGTAATAACATTTATTCCATTATTAATACTATTTTCAGTTTTCATTGGTCTATAGATGGGATTTGTTTTATAATAACTTTCTCCACAAGAATCATAGCAATCGTGAATAATACCTTCGATATTCGAACTCTTTGGAATTTCTGATAATATATAAAATGGTAATTCTTTTGATAAATCAATTTTGAAATTATCAGTAGAATCTAAGATGATGAAGCCATTTGCATTGGAATCACGTCCTCCCCAAGCATCATATTTATATAAGACTTTTGAGGTCCCTTCAATTTTTTGAAAGTATAGTTCATCAACCGTCCACTCTGGTAGACCTTTCATACATGAATAGGCTGAAAGGACTAAAATTGACAAAGCAAAGAATCGAGTTTTCATTTTATGGATTTTAATTATAAATTACCCAACTGTTTTCGTATCCTCTTCCTTCAGAATCTTTTTCTCCTTCATCGAAAGCATCATGCGTTCGCATTTATATTTGTCCCAGTCGAAATTGCTTAGAAAATCGAGGGCAGCCTGAAAACCGCGGTTGAATAGCGCTTCTTTTTCATCCTTTTTCATAAAGAAATTCAGCCAGCTGCTGTTTCCGCAATTCACGGTCTGAATGCTGTACAGGTGATAGAACGTATGTTTCGTGAGAAACGTTTTATCATTAAAACCTTTTAAAGTGCTGATGATATTTCCGGAATAGGTGAGGGGAGATTTCAGTACCTCTGCTGCCGTTTTTCCTTTTTCTGAAAGCAGATCAGAATCGCTGGTAAGCTGTACCCCGAATAAAGGCATCCTTGGATAAAAAATATCGGTGGCATGGAAAAGATCGATCGGGAAATTGGAAATACTGCCGCCATCAATAAACACACCGGCGGGATTAATATTTTCAGGAATCGTATTCATCCAGAATTTCCAGGCATATTTAACGGAATCATCATTCTTATTAATGGCTTTCTGCATCGGCTCAAAAAAGAAAGGTACGGACATGGAAGCCCGTACAAACTCTGCCGGACTGATGTGTTTCAATTCCTCTTCAGACCAGTACAGATTGGCCATCGTAGGTAGCTCAACCTTTATTTTGGCATTGATATCGGTAGTAATAACGATATATTCTGATTTCAGAAGATAGAACGGGTCTTTTTTATAGTATTCGTTGTTAACAGTGCTGTCGTAGAAGATTTTATAGCGGATCTTATCAATATGTTCATTATTATTAATTCTGATCTCCTCTATACTTTCCAGAGCCTTATCGTAATACTGCATTTCGTTTCCGTAACGGTAGCTGAGGTTAAGGTCTTTACCTTTTCTAACAAACTTTTCATTAAGATCAGCAACAGTTGTAATCCCAAGTTTGTTAAGAGCATCTTTCATAGTTGCCAGAAAAGTATTTCCCGGATTTAGACCCGAGTTTTTTTTCCTCAGATCGGAATAAAATTTTGCAAAAAATAACACTCCAACAATCACCAAAACCATAGGAATCGAAAAAAGAACCTTTGTCTGCCATATCTTATCTGTAGGATATACAAAGGCCAGAATCCCGAAAAAAGCCAGAATTCCTATAGCAAGATAAGCATTGATTTTCAGGAAATTCTTATTGTTCAGCATGGCGTGAATCGTCGTTCTTACATAGGGTTTACCATCCATAAAATCGGCAAAATTCCAGTTGAAGAGAATGTCTTTAATGGTTTCACTTTTTGCATCTTCCTTCGTTTTGCAGGCGGCAATCAATATTGTGTTGATGGCTCCGGCACTTGTTCCCGCTACTTTAAGAAAACGGATTCCGAACATTTCCAGCCCATAGAGATAACCTACCAGAGCGCTTCCCCAAACACCGCCACCTTCCTGTACGAATTCAACATATTGATTTCCTTCGGCATCTAAAAGATCAGAAAATTCCTTTGCCGAAATACGGTCATGTAAGGCGGCCAGCTTTTCTTTGGACTCTTTTGAAAGAACATCTTCTTTCAGTAATTTTTTAAGTATTTCCGGTTTCATGGTTATAATCTGGTTTAGTGTTAAAGTGCGATGGTCTCGCGAATGAAGTTAAAATTAATAATAATCATGAAAACTTTGATACCGTATTTTCACGAGATTTGAAACCGTAGACTTACCATTGTTTTCTTCTTGCATAGATGAATGTACAGATGACTACGAGAGCCATTAGCCCGAGTGTAAAGAAATAGCCGTTCCTGGTGTGGAGTTCCGGCATATTATCGAAATTCATTCCGTAGACACCGGCAATAAAGGTGATCGGTAAAAAATAAACGGAGTAGATCGCAAGAACTTTCATGACCTGATTGGCTTTCTGATCTGACAAAGCCAGGAACATAGAAATAAGGTTGGTAATTTGTATGTTAAGGTGTTCAAAATCGGCCACTACATCCTTATGTTTGTCCTTCAGGTCATAAATTTCAGAATCCTGTAAATCCAGGAGTTTAAACTTATCAATAGCATCGGAGGAAATGGTAAGCACTCGGGAATTCAGCCCCGATTTTCTTTTCAGTTTGTATAATCTTTTAATCTGATTGGTATGATTGGTATTTTTAAGGAAAATTTCACTTTCTATATTATCCATTGTTTCAAAAAGGCTTACCGATTCATCATCAAAACTTTTCATAATCAGCAGGGCAATTTTCAGTGCGATATGATCAGCGGTTACTTCGGTGGTAAGCAAGGAAAGCTGCTTTTTGGTTTCTGAAAGGCTTTTGGTTTTCATACGATGAATCGTAATGATCTTCTTACCCAGCAGGAAAATTCCTATTTTGGTACTGATATCACTGATGGTGTTGAGGCTTTTACGTTCCAGCTCGGTACTTTCGCGCAGAAGAAAAAATTTCACATCGCCGTCCTCTTCATATTTGGGAAGGTGATTGGGATCGAGGGTATCTTCCAGCAGAAGATTATTGATCTCATATCTTTCATGCAAAAATTTCAGGTCCTCCGCAGACGGAGCTTCCACATCTACCCATTCGCACTGGGAATCTCTGTAAATTGTCTCAATTGGCATAAAGTAAAAATAGTAATATTTTGAAAAACTATGTGTTAAATAAGTTTTATCTTTGTCAAAATTAAAAAACTATATGATTAAAAGTACAATAAAGGGTATCGGATTCCATGTTCCGGATAACATTGTTACGAATGATGATCTAGCACAATTAATGACGACCAATGACGAATGGATTACAGAAAGAACCGGCATAAAAGAAAGAAGACACAGAAAAAACAGAAATGATTCTCAGGAAACTACAGCTTATCTTGGTTTCAAAGCTTCGGAAAAAGCCATTGCCAATGCCGGACTTACTTCAAAAGATATCGATTATATTATTTTTGCCACCCTTTCTCCGGATTATTATTTCCCGGGATGCGGGGTATTGCTTCAGGAAATGCTGGGGTGTGATACCATTGGTGCTTTAGATGTAAGAAACCAATGTTCCGGATTTGTGTACGCAATGAGTGTTGCCAATGCTTTTATTAAAGCCGGGAATTATAAAAATATCCTCGTTGTGGGTGCAGAAATTCATTCTTTCGGATTGGATTTTTCGGATGAAGGTAGGGGAGTTTCCGTCATTTTCGGTGATGGGGCAGGAGCGATTGTTCTTTCGGCAACCGAAGATGAAAATGCAGGAGATATTTTGGCCGTAAATATGCATTCTGAAGGGAAATTTGCGGATGAGCTCTGCACGCAGTTCCCGGGTTCTAAATTCGGCTGGAGCGATAGGATGAGAAAAGAACCTGAAAATGTAACCAACAAGGAAGTATACCCGATCATGAACGGAAACTTTGTTTTCAAGCATGCGGTAACAAGATTCCCTGAAACCATGCAGGAAGCACTTGATAAAGCGGGAAAAACCAGTGAAGATCTTGATATGTTTATTCCGCACCAGGCTAATCTTAGAATTGCCCAGTTTGTACAGCAGAAATTCGGGCTTCCGGATGAGAAAGTTCACAACAACATCCAAAAATACGGAAACACAACGGCAGCGTCTATTCCAATTGCGCTGAGTGAAGCAATTGAAGAAGGAAAGATCAAAAGAGGAGATCTTGTATTGCTTTCCGCTTTTGGAAGCGGCTTTACGTGGGGAAGTGTTTTATTTGAATATTAACAACAAATTACAAAAAAATCGGCGCGGAAAATTTATTTTCCGCGCCGATTTTTTTTGCTTAAATTTTCTTAAAGACTGTTCAGCAACTTTTCTGTGTCTGAATAATCCTCACCTGATTTTTTTGCCAGTTCGATAGATTTTTCAGCCCAAAGTCTGGCATTTTTCTTATCTCCTATTTTATTGTAAAGATTAGCTAGCGTATCAGTGTTTGCGTAGTTTTCACTTTTCTTAACCGATTCCTGAGCCCATGTCACTGCTTTTTCAAGGGATGTCTTATTGGTGACATTTTCAAAGAAATTCCAGGCAACAGAATTCAGATCTTCTGAGCTGGAAGCCGAAGGATCCTTGTACAGTTCTATTGTTAATTTTTCGTAAGTGGCGATATCTTTATCCTTCAATGCTCTGCTTGCTTTAGCTCTTTTCAGGATTTTTTCTGCTTCTTCTTTGGTTAAGAACTTCTGAGCTTCCGTTATGAAAGCGCCATCATTCCATTTCTTAGTATCGGGGTTATAAGCTTTTCTGATAGCCGTATTCACTTTTATATTTTTATCGAAAGCATCATATCTTTCCAGAGGAAGAACTTTAGTGATTTCCGCTTTTTTCGCTAAAAATGTTTTGTATAGCGGACTTTCCGTGCTTTGTGTTGCCGATAAAAGCATCTGTATATCCTCCCTGTCAAGTTCCGATTTTCCGTTGAAGTAGCGTTCCATTACTTTCGCTGAAAATTCTGCATCATTGTACATGGTAAGTCCGGCAAGATTTTTCAGGAATTCAGGATCTTTTTCTCCGTTTTCGAACTTCTGTTTTAATGCTCCTAATCTTTTATTCGGATCTCCCGCATCTTTTGCAAACTGGATGAAATCGTTTTCCTCAACATATCCCAGTGTTCTGTGTACTACTTCGCCGTTTCCGTCTACAAAAAGATAAGTAGGGAATGCTTTTACGTTGTATTTTTTGGCAAGTTCTATTCCTTCCCCTTTTTCCATGTCAATTTTCGCATTCACGAAATGGGAATTGTAATAATCTCCTACGGCCGGCTGTGGAAAAACATTTTTTACCATCAGCTTACAAGGTCCGCACCATGAAGCATAAGCATCGATGAATACAAGTTTGTTTTCTTTTTTTGCTTTTGCAAGAATAGTGCTGAAGTTGGTATCTTCAAATTTGATTCCCTGTGCAAATGCCAACGCTCCAATGAAAAGAGCTGAGAATATTGATAATTTTTTCATAATACTTTATATTGATTGCAAATGTAATAATTATGTTAACAAATCAGTCTCTGCTACATAAAAATTGTTACAGCTTTCGTTTGATTATTTTCCTGGATCAAAGTTAAAGTATGTAATGTATTAAAAAAGCGTTTTTCTCTGTACGGAACAAGGAACTGTAAACAAAAACCGCAGGAAATCCTGCGGCTGTATTATTTTGTTGTTGATGAATCAGATTTTGTTTTTAAACTGTCCGGCGCAGCCATTTCAGAATTAGCCGCAGCGGTGTCACCCATACTGTTTCTCATATATTCTTTGTTCCTTTCATCTTTAAATTCTTCCCTGTTTTCTTTTTTCTGTGCGCAGCTCCCTAAAAATAGTGATGCAAAAACTGCTGCTGTGAATAATTTTCTCATAGAATATTTTTTAATGTTTAGATATAATCAAATATAGTTATTAAAGATAAAAGGATAGTAAGCCTCTTTAACTTTTTCTAAATTTTATGTTTCAAAAGAGTGCTTCTTTCGCAATCTAAAATTAAAAATCCCCAGAATTATCTGAGGACTGTTCATTGCAAGTTAAACTCTTATTATTTAACAGTAGTCGCTGAATCCATTTTCATTGCTGTGCTGTCAGGAGTAGTTGTCGTAGTAGACATCGTATCCGTTGTAGCAGGCGCTGCATTTGTCGTTGTGTTATCTACCGCTGTAGAATCGGTATTGCTGTTTGACATAGAAGATTCTTTTGTTCCGCAACTTACCGCTATTACTCCTAGCGCTGCGATTAACATTAATTTTTTCATAATACTTTATTTTTTTTGGTATCGAAATTAGAGCTAGCAATAATTATTCCGAAATCAAAATAAACGGTATTTTTTTAATAAAAAATTAAATGTTAACTAATAAAAAAGCTCCGGAAATAAATCCGAAGCTGTATTTAATATGACAATAAATTATTTATTATTAATCATTTATTGTTTATAATTCATCATACATATTATCCTAAGTAAGGATATTTATAATCTTTAGGCGAAACAAAAGTCTCCTTTACAGATCGTACAGAGGTCCATCTTAATAAGTTCATCTTAGAACCTGCTTTATCATTGGTTCCTGAAGCTCTTCCGCCTCCGAAAGGCTGCTGACCGACAACAGCGCCAGTTGGTTTGTCATTAATGTAGAAGTTTCCTGATGCATTTTCCAATGCTTTGAAAGCTTCATTGATTGCATATCTGTCCTGTGCAAAAACAGATCCCGTCAATGAATAAGGAGAAGAAGAGTCAACCAGCTCCAGTGTTTCTGCCCATTTTGCATCTTCGTATACGTAAATGGATAAAATAGGACCGAAGATTTCCTCAACCATACTCTCATATTGAGGATTTGTTGTTTCGATCACTGTTGGATGCACAAACCATCCTTTAGAATCATCACATTTTCCGCCGATAACTACTTCTGCTTCGGTTGAAGCGTTTGCTCTGTCGATATATCCTTTACATTTTTCAAAAGAATTTTTATCAATTACGGCGTTCACAAAGTTGGATGGATCTTCAGGAGAACCTATTTTAATAGAATTGATCTGGCTTTCCATTACCTTTTTCACGTCAGCCCAAAGAGACTGAGGAATATAAGCTCTTGATGCTGCAGAACATTTTTGCCCCTGATATTCGAAGGCACCTCTTACTAAAGCCGTTGCCACAGCTTCAACATTAGCTGAAGGATGCGCAATGACAAAGTCTTTTCCGCCGGTCTCACCCACGATTCTTGGGTACGTTCTGTAATTGTGAATATTGTCCCCGATCATTTTCCACATTCCCTGGAAAACCTTCGTGGAACCTGTAAAGTGAAGTCCTGCAAAATCTCTGTGCGCCAACACTTTTTCTGCAGTTTCTTTACCGTCCGTGAAAATCATGTTGATGACTCCTGCAGGAAGTCCCGCTTCGGTTAGAACATCCATGATCACTTTAGCGGAATAAATCTGCTTATCAGAAGGCTTCCAAACCACTACGTTTCCAAGCATTGCCATACAAGTTGGTAAGTTTCCTGAAATTGCTGTAAAGTTAAAAGGCGTTACCGCAAAACAAAATCCTTCCAGTGGTCTGTATTCTACTCTGTTCCAGATTCCCGCATCGGAAACCGGCTGTTCAGAATACATTTCCGTCATAAATTCTACGTTGAATCGTAAGAAGTCAATAAATTCACAAGCGGCATCGATTTCAGCCTGGTGAACATTTTTAGACTGGCCGATCATAGTGGCTGCGTTGATGACATCTCTGTAAGGTCCTGCTAAAAGATCAGCAGCTTTTAAGAAAATGGCAGCGCGGTGTTCCCAGCCCAGTTCGTTCCATTGCTTTTTTGCGGCCAGCGCAGCATTGATTGCATCGTCTACATGCTGCATGGTACCTCTGTGATAAAAACCAAAATCATGTGCGTGATCCTGAGGCGACTGAAGCTGAACTTTATCGTCTGTTCTTACTTCTTTGCCGTTAATGACCATTGGGATTTCTATCTTTTCAGCCCACATTTTTTTATATTGAGCGATAAGGCTTTTTACTTCCGGGGTTCCCGGTGCATAAGAATTTACCGGTTCGTTTACTGCAAAGGGTACTTGCGAAATTGCTTTAGACATATTAGTTGTATATTTTTTATTTGCTATGATACAAATTTACAACAATTATTCGGGTCGGAGATAATGTGTCAATGGTCAATTTTGCTTCGCAAATGAATGGTTAATTTAAGAGTTATTAAAGAACGTATCGAATTACAATTCCCATCCTCACATCTTCTCATTTTCCAAGATTTTCAGTACCAGCTTTTCTTCATGGGTAAGTCCTGCTTTGCCGTCATTTTTCTCTATTTCTTCCAGTTCGTCAAGATATTTTTTGATGGTATTATTTTCATAAAGATTAATAACAAGCGGATGAACATAATATTTTCTGCACACCGTGCTTGTATTTCCGAGGTGTGAGGCAACCATTTCCAAAGCTTCTTTTACTTTTTTCTTATATTCGGTATGGGTCTCCGCATAACCAATTTCTTTGAATGCGATCAGGGCACTTACCGTTCCGGACCATGTTCTAAAATCTTTTGCCGTAAAATCTTCGCCACTGATTTCTTTAATGTAATCATTCACCATTCCCGAATCTACAGTATGGCGGTTACCTTCATCATCAATATACTGGAAAAGCTCTTTGCCCGGAATATCTTTACATTTCTGTATCAGTTTAGACAGCCTCCTGCTTTTTAAATCAATATCGTGAATAACACCTTTTTTACCTTTAAAGTGAAAAGAAATTTTCTGTCCCTGCACTTTTACGTGTTTTCCTTTTAGCGTTGTCAATCCGAAAGAACCGTACAGCTTTTCATAGGCATTATTTCCTATCCTGATATTAGTTCGTTGCATCAGACTTACAATTAAGGCGAGAATTTTTCTCTTTTCGAAATTTTTTAAGGCTAAATCTTTTTCTACCTGGAGGCGTATATCCGGCAATGCGTATCCAAACTGAAGCATTCTGTAAAACTTTGTATGGTTTCTCAGGGCGCTCCATAAGGGATGATAGCGGTACTGTTTTCTCTTCTTGATATCAAATCCGGTTGCCTGAAGATGTCCGTTATCAAGAGCGCAGATCCATACGTTTTCCCAAGCCGGTGGAATTACCAGTTTGTTGATTCGTGAAATTTCGTCCTTGTCTCTGATCTTTTCGCCGTCTTTGTAGTAGGAATATTTTTTTCCGGTCTTTTTGCGCGTGATACCGGCTGTCTCTGCATCGGAGGTATAAATGAGATGTACCGCCTTTGCAGATGCTACCGGATCTTTCATAATTTTTACAATCTTAGAAGGCTTCAGATGGGAAATGATTTCTAAGTCTGAATTTTCCATAAAATCTGGTTAAGAGTTCCTACCCCTTGAAAATAGCCATAATATGATAGCTATCACGCCAACTACTAATATAATTCCCCACCACATTCCTGCCTTGAAGATTGTTTCTACTGCTTCGCAGCTCGTAAGTGACAGTAATGTCAATATTGCAATACTGTAAAAGCTCCATTTTTTCATGATAATATTATTTTAGTGTTTATTATTTTAAATTCTGTGATGATCGGCTCTCCAGGTGTTTATAGATTTTTTGATCTGGTCACCTGTCATGTTTTCTTTCAGCGCTTTTTCAAGAAAAACCTTGAATTCCTCATCATAAGCGAACCGTAAAGCGGCAATCTGTCCGAATGAAAGCTTTTCCTCAACTTCGTCGGACCTCAACCCGAAAATTTCGAAGTACCGCTGCTTAAATTCAAGCCTCACGATACGGTTCTGAAGTCCCAGCGCGTAATGCTGACGCAGCATTATAGCCAGGTGAAAAATCAGAAAGACAACTGTTGAAAATAAGATCCATGAAAGCTGGTTTTCCTCATCATTGAAAGCTTTATAGATTCCGAATCCATCCAAAACAATAAGTAACGGAAGGAAAACAAAATGATGCGGAGCGTAAAACTTCCTGTGGTTTTTATAATTCTGACTTTCCATTTCATGTATATTGCAATAATCTTTCCAAAATGTTTTAATATCGGATCTGAATTTAATTTAGGCTAAAGAATGGTGGTTTAGAGTTAATATCCTATTTCGTAGTGTATTGCAAAAAATCTGAAATAATTCTCATGTATGTTTCTATATTTAAGTATATTAACGTTTTACTTCTAATATCCATACAATATGCTCAGAAAAACAATATTTATAGTCACTATTTTGCTTTCACTATTTGGTTTTAGTCAAAAATATAGTTTTACTTATGTGTATACATTTAAGCCTGACTCTTTAAATTTAGATAAAACCGAAACCGAACTGATGGGCTTGTTTATCGATAAAAACGGATCAACTTACTTGAGCCTGACAAAAGTGAAAAGAGATTCTGCAATCGCACAGAACATGAATTCAGATGGGATATCTTCAAATATGTCCGTTTCACTAAATACCTTTCCACAAGGAAAAGTTCGTGGCATCATTCAAAAAGATTGGCGGTCCCGTACAGCAATATCTTACCTTACTCTGAATACTGACCGATTTAAAATCACCCAACACATCACCTTCAATTGGCAGATCGGAACAGAAACTGCTATGATACAAGGTAAAAAATGCCAGTTGGCAACGGTAGAATATAAAGGTAGAAAGTATAACGCGTGGTTTACTAATGAAATCCCCATTTCTGACGGGCCATATAAATTTGGTGGCCTTCCGGGCTTGATCGTCAAGATTGAGGACACAAAAAAACAACATATCTGGGAGCTGAAAGCAATTGAAAAGTTCAGACATATAAAACTTAATTTGACTGCCTATATTCCTGTGACCGAAAGCCAGTACAAAAAAGCCGTTGAAGATTACATCAGAGATCCGATTTACAGAATGAGGGAACTCAAGCAAAGATATGGTATTACCAGCTTTACATCAACTTTGCCTGATGGGAGATCGTACTCAGATGCTGAGTATGAAAAAATGAGAATTAAGAAAATACAGGAAACTTTTAAGGAAAACAATAATTCCATAGAGCTTAATTAAACATTTTAGACTTAACTTAGGATCAGGTTAATTAAAATTATTTTAAAAAATCCTTACTTTAAAGAATATATTGCTGAATTTATGGATAAAAAATTAAAAATATTTCTGATCAAATCCGTTATTGTTTTAAGCGTAATACATCTGGCTTATTTTATCTATGGATACTTTAAGTTTGAAGGAATTGGTAAAGTTGATACTTACACGGAGTTTTACAGATTCAAATTTTATGATGACGTTTCTATTTCACACTTTTTTATTACCGGTCTGTTTCTGTTTTGCTTTCTTGTTTTGTTATTAAGGAATCATTCCAAAAATAAATATAGTGTCAATAATACTGTAAAAATTGGCGCTTCTTTATTACTGATTTCCTTTCTTTCATTGACCTTTTTTATAAGCTACAGTTTTGGGTTAAATGCCAAAATGAGAAATGAGCTTCCTGAAAAAGATTTGAATAAAGACAAAACTTTGCTTAATGTCTTATATCCGTTTTTGTATAATTATACTTCCTATAGCTCTGATAAATTATTCAATCCGGAAAATATTTTATATCCCAAACCTTATCCGGTGATAGCGGAAAGAGACACCATCTATTACGAGCCGGACAATCGGGATTATTACTCACAGGAAATACGCTATTACAGTATAGATACCTTGAAAATACTAAGTTCTGATTACAAAAACATAGGTTCTAAAATACGATCGGGAATGGATTATTTTGGATTTGAACCTGAGGACTTTACCAAAAAAATTATTTCTAAAAAAGCGATCGGAGACAGTACGGAAATTATATTCAAAGGTGTTGAGGTAGATGCGGAATATGATGAAGATATCTGTATCTTTTTGGAAAATAAGATTTTATATAGTCCTGTTCATAACGTTTCTGAAGCTACACAACAATATCAAAATGCCGTAACAAGATATAAATTGCTCTATAAATATGATCATGATTCGCTGCTTCATTCGTTTCAGCATCTGGACACTTTGTTTAAGAAATATAATATAGAAACACAAATCATTCCCAAAAACTTGGAACATGATGTCTTTTATTTTCGTGATCATAGCCGGGAACCTCTCAATGAAATCCGGAATACTTTTGACAGAACTAAACTAAAGGAAAGGTTTACAACCGTTGAACGTTTATTTTATAAGCCAAATTATCTTCATCAGTCGATACAGTCTATTTTTATTGTAGTGGTCCTCAGTGTTTGGATCACTTTATTTCTACTGTATCTGATTTGGAATTATAGGAACACAAGAAAGCATCGGCTATCTACAGAAAAAAATAAACCAAAACAATAACCTGAAAATCCTGCATTTCAATATATTATCTGCTGACTCCGTTGCTGCGGTACGTGCAATTGCATCAAATTCCATCTTTGTCGCGGCGTATGCGCCTATTTTGCATATCCGCTCACTGAAATTCCTGAAGAAATAAGAATAACAGAAGTTCCTTCTACTAAAAGAATAGGTACATTGGCTGATTGGGAAACCGAACATCGAAAAGTAATTGCTGTAATAAAATGCTAAAATACAATAATACTCTGCCGGGTAACCTTTAAATTCGTAAATTCACATCTTTAAAATTATTCAAAAAATGACTTCAAAGGAAAAAATAGCTGCACTTCGTAGGGAAATGCAGGAAAATAATGTTGATGCATTTATCGTATATTCTGCAGATCCGCATATGAGTGAATATCTACCTGAAGAATGGCAGGAAAGAGCCTGGCTGTCGGGTTTTTTGGGTTCTGCTGGTTTTGTAGTAGTTACAAAAGATAAGGCTGGACTATGGACGGACGGAAGATATTTCACACAAGCTGCATTAGAACTGGAAGGATCGGGAATCGATCTTTTCAAAGAAGGAATGGAGGGAACACCAAATTATATCGACTGGATTATTTCTGAAATTCCCGCAGAAGGAAGGGTGGCCGTTAATGCGCTGGCTACTTCCCATGCTAATTGGGAACTTCTTACAGAGAAATTAAATGCCAAAAATATTACGTTAGTTGATCTTCCTCTTCTGGATAATATATGGAAAGAAAGGGGAACGCCTTCTAAAAACCCCATCTTCGTTCATCCGATTGAAAGAGCGGGGAAATCCGTAGCTGAAAAAATCGCGGCCATTCGTCAGAAAATGGAATCACTAGAAGCTACGGTACATGTTATATCAAGTCTTGATGATGTTGCGTGGACCCTGAACCTAAGAGGAAGCGATGTAGAGAGCAATCCGGTTTTCTTAGGGTATATTGTTATAACAAAAAACGATGCAAAACTCTTCACTGATCTCGAAAAACTGGAAGTAGAAGCCCGTAAACAGCTGGATGATGCCTGGGTAAAAATGATGCCTTATGAAGAATTTTATAATTGCCTTAAAGCATTCAGCAATGAAAAGGTATTGGTTTCCCCAAACAGCAACCAGTCTATTTTTGAAGCATTAAAGCCTGATAATAAGATGATCAAAGCTCCAGTTCCGGGTAATCTGATGAAAGCCCAGAAAAACGATACGGAGCTGGAAGGTTTCAGAAAAGTAATGGTAAGAGACGGGGTTGCGATGGTAAAGTTCCTGTACTGGCTTACCCATAATGCAGGAAAAGAACCGATGACAGAATATTCTATAGGGGAAAAGCTGAGAGGTTTCCGCGCGGAAGGAGAAAACTTCGTAGGGGAAAGTTTCGGAAGCATTGTAGGATATAAGGATAACGGTGCCATTATGCATTATTCCGCAAAAAGTGAAGGCAGCAAGGAGGTTACGAACGATGCAAGCATATTGGTGGATTCGGGAGGCCAGTATCTTGAAGGAACAACCGATATTACGAGAACTTTTGCATTGGGAGCCGTTTCTGAAGAGTTTAAAATAAATTCGACGCTTGTTTTGCAGGGAATGATCCGTCTTTCTATGGTAAAGTTTCCTAAAGGAACAAGAGGTGTTCAGCTTGATGCGATTGCACGGCTTCCGCTTTGGATGCACGGAAAAGATTTCAATCACGGAACCGGGCATGGAGTAGGAAGTTTTATGAACGTTCACGAAGGTCCTCAGAATATCCGCAAAGATATGAATCCTCAGGAGCTGTTGCCGGGAATGGTCTGCTCTAATGAACCGGGATATTATGTGGAAGGGGAATACGGCATCCGTCACGAAAATCTGATTGCTGTACGGGAATCTGAGACAACAGATTCGGGAACTTTCTATGAATTTGAAACGTTAACGTTCTGTCCGTTCTTTAAAGATACAATCGTGAAAGAAATTCTTTCTGAAGAAGAAATTTTATGGCTTAATAATTATCATGAAACCTGCGCCGAAAAAATAGGCCCCCATCTGGAAGGTGAGGTGAAAGAATGGTTTAATGAACTGGTAAGCCCGATTTAATAACAGTTAATTTAATAATCTGAATTTCAGATAACAATAATAAATAACCCCGCCCGGCAGGAACTGCCGGGCGGGGTTATTTTGTAATATGCAACCGTATTTTTACGGTATTATTTTTAGGGATTATCCTGATAGCGCAGGAAGTAATTCGTTCTATCTTTGTACAGGAAGACAAACATCATTCATCTTCAAAATAACTTAGTAAATTCAAAGCAGTAATCACTTCAATTTTTGAAGTGATTTTTTTATTGACACCAACATTCTGAAGGGGTGTCCTAGTTGAAATGTCGTCGTAGTTTCAACGGAAACTCATTGATCATAGCCCGGATTGCAGCAATTGTCTGAGCTCATTTCTCTGGTTTCTGCGGCGCGGCTTCGCCGCGCCGCAGAAACCAGAGAAATAGCGAGTGCGGAAAGCCGGAAAAAGCTTCTGATATTAAGTGTGATAGTTAGAGTTATAATAAATGAGTTTAGGGTAAGTTTGATGAATAACGGCGATAGATAAAGGAAATTTTTGTTTGCGGTGAAAAAACGTAAATTTGCAGCATGAATAACGATACCATTTGTGCACTGGCTACAGCCAACGGAGTAGGAGCTTTGGGCATTATCCGGGTTTCCGGAAATGATGCTTTACCAGTCGTTCAGAAAAGTTTTCCCGGCAAAAATCTGGAAAAGCAGAAATCGCATACAATCCATTACGGATATTTTATGGATGGCGAGGAAACGATTGATGAGGTGATGCTTTCTATTTTCCTCGCGCCTAAAAGCTTTACAACGGAAAACTCGGTGGAAATTGCATTTCACGGATCTCCGCACATCGGAAAACGTATTCTGGAAACGCTGATCAAGAATGGCGCGAGAATGGCAAAAGCCGGGGAGTTCACCCTGCGTGCTTTTATTAATGGAAGAATAGATCTTTCCCAGGCTGAAGCAATTGCCGATGTAATTGCTTCCGAAAATGAGGCTTCCAGAAAAGTAGCGATCAGTCAGCTAAAAGGTGGAATCACCAATGAAATTTCCCTGCTGAGAACGGATCTTCTGAATTTTGTTTCGCTTATTGAGCTGGAGCTGGATTTTGCAGAGGAAGATGTGGAGTTTGCAGATCGGACTGCGCTTACCGCATTGCTGAATAGAATAGAGGTAAAACTGCATTCCCTGATTGAAAGCTTTCAGTACGGAAACGCCATTAAAAACGGAACCGCAGTTGCTATCATCGGAAAACCCAATGCCGGAAAATCGACCCTTTTGAATGCGTTGTTGAAAGAAGAACGTGCGATTGTAAGTAATATCGCCGGAACGACCCGTGATACAATTGAGGAAATCCTGCATATTAAAGGTCATGCGTTCCGTCTCATCGACACGGCAGGACTGAGGGAAACCTCTGACGAGATCGAAGCCATCGGTGTTAAAAAAGCAAAGGAAAAAGTAGAAAATGCCAATATTCTGGTTTACCTTGCCGATGCCGGAACCATTGATTTTTCTGAAGACGTCGACATGCTGAAATCTTTGTTGCGTGAAGATCTGAAGCTCATCATCTGTGCGACGAAAATTGACGAAGTGATGCCGCATCAGTACGAAAAAGTGGAAGAAGTTTTCAGAAAAGAAATTGCCCATGAGTTCGATTTTATTATGATTTCGGCAGTAGAAAATCAGAATATGCAGGATCTGAAAAATGAGCTGTCCTCGTATGTTGAGCAGTTAAAAGCTTCGGAAAACAATGTAGTGATTACGAATCAGCGTCACTTTGAAGCTTTACAGAAATCCCTGAACGCGGTCCATAAAGTAAACGAAGCAATCTCCTTCCGAATCTCCACCGAACTTCTTGCTTATGAATTAAGAAATGCCTTAGAACATCTTGGCGAAATTTCGGGTGAGGTAACGAATGATGAAGTGCTTGGGAATATTTTTTCTAAATTTTGCATTGGGAAATAAATCTGTTTCTCATTTCATATTATTCATTTGACAATATTGTATATTAATTTTATTTCTTATATAAATTATTTTATACTTAGTCTTTGTATATCTCGATCTCTGAAAGTTGTACAAGAGCAAAGTATCATGTTTTGTTATATGTGGTCTGCTGAAATTCATTAAATTTTAATTTCTAAAATTATATCTTTTCAGCTTACTATTATCAATAGGTCTTAGGTAAACCCTCATTTTGCATTGCTAAAAGTTTGTTATGAGTAAAATCATATAAAAATCAAAATACCAATTTTTATATGATAGGATTTCCATAAATTTGCCCGGGTAGAAGAATCTTCTGTTCATGTCAGGAAAAGGATATAGACTTGTTTATCTGGTATACAATTATCAATCAGTATGAAGCAATTGTAGAGCAGATAAATAATATATCTTTTACATTACCGTTAAACTAATTTCAATGCCGAAAAAAATTATAAGAAATCTTCGAATTGGGGTGGTGCTTTCCTTAGTACTGCTGATTGCCGGCTCCATAGCCTCCTATATTAGTATACAAAAGCAGATGGAGAATAGGGAAAGCCTCTTAAAAAGTAAGGAATCTATAAGTTTAGTAAAGGATGTTTTAAATTCTTTGTTAAATGCTGAAACAGGCAACCGGGGATATCAGCTTACAGGGCAGGAAAGTTTTCTGGAGCCCTTTAATAAGAGTAGAGAAAACTATCCGATGCTTATTTCCACCATAAATGCATTGAATATTAAAGACAAACATCAGACTGACCTTCTGAATGACCTGTTGCGTACTTCACAGACCATGATGAAAGGAGATGTTTTGCTCATTGAGAACCGTAGAAAAGGAATATTAATGACTCCACAGGAACTTGTGCAAAACAAGACAGCAATGGATAGATGCCGTAAGCTGGTTCAGGAGTTCGTAAAATATGAGGAAATTCAGCTTTCAATAAAAAATAAAGATTTGGACAGGTCTTCTCAATCGACTGTGCTATTTATCCTTTTCTCAGCCATTGCAGCCATTGTTGTTACGGTTATTTTTTATATACAATTAAAATCAGACCTTATCCGTAGGGATAAATTAGAAAAAGATCTGTTGTATACCAAAGAAATTCTTGAAGAGACCGGCTCTGTTGCCCAGGTAGGCGGCTGGGAAGTAAACATGAAGACCGGTGATCTATTATGGTCTCAGAGTACTAAAGAAATCCATAAAATAAAAAATAATTTCCAGCCGGATCTCGAAAGTTCCATGAAATTCTATAAAGAAGAGAGCAGGGAGAGAATGAAAAACCTATTCGATAAAGCTGTAACAGAAGGAATTCCCTTTGATGATGAATTCCAGCTGGTCCGCAATGACGGTGCTACGATCTGGGTAAGGGTAAAAGGTATCCCTGAGTTTGACGGCGAGGTCTGCAAAAGGGTTTTTGGGATCATTCAGGACATTGATGCGTTCAAAAAAATGTTTTTGGAAGTGGCCAGGAAGGAAGCCATGATGCAGTCTTTCGTAACCGACGTCCCAATTCCTCTGGCCATGTTTGATAAAGAGCTCAATTATGTGTCGGTAAGCACCCGCTGGAAAGAAGAATTCAATATGAATAATCTGGATCTTATCGGAAATAATATGTTCGATATATCCCCTGATATTCCCGAGGAAAGAAAAGAAATTTATAAAAAAGCTTTATTAGGAGAAACGTATGCAAAAGAAGATTTTGCTATTAACATCGATGGTAAAGAACAACTTCAGCATTACGACCTGAAAGTAGGACCGTGGTATCTTACGGAAGATGAAGTAGGGGGTATAATTATTTCAGTACGGAATATTACAGATGCCATCCTGGTAAATGAGGAACTCAAAACAGCCAAGGAATTAGCAGATAGTGCCAGCAAAGCAAAATCAGAATTTTTGGCTAACATGAGCCATGAGATCCGTACTCCTCTAAACGGGGTGATCGGATTTTCTGATCTTCTTCTCAGGACACCGCTGAACGAAATACAAACCCAATACCTGAATTACATCAATGAATCGGGTGAAAACCTGCTCAATATCATTAATGATATTCTGGATTTTTCTAAAATAGAATCCGGAAAAATGGAGCTTTTAATAGAAAAAAGCGATGTTTATGATATGGTAAGTCAGGTTATCAATGTCATTTTGTACCAATCCCAGAAAAAGGATATTGAGCTTCTTCTCAATATCGAGCCGGGACTTCCTAAAACGCTTTTGATCGATGAATCCCGATTAAAACAGATCCTGATCAATCTTTTGGGCAATGCTGTAAAATTCACAGAAAAAGGAGAGATTGAGCTGAAAGTGGAGAAATTACGCATGGATGATAAAAATATTGCCCTGCGCTTCTCAGTACGGGATACCGGAATCGGTATTCCTGTTGAAAAGCAGAAATATATATTCAACGCTTTTACCCAGGAAAACAGCTCCATCAGTAAACGATATGGAGGGACAGGTCTTGGGCTTACCATCTCGAATAATATCCTGAAATATATGGGCAGTCATCTGTCACTGATTAGCACACTGGAAGAAGGTTCCGTGTTTTTCTTCGATATTGAGATTCCTTACGAAATATCCGAACTACGGGAAGATGATGATATGACCATCCAAAGAGCATTGGTGGTGGATGACAATGAAACCAACAGGATCATTCTCCAGCATATGCTTGCTCATAAAAATATCGAATCCACACTCGCCGCCAATGGAATGGAAGCGTTGGAAATTCTTTTGAAGGGAGAGCGATTCGATGTAATTTTGATGGATTATCATATGCCTATCATGTCCGGATTGGAAACCATCGATAAAATCAGGGAGCTCTTTAATCAGAGAAAAGAAATTTCACCGTTTATCATACTTTCTTCCTCCTCGGAAGAATTAAACGTGATGTCTTCAATTCGGGAAAGGAAAAACTCTTATTTACTGTTGAAGCCGGTAAAGTCGGATGATCTGTATAAAACCTTGCGCAGAGTTACCCAGAATAATGTTGTAGAAATTGTTCAGGATCAGTCCGAAAAAGAATCGTATTCCTTTGCTCCCGAACTCGAAGTTCTTCTGGTAGACGATAATCCCGTAAATATGGTGCTGAATAACAGGATGATGAAATCACTTACCCCGGATGCACATTTAACCGAAGCCGTTAACGGGCTGGAAGCTCTGGAAGAATGCAGGAAAAAGCAGTTTTCTATTATCCTTATGGACGTACAGATGCCGGTAATGAACGGTATTGAAGCTACACAGCAGATACGCCTGCTTCCGGAATATGAAAATGTACCGATCATAGGCGTTACAGCAGGAAATGTATTGGGTGAAAAAGAAAAATGCCTGGCTGCAGGAATGAATGATTTCCTTCCCAAACCTCTCAGACAGGCTGATCTACAGGAGATGCTCGAAAAATACATCAGCGTAAACAGTAATAATGATAAAAATTCGGAAGTTGATTATGACCAATATCAATCAGAGAAGCCGGAAGAATACATCAACATGAATATGCTAAATGAGCAGATTGGTGGTGATGATGATTTTAAAGAAGTATTTCTCAACCTGCTTATCCAGGAGCTTACCCATGCAGAAAAAAATATAGAAAAGGCAGCCGACGGAAAAGACATTGTGGAAACCAGAATGATTCTTCATAAACTTAAAGGCACCGCAAGCAGCGCCGGACTTTTTAAACTGTCGGAGTGTGCTCTGAAATGGGAGAAAATGACGGAAGATAAAATGGATTTTTCTTTGATGAATAGTGAAATAACACAGGAAATCAAGATAGGTTTAGATGCTGTTAAAAATTTGATGAAATAGTATGTTAATTAATCTCTGCCTCAAAAGATTATATGTAATATAAAGTTATTAAGTCAAACTTAGAATAGTATAAAAGCAGGTTAAGTTTTTGAATACTTCATATTCAAATTACCTTCCAACTTTGCCCCTAAACTCACTGGGGGATACCTTCACCATCTTTTTAAAGAAAGAGCTAAAATGTGCGGGGCCTTCGAAACCTAAACTGTAGGCAATTTCTGAAATAGCCCAGGAGCTGTGTTGAAGCATGATTTTAGCTTCTTTTAGAATCCTCTCTGAAATCAGTTCTGATGTTGTTTTCAGGGTGGTTTCTTTGACAGATTTATTAAGATGATTGACATGTACCGACATCTGCTCCGCAAAATCGGAGGCGCTTCTTAAAGAAACTCCTGCAACGGTATTGCTGATAGGAAACTGACTTTCCAGTAAATTCATGAAAAGAGAGGTAATCCTTGCTGCAGCATTTGGTCTTTCGGAGATCAGATGGGTAGAAGGACGTATTTTCAGGGCAGCGAGAATAAGCTGAAAGATGAGGTTTTTCAGGATGTCATCTTTGAAATCAAAAGTTGAAGAAAATTCTTTCTTCATCTGTATAAAAATACCTTCCAATAGTGTTTTTTCTTCTTTGCCGAGTTCAAAAACCGGATATCCTCCCGGTTGGAAAAAGGGATATTTTTTAATATTCCCGAATCCCTCTGTAAAAGATTCGTCGAAAATACAGCTGTATCCTGTTTGCTGACCGGAAATTGCCTCCCAGTCATAAGGAATGAGTGGATGGGCAAAAAGAAGACCATGTTCTATAATTTCAAAACTTTTGTCAGCATAATGAATGTTGCTGTTACCGGAAATCAGACAGATTTTAAAGTAGTTTTTCCTTCCGAAAGAAACAGCCGCATTATCTTTAAGTTGCTGTTCTTTATTGATCTCAAAAATATTGAAATGATTTTGGCTGTCTGTAAGATCAACACTTTTGAGAAAAGGCCGGTTGGCATAAAATTCTTCGATGGTTTCAGGTTTTGTCATGACCAGCTGTTTAAGATACTGTGTGATTTTTTTGAGCATAACAAATATAGTGTAAATGAAGTTTATTTAAAATTGATAACCTTAAAGAAACAGCCACGATCTTACCAAAGATCGTGGCTGTAGGTTTTACTCGTTTACAAAATTGCTGAGCGGTGCATTGATGGCTTCCAATGCAACCATCGGGTTCCAGAAATCGACATATTTCAGAATCATCCCCCGATCATCAGTGGTTACCACTGAAATATACTGCTGATTGTAAGGTTTGCCTGTACTGATGGCTTTTCCGTTGCTTGTAAATTCGGCGATCACTAGATTAGGACTTTCAGTTGCGTGGAAATGAAGATTTTCAAAACTTACAAGGAAATGCTTCGGGAAATTCTTCATGTATTCATACAGTTCCTTTTTTCCCTTCACCAGTTTTGGAAAATCGGCCGGACCGTAAGGAAATTCAAGAATCCCGTTTTCGTCAAAAAGATCTACCCATTTTTCGATCTGTCCGGATGACAGGAATTCCAAATGATTTTTAAAAGTAGCCTGTGCAGCGTTTCTGATGTTCTCTTGTATACTCATAATAAATAAATTTTGTATTGTTTTACTTTAATTTTCTGATACAAAATTAGGATAGGCACAAGCCCTGCGGTTATAAAAAATCAAATCATCATTTTCAAAAATCAATCAATACGTAATGCAACCAATTACCGGATGAAATGATAATACAAAACCGTTTTATTATTAAATTAAAAATTATCTTGGAGGAATATGTTAACTTAGCAAAACAATAAATCTGAAGTGAATAGTAGTACATTGCAATATCATTTTAAAGAGCCAGAAAAACTACTTAGTGATTTTGTATATTGTTTTTCTTCTTTAAAAAATGTTTCCGAATGTAAAGAGGGGGTTATTATTCCTAATGGCAAGATTGACCTTCTCCTGTGCAAAACAACTGACGACAGATTCTTTATGGTATTGATGGGTCTTGAGACAAAACCTAAAACAATGCCGCAGCAGAATATTTCAATGTTCTTTTCCATAAGCTTTAATCCGCTCTCCTTGGAGTATATTTTAAATGTGCCTATTGCTGAATACGTCAACAGCGGAAAAGAACTTCCTGAAAATTTCTGGGGTTTCTGTGAAGATGATCTCAATGATTTTGAAGATTTCTGCAACAAAGCTTCCCGGGCAATAAAAATGCACCTCAACGATATAGTTGATGAACGGAAACGGAATTTGTTCCGCCTGATTTTTGAAGCGCATGGAGAGATTAGCATTAAAGAATTATCTGAAACCATACATTGGAGCGAACGGCAGATCAACCGTTATTTTACAAAATATTTAGGAGTAACCTTAAAAATGTATTGTACGATACTCCGTTTTCAGAAGTCATTAGAATATATAAAAGATGGAATTCTTTTTCCGCAGCTCAATTTTTCAGATCAGTCCCATTTTATAAAAGACGTTAAGAAACTTTCAGGCGTTTCACCACGGGAACTTTTTAAAAATGACAATGACCGATTTTTACAATTTTTAGTCTACTCTAAGAAATAACTTTGCGGCATAATATTACTATATGCTTATAAAAAATAAATCCGTTGCCATCGTTGGTGGCGGTCCCGGAGGATTAACTCTCGCAAAGCTTTTACAGATGAAAGGAGTAGAGGTAAAAGTTTATGAAAGAGATCTGAATGAAAATGCCCGTGTTCAGGGTTCACTTCTTGATCTGCATCAGGATTCCGGCCTGGCTGCAATTCGTGCTGCAGGCTTATTGGAAGTATTCAAAGAAAGTTTTATGATCGGAGCGGATAAAACGCTGATCATGGACGAAAATGCAAAAGTCTGGTTGAGTGACCATGAATCAGAACCTAATGAAGATTTCGGGGAAGAACATTTCCGTCCGGAAATTGACCGCGGAACGTTAAGAAAAATCCTGCTGAACTCCCTTCAGGAAAATACCGTTGTCTGGAATAGCCATTTTTTGTCTATGAAAAAAGAAAATGAAGGTTGGCTGCTGCATTTTGAAAACCGGGATCCCGTGTATGCCGACATGGTTATCGGCTGTGATGGTGCGCGTTCAAAAGTGCGGCCTTATATTACGGAAATCAAACCTTTTTACACGGGAATCACGATGCTGGAAGGAAATGTTCCGGATGCCTTAATTAATGCTCCCGAAATCAATAAAATCCTGATGGGTGGAAAAATCATGGCGTTCGGAAATCATAAAAATCTGCTGATCGGGCAAAAAGGAAAAGGCGAAATTGGTTTTTATGCCAGCTTTAAAGCTGATGAAAAATGGACTTCGACAAACGGAGTGGATTATTCTGATAAAAATGAAATAATACATTGGTATAAAAAAGCATATCCAGAATGGAACAGCATCTGGCTGGAATTATTTGAGAATGCGGAAATTCCCTTTATTCCCCGTCCCATCTACTGTATGCCTTTTGATCAGTATTGGAAACCGTTACACAATGCTACGATTATGGGAGATGCTGCACACGTTATGCCTCCTTTTGCCGGCGAAGGAGCTAATATGGCGATGAAAGATGCGCTGGATCTGAGTGAATGTTTAACATCCGAAACGTATTCAACCGTACAGGAGGCTATTGCTGGTTATGAAGCGGAGATGTTCAGGAGGGCGTCTGCGGCTGCAAAAGAATCTGTTGAAAACGGTGAAACCATGCATTCGGAAAAAGCTTTACAATCGATGATAGATTTCTTTGGGAGTTTTAAAGGATCTGAGGAAGAAAGGAAATAATTAAATTAGTTTGAGTTTCCGAAAAGCCTGAAAATTTTCTCTATTTGTGATATTCATTAGTGGAAATTTTTTCATTTTTGCTGTCAATTTTTCAGTTTTAAAATGACAAAATTTCAGGATTTAATGATGGTATATAGTTTGTAATGAATATGTTACGATTATTAAATATATTGTTTAACCTTTAAAAACTCGTAAGTTATGTCAATCGTTAAAAGAAACAACGGCAGTTTGCTCTCTGCAAATCCACGTACACTGTTCGATGACTTTTTCAGCCGCGAACTTTTTAATTGGGGCAACAACAATTTTTCATCAACCCTTACCACACTTCCTTCGGTAAATATTCGTGAAAATAACGAAAATTTTGAAGTTGAAGTGGCTGCTCCGGGAATGGAAAAACAGGATTTTCAGATTACGCTGGAAGGAAATATGCTCACTATTTCTTCCTCCCGAAAAAATCAGAAGGAAGAGAAAGATGAGAATTATATCCGAAGAGAGTTTAGCTATCAGTCTTTCAGAAGAAGTATCGAGCTGGCAGAAAATGTAGTTGATGAAGAACACATTGAAGCAAGATACGAAAACGGCGTTCTGAAACTCACCATTCCGAAATCGGAAAAAGCAAAAAAACAGGCACCTCGACTTATTGAGATTCAGTAATAAGTTATTTTTCAGTTTATATATTGGTTTTCCCAAAAGGAAAACCAATTTTTGTCGTACCTGTTTCATTTTTATTCTTAAAAACAATAAGCTATGAACGGATTACTTTGGTCGGTCTCTATCTTATGTCTTACCACACTGGGAATGATGTTCTTGTTGAAAAAATTTAATCAGCCTTATCTTATTGCATATATTATCGTAGGGATTGTTCTCGGACCTCATATTTCGGGAGTTTTCACAAATCCTGAGCAGACTGAAACGATAGGAGAAATAGGGATTCTGCTGCTGATGTTTTTCCTGGGAATGGAAATCAATGTACCGGACAATAAAAGTCTGCTTATAAAGCCGGTTGTGGCGCAGCTCATCAAAATTATTCTGAGCATTGGCTGTGCATTCTTTGTAGGATATTTCGCGGGACTTTCCCTGAACAGTGTTGTTCTTATTGCTATTTTGTTTGTATTCAACAGTACAGCGGTTGTAAGTGAGTTTCTAAACAAACATCAGATTTTGAAAACAACATTCGGGATCATGGTTTTAAATATATTAATATTCCAGGACCTGCTTCTGGCCCCGGTGCTTACTTTACTGAAAGCTTGGAACAAACAGGAGTTCCACATTTCCAACATTCTATTTCCGGTCTTGCTTTGCGGTATTATTTTCTTTATTCTTAAAAGGATAAGAAACGTTCAGGAAATCAGGCTTCCGGAATTTTTTACCTCAATAGAAAAAGATCATGACCTGCAGGTGTTTTTCGGACTATTCATCTGTCTTATTTCCGGATTGGTGGCCGAAGCCGCGGGAATGAGCAGTGCGCTTGGAAGTTTTGTGGCCGGTGTTGTAGTAGGAAGGGTAAAAACATTCAACTGGCTGGAGCATTCGCTGGTACCTTTTAAGGTATTTTTCGTTACCCTCTTTTTTGTTTCCATCGGATTGCGGCTTGATATTCCGTATCTTTTCTCTAATTTCAGTATTATTCTGCTGGGAACATTTTTTGTTCTTCTGAGCAACAGCGTGATGTCTGCCGTGAGCTTCCGCTTGCTAAAGTTCGGATGGAAGGAAAGCTGGTATGGAGGAGCATTGCTTTCTCAGACTGGGGAATTTGGTATTCTGGCATTGTCTTTAGCATATAAATCGGGATTAATAGAATATAGCCTTTATAAATCCGGCCTTGGAATTACCTGTATGTCACTTTTGCTTTCAACGATTTGGATTGCCGTACTCAATAGCCTGATGAAGAGAAGGTTGTATAAGGATAATGAATTGTAGTATTAGTATTACATTTTGTAGTATTAGTGTGTATATGAAGGCAATAAAATTTTACATATTTTTTTTTACAACTGAAATAACTTTAACCTGCGATTCATGCTATGGCTATCATTACAACTGCTTTTAAGTAGCATCTATCAAGTAGTCGGACAGTGTAACCCTACACTTAGATTTCTTCTATAAGAAATTAATTCTTGTTTAAATAGATATTGTGATTAACGGAAATACAGCCTGAAAATGAAAAAAAGGTTTAAGCAAAGTGAAGAGAATCTTTTTATTCCGAATCTCCAGCATATGAGTAAGGAGGAAGTGCTTGCTACATTAGAGCATTATACCAGAGTGTTCGATAATGAGGAAGCTTCGATATTCCAGCTCAAAAAAACATGGTATGGAGAAAAAACCCTGCTGTATGTTTTTTTTAATGAAAATAAAGTGGAATGGTATACTAAGAGATTTCGTCTTTGGTACGAAAAGTTATCTCTTTACCGGCTTTAGAAAATTGATTTTTTTAGAGAAATAATGTGTATGCTATGATACATAAAGCCTTTCAGAGCAGCAGGAATAAACTAAACTATCAACCAAAATTATTCCCGTCATAAGCAATTAAGCTTACATCTTTACTGTTCATGTGTACATCGCTGAAACTCTGATTGTACTGAAACATTTTTGAAAGTAAAAACTACTCCGAAAAGGCTGTTATTGCATGTGTTATGCTTAATCAATTAAATGTCACAGGCGGACAAAGTTATTTATTTGGGCAGCAGAAAATGTCTTTTTCCATTTGCTTATAGTACTTCGGCTTAAGTTAAAATGCCTGGATACTTCTACATTGCTGAGTTTATTTTCTTTTTGATAATTCAGAATTTTATTGATCGTATCACTGTCGTAGCTTTTATGCTTTTGATTGGTGCTTTCGGATTCTGAGTTTTTGTCGAAAATAATAGCATTAAGTTTTAATACGTCCATTGCTGAGATCTCACTCTTATTCAGCAGGTGTGCGCATAAGCTGTATTTTTCAGGACATTTTTTTTGAATAATGTCTTCAAATATTCTTTTGTAATTGGGTACTGATCTTTCCATAATGCTTTTTTATATTAATATCCGTAACTACACTTTCTTTTAAAAAAAATAAGGAATGTCCTTCTTAATAAAATGTTATAGCAAGTTCATAAAACCAGCCAGCAAAAGGACAATAGTTATATTCAATTCCAGTTTTCATGAAACTTTTTTTTGTGTTTCTTAAAAGAAACTGATATTGAAGTTGTAATTTTTACTTGTCACAATGCCTGATTTTAAGTTTTTAAAGAAATTGTTATTCTGTGTTAATGTTTATCTACCTTGTATTATTTATATTTTTTTAGGAGATGGGTAAATCCAAGATTGTGGATACATTCGGCTTTTGAGTTGCGGAACGCATGAAAGCATAAGGCTTAATGTCGTTCCGCAATACGAATTCCTACTTTTGAAACCACCCGGAATTCATATATACCCAAATCCTTTTTAAAGAAAACTTTCAGCGTATATGGGAATTATTTTTTTTCATCATTTATACAAATGCTTTGAGTTTGTCTTTTTTCATCTAAGCTTCAGAAATGCAGAGTCTGAATCTCTGCAATATCTGAATACTTAATCAATCATTATGTGTTTTAGAATCTTATAGGGGATTAATTTTAATGATAAGTTCCGATTCAGGGTTTTCTTTTTTTTGATTGTATCATTTTTCTTTTCGACTTCAAAAGATCATTATGTGGTTTTCCGTACAGTTGTGATAAAGACACGGTAAAAATCATAATATTTCTTTTTAAATCATATAATACCTTCATAGGATTTTGTATAATTGTCATTATTATTCAACTCCTTACCGAAACTTATTGTTCTTCTTTTTTTGTGTACCGTTTCCAAAGATGACCTGCGAATGATGTTGTCATTACAGGCCATCTGTAGATTCGGAATCCGAAGTTAATTTTTTCTCATTATTTGCTTTTTTAGGCTTCTTAAAGTCGTTTTTTGTTTTTGTTTTTTATATTACATTCATTAATCTGTTTTAATTATATCATTTTTATTATAAAATATATGTGAAATATTATAAAAAAATGTATTTTTGATGTATATTTTATAGTTATCTAACTGTAAAACTACAAGCACAAAGTTATTTTTATGAAAAGATAGAGTATGTAATACTATTTTGGTATTTAATAAGTATTTATACTACAATGTGTAGTATTAGTATTACAAGTATTAACTGTCTTATTTTACAACACAATATGAAATACCTTTGGGCGCTACTCTTTGTTCTCACATACTTGCGGTTCTCTGCGCAGCAGGAGAATTATTACGAGAAATGGTATAATGCTGATGAAAGCAAACTTCCTCAAAATACCATAAAATCTATCGTGAAAGATAAATATGGATTTGTCTGGCTTTCTACCGAAAACGGAATTGTAAGGTTTGACGGAAAAAATTTTATCTCTTTCGATGTCAATATTCCTTCGGTGGAAAACAGAACCTTAATGATAGACGGTTCAGCAGATGATGATTGGTTGTTTACTTTTTATAATTCCGGAGAAATTCCTGCAGTCATTACAAAAAGAAGATTTTCGGTAATTTCTGAAATCAGCTCTTCTACGTTCAGGCAGTTGAAACCACATGGTGTCGAAAATCTTTGGAAGATTCTAAAAGAGAGCCCGGAATTCATACACAGAGGTAAATTTTATTTTTATATCTCAAAAAAAGAATTTTACTATATCGATAATTATAGGCTTTTTTACCATAAAAACGGCAGGAGCAGGTTTGTCAAAGAATTGAATGGATATCTTTTTTTTCGCTTTTTTTTATTGGGTGACCAGCTGTTTTATCTAAAGAATAATGCAGCGATAGAAAAAATTGAGAAGACTGGTGTGGTAAAAGAGTATCAAACAGGAATTGCCAAAAATGATGATTTTGACTTTTTTATCAATACGGCCAATAAACAGCTTTTGATCCGGAATAATAATAAAATTTACTTAATTGAACACAAAAATGGTATGATATTAACCACACTGATCTGCAGCAGCCCAACTCTTAAAAAGCTTATTGCTACCTGTATGTATTATGATCATATAACCAGAACACTTATTATTGGTACAGTTTCCCAGGGTTTTTTAGTGGTCAGAAAAAATTTTATCAATGCTTATAATGCACCCAAAAGGGTAACTTTTAATGCGATAACAGGGTATAATGATAAAGAAGTTATTACAGGTGAGGGCGATGTTTTTGGTGCACAGGGCTATATTAAAAATCTCCCGTTTCCCAATAAAGATAAATACGGTATTCTTCGTGTAGATCAGGGCTTCGTCCTGAAAAGTGAACATGGCATTCTTCTCTGGTCTCAGAATAAAGCTCAAATGCTCAGGTATTTCGGTAAAGATGTTTCTGTTCGCAGCATCAGCAGTACAGCTGGAGATAAAATGGTTTGCTCTGGCGTGCAGGGACAAAAATCTGATTGGATACATAATGATTAAAAATAACCTAATTGTAAAAGAAATGTTTTACAATATTGGCGTTTCGGTGAGAGGTATTACACCCATTAATGATACTGAAGTCCTTCTTGCTGCACACACCGGCCTTTACATTTTTGATGAAAAAAAAAGAAAGCGGAAAACAGTTATTTCAAATATAACCTTCAGAAGCATCAATAATAACAAAGACAATATTTTTTGGGTACAATCTTATGGAAAAGGACTTTATCTTTATAAAGATAGAAAGCTCTACGGACCGCCGAAGAAGAGCAGCATCCTTTCTTCCGTTCATAGTGTAATAGATGACGGAATAGGGTATTACTGGCTCTCATCAAATAAGGGTCTTTTTCAGGTTAAAAAAGAAATTTTAGTCCGCTCTTATGTTGAAGGAAATGCCGGGTTTTACATTCACAGATATAGTCTTAGAGATGGTTTGCTTACATCTGAATTTAATGGCGGTGCCAATATTAATGGGTTGATCAACAATGGCTTTATTGCATTCCCTTCCATGAATGGAATAGTATATATCAATACGAAAAATGCTTCTCCTGTTATGCCGGGTACAGACTTTTATATAGATAGAGTAGCTATAAATGAAAAAGAAAAAAACATTTCAGGAAATTTAAACCTGGAAAATAATTTCGGATATGTGAAAATTTTTGTGGATTATACAAATTTCGGAAACCAGGCAAATGATTATGTTGAGTATAAAATAGATGATGACAGATGGCAGCCTCTTCCGGATAACAGGACCATAAGCATCAATTCCCTCACCTATGGAAAGCATGATATCCACGTCAGAAAATTAAAAGATTTTTCTTCGGTATACATTTATAAAAAATTACAGGTGTTTGTGAAGCCTACTTTTTGGGAAACTACCGCATTCAAAATTCTTGGCATTATTGTATTGCTGTTGGTTTTTTATTCATTTTACAGGATAAGGCTGAAGCAAATAGAAAAAGAATCCCTCCTTTTAAATGCCAAAATTGATGAACGCACCACAGAATTAAAAGAAACAATAGGTTCCTTATCCAAAACGCGGGAAGAACTTTATGCACAGCTTTACAGACAGAAAAAACTTGTGGCGGCAATAAGTCATGATATCAAAAGCCCGCTAAAATTTATTAATCTGAGTACTGAACTTCTTCTGGATAGCATTGATGATGCCTGCTACGAAAAGAAAGTCATAGGTTCTATTAATGAATCTTCAACTCAGATACTTGAATTTATAGATTCCACGATTAATTACAATAAAATTTTCATTTACGACAATTATAAAACCAGAGAAAATATTATACTTAGAGATTTTATTTTCCAAAGAATGCTGTTGTTTGCCAATACGGCAGAATTTAAATCTATACAGATACAGAATAACCTCAGTAAAAATGATATTGTAGTGAGTAATCCGGATGTTTTAAGCATTGTAATTCACAATATATTAGACAATGCCATTAAGTATACGGATCAGGGATTCATCTATATTTACGGGATTACTACTGAGGAGTGCCGTTATCATCTCGTAATTGAAGATACGGGGCTTGGGATGTCGGAAGAAGAACTGGCAAAGCTGAAACAGAATCAGGACTTCTCAGGTTCAAGGTTAGGAATGAAAATAGTTAAGGAGCTACTGCCTCTTATCGATGTCTCTTTTGATATTGAGAGTAAAAAGGGGGAAGGAACAAAAATGATTTTAACGTTTGCTGTTTAATTTAATTTAAATTGAAAATATTAAGAAGGGCAGGAATATTATTGATTCCGAGCTTCTCAAAAATTCTTGTTTTATAGGTGCTTACGGTAGATTTATGGATATAAAGTTTGGCAGCAATTTCATTATTGGATAATCCGGCAACCAGAAGCCTTGCGATTTCCAGCTCACGGATGGAAAGCATTTCGATAGGTGATGCATTGCTTTTCCGGATCATATTGTCAAGAAGCCTTTCTTTAAGCTCTTCACTTAAATATTTACCCGATTCAAAAAATTTACTGAAAGCTCTTACAATTTCTTCCTGTTCAGAAAGTTTGCTTAAAAACCCGTGCGCTCCTGCCTTTATAAAGTTGAAGGCGTAAATCGTTTCTTCAAGCGCAGAAAAAATAAGTATCTTGATGCTGTCACCATATTCTATGGAGAGATTTTCAACAAAATTGAGACTATTACCTTCAGGAAAGTTGATATCCAGAATGATGAAATTTATTCCTCCTTTTTTGATGATTGCTTTCCCGTCATTTAAAGTAGAAGCTTCAAATATATCGGTATTGGCAAAATGCTTTCTGATAAGCAGATAGACTCCCTGCCTCACAATACTGTGATCATCAATAATCAGTACGCTTTTTTTGTTGGTCTCCATTATATAGTTTTCATCATGTTTATATATTCAAATATATTAATATTTTTTCTAAATCTTGTGAATCTTTGATTTTCTGTATGAATGAATCTCCTAACGATGGCAGAATATAAATAAGGTATATCTAATTAAAATCATAGGATCTGTGTGCTTTCTTTAATGCTGTTCATCACAAAAATACTTTTGGTCTGCCCGATTCCCTCAATTTCAGAGAGTTTATTCACAAAAAATTCATGGAACTCGTCCATATTGGGCGCCAGGATCTTCAGCATAAAATCAAAGTCCCCGCTGATGTTATAAAACTCAACCACTTCTTTCAGTTTTCCGACCTCTTCAATGAATTTTCCTGCTGTCTTCTTATTATGGACATTCAAAGCGATCATACAGATCACCATCATTCCTTTATTCACTTTTTTGCGGTCTACCACGGTCGTATATTCCCGGATGATTCCCAGTCTTTCCATTCTTTTAATGCGTTCGTGTGTCGGTGTAGGGCTTAGGTTAATTCTTCCTGCGATATCCCGAACACTCAGCTTAGCATCTTTCTGAAGAATTTTCAGAATGGAAAGATCTTTTTCATCGGGCGTATAATTTTCTGTTGTCATTTGTTCTGTTTTAGGCATTAATTTTTTAAATATAAGAGTAAATGTACTTTAAAAAATTTAATAATATAATATTTGTTCTAAAATTAACACTAAATTTTAACAAACGTTCTAATAATTGTAATTTTGCAGCATAAATGAACTATATGGATAGAAAAAAACTCATCTTGATGATAGCATCTGCAGGAACTTTTGTAGAAGCGTTGGATATTGCTATTGTTAATCTTTCTATTCCTTCTATTCAGGGGCAATTCGGTATCGGTACAGAGACGGTGCAATGGCTTCAGACGCTGTATGTGCTTTTTTTCGGAGGATTTCTTATTATTGGCGGAAAGCTTTCCGACCAGCTCGGGCGCCGGAAGATTTTTCTTCTGGGATCATTAATTTTCATGCTGACTTCGTTAGGAGCAGGATTATCATCCGGATTTGAAATGCTGGCGGTATTTCGTGCTTTGCAGGGACTGGGTGCGGCATTCATCATGCCTTCCGCGATGTCTATTGTTACCAATACCTTCACAGGAGATCAGGAAAGAAACCGTGCGGTGGGAATCTTCAGTTCATTTGCGGCAATCGGTTCCGGAAGCGGGCTTTCACTGGGAGGAATTATCAGTACATACCTCAGCTGGCATTGGGTTTTTCTGATTAATGTTCCCATTTTGGCTGTCACGCTTATTTTAGCTTATTATTATCTTCCGAAGGACACAGCAGTCTCAGAAAAGTCAAAGAAAACAGATGTCTTATCAGGTATTTTGCTTGTATTGGGGCTGTTGAGCCTTACTTACGGAGCACATGACCTCATTCATATTAAAGAACAGACCGTAACTGTTGTTTCTTCTTTTTTACTGGCGTTTTCATTATTAGCAATTTTATTTTATCGTTTAAAATCAACAGCTCAGCCATTGATAGACCTGTCATTAATGAAACACAGATCCCTTAAAGTTTCAGGAATAAGTTTCGTTGCACTGGGTGCATTTTTTATAGGATTTCTATTTCTTATTTCACTGATGCTCCAGAAAGATATGAATCATAGTGCGGCTTCGGCGGGATTAATGCTGGTTCCGTTCAGTGTCATGTCTGCGTTGGTTGCTAAATTTGCTTTACCGCATATTTCAAAAAGACTGGATTCTGCTCAGATGGCTGTTTTCGGGTGGAGCTTTATGTTGGCCGGCGCTTTACTACTGCTGATCTCGGTGTATACCGGACATCCTTTACCATTGGTTTTAATTGGGGCAGCCTGTATTTCCGGAATAGGAATGACATTTTGTTTTACCTCACAGTCTGTGTTGGGCGTTCAGGATATTGAAGCTTCAGATTACGGAGTAGCTTCAAGTGTGAGTTCCACAAGCTACTTTTTAGGAGCAGGAATTGGGTTATCTTTCATGACATTAATGAGCCAGGTTTTTCCTTCGGAATGGGCAGTGGGAAATTTAAGCTTATTTATTTTGCTTGGTTATGCTCTATCTGCGCTGGGAATATTGTTTTATTTTATCGTCAGAACTTTAAAAATCAGAGAAGCTGAAATCGCTGTTTCCTAAATTGACCTTCTTTAATTAAATTATATGAAAGAACCGGAAAAAACGCCGGTTCTTTTTTATTTTAGCAGAATGAAAATACAAGTCATCAGTGATCTGCACCAGGAATTTGGAACAACCGATCTGTTTTTTGATAATTCTGATGTTGTTGTGCTGGCCGGAGATGTGAATCTGGGAACGAAGGGAATTGACTGGATTAAAACTTATATTCCTAATAAGCCTGTAATCTATGTGCTCGGAAATCATGAATATTATAAAGACTCCTATCCGAAAACATTGAATAAGATAAAACAAGCAGCTGTAAAGTCCAATATTTTTGTTCTGGAAGACAGCTTTGTGGATATTGAAGGCATACGTTTTCACGGATCCACTTTATGGACGGACTTTTCAATTTTCGGAGATCCCAGATATTACGGATTTCTCTGTCAGAATGGAATGAACGACTATAAAATGATTCGCCGCGATCCTTCCTATTCAAAAATGAGATCGATTGATATTTTTAAAATTCATCAGTTTTCAAGAGCCTGGCTCACAGAAAGTCTGGAGGAATCTAAAGAGATGCGGAATATAGTTGTGACCCATCATGCGCCGAGCCTCAAATCGGTACCGGAACATTTTAAAAAAGATTCGCTGACCGCAGCGTACGCGTCAGACATAGAATATTTAATTCTAAAATATCAACCATTATACTGGATTCACGGGCATATTCATACGCCTTGCAGATACAAAATTGGTAGGACTGAAATTATTTGTAATCCGCACGGATATGTTACGGAAAAATACAACGGATACGAGAAGGAACTGATTATAGAAGTTTAAAATTATAATTAAAAATCATATCTTTGATAGTATCAAATGATACTATCATACTTTGAAACCGCCTTATATTACAAAAAAGATATTAAAATTAATTGCTTCTATTTCCGAGAAAATAGGAGAAATTAACGCGAATCATCTTCACAAACCCAATACTGAACTCAGAAAGAAGAATAGAATTAAAACGATTCAGTCTTCACTTGAAATTGAAGGGAATACACTTACGGAAGAACAGATAACTGCTTTGCTGGAGAATAAAAGAATTATTGCTCCGGCAAAAGACATTTTGGAAGTTCAAAATGCAATTGAAGTTTATAATGATTTAAAAATTTTTAATCCCAATAAAATTAAAGATTTAGAATCAGCACATTCAGTATTGATGAAAAACCTGGTTGAGAATGCGGGGAAATTTAGAACAACCAATGTTGGAATTGTAAAAGGGTCAAAGGTTGAACACCTCGCTCCAGGTGGGGCAATGGTAAAAGGATTGATGAATGATCTTTTTAACTATTTAAAAAATGATAAAGATTTGATCCTGATTAAGAGCTGTGTTTTTCATTACGAATTTGAATTTATACACCCTTTTACTGACGGAAACGGAAGAATGGGAAGGCTTTGGCAGACCTTGATTTTAATGCAGCAATATCCTGTTTTTGAATATTTGCCGGTTGAAAGTCTGATCAAAGAAAACCAGCAGGAATATTACAACAAACTTTCAGAATCTGATAAAGCCGGGCAATCGACTCCATTTATTGAGTTTATGTTGTCTATTATTTTACAATCTTTAGAACAGGTTCTACAATCACAAAATATCATCTTAAGCGTAAAAGACAGAATATTTTTATTCAAAGAAAAAATTGGAAATAAAAAGTTCAGCAGAAAAGACTATTTACAAAATTTTAAAAATATTTCGGCTCCCACCGCAAGCAGGGATCTGAAATGGGCGGCTGATGAGAACATTTTGATGAAATCAGGAGAGCAAAGAACAACAGAATATCAATTTAAATAATTATTGAGCCGCAAAAATATTAAACATAGTACTTATCAAAATATTCCTAATTTTTTAGACTCTTATACAATCCTAATATTCAAATATTTAAATTAAAATTAATAAAAAATGCCCGGACAAAATCCGGGCATTCACGTTTTTAGAAATATAAATAAGTAAAACTACTTTAAAGTAAACTTCACTTTGGTTTTAATAGCATCAGAAGAATTTCCCATTAAGGCTTCGAAATCTCCGGGTTCAGCAACCCAGTCGTGTTTATCGGCATCGAAAAAGCTTAAAGCTGTTTTGTCTATGGTAAACGTTACTTCTTTTTCCTCTCCCGGGTTCAGGAATACTTTTTCAAAACCTTTCAGTTCTTTGGCTGGACGCTGGACAGAGGATTTCAGATCACTGATGTAAAGTTGTGCAACTTCAGCTCCTGCTTTTTTACCTGTATTTTTAACTGTTACCGTAAAAGTGATGGTATCATCCTGTGACATTGTCTTTTTATCTGCTTTTGCTTTTCCGAATTCAAAAGTCGTGTAGCTCAGACCATGCCCGAAACTAAATAAAGGTTTGATCTTTTTCGTGTCATGCCATCTGTATCCTACCAGAATGCCTTCGTTGTATTTGATGTTGATCGGGTTTTTCTGGTCTTTTCCTTTTCCGGCAGCCAGCTCTTCTTTATTTCCAGGATATTCTCCCATTTGATGGGCAGCATTATCTTCAAGTTTTACAGGAAATGTAAACGGCAGTTTTCCGGAAGGGTTCGCATCACCAGCCAATACGGCTGCAAGTGAATTTCCTGCTTCGGAACCCAGATACCATGCCTGAACAATCGTCGGAACTTCTTTTACCCAAGGCATTGCCACCGCATTTCCGGATACCAGCACTACGGCAAGGTTTTTATTGGCTTTTGCCAGCGCAGAAATCACCTGATCCTGATTGTAAGGAAGTCCGTAGCTTTTTCTGTCATTGCCTTCGCTGTCCTGGAAATCAGCTTTATTTAGTCCGCCAACAAAAATGACATAATCTGAAGACTTGGCTAGTGCTACCGCTTCTTCAAGAAGAGCTTCAGGAGAACGTTCTTCTTTCAGGTTCTGCCCGGATTTTACCCCGTTATATTCGCCACCGATGTCTCCTACATATCCTCGTGCATACTGTACATCAGCCTGTTTCCCGAATCTGGCTTTAATTCCATCCAAAGGAAGCGTTTCATATTTTACTTTCAGAGAAGAAGAACCTCCTCCTACGGTCATTATCTTGATGGCATTTTCACCGATAACGGCAATTTTTTTAGCCTTATTGATGTCAATCGGAAGAACATTTCCCTGGTTTTTCAGAAGCACGATTCCTTCTTCACCAATTTCTTTTGCTACAGCTTTATGTTCTTCAGAAGCAATATTCCCAAAAGGCTTGTTCCTGTTCATGGTAGTTTTATAAGCAAGGCGCAAAAGTCTGGTAACTTTATCATCAAGCTCTTTTGTCCCCACTTTTCCTTCTTTAATTAATTTTAAATACGGTTGTGCCAGGTAATAATTGTCATAAGCATTGGAATGTCCGTCCGATAAACCGTTGGTCCAGCTTCCGAATTCAAGGTCAAGCCCGTTATGGATAGCCTGTTCAGTATTATTTACCGCACCCCAGTCCGAAACCACAACACCTTTATAATTCCATTCTTTTTTGAGGATGTCATTCAAAAGATATTGGTTCTGGCTTGCGTACTGCCCTTTGTACATATCATAAGCTCCCATGATCGTCCACGAATCTCCTTCCGTTACGGCAGCTTTAAAGGGTGGAAGATAAATTTCATACAACGTTCTGTCGTCCACGATCACATTGCTGGTGTGACGAAACATTTCCTGATTGTTTAAAGCAAAATGCTTTACTGAAGTTGCCACACCATTCGACTGCACACCTTTTATGTAGGGAACCACCATTTTTGAAGTTAAAAACGGATCTTCTCCCATATATTCGAAGTTTCTTCCGTTTAAAGGTGTTCTGTAAATATTGACGCCTGGTCCCAGAAGAATATCTTTTTTTCTGTAGCGGGCTTCTTCACCCAATGCTTTCCCGTAATTCCAGGACATGTTTTTGTTCCAGGTTGCGGAAAGTGCTGTTAAGGCAGGGTAGGCGATAATAGAATCGTTGGTCCAGCCGGCCTGGTCCCATTCGTCCCATTTTACTTCAGAACGTACTCCGTGAGGGCCGTCGGTTGTCCAGAATTCAGGAATTCCCAGTCTCGGTACTCCCGGAGAACTGAACTTCGATTGCGCATGAAGCATCGCAATTTTTTCTTCAAGCGTCATTTTGGAAAGAGCATCCTGAATACGCTGTTCAACGGGTTTTGATTCGTCTAAATAAACGGGAATTGTCTTGGTATTTTGAGCCATATACGAAGCGGAAATAAGAGTAAATAAACTTACAATGGCGGTTTTCTTTAACATAAAAAGCCTTTTTTAGATTAAAAACAAAAATAGGGAATTTTTTTATTATCTCAAATTGAGAAAATGTAATTTCGGAAAATTGGTTATTTCTCACCATTATAAAAAACAAAAACATCACTCCTTAAAAAGAAATGATGTCAGCAAAAATATATAAATAACAAAATTTATATCAATCTCGAAAACTTGAATAATTATAGATTAATGATTACTTTTAATTCCAGCCTTTAATAGCACCACCCTTGAAAATTTCCTCTGCTTTTTTTAACACCTCATCAGATTCATAGGCTTTTACAAATTTTTTCACCTTTTCAGAATTTTTATTATCCTCTCTGGAAACAATCACATTAACATAGGGAGAATCTTTGTCTTCTTTTAAAATTCCCTGCTTTTCTGCATCCAGTCCGGCCTGTGCTGCAAAATTATTGTTGATGATCGCCAGTACCACTTCTTTATCATCCAATACTCTCGGTAGCTGTGGTGCTTCAATTTCGATAAGTTTTAACTGTTTCGGGTTCTCAGTAATATCAGTTACTTTAGGCAGCAACCCAATGCCGTCCCTTAGTTTCAGCAACCCATTTTTCTGCAGCAGCAGTAAAGATCGTCCGCCGTTAGTCGGGTCATTGGGAATGACAACCGTACTGCCATTCTGAAGTTCGCTGATGTTTTTTATTTTTTTGGAATAGGCTACAATAGGGTAGACAAATGTATTTCCCACGACGGCCAGTTTATAGCCTCTCTGTTTTGACTGCTCATTCAGATACGGTACATGCTGAAAGGCATTGGCATCTATGTCACCATTATTCAGAGCTTCATTTGGCACAACATAATCGTTGAAGGCAACGAGTTCCACATCAAGGTTATATTTTTCTTTCGCTACTTTTTTAGCGGTTTCCGCAATTTCCTGCTCCGGTCCGGAGGTAATACCTACTTTAATCGAATTGGGATTGTCTTTACCGGAATTGCAGGCTGACAGTAATATTCCAACAGTTATCAGTCCTAAAATCTTTATTTTTTTCATTGTAAATTATTTTCTTTTTAAATGGTCAAAAAGCGAAGATCACAGAACGGTATTAATCTCAGGATGTCCCGGAAATTCGCCTTTTGCCATCAGTGACAAAGTTTTGCAATGCCACCACACTATTTCACATTCACATTACATATGTTAAATTTGAAGGACAATTATTATCCTTTTATCGATGATCAAACCGTTTAGCCAGTCGGTCACCGAAAAACTGAATAACAAATACAATCGCTACCAATAACGCAAGTACAAGATTCATAATGACGGCATCATAGCCGATGTAGCCGTACTGATACCCAATCTGTCCCAATCCGCCGGCGCCTACCGCTCCTCCCATCGCAGAATAACCTACTAAGGTTATTAAAGTAATCGTTGCATTGTTGATTAACGAAGGCAGCGCTTCCGGCAGGAGAATTTTCCTGATGATCTGAAAAGGGCTTGCTCCCAACGCTCTGGCGGTTTCTATCAGTCCGGCCGGAACTTCCAGCAGGCTGTTTTCGACCAGTCTTGCAATAAATGGTGCTGCGCCAATACTCAATGGAACCAGTGCTGCATTAACGCCAATGGATGTTCCTACCAGGCTCCTGGTGAAAGGAATCATCCAGACAATCAGGATAATAAAAGGAATAGACCGGAAAATATTAACCAGCACCGACAAGATTCTGTTATAAATCCTGTTTTCCAAAAGCTGTCCTTTTCTAGTCAGAAATAATAAAATCCCAACCGGCAGTCCTAACACAAACCCGAAAAATCCGGAAACAAATGTCATAAAAACTGTTTCCCAAACTCCCTTTGAAAGAAGATTAATTACCGTTTCACTAAGCATAACCTCTTACTCTGTTTTGGATTTTGTTTTGATTTAAATAATAAATCGCCTGCTGATTTTCTTCTTCATCCCCCTGAAGCTGAAGCAGAAGTTTACCGAAATTCGCATCTCCCAGATATTCCACATCTGCCTTCAGAACTTTATAAGGGATTTTGTATTTATCATATACAATAGAAAGAAGTTCTTCAACCGAAATATCTTCATTTACTTGTATTTCTATAAGAGGGAAAAGACCGTGCTGTGGTTCTTTTTGGAGTTTTTTATTAAGTTCTTGCGGTATATTCATAACACCAGGATTTAAAAATTGTTTGATGATGGGATGATCTTTTTGTGAAATAATCTCCCGTAAAGTTCCTTTGGTAATAAGTTTTCCTTTGTCTATAACAGCAACATGGTTGCAAACCGTCCGGATGACTTCCATTTCGTGGGTAATCAGCAGGATGGTAATACCCAGCCTTTTATTGATATCTCTCAGCAGTTGGAGGATGGACAGCGTTGTTGCCGGATCAAGCGCACTTGTAGCTTCATCGCAGAGCAGAAGGTAAGGGTCGTTGGCCAGGGCTCTTGCAATGGCAATTCTCTGTTTCTGCCCTCCCGAAAGGCTTTTAGGATAATCATTGGCCTTGTCTTCAAGACCTACGATTTTGAGAAGCTCACTAACCTTTTTTTGAATTGCTTCTTTATTTGCGCCATCAAGTTCCAGCGGTAAAGCAATATTTTCAGAAACGGTTCTTGATGAAAGAAGGTTGAAATGCTGGAAGATCATTCCTATTTTTTTTCTTTCCTTTGCCAGTTCTCTGGGTTTTAACCTGGTAAAATCTTTTCCGTTGATGATAATTTCCCCTTCGTCCGGTTTTTCAAGCAGGTTTACGGTTCTGATTAGCGTACTTTTTCCGGCTCCCGAAAACCCTATAATTCCTACGATATCACCTTTTTCAATGTCCAGGCTGACCTGATCCAGTGCTTTAAAAGACTGTTTTTTCTGATGGAAAGTTTTTGATATATTTTTTATCTCTATCATTTTTACGATGCTTCATTAAATAAAAAAAGGCTCTACAACGTGGTAAAGCCTTTAAAATATGTCATATAAAAGTAAGGTCAGTCACCACAATGCTCTATTTCAGGCATACAGCAATACATCATCTTTGTTCTGATGGTATGCTTCATGATGAAAATATTTTTCAAACCTGTATTCATTTTTTTATCTTCTGATTACGCTTGCAAATATAGAACATAAATTTTTATTAGTCCATAAAATAAGTAGACTTTTTATTAAATAAATTTTAATTCATTGACTTTTAAATATTTATTTTAAAAAATAATTCTTTTTATATTCTGGTTAAGATTGAAAATTTAATATAATATTTAAAATTAATTAAAAAATATATCGTAGAACTGCATTTCTAATGTATATGAAAAGCATTTATTAAACTAGTTAAATGTGCAGGATTTTATAAGCTCATACATTTGTCATATAAAATTAAACAACATGAATAATAGAATTTTAGGGCTGCACCATATCACTGCGATTGCAGACAACGCCAAAAGAAATTTAGATTTTTACACTCAGGTACTGGGAGTAAGACTGGTAAAAAAAACTGTCAATTTTGATGATCCCGGAACCTACCATTTTTATTTCGGAAACGAAGAAGGAACGCCAGGAACCATTCTGACATTTTTCCCGTGGGAAGGAATAGGAAAAGGCACCAACGGAGCGGGATTGGCCACCCATATCGGATATTCGGTTCCCAAAGGAAGCCTTGGTTTCTGGAAAAACAGACTGCAGCAGTTTAATGTAAGTGCGGAAGAGGGAGAAATATTCGGTGAAAAACTGATTTCATTTCAGGATCCGGATGGTTTACAGCTGCAGTTTATCGAATCCTCGACAGACAACAGAAAGGTGTGGACAACAGAAGATATCAAAGAAGAAAATGCTTTGAAAGGATTTCACAATGTAACGCTTTCATTGAAAAAAGCAGAGCCGACTATTAAAGTCTTAACGGATATCTTCGGATATGATCTTCAGAAACAGGAAGGTGAAAGATACCGTTTTGCTACAGACGCCATAGAAACAGCAAACATTGTTGATATCATTGAAAATGATAAATTGTTATTGGGAAGAAATGCGGCAGGAACCAATCACCATGTAGCATTCAGAGTGAAAGATGATAATGTGTTAATGGAATTCCGCGAAAAAGTGCTTTCCGCAGGTTTGAATATCACTCCGAAGATAGACAGAGATTATTTTTATTCACTGTATTTCCGTGAACCGGGCGGTGTTTTATTCGAAATTGCTACCGATAATCCCGGATTCACAGTAGATGAGCCGTTGAACGAATTGGGAACAAGCTTAAAACTTCCGAAACAGCACGAAGGCTTACGCCAAAAAATAGAAGAGGTATTGCCGAAATTATCATAGGTCATCATCCTTTTTTGATAAACAATGTACCTTAGCAATAAGCAATAAGCAATAAGCAATAAGCAATAAGCAATAAGCAATAAGCAATAAAAATTTAAACATATGGAAACAACGAAAGTAGTTTTAGGAAACGTAAGAGGTGAAATACAGCTTTTTTCAGACGACAACAAAGCCGGAAAAATGGATATTTCAGTAATGGGAAACAAATTGACCGTGTATCATACCGAAGTCAGCGAAGAATATGCAGGAAAAGGTTTTGCCAAAATATTATTGGATAAGCTGGTTTCGTATGCAAGAGAAAACGACCTTAAAATCGTACCCTTGTGTCCGTATGTTCATGCCCAGTTCAAAAGAAACCCCGAATTGTACAATGACATTTGGTTAAAAGCAGAATAACTCCATTTAACCTCAATCTTAACTTCAACCTCAAATCAAAACTATGAACCTCATCACAGGACTTCACCACGTTACCGCCATCACGGGCGATGCACAAGAAAATATAGACTTTTATACCGGAGTATTAGGACTTCGGCTGGTAAAAAAGACCGTGAATTTCGATTATTCCGATGTCTACCATTTTTATTTCGGAGACGAATTCGGAACGCCGGGAACGATTATGACGACTTTTCCATACGGAAAAGGACTTGTCAACGGAAGACACGGAAAGGGTATGCTGAATACAACAGCGTTTTCCATATCCATGGATGCGCTCGACTATTGGATGAATCGCTTGAATCAGTTTAATATTCCTTTCAAACATCCACAGCAAAGATTTTCGGGGGAAGTATTTATTTATCTTGAAGATTTTGATGGGCTCGGACTGGAATTGGTTTTTAATGATAAGGATGATCGTAAAGGATACAACAATCATTTTATCCCAAAAGATTTTGCCATCAAAGGAATTCATCATGTGGAAATCTGGCTGGATGCTTATGAAAGAACTGCAGCGCTGCTCATTACCCAGATGAATCATCAGCTTATTGCGGAAAGTTCAGACCGGTTCAGATACGCCGCGGAAGATGCCCCGGGAAAATATGTTGATCTCGTTTGCACCCCGAATGCTTTGAAAGGACTTGCCGGAAGAGGAACAGTTCATCACGTTGCCTTCGCTACTCCCGACGCACAAACCCAGCTTGAGATGATTGAAAAACTCAATACATTCGGATTGGAACATACTGAAGTGAAAGACCGTAAATATTTCACTTCCGTATATTTCAAAGAGCCGGGCGGTGTTTTGTTTGAAATCGCTACTTCAGGTCCCGGATTTGATGTTGATGAGGAACTTGCTTCATTGGGTGAACATTTAAACCTTCCTCAACAGTTTGAAGAAAAAAGAGAACATTTGGTAGAAGTTCTCCCGAAATTTATTTATCCAACAGAAAAATACAGATAAATCATGAGTCATATTTTAGATATAAAAACAGCAGGAAAACCATTGAATGAAGCAGCAAAAGTGTTGATTATGGTGCATGGAAGAGGTGGAAGCGCACAGGATATTTTAAGCTTGTCACAGTATTTAAATGTGAAAGACTATGCACTGCTCGCTCCCCAGGCTACCAACGGCAGCTGGTATCCGTTTTCCTTCATCGCTCCGGCCGAACAGAATGAGCCGTGGCTCTCTTCAGCAGTGGAAACGATTGGAAAAACCGTTGAAAAGGCTTTAGCCGAAAATATTAAACCAGAAAACATTTATTTCTTCGGATTTTCACAGGGAGCCTGTCTTACGCTGGAGTTTTTAGCAAGAAATGCACAGAAATTCGGTGGGGCGGCAGCCATTATCGGTGGGGTGATTGGTGAAAAGATCAACCGGGAAAATTACAGAGGAGATTTTGCACAAACACCTGTTTTGTTAGCAACCAGCAATCCGGATTTTCATGTACCGGTAGAAAGAGTATATGCAACGGCTAATATTCTCCGGGAAATGAATGCAGACGTTACCGAAAAAGTGTATCAGAATTTCGGACATTCTATTAATGAAGAAGAGCTTGAACTGGCGAATTCACTGATTTTTGTATAGATAAAATCTTAACATTTATTTTTTCCAATTTAAAAAGATGAAGATCACAAGAATATTTAGTGACGAAAAAGGCGAATCTCATTTTGAAGATCTTGAAATTCCTTTAGTCGATCAGGGTGAAATAGGATATTTATCCGAAAATTTTGAAGTTAAAAAATTACAGTTCAGAAAAGTTTCCGCAGATTATGATTACGATTTTCATCATGCCCCGCAGAAGCAATTCATTGTGCTTTTGGATGGAGGTGTTGAAATAGAAACCTCACTCGGAGAGTTCCGTCAGTTTCAGACCGGCGAGATTCTCCTGGTAGAAGACACAACCGGAAAAGGCCATAAAACCAGGAATCTCGAGAAAAAAGAGAGAACGTCATTATTCATACATTTGTAAGAAAAGACCGCAAGATATTAGACGGATAGATAACCAATAACAAAAGAGTAAATAAATTAAAGAAAATGACCGGGGGAAATGAAGCGTAAAGAAAATTACTTTTGCGAACGTAAAGAAATTCTACTGTCCGAAGCGCGACAAAAATATAAAACCGAAGGACCAATAGTGAACTCGCGCAAGTTTTAGAATTTTTAGAGCAAAAGGATTTTTAGCGTAAGGTTCCAGTCTTGAACTTTGTTTCTTTTGTTTCAAGACAAAAGAAAATGTAATTAAAAGAAGTTGAGATTCTTTTAGAATGACACAGTCACATAATATACTCTGTCATCCTGAACGTGAAGCAGTCGAAGGATCTTTATTCACAATAATATAAAAAACAACCTAGGAAACTGAAGCGTAAAGAAAATTACTTTTGCGAACGTAAAGAAAATTCTACTGTCCGAAGCGCGACAAAATATAACCGAAGAACCAATAGTGAACTCGCGCAAGTTTTAGAATTTTTAGAGAGCAAAAGGAATTTTTAGCGGAAGGTCCAGTCTTGAACTTTTGTTTCTTTTGTTTTAAGACAAAAGAAAATGTAATTAAAAGAAGTTGAGATTCTTCCAGAATGACACAGTCACATAATATACTCTGTCATCCTGAGCTCGAAGCAGTCGAAGGATCTTTATTCACAATAATATAAAAAACGACCTAGGAAGCTGAAGCGTAAAGAAAATTACTTTTGCGAACGTTAAGAAAATTCTACTGTTCGAAGCGCGACAAAATATAGAACCGAAGAACCAATAGTGAACTCGCGCAAGTTTTAGAATTTTTAGAGAGCAAAAGGAATTTTTAGTGGAAGGTTCCAGTCTTGAACTTTTGTTTCTTTTGTTTTAAGACAAAAGAAATTAACATATAGAAAATAAAAACCATGCACGAACAACTACTCCTTATACTAGGCCTCCTCCTCATCGTGATGCTTCTCGTGATGCTGGCGCAGCGAATAAAAATTGCCTATCCCATATTTCTGGTACTGGCAGGGTTGGGCATCAGTTTTATTCCAGGAGTTCCTGTTTTAAAATTAGATCCGGAAATCATATTCCTGATTTTCCTTCCGCCGCTTCTGTATGAAGCAGCCTGGTACACTTCATGGAATGACTTTTGGAAATGGAAAAGAACCATCAGTCTTTTAGCTTTCGGATTGGTTTTTCTCACTTCCCTTGTAGTAGCATTTGCTTCACAGGCTTTAATTCCGGGCTTTACCCTGGCGTTGGGTTTTTTACTGGGAGGCATCGTTTCTCCTCCCGATGCTGTGGCGGCGACTACTGTTTTAAAAGGACTTAAGGTTCCTAAACGTACCATTGCTATATTAGAGGGTGAAAGTCTGATTAATGATGCTTCTTCTCTGATTGTTTTCAGGTTTGCCCTTGCCGCGGTAATGACCGGAGCATTTTCTATGCAGGAAGCAACCGGGCAGTTTTTTCTTGTAGCAGGAATGGGTGTGGTAGTAGGAATTGCCGGAGCACATATCTTCTATGCCATTCACAGATTTTTGCCGACAACACCGGCCATTGATGCAGCCCTAACGGTCATTACACCGTATATTTTATTCCTCTCTGCAGAACACTTTCATTTCTCGGGGGTTATGGCTGTCGTGAGTGGAGGCTTATTCATGTCATTCCGTGCCCATGAAATATTCAAAACCGGAACAACAAGAGTCAACATGCTCGGAGTCTGGAATACCCTTATTTTTGTGATGAATGCATTGGTTTTTGTACTGATAGGTCTTCAGCTTCCCGATATTATCAACGGTCTCGGGGAAACCTCTTTAATGGAAGGCATAAAGTACGGACTCATCATCAGCGCCATCGTTATTGTGGTAAGAATGTTATGGATCTATCCTGTAGCGCACATCCCGAGATGGCTCAGTAAAAATATACGGAAAGATCCGACACCGGGCTGGAAAAATCCGCTGATTATCGGTTGGGCGGGAATGAGAGGAGTGGTTTCTTTGGCAACAGCGCTTTCGATTCCAGTTATGATGAATGAACAGTCGGAATTTCCTATGCGAAACCTCATCCTGTTTATCACCTTTGTTGTTATTTTTGTGACCCTGGTTTTTCAGGGGCTTACGCTTCCTTTAATTATCAGACTTACTAAAATTGAAGAGATTGATCCCATCCTGCCATCCCATGAACAGCAGGCGGGTATCCAGATCAGGCTTGATAAGCTCGCACTTAATACACTGCATGAAAAATACCAGATGAATATCAATAACAATAGTCTTGTTGAAAATTTTAAAAATACTGTTGAAAATGATATTGAGCTTCACAAAAATCATTTAAGCTCTATTGAGATGTGCGCCAACAGGCAGAATGACCTTAGAGAATATCATCAGATCATGTTGGATATCTTTTCACTGCAGCGAAAAGAACTGTTTAAAATGAAGAGAGAGAAACGCTTCAGTGATGATGAGATTCGAAAAGCAGAATCACAGTTGGATTTAAATGAATTAAAGATCACGGGAAGCAAGCATTTGTAGAGTAAATCGAAGGTTGAGGCTGTGATGTAGATTGAGGTAAGGTTTAGAATCAAATCTTTGTGTCCTCTTATAAGTAGAACGGCTTTGTGAAACTTGAATCAATTAGTAGATAGAAATCATTGTGAACTTCGTGTTCATAAGTACAGGCAAAGGCTGAAATTGAGAGGCTTCGAAAGATTCAACTCGAGAGTATTGAAAAAAAATAATCAATCAAATCTCTGTGCCTCTTATAATTAAAACGGCTTTGTGAACCTTAAAAACAGAAAGTATTAAAAAGTATCTTAGTGCCTTTAGTGTTCAAACCAACATAAAATAAACAATCAAAAATGAATACCTTACACTTCTTAGTCATCGGAAAAAATCAGGAGATTCTTGATACCCTGAAAAGAATCATTGAAAACAATGAAGGATGGAATGCAACCATCCAAACGGACGAGAATGCATGCTATGATACCATCAGAAATACGGATGTAAATATTGTTCTTTTGAGTTCAGGTTTGGAAGAACAATTTGAGGAAGACATCAAAACGTTTTGTGAAAAGCTGGATAAAAATGTAAAAGTTATTGAGCATTATGGCGGAGGAAGCGGATTATTAAAGAACGAAGTTTACACACTTTTTCCTAATTTGCAGCCTTAAACTGCATCTATGTCTGAAAACATCATCGGAAACGTAACACGATTCATTGATCTTGATCCGAAAGAAGAACAATTTTTTAACAATTTGCTTACCCTGCAGACCTTTCCAAAGAAAACGGTCCTGCTGCGCGAAGGCGAAATCTGCCAGTTCGAAGGGTATATCCAGAAAGGCTGCGTACGAGTTTACTATCTTGATGATAATGGTTTCGAGGTCACTATCCTGTTTGCTATAGAAGACTGGTGGATCAGTGATATTGCTTCTTTTCAGGATCAGAAGCCTTCCAGTTTATACATTGAAACACTGGAAGACTCGGAAATTTATATGCTCAATCCGACTACCAAAGAACAGCTATTAACCGAAATTCCAAAGTTCGAAAGGGTTTTCAGAATGCTTGTTCAGCGAAATCTTTCTACCCTGCAGCACCGGCTGGTCAATACCATTTCCAAAAGTGCTTCAGACCGGTACCTGGAATTTATAAAAGTTTATCCATCCATTCCGCAAAGAGTGGCACAATACTATATCGCTTCCTATCTCGGCGTTTCCAAAGAATTCGTAAGCACCATCCGAAAACGCCTCGCTTCCAAGCAAAAATAATTTTCAAAATCAAGATCCGCACAATTCCCCTCCTAAGGAGGGGTGGCAAAAATTTGCAGAATTTTTGACGGGGTGGTTTTATCACCCAATTTCTTTTCATGGTTAATGGTTTGACACTCTGTCATTCTGAGCGCGAAGCAGCGAAGAATCTCCAAATATCACACTATCAATCGACCTAGGAAACTGAAGCGTTAAGAAAAATAATTTTATGAACGTAAAGAAAACCCCACTGTCTGAGTGCGACAGCAATAATAAACCGAAGAACCCATAGTAAATTCGCACGAGTTTTGGGATTTTTAGAGAATAAAAATATTTTTTAGCATTCAGGTTCCAGTCTTGAACTTTTTGTTTCTTTGTTTTAAGGCAAAAGAAAAATTGTTTAAAAATATGTTGAGATTCTTTCAGAATGACAAATTCATGTAACATACTCTGTCATTCTAGGCGCAAAGCAATCAAACCCTAAACATCACACTATAAACCGACTTAGGAAACTGAAGCGTTAAGAAAAATACTTTTATGAACGTAAAGAAAATCCCACTGTCTGAGTGCGACAGCAATAATAAACCGAAGAATCAATAGTGAACTCGCACGAGTTTTGGGATTTTTAGAGAATAAAAATATTTTTTAGCATTCAGGTTCCAGTCTTGAACTTTTGTTTCTTTTGTTTTAAGACAAAAGAAAATAATCACATTTATTAAACTAGTTAAATGCACAGCAAATCCCACCAACCTAAATTTGTCCTATCAAAACGAATAAATACACACCAGATATGGACAGAAAAGATTTTTTAAAAAAAGGATTATTGGGAACAGGAATGTTTGTGGCGTCAGCATCCTTGGGAAACACCATGAAAAATGAGATCGATGAGATCGAACCGTTGGAACCGATTGGCTACAACCATCTTCCCAACCCCGAATCAAAGATCAAAGACAATTCCGTTATTCATAAAGCAGATACCAGAGGAAAAGCAGACCATGGCTGGCTGGTGAGCAATCATACCTTTAGTTTTGCCAATTATCACAATCCGGAAAGAATGCATTTCGGGGTGTTAAGGGTTTTAAATGATGATAAAGTGGAGGCAGGAAGAGGCTTCGGAACACATCCTCACGACAATATGGAGATCATCAGCATTCCGTTGGAAGGCGATCTGGAACACAAAGATAGCATGGGAAATTCGGCTATCATCAGAAGCGGTGATATCCAGGTGATGAGCGCGGGAACAGGTATCATGCACAGTGAATTCAATAAGAATCAGGATCAGTTGGTGAAATTCCTCCAGATCTGGGTATATCCGAATAAAAGAAACGTTACGCCGAGATATGACCAGATTACATTAGACAAAACGAAAAGCAAAAATAAATTCCAGCAAATCCTTTCTCCAAATCCCGATGACGAGGGAGTTTGGATTCATCAGGATGCATGGTTTCACTTAGGTAATTTTGAAGATAATATTGAAACCAATTATCAATTAAAGAAAAAAGGAAACGGTGTTTATGCTTTTATCATTAAGGGAAGTGCGGAAATCGAAGGTCAAAAGCTGGAAGAAAGAGATGGTTTCGGAGTTTGGGATATTAATGAGCTTCGCATTAAAGCGACATCCGAAAACACGGAAATTCTTCTCATGGACGTTCCGATGACAATGTAATATAAATAAATTCATGAACCTGGTTCATAAATATTGTTGGTGAGCTCTCTTAAAAAAGAGAGCTTTTTTTGAATTAATTAACCTTAATCGATCTAGATTCTTGTTGCAGTTAAATAATAAGCTTCATCGAATCAACTTGTTGATTAATTCTTTGCTCCTTAAATATGCTCAATTATAATTTCAACTTTGCGGAAAAGTACGTTTCTTTTAAACAAGCTGCCCATCGTAAGACATATTTTCTCTAACACTATTTATAATATTGGTGATGTAAAAGTATATTCTTGTATTGCAAGTTTACATTTTTGCGTTGTAAGATTGTATTCTTTTGATGTGGAGTTACTTTTTTACGTTGTAAGTTTACATTTTTATATTGTAGGGTTACTTTCTTCTGGTGTGGAGTTGCTTTTTTGCATTGTAAGTTTATATTTTTTCGTTGTAAGGTTACATTTCTTCAGAGTAAATTACACTTTTCCCTCCGTAGAACCATTTTACTTAAAATTTTATCATTCAGGCTATTAATAAATAATCAAAACTATCAATCCACAATCACAAACAAATTAGCAAAATCCAAAAAAAATCCCGATTTTTGCCCCTCTTCAAAACTCCGAAAAATTCATGAAACTTTGTATTGCCGAAAAACCTAGTGTTGCCAGAGATATTGCCAAAGTATTGGGGGCCACCACTCCCAAACAGGGATATATGGAAGGAAACGGCTATTGTGTAACATGGACTTTCGGGCATCTATGCACCCTCAAAGAACCTCACGATTACGGTCCGCAGTACAAATCCTGGAATTTATTTCTGCTGCCGATCATTCCTCATAATTTCGGGATTAAATTAATTCCGAACAAAGGTGTAGAAAACCAATTCAAAGTTATTGAAAGACTGGTAGCCGAATGCGATGAGGTCATTAACTGCGGGGATGCCGAGCAGGAAGGAGAACTCATCCAGAGATGGGTGCTGCAGAAAGCAAAATGCAATAAACCGATTCAGCGTTTGTGGATTTCATCTCTTACTGAAGAAGCTATCAAAGAAGGTTTTGCCAGTTTAAAACCTGCTGAAGACTATAAAAACCTATATCTCGCCGGAAATGCAAGAGCTATCGGCGACTGGCTTTTGGGGATCAACGCAACCAGGCTTTTTACCAAAAAATTCGGAGGAAATAAAGCCGTGCTTTCTATCGGAAGGGTTCAGACGCCAACATTGGCGATGCTGGTTCAGCGCCAAAAGGAAATTGATGCCTTTACCGTAGAAGAATATTGGGAACTGAAAACGAAATACAGAGATGTTGTTTTCAATGCCGCGATTGACCGTTTAAAAACATTAGAACGGGCCGAAAAAGGGCTGGAATATCTAAAAGAAAACCCTTTCGAGATCGTTTCTTTTGAAATTAAAGAAGGAAAAGAAAAAAATCCGAGGTTGTTTGACCTTACCGGACTTCAGGTCGAAGCCAACAGAAAATACGGCTATTCCGCAGAAAATACGTTGAATTATATCCAAAGTCTTTACGAAAAAAAGCATGTAACCTATCCTCGTGTAGATACGACCTATTTATCTGAAAGCTTATATCCGAAAATAGAGGGCATCCTCAGAAAAATGTACTTTTATCAGGAACTTGTGGCACCTTTGCAGGAAGCCCCGATTCCGAAATCCAAAACGGTTTTTGATGATACAAAAGTCACAGATCACCACGCCATTATTCCTACCGAAGTTCCACCTTCCCAGAATCTGAGCCGCGAAGAAAAGCTGATCTATGATTTAATTGCTAAAAGATTTATCTCCGTTTTTTATCCTGAATGTAAAATTTCCAATACTCTGGTGGAAGGTAAAGTAGGAACGATTCCTTTCAAAACCAGCGGAAAACAGATCCTCGAGCCGGGATGGAGAGCCGTATATGCAAAAGAGCCGAAAGACGAGTCGGAAAAAGACAAAGATAAAGAGGAAGAACAGACCATTCCGGAATTTACCGTAGGAGAAACCGGACCGCACGACCCGATGATCCATCAGGGAAAAACCTCGCCACCAAAACCTTATACGGAGGCAACCCTTCTTCGTGCCATGGAAACAGCCGGAAAACAGGTGGAAGATGATGAGCTCCGAGAATTGCTCAAAAATAACGGGATCGGAAGGCCATCAACCCGCGCTAACATTATCGAAACTCTTTTCAAAAGAAAATACATTGAAAAGAAAAGGAAAAACCTCATCGCTACCCAAACGGGAATTCAGCTGATTGATACCATTGAAGATGAACTCCTTAAAAGCCCGGAACTTACCGGTGAATGGGAACTCAAGCTCCGGAAAATTGAAAAAGGTGAATATGAAGCCAATCATTTCAAGGAAGAATTGATTCAGATGGTGACAGAGCTTACCGAAAAGGTAGTCTACGGAAAGGGAAAAGTAATCAATCTGGAAGAGGAAAAAGTGGTGGTGAAAGAAAAAAAGAAGCGCGAACCTGCCGTAAAAAAAGAACTGCAGTCCTGGGAAGAAACAAAATGCCCGAAATGCAAAGAACATCATCTCCTAAAAGGAAAAACAGCGGTAGGGTGTTCAGATTTCAAAAACTGCGGCTTTAAAGTTTCGTTTGAAATATTCGGTAAAAAATTATCAGACAAGCAGCTGATGGATCTCGTTCTAAAAGGAAAAACTTCAAAACTGAAAGGTTTCACGGCGCATCCTGAAAGTTTGGCAGAAGGTATTTTGTCTTTGGACGAACATTTCCAGATTATTTTAAACTAAGTATGCAATAAAATGCTTTGCCTCTGCACATAATGACACTGCAAAATCATGTTTAATAAAACTGTTAGCATTCGCAATGTCATGCTGAGCTTGTCGAAGCATCTGTTCAATAAAAATTATATTTTCAAAGATATCAATAGCAGCGGACTTTAGTCCGCTTTCCAATAATAAAAACATCAAATGGCTTTAGCCAAAACTTATTTCAGTCGATCTGTTAAATTAATTTAAGGCCAGAACCATATTTGCATTGTTTTTGAAATTTGTCTTTACATTTACATTTTAAAATCAAAAAATGACACCCGAAAAAAAACAGCTCATCACCGACAGCTTTCACCGTTCCGAAACATTGAAATTCTATAAAGCAGAACTTCTGGAAGTTGAAACCGATTTTATCTCCATGAAAATCCCTAAAATGGATCTGATGACCAGAAAAGCCGGAATGTTCAACGGAGCCATGATTGCTTCTTTAGTGGATGTTTCTTCAGGATACGCTGCGGTAAGTCATTATGAAGAAGATTGCTATGTGGTAACCGTAGAATTGAAGGTAAACTATCTGCGTCCGGCAATCGGCGATGCACTCGTCTCAAAATCGTATGTCATCAAGGGTGGCGCAAAGATCAGCGTTATCAGAACGGAAATCTATAGTGTTGATGAAAACAATGATTCGGAAAGCCATGTTGCCACTTCTTTGGTAACCATGATGAAAATAAAGTAAATCTTTTCGGAAATTTATGCTATATTTAATATAAGAATTTCTGAATAAGTGACTGACTAAAAAAATAAAAATATGAACTTAATTATTCGTCTGCTGGTAACAGCAATTGTAGCCTATCTGCTTACCATGATTTTACCGGGAGTCCATTTTTCCGGATTCGGTGGGGCTATTATCTTTTCCATTGTATTGGGAATTTTAAATCTGATTGTAAAACCAATCCTTAATCTTTTAGGATTACCGTTAACGATCATCACACTGGGATTATTTACACTGGTTATTAATGCAATTATTATTCTCATTGCAGATCGCCTGATTGACAGTATGGTAGTAGATGGCTTCTGGTGGGCTCTGATTTTCAGTATCCTTCTTTCTATCGTTACTTCTTTGGCTAATTCCATGTTTTCAGACAAAGATTAGATCATAAACATATCAAAGGTTGATAATGAGTGAGCTTCGGTTCACTCTTTTTTTTATATAACAGTACAAATTTTGACAGAATTTTATCTTTGAATATTCTCTTGCTGTATGGTAAAAATAAGTAACTTTGAAAACTTTGAAATAAACAGGATTATGAGCTTTATATCATAATCAAAAAATTCGATCAACAATATGAAACTTAAGTACAGTCTGCTGGCTTTGGCAGCTCCGCTCTTAATGAATGCACAAAAAGTAATGACGCCCGAAATCCTTTGGACTTTAAAAAAAGTTGGGGTGCAGGCCGTTTCACCCGATCAGTCTTCGCTTATTTATAAAGTGGGGCAGGTGGATCTTAAAACAGAGAAAACCAAAAACGAAACCTATTTTCTGAATGTTCTGAATAATCAGTCCGCAAAAATGGATTTAGGTAAAAAAGCCCTGATTCAGTGGGATAAAAATGGGATTTATGCCCAGGAAGGCGATAAAATTTTTCTTTCTAAAGACAATGCAAAAACCTGGACGGAATTTTATACGATCGGTGAAGCCGATAATGTTGTTATTTCTCCTGACGGTAAAAAAATAGCCTTCAGCAGACAGGTTCTGGTGGAAAAAGTAATGGGGAAAGACAAATATTCAGACACCCCGAAAACTACAGCACAGGTTTATACCGACCTCAACCACAGACATTGGGATTATTTCAATGAAGGTAAATACAATCATGTTTTTGTAGTAAATGTTTCGGATAAAGCAGATGCTGCAAAAGATCTGCTGGAAGGGAAAATGTGGGATTCCCCGCAAAGGCCCTTTGGCGGAGCTGAAGATTTTATCTGGAGTCCGGACTCTTCACAGCTTTTATACGTAACAAAACCTAAAAGTGGAAAAGAGTATTCCACCAGCACAAATACAGATATTTTCGCTTACGATCTTGCAACAGGAACAACCAAAAATTTAACGGAGTCCAACAAAGGATACGATGTAAATCCTAAATTCAGTCCGGACGGGAAATCGCTGATCTGGCAGAGCATGGCCAGAGATGGTTATGAAGCGGATAAGAATGATGTGAAAATCATGGACTGGAAAACATCTAAAGTGTCAAACCTTACCGCAGGATGGGACGAAAGTGTTTCCGGTGATGTGTTCTGGAGTGCAGATTCTAAGAATATTTACTTCACGGCGGCTTACAGAGGAACAAAACAGCTGTTTTCGTTAGATCCTAAAAATGCCAAAGTTCAGCAGATCACAAAAGGTGATTTTGACGTAAATGAGATCTTTGCAGATCAGAAAAAGTCATTATTGGTAGGAAGAACAGACATCAACCATGCAACAGACCTGTTTTCGGTCAATATCAAAAACGGAGAAATGCAGCAGGTAACCGATGCCAATAAAGAGATGTATGCAACTCTGGCACAGGGAAAATCTGAGCTTAAAATGGTTAAAACTTCGGACGGTAAGGAAATGGGGGTATGGTTCCATTATCCTCCCAACTTCGACCCGAATAAAAAATACCCGACACTGGTGTATTGCCAGGGCGGACCACAGTCGGCTTTAACACAATTCTTTAGTACAAGATGGAATTTCGCCTTAATGGCTGCCAACGGATATATCGTTGTAGCACCAAACCGTCGCGGAATGCCGGGCTGGGGAACAAAATGGAATGAAGAAATATCCAAAGACTGGGGCGGTCAGCCCATGAGAGATTATCTTGCCGCAACAGACTTTGCCAAAACATTACCTTACGTGGATGGTGAAAGAGTAGCAGCTGTAGGAGCAAGCTACGGAGGATACAGTGTATTCATGTTAGCCGGAATCCACGAAAACAGATTCAAAACGTTTATTGCTCACGATGGATTGTTTGATATGAAATCCTGGTATCTTACCACGGAAGAGCTTTGGTTTGCCAATTGGGACCTTGGTTCTCCGTGGGAAAAACCGCTTCCTAAAGCATACACGGAATTTAACCCAAGCAATTTTGTGGATAAATGGAACAAGCCAATTATGATTGTTCAGGGAGGAATCGACTACAGGGTTCCCTACGAACAGGGACAGGAAGCTTTCCAGGCAGCACAGCTGAGAGGACTGAAATCCAAACTGGTATATTTCCCGAATGAAAATCACTGGGTGCTTCACCCGCAGAATGGTCTCGTTTGGCAGAGGGAGTTCTTCGACTGGTTAAAGGAAACATTATAAAAATATCAATAGGAGCGGGCTTTAGCCCGCTTTTTGTTTGAAAATACAACAAGGCTTCAGCCGAAATTTATTAATTCAAAGTATGCAAAGCAGAATTTTCTCTTTCCCTCCAATCATTGACCATGATTCCAAAATTATAATCTTAGGATCGATTCCGGGTGTTAAATCCCTGGAGAAGCAACAGTATTACGGTCATCCTCAAAACAAATTCTGGAAGATTATTTTTGAATTACTAAATGAAAAATTTACGGAAGATTATAATCAAAGAATTCAGATATTAAAGAAACATCATATCGCGCTTTGGGATGTCATCGATTCCTGTGAAAGAAAAGGAAGTCTTGATTCTGAAATTAAGAACGAAGAAGCCAATCAGATTGGTGAATTGCTGGAAGATCATCTAAATATGAAAGCCATATTTTGCAACGGCGGAAAATCGTACAAAAATCTACAAAAAATTTTAGGTAAGAATTATAAAATTCCGGTATTTTTGCTGCCTTCTACCAGTCCTCTCCACACCGTGTCTTTTGAAAAGAAACTGGAAGAATGGAAGAAGATAAAACAATACCTATGAAAAAACTCCTCTTATTATTCCTTATTTTAAGCTTCGCTAATGCTTTTTCCCAGGAATATCATTTTGATTATAAATGTTACGATGTAGAAACTCAACTAAGAGGCAGGTATAAAGGAAATACAAGAAATAATATTATTTATTTCAATTCAGAAAATAAGGATTTTATAGCATACGATTATTCTTTTTCAGGAGAAGCTGAAAGAACATTTTTATTAGATGACTATGCAAAAAATAAACTTTATACCTACTCCATTAATCAAAATAGTAATTTTTCAAGTTTAAAGTTAAAAAAAGTATTTCCGATAAAAGTATATCAGGATGAAATAAAGATTGAAAGGGTTGAAGTGGAAAATAATGGTGGAAATTTATATACTGTAAAAACATATCCTAAAAATAAGAGTAAAGAAGCAAATCTCGAACTGAAGATTTTAGTTGAAAAAATCGGCTTTTCTGCTCCGAGAATTCGATTTATGGACCTTACTTCAAATATTCACTCTAAAATTTATAATGCGCTCTTTTCTAAATTGGATTCTGATAATTACAGAATTATACATGCTGAAATTGACTATAAAAACGGTGTAATTATGACGAATGATTTTTCAAAGTGCGAAAAAATTAATGTAAAGATCTTTACAGGTGAAAATTCTGTGTTGTAAAAATAAAAACAGAAGAAAAGCGGCTACTATTTTAACCGCTTTTATAAATTAAATTCCTTATTTTTCTAGTCTGTACACTTCCTCATAAGGCTGTATCAAAACCCATCCGTTTCCGGAAAACTTCATTTGAAACTCTTCACCGCTTCCTCTTCCGATAAGACTTTTAAAAGAAACATTGGTCTTTAATTCGGGTGTCAGGTTTCCGGACCAGGCTACCGTTGCATTCGGATCCGTAAAAACCGGTGCCTCCGGAGTTACCATTAAAGTTAAAGGCTCACCATGTGTCGTGACTGCAATATGCCCTGTTCCCGATAATCTTACCTGGAAAAGTCCGCCGGACATTACACCTGCAATGCTTTTCAGCATGGTGATATCACTTTTTACGCTTTGTTCATGAGCCAGAATATCATTTCCGTTTACACAAACCGATTCATTATTAAGGTAAAGAATGCGCACCTTTTTTCCCTCGTCCGCAACGTACAGTTTTCCTGTACCTTCCGCCTTCATCAGTCGCGCTCCTTCGCCGCTTATTGCTTTTTTTAGCAGATTTCCCAAACCTCCGGAAAGCATTCCCTGTCTTTCAAAATTAATATTACCGATATAGCTTACCATACTTCCGGTCTTCGTCCATACAGACTGATTGTTCAGGTTGATTTCCAGCAACGCGGGTTTTTCCAGTTCGAAGTAATCTCTGTTTTCGGGTTTTTCTTTTGTTTCGTTGACGAAAGATTCAATTGAATATTTGCTCATAGTGTAAATTAAAACTGCAAAATACAATTTTTTTTAATCTAATCTTTCCCGTAAAACCACGGTTTTTTGCCCTATTGCAAATAATACTTGACAAAGGGGGTACGAATGTCGTATATTTGCAGTCCGAAAATTACATCTTGTAATTGATAATTTTTAAACCGTAATTTAAAAAATGAAAACATCAGATTTTAATTTTGATCTTCCTGCAGAATTATTGGCAGAACACCCATCCGAACACAGAGACGAAGCGAGATTAATGGTTTTGGACAGAAAAACTGAAACCATCGAGCATAAACTGTTTAAAGATGTTGTTGATTATTTTGATGAAGGAGATCTTTTTATCTTTAACAATACCAAGGTTTTTCCTGCACGTCTTTATGGAAATAAAGAAAAAACGGGCGCTAAAATTGAAGTTTTCCTATTAAGAGAACTTGATAAAGAAACCCGCGTTTGGGACGTATTGGTAGATCCTGCAAGAAAAATCAGAATTGGAAATAAATTATTCTTTACTGAAGACGAATCTTTGGTTGCGGAAGTTATCGACAATACGACTTCAAGAGGGAGAACTTTGAGATTCTTGTTCGACGGTTCTTATGAAGAATTTAGAGCTAAATTAAAAGAATTGGGAGAAACACCGCTTCCAAAATATATTAAAAGAGAAGTTGAGCCGGAAGATGCTGAAAGATACCAGACCATCTACGCGAAAGTAGAAGGAGCAGTAGCAGCACCTACAGCAGGACTTCACTTCTCAAGACATTTGATGAAGAGACTGGAAATTAAAGGAATTGATTTCGCAGAAGTTACCCTTCATGTTGGATTGGGAACCTTTAACCCGATTGAAGTAGAAGATCTTTCCAAGCACAAAATGGAGTCTGAAGAGATCTTTATCGACGAGAAAAATGCGCAGATTATCAATAACGCAGTTGATGCACATAAAAGAGTTTGTGCGGTAGGAACCACCACCATGAGAACTTTAGAAACTTCAGTATCTTCAAATAAAAAGATTTCTGCATTCCACGGATGGACGAATAAGTTTATCTATCCTCCTCACGAATTCGGTGTTGCCAACTGTATGATCACGAATTTCCATACTCCGAAATCTACTTTAATCATGATGATTGCAGCATTTGCGGGGAGAGATTTTATAATGCATGCTTATGAAGAAGCTGTAAAAGAAAAATACAAATTCTACTCGTACGGAGATGCAATGTTAATCTTATAAAAAAGTAAAAAGAGCTAGGTTAAAAGTAAAAAGTTAAAGAACACAAAATGAAACAAAACGATTTACTTGCAAGAACTTTTATGTTTGGCGTGAACTGTCTTAAGTTTTTAAGAACACTTCCAAATGATCCTGAAAGTAAGTTAATTAGGTTTCAACTTGGAAAATCAGCCACTTCGATAGGGGCAAATTATGAAGAATCACAAGCCAGGTCTTCAAAAGCAGATTTTAAAAATAAGGTGAAAATTGCCTTAAGAGAAGCTCGGGAAAGCAATTTCTGGCTTCGGATTTTAAAAAATTTAGACGGTTATAATTCAGAAGAATTTCAAGTATTATTAAATGAAAGCGCTGAATTAAAAAATATTTTAGCAACAATAGTTAACAACACAAAGTTGTAAAAACTTTTTAATTTTTACTTTTAACTTGGCTCTTACCTATATGAAAGATATCAGAACTTTATCACTTGATCAGCTCAAAGACTATTTTATGTCATTGGGAGAAAAACCTTTCCGTGCGAAGCAGGTGTACGATTGGCTGTGGAGTAAAAATCTCCACTCGATTGATGAGATGACAAATCTTTCGAAAAACCTCCGTGAAAAAATATCAGAAGAATATACCATTAATCCGGTTTCTGTAGATCAGCTCCAGAAAAGCACCGACGGAACCATAAAAAATGGGGTGAAGCTGCACGATGGTTTATTGGTAGAATCTGTTCTCATACCTACCGAAACAAGAACAACAGCCTGCGTTTCCTCACAGGTAGGATGCTCCTTAAACTGCGAATTCTGTGCAACGGCAAGACTCAAAAGAATGAGAAACCTTGAAGTGGCCGAAATTGTAGATCAGGTTGCTTTAATCGACAGCCAGAGCAAAATGTATTTCAACAGGCCGCTTTCCAATATTGTCTTTATGGGAATGGGAGAGCCGATGATGAACTACAAGAATGTAGTGGAAGCAATCAGGAAAATTACGCAGCCGGAAGGTCTGGGAATGTCACCAAGAAGAATTACCGTTTCTACATCGGGAATTCCGAAAATGATTAAGATGCTTGCTGATGACGATTTGAGAGTAAAGCTCGCCCTGTCACTTCACTCTGCTATTGAGGCTAAAAGAAATGAAATAATGCCATTTTCCGATAAGTTTCCTTTAACGGAGATTATGGAAGCGCTGCAATACTGGTATCAGAAAACAGGTTCTGTTATTACCTTTGAATACTGTGTATGGAAAGGTATTAATGACGGAGATGAAGATATTAAAGCCCTCATCAAATACTGCAAGCAGGTTCCTTCTAAAGTTAATTTAATTCAGTACAATCCTATTGGCGACGGAAAATACGACCAGTGTAATAAACAGGCGGAAGAAAATTATATCCGTCAGCTTGAAAATGCAGGTATTGTGTGCGTGGTAAGAAAAAGCCGCGGGGGCGATATAGATGCCGCCTGTGGACAGCTTGCCAACAAAACAACGGATTAAAATTTCATTAAAAAAATTAAAAAAAATTCTTAACGCTTTCTTAAAATATTACCTTTGTACCAAATAAAAGTGACAATGGTAGATTACTTTTTTGGGAAAGATGGTCTTGAAAATATTTATGCATGGTCGATTCCGGTACATGCAACAATCATTCTGGCAGAAATGATTTACAGCCATGTTGCCGAAGTCAGGCTTTACAACGGAAAAGATCTTGCAACAAATATTTATCTTGCGTTACTCAACTTCGGGCTGGATATTCTGATGAAAGCTTTTGCCATGGGAGTGATGTTTTTCTTCTTCAACCACAGGCTTTTTTCATGGGAATATACAGTATGGTACGGATTGCTTTGCTTTATTATTACGGATTTCGCTTACTATGTCCTTCATTATGTAGATCATCATTCCAGGGCGTTTTGGGCGGTACATATTACCCATCATAGCTCGGAGTTCTTTAATCTCACCACAGGTTTCAGAAGTCCGGTTCTACAGCCGCTGTACCGGTATCTTTATTTTTCCCCGCTCGCTTTTTTAGGGTTTAATCCATGGCATATCATGGTCGCTTACGCAATCGGTCAAGTGTACGGAACCTGGGTTCACACACAGACCGTAAAAAGTATGGGTATTCTGGAATATATTCTCGTTACTCCCTCTCATCATCGCGTTCATCACGCTTGCAACATTAAATATCTTGACAGAAATATGGGCATGTGCCTGATTATCTGGGACAAAATCTTCGGAACTTTTGAAAAAGAAGATCCCAATGTTCCCGTAAAATATGGAATCTATCCCAAAATGCCTGATAATAAACCGGATACCGTTCTTTTATACGAATGGCGAAGAATATGGAAAGACATCAGGCAGCCTGGTTTGACCATCTCCGATAGGGTAAATTATATTTTTAATTCTCCCGGATGGCGACACGACGGAACCGGCAAAACGGTAAGGCAATATCAAAAAGATTATTGGGCAAAGAAAAATAAAAGGAAACAGGAGATACAGAAAAAAACGGCGTGAGTTAAATTTTTTCTAAATCAAAAATGAATTTTTCAATACAATCTATATAATCAATTCAGGCGGCTTGGTCCGTCTTTTTTATTGCCTTAATTATTTGATATTTATACACTTTTCTGTATAACATTAATTATCAAAAAATACAAATTATAATTAATATTAGGTTTTGCTATCATTTGCTGAGTGTTATTAGTTTATGCTGAGCCTGTGGAAGTACCTTTGGGAACAAAAAAATAAAAGCAATCATTTAAAATAAAAGCGTTGCGAAAGCAAATACGCTTAAACTTATTAAATAAGATTCTTCATTAGTCAGAAAAAAATTAGAAAATAAGGCAAAGAAAGTATTAGTGAAATCAGTGCAAAAATTAGTGCATTTGTATTTAAATAAATATTTTTACCTTATGAAAAAGCTTTTCTTTATTATTACCATCACAATTTTCACGTTCTCATTTTCCCAAAAATCTGAGCCCTTAAAGATCAGGAAGTTCAGAGTTGCTTATCTGGATGAAAAGATTAAAGAAACATCAGGTTTGAGTTTAATGAATGGAAAACTTTACACATTCAATGACAGCGGAAATTCTCCCGAACTTTTTGAATTAGATAAAACAACCGGAGCAGTTACCAACACCATAAAAATAAACGCCAAAAACAAAGACTGGGAAGCTTTAACCAATGACGGGAACAATTTCTATATCGGTGATTTCGGAAATAACGGAGGCACACGAAGAGATCTTGAAATCTACAAATTACCGTTTGATAATTCTTCAAAAGATGATTCTGTTCAGATTATCTCATTTGAATACCCCGAACAAAAAGAATTTGTTCCGAATTACTCTTCAACCAATTTTGATGCAGAAGCGATGATTTACCTCAACGGAAAAATTCATCTTTTTAGCAAAGAATGGACTGCAAAATCAACGACACATTATATCATTGATCCTGAAATTTCAGGAAAACAGCAGGTGCAGAAAACAGAATCTTTCAAAACCAATTTTTTAGTTACCGATGCCTCCTATTACAATAAGAAATTGTACCTCATCGGCTATACAAAGAAAACAGAAGTGTTTCTGAATATTTTCACGGAAACAGAACCGGGAGTTTTTTTCAAAGAAATTCCGGAAAGATATTACCTGGGAAGCGCCCTGTCAATTGGTCAGATTGAAGGAATTGCAGTTGATGAAGCAGGTGTTTATATTTCAGGGGAAAAGTTTCATTCGCCTTTGGGAACTGCAAAGCAAAGCCTTTACTTTTTACCTAAAGATAAATTTAAAAATTTTTAAGTATTGGCTCGGAAAATTTTTAAGCAAAATAAAAATCGGAAAAGTAAATATTATTGTCTATGATGTTAAAACTAAAACCGATATTCCTATTAATTTCTCTTAAAATTACCTGAAAAAAATTATCTTTGTGGTAATTAATAATTTATCCATCATCAAAGATTGTGGCGAACACTGTAGAAGAAATCAAGCGACCGATCAATGAGGAAATGAAACTTTTCGAGCAGAAGTTTTATGAATCCATGCAGAGTAAAGTACCTTTATTAGATAAAGTCACGCGTTTTATCGTTACTACAAAAGGGAAGCAGATGCGCCCCATGTTTGTCTTTCTTTGTGCCAAGCTTGTTGGAAACGTTAATGAAAAAACATACCGTGGCGCTTCTATGATTGAGCTCATTCATACCGCAACGCTGGTTCATGATGACGTGGTCGATGAAAGCTTTAAACGCCGGAATTTCTTTTCAATCAATGCTTTGTGGAAAAATAAAATTGCCGTTTTGGTAGGAGATTATCTTTTATCCAAATCGGTTTTATTATCAACAGACCATAAAGATTACGATTTATTAGGCGTTATTTCAAGAACAATCCGTGAAATGTCGGAAGGTGAACTTCTGCAACTGGAAAAAGCCAGGAAACTGGATATTACCGAAGAAGTGTATTACGAAATCATCCGCCAGAAAACCGCGACTTTAATTGCAGCCTGCTGTGAAATAGGCGTGCTTTCAAACGACGCCGATGAAATACTGGCTAAAAAAATGATGGATTTCGGAACCTTTACGGGAATGGCCTTTCAAATTAAAGATGACCTGTTTGATTACCTGAGTTCCAACGTAATCGGAAAACCTGTAGGAATTGATATTAAAGAGCAAAAGATGACGTTGCCTTTAATATTTACCCTAAGGAACGCCGACGAAAAGGATAAAAAGTATTATTTCAATACTATTAAGAGGCATAACAATGATCAGAAACGGGTAAAAGAGCTGATCAGTTTTGTAAAAAGTTCTGGCGGACTGGATTATGCCATTTCTGTGATGAAAGATTTTCAACAGAAAGCTAAAAATATTCTCAACGAATTTCCTGATTCTGAAGCCAGAAAATCTTTACATATTATGCTGGATTACGTAATTGAGCGAAAATTTTAAATTAAATTATTTTCATCGTTACAATAATAACGGCTAATACTATGCAAAATAAAGCGATTAAAAATAAATAATCCGCAATAGTTTCAAAACGGCTTATACGCTTTTCATGCTGGGATCTTATTGCCAAAAAAGAAAAGAAGCAGCTGAAGGCAAAGAACAGGCATGCCACGCCCGCAAATTCGTCCAAATACGTACTAGGACTGATCCTGGTAATCTTTAAAGAGGTGATGATGACCAGTGAAAAGCCTAAAAGATTGCTGGATGCATTCAGGATATGCGTGGATTTCTTTTCCATCTTTACAATTTTTTTTCAATATAAATACAATTTTTTTTATTATCAAATTTTTAAAAAAGATTATTAAAAATTAAAATTAATTTAAAAAGTGTATATTAGCGAAATACTTCAAGAATTTAAAATTTTTTTATCGGGCTATGCAGACAACCTATATTGAAACACAGCAAATTTCCTTTCAAGACTTTAGAAATCAGATACTTGAAGATTATAAGTTAGGAAGGGTTTCCCGTGAAATGTCTTATCTGGGCAGGAGGGAAGTTCTTACAGGGAAAGCTAAATTTGGTATTTTTGGGGATGGCAAAGAGCTTCCTCAGCTTGCAATGGCGAAAGTTTTCAGATATGGAGACTTCCGTTCGGGATATTATAGAGATCAGACCTTTGCGCTGGCGGTTGATGCATTAACTGTTGAAAGCTTTTTTGCTCAGCTGTATGCAGACACCAGTGTTGAAAGAGAGCCTGCTTCAGCGGGTCGACAGATGAATGGCCACTTTGCCACAAGAAGCTTAAATGAAGACGGAAGTTGGAAAGATCTAACGGCTCAGAAAAATATTTCATCCGATATTTCTCCTACAGCAGGGCAGATGCCAAGATTATTAGGATTGGCACAGGCTTCCAAAATATATAAGACAGTAAAATTTGAAGGTTCCGAGAAATTCTCAAAAGACGGGAACGAAATCGCTTTCGGGACCATCGGTGATGCTTCTACCGCAGAAGGTCACTTCTGGGAAACGCTGAATGCCGCCTGTGCGCTTCAGGTGCCGATGATCGTTTCAATCTGGGACGACGGCTACGGAATTTCCGTTCCTACCATGAAGCAGAGAGCCAAAGCAGATATTGCTGAAATGCTGAGTGGTTTCCAGAGAAAAGAAGGTGAATTCCAGGGATGTGAAATTATTCAGGTAAAAGCCTGGGATTATCCGTCACTATTGGATGCTTACGCCCGAGCTGAGCAGTTTGCAAGAATGGAAAGCATTCCGGTGGTAGTACACGTGGTGGAAGTTACACAGCCGCAGGGGCACTCCACGTCGGGATCTCACGAAAGATATAAAAATGAAGACCGTCTGGCCTGGGAATCCCAGTTTGACGGCTTGGTGAAATTCAAAGAGTGGATTCTTAATTATTCCATTGAAATTGACGGAAAAGAGCAAGTGCTTGCAACCGCCGAAGAACTGGATGCTATTGATGAAGAAGCCAAAAAGACTGTAAAAGCGGGACAGAAAAATGCCTGGGAAAACTATCAGAAGACCATCACGGATTTAATCAGTTCGGTATTGCCTTTCGTTGAAAACCTGAAAGGACAAAATTCTGAAATTGAAAACTATATCAGCCAGTTCAATAAACTGGTTTCCAAAGCGAAGAAAGATGTCTTCCATTTGGTGAGACGTTCTTTACTGGCAACCAGAGGAACAAATTCGGCAGAAAGAAATCAGCTGATGCAGAAATACAATGAGATTTTTGAAGTCGAAAAAGATAATTACTCTTCTCATTTATATTCTCAGTCTCAATGGAAAGCGGAAAATGTAAAAGAAATCAAGCCAGTCTATTCTGAAAATTCTGAAGATGTTGACGGAAGAGTAGTGGTAAGAAATAATTTTGATAAGATTTTTGAAAAATATCCTGAGACATTGGTTTTTGGTGAAGATGCCGGAAATATCGGTGACGTAAACCAAGGGTTGGAAGGAATGCAGGAAAAATACGGCGATGTTCGTGTTGCCGATACGGGAATCCGTGAAGCTACAATTCTTGGACAGGGAATCGGTATGGCGATGAGAGGTTTGAGACCGATTGCTGAAATCCAGTATTTAGACTATATTTTGTATTGTTTACAGGGAATGAGTGATGATCTGGCTACGGTTCAGTACAGAACCAAAGGAGGTCAGAAAGCACCGGTAATCATAAGAACAAGAGGTCACAGACTCGAAGGTGTTTGGCATTCCGGTTCTCCGATGGCGGGAATTCTTAATCTTTCTAAAGGGATTTTAGTGTTGGTTCCGAGAAACCTTACAAAAGCTGCCGGATTCTACAATACGATGCTTCAAAGCGATGACCCGGCCGTAATTGTTGAATGTCTGAACGGATACCGATTAAAGGAAAAGCAGCCTGACAATTTAGGTGAATTCACAGTTCCTGTTGGAAAAATTGAAGTTACCAAAGAAGGAAATGACGTGACACTTGTTACCTATGGTTCTACTTGGAGAATTGTTATGGAAGCTGCAGAAGAGCTTGAAAAATTAGGAATTTCTGCGGAAGTAATTGACGTTCAGTCATTGATTCCTTTCGATTTAACCCACGAAATTGCTGAATCGGTGAAGAAAACCAACCGATTGGTGGTGATCGACGAAGATGTGGAAGGCGGAACTTCAGCGTTTATTTTACAGCAGATCTTAGAAAAACAGAAAACCTTCAGATTCCTGGATTCTGATCCGTTGACGATCTCTGCAAACGATCACAGACCGGCGTATGCAAGTGACGGAGATTATTTCTCTAAACCATCTTCAGACGATATGGTAGAAAAAATCTACGCTCTATTTAACGAAACAAATCCTCAGAAATATCCTGCGATATTTTAATTGAGATTTTACATAAACTTTGAAACCGCTTCTTTTGGGAGCGGTTTTTTTGTTTATATTGTAAAGAAAATTTGATAACATGAATTTAAAGTTTGAGAAAGTTGATAATAGAATTTATGACTATGTTGCTTACCTAGATAACATTGAAATAGGTGAGGCCGATGATAATGTAGGTGAACCAAATAGTGAATTTCTTATTTTTTTCAATGACAGAATATTTGAAGTTTCAGAAAAATACAATATAGCTGATTTTTTTAAAGAAGATATATGTGATTTTTCACTACCACTAAATTTTGAGCAATTTGCTAATTTGAATTGGATTAATAAAGAACTAAGTTATTTATCGTTCGAAATAGAAGGAAAAATAATTTTTCAACTTATACCAGATTTTGTAAAATGGGATAAGCCTTATAATATTATAACATTCGCTGAAAAGTTGAAGTTAATATTATTGGCACATGATTTTTCAGTCGATTTTAAACAAGATAATAACTTTTTAGAACACGGCTTCCAAATCTCTTGTAATTTCAATTTTGACCAAAATATCAATGAAGAATATGAAAGATTTTTATCTGTAATTGATAAAGAAGTAAAAAATATTTTTGAAAACCCTACACTTGTAGATATAAATTCAATAGCCAACAAATATTCATTTCCTCAAGAAATCCGTCAAGCGTGTGAGCAATATTTAATTTATTTTTCGAAATTTTTAGAAGATTATGGAATAGAAATATCTTCTGCGTTAGAATCAAGAAATGGTGACACACTGTTTACTGTAAAACCAAAAAACTCAAATGAAGCATTATCGAATATACGGGATTTATTAGATTTTTATCTTTCTCTTCCAGATCTTCAAAATTTAGAAATTATAACAAAAGATTATAATGATGTTAGTATTCAACAACTATTATCAAATATTTACCATTTAAAATCACAATTAATTTTGGCACATTCAATAATTGAATCTAAAAATACTACTATTGAAAGTCTAAAGTTCAGCAATTTTCAAAAGCAAATTTACATTGAATCAAATTTAAAAAATGAAGAAAAAACCTTAGATGGTTTAGTAACAATTCAAGAATTTGAGTATGGTAGCTTTAAATTTAATTTACCCGAAATTTTCAGAAGATTAAAAAGAAAATTTAATAAATAATAAAACACTATCAATTACATAACACTCTTCTGCACCTTTTTTCCTTCCAAAATCATTTTACAATCCTTCTCTTTTTCCGGATCGTACACATGGTATTTTGTTTCCCATTCCTCAAGTTGGTACAAAATAGGAAGCAATGCCAAACCTTTCTCTGTCAAAGAATATTCAACCCTCGGCGGAATTTCTTTAAACTCTTCACGAATTACCAGTCCATCGGATTCCATTTCCCGAAGCTGGTCGGTAAGCACTTTTCTGGAAATAACATTAATGCGCACCGCAAGTTCCCCAAACCGCAGTTTACGGTCTTTTATTACCAGAACAATAATCGGTTTCCATTTGCTTCCCAAAGCCGACATAGCTTTACCGAGAGGACAGCTGTATTGCATTAATTCGTTCTTTTTCATAAAGGTTTATTTCTAATTTTGTTTGTCTTTGTTGAACACGAAGTTCACAAAGATTTTTTTTATACTAACTGTTTTAAGTTTCACAAAGCCGTTTGACTACGTTGAATCTTCGATTTCACTTATAAGAGGGTACAAAGATTTTAATTATACCAATTCTTTTAATATTGTCAAGCGAAGCCTTCGACATCAACCTTAGCCTTTAGTCAACCTTATCGTTACCTCCACGTTACCATCATCAGTTACCACAAAGTTACTACTTTTTTTTCGTCGAAAGATACAAATATGAACTATTATTAGTTACTTTGTGTAACAATTATAAAAAAGTAAATCTAAAATGAGCACAGAATCATTATTTACACCTTTCAAGTACAAAAATTTAGAACTAAAAAATAGAATTGTCATGGCTCCGATGACACGAGCACAATCGGACAACGGAGTACCGACACAACAGATCGCTGATTACTACGCCAGAAGAGCAGCTGCAGAAGTGGGATTAATCCTTTCTGAAGGGACGGTAATCAACCGTCCGGCTTCAAAAAATATGCAGAATATCCCTGATTTCTACGGAACAGCAGCATTAAACGGATGGAAAAACGTAATCGATGCCGTACATGAAAACGGCGGAAAAATGGGGCCTCAGATCTGGCATGTTGGAGATACCAGAAGCACTCCGGATTATCCGGCTGTGGAGATGGAAAAGGCCTCTACCATGACATTGGAAGATATTCAGGACACAATTGCTCAGTTTGCAGCGTCTGCAAAATCCGCTAAAGATCTCGGTTTTGACGTGATTGAAATTCACGGCGCTCACGGTTATCTTATTGACCAGTTTTTCTGGGACGGTACCAATACCCGAACTGATGAATACGGCGGAAAAACCATTAAAGAAAGAAGCCGTTTTGCGGTGGATGTTGTCAAAGCCATCAGAGCTGCAGTGGGAGAAGATTTCACGATTATCATTCGCCTTTCCCAATGGAAACAGCAGGATTATTCGGTAAAATTAGCCCACACTCCTGAAGAGATGGAAGAATGGCTGTTGCCTTTAAAAGATGCGGGAGTCGACATTTTCCACTGTTCACAAAGACGATTCTGGGAACCGGAATTTGAAGGCTCCGACCTCAACTTTGCGGGATGGGCGAAGAAAATTACCGGTCAGCCAACCATTACCGTAGGTTCTGTAGGTCTTGAAGGCGATTTTATGGCTGCTTTCGGAGGACAGGGAACGGAAAAAGCAGATTTAACGGAACTCACGAAAAGACTTGAAAGAGGAGATTTCGATTTGGTTGCCGTTGGACGTGCATTGCTTCAGGATCCGGAATGGGCTAAAAAAGTAAAAGAACAAAATACCGAGGCACTTCTTGACTTTTCAGCAGAAAGTCTCGGTGTATTATACTAAAGTTTAATTATCAATAGTGGGTCTGCTTCGCTGCCTGTTTGATTTTTACAACTTTTCTAAACGGGCAATTGCTATTCACTGACGAAGTAAAATTCACTGTTGATGATTTTACCATATCTTGATTACCTATTTAAATTTTTTTCCAAAACCGCCTGAGGATATTTCAAAGGCGGTTTTTTTCAAAAGCAAAACCACTTTCCGGAAAACGGAAAGTGGTTTTTTAACAGATTTAAATATCTAAAATGTCAGATTAATTCTGACAACGTGATCGTTTACAAACCTATATTTTTGGTAGGCTTCAGCTGTTTTCTGATGTTTTTCGGAAGAGCATCCTTGTGTATAAGAATTGCAGTGGATTTGTATTCTACATAAGGTCTCGTTACATAAATATATCCTTCGAAATCATTCGTTACACCCCAGGAATTTTTTACCATATAGTATTCTTTTCCACTCTGGTCTTTTGCCAGTCCTACAATATGCATCCCGTGATCGTCAGTTGTAGAAAGGTTGTTTAAAGCCTGCTGGCGCATATCTTCCGTAATCGTTTTATCTTTTTTAGGTTCAGTGAATAAAGTTCCTTTGTTCTCATTATTGATCTGATCAAGATTCATATCCGGAACATATGCCACTCCGTTTTTGTAAGAAAAATAAGGTTCGGAAACATCGGTTGCCCAACCTACGGAATATCCTTTATTTACGGCATTGTCAATAATTGCCGTTAGATCTTTCATCGGAACATTCCAGTCAGAGTCATGGCTCCAGTTGTCCGGAATCGGAACAACAAATTTCTGGAAGTAAGGATAATCTTTATAGGAAGAAATTTCAACATAATCTTCCGGATTGATGCCTACAACTTCTTTCGCAAAAGTCTGTGGCGTGTAGGATTTTCCTTCGTAGGTAAAGTTGGCGGGAACTTTTCCCAGATATTGGTCCAGAATTGCATCTACGGAAGACATCCAGTTGTCTGTTAATTTTCCTTTAGCGCCGGCCTGAACCAGACTGTCAAGAACAGGTTTCAGTTTACCCTGCATTTCAGAGAAATTATTTAGCGTCTGTCCCTGTCTAAGCCCTGTGTAAACGTCCTGTGGAACAGCTCCGTATTTTTTGTACATGTTGATGACATCATGCAGCTCTCCGCCGTCGCCCCAGCTTATTGCGCCGTTGTTCAGCACATATAATTTTGCTTTGTCATGGTAAGAATTTCTTGCCGTGAAGATTTCTGCAAGATCAACAGGCTTTTTACCCATTCTCTGCATTTCAGACTCCAGGAAAGAGTTCCCCGAATAGCTCCAGCACGTTCCCGAAGAACCCTGGTTTTTTACCGAAGTCGCACCCACATCTTTCAGCGTGGTAAACTGGAAATTGGCATTTTGAGACTGATTGTTTTTTAACTTATTGATTAAGTCATCCTGAGCAAACATCATACTTCCTGCAGACAAAACAAAAAGTAATGATACAAATTTTGAATTTTTCATTACTATAAAATATTATTTATACGAATAGTCGTTGGTAATAGAGATTTGTTACAGCTCTAAAGGTTAAATGCAAGGTTGAATTTTTTGGAGCTGTTTCGCGCTTTCGCTACTCGCTTTTTTCTGTTTTCGGCGGCGGCTTTGCCGCCGCCGAAAACAGAAAAAGAGCTCAAACATGCCGCTCAATCGCGGCTAGGGTAGAGGTCTTTCATAACCTTTCGGCAATGCCCAATACATCTTGTCATGATGAAAACATTCATAAATCTGTGCAGTTCATGAAATCCGTGGTAAAATAATCAGATTTAAAATATGAACAATTAGCTTAGATGCTTCCGGCATGACAAACCTCCGGCAATAATTTTTTAAGCAATCTGTGTGAATGAAAGGGAGTGATCTATTAATTCAAAATCAATAGTCATTTTTTACTTTGCCTCATTCGTAAGATTTCATTACATTTCAAAAAAAGTTTAGCATGTTTCCAACCTTTTTGAGTTTTTCTGCATCTGTACAGATATAAAGCCTGATTATGGAACGAGAGTTACTACTACAATGTCAGCGGAACGACCGCAATGCCCAGCGGAAAGTCTATGAGAAAATGGCGGGTAAATTATATGCGGTCTGCAGACGGTATCTTAAGAACGATGAAGATATCGAAGAAGTGCTTGCCGATACATTTTATAAGATCTTTACAAAAATAGAACAGCTTCACAATCCTGATATTTTTGAAGCCTGGGCAAAAAAAATAGCGGTCAATGAATGCCTGCAAAAGTTAAGGGCGGCGAAACGTCTTCATATCTCATTGGAAGAAAACCATTTCATAAGTTCCAATACCGACAGTGAAAATGTTTCTTTTGAAAAAGATATTCTGCATCTTCTCAACTTTCTTCCGGAAGGCTGCAGAGCAATTTTCAATCTTTTTGCCATTGAGGGGTATCCTCATAAGGAAATTGCTGTTATGCTTTCTATCAGCGAGGGAACGTCAAAATCCCAGCTCAATTTTGCGAGAAAAAAGCTTCAGGAACTTCTGGTGAATCAAAATGTTTAAACTTTACAACAATGGAAAATAATCACGATATCGATAAAACCTTTAATGAGGCCTCAAAATCCTTAGAAGAACCTGTAACTTTTCCGGGGTTTGATAAAGTTTGGGCTAAAGTTGAGGAAAAGCTTGATCAGAGAGAAGAGAGAAAACATAAAAGAATTCCTGCATGGCTTCCGTACGGAATCGCCGCCAGTCTGCTTATTGCTTCCGGAATTTTTTATTTTACTTCTACAAAAGATAATAATACAACGATTGACGAATCGGTTATTGCAAAAAATACAGTGGGTGAAAAAATTTCTTCTCCACAGATTTCTGAGCAGATCCGGAAGACCGACAGTGTTGTAAAAGTAAATATTCAAAAACAAATTGTATCATCTCCGGCTGTAAAATTAGCCCGAAATGAAACGCGAAAGTCTCCTGTTGCTTCATTAATGCCTCCTGCTTACGAAATCGCATCTGCATCGTCTTTCGATAAGACTGTACTGGAGATTAGAGAAGAAAGAGCGGTTATGGACAGCATAAAGCGGAACAATATAGAAGAAGTTATTGCAATGGGCATTAAAAAAGAAAAAGCTTCGATGAATGCACTGGCTTCCAGTAAGAAAATTTCTGATCTGAATAAAATTGCAGATACTGCAGATTATGAATATCAGGATTTAACATTCGGACATCGGGAAAAACTACAGGAACCTGAAATACTTTCTAAAAAATCTTCCGCAAAAGAATATAAACCTCTCGCATCGAATAGCGTGAAAAAAACTTTACTGGGTGAAAAACAGTCTGCAGCTTCTCTTAACGGGTTCACGCCGGGTCTCAGTATCAATTCTATTTCGGGAGCAACGGGTTCCGGAAGAGTGGATATTTCGGTAGGGTATCAGACAAATTCCAAAACGGGAGCCGAACCTTTGGTTTTGATCGACGGAGCGGTATCAGATATCGAAACCCTCAAAAAGATAGCGCCTTCAAAAATTGACAATATTTCCGTAATCAGTAAAGAAAAGGCCGGCGGTTTATTCGATGGGAAAGCAAAGAATGGTCTAATCGTCGTTATTACAAAAGATATTTCTAAAACCGAAAAACAAAGGCTGAAAAAACTTCTTGAGGAAAAAGTTTCTGAAAAATAATACTGTGCTGTTAAAAACTAATAACCATTTATCATACATCAGGAAATAAACTTTGTAAGAAGTATAGAATTACTGCAACTTTTTAGTTAAAATGAATCTTTAATAAGTTCATGTACTTTAGGATAAAATAACAAACAGGGACAAATACAGCTTCTGATATGTTGCGAAATGTGTACTGTATGACATCTTATCAATTAAGTAAAAAGGAGTAGAAGAACTGTAATATTAATACTAAAATATATGAAGAAGATCATCATTATTGCTTTATGCAATTTCTCCATCATTGTGCTGGGTCAAAAGCCGGTCTTTGCAGAAGCAAAATTAAAGTCGGTTACTTTATATGAACAGTCTGCAGAATTATACAGCAATACCTCATTTAAAATTGCGAAAGGAAGCTCAGAAGTTGTAATCACCAATATTGCACAGAATATTGATGAAAGCACCATAAAAATAGGCTCCAAGTCCAAAGTTTCAGTTCTTACCTATCGCTTTACAACAGATGAAAATTTTTATAAAGTAGAACTTGATAAGAAAAATCCTCAGCATAAAGTAGTCTTAGACAGCATTTCTTTATTGGAGAAAAAAATAAAAGATCTTGATTTTCAAAGAACTGCTATAGCAAACAGTATTGTTATTTTAGATAAAAATCAGACGATTAATTCCGGTTCTGGATCTTATTCCAAAGAACTGCAAAAACTGATTGATTACTACCAGAAAAAAAGAACCGAACTAAGCATCGAGCTCAATAAGGCTGAAATGTCATCTGCTCTTTTGTCTGAAAAACTGGATAAATTGCGCACTAAATTTGATCTCAATAATCAGGAATTAGAAAAATATCCTAAGGGAAAATTGGTGCTGCAGATTTCCAGCGATAGTTCGGAAGACGTAAATCTGGATATCAAATATGGCATTCGCGAAGCTTTTTGGAGACCATATTATGATGTCGTTATTCCTGATATAAATTCTAAAGCGCAATTGCTGTACAAAGCAATGGTGAGACAAAATTCCGGGCTGGACTGGAAAAATGTCGAACTTCATTTGGTTTCCGGATATCCGAACGTGAGAAAACAAATTCCGTCCCTGTCTGCATGGAGTTTGTTCTATCAGGAACCTGTGGCAGCTGTAACTCCGGGAATACAGGCAGACCGGGCCGAAAATTATGCTTCCGTACGATCACAATCTGCTGCAAAGGAAGTCAGTATTGCGGAAGTTGCGGTTGTAGGCTCCAGTGTTTCCAGGAATCAACTGAATGTAGCCTATGACCTGAAAGATCTTTACACTATTTTGTCCAATAATCAGGACAACAGTATTAATCTGGATCGTACGGAAATTCCTGCCACTTACACGTATTATACTATTCCGAAAGTTGACAGAACCGTTTATCTGATTGCAGAACTTGATAATCTTGATAAATACAATCTTATTAATGCTGAAGCTAATGTTATTTTTGAGAACACCAATGTCGGAAAAACAACACTTAATGCAGAAAGTACAGACAGTAAGCTTCTGCTCACACTTGGTGATGATAAAAGGGTCAGCATTAAAAGAGAGGTAGTTAAAGATAAAACAATGGAAAAGAGTATCTCTTCCTCTAACAAGGAACAGCAGTTTGCCTATCAGTTTACGATTCGTAACAACAAAAGTGAAAAGATAAAACTCAGAATTATAGATAGAATTCCTGTATCTCAGGATAAGCAGATCATTATAACGCTTGCAAATAAAGGAGGTGCATCTTATAATGAAGAAACAGGTGAGCTGATCTGGGATATAGTTTTAAATGCTAATGAAACAAAAAAGACCGAGTTTTCATTTAAAGTTAATTCATTAAAAAATAAAGTGATCTTAGGACTTTAAAATAGTTGTATAAATATTTCATAACAAGAGATTAAAATTAGTGTTAACAGGCATTCATAAAGGATGTCTGTTTTTATTTAAAATTAATTTTCAAAAATTATTGAAAGTTCAAAATATTTAATTATATTTGTAATAGAAATTAAATCAGACAATGAAACTTTCAGAAGCCAAAGAAAAATATATTCAGACCTGGGGAACATTTGCGACCAACTGGGGCATCAACCGTACCATGGCGCAGGTCCATGCCTTGCTTTTGGCCACCGGAAAACCGCTTTCTACCGATGAAGTGATGGAGCAGCTTGAAATTTCAAGAGGTAATGCCAATATGAATCTCCGTGCTTTAATGGATTGGGGAATTGTAAGAAAAGAATTTATAAAAGGGGACCGGAAAGAATATTTTGTTGCTGAAAAAGATGTTTGGTTTTTATTTAAGCAAATTACCAAAGAGCGAAGAAAAAGAGAAATAGAACCGGTTATTTCTTTTCTGGAAGAACTGAAAAATATTGAAGATAACGACTCTGAAGAAGCTAAAGAATTTATCAGATTGATGGAAGATTTCAGTTCGGTAACCGGTAAGATCAACAATATCATGGATCTCGCGATAAAGAGCGACGATCACTGGCTGGTGGGGAAAATAACCAATTTGTTGAAGTAAAAATATGTCATTCTGAACGCTGCAACACGATGTAAAGAATCTTAAAAAGAAAGTAAGATAAAAAGGAGTTATTCCTTTTTTATTTCAAATAAACTTTCAAAAATTATTGAAAATATAAAAACATTAAAAAATAAATCATGAAACCAAGAATTTTAAAAGCAGAAACTATATTCCAGACATTGGTGAGCTTTGCTGGTCTTATATACATCTATGCCGACTATCACCAAAAACCTATTGCAAAATTTTTCATCGCACTTTTTTTTGTTGGTGTCTCAAATATATTAGGTTTTTTGTTAAGGGTTTTGATTAGTAAAAGTAAATTTCATCAATATTATCTCTTCGGTGTTATTCTATTTTTCGTTATTATTTATTTTGCATCTGTATTTTCTTCAGAATCTAATAGAGATCAGGTATTATACTTAATGGGAATTGGAGGAGTTCTTTTCAATATTTATTATATCGCCTACGGATTTCATTTGATTAAATCTTCGCAGCCACATATTACAGATTAATTTTTTTGATTTGTTATTTCAAAATTTATTGAAAATATAAAAACTACAAGATGTTTAATATTATCTCATACCTGATTTTTCTCGCAGCCGCATCATATATCACAATAGATGTAGGAAGAAGATGTTATCATGCCGGGAAATTTTATCTGGAATATCTGATCCACGACAACAATCTGTGTTTTACGATTAACAGAATCCTTTTAGGATGCTATTACCTTATCAACCTGGGGATATATTGCCATCAGTCTGACAAGCTGGGACAGAATCACATCTTTCGAGCAGGTATTCGCAATAACCGCAATACGCATCGGAAATATTATGTTGATTCTTTGCGTATTACATTATATCAACATTTTTACCCTTTATCTTTTGAGAAAAAATTTAACCATAAAATAAACTATTATGACAGCAACAATCCTTACCGCAGCAACGTACAATTTTTCAGCGTACATGATCTATTTACCAATTGTACTTACACTTACCGTTTTTGTTTCCCAATTTCTGTTCAAAAATTCAAAAACTTTTATGCTTGATATTTTCCACCAGAAAGAGGACATCGCATTGGCAACCAATTCCCTTTTCAAAATCGGATTTTATCTCCTGAACGTTGGCTTTGCCTTATGCATCATCGAGTTCTACAGAATTGAAACTGTGGAAAGCCTTGTGGTAGACATGAGCGAAAAGATAGGCAAATTCTCTATTTACCTGGGAATCATGATGCTCCTGAACCTTCTTCTTTTCCTGAAAGGCCGTAAACATGCCATAAATAAAGAAAAAATCGCTAAAAATGAAAACATTCATCTTTAAAATCTGGATGTATTTTACATTCAAAGTACAAAACAAAAGAACACGAGGAGATTTTTTAAACCTTTAGAATCAATAACCATGAAAACTTTGCTTTCCTATGATCTCAGAATTCAACAGATATTAATCATCCTTTTTCTTGCCGCTATTATTGCAGCAGCCGTCACAGCTCAGGACTTTTTATATATCAGTATTTTCATAGAATTTTTTATAATTGCCATAGTTCAGTATTCTTTAAATATAATAAAGTTTTTGTCTAATGAATATGCAAAAAAAGATTCAAGAAAACTATATATTATTGTTTCAACATATGTGGTAATTACTTTTTTGCTTTTTATTCTGGGCAGTTTTATGAAAGTGAATTTTCACTATGATTTCCTCGAATGGATTCCGATATCCTGGATTGCGCTGTCTCCTGTTCTCATTATCCAATCTCTTGTTATTAGCTTTTATGATAAAGAATATAAAAAAATAAATCATCATGTCTAAAATTCAATTAATAACCGTAATACAATCTGATATTCAAACTGTTTTTAATTTGTCAAGAGATATCGATCTGCACCAGCAATCAACTGCGAAAACAAACGAAAGTGCTATAGCAGGAAAAACTTCAGGACTCATTGAAGAAGGAGAAACGGTAACATGGAAAGCCAGACACTTAGGAATTTATCAAACTCTGACCACAAAAATTGTCGCCATGAATACGCCTCATCATTTTACAGATATTATGCAAAAAGGTGCCTTTAAATCTATGAAGCATCAGCATATTTTCAGTCAGCAAGGTGAAAATACAATTATGACAGATATCTTCGAATTTCATTCTCCATTCGGAATAATCGGAAAGATTTTTGACAAAATTTTTCTTAAAAGCTATATGAAGAAATTCCTTTTGAAAAGAAATCAATTGATTAAATCAACTGCAGAGAAACTATCTGAGTGCGAGCGAAGCGAGCGTCAAAACAGTTAGTATTAGGACTGTCATGCTGAGCCTGTCGAAGCATTTTATTATAAAAACAATCAGTTAAAACAAGAAAAATGAAAATTATCATCGCAGCCGGAACCGGATTCCTAGGTAAAAACCTCAGAAATTACTTTACCGAAAAAGGGCATCATGTATATATTTTAACCCGTAACCCAAAACATAAAAATGAAATCTACTGGGATGCAAAAACGTTGGGCAAATGGAAAAAAATCCTTGAAAATGCTGACGTTATCATCAACCTTGCAGGAAAATCAGTCGATTGCCGTTACACAGACAAAAACAAAAAGGAAATTTATTCATCAAGGATAGAAAGTACAAAAGTTCTTCAGCAGGCAGTTAATGAATGTATCAATAAGCCTAAAGTTTGGCTGAATGCAAGTTCAGCAACAATTTATATTCATTCAGAAAAACATTTAAATAAAGAAGAAAACGGAGTAATCGGTGATGATTTTTCAATGAATATCTGCAAAAGCTGGGAAAGCGAATTTTTTAAAGCAAAAACTGAAAATGTGCGAAAAGTTGCTTTACGAACTTCTATTGTCTTAGGTAATAATGGCGGCGCTTTTCCGAAACTAAAAATGCTCACAAAATTAGGGCTGGGCGGAAAACAGGGCAGAGGAGACCAGAACGTAAGCTGGGTTCACATTGATGATTTTTGCAAAGCTGTTGAGTTTATTTTGGAGGATGAAAATCTTTCCGGTCCAATCAATATTACCGCTCCGAAACCATTATCTAACAAAGATTTCATGATGAAATTAAGAAAGGAAATGAAAATGCCTTTTGGGTTAAACGCACCGGTCTGGCAACTGGAAATTGCCTCCATATTCTTAAAAACAGAAAGCGAATTATTGCTGAAAAGCCGTAATGTTTATCCTGAAAAATTAATCAAAAAAGGGTTCGGTTTTCTGTTTCCAACGGTTGAATCTGCATTTCAAAATTTAATGCAGTCAAATGATAAAAAACGCACATTGTAACTTAAAGAGACCTTAACTCATTTGATCGAATCTGAAAATTTTTCAGCTTTAACTGATAATGTGTGATGTAATACTGCTTTTTGGATCAAATCTGCTACTCAATATAATGTAAAAGTAGGTCAAAAAAATGTTTGATTAGAATAAACCACCGGAGCTGTGACTGGAAGATATGAACGCTAAGAGATTAATCCGTCTGTAGAGATTGCTAATAAAATTGCTTTGGCTCTAGGTGTTTCTTTAGATTTCTTGTTGGCAATGTAGAACTGGAACTCAAGGATACTTTGGTGGAAAAAGTAAAGGAAGTAAATAAAATGTCAGATAAGGACAAAGATTATGTATTTACCCTCATTGACGCTTTTATCGCCAGAAACAAACTGAAAACTATTCTAAAATAAAACCCATCGCAATTGCGATGGGTTTCTTTATTTATGCGCTCAAAGTTACAAACTTTGCGCAGCGGGGAAGTATGAACGTGATGAGATGATTCCTTCTATTGAAGTCGCCAAAAATATCGTTAAGATTTTAGAAACTACAGTGGGTTATCTTTTGGGGGAAACAGAAGAAGTAAACATCTTTAAGATCCTGCAATGCTCAACCGTTTTAATGACATTGAAAAACTTGATCCTGAAAACAAAAAACATCTGCTCTCGGTTGTAGATGGGTTTATACAGGCTCTTAAAATTAAAAATATTGCTGCGTTATGAAAAAATATGTTCTGATATTAATAGCCTTTGTTCTTATAAGTTGTAACTACAATAAAATTTATGAAGATAGAGAATCTGATAAGCAGGATGCCAAAAAAATTATCAATAAGTTTTTATTTTTTAATACAACAAAACAATGATAAAAAAGAAGTTTTCAGATTGTTTAGTAAGCGATTTTTTCAAGAAGTAGAAAAAGAAAGATTTGAACAAATTTTAAATAAAACAGATAGTGATTTTGGAAAAGTAAAAGACTATGAACTTACAAATAGCTGGACACAAATAATTGAAGGATCTAATCCTATATCTAAATATGAACTCTCATATCTTGTTACAAGAGATTCTACCCAAACAAAAGAGTATTTTAGACTACAGAAAGAAAAAGATTCTATTAAGATAATCTCTTACAGACTCGATTTTGATATTATACCAAAAAATAAAGCGGTGAAGATTCCGCTTTATTTTTCTCAGAGTTTATACCTGTGGCTAATAATACTGTTTTTTATGGATACTAAAAACCAACTCGCCTTTCTTCTTCACAATAGTGTCACCAACTTCTATTTCATCTTTGTATGAGGCGGTTTCTAATAAAAGATTGAAAAACACGCCTACCAACGCTTTACAAGGAATATAAAACAAAACCGCCACTCGTTCGAGTGGCGGTTTTTATTTTAGGGATATTCAAAACCAAATAGAATTTTATAAAGTTTGTTGTCTTTTAGATAAAACTCCATAAAATACGGAGGCATTTCATATTGTTTTATTTTGGGGTCATCAGGATTATCAATTATATATTTTATAATTTCTTCATCAGATTTTTTTTCAACCTTATAATCACTACCTTTTAGATTGGTTATTTCTTCTAAAGTCATTCCTAATTTCAGCCCTGATTCTGTATTAAAATTATCGTATTTAGTTTCTGTAACATCTTTCTCAAGTTTAGGGTCATCTTTTAAATATCCTACCTCGAAGCAACTAAAACTATTCTTTACATCTCCCTCATATTGATACGCAAGTAAGTATTCTTTTTTTTCTTTATCTGTAAAAGCAATCACAGGGGAATATCGTAAGTTATCTAATAATCTTATATTTTGAGGATAAAAATTATTTACAGAACTTTCTTCTCTTAATTGTAATTGATTTATTTTAAAATCTGGTTTAGAAAATTTTTCTGTATTAAAAGTTTCATTTTCTATCTTTTCTTGTATCTTTTTTTCTGATTGATGACAGCTAAAAAACAGAAAAAACAATAACAAAAGACTATTCATTAACATTTGGTATTTTCGTTCCACTTCTACCATTATTATTAGGATTATTTTGAATATTAATATTTACAGGTACTGGACCTCCTGTTTTTATCATACTTCTTAGAGTATCTCTAAAATTGGTAAGAACAATTTTATCTCCGGACATTCCGATACAACCCAGAGTTCCTTCATTGTTTCCATCAGGATGTATTCTTAACAAACTTCTACCTGTACTAAATTGCGGATTAAGATTAAAGCTAAATCCAACTCCGTCCCGATTCATTCCTTTGTTATACCATCCATTTGGACTTCTGTCCTGATAACTATCAACAGTATATTCTCCATTTTCTGGCGCACCATTTCCAAAGCCTCCTGCAACAGCTTCATAAGAGCCTATGTTTTTTGTTTTGCCATTTTCAAATGTTGCATTCAACTTAACGTCAACATCACCAATTTTAGAATTTCTCATTTCTCCTGATATCTCTACATTTACTTCTTTTGCAGGAGAGTAATCCATTTTACCACTTGTATGATACATTTCTAAAACAAGCCCTTTGTGATGTTTGTTATCCCAGGTTTTTGCTCTTTCATAATAAGTTCCTCTATAAGTTTCACCTTTTTGAAGTACACCTTTATCCTTATAATTTTTGGCTGTAACATCGTCTCGCCAAGTAACATCTCCATTTTTAGACTCAACCCAATCCATTCCATCTGGGTCAACAAAACGTGTAGGGTTATTGTTTGCGTACATCATTGGATTCAAATCCGGATGTTTTTCAGAAAGCGGATCCACAACACCCCATCTCCCAATATCCGGCATATAAAACCTTGCGCCATAATCATACATTCCGGTCTCCTGCAACTCCTTTCCGTTGTACTTATAATTCTTATAACTTCCTGTTCCAAAATAAGCTTCTGCTTCAGGGTTTCTAATGAAATTCATTCCAAACGGATAATAATCGTTACTATCTGTGACTATAGGTTTTTCATTATGTTCATCACTTTTATAACTTACCCTTACATTTCCTAAATGATCTTTATATTGATAAATATACTCATTATTTTCAAAATCATAAAACCCTTCTGATGTAGGCACAAATTTTAAAATATTATTGTAAGATGAACCCTGAATCATATTAATAAAGGCTTCCGGCTCATAAGCTTCACCTGTCTCTTTGTACCAGGCCCACCAAAGTTCATCACCTGTGGAAGAAGCATAATGAAAGCCATCTAAATATTCTGTAGATGAAGAGTACATCGCACCGTTTCCATTTGATGTTATAAAGCTTTTTTTCAGTTTTGTGCCATCTGCTCTGTACAAATAGCTTAAACTTTTATTGTAACCATCTATATTGACATGATAAGGAAGGTTCAAAAAATTATAGCGAATTTCATCGATTTTTTTATCCGGCATACTGATCATATTCCCATTTATGTCATATCCGATACTGTTATTATTATTGCCACCTTCATAACCTGTGGGATTTCCAGTTGCATCGTCAATTTTGGTAAGCTTATTCCCATCGTAATAATATTCCAAATTATCGATCAGTTCTGGGTAACTACCGTAAAATGAGGGTGCATTTCTCAATAGATGAGTAATGTTGCCGTTCAGGTCATATTGTATTGCTTCGTTAAAAAAACCATTAATAGGTACTGTAGAATAAGGTGTGGAGAATGATGCATCTTGAAGCCTGTTTAAAGCATCATACTGAAAATCGTATCTTCTTAAAGTGCTTTCCTCTCCTGCAGTTATACTTTTCTTCCAGTCTATTGATGAAATGTTTCCATTATATCTTCCCCCTGTAGAGGCGGGATTTGCATATTTAATTTCATAACCAAATAACTTTACGTCCAAATTTGCAGGATCATTAATCTTTGTCATCCATCCTCGGATATTATACGTATAGCTGACATCCTGCAACGGAGCGGAAGGAGATATTCCCCCAACTTTTTTTCCGGAAAGCTGGGAAAGCTCATTATACGTATTCTGCGCTAAATATTCCACAGGGTTGCTGTCTACCTGATGGGTATGAGTCAATAATCTGTTTTGCGTATCATACGTAAAGTTTTCGGTAATCACTTTATCTGCATTTGTATTCAGCCTCTTGTGACGGGTAATGCTCTGCTGAACCACCCCTGCAAAATCCAATTTGGATTCCACCTGGGTACGGCCTCCCAAATGGTTGATCGAATAACTACCGATAGCTCTTCCTTTTTTATCGTAATAGATGTAATTTTTCGTCCAGTTGTCATCCTCTATATTTTTCACCAGGCTCATTACCGGAAGGCTCTTTGTGCTTAATCCTTCCACAGTAGGCGTTTCGGTAAGGGTGGCTTCTCCTAAAATACTTGTCGGGAACGTTGGGTTAAAACTGTATCCCGGGTAAGAATCATAATAATTAACAGACAAAAGGGTATAATTATACTGCGGATAGGCTGAATTGGTGGTATAATACACATCCATCCCCGTATTATTAAAGCTGGAAGTAGTCCTTACTTCATTATTAGATCCTAATCCTTCTACAGCAGCCACCTGCTGGGCTCTGCCCGGAGGGCTATACACCAAACCTGTGTAAATAGGCCGTGAAAACTGGTCGTATTTTGTAAAAAGCCATTTTCCCTGCGCTTCGAGGTTAGCATCACGGGTGAGGACCAATCTATCCTGCTTATCATACACCATATATTCCCAGCTTTTGCCCGGAAGCTTCTTTTCTACCAACCGGTTCCTGCCGTCGTATCTATATTGGTAACAAAGATTGTTTAATGTTGTCTCATCGGTAGCTCCGGAAACTGAAGCCAATGGCGGAATGACATACGCCAATTGATTAAATTCGTTGTACACATAATAGGTGTCGGCTTTTTCCGTGGCGCTGAGCATTTTTCTTACAAGCACAACCTGTCCTTCCCCGTTTTTGAATTCGAGGGTCTGGTTGCCGTCTTCATCCGTTACCGTGTTTTTATACAGCTGTGCAGCAGCGTAAGCAGTGGTTGGGATAAACCCGGACTTTGTAGCTCCGTTTTCCCAAGTGGTTACTAAGTTGTATTTTTTAACGGCATCTGCTGTGGTATTGGCATCGTAACTGAACTGTACGGGTTTATCATTCCACGCAGTACCCACCTGTTTCTGCTGTAAGATCCTGTCTAAAGGTGAACTTTCCAGAATTTTCTCCGAAAAGATTTTCTCCGGACCGTAAAGCGTTGGCTGGGTGGCATTGCTCAGCGGAGAGGTGTAAATGCCTCCATTCTGTGTTCCCTGCTGGGGAACCGGGAGATAATCTTTCACCTGTCTTCCGAAACCATCGTATTCGATATGGGTTACCACATCTTTCCCGGTTGGGGAAGCTTTGATATTCACCACCTGCTTGGGTCTTCCCAAACCGTCAAAGTACTGAACGGTTTCTGAAGTTTTGGCAGCGGTGGTTCCGTTATAATCTAAATAGGTTTTTGTATAGACGTAGTTTTCCGTATTGTTCAGCTGGGCATGGGATACACCTGACACCAGCAAAGCGCCAATTGGAATTAATATCTTTTTCATCGTTTTAGTTTTTGTAGTTGTACTTGAATTCTTTTAACAGTTTGCCGGTGGCAGAATTTTCTCTGATTTCTTTCAATCTGTTGGCAGCATCATAAATGTACACTTCCCTGATTCCCGATGGCGGGGTAATGCTGGTAACTCCAATTAGTGGATCATAGGTATAAGTGGTTACCTGATAATTTGCCATGTTAGAATTTTTTCTGAAATCATCCAGCGCTGTGATCAATGCCGGCTCATTCAATGGATTGGAAGCGTCCAGGTCGGAAGCATTTACAATACTGCTGATAAGAGACTGCTGGATATCGGATAGTTTAGCTCCTGTTATCTTGGCAATCGGTTGGGTTTGATTATAGCCCCAGATAATAACTGTTGAAATACCATCTTTTGTCGTGTACTGCTGTAAATTGCCTTTGCTATCATAGTGATCATAGGTAACTTCCGTAGAAGCTGTACTCTGCAAATCATAGGAAATTACAGAAGTTGGAAATAAATTGGCGGCATTGTCGTACTTCGTCTCAGTTCTGGATATGATTTTGCCCTGGTCAGAAGCATTCTGCTTTTTTATTACTGCCGTTTCCAAAGGAATACCAATCATATTGGCATTGATCAGCTTTTGGTTGTTCTTCTCGTGGGCGTATTGATAAGTATTTTCTGTTATGCTGCCGTCGGGAGAAGTGCTGGTTTGTTTGGTAACATAATCTTTTCCATTATATTTCATATTTAAGATCGTTTTAAATATTCCGCCACTAGGATAAAATTCTGTATTTTCTCCATAAGTTTGATTCGCTTTTCCCACAACCTCTACTATTGGAGTAATAGCAATCATACTGGCAGGATCATTTGTTCCGCAAAATGGATTTAGACCTCCGGTATTCAAACAGCCTGATATATAAGCATCATAGGTTTTAAAATGCCCTGCATATATATATTCGGTATATGGAGAACCAATATGCCTTAAACTTATTCCTGTCAGTTTTTTTGTATCATAGGTATTGTATTGAGTGCTTTTTTTATATTGTAGCACTCCATTGCTATCTTTTTTCTGTTCATCTATTAATAACCCTCTCTTATAATCATAATTGGCAACAGGTACAAAAGGTGGAAAAGTAGAAGATACCTGTTCGGGATTAGGGCTGTCAATTGGTGATCTATATGTATACAAACTCTCGCCATTACCTGTTTCATATACTTTCACATTCTGATATCCGACATCTGCGCCCTGTGTTTTTTGAACAGGAATGAAGTTTTCAGATGAAAAGATTGTAAACACATTTGAATAATTATATTTACCAAAGCCTGAACCAACTGGATAAACAAAGGTATTGTTATAATCGTATTTATAGGTATGTACAGGTTTGGAGAATATTAATGCTCCGCTGCTTTTTCCTGATCCAGAAAAATCGTTGTATACGAAATTCACTTTTTTCGCAGGGATTTGATTGGTTCCATATTGAGCGGGTTTGTCATAGTAGCTGATACTGTTAATTCTTATTCCTCCTCCCAATACATAAGGAATGATATTGCTGTTTTTTTTGTCTTTGTAAGTAGCGGTAAAATTCACCGTTCCGGTAAAATTTACATCGACTTCCACAAAAGAAAGTTGTGCATAATATTCCCCTGCTGCAAAATCCATAGAGCGATATTGAGGGTAATTAGGATCGGGGTCAGATACAGGACCAACAACTCCTGCCATTACATAACTGTTTCCTACTTTTCTATAAAAAGATAAATTCCATGCATAGTTTACAATCTGGCTGTTTATATTTTGTATTTCTACAGTCTTTGGAGAGTTAAGTGTAAAAAAGTATTTCTTAATATTTTTTTCTGTTTTTGTATAAGTTACCTCTTTTTCCGTACTATCCCAATTGTCAGGATTTTCATAGGGATCAACGGGTTCTGAGCCTACATAGGAATAAGTATTGCTTCCAAAGTCAAAAACTCTTAATCCTCCCGAAGGAAGCTTCATACTTTTTAGAAGATTGATTGTCATACATGATGAAGAAGGTTCTTTTGCAAGTAAATAATTATCAGTAGGTTTTATACAATTGAACCAATCCCAATGGTCTTTTCCCAATGCCTCATTAGCTGTGTTTTTATAGTAATCCAAGACGTAATCAAACTCCTTGATGGAATCTGCTTTATACTTGGTTATTTTAGATAATGAAAGACGTTTATCATCTATATCTCTTCCCAACAACCTAAACCAAAAATAATCATAGGAAAACTGGTAGCTTTCAATGATTTTTTCTGAAGAATCTATAATAGTTATTTTATCTAACCTTTGCAATTGTTGTGGATGGGTATAATTTGTATCTTCTCTTCCCTGTAAATAAGTAAAACTGATTTTACCCTTACCAAGAACTTCAATATCTTTTAAACTGCGGACGGAAGTATTGTTTGAAGTTACATTTAATTCCTGGGCAGCAGGAATCTCTGCATCAAATTGTATTCTTACAGGTTGAAGTGCAATATCATCATCTGGAAACTTTTTACTTCTGTCAATTTGGGAATAATCTGTATAAAATACCTGTTGAGCAGGATAATAGTTAAATTTAACAAGATCTATATCTGATGCATTGCTTATTTTGCTTAAATGAAAAGCCGAATTGATATCTCCTAAGTTAGAAAAATTGGTATTGATATATCCTGCAAAACCAGTTTTATTGGATAATATTGACCGTATTGATTTTTCTAATATCTCAAAAGAATATTTATTACCCATTTCATCGGTAATAATAAAGGCGGTTGCCTCAAGATTATTTGTAGGATTTGTAGCACTTATGGCAATTCTTATATTATTTTTGTCTAATTTTTCAACAAACAATTGGTTGTTAGAATCCTTTTTAATAATGAATCGTCCTGTGTAACCCATAAAATTATACTGATACAAATCGTATTCTGTATCGAACCTGCTCATAAATAAACCTTCATAAAAAAGTTTCCTGAACTGAACATTGGTAGGATCTATTCCTATTCCTGTTGTTTGAGCATCCAAATATTGTCTCGTATAGTTTTTATCTGCGAATCTTGAGGTAAACTCGTCATATAAAATTCCTATACTAGGCTGGCCTCCAGGAGCAGATAATACAGCTTGATCATCCGGTGTGCCTCTTACTGTCCTTGTAATGCTTCCTCCAGCAAACAAGCTCCATCCTAGTCCTACTTCGCTGGCTTTGTCATCAGGTCTTGCGTTCAGGGGATGGTAATTTAGAGAAACATTCATTGAGATCCCTTGATTATAAATAGGAATTTCAGCTATCGGGATTTTAATATCCGGAATACCTGTGTAATTGCTTACGGGGACTTCTTCAAATTTCATCAAATTGTTTGCTGTAGGTGCTGCAGGATATAATTTCTTGATATTATCCATAGGATCACTTATGCTGGTCGGAGGTTCGGTCGTTTGCAAGTGAAAATACTGTACAAAAAATAATGTTATAAGTAGTAAATATATTTTTCTCAATTTCATCATGTTATTTTTTAATCAGTTTAGCATTCGCCGTTTTGTTATCATTCGTTTTCACGGTCACCAGATATGCACCCTGAATTAGGTTCTGCGTATTGATCTTGGTAACTTTATTTTTAGTTTTTAAGCTCTGAAGCTGTCTTCCTCCCATATCATATACAATAATCTCTGCTTCAAACCCCTGTCCTGAGCCTGTCGAAGGAGTGGTCCCTGAGCTTGTCGAAGGGAAGCCGATTTCTACATATG
>NZ_JABBGF010000004.1 GCF_012927265.1 Chryseobacterium cheonjiense | reverse complement strand
AAAGGCTTTCGGATATTAAACTGAACCGGGACGGTTCGATTGTTTTGGCCGGAACCAGTGCAGAAGAGCTTGGAAAAGAAAACTGGAAGATTGTCAAGCTGGGCGATAAGCAGATTGACCAGCTGATTGAAAAGCAGGATATTAAGGTTTACCCGAATCCGGTGAGTGAGTATGCATATGTAGAAATTGGCTTCCCTTCGACAAGCTCAGGACAGGGGTTTGAAGCAGAGATTATTGTATATGATATGGGAGGAAGACAGCTTCAGAGCTCAAAAACTAAAAATAAAGTTACCAAGATCAATACCCAGAACCTTATTCAGGGAGCGTATCTGGTGACCGTGAAAACGAATGATAACAAAACGGCGAGTGCTAAATTGATTAAAAAATAAACATAACAATTAATGAAGAAAAAGATATATTCAATATTAGTTTTATCTGCTTTGTTAAGCAGTAGTAATGTTTTCGGACAAATCAATTATGAAGTTCCGAAATTTCCTAAAACCCCAGAATCTTCTAATTTCACTAAGTATATAGACATCCCTGTAAGCAAATATACAGGCGTTCCAAGTATAGAAATTCCCTTAATTACGATAGAAGAAAGTGGACAGTCTTTTCCAATCATTTTAAAATACCATTCATCCGGAATAAAGGTGGATGAAATAGCATCCAGAGTTGGTTTAGGATGGTATTTGGATATTGGTGGAGCCAAAATGAGCAAGCAAGTTTATGGATATCCAGATTCTGCTCCAACAAATACATTGCCTTTAAATTTTAATATTAATACTGGGAATATTTGCTGTACAGCAGATGAATATAAAGCATTGTGGGCATTAGGATATTCAGGTCCTAATCTACTGACCCCTAAAGATACTGCTCCAATAGACCTCATGCCCGATATTTATGATTATAGTGTAAATGGAAAATCGGGTAAATTTATTCTGGATCAAGATAAAATTCTGATGCTTCCAAAAGAAGATGTTAAAGTAAGTATTGGTAATGAACCTTTGCTTAAAGATAACAATGGTAATCTTTATGAATTTATAGGAACAAATACCATCACATCAAACAGTGGATATAATAACATAGGCGATGTATTTTCTCTACAGGGTGGCAACCAATGGCAGACTCGAAAAATTACATTAATTAATAACAGTTCTGTTGATTTTCTGTATGATAAGACCGTAAATTATCAGCAACTATTGCCCACATCCAATAAAGAAACATTCCCTTTCCCCACAGATAACTCATATTTTCCTCCCGATATTGAAATTGATAACCCTTATACTTATTTTCTACAGGGAAATACCGAGAAGCTGATTACCGAAATCAAGTACTCTGCAGGAAAAGTAGTATTTGAATATTCTCTCAATGAAAGAGAAGACCTGCCTGGTGATTTTTCTCTGAAAAGAATTGTGAGCTATGATAAAACCAATAGGATTATCCAAGATTACTCCTTTATTTATTCTTATTTTAATTCTAACGAAGATGTAGATGCTCTGCCCGTTTCTAATACAGCTTTAAAAAATTCATTAACCAAAAGACTGAAATTGACAGAAATAAAAAACAATGTCCACTCAACTTCCCACAATTTCGAATATTATGAAAGCGCTCAGCTACCACACAGGCTATCCAATTCAATAGATTACTGGGGGCTTTACAACGGACAAAACAACCCGCATAAAATACCCGCACTTATCTACAACAATAGGTATTATGAAGGAGCCAATCGAGAAGTGAATGAAAATTATGCAATTACAGGATTATTAAAAAAGGTGATATACCCTACAAAAGGATATTCGGAATACAAATATGAATTGGATGATTATTATTTTAACAATACCGAGAACAGCTATTCTAAAAAGCTAAAGACGTCTCTACATATAGAAAATGAAAGTTATTCTGAAATTCTCTTTACTACTCCTAATAATACCTTCAGCTATAGCTTAATGTTTAACAGCAGCCATAATATGTATAATGGCAATACCAACTCAATCCCCGAAAACGGCACTTTTTGTAAGCTTGAAGTTCTGGAAAACAATGTGTTGTTAAAAAGTGTAAATATTGATAATATATACAGTTTGAGTTTGGATCCTAATAAAAATTATAAATTCAAATTAAAAAATGAGGGTGTTTTACCAAACAAATGTAAAGCAGAATTATACGGAATTGAAATCACACCAAACTTTGTGAAAAATAAAAAAGTTGGCAGCTTTAGAATTAAACAAATTGATTTTTTTGATGGAACTTCTGCAATGAAAAGGACATATTCATACAATCTGAGTACTGATGCATCAAGCGGTAACAACCTGGAGGAAGAAAGAATATATACAGGCATCAGCGAAGCTCCTAAAGATCTGAATGGGAATACCAGAAAAACCCTTATTTTCAGCAGTGATTCATTTAATCATGCATTGCCTAAAGCAGTGGGCTATTCTTTTGTAACAGAAAATTTTGAAAATGGAATCTCTTCTTACAAAAAAGAATTTATTTTTACCAATTCGTACAAAGATGAAAACAGAAATCAGGATATTGACTTGAATGTGCCTTATAATTATAAAGATTACAAAAACGGATTACCAGTAAAAGAATCATCATATAACAGCAATGGTACAAAGTTAATAGATAAGGAATTTTACTATGGTTTTGATAATTATTTCAATCAGTTCTCCTACAGCCCTTTTACTAACGGAAACCAAAATGACGATGTATATTGGGCAATAGCACTAAAACCCTATTCTGTTGAACAGACACCAATATCAGGCTTGGGTTATAAAGTACATTTTAAGTATGCTAATTATCCAATATCATCTTCCTGGGTAAAACCTACAAAAACAAAAATAACAAAATATTTTAATGGAACTGCCATGGAAGAAATTACAGATTATTATTATGATAATAGCTATAAACATTTAAATCCTATTACCCAAACCAGCACTTCTCCCGATGGCAGCATAACAGAAAATACTTACCAATATGCCCACGAGAAGAACAACCAAAAGCTGATCAATGCCAATATGATTGGTATTCCTTTGGAAACGGCAGTAATAAAAAAACAGAATGCTTCTGACCAGGGCAAAACCATATCAAGAACTGAGACGAAGTACGACAATGCAGCCAATTTATTTCCAACTTCTGTAATTTCCTATGATTTGCAGAGTACAGCTTCTACGGAAGTTACCTACGATCAATACGACAGTAAAGGTAACTTACAACAATACACCGCCAAAGATGGTATTTCAACAGTTATTATCTGGGGCTATAATCAAACCCAACCGATTGCCAAGATAATAGGAGCTAAGCTATCCGATATCCAGCAGTCTCTTATCAGCAGTATTGTGAATGTTTCCGACCTGGACGCTTCCAATCCATTGAATGAGCCGGCATTGATCACAGCGCTGGATGATTTCAGAAAAAATTCTAACATGGCAAATTATCAGGTAACCACTTATACCTATGATCCACTGATCGGCGTTACCAGCATTACCCCGCCATCAGGAATCAGGGAAGTGTATATTTATGATTTCGCCAACAGGTTAATGGAAATAAGAGAAGGCAGCCAAACCGGCAAACTGTTAAAAGAATTCAAGTACAATTACAAAAACTAAGACTGATGAAAAAGATATTAATTCCAATTGGCGCTTTGCTTTTATCCGGTTTAGTTCATGCACAATTGAGCCCGACAGAAAACTACGTCTATACAAAAACCTATTTAGATTATAACGGAACCACCGCTACCAAAACTTCAGAAACCGTTCAGTACTTTGATGGTTTGGGGAGACCCAAGCAGGTAGTGAATATCAAAGCTTCCCCACAAGGGAAAGATGTGGTAACCCATATCGAATACGATGGTTTCGGAAGACAGGTGAAAGATTACCTCCCGGTTCCCCAGCAGGGAACACAGAATGGAGGAATTTACACCTCTCCGCTGAACAATGCCACCCAGCCAACGCTTTATGGTCCGGAGAAAATCTTTTCAGAGAAAATTCTGGAAAGTTCACCTTTAGACAGGATCTTACAGCAGAAACAGGTGGGCAATGCGTGGAATGATAAACCCGTACAGTTTGAATATTCCGCCAACATTGGCAATGATGTGTATCATTTTGTCACCACAACTATCTGGGAAAACGGAGCTACAAAATCCAGCGTGAGCTTATCTTCAACACCAGCCTACGCTGCCAACCAGCTCTACAGGAATGCAGTTATCGACGAAGACGGGAATAAAACCTACGAATATAAAAATGGTGAAGGACAAACACTTTTGGTGAGAAAAATGATCTCCGATACAGAATATGCCGACACCTATTATGTATACAATGAGTACAACCAGCTGGCCTTTGTAATCCCGCCAAAAGCAGTGAATCAGACTATTACCGAAACCTTGCTCAATGATCTTTGTTATCAATATCGTTACGATGGCAGGAACCGATTGGTAGAAAAAAAGCTTCCGGGCAAAGGATGGGAATATATGCTCTATGATAAGCAGGACAGGCTGGTTGCAACCCAAGACACTGTTATGAAAGAAAAAGGGCAATGGCTCTACACTAAATATGACCAATTTGGAAGAGTGGCCATTACAGGAATTGGAACAGGGTCTGACAGAAGCACTGAACAGGCGGAAGTTAACGGAATAAGTCCCAACAATGTCAAGAGAATACAGACTGTTCTTTTCAACCGCCAAGGAATGGATGTATATTATGATACACCGGATAGTACTTATCCTAATTCAAGCAAATGAGTAACCTTATTATCTTTAAACTATTACGATTCTTACCCGGGATACAGCTTTAACCCAACGTTCCCGACAAATATTTTAGGAGAACCCACTCTTACCGAAACGCCTACCGCAGAAGGGTCGAGTACCAAAAGCCTTCCGGTAATGAGTCTTGTGAAAAATATTGAAGATGATAACTGGACGAAGAATTACACCTATTACGACAAAAAAGGAAGAACGATTGGAAGCTACTCCATCAACCATTTAGGCGGCCGTACTGAGGTAAAATCCAAACTGGATTTTGCAGGCGCGGTTCAGCAGAGCATTACCCGCCACAAAAGGCTGGATACCGACACCGATAAAGTAATTACGGAAAATTTTGAGTACGACTCACAAAACAGGCTCAAAAAGCATTATCATCAGGTAGACAGCCAGCCACAGGAACTACTGGCAGAAAATACTTATAATGAACTTTCTCAGCTATCCAACAAAAAAGTAGGAAACAATCTCCAAAGCATAGATTACACCTACAATATCCGTGGCTGGTTGAATAAAGTGAATGATCCTTCCAACCTTGACGGAAAGCTGTTCGGATATGAAATGAAATATACCAACCCGGTATACACTTCACTAACTTCCGGGAAATACAACGGCAACATTGCAGAAATTGACTGGGCTGCTTCGGAGGAAAATATATTGAAAAGATATTCCTATCAGTACGATGCACTCAACAGGCTGCAAAAAGGAACGTATTCCGAACCTAATTCTTCAGTACCGCAGAACAATTTTTATAATGAAGAGTTATCCTATGACCTGAACGGAAACATCCAAACCCTGAAAAGAAATACCAAAAACTATTATTCCGTTGCAGAGCAGATCGATCAGCTAAGTTACATCTATTCGGGAAACAAACTGCTTACGATTAACGATACTTCCATGAATTATGCAGGATATCCTGATACTTCGGGCATGACCATCGGGTACGACAACAACGGGAATATGAAAGACCACAAGGATAAAGGGATATTGAATATCAATTACAATCACCTTAATCTCCCGAGCTATATTCAATTCAGTAATTATGTTTTAAGGAATAGCCAGAACGTTTATGTCAATACCCAATACCTGTATCGTGCAGATGGGGTGAAGCTGAAGAAAAAATACAATTTCTTCTCCGGCAGAAGGCAGAGCGACGCCAGCCAGACCATGGAATACCTGGATGGGTTTCAGTACAGCTATGAGGTTAATAATCTAGGGTTTCCGTCATCTCCGAATGGTTTACAATTTGTACCCACTTCGGAAGGATATTATGATTTTAATCAAAATAAGTATATTTACCAGTACAAAGATCATTTAGGAAACATGAGACTGGCTTTTTACAGAGACGCATCAGGAAATGCAGCCATTGATAAAGCAACCGATTACTATCCTTTCGGGCTGGAGTTTGGGAATGCAATGTCGTATGGAAGCATAAGTCCTAATTATTTCTACACTTACAACGGCAAAGAGCAGCAACAGGAAACCCAAGGGCTGGACTATGGCGCAAGAATGTATATGCCGGATATCGGACGATGGGGTGTTGTGGATCCGTTGGCGGAGACTTCGAGAAGATGGAGTACTTATACATATGCATTTAATAATCCTATAAGGTTTATTGATCCCGATGGAAGACAGGCTATTGATCCGATTTATGGAAGAGTAAGTGCATTTAGTAATAAGCTTAAGTTAATAGGTGATGATGGGAAAAATACAGGAAAAGCTTATATAGTAACTGGAAGTACAAAAAAAGCTGTAGAAGCAGCAACCAAAAAAGGTGAAACATACACCGGTGGTTTAAATGAAGGAAAAAATGTTGCTCTTATTCCTACTGGAAATAGACTAAATAGTGTTTTGGAGTCAGTTGCTGACACTAAAAAATCGGGTCGTGAAAATGGCGGCTACGCTTTTATTGGTGATAAAAATGTAACAAGAGGTGACCAGGGAGGTGCCCCAAAACAGTACTATGATGATAAAGGAAATATTGTTACAGAAGCTTCTATGCAAGTATTTACATCTAATGGCAAAGGAGGACTTCCAAAAAATGCATCAAACCTAGAAATGTGGTGGCATGATCATCCCGATACTATTGTAAATATTCTTTCTCGTAAACAGTTAGGTGATTCTACTCCTTCTGATGCTGATTTGAGCGTTCAAGGTATTTTGGAGCAAAGAGGTTATAAAGGTAATTCATTTGTTATCGGTACTAATAGTAATGAAGTTACATATTTTAATGGAAATGGTACTCTTGTAAACGCAAACTATTATGACTGGAAAAATGCCGGGATAAATGCAACCGTAAATTATGTAAACTCTATTATTACAAATCTAATATTTAATCCATGAAAAAGCTATTAATTTTTACAAACATATTGTTAGTATTATTTTCATGTCAGGCTCAACATACAGAGAATGACATTTTAAGTAAGAATAAAAAGCTTTATAACAAGCTATATCAAACAAATGGAAATATTTTTGCAATAGGAACTTCCAATTTTGAATCATCTTATATGTGGAGTTATGCTAAGGAAAATATAACTGTATATAATCTAGTAAGGGGAAAAATATCTTCAAAAAAAATAATATATCTTCAAAATCATGATCAGAAGTGGTTACATACACCAGCTAAAGATGACTTTGGGTTAGATCAATGTATTGCAACAGATGGATTTGTATTATTATATAAAGTTAAAAATGATATATCATTCATAGAAAGAAGATTTCCTATTACACTTGATTGTATGAAAAGTGGTACATATGAATCAGATTTTTTCAAAAATTTAGTTAACGATATTAATTCTTATAATATTGGATGGAAAAACATAGTAATAAATTAACACCCGATCTCCCTCGCTCGTGCTGGTAACATAATAAATAGCCCATCGCAATGCGTGAGTTTGAAAAATTTATGCGTAGTATAAGTACAATAGTAAGGAACTTCAAGAGACAGGAATGTATGATTACGGAGCGAGGATGTATATGCCGGATATCGGAAGATGGGGCGTGGTGGATCCGCTCGCAGAGAAGATGACAAGATTTAGTCCTTATTACGCTTGGGAAATATTTAGGAAGTGATGGAGCAACAACCAAAAACCTCCGAGTAATATACAAAAATCATTGGAATAATATTACATCTGAGAACGGAGGCTCTTTGTCAACAGTAGCAACACAGGCTTTGCAGAAAAGCAGCTCTATAGTTATAGTTAATAATACTCAAATAAATGCTGATATTAACAATGCTAATAATGAAACGATTGCAGACCAAACTAAAGAAAGACAGGTATATGTGGGTATAAGTGTCACAAGAGGAGATATTCCAACTGCGGAAATAACTTCAACAAGAGGACCCAATGGAATTGATGGAAAGACTACCATAACAATGTTTAATATGACATCTTCGTATTATGATAAACCAACATCTCAACGTTTAAATATTCCTATATATGCTGTAGATTCTTACACTGGTGTTCAAACAAATGGTAATGCAATACATAGAGTTACACCTAATGGAGTACAAACTAATAATATTGGCACTACTAAAACTAATAATATAGGTCAAGAATCACTAAATCATTTTATAGAAAAACAAAAAAATCCGTAATGAAAAAAAACATATTAATCCTATTGTTGTATTTTTGTTTGTTGGGTTGTTACTCACAAAAGAAAACTTCAGATATAATTTATTTTCTACCCACCTCTGTTACTGAAATCCTAAATAAAGAGGTTCAAAAAAGAGGCAAGGAAAGTAAAGTTTATGTGGTTTTAGACAAAAAAAATGAAGAGACCTATATTTTATATTTGAATAATTTATCTATGCCATCTGAAAATTTTTGGATAGAAAATAGTAATAGGTCTATTTTTTTAGAGAAAAGATTAATTCCTCTTTATTTTTACACAGATGAATACTTTTCATTTGCAGAAAAAGGAGAAAATGTATTAAAAAAATTAGGAACCGAAGAGAATATTAAAAGAGTTATTAATATTCGAGAAAACACTTTTTCTGTAAAATTCAAACTTAATGGAGAAATTATAAAGTAACCCCTTTGCTGACAAGTGCCCCATTCGTGCCGGTAGATAAAATAAAACCCACTGCAATTACGGTGGGTTTTGTTTTATAATGCAGCTACATTTTTATTAAAGAAGTCTTTAAATTTAGTAGTGAAGTTTTATCAATTTAAAAATGTTTTCTAATTCTTCTGCGATGACTTTATTTTATGTTAATAAATTTTTTGAAAACAATAAAGTATATTTACAACTATGCAGATCATTTAGGAAATGTAAGGTTAAGCTACTTTAATAATAGCAACGGAATAGAAGTTTTTGAAGAAAACAATTATTATCCTTTCAGGTTGAAGCATGAAGGGTATAATGCACTAGCAGGGAATCCTTTTTATCAGTATAAGTACAACGGGAAGGAGCCGCAAGAGACAGGAATGTATGATTATGGAGCGAGGATGTATATGCCGGATATTGGAAGATGGTGCGTGGTGGATCCGTTGGCGGAGAAGATGACTCGTCACAGTCCTTATAATTATGCGTTTAATAATCCGATCAGGTTTATTGATCCTGATGGAAGAGAGGCAATGAAGCCTACTCCTAAAGAAGCTGCTGCAATGGCTGCCCACGTTTATGGCGATAAAAAGGATAATATTCTGATTGGCGGCTGGAGGGTTTCTCAAAGAGATTTTGGTAGTAATGTTCAATTAGAGGACAAAGCATCAGGCTTTAAGTCACAAGTTTACGAGAGGGTTGTTGATGGGAAGGTTACGGAATATGCCTATGCTACAGCCGGAACAGAAGACCTGGCTAAAGATGGGGTTGCGGATGTAGCGCAACCATTAGGAGCATCAAGCCAATATTCGTTATCTGCGACAAATGCGACGGAAATTTCCAAACAGTTGGGTGATACAGAATTAACCTATACAGGTCATTCTCTAGGCGGTGGTTTGGCAGCACTTAATTCCAACCTTACCAGAAGGGAAGCCATAACTTTTAATGCTGCGGGAGTCGGAGCTGCAACAAAGTTTCTAAATGGGAAAAACAATTCTGATATGAAAGGCTGGTTTGGTGGTTTTACTGCAACCTTTAGGACGGAAGGACTCATCAATGCTTATATAATGAAAACTGACCCCTCTTAATATAGCTCAGGATAAAAGTTTGCTGATGCCTGATGTAAATGGTAAAAGGCATACTGTCTGGCCAACCAGTGCGAGTTCGGTCTATAATGGGTACAGTATGGATAATATGTTGAAAGAATTTGGAATTAATCCTAAAAATATGCGAAATAATATGAAAAGAATTTTGCTATTATTTTCTTTGTTATTATTGGCAACATCCTGCAATAAAATAGACAGAGATAAAAAAGTAGATAAAAATAAAATTTTAGCAGGAGATTATAGATTGTTCCAAGATACTCCAGCTTGGGAGCTGGCAAAAGCAGTTCAAGATAATGACATTGGTAAAATAGATGAAGAGATAAAAAAGAATCCTGAGGTATTAAATTATCAGGAAAAGATATATGGAAATACACTATTACATTTGAGTATATATAATAATAGTTATAAAGGCTTTAAAGAGTTGTTAACATTAGGAGCCAATCCTAATATTGCAGATTCTATGCAATGTAGTTCTCCTTTGATAATAGCTTGTGCAAGCTTCGACAATACAACAAAATATGCTGAGGAATTAATTAAACATAAAGCGAATGTTAACTACATTGAATGCAGCACGGGTAAAAATGAGCAAAAAATGTATAGAACTCCTTTAATCACGGCATCAGGTAGAAACCATTTAGATATTGTAAAACTTTTAATTGATAATGGAGCAAAAGTTAATTACAATGATGGAAGTCAAGCGGGTTCAGCTTTAGGTTCAGCAGCTTTAGCAAGTAATTATGATATCGTATTATACCTTTTGCAACAAGGGACTGACTGTAGTAAAGTTTTATATGAAAAAGGAGGAGCAGTTAATCCTAAAGATATTTATATGAAAAACTGGATAGAAGATGAAGCAGACCATTCTGCGAAAGAATACTCTGAAATAAAAGAGCTTCTGAAGAAAAAAGGATGTTTATAGGACTTAATCCTAAATAACCAAAGCCAACTTAATTGAGTTGGCTTTGTTATTATATAAGTTTACTTATGTATGGGAAGATGAAACGGGCACCATGACCAGTGATGGAATGAAGCTGAGAATTATCCCTACTTCGGAAGGTTATTTTGACGGATTAAGGAACAGGTATTTTTATAATTATACGGATCATCTTGGAAATGTAAGATTAAGCTACAGCGATGCTAACGGAAATGCAATAGTAACCGGTGATATTGTGATTGAAAATTGCCAGACTTTTCCGGATGGCAGTACATCATGTAATAACTATATTACACCCGGCGAAGCAGAAGGGGTAAACAATTACTATCCTTTTGGGTTAATGCATAATGCACAGTATTATAGTTTTGATAATGCTTATCAATATAAGTACAATGGTAAGGAGCTGCAGGAAACGAATGTATGATTACGGGCAAGATTCTATATGCCGGATATTGGACGATGGGGCGTCGTAGATCCACTCGCGGAATTAGGTGTTACTATAACACCTTATCGTTATGGATTTAACAATCCTATTTTATATACTGATCCATTTGGATTATTTGAGTCAAGAAAAGAAGCAAGAGCTTATAGGCGAGAACATAATATAGCTGGCTCTATCCAAAAAATGAAGATGGTTCGTACTCTATTAATGATAAATCCAATAATGTAAGTTATACAAAAGGAGAAGAGGGTTCTGGAGAAACTTTCGCTAATGAAGGTGTTCAGGAGTCAGCTTTGATTACAGCAAATAAAAAAAACTGACAATCAACAACAAAGTATCTATTCTCCATTAGGACAAGCAAATACATTGCTGTCTTTTAATGGAACCTATATGTCTAATTTATCCTACAGAAGATATATTGGAACAGCTAGACCGAATTCTCCTTTTACCTATCGTGGAATTCGATATTATGGTAATGGTCAGACTTTTTTAAAATCCGAAAGCTTAATTAACGCAGGATCTCTTATAAAAGTAGGTAAAGGTGTTAGTGTTGGAACTGTTGTTTTAGGAGCTGTTCTTGATTGGGGGTATGGTGTTCCGCAATATAAGAAAGATCCAAATTCTCCAAATGCGGTATCACAAGGCAAAGCATCTTTAAACACAGGTGTAGGGATATATGGTTTAACAGGTGTAGGTACTGTTCCTTCTTTAGTTTATTTTGGACTAGATGCATTTTATCCCGGGAGATTTAATGGTTACGTTAATGATGTAGGTTCAGGTCAAACTGAATTAGATAAAGGTGTAAATAGCGCTGGACCGTATAGAATTAATTTAACAGCAGCACACGAACCAAAATAAATGATAAATGAAATTTTATTATTATCTATATTATAAATTTTATAAAATTTGAGACTATATTTCTGATCCTAAAATTCTATCGGATTTCAAGAGGTTATAAGCATTTGTCTTTTTGAAGCATTAATATTTTTATCATATTTATATTATAGCGAAACTGTGCTTCAAAAATTCAAATTGATAATCATTACACTTATATTTATAATTATTTCTAACGTTTATATATTTATATTCGGTGACAATTGGAAAAAATATTTTGCTGAGTTTGATCAATTTCCCTTAAAAAAAAGAAGAAAATACTCTATTTTCTTCTGGGTAATTGTTACATCTATAATAATTAATTTTATTATTTCATTAAATTATTTTTTACTAAACTAGCAAAGTATAAATTATAAATCGCTTGCGCAAGCGTCCCGCTCGTGTTCATATGAAAATAGCCCACCGTTTTTGCGGTGGGTTTTGTGTTATAAAGCTGCAACGTTTTTATTAAAAAAAGTCTTTAAATTTATTAATTGTATTTTGTCAATTTAAAAATGATAAACCGCAGAAAATTCTGCGGTTTTTATAATGCTATAATAAAATTTTTCAACATTTTATCAATGCATCGCTTCACTCAGATCAATCTTCTCTTTGCTTTTTCTTTCTTTAATGAAAAGAATAAACGGAATACAGATTAAGAAGATGACTCCGAGATAGAGGAATACATCCATGTAGGAAAGTACCGTAGCCTGTTTCGTTACCGTGAGGTCCAGCATTTTATAAGCGGCATTCATGGCGGCATCAGGAGTCATTCCTTTTGCCATGAAACTGCCTTTTAAAGCCTGAAGTCTCTGCTGAACGGCAAAATCATTTTCATCAAGATGCGAAATCAGGTTCAGTCTGTATTTTTGTCCGGCATTGGCAATGAAAGTCGTTATCGCCGCAATCCCGAAAGAACCTCCCAGCTGCCTCATCATTCCGGTGAAAGCTGCTCCCTGTCCGATTTCCTGTCCTTTCAGCGTACTTAAAGAAAGTGAAGTAATCGGGATAAATAATAATCCGAGACCGGCTCCTCTCACAATAAGCATCCAGAAAAAGGCGTCTTTACTGGTATCCGGCGTTAATATTTTGTATCCCCAGAAACTGTAGACAAAGAAGATGAATAATCCTAAAGAAACCAAAATCTGCTGTTTCGCCCCTTTCGATAATAACCTTCCGATGATCGGCATCATAAAAGCGGTGGTAAGTGCCGCAGGAATCATTAATGCTCCTGATTGAAGTGCCGTCCAGCCCAAAATGCTTTGTGTATACAGCGGAACGATAAAGGTAGAGCCATATAAACCGAATCCTAGTACAAAGGACATGACTGTACCGATCCTTAGGTTGCTGTTTTTCAAAACCCTTAATTCCACAATAGGATATTTGAAGGTAAGTTCCCGCCAGAGGAATAGTATAAACCCTAAAACTGCTGATACGGTAAAGAGTACAATCCACCCGCTTGCAAACCAGTCTTCTTCATGCCCTCTTTCCAAAATATACTGTAACGACCCAACGGTAACAGCCAAGAGAGCGATCCCGACCCAGTCGACATCCGAAGCTTTACGCTTTTCAGCATATTTCGGACTTCTTACAAACTGTAGCGTCATTAGTGTTGCAGCAATCCCGATTGGAATATTAATATAAAAAATATAAGGCCAGCTGAAGTTATCTACAATATATCCTCCCAGAGGCGGACCCAAAGTGGGACCTATAATTACTCCCAGACCGTAAATGGCCTGTGCCATACTTCTTTTTTCTATAGGATAAGATTCTGTGATGATGGTTTGTGAAGTTACCAGCAGCGCACCACCGCCAATTCCCTGCATCAGCCTGAAGAATACCAGCTCCCAGATGTTGGTAGCATTTCCGCAGAGGAAAGAGAATACGGTAAATATAATGATGGATGCCGCAAAGTAATTTCTACGCCCGAACTGCTGCGAAAGCCAGCTTGTCATCGGTACAATGATCACGTTCCCGATGGCATATGCCGTAATGACCCATCCCACCTCGGAAAGTGTGGCTCCGAGGTTACCCTTCATTTCATTGAGGGCAACATTTACAATCGTGGAATCCACAATTTCAAGCAAAGCACAAAGAATGGCTGTAATCGTAATGATTACTCTTCGCGCTCCATATTCTACTAATGAATCTTGCATGTTTATTTAATAGTATTAAAAAAATTAAGAGATTATGAGATTCAGAACTTTTTTGAAACCAGAACAAGTTTTTTACGAACTAACTTAATTCTTACTGATTAATTTCCTGTGAATGAACAATCTTTATCGTTCACTGACAGTAATCTGAATCTCAAAAAATCTTAATTAAAAAAGTGAATTGTCAATAGTCATCTTCATTATGTCGGTACGGCTTCATTTACCATTTCATTTTGATCTCTTCATCGTAAGACAACTTCATGATTAGCCTGAACAACATTTCCACATAAGGCTGATTTTCATCTGCAAACTCCGGTCAACATTACGATCAAAGCTTCTTCATTACCTCCTCATTACCGACTTCTCCTCGTATATTGACAATTCTCTTATATTGTTTTTTGAAAAGTGAATTGTCAATTGTCCGTCTTCATCATTGCCTGCTCCTTCATTTCATCAACATCGCCGATCCTCTTCATGTATTTCTTTATCATAATCGGCAGCTTCTTTCCATCTTCTGCATTATCGGCCATCCCGGGATTATTGACAATCCACTTTATATTTTATTTCAGTGAAACTTCTGCTTTTACGTTCATTCCCGTTCTTAATCTTTTGGCTACATCTTTATCAAGATTTACAAAATCGATCTTTACAGGAAGTCTCTGTACTACTTTTACGAAGTTACCACTTGCGTTATCCGGAGGAAGGATAGAGAATGTAGCACCGGTTGCTGGGGAGAAAGAGCTTACAACCCCATCAAATTCCCTGTCCGGGAAGGCATCGATTTCAATTTTCACTTTCTGTCCTTCTACCATTTTATCAACCTGAGTTTCTTTGAAGTTGGCCACTACCCATTTCTGATCGTTTTTAACCAAAGCAAACAACTGTGATCCGGCCTGTAAATATTGTCCGGCCTGAATAGGAACTTTACCTACATATCCGTCTTCAGGAGCAACAATTACCGTATAAGAAAGGTTTAATCTTGCATTTTCCACATCTACTTCTCTTTGTTTGGCCACAGAACCGGCAACACTAATTTGCTGGGAGCTTGCCGCTGTTTGAGAAGAGGCAATATTAGTCTGCTGAGCGATCTGGTTTCTTTGATCAACAAGCACCTGCAGTTGTTTGTCGGCAGTCTGTTTTGCTGCCAATGCCTGTTCGTATTGTTGTTCGGTAATGGAATGATCTTTTACAAGATTGGCATATCTTTTTAAGTCCTGGGTAGTTTTCCAGACGTTTACTTTTGCTGCTTCAATCTGTGCATTGGCTGTAGTAACGGCAGCCTGTGATGAACCGATATTTTTAGAGGTTGCGGTAGTAGAAGCCTGAGCATTGGAAATATTACTTTTTGCCGTAGCCAAAGCTGCTTCTGCCTGTTCAAGCGCCATTTTCTGATCTCTGTTATCCAAAATAACCAGAGTATCCCCTTTTTTTACGAACTCATTATCCTTTACTTTTACTTCTTTTACATACCCTGAAATTTTTGAAATTACGGGAGCCATATTGGAAGTAATCTGTGCGTCGTCTGTTTCTTCATGCACCTGTCCATAAGAATAGGTTCTGTATCCATAGATTCCGCCGCCGATTAAAACAACGGCTAAAATAATAGGGAAAACTAAACTTTTTTTCTTTTTAGTTTCAGTTACTTGTGTAGTATTATTTTCCATTTTCGGTATCGCTCTTAATTTATTTTGTTGTTAAAGTTCCTGTAGTTTGTAATAGTTTTCTGTAAGCCAGTGCCGCATCTGCCTTCGCATTGATGACTCCTACATTGGCTGCAATCTGGGCTGCATCAGCATCAAGAAGCTCGGTCATCGTGGCAAGACCGTTGTCGTATTTGTTTTTAGTAATTCTGTAGTTTTCATTCGCCTGTTCAGCAGATTTTTCGAAAACAGCAATTCTTTTTTTAGAATAATCTGTGTTCTGGTATTCTCTGTTGACGTCCAGTTTAATGTTATCATTCAAAAGCTCATTGGTGGCAGAAAGCTGCATTTCTCTTGCTCTGGACTGTTTCAGTGAAGAATTTTCTTTCCAGAGATTTGATAAATTATAGGAAATCCCGACTCCGACATTCACGGCATTATAAATCGTTAAAAATTTAGGAATATCTGCTGCCACGTACCCCCCTGTAAAAGCAATGGAAGGAAGATTTTCAGCTTTTGCTGATTTTGTTCCCAGTGCTGCGGCCTGTCTTTGTTTGTCTAAAGCCTGAAGGTCTTTACGGTTTTCTCTTGCCGTATTGATATAATAATCTACTGTTTTTATGTCCTCTCCTTCTTCAATATAGTTTTCATCCACTTCGATTTCCGTTGTTTCCGGAATACCCAGTAACAGATCCATATTGATGTTGGCAATGTTGTAATTGTTTTTAGCTTCAAGGAGCTGCAGTTCTATGTTTGAAGTCTGAAGATTGGCTTTTAACCTGTCGTTTCTTGCGATAAGGCCATTGTTTTCCATTTTAAGAAAAGTTTCATCTCTTTTTTGGGAAGCAGAAAGATTTTCTTCTAATACTTTAATAGACTGATTAGCCTTGAAAAGATTATTGTAAGCCTGTGCAACATTGTAGGCAATGGCTACTTTATCATTTTCAGTGCTTAATTTTGATGCTTCCACCAGATATTTTGCAGATTCAATCCCGTATTTTATTCTTCCGCCGCTGTAGATGGGTACGCTGAGATTAGCCGAGCCATAGGCTACTTGATGTACTTCGGGCCCACCATCTCCGGAAACTCCCGGAAGTTTAATGTTGATATTCGGTTTTAGCGGAAGATACATATAGCTTCCTGAAACCTTCAGTTCCGGAAGCTGTCTGTTTTTTGCTTCCAGAAGGTCTGCGGTAGCTTCTTCGATCTTAGCGGCATCAATCTTCAGATTTTTGCTGTTCTGAATACCCAACTGCACAGCTTCATCAAGAGTGAGTGTTCTTTTCTCCTGTGCATTTGCCTGTGCAATCCCTATGAATAATGCCAGTGCAATAACTGAGTTATTTATTTTCTTCATACCCTAGAAGGTCTTTTAATAAGTATTTTATATGTGTATTAAGCTCTGTGTAATAGGTTTCGTCAAAAACTTCCTCTTCATCTGTGTTGTTAAGAAATTCCTTGTACATTTCTTTTGCATTGGATGCGTAGAATAAAGTTCCGCTCACCGTGGAATGGAGAAGATAAATTGGTGGATTTTTAGTGAAAATTCCGTTCTTCAGTCCGCTTTCCAATATTTTTGAATACATGGAGATAAATCCCATTTTTGTTTGCTTCAGAAAATCTACAATATGAGGATTCTGCGTGTGCAGCTGCTCTCTCTGCATGATTCGGTAGAAACATTTCTGATGTCTTACCCGTCCTGCAAACTGATCTACGATCTTTACGATTTTTTCCCATTCATTAATATCCGTTCTTTCCAGAATATCTTTTGAGAAAAACTGCCCTTCGTTCATTCTGTACTCTACCAGCTTTTCGTACAGCTTTTCTTTTGACCCGAAATAATAAGAGATCATAGAAATATTTACATTGGCTGCTTTGGCAATCTCCCTTGTGGAAGTTCCTTCGAAACCTTTTTCAGCAAAAAGCTTCTCAGCAGCAAACAATATATTTTCTTCTTTTGAAATCATTTTTTACTCTCATTTTGAGAATGCAAATGTACAACGGTTTTTTAATAAATCAAACGATTGATTGAATATTATGTTAAATTTAATCTATTTTTAATATTGGCTAAATCTAATACTCTGAATTTATTATATTTGAGTGTTAGAAAATATCAGATGAAAAAAGCAATTTCAATTTTAGCGCTCTTAAGCGTATTCACTTTAAATTTCGCACAGGAAAAAGAAGGATGTTGTGCAGGAAAAGATAAAAAGCATTGTTCTGCAGCAGACAAAAAAGCCAATGCCGAATATCACAAAGGCTGTGAAAAAAAAGAATCTACAGCCCAAAACAGAATCAAAACAAATGGTTCTAAAGAGAAAAAAGCAAAGAAAACTGCTTAACTGTAAAAATAAGATCCGACCTTACAGTCGGATTTTTTATGCATTTTTATGAATGTACCTCGATAGTTTTATTCCCAGATCGGTCCATACGATTTTCGGGTTTCCGTTTCTGGTAAGATGCAGATCAGCAGTACTTATTTCTTCCAGGATACTTTCGATATTGGCTCCGCTGATGAATTTTGAAAATCCGACCCAGTTGAATCCATTGGCATCAATTTTTTTGTAAACCAGATCTTCCGACTGGTAATTCTGCAGAAGAGCAAGCCTGAAAATTTCCGAGCAGTAATTAAGAAAATTCTTTTGCTTTTCCCGGTTCCAGCCTGCAATTTCTCTGGCCCAGAAAATAATGCTTTTCAGGAATTCCGGTTTTTTCTTAACCATAAAAGCATCCCTCACCCACTGAATAAAAAGCTTTTCAAACTCATCACTTTTATTTCCCGACTGCATCAGCTTCAGAGCAGCATTAAGATCTCCCTGTGCCTGATGGATGATCTCTCCTGTTTTATCCTGAGAAACATTGAAATTTATTTTCAGATATGCTTCGATATCTTCATCATTAATTCTAGGAACTTCAACAATCTGGGTTCTGGAAAGAATGGTCGGAAGAATATCGTTGGTACTTTCTGCGGTAAGAATAATAACGGTTTTTGCAGGAGGTTCTTCTAAAAACTTCAGGAATTTGTTGGCTGCCGCAACGTTCATCTTGTCAGCACGCCAAACAATGAGAATTTTGGTTCCCCCTTCGAAACTTTTTAATGAAAATTTCTGGTTCTGGTCATCAACTTCATCAGCAGAAATAAAAAGCTGCTTATTTTCTGATTCCAAAAAGGCAGTCCAGTCATCGTAGCTGGAATAAGGAGAGTTCATAACCATCTCCCGGAATTCTTCAAATTTGTTTTTGCTTAAAGAATTTCTGTTATCGGTAAAAACCGGAAAGCTGAAATGAAGATCAAGATGATTAAGATGTTCTACTTTTGAAGCGGCATGTTCATTTTCACTGCTTAAAATTTCTTTGGCATATGCCAGAGCCATAGGCAACGTTCCGTACCCTTCCTTCCCTACGAAAAGCTGGGCGTGGCTCACTCTGTTTTCGGCAATACTTTCTCTCAGAAGCTTTTTCAGATTTTCCTGTCCGGCAATGTTCTCCCAATTCATGCCTCAAAGATAAAGAAATTTGTAATTCGTAGAATGTGATTTTTTACTTCATAAATGAATTTTGTGTTCTGATCAGCTGTGAACTTCTATCATGTATATATAGATATGCGGAAAAATTCACAAGCAAGCGATTGGCAACTCACCATTCATCAATATTATATCTATTCATCGTCCTTAACAAACTTTAACCTCTTATAATTTTTACAATTCATTAATATTTAAGATATTTGCGCATTGTTTTAAAAATAAAGAATGAAAAAAATCTTTGTACTATCATTAATATCAGTCGGATACTTCCTAAACGCGCAGAATCTGAGTAATTCACCTTATGCGACCTACGGAATCGGAGATATTAAATATGATAATACGATCGAAACTTCCTCTATGGGAGGTATATCTACCGCTTTCATAAGCGATTTTACCAGTAATTTTAACTTTGCAAACCCTGCAAACAATGCCAATTTCGAGCTTACCAGTATTAAGCTGGAAGCTACCAACGAAAACAATTACTTCAAAACAGATTATAACAATACAAAGTCTACCAAACATTCTACGTATTTATCCAATATTTCACTGGCTTTCCCACTATCTCCAAAATTGAAGATGGGTCTTTCTTACCAGCCTTACAGTTCTAAGAGCTATGAAATTGTTCATACGGATACAGATGTGGAAACCGGTGTGACGGTAGCAAACAGATTCAAAGGAAGCGGAACGTTGAATACCGCTCAGATCGCATTAGGCTATAAAGTCAATGATAAATTTGCAGTAGGAGTCCGAGCCAATTATTATTTTGGAAACCTGTATGATCTTAATGAACTTGCATATTCCAATGCAGAGCTTATTAATGGATATGAAACCAAAAACAGCATTAAAAATTTCAACTTTACGCTGGGAGCAAGCTATCAGAACCTGAATACGAGTACCGACAGAAAACTTACAATTGGTGCAACCACAACTTTCGGTAATACGAGCAATATGACCACCGATTACCTGAACAGTACTTATTATTATTCTGATGCCGGCCAAACGACAAAAGCCAACGAAAGTCCAATAGAAAGAAAATCTATAAGCTCTAAAAATCTTATGCCTCTCCAGGCTTCTGTAGGGGTTGGATATGGTGAAGAGAACAAATGGTTTTTATCCGTTCAGGGAGACTATAAAAAAGGAGAAAGCATTGCCTATTTCGGACAGTCTCTGGATCTTCAGGATTCTTACAGAATTTCTGCAGGAGGATGGTACCTACCGAATTATAACAACTTCAGAAGTTATTTTTCCAGAATTGTATACCGTTACGGAGCTTTTTATGAAAAAGGAAACCTGCAGATTGCAGGACAGAACATCAATAAATTCGGGGTTTCCGGAGGGGTTCTTCTTCCATTCAAAAACAGCAGCATAACAAGAATGAGCGGACTTGAGCTCGGGATTGAGGTAGGAAAAAGAGGAACACTTAAGAATAACCTCATTAACCAAAATTATATTAATCTCAAAGTTGGGTTCAATTTTGCAGATAAATGGTTCAGAAAGACTCTATACAACTAGCATGAAGTTTCTCAGAAACATATCATATAAAAAAAATATAGCATACCTTTTTAGTTGTGCTATATTTTTTATGGTAACATCCTGTGAAGAAGACCTCACCAATAATAAGGGTAAAAACAATAAAAACTTTGCATCACAAATCATCAATAACGCCAATATTATCCAGCGGGATTCAGGTTTTGTGACAATGCGCGCGAAGGCTCCGATCATTGAAAAATATGAGCTTATCGACAGCCCTTATACCGTGGCAAGAAAAGGAATTGACATTCTCTTTTTCGATAAAAAGAAGCCTAAAACCCCGGGGACGATTAAAGCCAAATATGCCAAGTTCTACGATTACAAACAATTCTATGAGGCAAGAGGTGATGTAAGAATTACAACAAACGAAAATGACCGGTTTGCCATGCAGACTGTATTCTGGGATCAGCGAAAAAAAAGAATCTATACCCGTGATACCGTATATGTAACCATGAAAGACGGTTCCACACTTATCGGAGCACATGGAATGACTGCGAAAGATGACTTTTCCGAATACGTATTTTATCAGAATTCGGGAGATTTTACAACCGATAAACTTTCTGAAAATCAAAAGTAGTTTATATGATCTGGCACGTGATAGGATTAATGTCCGGAACAAGCTTAGACGGCCTGGATATTTGTTTTGTAAGATTTGTAAAAGGTTATTCCTGGAGTTTTGAAATTATTAAAGCCGAAACTGTTTTATATTCCGACACTCTGCATCATCAGCTGAACCACGCAATAGATCTCCCTGCTGAACAATTATTGGGATTACATTCTGAATATGGTTTTTTTCTAGGTAAAACCGTAAAAAACTTTATTGAAAAACATAAACTGAAAAATATTGATCTCATTGCTTCGCATGGACACACGGTTTATCATCAGCCTCAAAAGAAATTCACCCTTCAGATCGGTGACGGCAGAGCAATTAAGCTGGAAACAGGTATTCCTGTTGTTTACGATTTCAGAAGCCAGGATGTTCTGATGGGCGGTAACGGAGCGCCTCTTGTGCCGATTGGTGATGAACTTCTTTTCCCCGAATACGATGCCTGCCTCAACCTTGGTGGTTTTTCAAATATTTCATTACAATCTGAAGGCAAAAGAATTGCTTTCGACATTGCACCGGTAAATATTGTTCTTAATAAACTGGCTCAACATTTAAATAAAGATTTTGATGAAAACGGAAATTTAGCCAGAAATGGAAATATCAATGAAGGCCTTCTTTCCGCATTAAATTCATTACCCTTTTATCATCAGCCACATCCTAAATCTTTAGGAATTGAATGGTGTAACGAAAATATATTCCCAAGACTTGAGAATGTCGACAGTTTGGATGCCTTAGCAACATTTACCGAACATGCAGCCCAGCAGATTGCTGAGGTGATTAATAAAAACCGTCTAAAAAATGTGCTTGTAACAGGCGGCGGAACGTACAATCAATATTTAATTGAAAAAATCAGTTCCAAAACACAGGCAGAAATTATGATCCCGGAAAAAGAAATCATTGATTTCAAAGAAGCCTTGATTTTTGCATTAATGGGCGTTCTCAGGATAAACAATAGTATTAATGTCCTGTCATCAGCAACCGGAAGCCCGTACGATCACAGTTCGGGAATTATTGCATAAAAAAAACCTCCATTTGAGGAGGTTTGATTATTTATAAGCTTCAATCTTATCGGTAAGGGTATTGATAAAGTTCTGAAGGGGCTTTTCCACCATCATTTTGATAAACGGATTAAACTTTCCTTCAAACAGCATCTGCACTTCTGTCTGATTTTCATTAAGAGGATGCAAAGCAGCAGTCAGTGAAAAATCAAGGCTGGAACTTGCAGACTTCAAAACTGCCTTTTCATCGGTTACTTCATCAATTTTCAGAGCAATTTCCGGCATCCCCTGCAATCCGAATTTAAATCCGTCTTCTCTCGTTTCAAACTTCTGTAAACCATCCGGCATGAAATCTTTGTAATTTTCAGGAGATTTCAGTATTTCTACCAGGTCTTTAGATGATTTATTCACAATAATCTTTCGTCCTTCTAAATTCATTTTTTATTTTTGTATTAAATTCTTAATTCTTACAAATATATGTATAAAGTTTTTGTGAACGAAAAAAAATTACTGTTGTCTAAGCAATCTGAAAACTTAGAAAAAACGCTTGGATACGAAAACGTCACAAGCCTTGAGATCGCTCTTGATCTTCTTGAAAATACATCTGTAAAGGAATTAAATGTTTTCGGAGAGAATATCAACGAGATATGGCAGGAGTTTCAGAAACTTTTCAGAATTATAGAAGCTGCCGGAGGTATTGTGAGTAATCCTGATGGTGATATTCTTTTCATAAAAAGACTTGGAAAATGGGACCTTCCGAAAGGAAAAATGGAAAAGGGGGAATCCCGTGAAGAATCTGCCGTAAGGGAAATTGAAGAAGAAACAGGATTGCAGAATGTAGAACTGCTAAGCTTCATCAACACGACCTATCATATTTATATTGAAAGAAATGGTGATAAAGTACTGAAATGCACCCATTGGTTTGAAATGAATTTCGATGGTGAAGATACTTCAAAACCACAGATCGAAGAAGGTATTACAGAAGTTGCCTGGAAAAACACCCTTCAGATCGAAGAAGAAGTCTTTCCAAGCACCTTCAAAAATATCAGACTTATCATACGAGAATTCTGGAACAAAAAATTTAAATAAAATCTATTGCTTTTTCCAGAGCAATACCTCTTGAACCCTTCAGCAGGATATTTTTGGAGGGTATTTTATTTACCTTAAGATATTCTGTTAAGGCATTTGTATCTTCAAAGCTTAAAGGGGAGTGATTAACACTTTTGAAGATTTTACCTACAGTAATAATTTCATCGAATGCTAATTCATGAGCAAGCTCTAAAATACTGCGGTGTTCTTTTTCACTTTCATCACCAAGTTCCAGCATATCACCAATGATGATCGTCTTTGAACCCCGGAATGTAACAAAGTTCCTGATGGAAGCGGCCATTGAGCTCGGATTTGCATTATACGTATCTAAAACCAGTGTCTTATTTCCTTTTTCTACAATCTGAGATCGCATATTGGTGGGTGTATAATTTTCAATAGCGCGAATGATATTCTTAAAATCAATTCCGAAGTGAAGTCCAAGACTTGCAGCTGCGCAAAGATTGGTAAAATTATATTCGCCTGTAAGCTTTGAAACGGCTTTTTGATCATTATACTTCAGCCCTACAAAATGTTGTTCCGAAAACAATTCAAACTGATAATTTGATGCTGTATTTCCGAAAGTGATTTTAGGCGAATAATCCTTAGTTTTTTCAACCTGGATAGGATCATTTTCATTAACAACAATTGTCTTGCGGTTATATTTAAGATAATCGTACAGTTCAGACTTCCCTTTAATAACACCTTCCACTCCACCAAATCCTTCCAGATGCGCCTTTCCGAAATTGGTTATATATCCGAAATCAGGCAGGGAGATCGTGCAGAGAAACTTAATTTCTTTCTGATGGTTGGCTCCCATCTCAATTACTGCCATTTCATGTTCCGGTTTAATAGAAAGTATAGTTAAAGGTACTCCGATATGGTTATTCAGATTTCCGCGGGTATACTGAACATTAAATTTTTCAGAAAGTACGGCATGGATAATTTCTTTCGTAGTGGTCTTTCCATTACTGCCGGTTAAGCCGATGACAGGAATCTGAAGTTTATTTCTATGGTATATGGCGAGTTCCTGTAAAAATTCCAACGTTGAAGGAACATAGAAAATATTCTTTTCTATATTTTCATATGCCTGCTGTTCTACAATCACAGCCAGCGCACCTCTGTCAATCGCCTGTTCAGCTAAAGTGGCTGCATTGAAATTTTCTCCTGAAAAGGCGAAGAAAATATCATTCTTTTCGATTTTTCTGCTGTCGATAACCACATGTGCAGCTTGTAAAAACAAAGGGTAAAACTGTTCTGTATTCATAGTTCAAAAATAAAAAACCTTCCAGAATTCCGGAAGGTTTTTTGAAAATTATTTTGATAAATATTATCTTCTTGTTCTACTCTTATCGTTTGCTCTTGCATCCTGAGCTACACGGAATCCAATCCATCCGTATGCTTTATTTTCATTTTTATATCTTCTCTGTCCCGGATCCAGCCAGTAAGCTGTATCTTGCCAAGAACCTCCTTTTACCACTCTGATATCGTTGGAAACTCCAGAAGTTCTTTCTTTTCTGTCTTTCTGTAATATTACTTTACCGCTACCATCTACAATAAATCTTGATTTAGGAGCATTGTACATATCATATGCAGAAGCTGAATCAGAAGCATTTCTGTAATCTAAGGAAGACATTCTGTCGCCATCTCTATAGTTTCTATAGTCAGCGATGGTTTCTCTTTCAAACTGACCCGGCAGGTTTTTGTAAACTAATCTTCCATCTGCCAAAGTATCATACTTGATTCCATTTTCATCTACCATCTTATAAGTACCGTCTCCGTTTCTTACGATAGCCTGAGGCATATTTCCTCTGTAATAGTTGAAATCACTAAAATCTTCATCAATGATTGGTCTGTATACATCTGCCGTCCATTCTGCAACGTTTCCGTACATACCATAAATCCCAAGATCATTGGAAGGAAATTGTCTAACATCAGAAGTCTGTGCAGATCCGTCATTTTTCCAGCCTGCGATACCGGAGTAATCACCAGCACCCATTTTGAAGTTTTCAAGGAACATCCCTTTTTCTCTTCCTTTGGTACCTCTCAATTTTTCAATCTGAGGGGTTTTGCCCATATATTGGTTGTACTCTCTGTTTTTAGCCAATCCTAAAGCTGCATATTCCCATTCTACTTCTGTTGGAAGTCTGAATTTTGTTACCATAGCAGCGTTCGGAGCTCTGTTTGCAGCAAGCAATCGTTGGTTGGTTGTTTTCAAACCTGTTTTTTGCTGCATTCTTTTTTCGTTAATGTACCCCTGCATTTCAGGATCATTCGATTTGAACTTATCCATATTGAAAGCAGTTCCGCCTTGGTTATTCGATTCGTTGATGTACAAATCTTTAGCAATAATACCGGCCTGCATCAAAGCTTTTTCATTAGCTCTGTCAGACAACCATTCGCAATATCTGTTTGCCTGAGTCCATGATACGCCCACTACCGGGTAGTAATCAAACTCCGGAGAACGGAAATACGTCTCGTTGTAATCATTTCTAGATAATTTGTTGTCCCACAATAAGGTATCCGGTAAAGCACCGTTGTAGATTTCCTTGAAGCTAGGATCGCTTGGAGGGAATACATACTTCAACCATGTAAGGTATTCGCGGTATTCGTAGTTAGTAATTTCAGTTTCCCCGATAAAGAACGAACTTACCTGCATTCTGCGCGGTGAGTTATTCCAATCGTGCATAACATCATCTTTCACTAATCCCATTGTAAAAGTTCCACCTTCTACATATACCATTCCCGGCCAACCTTTCTGCTTTTGTTGCTTTCCTGCAAAAAACCAACCTTGTTTTTCGTTTGGTTTCCAACCTGTTTTGCTGACAAACTTTTTAGTACCGCCGCCATTATTAGATCCTCCGCAACTGGTTAATGCAAGTGTAGAACTTAATGCTATTAATGAAAACAACTTTAGTTTTTTCATAGTCGATATAAATATTTTCAAAGTACAAAGAAAAAATAAATTATTCAATAAATCAAGTAAAGAGTTGATTTTTTTGAAAAACGTTAACAAATTAATTTTATTGTATCACAATTTAATTATAAAATTTTCATTTATTTTGTAATTCAGAAATTTCAATAATAAATATGAAACAAAAAATTTCTCTTTTATTTTTATTAAGCTTTGTATCGACACTCTGGGCCCAGAGAATTTCCATAGAATGGGACGGCTCTAAGATCCGGGATTATGGTGATACAAAACTTAATCTTCCCAATTTTAAAAATCAGGGATTTTCATTCAGCCAAAATAACATTTTTATAACAACCAAACAACAGGTTGGCGAAAAGCAGTTAAAAGTTTCTAATCCCGTATGGGAAAACATCTCCGGAAAAGATTTATTTGAATTAAGCAAAGATCTTCTTCCGGATTATGAAATTAAAGATGTTACGTATTACAATCTGGAAGGAGAGCGTTATGCCGGCATTAATATAGCTTTATTTAAAAGAGAGAAAGGACAGGTACAGAGACTTTCTTCATTTGAAATTTCGGAAACCAGTGCACCCAACAGTTTTGGAAGTGCGTTAAAGGTAGGAACAACAGCCAACCCTCTATCAACGGGAAATTTTTACAAAATCAAAGTTGACAAATCCGGTATTTTCAAGATTACAAAACAATTTTTACAGGACAACGGGATCAATCCTTCGTCTGTAAATCCTAAAAACTTCAGAATCTACGGAAACGGAGGCATCATGCTTCCTGAATTTAATCAGGATGTAAAATATAGCGCGCTTCAGGAAAATGCAATCCAGGTGGTTGGCGAAGATGACGGTGTGTGGAATGATAATGATTATGCCCTGTTTTATGCTCAGGGTCCGGATGGATACAATCTTTACAACACCTCCAACGGAAACGGATTTAAAAGAACCGATACCAGAAGCGACAGAAGCGAAAATGTAAAAAATATTTATGAGGATTTTTCTTATTATTATATCAATTTTGATAAAGGTCCCGGGAAAAGAGTTTCCACGGTAGATGTTAATCTGCCTGCTACCCCACTCATTACAAGGTTTGATAACTACCAGGTCATTAATAAAGACCAGAAAAATCTGATGAAAGTAGGAAGATTGTGGGTGGAAGAAACCCCGTTTACTACTGATAAGGCGGTGACTTTTACTACAGCATCAGCCGTTCAGGGTGGTGATGTGATACGGTACAGAGTACAGGTAATCGGCTACAAATCGCAGCAAAACAGCATGTCATTTGATATTAATACCCTAAATCCTTCAACAACCGTTATTCCTGCTGCAAATTCTGGTGGAACCAATGAGTTTTTCCCGCTGAGATATTCAGGGACTATTTCTGGATTGAGCGGAAACCAGATTACATTCAATTTAAAACCTAATATTACGGTTAATCCCAACGGAAACTTTTATGTAGATTATCTGGAGGTACAGTATAAAGATAACCTGAGCTTCAATGGAACACAGATGAATTTCAGAGATTTTTCATTGGTCAGCGGAAGCAATACTACATATGGTTTCAGTTTATCTAATGCCGCTTCTGCGGAACAGGTCTGGGACGTTACCGACATTACGAATGCTAACAGAAGAGTAAATAAGGCGACGGGAAATACAACATTCAATTTTGCATACACAACAGCAGATCAGAGTTTTAATAATGAATTTGTAGCCTTTAAAGCTGATGCTGCCTATGCACCGCAGTTCGTTGGTCGTATTAATAACCAGAATCTTTCGGCACTTCAAAATTTGGATTACCTGATCATTACAGTTCCGGAAATGATGGGGCAGGCCCAGAGACTGGCCAATTACCATCAGACAACAAACAATTATAATGTACAGATTGTAGATACAGATAAGATATTCAATGAATTCGGAAGCGGAAGCAGAGATCTTACGGCAATCAGAGACTTTGTAACAAAACTGAATACTCCTTTAGGCACATTAAAATATGTATTCATTTTAGGAGATACATCTTATGATTTTAAAAACAGGATCTCCAACAATTCCAATGTCGTGGTAAGTTATCAGAGTGAGGAATCTTCTGATGTGATAAGATCTTTCGTGACAGACGATTATATTGTGATGACAAAGCCTCAGACAACAGAATTTATTACCAATAACCTTCCGGACCTGCCAGTAGGGAGACTTCCTGCCGCCAATGTGACGGAAGCAGCAAATATGATGGACAAAACGCTGGCCTACTACAACAGTTTATCGGGACAGTCAACGCCATTCGGAGAATGGAAAATGAAGCTTGATTTCATTGTAGATGATGATAATGATGGCGGAACACCTTTCCATACGGTAATGAATAATTCTTTGGCCACTGTTTTTGAACAGCCGACCTCAGTCCTTAAAGAGTACAATGTGAGAAAATTGTACCTGGATGCTTTTCAGGCACAGAGTACAGCGGGTGGACAAAGATACCCTCAGGTAAACCAGGCCATTTCGAATGATATCGGAAATAGCTTGTATATGTTTTATTTTGGGCATGGAGGAATCAACGGATGGGCTCAGGAAAGAGTTTTAACATTATCTGAAGTTCAGAATGCCAATAATTTTTCTAATGTATACAGCAGATTCCCTTTTGTATCGACTATTACCTGCGAATTTACCCTTTGGGATGAGCCGGAAACCGCTTCTGCCGGTGAGCAGTTCCTTAAGATGAAACAAGGCGGGCCTGCAACCATGATTACTTCAAGCCGTGCTATTGATGTAGGATACGGCGTAGATTTTACGAATCTGTACACTCAGAATATTTTTAAACTGAATAATGATGATTTTCTAACACTGGGAGTTGCCCATCTCAATGCCAAAAAGCAAAAAGGTGCTGCAACAGACCACCTGAAAGTTAACTTTCTAGGAGACCCGGCTATGAAACTCAGCAGACCAAAACGATTATTGGTCATTGATAATATAGAAACACCGGTTCCGGGACTTATCAGAGGTTTGGATTTCGTAAAAGTAAAAGGACACATTAATAATCCGAACGGAACGACTAATACGAATTTCAACGGACGAGTTGTCATCAATATTTTTGACAAAAGATTAAATAAGACCACATTAAATAATGACGGAGTACTTACTCCTGTTCTACAATATACAGAAGAAGGAAGTGCTATTGTAAAAGCTTCGGGAACTGCCGTAAACGGCGTATTCACGGTAGAATTTTACGTACCGAAAGATATTAATTATGCTGTGGGACAAGGAAGAATTTTAGGCTACGCAGATAATAAAGCGAGTGACGTATTCAATAATCAGTCAGTTCAGGTGGGAGATATTAATCCAAACGGAATCAATGATAATGAACCTCCAAAAGTAAAATTGTATATGAATAATACCAATTTTGCAGAAGGAGGGATTACAGATCAAAATCCGATGCTGCTCGCATGTATTACGGATGATACAGGAATAAATTCTACGGGATCTGGTATCGGTCACGATATTACTGTATATTTGGACGGCCAAATTATCAATACCGTTGTACTGAATGACTTTTTTGCTTCCGGAGAAGGAAACGGCTGCCTGAACCCGAGTCTGGCAGACTACCAAAAGGGGAACGTCACCTACCCTTTCAGGAACCTTTCAATAGGACAGCATCAATTGACATTTAAAGTTTGGGATATAAACAATAATTCTACAACTGCAACGTTAAATTTTGAAGTTAAGGATGAAGCCGACCAGCACCTGGTGATCAACAGACCGTTAAACTGGCCAAATCCTTTTACCAATAAGACGTATATTCAGTTTGAGCATAATTGTGATGATATTTTGGATGTGAATGTTCAGATTTATACCATTACCGGAAAACTGGTAAGAACTTTATCCCAGCCTGTGGTAGCAGAACCCTTCCTACAGGGCTTTAGAACGCCACGTCAGGCTATTGAATGGGACGGAAGAGATGATTTTGGTGCCACAGTAGCAAAAGGTACGTATATTTTTAAGATATTTGCAAAAAGTCAAAATCAAGAAAAATGCAAAGGAAGTGCTACAGCTGTAGAAAAAATGGTACTTTTGAAATAAATTTAAAACAATAACAATAATAATATCAACAAAAAACTGATAATATATAAAAGACAACATATGAATTTAACTACTAAACTGCTTTTAGGAATTGGGTTAAGTGCTGGCTTTTTAGGCTACTCTCAGGATTTAAGCCTTGTAAGACCTGTATTAACCGGAGCTCCTTTCTTAAGAATCGCGCCAGATGCAAGAGCTGGAGGTATGGGAGACCAGGGTGTCGTTACCTCTCCTGACGCTTTTTCTCAATTCTGGAATGCTGCAAAATATCCTTTCAGCAGAACAAGTTCTTCCGTGGGATTAAACTACACTCCATACATGGGAAAACTTACCAATGATGTGTTTTTATTATATGGAGCGTTCCATAAATTTTTAGGGCAGGAAGAGCGATCTACCATTTCGGCAAGTATTTATTACTTCAATATGGGTGAAGTAGATCTTACTCAGTTAGTAGGAAACGAAGTAACTTCATTGGGTACTTCCAAGCCAAACGAATTCTCAATAGACGTAGCGTATGGACTTAAACTCTCGGATTCTTACTCTATGGCTGTTACCGGTAGATTCATCCGTTCAGACTTAGCCGGAGGATTCAATACAGATACTACTCTGAAGCCAGCCAACAGTTTTGCAGTAGATGTTTCCGGATATTATACTTCTCCGAGATTTTCAGGTTTAGGAAATATGGACGGGAAACTGAATGCAGGTTTTGCTGTACAGAACCTAGGTCCTAAATTAGATTATACCGGAAATGAAGAATCAAGATCCTATCTTCCGACAATGGCAAGATTAGGGGTTGGTTACGATATGTATCTTGATGACATGAACAGAGTAGGCATCAGCGTTGAAGGTTCCAAAATTTTAGTTCCCGGTTCAGAATTCGTAGGAACAGACCCGAATACAAGACAGCCTATCTACGAAGTTCCGAATGTTGGTGTAATGGCCGGTATCGGAAAATCTTTTAAAAATAAAAATTCCATCATGTACAGCGGTGCGCTGGAATATTCGTATGACAACGCATTCTCTGTAAGAACCGGTTATTTCCACGAAAGTGAAGAGCAGGGAGCTAGACAGTTTGCTACGGCAGGTATCGGATTAAAATACCGTTCTTTCGGTCTTGACATCTCTTACCTTATTAATATGTCAAAAATCAATACTGCTTTGGACAACACCCTTCGTTTCGGGCTTACCTGGAATATTGGAGAAGAAACGTCAAATGTAGATTATTAAGAAATTTTACATACAAATTCAAAAGTCCCTTATTTTATGGGACTTTTTCTTTTTTTATAACTGACAACGTACAGCGTTGATTTCGCTATTCAGCTGTTATTCTGGATAGGAATAAATACCGAAGTTATAGCATATTAAATAAAAAGCGACCCCTTGATGTGAAGTCGCCTTACTTTATTTTATATTGGCTAATATTTATTGCACAATAGAAAAATTGCGAAGATATTCTTTTACAAAACAATAGATTATATACTTATTAGCTTTTATAAAATATAGTAAAAAACTATTATTATGGAATCGGAGAAGCTGAAGCAGATCCAGAATTATTTCCGCCCAGGTTTTGTAAAACATCAGCATTTATGGTAAGCTGAGAATTATCTAGAATAAGTGTTGATATAGTCCACGTTCCGTTGATAAAAGGACTAGTACTTGTACCAAAAAATCAGCTCTTAATCGCCAAGTACCTCCTAAAATATAAGCTTCTATTGTAGTCCCTCCAGCCGCACTTAGTGTATATGGAAAATTAGCCCCAACAACAACTAGGGTATACTTGTTACTAGGTATTTTTGTATCATAATTCTCTACCCAATCAGCATTTACATTCGAAAGAATATATTTTTGAAAATACATTGGTGTACTTGATCTCTGACTTTTTTTAATTTCTCCATTAGCATTTAATACCAAGTTAAAATTTTGTTCATTAATTGCTTCACTTAAAACATTTCTTATTCTTACCGGATTATTTATACCATCTCCATTTATATCTAGTTTATTTGCTGGAGAACTTGTTCCTAAGCCCATTTGTCCGGCATCATTTACAACAACATCCGTTCCTGCAGTTCTAGCCGTCCCATCTGATTTCGTTCCCAGCTTTACCATTGAGTTGGCGGTATCATTAATCCATGCATCATTGGTCGTATCTCCTGCAGAAGCTGCACCGGTAATTTTCTGCCATGAAGTACCATCAAAAAAGTAATACCCTTCTGCCGTAATATTTGCAGTTTTAGTGCTTGGTGAAGTTACCGCTGAGGTGGCATAAAGAATAGCTCCTTTTTGCGCAGTTCCGTATTGGTTATCGCCTGCCCGGATCTGGTCACCCGTTAACCTAGGGGCAATAAGCCCTTCCGGTTTGCTGCCGTCTGTAGTTTTTGCGGAGATATCCAGACTTGCTTTTGGATTATTTGTGTTGATCCCCACTTGAGAATAAGCCGTTAGACTGAATAACAGGCAGCCATTGTAATTATGCTTTTCATTGAATATATTTTTATGATAAGTAATAATTATCGTGTATATAGATTTAGTATTTTTTAAAAACACCAGACTATGTCCGCTCATCTGGTGTTTAAGATCAAATGTGTTATTATAATTCGTTCGGACATATTACCAGGGACTTTTTAAACTCCCGGCAAGTAACCACCCTTCTTGCTCCGAAGTGAACGCTTTACTTGGTAGCAAGTAAGAGGTATGTTTAAATTCATAACAGATGACAATTAATTATCAATACATGTTAATTTATTTAATTCCATGTAAAAAGGGATATCCCTTTGGTATTTACAATTGTCTGAATCTAAGAGCGTTTTTTTAGTAATAGTTCCATTTTGCACCATCATAAACCACCACCGCCTTCATGGCAGAATCCCACATAGCGAGGCCTTTTACGCCGGTTATCGTGCGCTGGTCTATCAGAACTGCTCTAGGTAATACCAAAGCCTTATCTGAAGATTCTATAATCAACGCGCCTGTTGCACTGCTGGAATTGGCGCCTATAATCACTCCGTTTCCGGTATCTGCTCCCGTTGGAGCTCCTCCGGTCTGCCCTCCCGCAGTGGCTGTACTCCAGACATTATTGGCATAAAACCTGAAGCTGCCCGTGGCTGCATCGAAAACCATACTGCCGTTGGTTCCCGTCATGGCGGATACATCTGTCACCACCGGAAGACGGATCCCTCTTACATCGGTACCGAATTCCAACGCCACTGAGCTGTTGGTGAGCGTGGTCTTTCCTATCGCCACCTGGGCATGAAACCACCCGGCAAGAGCAAGTGTTGCTAATATTATTATATTTTTCATCTTCTTTCTTAATTTGTTAAATCCGGGGCTGTAACCAGGTACAGCCCCGAATTAGTTATTATGGTTTAATTACAGAAAATATTGATGTTGCCGTTACTTCCTGTACTGTAGTCCCCTAGTTTTCTCCAGATGGTGCCTGTATAGACTTTCATCGTGTTATCGCTAAGATCATAGATGATCATTCCTTCAATCGGGTTTACGATTGCAGCAGTGCTGGCTACGCGGCTTACCACCAATCCTTTGGAGTTGGAATTGATTTCCAGGTAGGTGTTTGGAAGCGTTGGCTTCCAAGCTGCGGAAGGAATGGTGCTGATACCGGATTTCACATCGGTAAGGTCTCCTCCGGAGATGCCCAGATCTTTTTTGGCTAATGTAAAATAGGATACATTATTGTCTCTGAAGTTTACGCTTACATCAATATTGTTGCCGGTTCTGGTCACTGCCCGGTACACTACGTTTGAAGTAAAGTTGGCATCATCACTCACGATCAGGTAATAGCGTTCATTTCCGGATAAGGCCGGCAATGAAGTGGCATCAAAACGTAAGTTGATACAGCTGATACCTCCCGTATCCTGGACTTTCCAGCGTTTCGCCATGGCTTCGGTGGTACTGAAGGTAACTCCTGAAGCGGTAAGCGCAGTACCGGTAAAGGTATATGCTCCTGTAGTCTCCCCGATGACCAATGACTGAAGGTCTGTACCAATGGCCGCATGGGTACTGTTGGCGTTGGTAAAATTGGTATCGGTAGATAAGGTGAGCACACTGCCGCTGTTCACCGATTTGGAGATTCGCTGGTGTAATGCAGAAACATCATCCCTCAATATACCAAATACATTGTTTTGATAGGAAGCATCATTGGTCCAGATCACCGTTGCAGCAGAGTTTTGATAATCTCCTGTTTTAGTGATGCCATATTTAACCGCAAGATAACTTTCTACTCTTAATTGCTCTAAGGCTGTTAACTGTCGAATATACGCAATGACTTCCGGAACATTTCCTACAGCCGTCAAGTCATCGCCGCCAGACCAGGTATCAGCTCCTATTGTCATAGCACCAGTATTAGTGGTATAAGTCCCTGTAACAGTTGTAGCCGTACCACCATTAAGTGAAAATGTAACCGATGTTCCGTTTGCCATTATTCCTGTTGAAATGCGGCTTATAGTACCTGTCAAGCTATTATTGGCTGCAAATAAACCACCACTGCTGGAGTTCGTGCGAGCAAACAGCGAATTACTGCTGAAAGACGGATAATCATAAAAAGAAAAGGCCGTGGTTTCTAAATTGCTGTTAACACTTAAAAGCTGGGAACCATTAACATTAGATACCCCAAAGAATGTAGCACTGGATACCGGAGATGCGGGAAACAGGGTATTGCTGGATCTCAAGGCAGTGCTCGTGGTACTAAAGTTAAGGGAAGGATTGAAATTAAATCCACTGTTACCAGCTGATGTCTGGTATAAAACTGTTCCTGCGGCATTTGTAAAGCTACTGCCACTGCTCTGATCAGTCCAACTCGTTAAAGTACTTCCATTAGTTGTTGTAGACGTACCTGCATCAGCTTTTAACCAGACACCTAACGCAGGGAAAACTCCTCCAGGTGCTGTTGCCACCGCAGCAAAGCTGAAGAACTGCCCTGTTGTAAAGTCTACCGTTGCGGTGTAATACTGCACACCGCCCAAGGTTTCTAAAGTCATGGCTGTTCGGGTATCACTACCATCAAACGTTGCATCTGCACTCACCACTAGGTTAAGAGAGGATATATTTCCTGTAACCTGGCTTACCGGTAAAGCTACTTTCACCGATCCTACCGCTCCGGTTTCCTGTACTTTCCAGGTACGTGTCATTCTCGCCGTTAATCCTCCAAATACGAAAGAAGTAGCAAAAGATGTACTTCCCGTATCTGAACCCCAAACTAAAGAAGATAAGTCTGAACTCAAATTGTTGGTGTTATTGGCATTGGTATCGGCAATATTTACATTTCCGATTACCGGCTGCAGTCCGCTGTTTACACTCTGAGACTGTTTCTGGGTTAATCCTGAAGCATCATCTCTCATAATTCCTGCTATATTGTTGTTATAGCCGGTATTTGTGGTTGCATTCCAAATAATACCAGCATTGGAAGCAAGGTAATTGGTTAATGAGGTCTGATCAAGTGTCATACCGTATTTAATTGCTAAATACGAATTTACTCTCTGGCGTTCCGTTGCTGTTAGTACAGAATTGAACGCTGCTACTTCCGGGATAAGACCATTGAAATAGAAAGCACGACCGGGAAAAAGAGTCCTGGAGCCAATGCTTACGAGATTAGCAGCAGATGGAATTTGCCCAATTGTTCCGGTTGTAAGGGTTCTGTTATTATAATACAGGTTCGTTCCGTTGGCTACATTATTCATTGAAGAACCAAATAACAAAGGTGTTCCTGCAGTTAAAACTGAACCACTAAAAATAGAAACGAAAGTACCATTATTCTGTCCATATTCGAGAACAGCATTGTTAAATCTAAGTTCTCCCCCGCTGCTTGAATTTACTGCACCGAAGCCCAAAATATCCTGTGTAACATTTACAACATTAGGTTTAACTGCTGAGAATAAGGTATTAGTTGAGCCGTTGATGGTGAAAGTGGTTGCGTCCATATAATCATTGGTTCCATCAAAAGACAATACCGGGTTAAAATTCAAATTATCATTTATGTTGTCTTTATACAAAGGCTGGTTGGCAGCGGTGCTTTGTAAAACATCATTATCATTTACACTTACATCATCCCAGTTATTTACCGTTCCATTATTGCTGTAAGTACCCGCTTTATCGGCACGCACCCATAAAGATGAGCCGGGAACTCCTCCAGGACCAATCATCTTTACTGCAAAGGTAAAGTATTGACCATTGGTAAAGTCGATATCTGCGGTATAGTGGGCTACTCCGTTAATCGTTGTAGTTGTTGTTAACGGATACCACGTATTTCCGCTGGCAAATGTCGGGCTGGAGCTTACAATGATATAAGCATTTTCTCCATTGGCAACAGCTGCCGAACGCATTGCTACTTTCGTTGTACCAACCGTTCCTGTTTCCTGAACTCTCCAGATTCTGCTCATGCGATAGGCAAAGTTTAACCCGGAGGGAATATTATTGGTTACTGAAGTAGTATACGTTAAAGAAAGACCGTTATCGCCCCAAACCAAGGCAGATAAGTCTGCTGTAAAGTTATTGGTATTAGCTGCATTGCTTGCTGCGATATTTCCATTACTTATCACCATTTGGGTGCCGGTATTAACACTTTGGGATTGTTTTTGATTTAATCCGGAGAAATCATCTCTTGCAATTCCTGTGATATTATTATTATATCCTGTATTAGTAGTAATATCCCAAATTGCTGTTCCTGAAGAATTCAAATAAGAATGAGCTAATGTCTGTCCATATTTGACAGCCAGATAACTTTGTACTCTTTGTCTTTCCGTCGTTGTTAAGGTTTTGTCATAGGTAATTACTTCATTGATATTTCCTGAGGTAAAATTTGCATAGCTGCCAGAACTGTTATAGCCACCTAGCATATATCTCGGAACAGATCCTGCTGTAATGGACCCTGAAAATGTACCGGTTGCAGGCGTATTCCCATTTATAGCATACGATAAATTACCCGAACCTGATGAAAAATTAATAATACTAGGTAAACTGCTCGTTTGGCTTAAACCTGTATTAGTAATAAAACCTGATGTAGATGGGAAATGCGCTATTGCATTTTCAAGGGAAAGTCTTGGGTTGATAAGACCATTGTCTGATATTTGAAAATATACTCTTGCCCCGCTTCCTCCGGTAACACTTAATGCTCCAAACATTTCATTATTAGTAGCATTTAAAACATTTAACATACTCGGGAAGGTGCTTTCCAAAATGTCAGAATTTCCGTCATAAGTAATGCTTGGATTAAAATTCCATCCATTGCTGCTGTAAGAAGGCTGTCTTGAAGCTGTTGCCTGTGACAGGTTTGCTAGATTAGCATTTGCTGACTGGTTTTTCCATGCACTTACCGTACTTCCATTAAGTGTCACATCAGCATCCGATTTAAACCAGCTTGTTGTACCCAATACTCCACCCGGAGCTGTTGCTACTGCAGCAAAAGTAAAGAACTGTCCGGAAGTAAAATCTACGGTTGCGGTATAATACTGCACGCCGCCTAACGTTTCCAATGTCATTGCTGTTCTTGGGTCGCTGCCATCAAACGTTGCATCTGCACTTGTCACCAAGTTAAGAGAAGATATATTTCCTGCAACCTGGCTTGCCGGTATAGCAATCTTCACCGTTCCTACCGTTCCGGTTTCCTGTACTCTCCAGATGCGGATCATTCTGTTATTTAATCCTCCAAAAATAAAGGAAGTAGCAAAAGAAGTGCTTCCCGTATCCGAACCCCAAACCAAAGCAGATAAATCTGCAGTAAAATTGTTGGTATTGCCTGCATTAGTAGCCGCAATATTCACATTCCCAATTACAGGTTGCAGACCCGTGTTTACGCTTTGGGATTGTTTTTGGTTTAAAGCGGAAGCATCATCTCTTGCAATACCAGCGATGTTATTGTTATAACCTGTATTGGTTGTTGCATTCCAAATAATAGAGGATACAGAATTCTGATAGTCTCCGGATTTGGTAATCCCATATTTTAAAGACAAATAACTTTCTATCCTGTTTCTATTAACCGGCTGGTTTGTATTATATACAACAATCTCAGCAATATCTGCATTAGCATAATTAGATGCTCCAGGCGTAACCCCTACCGAGAAAAATGGATTCGCCGCCGATGTACCTGTGGAGGCACTTAATGTTGATGACATCAATAATCCATTTAAATACGAACTTGCGGCATTTGATGTTCCATCAAAGGCTTGTAATCTTGTCTCATTAACATTTACTGCTGAGGTAGATATATACCTATTTGTAATTAATACCTGACCATCTGTTTGTGAACCTACATTCCAAATTGAGGGAGTGTTGGTAGCACTTACATATAATGGTCCATTAGTTGTAGATAATCCCCTGTATACAATATAATGAGAAGAAGCATATGGGTTGCTGCCCGAAGCTACCTCACTAATAGGTACATTGGCTGCCTGTAAATTATCATTCGTTCCGTCAAAACGCATTGAAGGATTAAAATTTATAATATTGGTCGTTGTATTATAAACCGGTTGGTTTGCCGCCGTACCCTGAGTTAAGTTATAAGCATTTTGTGCAGAATTATTCCATTGAGATACTCCTGTAGAAGTGGTCACTCCCTGATCTGCTTTGTACCATAAATTTATACCTGATACTCCACCAGGTGCCGTTACGAAAGAAGCAAATGTAAAGAATTGCCCTGTTGTGAAATCTACAGTTGCGGTATAATACTGCACTCCGCCCAAAGTTTCCAGTGTCATCGCTGTTCTTGTATCAGTGCCATCAAACGTTGCGTCAGCACTTACCACCAAGTTAAGAGAAGATACATTTGCTGTAATCTGGCTCGCTAGTATAGCCACCTTAACATTTCCTACTGTTCCGGTTTCCTGCACTCTCCATATTCTTGCCATTCTGTTATTCAACCCTCCAAATACAAATGAAGTGGCAAAAGAAGTGCTTCCTGTATCGGAGCCCCAAACCAAAGCAGATAAATCTGCCGTAAAATTGTTGGTATTATTGGCATTGGTATCGGTAATATTTACATTTCCGATTACAGGCTGAATACCAGTGTTAACACTTTGCGATTGTTTTTGGTTTAATCCAGAGAAATCATCCCTCGCAATACCCGCTATATTATTGTTATAACCGGTATTCGTGGTTGCGTTCCAATATATTGTAGTACCATCGGAAGCTAAGTAGTTTTGTAATATGGCCTGATTTAAGGTAGTACCATATTTAATGGATAAATATGATTGTATCCTTAACATTTCAACATTACTTAATTGAGATTCATAAGCAATAATTTCTGAAACATTTCCAATAGAGGTAGCATTATCGCCACCGGTAAATCCATCACCGCCAATCAAAAATCGGTCAGTTCCCAACTCATATTCTCCGGTTGATAATGAAAACACACCACCATTGTATGAAAATCTTGCCTGGTCTGATGTAGCTGCGTTTTCTATAAGTGAAATGGTACTGATTCTGGTTGTATTTGATCCAAAATTACCCGGAGATAATAATATTGAATTGGATATATTATTATTGTAAGAGAATATACCCGAAGATCTTATATCCGGACTATCATAAGCATAACCAGGTCCAAATGCTGATATAGAAGTATGATTAACCTGTAACAATTCAAAATCATCCTGGTCGGAAACACCAAATATTGTAGCACTTTGATTGTTCGTGTTAAATATATTAACGCCGGCAGCACTTCTTAAAGCATCGGTTGTGGTATCAAAATACAATGAAGGATTAAAGTTAAATCTTGTGTTACCCACAACTGTATTATAAAGAACAGACCCGTTTCCATTACTTTGAGTAACATGCCTGCTGTTTCCACTTTGGTCATTCCAAGCGGTAATGGTGCTACCATTTACAGTGGTGTTGGTTCCTGTATCGGCTTTCAACCAAAGAGATGAACCTAACACTCCACCCGGCGCTGTTATAAAAGCTGCAAAGCTAAAGAACTGTCCGGAAGTAAAATCTACCGTTGCTGTATAATACTGCACTCCGCCCAAAGTTTCTAAAGTCATCGCAGTTCGAGCATCTGTTCCATCAAACGTTGCATCTGCACTTACCACCAAACTAAGAGAAGATAAATTACCTAAGATCTGGCTTGTCGGTAAAGCAATTTTCACTGTTCCTACTGTTCCTGTTTCCTGCACTCTCCATATTCTTGCCATTCTGTTGTTGAGTCCTCCAAATACAAATGAAGTGGCAAAAGAAGTGCTTCCTGTATCGGAGCCCCAAACCAAAGCAGATAAATCTGTACTGAAAGTGTTGGTATTATTGGCATTCGTGTCGGTAATATTTACATTTCCGATTACAGGCTGCAATCCACTGTTAACACTTTGGGATTGTTTCTGGTTTAAAGCAGAAGCATCGTCTCTTACAATACCTGCGATATTATTTTGGTAAGTGGCATTTCCTGTCCAGAATATTGTACTTCCATCGGAACTGGTATAGTTTACCAGATTAGAGGCTGTTCCTAAGGTTGTTCCATATTTTAAAGAGAGATAAGAGTTTACTCTATTCAATTCGGAATTTGTCAATACCCTTGTGTAATTAATAAATTCGGGGATATAGCTTGTATCAAAAAACTGTCCGTCCGGCCTCCCGCCAAGTGCAAAATCTGCTGTGACAGCAGTGTTTAAATCTACAGACCTGCTGATAGAAGAATAAGGAGAGCCTCCATTTACAGATCCTAGGTTAGCTGTACTATTTATAACAAAAGAAGTAATATTCCATGTAGAAAGAGTACCTGTAGTGCTGATAAAATTGCCTCCAAATTGCCCGGTATTGGAAGCATAAAAATCATAACGATTTGCTGTGTTCGTATAATTTGTGGTTGATAAAACACCTGTTGCTGCTCTCCACAACATAAAAGAACTATTGGCATTGCTTGTAAAAAGATCTGAGACAAGTCCGTTCCTAATCAATGATTCCTGGTTTGCCGTTGATGAACCAAAAAATTCAATAGCAGGGTTAAAATTCACATATCCAGTTTTATAATCCGGCTGCCGTGTTGCATTTGACTGGTTGACCGATAAAAAGTTTGGATTATTAGTACGGTTATTCCATTGTGCAACTTTACCATTATTTACAGACGGTGTAATTCCGTTATCTGAAAAAGTTCCTGTAGAAGCATCAAACCAGATGTTAAGCCCTGAAATGACCCCACCGGGAGCCGTTACCAGAGATGCAAAGGTGAAGAACTGCCCTGAAGTAAAATCTACTGTTGCGGTATAATATTGTATACCGCCCAATGTTTCTAAAGTCATCGCAGTTCTGGTATCACTACCATCGAACGTTGCGTCTACGCTCACAACCAGACTCAGTGATGATAGATTAGCTGTAATCTGGTTTGCCGGCAAGGCTACTTTCACAGTTCCTACTGTTCCGGTTTCCTGCACTCTCCATATTCTTGCCATTCTGTTGTTCAGTCCTCCAAAAACAAAAGATGTGGCAAAGGATGTGCTTCCCGTATCTGAACCCAAAACCAGTGCAGATAAATCTGTACTGAAAGTGTTGGTGTTATTAGCATTGGTATCGGTAATGTTGACATTTCCGATTACCGGCTGTAAACCGCTGTTCTGTGATTGCGATTGCTTCTGGTTGAGTCCGTTGTTTGCAGATCCCCCCATATCATCCCGGCCAATTCCTGCTATGTTATTATCATAACCTCCTCCACTGGTCCAAATGGTTGTTCCTGCAGAGTTTACATAATTACTTGCTTTTGTAATTCCGTACTTCATCGCGAGATAACTTTCTACCCGGTTGAAGTCTGCAGCGGTATGCTTACCGGAATACGCTATAACCTCAGCAACATCTCCATCCCAAAAACCTGCCGCGGTGTTTTGAGAACCAATAGCAAATGCAGAATTAGCTGCATAACTAGGATTGCTGGACCCTGCTGAAGTTTCCGCAGTGCCGTTATCCGAAATATAATGCGCCCCGGTAGTCCCCCCATTAAATCCTGTACGGATCATCTCGGGTACATTTTGAGCCCAGACTAAAGTCTTACTTACTGTTCCTGCTGGTGTAGCACCACTAACCAACGTTGTGGCAGTAGAACCTTTACCGCTGTGCAATCCATTTGTTGCGGTAGTTCCTGTTCCTTTTCCGAAAACGGATCTGGAGGCATTGGCTCCTGTGGGAGTGGCAACATAATAATAGGTATTTGCCGTATTGGTTCCAGGCCAGGATGCTGATGTTGTAGCAAGTGAGAAACGCTGACTGGAGCCGTTAAACGTGGCAACCCTGTTAAAATTCAGTAAATTTGTAAAGGTGGGTGTCCCTGCTCCCGTAAGATTGTTGCCTGCCGGAGAACGGTCCGTCCACGTAGTGGCATTGGCAGAGACATCTGCACTATACCAGCCTGCCAGATTGGACGAAACGCCGCCGGGAGACTGTGCCTGTGTCCAAACTATAAACAACAGGCAGTATATTATTAATAAGATTTTTTTCATTGTTGTTGTGTGTATTCGTAAAAAATTTTTATTCTTCACTGCTTTTATCAGAATAAAGAGCATTTACTGTAATACAATAAATGAATCGTAACAGGAACTTTCAGCAAGAATATCATGTAATATCATTTTTAAAGCGGAAAGAATTCCTGATCCGGGCATCCCGATAAAAGTCTTTTAACAATGAAAGGGTGGCGGACGTATGCCTCCACCATCTATAATATTTTTTGAAAAAACAGAATAGCGGTAGTGATAATTTGTATTGATATATTCATCATGCTGTATTGCAGAGACATACCTGATCGTATGATAAAATATGAAATTCTGATAGTGACTGCCCGGTGTTACACATACCGTCTGCCCCGATAAAGAGGCCGCGTAAAAGCGGTTTTGATCCGGCTGTGTCCTGATGTTTTGAGCTGGGACCGAAGGTTTATTTTTCAGAGTTTTTTTCCAGGATACTTCCTTTTTGTCTTCAATGATTTTTTGTTGACGGGAAAAGAAAATTTCATTTTTTTTAATTGTGTTTGCAGATATATTTTTTATACCATATACAATAGCGCCATTGGCAGTGTGTAAATGCTCCTTACCTGTAATAATAATTTCTGATGTGTTTTCTTTACTTGTTTCAGAAACCTCCTCTTTTGATTCATAATTTTGGGTTAATACGGTACCTTCCCGAATATATACGGCTGGATTATCTGACGTGAAAGATTGTCCATAATGAAACACTGAAGTAATGATGATAAAAAAAGCGCCTAATTTTCGGAAAAAATTAAGGATTAACTGCTCATTTTTGATCATTTGTGTTTTCATTTTCAATCATTAAAGTTAGTTTCCCTTTATTTTTATGGATACCATATAACCATCATGAGCACTCCCTAAAATATTATTTAAAAACTTACTTTTTATATACTAGTCCTAACAAGACTAATATTTAAAATTTATAACAAGTGATACAATAATTTACAAGCATAATTCTTATTAATTATTTAATAATAATTGTTTTATAGAAAAAATTATACACTAAAAAGTGATTATAAATACATACATAAATTACTGATTAACAATATCTTATTTCAGTTGCAGATTTAAAAACTTTGTGTAACTTTGCAGGAAGTATTAGTCTTGTTAGGACTAATAATTGTATTTAGATTTGTTGGAAATCTAAAAAAAAAACGACTAATGACATGTAAATTTTATTTATTACCAAATAATCTTGCAGCTAACATTTGCCTTAAAATAACTGATAAGTCTGGTAAAACAATTGATCTAAATACTTCCTTGGAAATTATTCCTGAAGAATGGGATTCTTTCAGACAAAGACCTAAAAACATCTATAAAAAAAGCAACAAGAAGCTTAATAAAATACTTAATACCATTAAGTTATATATTTCAGAATATGCTTCAAGCTGTAATGTAAAAAAAAGCCAGATCAGTAAAAAAGCGATCATAAATTTCATCACCAGAATATGTAATGATGATTTGGAAACACTGCCCCCCAACTCATTTTTAAAATATACGATGCAGTATATAAATTCGCGGAAGGAGGCCATAAGCTATTCCACATACCACAGATATATGGTTTTCTATAATCTTATAGAACAATTTCAGGGTGAGATTTGCAAACATATATATATTGAAAACGTAGACGGCAATTTCGCTGCCGAATTCTTAAAATTTGGACATAAGGAAAATTATAGTACCAGCACCATCAACAGAACCATAAAATTCTTCAAAACTATTCTCAATTTCGTTGAACGCAAAGGAATTAAAACAAATGTTAAAGAGCTTGAAGTAGGCCGTGAAAAACAGTATAAAGAAATAATTACCCTTACCGAAGAAGAAATTTTTCGGATTAAAAATACTGCCATTTCCGATGATCTGGAAATTGCCCGGGACTGGCTTTTAATAAGCTGCTATACCGGCCAGCGATTTTCAGATTTCATACATTTTTCAGTGGACCAGATTATATATATCCATAATAAACCTTTCATTTTTTTTATTCAAAAAAAGACCAATAAACATATTCAATTACCACTGCATCCCGTCGTATCTGAAATTCTTTCCAAGAACAATGATCAATTTCCCAAAGCTCTTTCTATGAAAATTTACAATGAGCACATAAAACAGATTGCAAAAATTTCTAAAATTAATCAGTTAGTTTACACAAGAAAAAGAACAGGATTCAGAAGTCTGAAAACTAAAATTGAAAAATGGAAAGCTATATCATCGCATATTGGACGACGTAGTTTTGCCACTAATTTTTATGGTAAAATTCCTACTCCTCTTTTAATGCATGCAACAGGGCATAGCAGCGAACAAGTCTTTTTAAAATACATAAATCCCACAGATAACGAAAAGCTTATATCACTCGGAAATTATTTTGAAAAGATTTATAACCTTGAGAAAAAAATACAATAAGGATAGTATATAATATACGGTTATCTGATACTTTTCCTTCTTCATCTTGATACAGCTGTATTTTAATTTTCAGTATAACATTGCGCTTTTAGTGATATTGGTATGAATGATGTATAAAACTTACAGCCATAATTTTTATGATATGAAACTTTTCAAAGAAAATTCATATTTCTGTTACTAACTAAAACCTGCAATTCACATTTAACTCTTATTTTTGTAGTATGAACTATTCTGCGGAGCTCAAAAAATTTGTTACCAGTCAATATGTATATTCTGCCATCAGAATTACTTTGGCCACTGTGCTCCCATGTCTTGCCCTGGCTCATTTCGGCATTCTTAAAGAGTATTTTCTCTTTCCTCTCGGAACCAGCTTTGTAGCCCTTACAGATCAGCCGGGTCCTTTTATAAGACGAAGAAATGCCTTAACATTTGCCATCATCTGTTTTGTATTTGTGGCATTGATAGCAAGCCTTGTTATGAATATCAAAATCCTGGTATTTACCGAGATTATCGTATTTGGAATATTCTTTTCATTAATCGGGGTATACGGACAGAGACTTGCAGCAGTGGGTTCATTATCATTGGTTGTTCTGGCCATTTTTATTGACGGACATTTAACCGGAGCCAATATTTTCAAAAGCCTGCTGATTTTTGCATCGGGATGCATCTGGTTTTTGCTTATATTTTTAGTTGTAACGACCATTCAGCCTTATAAGCTGGCAAGCCAGATGATCGGGGAAAACTACCTGCAGCTGGCAGAATTTTTAAAGATTAAAGCCAATTATTACCAGAAAAACCCCGATTTTGATAAACTCACAACTCAGGTTATCGCCAAACAGATTGAGATCAAAAACCTTCAGGAAGAAACCCGGGAAACTGTTTTCAAAACCAGGACCATTGTCAACGAATCAACCACGACCAGCCGTCTTTTAATGCTGATGTTCCTGAATTCTATGGATCTGCATGAAAAGCTGATGACTTCGGAAAGTGATTATCAGAAATTACAGCAAAGCTTCGAAGACACTACCATTTTAGTGAAAATTCATGATTATCTTAATCTTCTTTCGGAAGAGATTACCAATATCGGGATATCCCTTCAGCTCGGAACAAGGGCAAAACCTATTTTTAATCTGGAGGAAGAGCTGAAATATCTTAATAACGACTATTTCGAACTGAGAAACAAACGCATTTCACCAGAAAATTTCGAGAATTTTATGGTGCTAAGACAGATCCTGATGCGTATCAATGAAATTACAAAAGAAATCAATGAAATCTATAAAGTCTTTTCCCAAAATGTAAAGCTGGCAAAAAGCCTTTCAACAGGATTAGATCTCAAAAAGTTTATGCCCAATGAAGAAAAGCTCAATATTAAAGTTTTAAGAAACAATATTTCTTTTTCATCTTCCCATTTCAGGCATGCACTGAGGATTACGATTGCTTTGTTGATAGGCTATCTGTTTTCTCTTTTTCAATTTCTGGGAATTGGCCACACCTACTGGATTTTGATTACCATTGTAGCGATTTTAAAACCTGCTTACTCTATTACCAAAAAAAGAAATTTGCTGAGATTGTACGGAACCATCGCAGGTGCTGTAATTTCTTATGCCATTCTGTATTATATCCAGGTTAATGAGCTTCTTTTTGCCATTCTTTTATTAAGTATGATCATGTGTTTCAGCTTTCTGAAAGGCAAATATTTCTGGGCCGTTTTATTTATGACGATCTATGTTTTTCTAAGTTTCAACTTTCTGAGTCCAGGTAATGTAAATATTATTTTCAGAGACAGGATTGTCGATACCATGGTTGCGGCAGTAATTACTTCACTTGTGGCTTACATTGTGCTACCGGTATGGGAACACACCCAAAATCTGGATTTGATGAAAAAATCAGCCGAATGTAACCTGACTTATTTCCAGAGCGTGATTTCAAAATTTCTTGAAGAAGGTTTTGATATCGAAGATTATAAAGTAAAACGTAAAAATGCCATTATTTCACTGGCCAATCTTTCCGACAATTTTCAGAGAATGATTTCTGAGCCCAAAAACCAGCAGAAAAAGCTTGAAGTTGTTCATCAGTTTGTTGCCACGTCCCATCTTATTACCGCGTACACCGCTTCTCTTTCGCAGTATGTAAAGGATGATGAAAAATATCCTGAAATAGACGCCGAAGGCTGGAGCCGCAAGATCGAAGCAGAAATGCAGAAAGTATGCAACCTCCTGAATGGTGATAAAATAACGGAAACCCTTAACATGGAAAGCCGTATTGAACCCGAAGATTCTTCGCTGGATGACCTGATCATGAAAAGAAAAACAGAGCTGATAGAAAATGAAACCTATGATCTGAGGGATCCTGATAAAATATCGCATCTTACGGAACTAAAAAATATTCATGATATTCTGGAGCTGATCTACGATGTGGCCAAAGAACAGCGAAAAGTCATTGAAAAATACCAGAATGAAAAACAAAGCGAAGAATCGCTGAAGGCTATTCCTCAACAATCGTAAAGCAGTAGTCGTCAAAAAACTCTACTCTGGCTTTAAATTCATCAGACATTGTATCATCATGTACCCTGCATTTGATATTATGAAGGTGTTTTAGTTCAAAAGGTCTTACTTCATAGTGCTTTTTCAGCGACCAGTGTTTTGAGTGATGGATTTTATACATGCTTTCTTTTACACTCCAGATAATGGTATAGAAGGTTACTTCATTATCAAAAGGAATAAAGCCTCTTTCATTTTCATAAGTGAATTTATCAATAACCCTCAGAATTTTAGGATTAAATTTCTCAATATCAATACCTATTTTATTCTTTGAAATCGCTATCGCCGCAAAAGGAAAAGAATGGGTAATGGAAATTTCGGCATCCTTCGGAGAGAGAAACGGCTCTCTTTCTTTATACAAAATTTTCGAGTGCGGCTTAAGACCTTTCAACAGTTTACGTACCATTAATACCTCAAGAAGTTTTTTGGGATGATAATCTTTTACTTTTTCTGCATTTTCAGGCTCCAGAAGCTTATGGACGTCAAGGTCTTCTGTTTCGTCGTATTTCCATACAAGAATGGTGGCATTGTCATCAGAAAAATCGCGATAAAGTGGCATTATTTGTTTTTAATAGTATAAAAATAGTAAAAATAGACAGATTTCAGCAGATAAGGTCTATTAAGAAAAAGCATTACAATAAATATTGCAATGCTTTTATTTTTTAAAGTCAACTAAACTAAAGGTTCCTGCTGGCTTAAACAGTGGAAGCTTCCCAGTCCCCAGATGATATCGGTAGAATCTATCCCCACAACTTCCCTGTCGGGAAAACACTTTTGGATAATTTCCAGCGCCACTGCATCTTTATCGCATCTGTATGTAGGAACAATCACAGATTTGTTGGCAATATAAAAATTGGCATAAGAAGCAGGCAGTCTTTGCCCTTCACAATATATTGCATCCGGCATCGGAAGTTTAATGATATTCAGCTTTTCTCCGCTTAGTAAGGTCATTTCTTTCAATTGACGGAGATTGGTCTGAAGAATTTCATAATTATCATCCTCAGGATCATCTTCAATAACGGTTAAAATGGTATTTTCATTCACAAAACGGATGGTATCATCGATATGCCCGTCTGTATCATCGCCCACAATACCATCTTCTACCCAAAGAACCTGTTTTTGTCCGTAATATTTTTTCAGAAATTCCTCCACTTCTTCCTGAGAAAGATGCGGATTTCTGTTTTCATTAAGCAGGCAGGATTTTGAAGTCAGTACAGTTCCGGCACCATTGAATTCAACAGAACCACCCTCCATAATAATCCCGGGATAAAGAACAGGAATTTCTTTTTGTTGAGCAATCTTAGTTGGAATATCATCATCCAGATCAAATGGCGGATATTTACCACCCCATGCATTGAATCCCCAGTCTACAATAATTTTTTGAGGCTCCTGACCATTTTTATTAATTAAGAAAGCCGGACCATGGTCTCTGCACCAGGCGTCATTGGTTTCATTAAAATAGAATTCAACTTTTGAAATATCAGCACCCGCTTTTGAAATGTGTTCCATTGCAAAGGCCTGCATTTCCTGATCTTTTACATTGATGCAGACAAACTCACCTTTCGTAAGTTCAGCAATAAATTGTGCATAAGCCGGATAAATCAGATCGATTCTTTCAGGCCAAGATGCTTCTTTATGAGGCCAAGAAAGCCATGTCGCTTCATGTTCTTCCCATTCTGCAGGAAAAATATATCCGTTTTCCGCCGGATTGAAATTTTTATCTATCATCACTAATCTTCGTCAATAAAACGTTTAGTAATTGGTGAGTACGTTTCGATTCTTCTGTCACGCAGAAAAGGCCAGTGTTTTCTCATGTAATCTGTCTGTGACAGATCTACTTCTGTAACGGCAACCTCTTCCTGATCATGAGATCCCAGATAGAGCAGTTTTCCCTGAGCATTCGTAACAAAGCTTCCGCCCCAGAATTTCATAGCTCCGTTTTGCTCGAATCCTACTCTGTTTACAGAAACCACCGGAACTCCATTGGCCACCGAATGGGAACGCTGAATGGTCTGCCATGCATTATACTGATCCTGATTGGTTTCTTCATCCTGATCCGTTGCCCAGCCGATTGCAGTGGGATAAAACATAATATCTGCACCCATTAAAGCGGTGATTCTGGAAGCTTCCGGATACCATTGGTCCCAACAAATCAGCACCCCTACTTTTCCGAATTTGGTTTTGAAAATTTTATAACCTAAATCTCCTGGTGTAAAATAAAATTTTTCATAAAATGCAGGATCATCAGGAATATGCATTTTTCTGTATTTTCCAAGATAAGTTCCATCTGCGTCAATAACGGCAGTTGTATTATGGTAAAGGCCTTCGGTTCTTTTTTCGAACAATGAAGCAATAATTACAACACCCAATTCTTTAGCAACAGGTGAAAGTGCTTCTGTGGATGGTCCGGGAATGGGCTCGGCCAGATCAAAATTATCATAATCTTCCACATCACAAAAATATAATGACGTGAAAAGCTCCTGTAAACAAACAATTTGAGCCCCTTTTGCTGCAGCTTCCTTTATTTTTTCAATGGCTTTGTTCAGATTCTCCTGCTTGTCTGCTACACAAGACATCTGAACGGTACCTATTTTTACTTTTGACATGTTGTTGATTTTTGCGGGCATAAAATTAATATTTTTAAAATAGATGATAGAATAATTCTGTCAAAAACTCAGTTTTGATCTAACAGACTATGTTATTACAGGAATTATATGAATATTAATCAGATTGAAAGAAACAAACCTGTATAATTTCATATTCATAAAATTTACCGGCGTTTTTTAATCTTAATTATTAGTTGTAATTTTGCATACTATTTATTATTGAATTTAAACTTATTCATTTGCATATGAGTACTACAACACAATACCTTCCTTATAAAGTTAAGGATATCTCCCTGGCAGAATGGGGAAGAAAAGAAATCAATCTTGCAGAAGCTGAAATGCCTGGTCTTATGGCCATCCGTGAAGAATACGGACCATCTCAGCCGCTAAAAGGAGCAAGAATTGCGGGATGTCTTCACATGACGATCCAGACAGCTGTGCTTATCGAGACGCTTGTAGCTTTGGGAGCTGAAGTTACCTGGTCTTCTTGCAATATTTTCTCTACCCAGGATCATGCTGCTGCTGCTATTGCTGCTGCCGGAATTCCGGTGTATGCATGGAAAGGGATGAATGCGGAAGAATTTGACTGGTGTATTGAGCAGACTTTATTTTTTGGTGAAGACAGAAAGCCATTAAATATGATCCTTGATGATGGTGGAGATTTAACAAACATGGTTTTTGATAAATATCCGGAATTAACCAAAGAAATCAAAGGTCTTTCTGAAGAAACCACAACAGGTGTTCACAGACTTTACGAGAGAATGAAGAACGGAACATTAGTAATGCCTGCGATCAACGTAAATGATTCTGTAACCAAATCTAAATTCGACAACAAATACGGATGTAAAGAATCTGCAGTAGATGCTGTAAGAAGAGCTACAGATATTATGTTGGCTGGTAAGAGAGTTGTAGTTTGCGGATACGGAGACGTTGGTAAAGGTACTGCTGCATCGTTCAGAGGAGCAGGATCAATTGTTACGGTAACAGAAATTGACCCGATCTGTGCGCTTCAGGCTGCTATGGACGGATATGAAGTTAAGAGACTGGATACGGTAGTAGATAACGCAGATATCGTAATCACGACTACAGGTAACTTTAATATCGTAAGAAAAGAACATTTCTTAAAATTAAAGGATAAAGCGATCGTTTGTAACATCGGCCACTTCGATAACGAGATTGATATGGCTTGGTTGAACGAAAACTACGGTCATACAAAATCTGAAGTGAAACCTCAGGTGGATATTTATACGATTGAAGGTAAAGAAGTAATCATTCTTGCGGAAGGAAGACTGGTAAACTTAGGATGTGCTACAGGACACCCAAGTTTTGTAATGTCCAACTCTTTCTCTAACCAGACATTGGCTCAGATCGAACTTTGGAATAATTCTGCAGCTTACAAAAATGAAGTATATATGCTTCCGAAGCATCTTGACGAAAAAGTAGCTGCTCTTCACCTTAAGAAATTAAGCGTTGAGCTGGAAACTCTTTCTCAGGAGCAGGCTGATTATATCGGGGTAAATGTTGAAGGTCCTTTCAAACCGGAATATTACAGATATTAATAGCTGATCAGCATTTAGATATTTAAAAAAACTCTCCTTTCAGGAGAGTTTTTTTGTTTAGGTTCCGCGGCGGCTTCGCCGCCGCGGAACCTAACAAAAAGTATTAAACATAGCGTACGAAGCTTCATTGATAATATGAAAGCAATAAAATTTCAAAAATTAAGTTATGGTTTGCATTGAATTAAAATTAATATCTTTAGCGCTTTATTAAACATTAACATGAAAAAACAAAATGTATCGACCGCCTTTGTAGCGGCATCATGGGTTGCTTTAGGCGCAGGAATGATAGGTTATATTACAGGTCTTGTAAGGGCAGAAATGGAACTTAATGAGAAAGGATATTATTTTACCATTCTTCTCTATGGTTTATTTGCTGTAGTTTCTTTGCAGAAAGCCGTTCGTGACAGAATGGAAAACATCAAAGTTACCGACATTTATTACGGGATATGTTGGTTTGCTACCTTATCATCAATTGTTTTACTGACGGTTGGTTTGTTTAATGCAACCATCTTACCAAGCGAAAAAGGGTTCTATGCATTTGCCTTTCTATTGGCGCTGTTCGGTGCTATTGCCGTACAAAAGAATACGCGGGATAATATGATGGAAGATTAAGCAATCTATCCATTCAATTATACAATGCTCATCAGATGTGATGAGCATTTTTATTTCAACGATATTAATTCACAAATTATAGAGATATTTATAGAAAAATACTATATTTGCTTTTAATAAAGAATATTTAATAATAATATATTAATCTTAAAAATAAACCAAAGATATTTTAGATTAATAAAATTACTCTTATTTCTTATACCAAATTATATACCATGAAAAAATTATTACTCATTACACTCTGTATTTTTTTCTTTCAGATTATAAAAGCACAGAATGAGTTTACCACCATCTGGAAGCCAAGCAATACATCTGCACAGAATATATCAGGTGGTGTTACATCCACCTCTACGCAGATCTGGTTTCCTGGACGAGGCAATAATTTTAATGTGTCTTGGGAAGAAGTAGGGTATCCTTCTCATAATGGCAGCTTATCAAACATTACTTCTACTCTGCATTTTTTGATTGATTTTGGAAATCCACAAAATGCTGTGGCAGCCAATGCGACTTACCGGGTGAAAGTAAGCAACGGAAATGGAACTTTTAAAAGAGTGAAATTTTATGATCCTTTGACTTCTGTTTTTTTTGGAGATCCGGATAAAATTTTAAAAATTGAGCATTGGGGAAATATTATTTGGGAAAATATGGATTTTGCTTATTCATCTTGTTCAAATTTGGATATGATCGCAACAGATATACCCAATTTAACCAATGTTACAAGTTTTGATAACATATTTAATTCTTGTGCTTCTCTTATTGGCAATAGCAGTTTTAACAATTGGGACACATCAACTGTGACGGACTTACAGTCTGCATTTGCAAACTGCCCTTTATTCAACCAACCGCTTGGTAATTGGGATACCTCTAATGTGACCCGAATGATTCTGACATTTGCATTCGCTACATCATTTAACCAAAATATTAATACTTGGGATACGGGGAATGTTCAATCTTTTAATGCGATGTTTTTTAATGCATTTGCTTTCAACCAACCGTTAGGAGATTGGGACATGTCTAGTGCAATAGAGATCGAACTAATGTTTTCAGGAGCTCTTGCATTCAATAAACCTATAGGGAACTGGAATACTGCAAATGTCTCAGATTTTCAAAAAATTTTCTTAAACGCGCACACTTTTAACCAGCCTATAGGAAATTGGGACACTGCTAATGGAATTTATATGAATGGAATGTTTCAAAATGCAAATGCGTTTAACCAGGATATAAAGAATTGGAACACTTCCAATGTAACATTAATGACTTCAATGTTTCAGAATGCAACGTCTTTCAACCAAAATATCGGTGAGTGGAACACAGGTCAGGTAACGACTATGGATCATATGTTCGATGGAGCAACAAGTTTTAATCAAAATCTGGGTAGCTGGAATCTTTCCTCCCTTACGTCTGCAAGTAATCTATTTTTAAATTCCGGATTAAATTGCCAAAACTACGACAGCACGCTTTTAGGATGGAGTATCAATTCTTTAACTCCGCAAAACATAAGTATTTCCAATATCTCACCTCTTAAATATTCTCATCAGGCAGCAGTGAATGCAAGAAATTTCTTAATCACATCCAAAGGCTGGTCAATAGCGGGAGATTCATATGATGGAGAATGCCAGTCTGTACTTTCGACTTCAGAAAACAACATTAAAAAAGACATTTCTATATATCCAAACCCTGCTACAGATTTTATTTTTATTAAAAATTTCCCGAAAGAAGCAAAGGAATATCAGATTATAGATTTTAGCGGAAGAATCATCAATAAGGATCTTCTTAATCAAGAAATGATCAATGTTCAGCATTTGGTTCCCGGAAATTATATTTTAAAAATTAAAATAGGAGACAAAACCGAGAATTTTAAGTTTATTAAAAAATAATCATTTATTTTTATCTTTTTTATAAGAACTGACATGAAAAATATTATTATACTATTTATTTTTGCTACATTTTTTCAGATAGCAAAAGCACAGAATGAGTTTATCACTATCTGGCAGCCTGGTCTTGTATTAAATCCTGGCGTAACGGTAGACGCTCCTTTTCAGGCCAATTCAAATCAAATCTGGTTTCCCGGTAATGGAGAAAATTACACAATCGAGTGGGAAGAAATCGGGTACCCGCTTCATAACGGAATTATGACGAATGTAACCTCTACCAATCAGGTTCTAATTGATTTCGGAGCATCAAGCGGAGATGCTTCCGGTGCTACTTACAGGGTAAAAGTCTCCAACGGAAACGGTATTTTCAGACAAATAAAATTTGGAACAGCACAATTATTTTCTGCTGCAGAACTGGTTATACCGATCTGGCAAATGTTTGGCAGCGCTGATAAAATACTGGAAGTAGAGCAATGGGGAGACATCTCATGGATCTCTATGAATTCTGCTTTTACCAATTGTCTATCCCTACAGCTCACTGCAACGGACAGCCCGAACCTTAACGCTGTAACGGATGTATCTTTCATGTTTCATGGAACTCCGCAATTTACAGGAGCTCCTTCTATGCAAAACTGGAATACTTCCCGAGTTAAGAATTTCAGTTTTATGTTTTCCTGTCTTACGAGCACATCCAATATTCCTCATCAGTTCAATTCACCTTTTATAGGAAACTGGGATACTTCTTCAGCTACCGACATGAGCTATATGCTGGCCGGAAGAACAGTATTTAATCAAAGTGTCAACAATTGGGATGTTTCAAAAGTTACCAATATGGCCTGGATGTTTGGTCAGTGTGTAAGCTTTAATCAGCGATTGGACAATTGGAATACCTCAAGTCTTCAGGATATGCACTTCATGTTTCATATGATTCCCGTATTTAATCAGCCTTTAAATATGTGGAACACAGCAAATGTTACAGATATGGGACACGTATTTCATGGCTGTACCTCGTTTAATCAAAATTTAAATTCCTGGAATGTAAGTAACGTTACAACAATAAATACTTTTTTAACGGGTGCTTCAAGCTACAATCAATCATTCGAAAACTGGAATTTAGCATCAGTTAGTGATGCTTCAAGTATGATTGTAAATACTGCTATCGACTGCAACAATTACAGTAAAACACTTGTGGCCTGGGCAAACAATCCCAATACGGCAAACAATGTCAATCTAGGGTCTACAGCACCAGCAAAATATGCCTCAAATATTACCAACGAAAGAGACTTTCTCATTAACAATAAAAACTGGATCATCTCAGGAGACTCAGCTGGAAGCTGTTTTCTTGCAACCTCTGATATTAAAGCCACAAAAGGAGGTTCAATTTATCCTAATCCCGCAAAAGATAATATCCATACAGAACACTTACATGGCGCAGAAAAATACAGAATCGTTGATGCATCGGGAAGGTTACTCAGGGAAGGGAATATAGAAAATGAGCTCATCAACATCAGCACTTTATTAAAAGGAAATTACATTTTACAGATCGTAACAAAAGATAAAATTCAAACTTATAAATTCATTAAAGAATAAAAAAACCTGAAATATTACTTATGTTAAGATATATCTTTACTTTTTTATGCTTGATTTTCTGTCAGATATTGGCAGCACAAAATGAATTTATCACGATCTGGAAACCCAGCAATCCAAGCACGACTATTTTTTCGGCACCTTCTTCTACTGTCAACCAAATTTGGTTTCCCGGATCAGGAGATAATTTCAATGTATCGTGGGAAGAAATAGGATTTCCTGCTCACAATGACAGCTTTACCATAACTTCTGCAGATCATTTTTTGATAGATTTCGGCGCTCCCTTTAATTCTAATCCCGGAAATGCTACTTATAAAGTTAAAATAAGCAATGGCAACGGAAATTTCCATAATGTAAAATTTCCTAATGAAGCTTTTATTTCGCCAAGCCTTCGCATCCCTACCATAGTATCCTATAATGGAGATGCAAAAAAAATCTTAGAAGTTTCACAATGGGGAAATATTCACTGGACCAATATGGAATGGGGATTTTCTGATTGTATCAATCTGGATATAACAGCTACAGATATTCCTGACTTCTCATCCGTAACAAGCATGCTGGCCATGTTCTACAACTGCACATCTCTTATCGGAAACCCGACGTTCAATCTTTGGAATACAGCTTCCGTAAACAATATGAGCCATTTATTTGCCAGCGCAGGAAATTTCAACCAGCCGGTTGGAAACTGGAATGTATCGAATGTAATAAATATGGACTGGATGTTTCATTATCTCCCAAAATTTAATCAGCCCATTGGAAACTGGGATACTTCAAAGGTTACCAGCATGACACATATGCTTCATATTTGTTCGGAGTTCAATCAGGATATTACAGATTGGGACACTTCAAAAGTTACGGATATGCGGTGCATCTTAGAAGACGCAACTGCTTTTAATTATAGCTTAGGAAAGTGGAATTTAAGTTTGCTTTCTATGGCCGCAAGAATGATCACCGGCTCCGGGATAGATTGTTCGAACTATGGGAATACATTGGAGGGATGGGCAAACAATCCCGCGACTCCTTCCGGAATTAATTTATACAGTGTTGCACCGCTTGTTTACAGTTCATCATCATCTTTAGTCGCCAGGAATTATTTATTAAACAATAAAGGATGGCTAATGTCGGGCGATAATTATATCATGGAATGCGAACAATTGTTATCAACTTCAGAGGGCTCCGTGAAAAACCCAATCGGAATCTATCCGAATCCTGCGACAGATATTATTTATCTTAAAAATATGAAAGGAACCGACTATATTATTTTTGATTCAGCAGGAAGAATTATTCTTCAGCATACCTTAAATGAAAATAAGATAGATGTGAGTTCTTTAATAAAGGGGAATTACATGCTGCAGATCATTACCGAAAATAAAAGACAGAATTTTAAATTTATTAAGCAATAAAAGTTTCGCGGCTCACGATTTTCGTGAGCCGCGAAACTTTTATGTATTTTTGTTATGCTACTGATCGAAATGATTAGGATGCTTTGTTTTAATATCATCAACAGTTCCCAAAACTTTATCTTTCAGGGAATCCTGATATTTCTGAAGATTTTCAGCTACCATTTCATCTGCACTGCCTATGATTTTAGCTGCTAAAATTCCTGCATTCAAAGCGCCGTTTAGTGCTACGGTTGCCACGGGAATTCCGCCCGGCATCTGGAGAATTGACAGAACAGAATCCCATCCGTCGATGGAATTGCTTGATAAAATAGGAACCCCGATTACAGGTAAGGTGGTACAGCTTGCCACCATTCCCGGAAGGTGGGCGGCGCCTCCTGCTCCGGCCACGATTACTTTCAGACCTCTTTCTTTAGCCGTTTTGGCGTAATCAAACATTCTTTCCGGCGTTCTGTGCGCGGAAACTACCGTTAATTCATACGGAATATCAAGAGACTTTAAAAAGTTTGCAGCCTGTTCCATGATCGGCAAGTCGCTCTGACTTCCCATAATAATTCCTACCATTCTTCTATTTATTAGATGCCCAAAGATAAAAAATTAATAAGCGACATCCAAAAAGGCGCAAAAGTTGTTCTCATCCATGCATACAAGCCGGCTTAGACAACAGCCAATTTTAAATTAAGTATTTTTGTTAACCATATACCACCATTTTGAAAGATTATAAACTTACGCTCGCTATTCTTACTGTTGCTATTGTCTGGGGAACCACATTTTTATCCATTCGGGTTGCCGTAGAAACAATTCCTGCGTGGTTTGTAGCGGGAATTCGTCAGTTCCTGGCTTCCCTTATTATGCTTATGATTCTTTTGTACAGAGGTCAGTTTCAATGGATCGGGTGGAAAAACCTGGGGTATCAGCTTGTATTTTCTTCTTTGATGCTGATTATTGCCAACGGATTAACCACTGTAGCCGAAGAAACGCTTACCAGCAGCCTTACCTCATTGATCAGTGCCACTTCGCCTATTATTGTTTTCCTCGGAAGCGTGGGGTTAGGTTTACAGAAATTCACGATCCGTGCACTGATTGGTGTTTTATTATGTTTCGGAGGAATAACATTCATCTTCTGGGATGGCATCCATGATCTGGCTAATCCCGATTACAGATTCGGAATATTACTCCTCTTTTGCGGGATTTTCGGATGGGCTTCCGGAACTATTTTTACAAAAAAAATGAATATTCAGAGTAAAAATATTTCATTAAACCTTTTTTATCAGTTTGCTTTTGCGGGAATCATTCAGATCATTTTTGCTTTTTTGTTTACCGAAGATTATAATTTCGGAAACTGGTCGGTGAAAAGTGTTTCTGCCATGTTATATTTGGCACTATTCGGTTCTGTAGCAGCATTTTTTGCCTATCATTACGCCTTAACGAGAGTTTCCCCGGTTCAGGTCTCCATTTTGGCGTATGTGAACACTATTATTTCCATATTCTTAAGCTGGCTGATTCTTGATGAAGATATTTCTGCAAAATTTATCATTGCCGCTCTTCTGATCATCCTTGGCGTTTTTGTGATCAATTATAACCGTGAGATGTTTAAAAGACACAAAATCGGATAAATTAGGCCGATGTTGTACATACGAAGGAGGATTTAAGTCCGTATAATTTCTCATTTTCCTCATTTTTCATTATATTGTTTAATCCAAAATTACAATATGCTTAAAAACGTACTATTTATTATCATTACCATTTCATTTCTTTTAGTTGCCTGCGACGATAAGAAAAAGGAAACTGAGCTTATGATGAGAGAAAAACAGCTGCTTGAAAAAGAAAAATTATTTGCCCAGAAAGAATCTGAATACCAGTCGCTTTTAAAAATGAGAGACAGTATTTTCTCAAAAAAAGATTCGGTGAAAATTGTGGTATGGCCAAAAGAAATTGCAGGCGAATGGACGGGGAAAGTAATCTGCACCGAATCCAATTGCACCGATTACGTCGTGGGTGACCAGCGTACCGATACCTGGGAATTCGACAGTGATTCTTTACAGCTTTCAACAAAAATTATCAATAATAACAATCTCGTAAGAGCTTATTCCGGGAAGTTTGAAAATAATGAGATCAAACTTAACTATAAAACAGATTCAACTGCAAAAAAACAGGTAGAAATGAATGTCTTACTGAATGATATTTCGCCGAGTAAAATCAGAGGAACAAGAACCATTACCATAGACAACTGTATGGCAAAATTCTCTGTAGAACTTATCCGTTCAACCAAATAAACACTTATGAATTTACTGAGTATACATAACCTGAGTTTTCCCATTGAAGACCCTGTTCTGAAGTTTCTGCTGGTACTGATTATCATTCTGGCCGCTCCCCTGCTGCTGAACAAAATAAAAGTTCCGCATCTGCTTGGCCTTATCATTGCCGGAGCCGTAATCGGCCCTAATGGATTTAACATTCTGGCAAGAGACAGCAGCATTGTCGTTACCGGAACCACAGGGCTTCTGTATATCATGTTTCTTGCAGGCCTGGAAATTGATATGGGCGATTTCAAAAAGAACAAATGGAAAAGTCTTGGATATGGCGGGTATGCATTTATATTTCCTTTTATATTAGGTTATTTAGGATCTTATTATCTACTTGATTTTTCTGTACTCACTTCCGTACTTTTTGCCAGTCTTTTTTCTTCACAAACCCTTATTACTTATCCACTCGTCAGTAAACTGGGACTGGCGAAGAATCAGGCTGTTAATATTACAGTAGGCGGAACAATGATAACGGATGTAGCAACATTACTTGTTCTTGCGATAGTTGTAGGAATGGTTCAGGGTGATGTCGGTGTTTCTTTCTGGGTAAAACTATCGGTTTCTTTTATTGTTTTTGCACTTATTGTATTAATGATTTTTCCATTAATAGGACGTTGGTTTTTTAAAAAAATTAATGATAAAATATCACAGTATATCTTTGTTCTGGTAATGATTTACTTCGCCGCAGTTTTAGCAGAATTAGCCGGTGTAGAAGCGATTATCGGGGCTTTCTTTGCCGGTCTGGCTTTAAACAGGCTCATTCCGCATACCTCATCACTGATGAACCGTGTAGAATTTGTGGGAAATGCGATCTTCATCCCCTTTTTCCTGATCAGTGTCGGAATGCTGATTGATTTTAAAGTATTCTTCAGCAGTTTTGAAACATTAAAGGTCGCTTCTATTATGCTGATTGCTTCTATTGGCGGAAAATATATTTCGTCTGTTATTGCGCGCAAAACATTTGGGTTTACCAAAGAAGAAGGCAGGCTTATTTTTGGACTCAGCTCTGCATCTGCTGCTGCAACTCTGGCAACGGTAATGGTAGGTTATAATATTATCCTTTCTGAAACCGAAACCGGTGAGCCCGTTCGTTTGCTTAATGAACACGTTCTGAACGGAAGTATTCTGCTGATTCTTATTTCCTGTACGATCTCCTCATTTATCTCCATGTCCAGTGCGCAAAAGATTGCCGAACAGGATAATGAAGACACTGTTTCCGGTAAAAACCATGAAGAAGAAAATATTCTTTTAGCCTTAAATTATGAAGCAACGGTGGAAAGAATGGTGAATTTGGGCATTATGATCAAGGCACATTCCAATACGGAAGATCTGTTTGCTTTAAATGTTATTAATGAAGATAAAAATGAATCTTCCGTAAAAAATGCAGAGAAGCTTCTTCATCAGGCTACGGATACTGCAGCCGCAGCAGATGTGAAAATGCAGTCATTAAAAAGATATGATAATGATGTGGTGAACGGAATCAATAATGTTATTAAAGAACAGAATATCACAGATCTTATTATAGGGCTGGAAGATGAGAAAGGCTTCTCCCCTGCCTTTGTGTATAATCTTTATAATGGCTATCTTCAGAACGACGATGTCAATGTGCTTGTTTACCATGCTGCACAACCTTTATCAACTATTAAGAAGTATGCAGTAATGATTCCTGAAAATGCCCATAAGGAAGCCGGATTTTTCCATTCGCTTTTAAGGGTATGGAACATTGCCAGAAATTCAGGAGCTACGGTTGTTTTTTATGCCGATGAAAATATTCTGAATATCCTTCAGCGAATTATTAAAAAAGCCAATATTGAAGCCGAATTTATCATTATGAAAACATGGAAAGATGGTGAAGAAACCGCTTCCCAGCTGAAAGATGATGAGGCACTGATCCTTTTTATGGCAAAACGCGGAATGCATTCCTACATTCCAAGAATGAGACTGATCCCGGACCTACTGAACAAAAGTCTGCCGGATAAAAATTACTTATTGATTTTTCCTTATTCTGAATACGATAAAAATAATTCTGAAAAAAGATCCGTAGGAAATCATGATGATTTTATGGAAATCGGAAATATTATTAAAAAGATTTTTAAGTAGATGTTGCAAAGCCCTGACAGAGTTTGGAACTCTGTCAGGGCTTCACCAGCATTATTCTGCAATCACTCTCACCATACTTTTTACCATCACCAATTTTTCCATCAGTTCCTCTCTGGATTCCGCCAGAACATTGATGTGTCCCATTTTTCTTCCGGGTTTGGTTTCTGTTTTTCCGTACAGGTGAATATACGTTTCGGGAAGTCTTAAAACATCCTCCATTCCTTCATATACTACTTTTCCGGAGTAGCCTTCTGCCCCTACAAGATTGAGCATTCCGCTGTAGATGATGGCGTCGGTATCTGCCAAAGGTAAATTTTTCACAACACGATACATTTGCTCAAACTGCGAATTGGCATTTCCTTCCTGGCTTTGATGACCCGAATTATGTAATCTGGGAGCCGTTTCATTCACCCACACTTTTCCTTCTTTATCCAAAAATAATTCAATAGCGAAAAGCCCGGGAGAATTGATGGCATTTAAAAATTTTTCTGTGATGAAATTGATCTGGTCTTCAATCTCGTCTGACAACAAAACCGGACAAATATTGAAATCCAACAGATTCAATTTGGGATCGGCCACCATTTCCGTTACAGGGAAAGTTTTGGTTTCTCCGTTTTCATTTCTGGCTACAATAACGGAAAGTTCTTTATCGATATCCACCAGTTTCTCAATTACCGAATCCTGCGTCCATAAGTTCTTCATATCTTCTGCTGTTCGGATCACCTGTACTCCTTTTCCGTCATAGCCACCCGTATTCATTTTTTGTACGAAAGGCAGCGGCATTATTATTTCGTCGGAACTTCCGTCCATCACTTCAAATTCCGGGCTTGGAATATCGTGGGCTTTATAAAATTGTTTCTGAAGAATTTTCTGCTGAATGGTTTTAATGATATTGGAATTCGGAACAACTTTTATTCCCCGGTTTTCAAGCTCGGCCAATGCATCTGCATTTACATGCTCGATTTCAATGGTCACGACATCTTTATCTTTACCGAAATTCAAAACCGTTTCATAATCGTTAAAGCTTCCCTGTGTGAAGTAAGAAATATTATGACAGGGTGCATCAGCAGCCGGATCCAGTGTATAAAACTCATCGTCGTATTTTAACGCTTCCTGAATCAGCATTCTTCCAAGCTGTCCGCCACCTAAAATTCCTATTTTCATTTTTACCTTTATTTTTTGTTGTATTTTATTTTAATGAATATTTTAAATCAAAGCCTGAAAGCTTTCGTTTAAGATATAATTATTTTACTGGATTTTATCAATCTTCAGATAGCCTAGACTTACGAAATTTTCCTGATTTTCAGCATCCGATTTTACCAGTGATATTGCATATTTCTGTTTCATTTCCGAAGGCAGGATTTCCTTTACCGGGAAAATATCATCGATATCCACCCCGAGTTTTTCATCAATATGGCTGGTTGCTCCTTTGAAACCCATAGTTTTATAAAACTCCGTTGCTTTTGCTCTTTTTACAGCTTCTGCCATTGAAGTTCCCACGACAATATGCTGCTCATGAAACTCTTCAAAAAATCCTCTTTTGTAGCCTCCGAGATTAATGAAATACAACTGTTCTTCGGAAGTTTCCTCCCCCCTTTCAACAATCTTTACTTCATATCCGTCCACAAATTTCACTTCCTGATAGCAGTCGATATGAATTTTCCCTTTTGCTTCTTTCCAGAAGGCTTTCATATCTTCCACAAGATCTTTCAGACTTTCGGCAATTCCGAAAAATACATCGTGCTGCTCAATGTTTCTGCCGGGTGGCGTAGCTCCCAGAATGACATAAAAAAGTTTCATATTCAATTTTGTTTACGCAAAAATACATCAAATTTATCTTTTTTAAACGTTTGGCAGACTAACGCAATAGTTTTATATTTGTAGCATGTCAGAAATCATTATTCTCTTCCTTGGAGCAATTTCGGCAGGACTTCTTGGGTCACTGACCGGCTTGGGAGGAGGAGTCATTATTATTCCTTTATTAACGCTGGGTTTCGGCGTTCCTATGCATTATGCCATTGGCGCTTCTCTCATTTCTGTGATCGGAACTTCATCCGGCGCAGCAGTTGCTTTTGTGAAAGAAGGATTCACTAATATGAGAATCGGAATGTTTCTGGAGATTGCCACTACAGCGGGCGCTATCGTTGGAGCTTTGGTATCCGGAATGCTTAATCCCAATACCATCGGAATTATTTTCGCCAGTATTCTTCTTTTAACGGTTATTTTAAATTTAAAAGGAAAACCTGACCATCAGGAGCCTATTATTAAAGGAAGCCTTGAGGAGAAGCTGAAACTGTACGGAACTTTTCCGGATAAAGGTGTGGTAAAAAGTTATTCTGCAAGAAACACTGTTCCTGGATTTCTAATGATGATGTTCGCCGGAGCTATGTCCGGATTATTAGGAATCGGTTCGGGAGCCCTGAAAGTGTTGGCCATGGATAATATGATGAAACTTCCGTTTAAGGTTTCTACCACCACGAGTAACTTTATGATCGGTGTTACGGCGGTTGCCAGTGCTTTGATCTATTTCCAGAGAGGAGAAATTGTTCCTGTGATTGTAGCGCCTGTTCTGATTGGGGTTGTGGTAGGCAGCTTTATCGGATCAAAAACACTGATGGTTTCGAAAACAAAAAAACTAAAGGTATTTTTTGCCATTGTCATTACCATCCTTTCTGTTTATATGATGTATAACGGTATCAATAAAAGCTTCAGATAATGAAAAAGAATTTCACGGATATAGATCTGAACCGTTCTGTAGGTAATTTATTGAGACTCGGCGTTATTCTTTCCGTAATTACTTCACTGATTGGTTTTGTAAAGCTTTTTACAGAAGGTTTTAAAATGCCAAAAAAATATACGTCTTTAGACATGGGAAGTTCCTCTGAAAAGGTTTGGGGACATTTCTGGAACTCGCTCTGCAAAGGTGAAGGAATGGCGATCATTCAGCTGGGAATACTGCTTCTGATCTTTACGCCTTTAATGAGGATTATTTTTGCACTGATCGGATATTTAAAAGAAAAAGACTACATATATGTAGTCATTTCTTCCATCGTTCTGGTTATTATGGCCATCAGCTTTTTTACGGGGTATGCCCATTAAGGTCTTCTGATTTTTTCTTGAGATAATCTTTCTCCAGCGAATCAAGCTGGTCAAAATATTCTTTTTTGTTCATAAATACGGCCGGATTATAAGAATCTTCCAGTTTGTGTTTTTCATGAAGGTCAAACTGACTTGCATGTGAGGCCACCCAGATATCAAAATCCAGCTTCTTCATTGCCTGTAAGGTATATTGATAATCTTTTTCAATATTGGGATAAGCAGCAACTTCAGAGAACTTTTTATCAATGATAATGGTAGGCATATTGGCGATAAGAATTTTGTAACTTCGCTTATTATCGCTGGTTTCAAAAATAAAACTGCAGGAGCCTTTCGTATGTCCGGGATGATGAAGCATTGTAACAGTTGTATTGCCAAGTTTTACGTTATCTTTATCCTTCAAAGTATAATCGGGATTAACCGGTTTGAAGGTCACCCCATATTTTCCCATCTCATAATCTGTTTTACCTCCGGTTCTTAAAACTTCGGCATCGGCGGCATCAACGTATAATTTCGCTCCCGTTTCCTTTTTTATGTCTGCCATTGCCCCTAAGTGATCGAAATGCGCCTGGGTGAGAAGCAAAATTTTGGTATCCTTATACCTGAAACCCAGTTTCTGAATATTACTTTTGATAATCGGAAGCGAATCTGCCAATCCTGTATTAATGAGAATATTTCCTTTATTCGTAACAATAAGATATGAAGCGAGATCATAAGTTCCTACATAATAAAGATTTCCTGCAATGCGAAACGGCTCATATGCCCGTGACCATTCTTCGAGTTTTTTGGGTTCCTTTACAACCTGTGCCGTAAACGGAACTGCCATTAGCAGTCCCAAGATTATAATATATTTTTTCATGATATTAAATTTTTAAATTTCATAGAATTCTAGTGGCAATTGATCCGGATCCTGCGTAAAGAAAAATTCTTTTCCGGTGAACTCATCAATCCTGATTTCTTCACAGTTTAAACCTTTCCGTATTAATTCTTCCCTTTTTTCATTGACATTTTCCACTGAAAAAGCCAAATGCCGCAGCCCGCAAGCCTCTGGACGTGAAGGTCTCTCAGGAGGATCCGGAAACGAAAAAAGCTCAATAACGTAATGTTCCCCTATTGCAAGATCAAGTTTAAAAGACTGTCTTTCTTCGCGATATACTTCACGAATGATATTTAATCCTAAAACTTCGGTATAGAATTTTTTTGAGATTTCATAATCTGAACAGATTATGGCAATATGATGGATTTTCATTTTAAAATTTATTGTATTTCCTTACAGTTATCTTTTCTTCTGGTATCAATTAAATACTGGATTTTCCATTCTCCGTTCTGTTTTACCAGTTGAAAACTGTTTGCTCCGCAATGAGAAAATTTATCTTTAAAATAAAAAGAGTACGGCGTAAATACACTCGCCAACTCCCCATCGGCATGAATCGCTTCAATAGTAATTCTTTCATCAAGATCATTTTTCTGCATCTTTGAAACCGAGGCTATAAAATCATTGATATCTTCATTTTTCACACCGTCTTTGGTAATGGTCTGAAGAATGGCCGTTTCTGAAAAAACCGACTTCAGCAATTCTGCATCCGCATTTTTCATGGCGGTAAATAAAGTTCTCACAGGCTTCTCTATTTCCTGCTGATTTTGCCCAAAACAAAAGCTTCCTAAAAGTAACACGCCTGCAAAAATTTTATTCATGGTAAAAAATAGGTATTTGGAATGGTTTTAATTGTTGTTAAGATATGCTTTAAAGATAATTTGATTTGAGCAATAATAAAAAATAATTTAAATTTATAGAATTATTTTAACATATGTGGATAGCCTATCTGATTCTGACAGTATTGTTGTTGATTCTAACCATACTGCCGAAAATTCAACATTCTCACTGGATATTCCGGGTCCCGGAGTTCGGTAAAATACAGATCACCGTATTCATACTCTTTACCTTAATTCTCGGTTTTGCCGCTTCTGGCAAGCCGCAATATTTCTGGTATTCGCAAGGGCTTTTGCTGATTATGCTGATTCATCACAGCATCATCCTTATCAAGTATACGCCTCTGTATCCTGTAAGAAAATATACTCAAAAGAACCAGTCTTCGGAAAAGCTGCGTTTTATATCGGCAAATGTCTATCAGTTTAATAAGGAATATAACCGTTTCATTCAACTGATAGAAAAATACCGGCCGGATGTCTTCCTGACCATGGAAAGTAACGGCGACTGGGAAGAAGCATTGAGATCCATCGAAAAAGAGTATCCGTATCAGCATAAAGTAACGCTGGAAAACACCTACGGAATGCATTTTTATTCAAAAATAAAAGTAGAAAGTGCGCAGACACACTATTTTGTGGCCGACGACATCCCGAGTATCGAAGCCCATTTAAAGACCGAAGACGGGTTTTCATTTGTATTTTTCGGAGTTCATCCGCCGCCGCCAAGTCCTACGGAAGAAGAAACTTCCAAGGAAAGAGACGGTGATCTGCTGAGTACGGCAAAAAGAGTAAGGGAAATTAAAAAGCCTATTATTGTTGTAGGTGATTTTAATAACGTAGCATGGTCAAAATCTTCTATTCTGTTCAGAAAAACAAGCCACCTGATTGATCCTAGGATCGGGCGTTCGTTTGTTTCAACCTTTCATGCAAGATACCGCCTGCTGAGATTTCCGATCGACCTGATGTTTCACAGCGAAGAAATCTTTATTGAAGACATGAAAACCCTTGAAAATTTCGGTTCGGACCATCTTCCCGTATACTGCGAATTTTTTATAGATCATATCCAGGATAAAAAACAGGAAGAACGAATTGACCACGCTTCAAAAGAGGAAAAGGCTGAAGCCGAGGAAATGATTGAAGAAGGAAAAGAAGAAGACGGAAACCGGGATGCTATAGTCACAGAAGGATAAAGAATACAGGAATTTATATTCAGCTATAAAATCCGGTACGCCGTGTGATAATTTTCGATATAATTTTCCAGAGGTTTGGGAAAAGATTTTTGGTGTGAACTTTCGTAATCGCTGATGATATAATCATTGTCAGAAACGAAATTATTCCAGGCTTCTTCCGAATCTACTTCCACATTATAAATTTCAATGCTGAGGTTTTTGTGGGTGAGTTTGTGCTGTACTGTTTTTACACTTTTAATAAAAGGAACCAGCTCATCTGAAATCTCAGGAGCAAATTCAAACAGCTTCTTCCAGATAAAATCGTCTTTTCTCTGCTGAATTAAAAATTTTCCGTTCCGGTGCACGAAGTAATATTTCAGTTCGAGACCTGAAGCTTTCACTTTTTTTGTTTTAACGGGAAAATCTGAAACTTTATGGGTAAGAAATGCGATACAGTCTTTATTTAAAGGACATTCTCCACACAATGGATTTCTTGGCTTGCAGATCTCGGAACCCAGATCCATCATGGCCTGATTAAAATCTCCCGCATTATCGGGTAAAATTAAATGAGCCAGCTCAGAAAAATAATTAAAAGCTCCTGAATTGGAAATATCAAAATCATTCGCAAAAACCCGGCTCAGAACGCGGTAAAAATTACCGTCCACAGCCGGAATCCTGCCATTGAAACAGATGCTTGAAACTGCTGCTGCAGTATATTTCCCTACACCCTTCAGTTTGAGAATCTCTTCATATTCACTCGGAAAAACGCCATGATAGTCGTTGATAATCTGCTGTGCCGCCTTATGAACGTTGATTGCTCTGGAATAATATCCAAGTCCTTTCCAGTACAGTAAAACTTCATTCTCTTCAGCTTCTGCAAGCGTTTTTACGTCGGGAAATCTTTCAATAAAATTATTGTAATGATTCAGCCCCTGGCTAATTCGCGTCTGTTGAAAAACAATCTCACAGATCCAGATTTTGTAAGGATCTTTTGTCTGTCGAAACGGAAGGTCCCTGGCGTTTGTTTTGTACCAGCCCAGCAGTTTATTACCGATATATTTAAAATCTGTTTTTTCTATTTTTTCCAAAAGTTCGTCTTCATTTTTGATGCTTGTATCAAAACCTGACAGGTATGAATCTGCAGTACAAAGATAATCTAATTTTCCTGTTTCGCTGAATATACGGGAGCCGCCTTAAGCCATTGATATTTCAGATTCATTTCTTTTGCAATAAAGCGATAGCCCTCAAGCTTTTTGAGATAAATATATGAGATGGAATCTTTTTTAAACATCAGCCGCTGATTAGAAAGGAACTGAACCGGGAAATTCACCACCGAATCTCTCGTTGTCTTCATCACTTCGCCCGAAGTAACCCTGTAAATAAAAATAGATTTTCCGCGTCCTGATGACTGATCAATCAATTTTACATTACCCGAAGAAACCACCATATCACTTTCGTCAAAACATTCCTGAGGCTTCATGATATATGCTTTCCCCTCCTGTCTTTCATCTGCAAAAAGATCAATTGTATGTTGGTTCTGAAGTTTTTTCTCTTCACAACTGAAAACCAATAATATCAATGGCAAAAAGTAAGATAATCTGCCTTTCATAATGAAATATTTAATGATTTGATAAAAAAAACCGATGTATGAGCACCGGTTTTATTATGATAATATTTTATTCCTGGGAATATTCTGCATCCCATTCATTTCCGTCGTCTCCTTTATGACCGTCTAATTTGATCACAAAACTTTTCGTAGGGAAATACGGTGTAAGGCGGATGTCCAGCCAAACCCTGTCTTTATTGACCCTGTCCTGCTCAAAACGAACGATCTTAAACTTTTCAATCAGCTTGTCCGGACCTTTGATGTTATCCAGGAACTGAACAATTTGTCTTCTCAAATCATCTTCATTTTTGGCATTCCAGTTTTCGAAAGCTCTTCTGTTCAGGAAATCCAGTAAAACTTTGGTCACATAATCGAATACACGAACAACAGAATAAGTCTGAAGCCCGATATTGTCTCCCGTGAAAAGAGTTTTTGCAGAGAATGCCATGATTTTTCCGTATTCATTGACCATCGGAACAAGACCCATTTTTTCAAGCTGGGAAATCTCGCTCTTTTTCAATTCAAATTTTACAGCATCCACTTCGTTGATATTTCCGTGCTTTTTTCCTGCTGCCACCTGAGACATCAATGTTTTGTGGATCTTTCCTGCTAATGATGTTGATGGCGGAAGTTCCACATTTTCTTCTTCTCCTACTTCTTCCGCTTTTCCACGGCCTACAAGCCAGTTACAGGTCATGATTACATTACTTCTGTGCAGCTCGCCTCCTGTAAGATTTGCAGAATGGAAAAGATCTACAACATCATCCGGCTTGTCGAGGTTGGCAAAATCGGTCACCATCATGACTTTGTTTTCATTACATATTTTCGCCCATTTTTCGATCACTTTATTGGATCCCAGATATCCTGGAATTGCCAAAATCGAATAGTTGTCGCGAAGATCAAGACGGTCATAATAATTTTTGAATTCTTCGGCGATTGCATCGATAAAAATAGGATTATCCAGATCGGCTACCTGATTGAGACTTGCATTTACAATACTTACATTGTCTACTTTATCAAGTTCCGTATTTTTGTAAAATTGCGCTACCGTTCTGTAGCTGGTTTCCAGCTGGCGTACAGCATCCAGTGTGTTTTTTAGATTGGATCTTAAACTCTGGTCTGCTGCCTGTGCTTTTGATTTGCATGTTTCAGCCATTTTATCAGCAGAATCATTACTTTCGAGCAGGTTTACCCAGAGATTTATTTTCTGAAGAAGCTCTTTTCTTTCTTCTTCTTTGTTGTTGTCGGTAAGGAATATTTCTTTCCTTGCTTTTCGGGTGGGGTTCATATTGGCGATACCGTCTACAACGGATTCTACAAAACCGAAACCTCCTATTTTATTGAGTTCGGCAAGCGGATTACCTTTCGGCTGACCTGCGTGTTGCTGCTGCCCCTGTTGTTGGTTTTCAGCTGCCTGTAATTTACTATCCATGATTAGTGTAAGTCTTTAGATTATTTTTCAAGTTCCTGTGCCACTTCCTTCAATACCTCGATAAACGCAGCTCTTGTCTGATCGTTTTCGAGCATATTACGCAGAATTTTGTTGGTTTTCAGCTGGCGTACGATTTTGTTGTACTGCTCCTGCTCCATGCTGAGCTGCTGGAGGTACGCTGATTTCTGGGTAAGATTTTTGGGGGTAAAGTCTGCAAGATTCTGAAAACGGAATTCTTCTTCGACTACATTGCCGTCTTGTGTTTCGTGCTGTACGTTTACAGAAGGCTGAAAATGTTTGAAGACGTCTTCCACAGTCTTTAATCCTGTTACAATTTCAGGAATGTAAGGCTCGTCTGTAGTAAGCTGGCTCACAATCAATGACTTATTCTCCTGTATGTTCTGAATAGCTTCATTGGCATCCACTTTCACTTCGTTTCCGCCAACGCCATAATTAAACATTGCCATATTATTGTTATTTTGAGATTTTTTATTTTGGTGTGAATCGTATTTATCAGCATCAAATAGCTGACCAATCCAATGTTTAAATTTAAAAAAAAACTGTAACATACAAAATTTTGTTAAGAATTTTCTTTAATATTTAATTTAAATAAACAAATATTAATCAAAAATCAACATTTTACGATGTCACTAATCTATGAAAAAATAAATAAAAAAACGCATCATTTCTGATGCGTTTCTCTTTTCTAACAATTTTTGGCTGTTTACCAAATTTTTATTCTGTCTTCCGGAGCTTTATACATTTTGTCGCCCGGCTTTACATCAAATGCCTTAATGAATGCATCCTGGTTTACCAACGGACCAAACGCCCTGAAAACACCCGGAGAGTGCGGATCTGTTTTCACCTGATTGGTCATATACTGATCTGTAGATTTTGTTCTCCAAACCGTTGCCCAGCTCATGAAAAACCGTTGATCCTGTGTGAAACCACTGATGAGTCCAGGATTTCCGTTGTCTTTAAGGTACATCTGGAGTGCATCATAAGCTACAGCTACCCCTCCAAGATCCCCGATATTTTCGCCGCTTGTAAATTTACCATTCACAAAACTTCCTTTTACCGGTTCATAAGCACTGTACTGTGCTGCCAGCTGCGCTACTTTTGCGTCGAAGTTTTTACGGTCTTCATCCGTCCACCAGTTATTAAGGTTTCCGTCGCCGTCGAATCTGGAACCACTGTCATCGAATCCGTGGGAAATCTCATGTCCGATTACGGCACCTATTCCACCAAAGTTTACCGCTGCATCCGCTTTCGGATTATAGAAAGGTGGCTGAAGAATTGCTGCAGGGAAAACGATTTCGTTATTGGAGCCGTTGTAATAGGCGTTTACTGTTTGCGGAGTCATTCCCCATTCTGTTTTATCAACCGGTTTCCCGATTTTGTCAAGACTTCTCTGATACTGCCATGCAGAAACATTCTGAAGGTTGGAATAAAGGGTAGCACCTCCTTTCGGAGATTCTACTTTCAGTTGGGAATAATCTTTCCATTTGTCAGGGTAAGCAATTTTGACTGTAAATTTGGACAATTTTTCCTGAGCTTTTACTTTTGTAGCCGGAGACATCCAGTCCATATCATTGATGTGCTGCTTAAATGATTTTAAGATATAATCAATATATGTTTCCATCTGCGCTTTGGATTCCGGAGTGAAATATTTCTCAACATACAGTTTTCCGAATGCTTCCCCCAAAACACCATTTACAAGAGAAAGTCCGCGCTTGTTCATAGGACGCTGTTCTTTTTGTCCCTGAAGATATTTTGAATAGAAATCAAATCTGATCTGTTCCAGGTTTTCATCTAAATTGCTGGCATTCCCATTAATTAAATGATATTTTAGATAATCTTTTACCAAAGGAAGATTTTTTTGAGTCAGGAAAGAATCCATATTCTGATAATATTTCAGCTCACCAACAATTACCCTGTCTGTATTGACTCCTGCATCTTTAAGATATTTCTGGAGATTTACGTTTTTAACAAGGGCCGGAAGCTCAGAAACATTCTTAGGATTGTATCTTAGATTTGCATCTCTGTTTTGTTCCAGGGTTAATAAATAGTTGGCCAGCTGCTTTTCAAAATCCACTACATTTTTTGCAGCCGTTTCTGAATTCTTATAGCTTAAAACCCCGAACAGTTTCCCAACATATGATTGGTACTCAGCAAGTGTTTTGGTATTGGCTTCGTTTACTTTCTGATAGTAGTCTCTTCCCAGACCGAGATCAGGGCCGCCGAGATACACGGCATTCATCTTAGAATTCTTCATGTCTGCTCCTACTCTCCAGCCATAGAAAGAATTATCTCCCAATTTCGTGGCTTCAAGAAGGTATTTCTGGAGGTCATTCAGGTTTTTTATGGCATCTATTTTAGCAAGATCTGCTTTAATGGGAGCCAGTCCTTCTGCATTTCTTTTACCGGTATCCATAAATGAAGCGTACAGATTCTGGATTTTTTCTCCTTCTGTTCCTGCGGTATAAGATTCTGATAAGATGGTATTTAAAATATCTAAAGAAGCATCATCCACGTTTTCTCTCAGAGCATTGAAAGATCCCCAACTCGCTTTGTCGGACGGGATCTGAGTGTTTTTCACCCAATTTCCGTTCACGTAGCTAAAAAAATCATCCTGCGGACGAACCGACTTATCCATATATGACAAATTGATCCCTTCTTCTTTTATTTCCTCTTTTTTCACCGGTTCTGCAGCAACCTCCTTCATAGTTTCTGGTTTCTGAGCATCTGCAGTTTTAGCCGTACCACACGAATTTAAAAATACCAACCCCGAAAAGGCAAGTATTCCGATATTTAGCTTTTTCATTAAAAATATTTTTTGATTTTACACAAACTTACCAAATATACGAATTTTGATTATAAATGATAAGTGATAAATAATAATTGATAAAAAGCCTGTAAATAAAGATTTTATATTCTTACCATTTGATTTTTGACTGACTGAAACAACAAATTCTTTACTATTTAATGCAAAGAGTACGAAGTTGTTCTTTTCAAAATTTTTCCGTTGATTTTTTTTGTTCGTAAAGATATTTTGACAAGATCAGCATAAACTATTCACTCAACAAATGATAGAGGGATTTTCTGAACCAGGGATAATTTCTATCTTCATGATATTGAAAAAATTGACTGACATCTTAGCCGTGATTGCAGCATTTGTCTGAGCTCATTTCTTAGGTTTCGGCGCGGCAGCGAAGCTGCCGCGCCGAAACCTAAGAAATAGCGAGTGCGGAAAGCGCGAAACAGCTCCAAAAAAATCTAAAAACAAAAAAACCGCTCATTACTGAACGGTTGCTATTTTGGATAAAATGCTGTTACCAGATTTTAATTCTTTCTTCCGGCTTTTTGTAAAGCTTGTCACCTTCTTTCACATCGAATGCCTTGTAGAAAGCATCAACATTGGTAAGAGGTCCGAAACTTCTGAAATATCCAGGAGAGTGCGGGTCTGTTTTCACCTGATTGATCATGTATTTTTCGCTGGATAATGTTCTCCAAACGGTTGCCCAGCTTAGGAAGAATCTCTGATCCTGTGTGTAACCACTGATAGTCCCGGGATTTCCTTTGTCTTTAAGATACATTTGTAGTGCATCATACGCAATATTTACTCCACCTAAATCGGCGATGTTTTCACCGTTTGTAAAGGTTCCGTTTACGAAAGTTCCTTTTACCGGCTCGTATTTATCGTACTGTGCGGCAAGCGCTTTCGTAGCTTTTTCGAAGTTGGCTTTATCTTCCGGAGTCCACCAGTCTACAAGGTTTCCGTCTGCATCGAACTGTGCTCCCGAGTCATCAAATCCGTGGCTCATTTCGTGACCGATAACAGCACCGATTCCACCGAAATTCACCGCTGCGTCTGCATTAGGATTAAAGAAAGGCGGCTGAAGAATGGCTGCAGGGAATACAATCTCATTGTTTACAGGATTGTAGTAAGCGTTTACCGTTTGCGGAGTCATTCCCCATTCTGATTTATCCACCGGTTTCCCGATTTTAGCCAGATCTTTGCTATACTGCCATTCTGTAATGTTCTGAAGATTTGAATATAAATTCCCTCCTTTTGATTCAGGAACGATCGTTAATTTAGAATAATCTTTCCATTTATCAGGATAAGCAACTTTTACCGTGAATTTATTTAACTTCTGCATTGCCTTTTCCTTGGTAGTAGAAGACATCCATGCTAAATTGTTGATGTGTACGGCAAAGCTTTTCTTCAAATAATCGATCAGCTCCACCATTTGAGCTTTAGCCTCTGCAGGGAAATATTTTTCAACATATAATTTTCCGAAAGCTTCTCCTAAAGTCCCGTTGATAAGCTCATATCCTCTTTTGTTCAATGCTCTCTGCTCCTGCTGACCTCTCAGATATTTACCATAAAAAGCAAACCTCATATCTCCCAGCTTTTCGCTTAGATAAGAAGCGCTTCCGTTGATCATATGGAATTTAAGGTAATCTTTGATTACAGGAAGATTTTTCTCATTCACCAGTTTATCAAAATCCTTATAGTAGCCGATTTCTCCGATGATTACTTTATCAGTATTTACACCAACTGCTTTAAGATAAGCAGGAAGATCGACATCTTTTACCAATGTTTTAAGCTCAGCCATTGTTCTTGGGTTATACTGAAGCGTATTGTCACGGCTCTGCTCGTTGGTAAGATAGGTTTTAGCAATGCTTTTTTCGTAGTCTACAATACCTTTTGCAGCCGCGTCAGCATTTTTGTATCCTAATTCTTTCAGCATAGAAGCTACATATTTTGTATATTCTGCAAGAGCTTCCGTGTTTTTATCATTCACTTTCTGATAGTAATCTCTACCTAATCCAAGCGATGCATTTCCTAAATAAACGGCATTCATTTTAGAGTCTTTCAGATCTGCATCAACTCCCCAACCGTACAAAGTATTTTCGCCTTCTTTGGTTACAGAAGTTAAATAATTTTGAAGATCTTTAAGGTTTTTAATGGCGTCGATCTTGTTAATGTTTGCCTGTATTGGCTTGATTCCGTCTGCATTTCTCTTTTGGATATTCATATAGGTAGCATACAGGTCCTGAATTTTTTTACCTTCGGTACCGTCTGCAAATTTATCTTTCAAAAGAGAGTTCAGAATAGTCATTGAGTTGTTATCCGTATCTTCCGCCAGCTTGTTGAAACTTCCCCAAGTTGGTTTATCGGAAGGAATTTTAGCGGTCTTCATCCATGTTCCGCTTACATAGCTATAAAAGTCATCCTGAGGACGTACTGATTTATCCATCAGGCTAAGGTCCAGACCTTTATCTGTCGCCTGAGCGTTCACCATCTGCGAACAAATTCCTCCTAATAAAAGTAGAGAAAGCGTTAATTTTTTCATTATAATTACAATTTATACAATAAGTGTAACTTTATTTTAATTTGTTACTTTTAAAAAACAAATTTAATCAAATATTAAGAAACTGCGATTCTTTTACGTTTCCTGTGCGTTTCAGAAATCCCCATGACTGCATTTCTCCTTTTAAAGCACGTCTCAGGCTTCGGAATAAAACAATGTACATCAGCCATCTGTAGCCAAAACGCTGCGGAATAACGTACAGTAAATTGACCAGTTTTTCTCTTTGCATGACAAAAGCAATTAAGGCTAAGGATGCATCCACCAAAAGAAAGATGAGATAATAGCTGAATATTCTTTCTCCGTTTCCTGATAAAATTCCAAAAAACATGATAAGGTCGGCCAGTGGCGAAAAAAACGGAATGATATACTGAAACAGTAAAATATTCGGCATTGCCCATAATCCCAGACCTTTATATTTCGGATTGAGGAAAGTATGCTTCTGCTTCCAGAACATCTGCATAATTCCATACGTCCATCTAAAGCGTTGTTTTAAAAACTGCTTTATGCTTTCAGGAGCTTCTGTAATGGCAACGGCGCGGTTTTCGTTGGCAATGGTATATCCTTTTTTCAGAATTTTTACAGTAATATCACAATCTTCTGCCAATGTATCGGATGAATACCCTCCTACCTCAGTTACTGCAGATTTTCTGAAAGCACCTATGGCACCGGGAATAACTGTAATCGCATTGATATTGGCATATGCCAGACGATCAAAATTCTGGCTGGTAATATATTCTATAGACTGCCATCTGGTAAGCCAGTTTACTTTATTTCCTACTTTTACGTTTCCGGCAACAGCTGCAATTTTTTCGTCCGGATTTGAGTTTAAAAATCTGGTGATTAAGTATTTTACAGCATTCTGTTCCAGTTTTGTATCTGCATCAATACAAACAACATATTCTGCATCCGACTGAGCAATACCGAAGTTTAATGCTGTTGCCTTTCCGCCGTTTGTTTTAGTTAAAATCCTAAGCTTAGGATGACCGGAAAATTCGGCTTTTGCTTTTTCATACGTCGAATCTCTGCTGCCGTCATCCACCAGAATAATATCAAAATTCGGGTAGGTCTGCCGGAGAAGATTATGCAACGAAGAAACAATATTCACTTCTTCATTATAAGCCGGAACGATAATGGATACTTTAGGGTAAGCGTCCATAACAGGAAACTCCCCAAGCTTTTTTTCTTTCTTCCTTTCTGAAAATGCCCAGTACAGCATAATCATCAACCTGATTAGCCCTAATCCTATAAAAATTGTAAACAAAGCAACCAGAAAATGACTGACTCCGTAAATGACTGCAGCGAGAACAAGGTTAAGCTGCATGATATAATATGATCTCGTTTTTGGAATTTCGGGCATTAATTCGGCTTTATTCTTATGAAGAATTGTTGAAAGGTTGGTAAAATGGTAACCTTGTTTCTGCAGTACCGGAATTAATATTTTCAAAGCTTTCACTGTTTCTTCACGGGTTTCTCCACCCGCATCGTGAAGAAGAATAATGTTTCCCTTTCTCTGTTTTATTCCGTCTAAAACACGTTTTACAATTTCATCTGCTTTTATGCCCGGCTGCCAGTCTTCGGGATCAATATTTTCGCCGATATCAAGATAATTCTGCTGTCTTGCCAAAGCTACGGGAATGATCTCTTCGGAAGTTGTAGGTTCCGAATCGGCATTATAGGGCGCTCTGAAAAGTATCGTACTGTGTCCTGTAATACATTCAATCAGCAACCTTGTAAGTTTAAATTCAAGCAAAGCCCTTTCCTTACTCACTTTCGCAACATTTTCGTGGGTAAAAGTATGATTTCCGATTTCATGACCTTCACGGTAAATTCTTTTTACTAAAGGAAGGTTTTTCTCTGCATTAAGCCCTACTAAAAAGAAAGCTGCAGGAACATGGTATTTTGAAAGTACGTCCAGAATCTGTGGAGTATATGTTTCATCCGGTCCGTCATCAAAAGTAAGTACAAGATCTTTCTGCGGAGCTTCGCCGTATTTTTTTACTTCATAAGAGCTGGGATAGGTAATATAGTTTTCGTCAGTAATGATCTTTTCTTTCGGATCGACTTCCATTTTAATTTTCCCGTCATGCGGTGTATTCAGGACATCCAGCACTTCACCGTCGCCAATATAATCGACCATGGTTTGTCCTTTTACATTTTCCAGTGATTTTAAATTTAAATTTGATAATCCTGCAAAGGTGAGATCTTTATCATAGAAATTCCAGATTCTGCTGTCTTCGCTTCCCAATCTCCAAAGAGCGGTTCCTGCCAAAGGATATTCCGACGAAAAGCGCATAGTGTTGAAAATAGATGCGGCATCATTGAAAAATACGGTGTGGGTATTGTCCTTTGAGTCTTTATAGGAATAATTTAGATTAAAAGTATTATCATCAAAATTAATAGCTGCCTTACTCGCACTCGCTTTTGTAATGGCCTGCATATAGGTAAGCGAACTGTTATCATCACTATTTGTACTCCAGTCATATCCGTACGCTCCAAGGCCAAGAATAATTTTACCGGGTGAGGTTTTTGCTAAGATTTTTCCGGTCTGTGCTTCAATCCATTTTTGAGAGGAAACAGGCCCCGCGTCACTATCCGCAGTATATTCATCATAAGCCATCAATACAAAATAATCGACATACGGATTAATTTTCTGAATATTATAATCATCGTTATCCGTCATGATATCCATGGATACAAGCAGATTATCTTGCTTAAAAGTAGCGGAAAGCTCTTTCATAAAAGCAATCAGATACTCATCATAATCAAGATCAATGTTTTCAAAGTCAATATTAATTCCTCTGAAATTCAGTTTAAGACACTGTTGCCTTAATTTTTGGATAAGCTGTGTTCTCTTCTGTGGATCTTTTAATACTTTGCCTAAACCTTCCGAATGAAATTCCTGTTCGAAATTATTACTCAGAATAGGCATTGCGGTGACACCTGATCTTTTGATGATTTTATACCCCTCGTTATCAACATTGGTTTTCAGATCACCCGTTTTGGGATCAAGAAAAAACCATTCCGGAAAGACCAGATTAATATGTCTCATGTTTCTTTTCAGAGACATAAGGGACTGCGGGTCCCACGCTACATAGAATGCAGAACGAATGCCTCCCGGAAACTGTTGCCAGTTTTTATTTTGATTTTTACGTCTTTCGGCTCTTGCTTTCTCAATTTTAGCAAGATTGGTGTGCATTGTTTTTTCTGAAATAAAGCTTCGGAATCCTTTGTATTCTTTGGAGATCTTATTTTCCTGAAGAAAAGGTTTGCTGGCCGTTATTACTGCTTTGTAATCTTCTTTAAAAGGAATTTTGGGATTTTTGTCCCATTTCATCATTAAGGCTAATGCGAGAAAAAGCAATAAGGTTACAAAGATAAAAATACGGCTTCCCCATTGTATGTTCCTCCAGCGTTTTTTGCTGTCGGTCTGAAAAATCTGTTTTGAGTTTTCCACAGTTCTGATATTTCCTGATGGACGTCAAAAACTGTGAAAAACCATACCAAAATCTATTAAAAAAAAATTAAAAAATTAACTGGTTATTAATTAGTTGCTTATCAAAATCCCGACTAAATCCTGAATGATTTTCTGCGACACGAAATGCATAAAATCCAGCCTTTCCAGATGCGGCATATATAATTTTGACGTAACAGCGTTTTCTCCCACTTTTATAGTATAGAAAACGGTTCCTACCTCTTTTCCGTCCTCACCTTTTCCCGGGCCTGCCACTCCGGTTGTTGACATGGTGATATCGGTATTAAACAACTTTTGGCATCCGTCTGCCATTTCGGCAGCAACCTGTTCGCTGACCACCGTGAACTCTTCTACCGTTTCTTTTTTAACTTTCAAGATTTCAATCTTTTTTTCCGTAGCATAAGCGATCATTCCGCCAAGAAAATACCTGGAGCTTCCTGAAACAGAAGTAATCAATTTAGCCAATTCTCCTCCCGTACAGCTTTCTGCAACTGAAATGGTCAGTTTTCTTTCCGTTAAAATTTCCGCCAGAATTTTTTCAATTTTATCTTCGGAAGTGGCAATGACATGGTCTTTAATTAAAGGCAGCAGTTTCTGAATTTCTTCCTCCAGCTGCTGCTGAAGAGCTGGCTCATTTTCTCCGGTCGCTGTCAGCCGAAGTTTTACACGTGTTCCTACCGGAAGATAAGACAATGCTAAATTTTCCGGTAATGCCAATTCCCAGTCTTCTATCTGGTCAGCTAAAATGCTTTCGGGAATTCCCACTACGGAAACTATTCTTGTAGAAATATAATTCAGACTGAATTTTTCCTTCAAATATGGCACAATCTGGTTTTTAATCAATGGTTTTACCTCATAAGGCACTCCCGGAAGGCTGAAGAGCAATTTTCCTCTCTCCTCCATCATTGTGCAGGGCGCTGTTCCATAGTGGTTCTGAAAAACCGTTGATCTGATGGGAACAAAAGCCTGTTCGCGATTTCTTTCGAGGATTTCCAGCCGGCCGCGTTTTTCCATGTACGCTTTCAGATGATTAAAGGTAGTTTCGTCCAGTGCAATTTCATCATTGAAGAATTCTGCGATGGCTTTCTTGGTTTTGTCATCCCTTGTAGGTCCCAACCCTCCGGTTGTAATAATGATATCTCCTATTTCAAAAGCGGACTGAATGGTATTTTTGATGGTTTCAATTTCATCTGAAATCGTAAAGATCTGAGAAACCTTTATCCCTATATTTTTAAGTTCGGCAGCAATAAAATTAGAATTGGTATCCACAGTGTTTCCGGAAAGGATTTCGTCACCAATGGTAATCAGAACGGCATTTTTCATATAATAATTGTCGAAAAAATTTCTACACAAATGACGGAAAATTCTCTGTTCCCGACAATATAAATTGATTTTTTCTATTTTTGGATCAAATTGTTTAAAACTATAATTAAAAGCTATGTCTAAATACGATGATGCTTCATGGCATTACAGCGGCGATTTTCCTGATGAACTTCCTGAAAAAAACGGAGCCACCCACACCGGAATGTTCCTGAACTGGTGTATTCACAATGATCTTATTTCTGATGAACTGAGAGAAGGCGCTGCTGAAGAAATTAAAAAATTAAAGCGCCGCGAAAGTACGGGAGCAGAATTTCTTATGGAAGTAATGGACGGAAAATTCTCAGAGTATGACCTAAATGCTCTTGGAAATAACTTTGCGCAGGATTATTATAAGGATGAAACGGATTTCGGAAACCGTTACAGTTCATTTGCTGATGATTATGTCAATCTTTTTGACACCAAAGCAGAAGAAAATGATTATGAATATGAAACATTCTATCATATAGAAGATACTTACGAAAACTATGATCTGATGAAGCAGATCATTGACTATCGTTTCGAGGAATGGAAAGAGTATAAAAATTCAGACTGATACAAAAAAACCTCACAGGTTTTGAAAACCTGTGAGGTTTGTATTTTTAAGGTTTATTATAATTAATTGTGCTTAACCCAGATTAATTCATCGGTATTATATCCTACTCTTTTAGCTTTTTCCAGAAATCGCTGTCTTATGCTTTCGGGAAGTTCTTTGGTGCGGGAAAGAATCCAAAGATATTTTAAATTATTCCCCATGACTAATGCATATTGGTAATTATCATCAATGTCAACCACGTTGTAACCTGCCCAAATGGGTTTAAAGAAAGAAACTTTTAAACGGGCCTCTGTTTCTTTATTCACGAATCGGGCTTCACCTACAGACTCCTTCCATTCTTTTTTTACGTAATTGTAACCTTTATTATCCACCTTGATGGTACCGTCGGGATTTTTGGAATAAGTTGCCGTCACATTATCCATATTTTTTTCGAATTTATAATCGAAGCGGGCCATTTCATACCATGTCCCGAGATATCGGTCTGCGTTGAAATTCTGAACTGCAGTTGCACCTTTAGGAATTCCTACCGAACATGAATTTAAAATAAGAAGTCCTAAAACACCCAAAGAAACCGGGATTGCAATTTTCTGAAAAGTCTTCATAATAGATTTTTTTGTGGTATCCTAAATTCTTCAAAAATGATGCCTGAACGAGATTAATTTTTTCCCGGAAATTGTACTTATGCCATAGATTGTTGCAGCCCGACTTGAGCGGAGCTCTTTTTGTGAAACAAAAAAGCGGGAGCGGAAGGCGGAAAAAGCTGCCCCAAAAATTAAGAAAAAACTTTCAGGAAATTATCTTTAAAGCTTCCGGAAATTTCAATTTCGGTGTTGTCGGAAAGTGTTGCCGTTCCGCTTTTGTGATAAGATTTCACGAAATTGATATTAATAATATGGGAACGGTGAACCCTTACAAAAGGATGCTCCAACAGGTCATCAAAATGCTTCAGAAACCGGCACACCATTTTTTTGGAGCCGTCTGTAAGAAACACCTGCGTAAAGTTTCCGTCTGCCTGAAGCCTTACAATATCCTCCGTTTTCACGACATCAAATCCCTGTAATGTCGGGAGAATCAGCTGTTGTTTTTCGGGTTTTAACTTTAAGTTTTCAAGGAGAATTTTATTGCGGTTGAGTTCTTCTTTTTTTTCAATGCTTTCCGCGACTTTATTAACCGCCAGAATCAGCTCCTGAATATCGATCGGTTTTAAAATATAATAACTCGCCGATTTATTAAGCGCCTGAAGCGAATACTGTGAAAAGGCAGTGATGAAAATCGTTTCGTAGGAAAATTCTTTTGTTGCTTCCAACACGTCAAAGGCATTTCCGAAAGGCATTTCGACATCCAGGAAAACAAGTTGCGGCTGCTTTTCGGCAATCAGCGGAACGGCTTCCTTAATATTCTCCGCCTCGCCCAAAATCTCTACCTGCGGACAATATTTGTTGAGGTAATTCCTCAAAACTTCTCTTGCGATCACTTCATCGTCTACGATGACGGCTTTTATTTTCATTTGTTCACCAATTTATATCTGATTTCCACAAGAACGCCCTGTGTATTTTGTTTATCTGTAATATTGCACTGAATTTCCTGGTGATAAAGATCATTCAGCAAAGCGATTCTTTCCAGGGTATTTTTCATTCCGCGGCCTTTTCTTGCTTTCTGATGCTCCGTTTTTTGTTTTTTGCTTTCTTCAATCCCGATGCCATTGTCTTCAATGATAATTTTTAAATGCTGATTTTCTTTTTCAAAATACAGTTTTAAAAATCCTTTTGTGGTTCTGTAACGAAGTCCGTGCCAGATGGCGTTCTCAAGAAACGGCTGCACCAACATTCCGGGCACTTTCAGGCTTTGGGTATTGAGGCTTTCATCCACTTCAATTTCATAATCGAATTTATCTGCAAAACGTGTTTTTTCTAATGCAAGATAATTCTGCAGCAGATCCAGCTCCTGCTGAAACGGAATGAAATCTTCGGTGGAATTTTCCATCACGCCGCGCATTAATTTTGAAAATTTGGTTAAATACTGGTTGGCTTCCAGTTCATTGTTCGTAGCAATGAAATGATTGACCGAATTTAAGCTGTTAAAAATAAAATGCGGATTCATTTCGCGGCGCAGCGATTGCAATGCAATTTTCTTATTTTTTATCTGAACTTTTTTTAGAGTCCTGAAAATAAAGATGATGAGTGCGGTTAAAACCAGTAAAACTCCGATTAAACTGTAATTGAATACATTTTTCTTGCGAATAAGTTCATCTTTCAGCTGTTTTTCCTTTTCCAGCTGGGCAATCCGCTGTTCGGTATCTTCAAGGATCTTTTCGTCAACCAGACTTTTATCTTTTGACACCAGATCCGGAAGTTTTCCTAAAAAGTCGCGGTACAATTGTACGGAAGCATTGGTGTTTTCAGAAACATTGTAGAGGCTGTCGAGCTTTCTTACGCTTTTCTGTGCTTCAAGCGTGTGGCCTTTTTCCAGTGCGATTCCGTATGATTTTTTTAACAGACTGATGGCTTCTCCGATATCATCTTTTTTAATATAAATATCTGCAAGCTCCTGAATCTGCTCAACCTCTTTTTTGGAATTATCCTTAACAAAACCTTCCTTTAAAACGGTCTTTTTGGCTTCAATAGCTTTATCGTAGTTTTTATTTTCAACATAAAAGTCCGTTAACTTCTGGTTAATTTCCAATGCCTGTTGCGGCGCTTCCTTTTTAGAAATTTTATAAGCGTTTTTAAGATTTGCTTCCGCTTTAGGAATATCATTCTGTTGAATATTCACATCTGCCATTTGGCTGTAACTTGCAGCCAGATCTCCTTTATCATTATCTTTTTCATTAAGCTGAATATTGTTCTGGATCGCCTCTTCCTTTGCTTCGGGAGAATTGACGGAAAGCCTCGTCACATCATTGGTATTAAGCGCGCGGCTTTTCGAGGGCGCCACTTCTGCAGCCCGGCTGTAATTGCTGATTGCCGGAGTTATTTTATTCTGCTTTTCCTGGGACTGGGCTAGTTTCCGGCTGGCTTTTTCAATATTCGGTTTATCATTCAGTTTTTCGTAGATGTTTTTTGCTTTGGTATAATATTCTTCACTTTTCCTGAAGTTTCCGTCATTAAAAAATGTCTCACCGATATTGTAATAAGAATCTGCCTGCGCAGATTCATCTTTTGTATCCACTGCTTTCTTTAGCCTTTTGCTCTGCACCTGAACATCTTCCACAACCTTACTCTGGGAATATGCCGTATTCCCGAAAGCCATTACAAAAAAAAGCACAAAAAGCTTTATCATTTTCATAAAACAAAGATATACATATATATAGTCCGGCAAAAACTATTCACCAAGTGAAATTCGTCATTCACCAAGTTTAATATTTTCTGCGGACTTTACAGGATTAAGTTTGCAGCATAATTCAAATTTAATTATCATGAAAAATTTATCTGTTTTAAACAAAAACACCTTGATTTATCTTTTCTCTTCAACATTAATTTTCAATATCTCAAAAGCACAGTTCGGAGTTTCGTCAGGTTCTGTTTCACACACCGTAAGCAACGGACTTTCGAGTACAAATGAGCGTGGATTTCTTAATGAAAACACGATAATCGTGGAAGATTTTATGAACTACCACAAACATCAGATTAAAATTCCAAAGAAAAATGAAGTGGCATTAAGTATTGATTATGACAATACTATTCTTAACTCAGACGACAGCTTTTTACTTCAAATCGGTCTCGCAACACAGAATGTTTCAGACAGGCAACATTCAAACAAAGTAAATGTTTCTCTGGTTATCGACAACAGCGGCTCTATGGGTGGAGGTAAACTTGAAAAAGTAAAAAATGCACTTAAAGTTTTTGTAAAAGGATTAAAACCCGAAGATATGATTTCAATCGTCAAATTTGATGATACCGCTAATCTTGTTTTGAAATCATCAAAAATAAAAGATGTTGCCGGAAATCTGGATCCAATTATCGAAAGTATTTATCCGTCAGGCTCTACCAATATTCATTCAGGAATGATGATGGGATATTCGGAAGCACAAAAACACAATACCAAAGACTACAACAGTAAAGTAATTCTCCTTACCGACGGAATGACCAATTCAGGAATTACAGATCCTGAGACGATTTTAAGACAGTCAAAAGAATTTAACGATAAAGGCATTGACATCAGTACCATCGGAGTCGGACAGCAGCTGGATTTCGATTTATTAAGAAGAATTGCAACGTACGGAAGAGGTTCCAATTATTTTATAGGAGATGCTGAAAAAGATATTCAAAAAACATTTAAGGATGAATTAGAAAGCCTTTTATATAATGTTGGGAAAAAGCCTAAATTAACAATTAACCTTCCTGAAGGCATGAGAATTAATAAATTTTACGGATATCAGCCTACTTATATTTCCAATCATCAGATTGAAGTAGAACTTGAAAATCTGGATTGCGGGCAAACCCAAATTTTCCTGATGGAAGTTGAAAAAAATGAAATGGAAAACTCTTCAATTTCAGCTTCGCTGGTTTATGAAAAGAATGATAAAATAAAAAATATTTCGTCAAAAAAAGAATATGATGCAATGACGGAAACAACGCAACAGGAACTAAAGAAAAATTTTCAGATTGCTAAAATGGCTACGGAGCTTAAAAAAGCAGCGAAGGATTTTTCTCAGACCAACATAGGAAATACTACAAGATCCATGCAGAACATCATCAATTATTATCAGTCGTTCTGCGATAAAAAAGACGAAGACTTGAGGAGAATTTATGATATTGCTTTACAATATTCACCAAGACAAAATTCAAGGTCTTATGAGTAAAGTTTTCAGACTACCTCAATTCTTTATCACATTTTTATATGAAAAAATGGTAACATGAAAATTGAAATTCCGTTAACAGTCAACCATTTAGCATTGCATACATTTGTTTAAAACCAAAAATAACCATGAAAAAACAAATTTATTTTTCTGCCATTTGCATTATTTTGCTTCAGAGCTGTTCTTTTCTGGAGCAGAATAATTTCATGGAGACTAAAATTATTTCGAGTAGTCTCAATGAAAAAATTGTGTACAAATTCTATCAGACCGGACTTAATGATTACAAAGTAGATTTTTACTCGGTGGATCAGTCGGGCTCTACCAAACTTTTTGAACATGATATCGACGATTCGTTTGCAACTTCCGAAACGTATACCATTTCAGAAAATGATGATGAGCTGATTATCCAAACCAAACTTTTTTCCGAAGTAACAAAAATCGTCACCCGAAACGGAAAATCAATTATTCTTACCAACAGATAACAGTTCTTCTCAGGACTGTTTTTTTATTTGAAGCTTGATCCCGCTTTCCACTGTATCTTTTTGGTTTTTCCAACACGCAGGCTGAGCCTGTCGAAGCCTACGCCAAACCAAAAAGGATGTCGTTGCAATCGGGGCTATGCTTACAGTCCTTCATTTTAAGTATTTTCCACGACTCACCAAGTCAAACCTTCACTTCACCAAGTCTCCCGATTTTCAGTTTTAAATCTGGGTAATTTTACTTCAGAAGTTTAAAATTAAAAAAAGAAAATTATGAAACTGAGACATTTTTTACTGATCGGGTTATTCTTTATAGCAGGACTGATCAACGCACAGGAAACAAAGAAAAATTTCATTGAAGTAACCGGGATTGCAGAAATGGAAGTGGAACCGGATGAAATTATTTTCAATGTAGGAATTAAAGGTGATAATAAAAACCAGCTTGCAGACAATGAAAAACAGCTGTTTGAAATTCTTAAAAGCAACGGTGTAAAAAACGAAGACATCAAATTCAAATCGATGTACCAGAACATCTATTCCAAAACGAAAATTTTCACTAAGAATCTTCAGTTTAAAGTAACCAAGAAAACCGATATGGGAAATCTTTTTGAAAGTCTGAACCAAAAATGGATCACCAGCATCAACATTTCGGAAATTAAGAATACGAAGATCACAGATTTCAGAAAAACTGTAAAAATCAATGCGTTGAAAGCAGCAAAGGAAAAAGCAGACTACCTGTTGGAAAGTATGGGCAAAAGAACCGGAACTCCGCTTGAGATCATTGAAATTGAAGATTACACCAGCGATATGATTATGCCGATGAACTTCAGAGCCAAAGTATCCAATATTCAGCTTGAAGCTGCCGATGCCAATGTAGATTATTCTTTTGACAATATTGATAATATCAAGCTCAAATACAGCATCAAAACTAAATACGAAATCCTTTAAAAACGTATATCATGACAACTTTTAAAATTTTAACATTGACCGTAGGAACTTTGGCTCTTCTGAGTGCTCAGAAATCCGGTGAAAACTTAATGTGCAGCAAAGGCAGACGGGTTCCTCCCACTGAAAGAAGATTTATTGAGCATGCAACGGCAACAACACCTGCAGCTAAAGAAAATAAAATTCAGGTGGCATTGCTTCTCGATACTTCAAACAGTATGGACGGACTGATTGACCAGGCAAAATCAAGGCTTTGGAATATCGTGAATACACTAACGACTTTGAAGTACAATGGAAAAGCGCCGGAAGTTGAAATCGCGTTGTACGAATACGGAAATGACGGAATCAGTGACGAAAATTATATCCGTCAGGTCACTCCTCTCACCCAGGATCTGGATCTGGTTTCTGAAAAGCTGTTTGCGCTGAGAACCAATGGCGGTAATGAATTTTGCGGAGCGGTAATTCGGGACGCTTCAATGAACTTAAACTGGGACAGCAATGAAAAAAGCATGAAGCTGATCTATATCGCCGGAAACGAAGCTTTCGATCAGGGAAGAGTGAGCTATAAAAATGTGATTCCGGATGCAAAAAGGAAAAATATTTACACCAACACTATTTTTTGTGGAAACCGGGATGAAGGAATCCGTACTTTCTGGCAAAACGGAGCATCACTGGGAGACGGCAGATATTTCAATATCGACAGCGATCAGAAGGTTATTTATATTGAAACTCCTTACGATGTAAGAATTTCTGAATGCAATACCAAGCTGAATGATACGTACATCTACTACGGAAGTCATGGTTCGGAATTTAAGTCCAAACAAATGCTGCAGGACAGAAATGCGGAAGTACAGTCCGCTTCAAATGCAGTAGAAAGAACAGTTGCCAAGTCTAAGAAAAACGCTTACAAAAATGAGCATTGGGATTTGGTAGACCGCGTGGAAAAAGACAAAGATTTTATATCAGAAGTAAAAGAATCTGAACTTCCTGCAGAACTGAAAGGCAAGAGCCGGGAAGAAATCAAAAAAGCGGTGTCTCAAAAGTCTGCTCAAAGGGAAAAAATTCAAAAAGAGATTGAAGAACTTTCAAAGAAACGTCAGGAATATATTGACAAAGAAATGAAAAAACGCGGAAATGCTGATGCTGATGATTTGGGAAAAGCCATTGAAAGATCGGTTATTGAACTGGCAAAGAAAAACGGATACAGCTTTTAATCACCAATCTATTTCTTGAATTTACAATACTTTAAAGTGATAATTGATAAACTAATACCATGAAAATATATTCATAAGATGTGACGCAACTATGAAAGTCACAGTATATTTTGTGTGAACCCCTGCAGATTGCGGGGGTTTTTGGTAAAGGTAAGATTTTAGAAATATTTATATTAAATCACTACTAATTGAATATTTTATTAACCAAATATTAAATAATGGTTTACTTTTTGTTATCAACTTAAAATCTAAACCACAATAAAATATTACAATATGATAACGATTATTCCAGAAGCTCCGGAGAATGTTGCCGCTTTCAATGCAACGGGAGAAGTAACAAAAGAAGATTTTGAAAACCTGGTAATCCCAAGAGTAAAGCAAAAGGTCGATCAGTTTAATGAACTGAACTACCTGCTGTATCTGGATACGGATCTGGATAATTTTACCATGGGAGCCTGGCTGCAGGATGCGCTTTTAGGATTAAAAAACCTAACAAAGTGGAACAGAACCGCTATTGTTACCGATAAAGAAGGAGTGCAGAATTTTACTGATATTTTCAGTGTGCTTATGCCGGGAGAATTTAAATCTTTTCCTAAAGGGAATCTTTACAATGCTCTTTACTGGTGTAAAAACGGTAATGAAGTCGAAGCGTAATAAGCTTATTATAAAAACAACAGAAAGACCATCAAAAAAGATGGTCTTTTTATTTTGCTATTTTTCACATGAAACACAATCCGCTACCGCTTGCTGATCTTCTGAAGCATAAAGATATCTGTACCGTACACTGATGATAAGCCCTATCAGCGTCATCCCCACCCCTACTAAAGAAGGATAGTTGAATTCATAGCCTTTTTGTAAAGGAATGCCGCCGAGGAAGGCTCCCATGGCATTGGCAATATTAAAAGCTGCCTGCATAAACGCAGCTGCCATCATTTCGCTTTTCGGTGCGGCTTTCATCATCATGATATTAATAGGCGCCGCAACAGACATAGACAACGCCCCGCATATAAAAGTAAGAATGAGTGACACAGTACGGTATTCTGATAAGAAAAATACACCTGCAAGCGAGATCATCATCAAAAGCAAAAGTAAAGAACATGTTTTTTCGGGGCTTAATCTATCGGATAAATACCCGCCCACAAGATTTCCGACCACCATTCCGGCACCGGCAAGAATCATCACATACGCCATGTAGCTTTCCGGTATTCCTGAAACAATAGTCATCAGCGGCGTGATATAACTGAACCAGGTAAACAGTCCGCCAAACCCGATCGCCGTAATCATTAAAACCAGCCACGCCTGTCTTTTCTTAAGGAATTTGAGTTCTTCCATAAAATGCGTTTCTTTGTCAGCCTTTACAGCGGGGAGCCAGAGTTTGATAAATAAAAGTGCCAATAGACCGATTACAGAAACAATGGCAAAATACCACCTCCAGTGAAAAGTATGACCAATATAAGTAACGAGAGGAACCATAGCAAGATTGGCAATGGTGAGTCCTGTAAACATCAATGAAATATTGAATGCTTCTTTCCCTTTTTCAGCCATCCTTGCCGCAACTACAGTTCCCACTCCGAAAAACGCTCCGTGAGGAAGTCCTGAAAGAAAACGGATGATCATCATCGTCGTATAGTCGGGCGCCATAGCAGAGAGAGCATTAAACAAAGTAAAAATCACCATTAATGCCATCAATACTTTTTTAGGAGAAAACTTTACTGAATATCCGATCAGGATAGGTGCACCAACCACCACTCCAAATGCATAAGCAGAAATGAGATGTCCTGCTTGAGGAATACTGATCTGTAAACTTTTTGCCATATCCGGAAGCAATCCCATAATCGTAAACTCCGTTGTCCCTATTCCCAATCCTCCAATGGCAAGAGGTATTATTTTTTTATCTATTTTCATTATCCTTCTTTAAACGTGCAAAATTCGGCACAAATAATTATTTACGCTTTAACCAAAATGACATAAATTTCTTCTATATTAACCTGTTCCATAATTTAAAACTTAATATGAGTACATAAAAAGTAATTTTAAATTGTAATAAACTGTAATTATTCCGATTTACAGAATTAAAAACCGGGAATACTCTAAATTAAACACAGGCTTTACAGCTGCAGTTACCTTTAATAAAAAGGCGAACGACAGCTTAAAAAAATCGCTTCAAAACTGAAGCGATGTATGTTTTAATGAATATGTTTTTCTGCGTGATAAGAACTTCTCACCAACGGTGAACTTTCCACATGCCTGAATCCTAAGTTTCTTGCAAAATCTCCCAGCTCATCGAACTCTTCAGGGGTAATAAATCTTTTCACAGGAAGATGTTTTTTGGTCGGCTGCAGATACTGTCCTAACGTAATAACATCTACATTTGCATTTCTGATGTCTTCAATCGTCTGGAAAACCTCATCTTTGGTCTCTCCTAAGCCGAGCATTACTCCGGTTTTGGTTCTTCTTTGTCCTGCTTCTTTAAGATATCTCAGCACATCAAGGCTTCTTTCGTATTTTGCCTGGATTCTCACTTCTCTGGTAAGACGCTTTACGGTTTCCATATTATGAGAAATTACTTCAGGTGCCACATCTACCAAACGGTCAATATGTTTCGTGATCCCCTGAAAATCCGGAATCAGCGTTTCCATAGTAGTTCCCGGAGAAATTCTTCTTACGGCATTTACAGTTTCCGCCCAAAGAATTGATCCCATATCTTTCAGATCATCGCGGTCTACCGAAGTAAGAACGGCATGCTTTATCTTCATTAATTTGATAGAACGGGCAACTTTTTCAGGTTCGTCCCAGTTTACATCAAGCGGTTTCCCGGTTTTCACTCCGCAAAATCCACAGCTTCTGGTGCAGATATTCCCGAGGATCATGAAGGTTGCCGTACCTTCTCCCCAACATTCGCCCATATTCGGGCAGCTTCCGCTTTGGCAGATTGTATTTAATTTATATTTATCAACCAAAGTTCTCAGTTCTCTGTAATTCTTGCCGGTAGGAAGTTTTACACGGATCCATTTTGGTTTCTGAACGGTTGTATTTTGAATTAAATCCTCCATGTACATCTCAAATTGAGGGTCAAAGTTAGTGATTTTTTTATCGAAACAATCAAAGACAGAGATTGATGAAACACATAATTTTGTATTTTTAGATATAATTATCATCTCATGAAATCTATCTTATGTTTTTTAACTGTTATATTGAATATATTGTGCTTTGCTCAGAAAGAATTTCAGCCGAATGGTGCCACAGCTATTGAAACTGTAGACGGGGATCTGGATGGTGACCATATTCCTGAAAAAGTGATTATTTACAATACAAAAGACACTACGGATTTTGGAAATATCCGTGAAATCCAGATACTGAAGAAGGTCAATCAAAAATGGACAATCCTGGAAAAGTCAAGGAATGCTATTCTAAAAAGCAAAGATGGCGGTATGATGGGTGATCCTTATCAGAGCACCGAAATTAAAAATGGAATTTTGATGATTACCCAAGCCGGAGGAAGCAGCTGGAAATGGGGTTATACGGACAAGTATCGATTCCAGAACGGGCACTTTGAGCTGATCGGATATTCATCCGACAGTGGAAAGCCTGAAGAATACTGGATTGACGTTGATTTTAACTTATCCACAGGACAACTTATTTTTGAAAAAGAAGTTGAAAATACAGAAGAATACGGAAATTCTAAAAGAGAAGTTTTCATTAAAAAAGGAATGAAAATAAATTTGCAAAACAGAAATCAGGAAAAACAAAGAGAAATCTTACTTCCGAAAACAAAGGAGAAAGTTTATTTATGATTATGAAAATGAATTATTCGATTTTGAGGTTAAGCATTGTTTAGATTCTAAAGATGACAATCTGAACGAATAATCTTATGACCAAAACTAATTATCTTCAAATTCATTATTTTTCAACAATTCAGCCAATACTTTTTTTGCCCGCATGACACGGACTTTTGTATTGGCAACGGAAATACCCAGTTCTTCTGCAATTTCTTTAATACTTTTTTCTTCAAAAAAACGCAGCTTGATAATATCCTGATAATTGGCATCCAGAGATTCTATGGTTTTAATAATTTTTTTCTGCTCTTCCTCAGAAATCATGAGCTCTTCCGGGGATTTTGCATACTGATTTTTTACTTCTTCCAGATTTTCGGTAGGATCCTGATTTTCCCTGCTTTTTCTTCTCCAGAAATCAATGATGGTATTCTGGGCAATGGTAAGCACCCAGGTTTTAAACTGAAAGTGAGGATCATACATATCCAGCTTCGACAATACTTTTGAAAAAACATTCACTGTTATCTCATCTGCATCATTTTCATCATGCACTTTTTTCATCACAAAAGAGAAAACATCAACCCAAAAAATATTGATGAGCCTGGTTTGGGCTTTCTGATCCTTTTCCTTTGCTTTTGTAATAAGCTGGAATAATTGTTCGTCATTCATTATTAACAAATATAATTGATTCTGGCTTAAAATACAACGGCTCGAAACAATGAATTATTACACAAAATTTGCATCGCCGACCGAGGTTTAGCCCTGATCGCAGCAATTGTCTGAGCCCATTTTTTGTTTTCGGCGCGGCAGCTTCGCTGCCGCGCCGAAAACAAAAAATAGCGAGTGCGGAGAGCAGGAAAAAGCTTCTAAAAAATAAATACAGCCTTTCTATAAGATCAAAGTGCTCTTCAAAAATAAATGACAGACTTATCAGCATTAAATGACAGATGGTTCGCCTGTCCTTATTTCGTTGAAATGATTATCTTTGCACCTTAATTTTAAAGTTAGAAATAATGAACTCTTTTATTGAAGAATTGAAATGGCGCGGTCTTTTTGCAGACATGATGCCCGGAACGGATGAACAACTGGATAAGGAAATGACAACTGCCTATATCGGTTTTGATCCTACCGCAGATTCTTTGCATATTGGAAGTCTTATTCAGATAAAAATTCTTGCCCACTTTCAGCAGCACGGCCATAAACCGATTGCATTGGTAGGAGGTGCTACGGGAATGATCGGGGATCCTTCGGGAAAGTCTGCGGAACGAAATCTCCTGGATGAAGAAACGCTTCTTCACTATGTAAACTGCCTGAAAAACCAACTGTCAAGATTTCTTGATTTTTCAGGAAACGAACCTAATAAAGCGGAGCTCGTAAATAATTATGACTGGATGAAGAATATTTCTTTCCTTGATTTTGCTAAAAATGTCGGGAAAAATATCACCGTCAATTATATGATGGCAAAGGATTCTGTAAAGAAAAGGTTTTCGGGAGAAGCCGGAGCCGAAGGAATGAGCTTTACAGAGTTTACGTACCAGCTGATCCAAGGATACGATTTCCTTCATTTGTACCAGAACAATAACGTGAGGCTTCAGATGGGAGGTTCCGACCAGTGGGGAAATATAACTACAGGAACGGAACTGATCCGTAGAAAAGCACAGGGTGAAGCGTTTGCATTGACGGTTCCTTTGATCACCAAAGCTGACGGATCTAAATTCGGAAAATCGGAAAGCGGAGAAAATTACTGGTTGGACAAAAACAGAACTTCTCCGTACAAATTCTACCAGTTCTGGTTGAATGCAACGGATGATGATGCTGAACGATTTATCAAATTCTATACATTCCTGGGAAAAGAAGAAATAGAATCACTGATTGAGGATCATAAAATTGCTCCTAATGAAAGAAAACTTCAGAAAAAACTTGCTGAAGAAGTTACGGTTTGGGTTCACGGGAGAGAAGAATATGAAAAAGCACTAAAAGCTTCCGAGATTCTTTTCGGACGTTCTACTGCCGAAGATATGGTAAGTCTGGACGAAGCAACTTTTCTTGAGCTTTTTGATGGAGTTCCGCAAAAGGAAATGACAAAAGCTGATGCTTTAGGAATCAATATAATTGAGCTTCTATCTGAAAAGTCAGGTTTCCTGAAATCTAAAAGCGAAGCTTCAAGAGAAATAAAAGGTAATGCAATTTCTGTGAACAAGCAGAAAGTGAATGATACTTTTACAGCCAATGAAAGCGATCTTATTGACGGGAAATTTCTATTGCTACAGAAAGGAAAGAAAAATTACTTTATTGTAAAAGTAATTTAATATCTTTATTTATATTATAATTAAACGCATTGGGCGCGGATTTTCAATCCGCGCCCAATGCGTTTTTAAGACAACAATTGATCTCTTTCTTTCAAAAAAAAGACCGCGTGAGCGGTCTTTATATCTTATTGAATATATTCTATAATTCTAAGAAGCTGTAATAGGTAGAAGCATTTTTCTCTCCTGATCCTACTGCTTTCTTTGTTTTGGCAAGCTCTCCGTCAACATAGATGTTTACGATCAATTCTGAGTCAGCATACGGAAGAACAGCATTGGCAGCAAGGTTAAGCTGAGACTGGCTTGAGCTTACAAACTGGTCACCTGATGTCCATGTAATTCCGGTAGGATTGAAAGTAGTACTCGGACTTGTTCCTATCTGGGTTACAACAGTTTTAAAATTTGCAGCTGGTGGTGAAGTAGGTGGCGTACTTGGTCCGTTAACAATTATTTTTGCTTCAAATTTAATAATGTGATCTGTGAATTCCTCATCGTCATCCTCCTTACAGGAGTTAAGAACAGAAATTACCGAAAATAATACGGCGAATAAAAAAGAAAGCTTGAGTAAACTTTTTGATTTGTAAAATTGCTTCATTTTTTCCAAATAGATTTTTAATGTTTCAAATATAGGTTTTTTATCAATATAAAAATAGGTTTCATGAAAATTTTCCAACAAAAATTTCTAAAAAATATCGATTTAATAAATACTATTTCTTTTTTTCTTACTTTCCCGGGAAACTCTTGCGGCAAAGAGAAGACAGTTTGTCACTCCGTTACAGGTGGTCCCATTTTTATGCTATTAAATCATCATAAACCTTTATTATATATCTTTGCATAATGAACCTAGATTACATTGTAAGAGAACCCGAACATATCACTTCAGCTACAACCATTCTTTTTTTGCTTCACGGATACGGAAGCAATGAGCAGGATCTTTTCAGCTTCAGGGAAACACTTCCTGCCGACTGGATCATCGTAAGCTTCAGAGCGCCGAAAACAACACAGTTTGAAGGATATTCATGGTACGATATAGATTTTAATGATCCCGAACGTTTCGTAGAGGTACAGCAGGCTAATGAATCGCTCAACAGCATTTTGGAGAGTATTCTCGGCATTGTCAACCGTTATGGTATTACCGAGGGAAAAACGCATCTGTGCGGCTTCAGCCAGGGAGGCATCCTATGTTATGCTCTTGCCCTGAAATATCCGGAAATGTTTAATCTTGTTGCCTGCCTGAGCAGCTATCCGGAAGAAAAGCTACTGCATGATATTGTAAAGGATAAGAAAAAACTGGAAAAATTACGCTTTTTCATTTCACACGGTACCGATGACGCTGTGATTCCTTTGGAATGGGGAAGAAAAGCTGCCGATTTGCTGTATGATCTGGGCTGCTACTTTTCTTTCAGAGAATATATGAGCGGCCACGGAGTAAATCAGAAAAATTACATGGACCTTATGGATTTCTTCTCCAAATAATTTCACAATAATTCATCTATTGGATTAATTATTTAAAAAATACTCAAGCATTCTTAAAATTAAGGATGCTTTTTCATTACCATTCGGATAAAATGATTAAATTCAATACATGAAACTGCTACGTTTTTTATTGATTTTTTTCATGGGCATCTTTATCAATGCCCAAAACTCTTTTGAAATTCAGGACGGAAAAAAAATCGTCATTCCTTTCAAATTAATTAACAATCTTATATTTATTCCGATCAATATCAACGGTGCGGAACTTACATTTTTACTGGATACTGGAGTTGCCGAAACATCGATCTTCAGCCTTGAAAATAAAGAATTAAAACTCATAAACATCGAAAAAATAAAGTTCTCAGGATTAGGCGGCGACAGAAATATCGACGGATTCCGGTCGGAGAATAATATTGGAAAAATCGGAAAAAACTTCGTGAATGACTCAATGACCGTGTACATTATTATGGATCAGGATTTCAATATCTCTTCACATGTCGGAATCCCCGTCAACGGTATTATAGGTTATCATTTTTTCAAGAACCATCCGGTTATCATCGACTATATATCTAAAAAAATCACTATTTATAAAGATGAGAATCTGTTTAGAAAAAAGACAAAAAACTTCAGTCAGTTTGACATTAGTATTGAAAAAAATAAACCTTATATTTTTGCTGATGTTGAAATGACAACGGAAAGAAAAAGCTCCAAGCTTTTGATTGACCTTGGAAACAGCGATCCGATCTGGCTTTTTCCTAAACTGATAAAAGATTTTGTGTATAACCGTCCTAATATTGATGATTTTCTCGGAAGAGGTTTTAATGGCGATATCTACGGGAAAAGAAGCCGGATTCACAATTTTTATCTTGGCGATTTTAAATTTGAAAAACCTCTTACGGCAATGCCCGATGAATATTCTATTCAGCATGTGAGTCTGGTTGAAAACAGAAAAGGCTCTGTAGGAGGCGATATCATGAGACGCTTTACGGTAGCTTTTGATTATCCTGGCGGAAAAATTTATCTTAAAAAAAACCGGAATTATGACGATCCTTTTCACTTCAATATGAGCGGACTGGATTTCAGACAGGACGGAATGGAATGGACGAAAGATGTAGTGAACCTTACTACAAAAAAAGAGATTCAGGTTTCAACGGGCACTGAAGTGTTCAACAGCAGCCTGCAATACAATTTTATCCTGAAACCAATTTTTTCAATTGCCGGAGTACGGAAAGATTCGCCCGGAGCAAAAGCCGGATTACAGAAAGACGACCGCCTTATCAGTATTAATGGCAAGAAAACTGCAGATATGACCTTGCAAAAGATTTTAGAACTTATGAAATCTGAAGAAGGAAGAACGATAGAGATGGTTATTGTACGGAAAAACAAAGAACTGTCGCTGCGTTTTACTTTGGAAGATCCTATCCCTTATCAAGAGTAATATGAATACAGAAGAAACAACAATAGACAAAATAAGAACAAGACCGCGATTCACAATGTTTACCCATCTTACTAAAGAAGAATATGCGGAAAACCTTAAGAAGTACCTCGCCGAACATAAAGATGAGTTTTCGGGAAACATCAATAAAGAAGTCGCTACTATTTGTGTAGAGACCGAATATGAAGGCTACTGGAAACCAAGGCTTTCGCTTCGTGTAGAGACAGAAGATGACCAGACTTCGATACGGGGTATTTTTGGTCCGAGTTCCGCCGTCTGGACATTTTTTATGTTTCTTTATTTTTCTTTTTCCATTCTCTGGATGGTATTTTTTTCTATGTATTATGTAGAAAATCAGATCCATAGTCATGAATTTCCGTGGGCGCTCAATGCTTCTTTTCTCATGCTGCTGTGTATTGCGATTACCTATGCCGCAGCAAGATTCGGGCAGCATAAAGCTAAAGATGAAATGTTGAAACTCAGGAGATTTGCTGAAGAGTCTACTTTACAGTTTGAAAAAAAAGATTAAGGCTCTACGGTTCTGGTGGTCTGAGGCATTTGCTGCAGGACAGCTTTGGCCGCTTTGATAGAGTCTACCACCTTTTCCCTGTTGTCCTGCTCTTTCAATATCTTTTCAATATTGGGTTCGATCATTTTTGTCATTTCTTCAACAGAAACATTATTGGAATTGGGATCATTAAGCAGCTTTCTCCACGGCTTACGTTTTCCCCAAGGATAATCCCCGTATACCAGCACAGCCGTTCCTTTTGCTTTGGTTGTTGCTCCTCCCGGATTCAGAACCCAGGTATCGGCATAGCTGTACAGCCATTTTGCATCATTCATCAGTAATCGTAAACAGGAATGTGAGGCAGGATATCCCGGCAGATCGTACTGGTGCCACCCTATCCCATCAAGATTGAAAATATTAAAATTATAAGGCAACTTCCACTCACTGCTTACGGTAGAAATAGCAAGCTGTTTTTTCCAGTTGGCAAAAGTAAGTCCTGTTTTTGTTTTGGCCGATTTTTTTCCCATACTCGTAGGACCCCATTTTACAAGATTTCCGTTGGAGTAAACACCATATGCCTGGATTGGATAAGAAAAAACAACGAATTTTTTCACCGGACTTAAAACATCAAGCTGCATGGGAAACGGAGAATATTCCATTAACGTAGTATCAACTTTCGCCGGAACAACAAGCGTGTCTGCATTCCACTTGTTTTTAGAATCAAGCCTGTTTAAGGCAAGAATAGCATAACGTTCTTTTTCAGTATATTTTTTATTGAATAAAGCGAAAAGCGAATCTCTCACTTTTTTATCTTTAGGAAAGATATAGGCATTGTAAAAGCCGTATTCCTGCATTGCAGGAGGTAATGATTCTTTCTGTACAACAGAGTCTTTCTTTGCCGTTAAAGAATCTTTTTTCTCAGAATCTTCAGTTATGGATGAAGCCGTATCATTGATTTTGTCGCTGACTTTTTCGATTTCTTTTTTACAGGAAACCACTGTTAAAGCTATAAATAATGTATAAAGAAATGATTTTTTTTTCAGAATGTTTTTCATAAATAAAAGTACCCGAATAGTTTTGCTATTCAGTACAAATATCAGACCTAAATCCGAATAATAAAAATCCGGATATAAAATACCGTAAAAAAACGGGGTCTTTTACGAAAACCCTTCACATTGCTTTTATATTAAGGACGTAAAGCCATTATTTTTTCAGGAAGTATTCAGCTATATTATGATGTCAGAAACGGATTAAACTCTTTAAGTATTTTCCAGCATTCTTCAATATTGGTAAAATGGTGACCTCTTTGTTTGTTAAGCTTTGCAATTGTGTACATATAATCCCAGTGCTTCATGATTTCTTTAATCGCGAAAAAATAAGAGTGTCCGGGATCATAGATAAAAGTAGGTTCCGATGCGGCTCCGTTTAATTCTATAATTTTAAAATTTTCTCCGTTTTCAAGTTCTTCCCAAGTATTAAATTTTACATCAAATCGTCCGTAATGAAAACCTTTTACCGATGAGCAGATTTCATTAAACAACTCCGTGAGCTTTGATGAAATTTTATCGGATGCATCATAAAAAGTCGCACCCCTTGCGTGATTCCCGATACTGCTTACGAGTAACTGTTCATTTTCGTTGGGAATATAGTTGCCATTGTGCTGACCGTCAAGAAAAATTTCGGAATAAAATGCGTGATACCGGAGATTATATTTTACAAGTTCCTTTAAAGTCTGCCTGCCATCTCCTGTAACCATGATGCCCTTTTTTTCTACAATACCGCTGATAAAACCTTTTTTTTCATGAGGAAATCTGATGTAGAACACCCCAATTTCATTCGGGAAATCAATATATTCTTCCAAAAGCAAATCTTCATTTCCATAATCCCGAAGATATCTTTTCCCCTTTTCCCGGGTTCTTATCAATTCGACATTTCTACCTCTGCATCCATTGTTAGGTTTTAAAATAACAGGGTAATTCAGCTCATTTTCCTTAATGATATTTTCAACTGCATCATGAGTTGTCCCGCTTGTTACAAGAAAAGATTTTGCCCTGTACCTTTGCGGTAAAAGCTGATTGACGAAATGTTTATCTTCCAGCGTCATTCCTCCATGGACGATTGCTGGATTCACCGCTTTAAAAAAACCGAAAGAACGGGACTTCAGACTGATCCAAAAATAATAGAAGATACACGGAAGATATACAGCCCACATGGGCCAGAATTCCCAGTGAGTAAGCCGGTACCATTTGTATCGTAACTTAAACAAAGCTTCTCTTTTCAATTTTTTTATGTTGTATTGTGTTTTCTGTAAGATCGTGATATGCAAAGTGAATCTTATCTTGTTTAATAATAAGCTGCGTAATACTTACGGTAAGAAATTCTTCTTTTATTGATAAATCTATTTCGCGTTCTTTTTCTATCTTATGTTTTTTATGAAAATTAAGTATTTCCCCGGATTCTATATTTCTATTAATCTGAAATCTTCTGAAATCTTTTTCCCTGTCATGTTCGATGCTATCATTGTATAATGTTTTGGAAGAAAGCAGATGGCTTTCATTTTCATTTAAGAAAAACTCATATTTAACTGTTCCGTCCCAAAGCAGCCGCATTAATTTTTTATCAAAAAAAACCAATAACTGAAAAGGTTCTATTCCCGACAAGCCATATTCCCGGAAAGCCTGCAAAAAATCCCTGCTTTTAACAATATCCAACAGTACGATTCCCCTGCTTTTTTTATATGGCGGATTGCTTTTATGTTTTTGAAAAGCACCGTTCAGAAGAATGGCTACATTTCCGTTATCATCTGTAGCAAACCATGTTCCCGATGCTTTCTTATCTTTAGGAAAATACAGCACATGACCATTCTCCAGTTCCAGGACATTTGGAAATACAGCTTTCTCCCGGTCTTTTTTCTCGTCACGGTTTGAAGTAAAGATGATGGCATCTTTAATTTTAAAGTAGCTTACTGTGCACATGTAAGTCTGAATTTTATCGTTGAAGGCGCCACACCGAAATTTTCCGGTATATTTTCCCATTCAAATTCTTTAAGCGCCACTTTTATTAATGCCTGATGATGAATACCATGTTCAAAGCAATATAATAACTCCCTGAAATAGGTCGTTTTAAGTTCCTGCTGAATGTTTGTCTGGTCATACAAAACACAGATCAGCTCCTTGTCTTTTTTATTGATTTCAGCAGCGATTTTTTCAACGGTACAGAGCATTTCTCTCACATTTTCTTCCAGGGTATGATTTCTTTTTCTGTTTTCAAAAGAAAACCTTCCGGAAGAATAGCCTTCCAGCAGCACTTCATACATTTCAAGAATATGCCTTACGTGCTGCCCTATCGAGCTTCCAAAAAGATATTTGCTCTCCCTTGTATATAATTGAACTGAAACAGGACTCAATATCTGTGACAGTTCATAAAGATTATTTTCAATGCTTTTTATCATCTGGTTACAGCCATTTTATTTTTAGAGAATATTGATAAAATCTGTTTTCTATAAAGAATAATTAACAATGTACAAAATACAGCTACCGTTACTGCCAGATAAAAAAGTTTTCCGCCGTCATGCTGTACATCAATACCCAATTCCGTCACATGAAATTTAATGGCTCCCAGCATCAGGCCAAGTCCCAAAACAGCACCATACACTGTTGTTCTTGGTATTAAAATAAGGATAGAGGCAACAAGTTCTAAAATTCCTATTCCTATTCTCCCGTAGGGCTCCATACCTATTTTCGAGAAAATATAAACAGATTCCGGTGCAGCGGAAAATTTGAAATAGAGGGTTTGCAACATTATGACTACGGGAACCAATCTGATGATCCAGTTTACAATTTTTTTCATGTTTAATTTTTTTGAAGTAATGCGTATGAAAACATATGATTGTATTGCTGACAGTGTACGACAGCGTATTTATAATTATCTAAATCAGGTTTGGTTGCAAAAGTATAGACCTGACCTCCATTCACCGATTTTAGTTTTCCCAGTGAAATAAAATTGTTGGGCTGTTGCTCAGTACTTACATATACATAAAGATCCGGTCCGTTGCTTACTGAAAAATCTTTATCAAAAGCCAGTGTATAAACACCGTCTTTTTCATAAATCTCTGCCTTACCGCCAATATTGTTTCCGTACGGTCCTTTCATAAATTCTCCGGAGGAAATAAGCTTTGCGTTTTCCGGCGCCATTTCCATAAGATCTTCTGTGGAAGTGTTTTCTCTTACACAGCTTTGAAGAAAAAAGCCTGCTGCAAGAATTAGGATAATTTTTTTCATCATTTGTTTATTTTGTTGTAAATTTTTTCCAGTTCTTATCTGCTTTTATGATAAGATTCTTTTCATCTTTATTCCAGCTGGTCAGTGTATTGTTGAAAAATTTATTATAAAAAAGATACAGTTTGCCATCTGTTATTTTGTAGGTTTTAGGATTAATATCAACTTTCTCGCCGTAATCTCCCATAGCAAAAGCACAATATCCCCCATACTGCGGCAGATATTTCCCGGGTTCTTTCTGGAATTTAGCTTTGTTTCCGGGATTTGCGAAATAGTATTCAGTATCCTGGTATTTTACGGAATTTTTAGATGAACCCTGCTGAGGACTTCCCGAAAAATAGCTTACCACATCATAACCATAGTTGGCTACTCCGTTTTGTTGGTTGATATTCTTTGCTGATTGTGCAAAGCCTAAACTGCTTATAAACAACAGAACAGGAATTAAGAATTTTGTTTTCATTGCTTTTTTAATTTTAAGCTTAGACGAAACAAAATTTTATTCCTTACAAGAGTTTACAATTTTTTTAAATTTTCTTTTATTCTGTCCTTTAGTTCCGGTGATGCTTTAGTTGCATCTTCTGAAAAATCTGTATGAAAATGGTGATGTAGCGCTTTATCCATCACTTTGGTCTGTTTTCCGAAATTTCTGCAGCATTTGCAGAAAGCAATATGAAATTTCATCTTCAGCCATTCGGAAACAGACAAAGAAGTTTCTTCAGATTTGACAATGTTAAGAGAAGTCTCTTCGCAGTTGTGTAAAAGGTTGTTAATAAATTCCATAGTTACAAAGTAATTTCATTTTTTTCAAGGCAGCTTCTCAGGAGTGTTTTAGCCCGAAAGAGAAGCACCCAGTAATTAGACGAAGTAATATTGAATTCCTTACAAATTTTTTCAGCATCTTCATCAAGCATATATTTGGCAACAAAAACCGGCCTTAATTTTGAGGGTAGTTTTTGCAGGCATAGATCCATTATTCTATAGAATTCTTTACTTAGAATATAGTCGTCGGTACTCTCCGACAAATAATTTTTATTAATATCCTGTTTCCATCTGCCATAATTATCCTGATTGAAAAAGGCATTTTCGAATGAATCTTCCGTTTCATCCAGATAAGCATCATAGCTTTGGTTGCTGTTGCTTTTTTTCCTGTAATAATCGATGATTTTATTTTTCAAAATGCTGGTAAGCCATGTCTTTACCGACGATCTTTCTTGAAACGTTGCGGCATTTTTAAAAGCTGCCAAAAAAGTATCCTGTACAATATCTTCTGCATCTTCCTTGGAATTTACTCTGGTTATGGCATAGCTGTAAAGAAAATCAGCAAATGCATCCACCCACTGTTCGGGTGCTAAACCGGAATCTCTGTTTTTCATCATTTGTTCTGTTTAGATACCACAAATATAGCAGAAAAACTTTAAGATGCTGCTTAAAAATAAAATGGTTATTTTTTATTTAATAACTTGCGGATATAAACAAAAAAAGTCACCAAATTAATTGATGACTTTGTACAATTGCTGCGATCCGGACGGGACTCGAACCCGCGACCTCCGCCGTGACAGGGCGGCATTCTAACCAGCTGAACTACCGGATCAATTTTTTAAAGAAACTGATAAAACTTCTGCGATCCGGACGGGACTCGAACCCGCGACCTCCGCCGTGACAGGGCGGCATTCTAACCAACTGAACTACCGGATCAATTTTTTAAAGAAATTGATAAAACTTCTGCGATCCGGACGGGACTCGAACCCGCGACCTCCGCCGTGACAGGGCGGCATTCTAACCAGCTGAACTACCGGATCAATTTTTTAAAGAACGTTGTTTCTTTTTTGTGATTGCAAAACTACAACTTTTTTCCTTACCTGCAAATTATTTTAGAAAAAAAAGCCTCCCAAAAGTGGAAGGCATTCATTATCAAACTTATTATTTTATAAGTGTGCGCTTAATTTTTGAGCGATCACATCTTTTGGAGCTACACCAACTAATTTGTCGACAACCTCACCATTTTTAAAAATAAGAACGGTAGGAATATTTCTGATGCCATACTGCATTGAAATCTCCTGATTGTTGTCTACATCTACTTTTCCTACTACTGCTTTTCCTTCAAAGTCTGTAGCAACTTCTTCGATGATTGGTCCCAGTGTTCTGCAAGGTCCGCACCATACTGCCCAGAAGTCTACCAATACCGGCTTATCTGATTTTAAAACCGTTTCCTGAAATGAGCTGTCTGTAATTTCTAAAGCCATTTTATTTTTTTTATTTAATTAATATTATATTCCTGTTTACTTATAAACTTACACCAAAATTACGCCATTTAACTGATAGAGCTATCTATGCTCAACATTTGTATTTTCTATAACAAAATCTTTAGAAATCTCCTGCAAAGCGTCTGCCAGAGCATCTATATCTTCTTTAGTTGTCATATGGCTGAATGAGATCCGCAAAGGAGTACAGTTGTCCATCTCATCTTCAGACAAAACCATCATCATTACCATTGAAGGTTTTGAAGCTCCGGAAGAACATGCGCTGCCCTGAGAAATGGCTATCCCTTTCATATCCAGCTGAAGACCAATTAAAGGATTTTTATAAGGCAGTAAAGCGCTTAAAACCGTATAAAGGCTGGTTTCTTTTTCTGAACTTCTGCCATTGAATTTAATACCGGGAACAGCTTCTGCAAGCCTTTGTACCGCATATGCTTTAATATCCTGCATGTGAACGGCATATTCTTCCAGATGATTTAGAGAAAGTTCAAGAGCTTTTCCCAAACCTACAATTCCGGCCACATTTTCAGTTCCTGCCCGTAAGCTTCTTTCCTGAGGGCCTCCTGTAATAATTCCTTTTAATCCGCTTGATTTTCTGATAAAAGCAAAACCCACTCCTTTAGGTCCGTGGAATTTATGAGCGCTGCAAGATGCAAAATCAACCTGAATATCGGAAAAATCAAGCTGCATATGGGCCATAGTCTGTACCGTATCAGAATGGAAAAGTGCATTATTAGCCTTGCAAAGTTCAGCTACCTTTTTAATATTGATAAGATTTCCGATTTCGTTGTTGGCATGCATAAGGCTTACCAAAGTTTTTTTATCCGAAGATTTCAGCAGTTCTTCCAGCTTTGCAAGATCAATGTCTCCTTTTCCGTCAGGACGTATATAGTTTACTTCTACCCCTTTTCTGCTTTTCATATCCAGAATGCTCTCAGAAACACATTTATGTTCCAGAGGCGAGCTAATAATTCTCTGTACTCCAAGATGCTCAACAGCAGATTTGATAATCATGTTATTGGATTCGGTACCGCAAGAGGTGAATATGATTTCAGCCGGGGTCACGTGAAGATATTCTGCAACCTGCCTTCTTACGTTCTCGATAAGAATTTTAGCTTCCTGTCCAAAACTGTGTGTTGAAGACGGATTTCCGAAATTCATTTTCATGGTATCAACCATTGCATCGATAACTTCTTCTGCAAGAGGCGTTGTAGCAGCGTTATCTAAGTATATTTTATTCATTTTACTTTGAAGATTTTATTTCTACGGAATCAGTTTATTACCGAAAAACACAGCATAAAGATTTATTTTTCAGCTGTGAAAGCCAAATCTTCATCCTGAATTTCATTTCCCAAAATTAGTGAAAAAATTGATAATGACCTTCATTTGCCCATTGAAGCATAGGCCTATCTCCTGAGGTATCTCCAAAAGCTATGATTTTATCATATTTACGGTTGATAATTTCTGCCTGTATACGGATGAGTTTCTCTTTTCCGTTGCAGTTTCTGCCTATAAAATTGCCGGTAAAAATTCCGTTTTTAAATTCTGCTTTTGTTGCTACTAGCTGCATTTGGAATGCTTCAGCAAAGGGTTTCGCCCAGATATCCAGCGAAGCGGTAACTAAAAAGCTTTCGGTATTTTCCCTGTCAATATTATGAATAAAATCCAATGCATTCTCCCGAATAATTTTCGGATAACAGTGCTCAAAAAACTGTCTGGATTTTTTCTCTATTTTTTCCTGTGTCTGGCCTTTAAGAATAGAGCCTATAAAGCTTTTCTTCACCTTTTCGGTGTCTGCAAGTTTTAATTTAAGTAAAACAAAAAGCGGAATATGTTTCAGAAACTGTAATCTGAATTTTACAGGGTCGTAAAACCGCAGGTACATAAACATGGTGTCTTTGTATGTAAGGGTCCCGTCAAAATCAAAACAATACAATTTCTTCATTGGATTTTTCTTTAATTTATCTTAACGCAAATGTCGAAAAGATATTTTAACTATAACTCTTTTACAGCTTCAGTTTTTTAAATATAAATTCCGGAATACATCTAATGATAAGCATAATTAATCCCCATATCGGCAACACATATACTACATTTCTTTTTTTCTGATGTGCTTTGAAAATATATTCCGCAGCCTGGTTCGGGCTCGCCGTAAGCCTGGGATTCAGAGGAAGTCCTTCTGTCATTTTCGTAGCCATAAATCCCGGTTTCACTGTAAGAACATGGACTTTTTTATCTGAAAGATAATTCCTGAGACCGCTCAGGTAAGCCGTAAAGGCTGCCTTCGCACTTCCGTAGATAAAGTTACTTTGTCTTCCGCGATCTCCTGCAACGGATGAAAGTCCAATAATGGTTCCTGATCTCCTGCTTTCAAATTTCTGCACAAAATAATTAAGGACCGGAACAAGTCTCGCATAATTAATATCGATAATCTTTTCTGTATTTTTATTATCGTACAACCCTTCTTCCGTACCGTCTCCTAAATATCCTGTAGCACAAAACAAAAGGCTTGAATTAATATGCTCAAATCTGCTGTAGTCCGTTTCTTTCATCAGATCCAGTTCGATAACTTCGGCCTGCTGAAGAAATTTCACATCAATATGCCGGGCAAATCTTTCGGTTGTTTCTACGTTTGAGGTGATGAGATAAATTTTTTCAAATTTTTCTCCCTGTTTCAGAGCTTCTTCTACAAATGCCTGTGCTACTTCCGATGTACTTCCTAAAACAATCATCCGGTTAACTATTATTTATGATTCTTTTGTGCTGCAAAGACACAAATTTTGAACTCTGAACATTTTTAAGGTAATTGGTAAGCGATGATCTGCTCATGCTGTCTTTGGTAAGGTAAATCTTTCCGTTGTACTCTTCTACAATATCATCCAGCCTGTCAATAAGTTTCTTTAGTTTTGAATTTACCTTAAAATCCAATGCAAGAGAATATCCTTCAAAAGGAAAAGAATTGTAGGCCTCCGGATTTTCTTTCCCATACAGTTTTAAAACGGCCAGAAAGGAACCGTTTCCGCTATTGGCGATTGTTTCAAGGATTCTTCTCATTCCCTCTTTGCCTTTGTCTTTCGGAATCATCATCTGGTATTGAATAAATCCGGATTTTCCGTAGATTTTATTCCAGTCTTTTACAAAATCAAGCGGATAAAAAAAAGTTTCGTAATCGATAAAATCCGTTACTTCTTTTTTCGACTGTTTTTTAAAATAAAAATAATTAAAAATCTTAACGGTAAAAGCATTTAAAACAAATCCCGGAAAGTAAAAAGGGACTTTGGGCTCAAACTTTTTTTTCAGTCTGAGAGGCTGATCTCTGAATTTTTGAGGCAGTTCGTGCTGGAAAGCATGTTCTCCCCTCATGAGGATACTTCTTCCTATGTTTTTGCCTTTCTGGAGACAATCGATCCAGGCAACATTGTACGTCCAGCTTTCGCTTTCTTCGAAAAGCCTGAAAATTTCATCGAGATTTTCTGCTTTAATGCTTTCCTGGCGAATGTAAGCGGTCTGAATATTTTTAAGTCTGAACTTTGCCGTAAGAATAATTCCCGTAAGTCCCATTCCTCCGATCGTAGCCCAGAATTTTTCTGAATTTTCTTCTCTAGAGCAGGTAATAATCTCACCCGTTTCAATCATTAATTTAAATTCAATGACATATTCTGAAAAACATCCTTCGGTATGATGATTTTTACCGTGAATATCTGAAGCAATTGCTCCACCCACTGAGACAAATTTTGTTCCGGGAGTTACATACAGGAAATATCCTTGAGGTACCGCAATTTCCAGGACATCGGAAAGCAAGACTCCGGATTCACATTCGATAATTCCGTTCAATCGGTCAAAGCTTATGAATTTATTAAGCTTTTTGGTAGAAAATATATGTTCTCCCAGTGAAGCATCTCCATAGCATCTTCCGTTGCCTCTTGCGATCACTTCATTGTGGGTCAGTACAAACTCTTTTATTTTTTGAAAGCTGTCTTCAGACCGCATTTCCTTTTCCACAATGGGGTAATTTCCCCAGTTGGTCACTTTTTGTATAAAATCCGGCTTCATTTTTTAAAATAAATTTGAATTAAAAATGCAGCGACCCACAATAATAGTGTAACCTGGATGTATCTGTCCCGATATACAATTTTGGTTGGAGATTCTGTTCTGTTGTATACCAGTGTCTGCTGTAAATATCTTAAAAAAGCAAAAACAACAAAAATTACCGTATAAAAAACCCGCTGATGGAATTTAGCCTGTACTTCGGGGGAAAGGGTAAACATTAAGTAACAAACAATAGCCAGAGTAACAGAAATGGAAAGTGCAATATCTGCAAACTGAACATTATATCCGTCCAAAGCTTTTCTTGTTTTACCTGAAACCTGCGCATTGATAAGCTCTCCTCTTCGTTTTCCGATAGCGAGGACAAGAGCAAGAACGAAAGTCAGTAAAATAGCCCATTGTGAAATGCTGATTCCGGTAATGTAACCTCCGGCCAATACTCTTAGTACAAATCCCAGGGCGATAATGGAAATATCAATAATAGGAACATGCTTCAGCCTGAATGTATACGCAAGATTCATTACGAAATAAGAACCGATGATGGCAGCAAATTTCCAGAGACTCTGCTGAAAATAAGCCTGCGCAAAAAATACAAGCGCAATATCTGCTGCAATAAGTCCTATAAAAATAGCTATTGCCTGAGATTTTGAAACGGCACCACTGGCGAGAGGCCTTTTTCTTTTTTCGGGATGCTTACTGTCTGCTTCAATGTCATTGTAATCATTCAGGATATAGACTGCACTTGCTGCAAGAGAGAAAATGATGAAAGCGAAAATACTTTTGGAAAGTAAATCGATATTTTTAATATTGCCGGAGAAAAATAACGGAACAAAAACAAACAGGTTTTTTACCCATTGCTCTATACGGAGCAGTTTAAAATATTTCTTCATTTATGTTATTTCAAATACAAAAATAATAATTTTTACAGAAGACCACCATAAAAATACAAAAATAACCGCAAAAGCGGTTATTTAAGAAAATATTTATATGTAATTACTATTGTCCGTGCTGTGCGTCGTTGATCATTTTCTCGTTGGCAGTGATCGCAAATTCAACTCTTCTGTTTTTTGCTCTACCTGCATCTGTGTCATTTGAAGCTACAGGCATTGCCTCACCTTCTCCTTTAGCAAATAATCTGCCGGAAGCAATTCCTTTTCCCATTAAATAAGATTTTACGGAATTTGCTCTTCTTTCGGAAAGTGACATATTGTAAGAATCGGAACCTTTGCTGTCGGTATGTCCGTAAATATTGATATTGGTATCCGGATTGTTGACAAGCACTTCTGCCAATTTATCAAGGTTAGTTTTAGCAGTAGCCGTAAGCGCGGAAGAATCAAAATCGAAGTTTACGATACTTTCATTTAACGTAATTTTGATACCGTCTCCTACTCTTTCAACCTGAGCTCCCGGTAATGTTTCTTTAATTTCTCTAGCCTGCTTATCCATTTTAGAACCGATTACATTACCGGCTACACCACCGATCACGCCTCCTAGAACCGCACCAATTGCTCCGTTTCCTCCTCTTCCTACATTATTTCCTAAGATCCCGCCGATTACAGCTCCTGATGCTACTCCTACAGCAGTACCTCTTTGCTGATGGTTAGAATTTTTTACGGCTTCACAGCTTGTAAGCAATAAAGCTGATGATAAAAAAAGACCTCCTATATATGTTTTTGTAAATTTCATTTCTCTTTAATTTAATGTTAATTATTTAATACCGTTACTGATTATTTCATTCCGGTTCTTTCAAAATTGTAAACTACTCTTACATTTTCTCCGTCGAAAGGAATATTCTGTTCCAGTGAAAACTGATCTGTAGTCTGGCTTGTAAGAGTAAGGGTGTACCCTGCTGTATTTTGTTTTGCTTTAGTTCCGTCAGCAATTTTTTTGAAGTTAAAAGTATTTCCGCTGACAACGTCGATTTTAATCGGTTGTGTAAAGCCTGCACCACAGGTTCCACCGCCATTAACGGTATAAGCACCCGTCCAGTTATTAGGAATCAGTCTCCAGTGGCTTCCTACGAAACACTGAGCATCCATACCATCGTCAAATGGCTTTACTTTGAACTGTTTATCATAATTTATACTGACGATCTGCCAGTCACCTTTCATTTTAAGGAATTCTGATCTTTGATTCTGGGCAGTCTGTGCGTTTTTAACTCCGGAACAAGACACTGCAAAAACTGATGCTCCGAGCATCCCTGCAAATAGTAACTTTTTCATTTTGTAGTTTATTATTTTTTGTTAAAATAACATTATAAAAAACCGTGCCAAAAATGCAAAATAGCAATAAAAAAAGTCCGAAAATTTCGGACTTTATATGATTAAGCTTAAATACAAGCAGATAAACTATTTTTTAACAGTCTTTTTTACGGATTTTGTAGCCTTTTTAGATGAGCCGGATTTACCCTTATAAAAATTAGAATATGCATATTCTGCCGCTTTTTTAAGATCGATAACTCCTCCCGCTTCCGAGTAAGTACCAAACTCATTTGCTGTACTCGGATTGCTTGATTTAACTAAAGATTCGATAACCTGAGCCGGCGTAAGATTAGGCATATAAGCTAATAAAACCGCTGCTGCTCCAGCTACTACCGGAGATGCCATGGATGTTCCCTGAAGGTATTTGTATTCATTATGAGGAACGGTGGAATAGATCTCCTGTCCCGGTGCAAATACGTTTACCATCTTTTTATTGTAATTGGAGAAACCTGCTCTTAAAGCATTATTATCATTGGTGCTTGCTCCTACTACTAAAACGTTATTGACAAAAGGTTTTTCGTCTGTAACATTTTTGAAATTTGTAGGATATGCAAGATGTTCAGCAACATCTTCATTTTCATTACCTGCCGCTTTAACTAATAAAACGCCTTTATCCTGAGCATATTTGAAAGCATCCCAAACTACGTTTTTGCCTGGGGAAACCGGTTTGCCAAAACTCATATTTAAAACTTTGGCACCATTGTCAACCGCATATCGGATGGCATTGGCAACATCTTTATCTCTTTCATCGCCGTTAGGAACCGTTCTTACCGACATGATTTTGGCAACTTTTGAAGCGACCCCATATTGTACTTCAGATCCGTTAGGAAGTCCTGCGATAATCCCGGCAACGTGTGTTCCGTGCATTGCATCAGGTCCTTCATAATGATTATTGCCATAATTTTTCTCAGAATAATCGTCATAGTTATCACCTACAATTTCTTTTCTTGGATCATAAGCAAGATCGTATTGTTTCGCCTGAGGACCTACTTCATCAAGAGCTTCTTTCATTTGCTCTCTCATTGTTTTTTCAAATTCAGCAGGAGTTTTCCCTTTGAATTCAGGGCTTTGGGCAACCTGGGTTAAAATCTGTGCGGCAATGGCATCTTTCTGCTCAGAAGGCTTGATAGTAGCTACATTTTCAGGTGTTACATTTTTACCATTTAAGAGCTTTACCATATTAGGAATCAGATCATTAATCATTGTATAAGTCTGAGCCCCCTGTTTTGCCTCAATACTTTTTTTAGCAAAAAGATCTTTTGATTTCATATACATCGCAAATTCTTCCGGCATTTTTGCCTGATTTGCTTTGTTTTTTGCAGAATCCTCTCCTTCGAAAATGGGCTTGTATTTTGCAACCACACGGGTTACTTCCATATTATCAACATCGATATCTCCGTTTTTTCCACCGATAAAGTTCCATCCGTGAACGTCGTCTATATATCCGTTTCCGTCATCATCTTTTCCGTTGCCCGGAACTTCGTTTGGATTTGTCCATACATTTTTTACCAATCCCGGATGATCTACCTGAACACCACTGTCTAAAACACCTACGACAACTGTTTTGGGTTTAAGACCTTTAGATTCTAAATATTTATATGCGTTGTCTGTATTGACTCCATAAATTTTCGTAGCAGCAAAATCTTTATGATACCATGTCATAAGATCCTTATTTTTCATCGGATCAGAGTCCGTCTTAGCTTCCTGCGCATGCGAGAAGCCGAATCCCACTAAAAAAACAGCGGCTAATAATACTTTTTTCATGCTAGTATGATTGTTTAATATTTTTAATATAAGTAAGAGATTCGGGTCCTTTGTTACAAATAAGATCCAAAATTGACAAATCTTTTAAGAAACCCAGTTTATCTGAGAAAGTCTGATAATATTCTCCCATTTCAAACTCTGAAGGATTTTTTGCTGAAAATTTTTCCCTGAAATTAATCTCATCCGGATTTTTGATGTATTCCGTATTCAAAGAGTATGCCTTTTCTGTTTTAACGATCTGCTGAATGATTTCAAGTACCTTCAGGTTAAAATCCAGCAGGCTCTTTTCTTTAATTTCAAAAATTTTCTTCAGCTTATCTTCATAAAACTCGAAATACGGAGAACTTTGGTAAGCTGTTTTTATAGACTTCCAATGAAGATTCTGCCAGTGTTCACGGTAAGAGATTTCGATATCTTTAAATTCTCTTTTGCCGTTATGAGCAATAGGAATAATTAATGATAGCTTACCGTTTGCCCCATAAATATTGGCTCTGTTCCTGTAGGTTTGCTTCGGAAAACTTTCAAACTGTTCAAATAAAATTTCGTTCTCAGGATTAAGAAATACTGAAAACCATGAGATCGGCGGTAAATAAAATACCGGAAGTAATACGTTGTTCATATCTATATTGCAAAAATGAAGTATTTTTTCAAATACTTCATTCTGTTTATTAGTTTATTTTTTATGTTGACTTTATTTAAACTTTGTCAAAGATTTTCAACTTTGACAAAGTGGCTATAAGTCGTCCTCTTTTTTCTTTCTGAATAATTTTACAAAATATTCCCATCCAAAGAACAAGATAAGAATCATCGCAGCAATCCACCAATAAGAAGTTTTGTTGGCCTCTCCTGTATTCGTTGCTTTAAACATTCTTTCCCAGCGTATTTTGAATGGTGCCTGATAAGAGGAAGAATTATCTGCAAAGGCACCCTGAACGCTCATCCAGGTAAACATCGGTTTCCCTACAATATTTTCTTCAGGAACAAAACCGAAGAACCTTGCATCTAAGGAAGCATCCCTGTTGTCGCCGACCATCATATAGTAATCCTGTTTGATCGTGTACTGATTGGTTTCTTTCCCGTTGATGAATATCTTACCGTTTTTGTTTTCCAGCCTGTTGTGTTCATATTTGGAAATGATCCACTGATATTCCGGTAAAGTTTCCTGGTTCAGAGTTACTACATCTCCTTTTTTAGGAATTTTCAGCGGGCCGTACCAATCCTGGTTCCATGGCTTATTGATCGGGAAAATAGATTGGGTAGTGTCTACACTTTTTGTATAAGCCGTTTTATCGGCATTTAATTTATAAGAAATTGTTGCGGAATCTTTAGGATAGATATTCTCTTCCATGCTGATGACATTCGGCAACGCTTTGATGTCTTTAGCGGTTTTATCCGTAAGTCCCTGGAACATATAGGTGAACCCTCCTTTTTCATTCTGCATTTCTCTTACAGGCAAGAATCCGTATGTATTGTACATTCCAGGAATATCAAGCTGGGTTCCTGTATTTACAGTATAAGCATGCTGAATTTCCTGATCTCCCAAAATGGTTTCCGGCTTTCCATTGACAAACAGTCTTCCGGCTCTCATTTCAAAAGTATCTCCTGCTACTGCCACACATCTTTTTACATAAGGATCTTTTCTGTCGATCGCTGTATGTACTGAATCCTGAGGATAGTTGAAAACAACAACGTCATGTTTCTGTGGTTTATTGAACTGTAATATTCTTTCGTAAGGAAGTTTTACGGCTTCAACGTATGATTTGGGGTCATCTTTAGGATTTCCTTTTTCGCCGGCATCGAAGATTGTTCCCTGCAGGAACGGTATTGCCAGAGGACGCATCGGAAGTCTGTATCCGTAGCTCCATTTATTAACAAAAAGGAAATCTCCCACAAGTAACGTTCTTTCCATAGATCCTGTGGGAATCCCGAAAGGCTGTGTTACAAAAACGTGGATAATGGTTGCAAAAACTACCGCAAAAGTTACTGATCCCAGGAAAGAATCTTTCTTTTTGGTATTTTTTTCTTCGTCTGTAAGGAATAATTCATTTTCATTTTCATCTTCCAACTCTACATCTTTACTGTAATTAACGGTTGCCATGTAGATAAACGGAAGAATTACTGTAAGAAACTGATCTTTGAAAAGGGTTTTCCCGAATTTTTTCATCAAATACAAATGGAACACAGACATCATGATTGGTCCTACGATGGGTAAATACGACAGTATAGCCCACCATTTCGGATGCTTGGTTTCTTTTAAAATGATAAAATAATTGTAAAAAGGAATAAAAGCGAAGAGCGGATTATACCCCAGCTTTTTGAACAGTTTCCAGGTTGAAACTCCCATCAGTACAGACAAAATGAGAACGTAAACTGTATAAGTTAAAAAATAATTCATAAATTTTTGTGCCTAATCTATAATATAAGTAATGAGTAATGTACAATAAGTAATTTTATTGGTGAACATTTACTGCTAATTAGTTTGCAATGTAGGAATTTTGTTACAAATTAAAGTCCCAAAACATCCTTCATCGTGAAATTTCCTTTTTTATCTTTAATCCATTCTGCAGCTACTACTGCTCCGAGAGCAAAACCGTTTCGGTTGAAAGCGGTATGCTTGATCTCAATTTCATCCACTTCGCTTCTGTAGAATACGCTGTGTGTTCCCGGAACTTCATCTTGACGAATGGCAAAAATCCCCAATTGGCTGCCCTGTGTTTCTTCCAGTTTCCATGAATTGAATTTCGGATTATTTTTAAAAATACCTTCTGCAATGGAAATAGCTGTTCCGCTGGGTGCATCTTTTTTGTGAACGTGGTGAATCTCCTCCAACTGACAGGAATATTCATCTACGTTTTTCATCAGATCTGCGAGTTTTTCATTTAGGGCAAAAAATAAATTCACTCCCAAACTGAAGTTGGAGCCATATAAAAATGCTGTTTCGTTCTGAACAGCAAGTTGCTCAATTTCCGCTTTTTTTTCCAGCCAGCCCGTTGTTCCGCAGATTACAGGAATTTGGTTTTGAAGACAGGCTTTGATGTTTTCATAAGCCACTTCCGGAAGTGAGAATTCAATCACAACATCCGGATTATTAAGATTTTCAGCAGTTGGTGTTTCTTTCAGCCTGGCAACAACTTCATGTCCTCTTTTAGTGGCAATTTCATCAATAATTTTACCCATTTTGCCGTATCCAACAAGTGCTATTTTCATATTTTATTTGTTTGGCTGCTTGTATTTTTAACGCAAAGATCGCAAAGTTTTTGTTCAAAATCGTTCTTTATATTTTCGTTCGCAAAGCGTTTCACTCAGCAAAGGCGTATTTAATTAAAGCAGTTTTATATTTTTTATTAAAATTTATAACTTAAACTAATCCCTGTTTTGGGAGGAGCAATTCCGAACTGATCCTGAATAACAGCAGGCGTGAACGACAGATCCGGATCGTGACGGCTTTCATAAAGATGGGCATCCACAACGGCATCTACAATATTCAGAATATAAATTAGGCCTGTGATAGCTATAGCATAATCCCGCTGTCTTTTGGCTCGGTCCTGAGCATTCCCCAACGCTACTTTATCCAGCCAGGGATGCGTATCGACAAACTCATTGGGAGTCCCGTTGAGCTTTGCGATGTAGTACTCCCTGTATTTTCTGTATTGATTATCATTCCAGACGGCAATTCCGACTCCGGCTCCTACGGCTCCCCACACGATGGGAATTTTCCAGTATCTTTTATTATAAAACTGCCCTAATCCCGGAAAAACAGCTGAATAGAGCCCTGCTTTTGTAGGATTAAGTTTTAATGTTTTATTGGTCGGGCCGTTTGCCTTCTCGAGATCCGAGACAACATTTTCTTCTGTTTTCGTATTGTTTTTTTCTACGGAGACACTGTCTTTAGGAAGGTATTCTACTCTGATGGTATCATTAGGATTCACCTGAGCAAAGACCGCCAAAGAAAGGCACAGAAAAAATGTGAAAAGTAATTTTTTCATTTATTTAATATGAGATAAAATGTACTCCAGTTCGTCTTCATTTTTGAAGTCCAGAACAATTTTACCTTTTTTTCCGTTTCCGGAGGTTTTGATTTCCACTTTTACATCCAGTAGATCCGCGATCGTTTTCTGAGCTCTTTTATAGTTATTAGAAAGTTCTGCCTTAGCTCTTTTTGCCGCAGGGGATTTTGGATTTTTTAAAGCTGTAGCAGCCTGTTCAGCCTGGCGGACATTAAGCTTCTCTTTAATAATAAGATCAAAAAGAATCTGCTGATGTTCTTCGTTTTCAAGACTGATAATTGCTCTTCCGTGCCCTGCAGAAATTTCTCCGCTTCTGATAGCGTTCTGAATATCAGGATTCAACCTTAACAACCTGATGGAGTTGGTAATCGTACTTCTGTCTTTCCCGACTCTTTGGCTGAGATTTTCCTGTGTGAGACCGATCTCATCCATTAACCGCTGATAAGTAAGTGCAATTTCGATAGCATCAAGATCTTCCCTCTGGATGTTTTCCACAAGAGCCATTTCAAGAAGTTCCTGGTCATTAACGAGACGGATATAGGCAGGAATCGTTTCCAGGCCTGCCAGTTTGCTGGCTCTGTAACGTCTTTCTCCGGATATGATTTCAAACTTCTCTCCATCCTTTCTCAACGTAATCGGCTGGATTACACCTAAGTTTTTGATAGACTGGGCAAGTTCGTTTAATGCTTTTTCGTCAAAATATGTTCTCGGTTGGGTCGCGTTCGGATAAATATCTTCTATTGAAATTTCAACGATATTTCCTACAAACTTGTCTGCTCCTTCATCAGTGGCAGAATTGATCGTTGCTTTGGATTCTGCACTCAGAATAGCGCCCAATCCGCGTCCCATCGCTCTTTTTTTATCCTTCATATGTTCTTAGCTTTTAGCTTTACGGCTATTGGCCTTTAATTCTTTACTAATTTTTCATTTTTCAACAGAACTTCTTCTGCCAGCTGGATATACTGAACTGCTCCTTTGCTTTCTGCATCGTAATTCAGGATACTTTCTCCGAAGCTTGGCGCCTCGCTTAAACGTACGTTTCTGCTGATAATGGTTTCAAAAACCATTTCCGGGAAATGTGCATTCACTTCTTCCACTACCTGATTGGATAGTCTCAACCTGCTGTCATACATGGTAAGCAGTAAGCCTTCAATATCAAGGTCTTTATTATGGATTTTCTGCACGTTTTTAATGGTGTTCAGAAGTTTTCCCAATCCTTCCAAGGCAAAGTACTCACACTGAATCGGGATGATTACCGAATCTGCTGCAGTAAGGGCGTTCACTGTAATTAATCCTAGACTCGGTGCACAGTCAATGATGATATAGTCATAATTGTCCCTTACACTCTGCAGCGCTTTTTTCAGCATGTATTCTCTGTCTTCTTTGTCTACAAGCTCAATTTCTGCTGCTACAAGATCGATGTGAGAAGGAACAATGTCCAGATTCGGCGTAGCCGTTTGTTTGATGCATTTTTCCGTTTCGACACTGTGCTCCAATAAGTTGTATGTAGAATACTGAACGTCATCCACTCCCAAACCGGAAGTTGCATTAGCCTGAGGATCAGCATCAATGATTAATATTTTCTTTTCCAATACCCCTAATGCCGCGGCCAAATTAACAGCTGTTGTTGTTTTTCCAACGCCTCCTTTCTGATTAGCGATACCTATGATTTTTGCCATTCTTAGAACTTTAAGTTTCAAAAATACACATTTTTCCGTGCTCTGAATGAACCGATAAAACGAAAAATGAGTTAAAATATTGTTAATAAGCCATTTAACTATAAAAAAAATTATCCACAAAAAAAAATATTTGTGGATAACTGTTTAAGATCTGTTTTTATTTTTAATTATCGAACTTCATGGAAATCGGGAATTTAAAGTAACTTCTTACAGGTTGTCCGTTTACTTTTGCAGGAACCCATTTCCCTTTAATGCTTTTAATAGTTCTCATCGCTTCACTATTAAAGTCCACATCTTTTCCATCAGCTTTGATCCCTGAAATCGTACCATCTTTCTCTACAATAAAAGTAACCATTGTTTTCATTACTTCACCGGAATCAAATCCTGATCCGTCGAAGTTATTCATTACTTTATTTCTGAAAGAGTCCAGACCGCCTACGAAGTTTGCTTCTACATCTACAACTACAGAAACAGCATTCCCATCTACAGGTTTAACTTCAGATCGCGGAGGAGTAGGCACTGAAACTGGGCCTGTATTAATAGTAGGCGCTGTTGGAACATAATGTGGAGGGGCAGGATCCGCTTTAAAGTTATTAGTCAATCCAGCTACCGCGTCATCAGGAATCTTTTCAGTATTGGTATCCGGTGCATTTCTCGATGGAGTCTTAATAGTACTATCATAAGTCTTCACTGCTGGCTGCGTAGTTTGAGGAACAGGCTGTGGTTTTGGAGGAACAATAACATCATCAGGAATTACTGGATCCTTGAGATTAATTTCAACTCCGTTCGGTAATGCAATTGGTTCACTTTTAAACGCATTAATAATTAACGGCGTAAAGGAAACTGCTGCCAAAAAGCTAACTCCGATAAACAGTGCTTTTGTTAAAATTCTGTCTGATTCATTTCTTAAGACATAGGCACCGTATTGCTTGTTGCGGTGCTCGAAAAGAACTTCGTTAAAACGAAATTCCTGATTCTGATGCATGTGTTTCATCCTTTTTGATATTTAAATTGTTAAATTGAGATTATCAGGTTATCACCTTTAATCCATGGTTATTATTTCAATATCAAAATTTTTGCCATTTTATTGTTAAAAAACCAATAATTTAAAAAATTATATGCAAATAGTAAAATTTAACTATGCTTTAAATAACAGTAATCCATACAATGATTTACATTTTTTTGATTTTCAGCTATTTAGAATAAATAAAAAAAGACCGTCTTTCGACAGTCTTTTCAGTATGTGCTATAATTATTTTTAGAATAATTCTTTTCTAATGATGTTCTGACTTCTTTCAGGGCCAACGGATACCAGGTATACGTTGATTCCTAGATATTTCTCGATAAACTCGATGTATTTCTGAGCCGTTTCCGGAAGTTCATCATAGCTTCTTGCTTGGGTGATGTCTTCTGTCCAACCCGGAAGCTCTTCATAAATAGCTTCGTAGTCATATAATTTTGTGGTAGAAGAAGTGAAATAATCGATGATTTTTCCGTCTTCCGTTTTGTAATGTGTAGCGATTTTAATGGTATCAATTCCGGTAAGAACATCTAATTTAGTGATTACCAGATTATTGATTCCATTGATCATACAGGCATGTTTTAAAGAAACCAAATCTAGCCAACCTGTTCTTCTCGGTCTTCCGGTAGTCGCTCCGAATTCGCCACCGATCTGCCTGATCTTTTCTCCTAATTCATTGTCTAATTCTGATGGGAATGGTCCGTTTCCAACTCTTGTACAGTATGCTTTAGCAACACCGATTAAGTTTTGAAGGGATGTTGGCGGCACTCCGGCTCCGGTACAAACACCTCCTGTTGAAGGTGAAGATGATGTTACGTACGGATATGTTCCGAAGTCGATATCCAGCATCAAAGCCTGCGCTCCTTCAAACAATACATTTTTACCTTCCTGGATGGCTTCGTTCAATTCCAGTTCCGTATCAACAATTCTGTCCTGAAGTTGTTTTCCGATCTCTAAATATTCGTTGTAAATTTCTTCAACGTCCAGTGTAGGTTTATCGAAATATTTTTCAAATAGAGAGTTCTTAATTTTTAAGTTTTTCTCAATTTTTTCTCTTAAAATCTCAGGGTTCAGAAGGTCTACCATTCTGATTCCCACTCTTGCGATTTTATCTTCGTAGCAAGGTCCGATCCCTTTTTTGGTGGTACCGATCTGCGTTCCTCCGTGTTCTTCTTCACGGTAGGTATCCAAAAGAATGTGGTAAGGCATGATGACATGCGCTCTTCTGCTGATGAAAATATGATCCGTTCTCAAGCCTTTGCTTTCGATTTGATTCACCTCCTTAATGAAAGATTTAGGGTTTACCACTACTCCGTTGGCAATGATACATTTCCCTTTGCACTGAAGAACTCCCGACGGAAGAAGGTGCAATACGAATTTTTCATCGCCTACATATACGGTATGCCCTGCGTTATCTCCCCCTTGGAAGCGCACCACATAATCCGATTTCGCCGATAAAACATCCGTGATTTTTCCTTTCCCTTCGTCCCCGTACTGAAGACCTACAACTACGTAAGTTGACATATTTTACTTTTATTTTAGATTCATGCAAAATTACTTTTAAAAAATTGGGTGGGCAAATTTGTGTGGAATTTATTTTTGGGTGGATGTGGAAATCATGTGGTTGAGAGGAAAAAACAGAATTAATTTTAATTATACTACTCTTGACAAATCTTGATAAACTTTTTAATATTTTTGCATCAAAATAACTCAAAACATGAATCTTAAAACATTGCTTTTAGCATCCGCTTCAGGCCTAGCCTTAATTTCCTGCAGTCCTACCCTTAAAGTAAAGCAGCTTGACGAAAAAACAGGACAGCTTCCAACAGAAACTAAAATAATGCCTAATGAAATTTTGGCTGAAAAAAGTATCAATTTAAATGATTATAACCAGTTTTTATTTATTAAAAAGAGTGGTGTAAATATGGAAAAGTATGAAAGTTATGTAACACAAACTTTAAAAAACATCGGCGGCTTTAAGAAAATTTATACACAAGCGGAATTGGAGCAATATGTGATCCAAAATAATCTTACTGATAAAGTAACGAGCATTTCAGATAATATCGGATTATTAAACCTCCAGAAACAAGTTGGCAATTTTTTGGTCTGCGAAAGCAATGTTGAATTTTTGGGAGGCTATAATTATCAGTTTACGTTTAAAATTAAAAACCCGGCAACTGCAGAAACTGTTCTTGACATCAAACATCAGGCTTTTAATTGGGGTGGTTTAGACAGACCTTTGTTTAATCCAGTTTTCAACTATTATATTGATTGGACAAAGAAAAACACTAAATAATCTTTTAATCTAAATGAACGGGTGCCAAATGGCACTCGTTTTTGGTGTTAAGTATCTTTTATGCAATGTGAAACTTTGAAGGCCAAAACATAAGTTTAAAAAATTTTAAAATCTTACCTCATTCTACCAAAACGTTTGGAAAACAATAAATATAATAATCAAATTCTATTAACGAAGAAATATTAGCTTTGTTTCTACAAACATTAGACTTACGACTAAATTTCAACTAAAATAATTATGTTATGTATAAACAATTAAAATCCCTTATTTTTCTTCTCATCCCTATTTTATCGTTAACAGCACAAAGTAAAGTGACAGAATATTTAAATATTCCCGGACCCATCACGATTGATTCCAAAACCTATTATTTAGCGTGGAGCTCTCACCCGAATGACAGTTATTATAAACAGGAATATTTAGCTTCCAATGACAATATCGAAAAATACAAAACTCTTATCATGATTGATTTTGTAAAAGGAGATTTTAAAGTGGAAGATGCCATTAATCAAAAAATCCATGAACTGGAGAAGATGAAGCAGTCAAATCCTGTTATTAAGTATACGAAGTACGAAAACAATGGAGAGTATATTCTGGACTTCCTGATTAGCAAAAATTCAGATGATGGAAAAGAAATCTTAATTGCTGAAAGAAATGTTTACCGCTATAAATTAATCTCCGATAAAAATCACAGTGGGATTTTACTTTTTGGTGTAAGCGAAAGGGGATATCAAGAAAACATTGATGCATTTTTTAAAAACCTTAAGAAAGACTCCATAAAAATGGTTGAATCTGTCGGAAACTATCAATTGCCTGACGTCAAATTAAAATAATCATCCTGAAAAGCATATTTGAATTTTAATCAAATGCAAAGAACAACCCTTACACTCCTTTTCTTACTACTATTCACTAGCATATCAGCAGGCGCACAAAATAAGAAACTCAAAAAAAATCAATATCAGATTACTGGAAAAATTGTTAACGATTTTAAAATGCCAGGGAATTGTGGTTATATTGCTTATGCTGTTGTTTTAGAGTTCGAAATTAATGATACTTCTTTAAAAAATTATGAGGATAAGCAAATTCCAATTATTGTAAGATGTCCTGAATTTTTCGGAGAAAACTTTTTTGAAAAGAATAAAACATATACATTGACTTTTACGGATCAATATAAAAAAGATTTTGGCTGGACTATTCCTAATATAAATATTTTAAAAAAATATAATCTTAAAAAACAGTATTGGTTAATAGATATTAAATAAAAGACCTTGAAGGTTTTAGCTACAATATGAAACTACAGATTTATCCAAACCTCACAGGTTTTTGAAACCTGTGAGGTTTAACAACTCTACCAATTCTTAAAAACAGTATTGATTAGTGGATTAAAACTTTACCAGAAAGACTTCTGCAGAAATGACAACTACCTGAATATTTATTATGATTTTAACAACATCACATTCATGACCCCAATCTCCTCCAAAAACAACACATCATGCGAAATCACCACCAACGTTCCATGATAATCCTTAATAGAATTCGTCAGGATTTCCACATTCTGAAGGTCTAAATTATTCGTCGGTTCGTCAAGAATAATCATATCGGGAGTTTTATTGCTGATGGAAAGTCCGCACAGCAAAAGCCGAAGACGTTCGCCGCCGCTTAACACATTACATTTTTTATCCCAGGTTTCCTTTCCGAATAAAAATCTTGACAATAAGGTTTTCACTTCCGATTCCGGCATCGCGTGATCGTTGAATTGTTCGGCAAATTCATACACAGTTGCCGTTTTATCAAGTAAAGAATATTCCTGATCAATATAAATCGTATTGAAATCCGACCTCAAAATACTCCCGGAAGAAGGCAACAAATCTCCTAATAGCAATTTAATCAAAGTCGTTTTTCCGGAGCCGTTCGAACCTTTAATGGCGATCCGGTCACCGCTTCGGATTTCAAGATGGAGATTTTCTTTCCAAAGATTTTTATCAGTATACCTAAAATTCATATCCTCGGCTGAAATCAGAATTTTCCCGGAATGCAAATCCGAATCATTAAAGCTCACCTTCATCTGATCCAAGTTTCTCACTGACGAACGCAAATCCCGCAAATCTCCGGAGATATTATTAATTTTCTCGGTATGAACCGCTTTCAACTTCGAAGAATTTTTCTCGGCGTTATTTCGCAGCCTATTCATCATAATTCTCGCCACACCCGATTTTTCCTGCTTTCCTTTTCCTCTCGCATCAAGCTTCTGCTTTCGTTCCAGCGTTTCGCGTTCCTTTTCTTTGGCCTTTTTCAAAGCTCTTTCTTTAGCATGAATGTCATTCTGCAGAGCCTCATTTTCAATCGCTTTCTGTTCAGCATAAAAATCATAATTGCCGCCATAGCTGGAAATGCCCTGGTTGCTGAGTTCAAAAATTGTATCTGCGAGATTCAGCAAAGTCCGGTCGTGACTGACCATAGTAATCGTTGCATTTGATTTTTCAATAAAATCATACAGCAGATTCCGGCCTTCCAGATCAAGATGATTGGTTGGTTCATCCAGCAAAATAATTTCGGGTTGATTAATCTGAATTCCCACCAGGAAAATTTTTGTTTTTTGTCCACCGCTCAGGTTTTCCAGTTTTTGATTAAGATCTAAATTTCCAAGCTTCCAATACTGTAAAGCCTGTTGACAACGTTCTTCGATATCCCAATCATCGTTCAACGTTTCAAAATAAATTTCATCTACCTCCCCATTTGTAATTTTTTGAAGGGCATCAAGTTTTTCATCAATTTTAAGACATTGCGCAATGGTAAGTTCATTAAAGTTCCCAAACATTTGCGGAACATAAAACAGCTCTCCTTCTGCATTGATATTTCCCTGCAAAGGTTTCATTTCTTTTGCCATGATCTTCAGAAGTGTGGATTTCCCCATGCCGTTGCTTCCCACCAAAGCGGATTTTGATTGAGATGGTATCGTTAAAGTAATAGAATTAAAAAGCAGATCTCCTGCGGGAAACCCAAAAGTTATATCGTGTAAAAAAATCATAATTTCTTTCTTAATTAAGTTGAAAATGCAATAACTCATCTGTTATTGTTGATTAAATCTGAAAGAAACTGTATCCTACATCCTGATATTATGGGTTTTGTGAGTGGCAAAGATAAGGAAAATATTTTGTTGCCCGGCTTTAAAGGTTTTAAAAACCACGAAGGTTTAATGTCGTCATAAAACCAATCACTCTTCCACCCATTGAAAACTTTCATCAAAAATCCTTAACTTTGCAGCCTACTAAAATTTTTATGGAAAGTATTAAAGTTCACGACAAAACTTTCGTTCCTTATCTGGAGGACGCCGAAATTCAGGAAATTGTAAAAGCAACCGCTTTAAAAATTTATGAAGATTACAAGGATGAAGTCCCTGTTTTCATCGGAGTACTGAACGGCGTGATCATGTTTTTCTCGGATCTGCTGAAACATTATCCTGGAAATTGTGAGATCGCTTTTATTCAGATGAGCTCTTACGCCGGAACGGAATCTACGGGAATCGTTTACCAGAAAATGGAATTGACGAAAGATGTAAAAGACCGTCACATCATCTTGGTGGAAGATATTGTGGATACAGGAAATACGGTGGAAAGCCTTTTCAAATATTTTAATGAAACCCAGCGTCCGAAGTCTGTAAAAATCGCTTCTTTCTTATTAAAACCGGAAGTGTATAAAAAAGATTTCAAGCTGGATTATATCGGAAAAGAAATTCCAAACAAATTTGTTCTCGGCTACGGACTGGATTATGATGAATTGGGAAGAAATTTACCAAATCTTTATCAACTGGAAGAAGGACAAATCAACCATTAAACGCTGTTGGCTATTAGCTGATAGCTTTTAGCTTAAAAAGTAAAATAAAAAATAAATTTAATAATAACTTAAAAACGCTAAAGGCTAAAAAGCAGACAAGCTCAAGGTAAAAAGCCAAAAGCCAGTTGCCAATCGCCAGAAGCAAAACAACATTATGATAAACATTGTTCTGTTCGGCCCTCCGGGAAGTGGAAAAGGAACTCAGGCTCAGAACCTGATTAAGAAATTCAATTTAAAGCAGATCTCAACAGGTGACCTTTTCAGATTCAATATGAAAAATGATACTGAGCTCGGGAAACTGGCAAAATCTTATATCGACAAAGGAGAGCTGGTTCCGGATCAGGTAACAACAGATATGCTGATTGACGAGATCAGAAAACCTACCGATGCGGCAGGATTCATTTTCGACGGATATCCGAGAACTGCCGTTCAGACGGAAGCCCTGGAAAAAATCGTAAAAGAAGAATTAAACGACGAGATCGACATTTGCCTTTCTTTGGTAGTGGAAGATAAGATCCTGGTAGAAAGACTTCTGAAAAGAGGCGAAATCAGCGGAAGATCAGACGACAGCAATGTAGAGATCATCGAAAACAGAATAAAAGAATACTACGCAAAAACAGCAGAAGTTGCCGAACTGTACAAGCAGCAGGGCAAATATGTGGAGATCAACGGCGTCGGAGATATCGACGAGATTTCTGAGAAACTTTTTGCTGAGGTAGAAAAGGTTCAAAAATAAAAATTTTTGATTCAAGGTTCAAAGTTCCAAATTCAAGGTTAAAACTTTGAACCTTCAACATTAAACCTTGAATTAAAATTATGTCAAATTTTGTAGATTACGTAAAGATTCATTGTAAAAGCGGCCACGGAGGTGCAGGTTCTGCCCATCTTCGCCGTGAAAAATATATTCCAAAAGGTGGTCCTGACGGAGGTGACGGAGGTCGTGGAGGCCACGTCATCATGAAAGGAAATGCCAATGAATGGACTTTACTTCCTCTTCGTTATACCCGTCACGTAAAAGCGGAACGCGGTGAAAACGGCGGGAAAAACCAGCTTACGGGAGCGTATGGAGCTGATGTATATATCGAAGTTCCTATCGGGACGATTGCGAAGAATGAAGACGGTGAAATCATCGGGGAAATTCTTGAAGACGGACAGGAAATCATCCTGATGGAAGGCGGAATGGGCGGAAAAGGAAACGAACATTTCAAATCGTCTACCAATCAGACGCCGAGATTTGCACAGCCGGGAATGGACGGACAGGAAGGCTATATTACTTTCGAGCTTAAAATTCTTGCCGATGTAGGTCTTGTGGGCTTCCCGAATGCCGGAAAATCTACCCTTCTGGCTTCTGTTTCTGCAGCCAAGCCAAAAATCGCCAATTATGCGTTTACCACATTAACGCCTAATTTAGGAATTGTAGATTACAGAAATTACAAATCTTTTGTAATGGCAGATATTCCGGGAATTATTGAAGGTGCAGCGGAAGGTAAAGGATTGGGACACCGTTTTTTACGACATATTGAAAGAAATTCCATTTTATTGTTTTTAATTCCTGCCGATTCTGAAGATCATTTCCAGGAGTTTAAGATATTGGAAAATGAATTGAAAGAATACAATCCTGAACTGTTGGACAAAGATTTTATTGTTTCCGTATCAAAATCCGATCTTCTGGATGATGAGCTGAAAAAGGAAATTGCCGCAGAATTCCCCGAGAACAAGCAACCATTGTTTTTCTCCGGTGTTACGGGTGAAGGACTTACCGAACTGAAGGATGCAATCTGGAAACAGCTTCATGGGTAAACTCAAAAAAAATAAAAACTTACAAAGTATACTTTTCAGTATACTTTTTTAATATAGAAAAATTAAACACTAATCAATTTTAAAGAATTTTATAAATAACCATCATTTAAAAACTATGAAAAAGAACTTAGCACTTGCTATTTTATTATCAGTATCAGCATTTTTCAGTGCGCAAGATACACAGGAAAACATAACTAGGAAATCAGACTCAAAGATGAGTTTCGGTATTAAGGGAGGATATTCTTTATCCAACATGAAGTTTTACAACAACAATTTAGATGCAAAATCTTTTTTCTACGTAGGAATTGTAGGAGAGCAAAAAATATCATCCAAATTCGGAGTACAGGCTGAAATTCTTTATACAGAGTTGGGTGGGATTTATTATTATCCGACACTGCAGCTGATCGGTAATGAATTGGTACAGACTTCTCAGACTGAAGCCAAGTATAAATTTGACCAAATTCAGGTTCCCGTTTCAATAAAATATTATGTAATACCAGAGCTTTCAGTTTCTGCGGGAATGAATGTTGGAATTAATATTTCAGAAAAAGTGAAAGCAACCTCAATTCCGGAAAATAATATTTTTTACAATTATTCTGACCTGAAAACAATTAATCTATTCCCGTTCTTAGGTGCGGAGTACAAAATCAATGCAAATTTCTTTGCAGATGCAAGATATCATTTCAATTTTATCGAGGTGAATTCCGGAGGAATTCCTACTAAAATAGGTTTCCTGCAGGCTGGAATCGGGTACAGATTTAAATAATGATTCAATATGTTTGATTAAGTCAGCTTAGCAATTGACTTATGTTCACAACATCCTTTAATTATGGACCTTTGGAATAATTATTGAAGAACACACTTCAAATTTTAAAATTATGAAATACATATTCGGCCTTTTTGCTTTTATCTTTTTATTTTCATGTAATTCTCAGAAAATGAATTCAAAATATTCTACCATTGAATATGAGGCAACGCCCTGTTTCGGATTTTGTCCGGTTTTTAAAATGACCATCAACGCAGATAGAACGGCTGTTTTTGAAGCGGAACATTTTAATTTCAGTGACAGACCATCGAAAGATGAATTTTCGAAACCGCGGGAAGGAACTTTTAAAGGAACCATCAAACAGGAAGATTACAATAAGCTGATTTCTTTACTTGACGGACTGGATGTAAAAAACCTGAAGGACAATTACGGAGAAAAGAATGTAACCGACCTTCCTTCTTCCCATTTGAGAGTTAAGTTTGCGGACGGAACTTCAAAACATGTGGAAGATTACGGTAAAAGAGGAAGCGAAAAACTTTCGGAACTGTACAAATTTTTTGAGGATCTGAGAAAGAACCAACAGTGGACAAAAGTGAATTAAGCTACTTAAAAATATTTAAACTACCTTTGCAAAATATAATTCCTTCAAAATGAAGGAATTTTTGTTGTAATTATAAAAAAACAGTTCATTTGAATTTTACAGATTTAAACTTAATAGAACCTATTGCCAAAGCAATTCAGGAACAAGGATATACCAATCCTACCCCCATTCAGGAAAAATCAATTCCGGAAATTACGAAAGGGAAAGATTTCTTAGGATGCGCACAGACAGGAACAGGGAAAACGGCTGCTTTTGCCATCCCCATCCTTCAGAATCTCGCTCAGAATAAATTTCCGAACAAACATATCAAGGCTTTAATTTTAACACCGACAAGAGAGCTTGCCATTCAGATTGAAGAAAACATCAAGGCTTATGGAAAATATTTACCGCTAAAGCATCTTGTTATTTTCGGAGGTGTAAAACAGGGAAACCAGGAAACTGCCCTGAAAAAGGGTGTTGACATTCTTGTTGCCACTCCGGGAAGATTGCTGGACTTTATTTCCCAGGGAATCATCAGCTTAAAAAACCTTGAAATCTTCGTACTTGATGAAGCCGACAGAATGCTTGATATGGGCTTTGTACATGATGTGAAGAGAATCATAAAGCTGTTGCCTCAGAAAAGACAAACGCTGTTTTTCTCTGCTACCATGCCTGCAGAAATCCAGAAACTGGCTGATTCTATCCTGAACAACCCTGTAAAGGTGGAGGTAACGCCTGTTTCATCAACTGCCGATACGATAAAGCAGTCGGTTTATTTTGTAGAAAAAGACAATAAGCTGAATCTTTTAACCCACATTCTGAAGAATGATATTTCCGATTCTGTTCTTGTTTTTTCGAGAACGAAACATGGAGCCGACAAAATAGCCAGAAAACTGCAGAAAGATCAGATTACCACAGAAGCAATTCATGGTAATAAGTCGCAGAATGCACGTCAGAATGCATTAAATAATTTCAAATCCGGTAAAACAAGGGTTTTGGTTGCGACTGATATTGCAGCGAGAGGAATTGATATTGATGAGCTGAAATTCGTGATTAATTTTGAACTTTCAGATGTCTCTGAAACGTATGTTCACCGAATCGGAAGAACGGGAAGAGCCGGCGCCGAAGGAACTTCTATTTCTTTTGTAGACGGCCTGGATTTATTAAACCTGAAAAACACGGAAAAACTGATCGGGAAAAAAATCCCTATCATCAAGGACCATCCGTTTCATACCGATGATCTTGTGGTTCAGAAAAGGGATTCTAACAACAAACCTTTTAACCCGGGTTCAGACAAACCAAAACCTGCAAGATCCGGCAGCGGTGCTCCGAGATCGAAAAACAGGAATAAACCGGATTCTTCGGCTGCGCCTACGGGATTTAAAAAGCCAAAGAATAAAAACTTTACAAGAAAAAAATAATGAAAAGTCTTCCGATAGGGAAGACTTTTATATTTGGGCTGAAGCCAGCTGAACTTTTTGGGTTTGAAAAAACGGACTAAAGTCCGCTCCTGTTGAAATTACTATTTAAATAAATTCATGGCATTTTCTGTGGTTATCCTCTCAATCTCCGAAAAGTCTTTTCCATAGATATTAACCAGTTTTCCGGCCACAAGATCAAGATAGGCACTTTCATTTCTTTTTCCACGGTGCGGAACGGGTGCGAGATACGGAGAATCTGTTTCCAGAACAATCTTTTCCAACGGAATTTCATTTAGAAACTGGTCTATTTTCCCATTTTTAAAGGTCACTACCCCACCGATTCCCAAGATAAAATTGAGATCAATGGCATGTTTTGCCTGCTCAAGGTTTCCGGAAAAACAATGGAAGATCCCTCTCAGCTTCGGGTGTTTTTTTCTTTCGAGAACGTCAAATGTCTCATCAAAACTTTCTCGCGTGTGAATAACAATAGGCAGATCTTTTTCGATAGCCCAGTCAATCTGCTGTTCAAAAGCTTTCACCTGAATATCTAATGTCGTTTTGTCCCAATACAGATCAATTCCTATCTCTCCGATGGCAGGAAAGTCTCTTTCATCAAGATAATTTTTAACAATTTCGAGCTCTTTTTCCCAGTTTTCGGGTTTCACGTAGCAAGGATGCAGTCCCATCATGGAAAAGATCTGGCCCGGATATTTTGCTTCGAGCTGAAGCATTTTTCCATGCGATTCAGAATCGATAGCAGGAAGATAAAATCGGGTAATTCCTTTATCTACCGCTCTCCGGATCGCTTCTTTTCTGTCTTCATCAAATTCTTCTGCGTATAAATGTGTATGCGTATCAATCATTTCTTTATAATTTTAACAGGTCTTGATAAGGGTTTTCAAGCCCCAAAAGCATCCCGAAGGCTGGCTCGGTTTTAATTCCCTGTTTTTTAAGTTCTATTATTTTTTGTTTAAAATTTTCTCCTTTTTCCTGTAATACTTTGTATTCAGCGATCATGTGGCGGTAGGCATTCTGCTCTTTTACGGGTCTATTCTGCCCGAAAATTTCGACAGGAAATTCCTCCAGCTTGAAATTTATCGTTATGCATTTTTCACCATCCAAAACCGGATGTTCTATTTTAACTTCCGCATCGTGAGGAATAAATTTGCTAAACATTAAATCTTCTAAAAAATCTTCTTCAAACCTGAGATCAACCTCGCAAATGATATCCAGATCACTGCCTTCAATATCAATTTCTATCGGGATTGTTCCGGCCAGAACAGGAGAATATTCTTTTAGCTTTTCAAAAAGATGATGTTTTGAAAGAACTTCGTAGGCCCTTCTTTGCCTTTCATTTCCTGATTTCAGATATTCAATTGTTGTAAAGTCGACCATTATACAATTTCATTAAGCCTGTGCATTTACATGATTGAGAACCTCCTGTGTTATATCTTTACCTCCTGTAAAATTTTTATAAAATGATACAATGCTGAAAATCGGACCGAAAGGAAAACCCCACCATCCAAGAAAAAACGTCAACAATGAATACTTCCAGCTATATTTGAATGTTGATTCATCCGATTTTACAAAATAAATGTCACTTCCTCTTCTGAATGTAAGAATGATGATCGAAATCGTGTAGGAAAAAACCACAAATCTTCCACCTTTCCTTAGTTCATCGTTAATTTCATCTGTTGATAATCCTTCTGTGTTTTTAATTATTGCCATTAGTTTTTAAAATATTTTATGCTTTACTTTTTGCTGCTGTACTTCAATTTTTTGATTTAATTTTTCTTTAAATTCTATATATTTCGGGTCTTTCTCATCATCAGTTCTATGTTCCAGAGCTTTGTTGATCTTGAAATTCTCTTTGATAAAGTCTTTGGTTTCATCAGCAAAATAAGCATTCCCGAATTTCTCAAATACATAATTCACTGCCTGAGTATTTGGGTGTATCATGTCTTCTTTGTAAAAACGGTAATCCCTTAAATCGTCCATCAGAATTTCGTAGACGGGAAGATAATGACAGTTTTCAAACTGATGTATGGCTTCATGAACAGCCGTGATCAGCTTAGACTTGCTCAACTGGTTTTCTGTCATTCCGTCTTTCGTATGCCGAACAGGAGAAACAGTAAAAAGTATCTGCACGTTATCTTTACAGATGTCATTCAGGTTCAGTATGGTATTGTAAATAGAATTCGTAATTTCCTGATGGGTCAGCATTCTTTTTTCAAAGAATTTCTGCGGAATTTTATGACAGTTGGCAACCAGTTTCTGTTTGGGAAGAAATTCATATATAAAAGAGGTTCCATACGTGATAATAACCCAGTCGGTTCCCTGAAGAAAAGAATTTCCTTCCTCTATTTTAGCATTAATCTTTGCTAACGTCTGGTGAATATACCTCGTATCAAAACTGGTATGGTGATCGAGTGAAATGAATTCGTCGTTAAAGGTGATTAATTCTTCTTCATTATAAAATTCCGCATCATGGAGCCTTTTTACAGCATTACCAATGGAAAAAGGGTTAAAAACGGTCCCAAACGGATTGTTTAGCGTTTGCAGCTGTCCCTGACGGAAAAGATCTGACATTTCAGAAGCAAAACAAGATCCGATTGAAAATATTTTATCTTCAAGCTCTATTTTCTTCTCCGATTCTTTAATTTCAACTTCTGTCCTGAATTTCATTAACTAAATTTGAAAGACTTGAGATTAACTTTCTCTTCTCAATAAATAATTAGCCAGCTCTGCAAACGGCTTTTTCTTCTCTTCCGGAATATCAATTTTCTGAAGATAGCTCTGTCCGATTTCATTGTGCTTTTCTATCAGTCGTAATGCTTTCTCATCTACTTTCGTTCTTCTGAAGATTTTCTCTACGCCGTATACTTTATCGATATTGTCGGTTTTTTTAGAATACCAGTAATCCAGCTCTTTTCTCTCTTCTTCCGTGGCGTGTTCTCTTGCCATCAGATAAAGAACGGTCTTTTTATTTTCATAAATATCTCCGGCATGTTTTTTACCAAACTGAGCCTGATCTCCGAATACATCAAGGTAGTCATCCATTATCTGGAAGGCAATACCGATGTGTTTTCCAAAATTGAATATGGCTTTGGCATCTTTAAAGTTGGCTTTGGCGATCAACGCCCCGATTTCGAATGAAGAAGCACTTAACACTCCGGTTTTATAGGTAATCATTCTGATATAATCATCAAACGTTACATTTTCCTGGGTTTCAAAATTAATATCGTATTGCTGTCCTTCACATAAAAGCAGTCCTGTGTGCGTAAAAATTCTGATACATGCCTTAAAAATTTCAGGCTCAAGATCTTCAAAAAACTTATATGCTTTCAGCATTAATCCGTCTCCCGAAAGAATACCGACGTTAATTCCGTGTAAGGTATGAATGGTGGGCTTATTTCTTCTCAGTGGAGCCTCATCCATGATATCGTCATGAATCAGTGTGAAATTATGGAAAAACTCAATTGCCAGTGCAGGCTTGATTGCTTCGTTAAGATTACCGCCAAACAGATCGCAAGCCATAAGCACCATGATCGGGCGAAGTCTTTTTCCGCCGTGTGAAATGATATAATTCATCGGCTCATACAACTCTTCCGGCTTGTCTTTAAAGGTATATTTGGCAATAGCATCCGCAACAATCTGCTGGTATCTGTCTAAAAATTCCATAAATTCTAATAGTTTGAACAAAAATACAATTTTTTCGGGGCTTTTTAAAGTAAAAATCCTCACCGTTTAATCCCGAAGGAAATTTTATTTCTTTATTTAAAAGTGATAAATATTCTTAACGTATTATTTAATTTTGATTGAACTGTCGAGCTAAGTTGTCATGCTGGAAGCATCTCAACTGCTTCATGCATAAGATCTCTAATATGCACACTTTACAATAAGCCTAAGTATCTGAAAATTCAGACTGTATCTTAGCCCTGATTGAAGCTTTGTTTGAGCTCATTTTTTGATTTCGGCGGCGTGGCTCCGCCGCGCCGCCGAAATCAAAAAATAGCGAGTGCGGAAAGCAGGAAAAAGCTTCAAATAAACAATAAATCTTTTTTAAATGTATCAAATTAATTTATACACCGTGATCAGAGGTTAAAACAAAAAAAACTTTGCCCGGATGAGCAAAGTTTTTTATTATACTATAAAGTTATTTTTTAAGATAAAAATGTTACCACGAGATAGGTAATTCCTGCAACTATTGCCGAAATAGGAATGGTAAGAACCCAGGCCCATAGTAAGCTGACGGTAATTCCCCATCGTACAGCAGATATTCTTTTGGTAAGACCAACCCCGATAATGGATCCTGTAATGGTGTGTGTTGTAGAAACAGGGATTCCGAAGTGATCGGTGATGAATAAAGTAATTGCCCCTGCAGTTTCTGCACTTACCCCTTCCAGCGAAGTTACCTTTGTGATTTTAGTTCCCATTGTTTTGATGATTTTCCATCCTCCACTCATTGTACCTAAAGCGATAGCAATAAATGAAACTAAAGGAACCCAGATATAGTGCTCTGCAAAGTAATCGAAACGCCCTGCGGCAGGTATAGCAAGGTAAACCGGATCCTGCAGCATCTGCACATGGTAGTAGATCAATGCAGCACCGATGATTCCCATTACTTTCTGGGCATCATTCAGACCGTGTCCTAAGCTGAAGAGTGCTGAAGAAGCCAGCTGCAATCTTTTGAAGGACTGATCTGCCTTATGTGGATTTGATTTTTTATAAAGATGAACAATAATCAATGTAATAATGATTGAAATAATCATCCCGATAATCGGAGCCATGAAAATAAATAAGAAAATAGGAATTACCTTATCGAATTTCACGACACTTTGCTGCGTTACCTGGCTTGCCGCTTCTTTGATGGTATCCCACATTCCTAATTCCGGATGAGCTGCGACAACATTATGATAATCCATCATGAAAGCATGCATTAAGGCTGCTCCCAAAAACCCTCCGATAAGCGTATGCGAAGAAGAGGAAGGAATACCAAACCACCATGTAAGCAGATTCCATGCGATAGCGGCTACAAGCCCGGAAAATATTACTTCAAGGGTGATAAAATTTTCATTGACGGTTTTGGCAATCGTATTACCGATCTTAAATTCGCCAATAATATAGGCAGCGATAAAGAACGCTGCAAAATTCCATAGTGCTGCCCAAAGTACAGCCTGGAAAGGTGTTAAAACTTTTGTAGAAACAATAGTCGCAATTGAGTTGGCCGCATCATGAAAACCATTGATGTAATCGAAAATCAGAGCCAAGGCAATAATAACTATAAGTAAAATCGGAAATTCCATTGTTTAATTATAATTATTAATTAAGCGTATTTAATCATGATGTTCTCAATTGTATTGGCAACATCTTCTGCTTTGTCGGTTACGACTTCAAGATAATTAAGTACAGATGAAACTTTGATGATATTGATGGCATCATTCGTTTCGAATAATTCCACCATTGAATTGGAAAGAAGGTCGTCTGCTATATTTTCAATAGAGTTCACTTTAATACAAGCTTCTTTTACCTGTTCCATATTTTTGAATCCTTTCAGGTTCTTCATGGCATTCTGGATCTCAAGACAAGCTTTGTGGATTAATAATGAGAAATCTGAATATGCCTTCATTTCAGGAGATTTATACAGGAAAATATATTTTGTGGAAGCATAAATGTAATCCGCAATATCATCCAGACCTGTTGCCAGGGTATGAATATCTTCTCTGTCGAAAGGTGTAATGAAATTTTTTCCCAGTTCTACGAAGATCTCGTGAGTAAGCTCGTCATTTTTATGTTCGAAGTCACTCATTTTTTTCAGCATAGAATCGTCATTAAGATCGAAATCCTTGATTCCTGTATTGAATTCCTCAGACATTGCGACAAGGTTCTCGGTTACTTTTTCGAACAGTACGAAGAAGATTTTATCTTTTGGTTGAAAAGCGTGGAAAATATTACCAATTCCCATTTTTAAGTATTTATAATTCGAGTGCAAATTTCTTAAAAAACACCCTTACCTGAAAGAGTACAACATTAAGTTTTGTTAACATTGCGTGATGATCTGACTATCAAATAAAAAAACCGGCTGTATGGCCGGTTTTCAGTATATTTTTCGGGAGCTTAGTTTGCTACTTCCGCTCTCATTTCCTTTCCTTTGAACTTCATGGATCCGATGTTGCTCAAAACATTGTCCTTGAATGATTTTTCAACTTCGAAGAATGAGAATTTTTCAAGAATCTCGATATCACCGATTTCTGCTCTTTTCTTGCTTTTGCCGGACGTTGCTTTATTAATGATATCCAATACGTCAAGCTTTTTCAGCTGATCCTTTTTACCGAGATTAAAGAAGAATCTTACCATATCTTCGTTCTTTCTTCTTGGTTTCCCACCACGATCTCTGTCGCCACGATCACGGTCACGATCTCTACCTCTGTCTCTGTCGCGGTCTCTTCTGTCTCTTCTGGAACCACCGTCATCATCTCTGCTGCTCAGCTTTTGGTCCATAAGATCATGTCTGTCTTTGTAATAAAGGGCAAGATCTTTCAGCTGGAACTGAAGCAATTTATGAGCAAGCTCCTCTTTTGTAAAAGCTGATAAATCAGGAATCAGGGAGTCATCAAATTCAAAAAAATCTTCGTGAATTTCGAAAAGACTTTCGAAAACACCTCCAACCTGAGCTTTGATAATATCTTCTCCGGTAGGAATTTTGCCTTCATGCATTTCAATTTTCGTCACCGATTTGATCTGCTTCAGCTTTCTGCTTTCTTCAGGTTTGATCAGGGCAATAGAAATACCGTCTTTTCCTGCTCTTCCGGTTCTTCCGCTTCGGTGAACGAATACTTCCGGATCATCAGGTAAAGAGTAGTGAATAACGTGAGTCAGGGAGTTAACATCCAATCCTCTCGCCGCAACATCAGTTGCCACCAGAATATCGATATTTTTCAGTCTGAATTTCTTCATTACCGTATCTCTCTGCGCCTGAGAAAGATCTCCGTGAAGCGCATCTGCTGCGTACCCGTTCTGCATTAAGAAATCTGCAACCTCCTGGGTTTCCATTCTCGTTCTGCAGAAAATAATGGAATACTGATTCGGGTTGGAATCAATAAGACGCTTTAAAGCTTCTTTTTTCTGGCGATATCCGATCACATAATATTCATGTTTGATATTCTTCTTAACTTCGTTAATAGAACCAACAGAAATTCTGTGCGGCTTAGTAAGATAATTTTTAGAGATTCTTTCCACTTCTTTGCTCATTGTTGCAGAGAAAAGGAAAGTCTGCTTGGTTTCAGGAGTTTCGCTGAGTATTGTTTCCAGCTCATCTTTGAAACCCATAGAAAGCATTTCGTCGGCTTCATCCAGAACCAGCCAGTGGATCGCGGAGAAGTCTAATGCTTTTCTGTTGATAAGGTCGATTACTCTTCCGGGAGTTCCCACAATGATTTGCGGTTTATCCTTGAGCGATCTGATCTGATCCATAATACTGCTTCCACCATAAACGGCTGTCGTTTTGATGTCTTTCATGTATTTGGAGTAGTTTTTAATGTCTTTCGTAATCTGAAGACATAATTCCCGTGTCGGACAAAGCACCAAAAGTTGGATTTTGCGACTCGTATCGTCAATCATATCCAAAATCGGAAGCGAAAACGCTGCTGTTTTGCCTGTCCCTGTCTGCGCAAGTGCGATCAAGTCGCGAATATCTGAAAGAATAAAAGGGATAGTCTGTTTTTGGATTTCTGTCGGGCTTTCGTAACCCAGTTCGCCAATAGCCTTAAGAATATCAGGACTTAAATTGGTTTCCGTAAATAAATTCATTAAATATTTTAAAATTTTTGCAAAGATACGATTATTATTTGAATTACATTTTAACTATTATTACAGAAACAATAATTTAATATTTAAAAGTGATAATGCTTTTATAATTTCCGCAGAAAAACCGCCATATTTTTAATTTTAATTTAATGCCTTTTATGTTGTGCACTCTCTCATAGGCAATAAAAATGTATTTCCGGTATTGCCCGAATTTGATTAATTTTGAATGAAAATAAAAAAATATGCCTGTAGCAGTTTCACCAAAAGTTTTTGATTTTTTAAGACAACTTGCCGAAAATAACAACCGTGAATGGTTTACGGAGAATAAAATTCTTTACACCGAATCTCAGGAAAATATTGTAGCATTTCTTGAAGACCTGATTGCAGAGATGTCTGAATTTGATTCTGAACTGGGAAAAATTGACGCTAAAAAATCCTTATTCAGAATTTACAGGGATACTCGTTTTTCCAAAGACAAAACCCCTTATAAAACCAACATCGGCGCTTCTCTCGGAATGGGAAAAGGCAGTCAGAAAGGCGGATATTACCTACATCTGGAGCCGGGAAAATCTTTTATTGCCGGAGGAATATACATGCCGGAATCTTCTGTTCTGAAAACCCTGAGAAAAGAAATTTCACTGTATGGACAGGAATTTTTAAATATTTTAAATGATAAGGAGTTCAAAAAGTATTTTCCGGAGCTGGACCAGGATGATCAACTTAAAAAAGTTCCGCAGGGATTTGAAAAAGAAGATCCCATGGCTGAGTATCTGAAACTGAAAAGCTTTATTGTAGTACATAATCTTTCGGATAAGGAAATTTCGGATAAAAATGCTTCAAAAAACCTTGCGAAAATCTTTAAAGCGATGAAGCCTCTGAATGATTTTCTGAATGCACCTTTTTTATAGTTTGAAATTATATTCGTTGATAGCCAGACACTTATAATTTAGCTGTTTTAACATTAATTTAACATTTTTATGTATATTTGCTCTTGTCAAAAGCAAAAGAATGTCTCTATACCAAAGAATCGCTGAAAATCTGCAATATATAAGTCCCGGTTTTTACAAAAAAAGATTTTTTAAGAGTTTAAATAATCTTAGTAAAGACAATTTCTCTGCAAGAAATGTAGAACCGGAATTGGTATGGATTAAGGAATTCCTGAATAAAAAATCTGTGATTTTGGATATCGGGGCCAATGTAGGAACATTTTTGTACCAACTTGAAAACAAGCTGGATCATGAACAAATCTATGCTTTTGAACCTAACAAAAAATTATACAGACGGCTTAAAAGACTTTTTCCGGCGATGCGGGTCTTCCCTCTGGCTCTCTCGGATGAAAATACCACAGCTGAGTTTAAGGTTCCGGTGATCAATGGAAGAACGATTGCTTCGCGAGGAACACTGAATACTTCTTACAAAGAAAGAGGCGAAGAAAGGAGCTATACCGAAAAGGTGAAAGTAATACGGCTTGATGACTGGGCTGCTATTGAAAATTTCCACAGACTGGATTTTATCAAAATAGATGTTGAAGGCAACGAGATCAAAACACTTTCCGGTGCCCGCGAAGTAATCTGCAAATTCTTGCCCGTTCTCATGGTAGAAATGGAACAGAGACATCATAATACCCCGATCTGGCATGAAATTTCCGAAGTAGAATCCTGGGGATATGATGCCAATTATTTAAACCGGACTACTTTTGAGCTCGAAAAATTAACAGAAGAAATTTTGCTGAAGAATATAAGTGACGAAAAAAATAAAAAAGAATACATCAATAATATTATCTTCATCCCCAAAAGCCCACAAAAATGAGTGTAGTTGCAAGACAAGGGTTTAAGTATTCTATCATTGGCTATGTAGGTTTTCTGCTGGGTACCGTTTCCGCAATTTTTATCTTCCCGAACGATTTTGAATTTTATGGCAAACTGAGATACAGCATGCAGACCGCAGAAATGCTGGTTCCTTTTGTTGTTTTCGGGATCTCCTATGCAAACGTGAAATTTTTCCACAATGTACAGAAAGACGGCAAAAACCAGAATATGCTTTCCCTGTCATTGCTTACGATCTGTATTAATTTCCTGATCTTCTGCGGCGTATTTTTAATACTCCCCTACTTTTATCCCCAGTTTTTACAGACCCAGGCATGGAACATCAAAGGAATTATTCTGCCGCTGATACTGGTGTTGTCATTGTGCGCTATATTCAATAAATATACTTCCAATTATAAACGGATCGTTGTCTCCAATATTTTTGACAATCTTTTTCCTAAAATAGCCAACCTTGGCGCATTCTGCCTTTTTTTTTATTTTGCACTTTCGCAGAAAACGGCACTGGCTTTTTTCTTCGGGATCTTTGCACTGATGCTCTTTGGATATATTTATTACACAAATAAACTGGATAAAATCAATCTTGATTTCAGCACCGATTATTTTAAGAAAGACGGCTTCTGGAAAGAATTTATGAATTACAGTTTTTTCGGTTTCCTAGGCACTTTCGGGAATTATCTTGCCATCAACAGCTTTATGATCGGCGAATATATGGGAATGGAGGAAAACGGGATTTATTCAACTTTATATGCTTTGATTTCCCTGATTTCGATTCCGCAGCTGGGATTGTTTAATATTTCAGCTCCGATTATCAGTAAGCATCTTTTAGACGGCGATATGGAAGGACTGGATAAATTCCATAAGAAAACCTCGCTTACCCTGTATTTTTTAGGAGCAGTTTTGTTCTCATGCATTATGGTCGGTTTTCCTTACCTGACTTATTTTATGCCTAAAAACGGAATGTTACTGAGAGAATATGAGCCGGTAGTCTGGATCTGGGGTTCGGCTGTTTTAATTGATTTGGCAACAGGTTTCAACGGGAATATTATTTCTCTTTCAAAGTACTACAAATTCAATATTCTGGTAATGCTTCTGCTTGCAGGGCTCACTATTTCTTTAAATTTATATTTTTTGAAAAATACGGATTTGAAACTAATCGGTATTGCGCTCTCTACAGCCATTTCACTGACCACTTATAATGTAGTGAAGATCGTTTTTAATTATTTTGTATTTAAAGTTTCGCCGCTTACGATTGAGATGATTTTTGTTTCGATTATCTGTACACTGGCCATTACCGTGGCAATTGTGCTGCCGAATTTCAGCAATAACTTCATCAATCTCATTTATAAACCTGCAGTGGTTTTGCTTTTGATTTTTATCGGTAATTATTTTACGAAAGTATTTCCGATTGAAGATTATTTGAACAAAAATTTTATTAAAAGTATCTTTAAATTTAAATAGAGCTCAAGCTGTCTAAAAGATTTTCAAGGTTTTGCCTTACTGTCTGCTTACTGTAATCTTTCTGAAAATCGAAATGAAGGCCTCTGAGTTCTTCAAACTGTCGAATAAGATCGGACTGCTCAGGAATAATGAAATCCAGTGAAGACCGATAGTTTTCCGGAAACACAGCCAGCTTTCCAAATTTTATGGCATCGCCAATATTTCCGGTCATTTTTGTCCTTCCATATATTTCTTTTTGGCTAAAAAACTCTGTTTCCTGTTGAATCGGGCACCATAAAACGTCTGCTTTCTGCATCCACTGCTCAAAGTCTGCCTGGGAAACTCTCTCCGGAAAATACGTAATATTAACATATTGTAAAGATCGTTCCAAATCTGTAAGTTTATTTAATTCGGCATGATCAGCCTTACCCAGAAACACAAATTCTATCTGCTTTTTCTGAATGTCTGAATCAGTATACAGCTGTTCAATTTTTTTGATCTCGGAAAATACCTTTTTATAATCTCTCCTCTTCTGGCTTACTCCGCCGGGAATAACGATTGTCAGGATATCCGTATCGGTTTTTACTGACTGTTTTGTATAGAAGAGTGGTAAAAATCTGAAGCGTTCCGAGCTTAGCGCCCCATCAAGAACCAAAAGGCCTTTTGCTTTCCCGTAAATTTTTGATGAATACAGCAATCCTTCTTTCCATAAAAGTTTTAACCGGTAAATGCTGTCTTTTTTGAATATATTTTTTAACAGACTGAAATTTGAAGCACTGATAAAGTTAATATTGTGAACAATAACCGCTGTATTATATTTTTCAGCAATAGCAGAAAATGTATTAAAATACCGGTGAACAGTTCCTATTATAACCAGGTCATATTTCCTCGATTTCAGCTGATCGGAAATCATCGAACTGTCGGAAAGATAGACGGATTGCGCATTATCAGTAATCTGATCTTTAATTTTTTTTGAAAAATAATAGTCTACCGAAAAAGCCTCTGATCCCTTCATGATCTCCATGAAAGACTGGGCAATTTCTGCGTGGGTATCAATTTCTATGTAGGCTATTCTTTTCAAGTGATGTTTTTTAAATAACATTTGTATTTTAAGCGATAAGCTTATGCTGAATTACATTTTGAGCCATTTTTGCTTAAGCATTTCCCAGCGTTGGCGGTTGATGACTTTTCTTTCCTGTTCAGAAATTTTTAATTCCAATTTTTTCCTGCGGTAATTTTCATAGGAGCCGATAATCTTAAAAAAGAAAGAAACGGACTTGCTTTTTGCCGCCTCCTTAAAAGAAGCTATATAAGCTAAAAACCTGTTTAACCCCAGAAAATAGAAATATTTACCGTAATATTCGGCAGGTTTTATGGTGTAATCTGTTCCTTTTACTTTGATTAAATGCACATGCAGTTCTGGTAAGACAACTTCTTTCCAGCCTAGGTTCTGAAGAAGGATCGCATCAATATTGTCCCACCCTAAGGTTTCCCTGATCCCGTTCATTTGTATAAAGCTCTCTTTCCGATATGCCTTTACCGGACCCCGTACATGATGTTTATTAGAGTTTCCTTCGTACACCCAATCTCCGTTTTTCTCGACATATAAAAGTCCACCAACCAATCCGTACTCTGGGTTGCTACGAAATGCTTTATCTATTTTTTCCAGATAATTTTCAGGAAATATGACATCAGAATCAAATTTACAAATGACGTCAAACATATTTACATCCTGTGTTTCCAGTCCTTTTTTAAAAGCATTAACAACCTTTGAACCTGGCTGGTGTAAAGATTTCTGCAGATTTACGGTTTCAAACCGGGAATCCTGATCGGTATATTTTCTAATTACTTCTGAAGTATTATCCGCAGAACCGTCGTTTACAATTACTATTTTAAAATCCTTAAAGCTTTGCCGCTGTAAAGAATCCAGTGTAAAAGGAAGATTACTCTCTTCGTTATGCGCAGGAATTATGATTAAAAACCTCACTTTAAATTTATAAATGATGATTGATAAGTGATAAACAATGTTGCCGTTTTACCTGTCAGTTATTATTTATCACTTATCGTTTATTTTATTTGTTATGCGGTTTCAGCATGTTTCTGGGATCAAGAATTTCATCCAGTTTTTCCTGGGAAAGAATGCCTTTTTCCAATACCAGATTATAAACACTTTTCCCGGTTTCAAGAGCTTCTTTTGCAATTTCTGTAGAATATTTGTAGCCAATATATGGGTTCAGTGCGGTTACGATTCCGATGCTGTGTTTTACCATATTTAAGCATACTTCACGGTTTGCGGTGATTCCTACCACACATTTTTCACGCAGGGTGTCGATTGCATTGCAAAGAAAATGAATATTTTCCATGATGGCATGTGAAAGTACAGGCTCCATCACATTGAGCTGCAACTGCCCTGCCTCTGCAGCAAAAGTAACGGTAAGATCGTTTCCGAAAACTTTAAAACAAACCTGGTTGACTACTTCCGGAATCACAGGATTTACTTTACCCGGCATAATGGAAGATCCCGGCTGCATCGGAGGAAGATTAATCTCGAAAAGGCCAGCTCTCGGTCCCGAAGAAAGCAGTCTCAAATCATTGCATATTTTTGACAGTTTTACTGCGAGCCGTTTCATTGCAGAAGAATAAATAACATAAGATCCTGTATCCGGTGTTGCTTCTACCAAATCGGGTGCTGAAACTACCGGAAATCCTGAAATCTGTGCAAGATTTTTTGCACATAAAACAGCATACCCAATCGGCGCATTTAATCCCGTTCCGATGGCGGTGGCTCCCATATTCACTTCTACGAAGAGATTGGCGTTATTATTTAATTTAGAAATATCTTCCTCCAAAGTTGCGGCGAATGCTTCAAACTCCTGCCCTAACGTCATTGGAACAGCATCCTGAAGCTGTGTACGGCCCATCTTGATCACATCATGGAATTCTTTTCCTTTTTCCCTGAATGCCTCAACAATTTTTTCAAGCTTTTCCACCAGAATTGCATTCATCTGCAGCAATCCCATTTTGATGGCTGTAGGATAAGCATCATTGGTAGATTGTGAAAGATTGACATGGTCATTTGGTGAACAGAACTGATATTCCCCTTTATTTTTACCTAATTTTTCTAAAACCCTGTTGGCTATCACTTCATTGGCGTTCATATTGATGGATGTGCCGGCTCCTCCCTGGATCATATCTACAGGAAACTGCTCGTGAAGCTCACCGTTGATGATTTCATCACAAACTTCAGCAATATTGAAATACATTGTCTCATCAAGAAGTCCAAGTTCGTAGTTTGTTTTTGCTGCCGCTTTTTTCACGTATGCTAACCCTCGGATAAACTGAGGATAGGAGGATAACAGCTGCCCTGAAATTTTAAAATTATTAATCGCTCTCTGCGTCTGTACTCCATAATAAGCATTTATCGGAACATTTAATTCGCCCAATAAATCACTTTCTTTTCTGAAATTTTCCATAATGTATAGATTAATGTAACCGTTTAGCAATGTATTAATTTAACAATAAAGAAGCAGTTGAAATCTTTAAAAATTTAAATAATATACACTGATAAAAATACATTATTATATTTATTTTACCGGATATTTAAGTATCAAAGCCTGTAATATTGCAAAAGTTTCGGGATCCATGATCCCGTCATAATTCTGCGGTCTGAAGTGATACTGAAAAGCTTCTATGGTTTTCTTGGTAGCATCATCCCATTTTCCGCTAAGATCCAGTCCGTAGCCGAATTTCTGTAATTGCGTCTGAACGTTGAAAATAAACGTTGAATCGTTATATTTCGTTTGAAAATCTGTAGATACGGCAAGGTCGTAGAAACTTTGTTTTGCAGTTTCATCATACCACATCCCGATCTGATATTCATCATAGAGTCTTTTCCAAGGAAATGTAGGACCCGGATCCTGTTTTCTTGTAGGAGCAATATCTGAGTGCGCAAGAATATTGGTGGCCGGAATCTGATACCGGTTTGCAATATCTTTTACCAGGGCCGCTACTTTTTTGATCTGCGCTTCGTCAAAAGGAGCAAATATTCTTTTGCCGGAGGCATCGGTTGTATAACCGGTATTTACAATTTCAATTCCAATTGAAGTGTCATTAAGGTTTTTATCTGCTCTCCATGCGCTTACACCGGCATGATAAGCACGCTTATTTTCATCAACCAGCTGGTAAATTTCGTTATCTCCTGTATTGTTTACAAGGTAATGTGCACTTACAGCCTGCTGGGTAAGAACCGTAATGGATTTATCATCAGGTAAAGCCGTATAATGCAGGATAAGGTACCTCTGTCTGAAATTTTGTGCAACAGCCGGAAAATAATCTTTTACAACTTTATAACCCGCAGGTTTTGCAGAAACAATAGACCCATAACTTGCGGTATTATCATTGTTTGCCGCATTAGCAATATTGGTTGTAAAAAAGTCGACTCCATGTTCCGTAGAAACCTTTGGTTTTGGCTTTTCGGCTGTGGTATTAGCGGTAGTTTTAGGCTGTACTGACGGGGTTCTTGGGATGTACTGCCTTTTTTTGGCATTTTGCTGTGAAGTACAGGAAAAAACGACTGTACTTAATCCGATGATATATAATGTTTTACGCATTTGTTTATTTTTTATGGCAGTTTATCAGCTCAAAAATACGCAAATTTTTCTTGAAAAATATTTGGTAAATAAAGAAATCTATTCTATATTTGCACTCGCAATAAAGGAACAACGATCATTAAAAAACAAAGACAAACAGGAGGGTTGCCGGAGTGGTTAACGGAGCAGTTTGCTAAACTGTCGACGCGAAAGTGTCGCAAGGGTTCGAATCCCTTACCCTCCGCTTTTCTATATATCTTTTTCGGGGCGTAGCGTAGTCCGGTCATCGCGCCTGGTTTGGGACCAGGAGGTCGCAGGTTCGAATCCTGCCGCCCCGACTTTTACAAGCTTATTTACTAAGCGAGAATCAACTTTATAATGGGTGCGTAGCTCAGCTGGATAGAGCATCTGCCTTCTAAGCAGACGGTCAAAGGTTCGAATCCTTTCGCGCTCACTTAATGACACCATTAGGACAATTTAGGCCAAATGGTGTCATTTTATTTATAAATCCTTGTTATTCAGTCTATTTATATTACTTTCCACCCTTTTACCTTATTTTTTAAAGCAAAATTTTTTTCTTAAAAAACAAATATTTTATCTTTTTTAGACGATTTTTCGATTAAAGCTCCATATCGTTGCTACGAACCTGACAGGATTCGAACCTTTTCAAAAATATTAAATAACTGAAAATCAACTATATATTAAAATAATTTTGTTTCTGTGGTACAAAAGGTTCGAAAAGTCAAGCCCACAAAGTTATCTGTACAGGATTCCGAACACTTCAAAAGTTCCACAAAAACCTGTTTTCCAGCATTTTATATAAATATAATTTAAAATATCAGCTTTACTCTGAAAAATCAAAAACTAATCAATCAATTTTTAGATATTTTTTAAGTTTTGTTCATACCCTAAAAAATATAATTCTTTAAAAAATTCAACTATTGCTTGCTCTGTCTGCTGACCGTGGATTTCTTTTATTTTCGAAGCTGAAGCAGTTAATCCAAATATAGTCTGAACACTTTCTGATAGCATTTTTTCAATATTCCCTTCTATTACTTTTACTTTATCCGGAAAAAACAACCTGATAATTCTCTGTTTGGTTATAGTATCTGAATTTCCATAAAACTCCCCTAAGTGGTTAATTATGTAATCAGTTCCCTTTTCTGTATGTTTTTCAGCCACTATTTTTAAAGCCTGCTGTCTCAATTTATCAGTATTATCTTTTAAAGATTCCTGACAACGACTTCTTATTAGTATATAATCATCATAGTCAATATTCCCATTTGAAAATAGCTTTTGTGCATTGAATCCCCTATCAATCAATTTTTCCATTTCTTTCTTTATCTCCTCTTTTTTCTGAATATAATCATGATGTTCTTCACCGTAAATTTCCTTTGAGATACTATTGGTAAGTTCTAAAAATGGTTCTACCACTCTATTATTCTTAAGGAATGAAAGAAAACTCAAATTGATAACGTCAGCTCTTACCCGGTATGAACAACGTCCCATACAATGGTAATAATAATATTTTTTAGTATGTCCCTGCGAGCCACTTCCTGTAAGCGTATTTCCACAATTAGGACATTGTAGGACACCTCTAAAAATTAAATTTTCATTGACTATCCTTTTTGAAGTTAGTTTCTTAGGATGGTTTAAATCTGCGTCTTTTATTATTCTTTGAACATGATCAAATAAAACGACAGGTATAAGACGCTCATGAGTACCCTCAACAATTCTTTCAGATTTATCTTCGAATGCCGGAATTTTTATTTTACCACAATAAATAGGATTTCTTACCAACCGATAAAAAGCACTTCTACTACAACTAAGCCCATTTGATACCGCATCCTTGTATATTTCAGTTAAACAATATTTATTTTGTCTCACTATAGCTGTAAAAGCCTCACGGATAATATATGCTTCCGGTTCGTAGAGGGCTATATATTTTTTCCCATCAGATGTGATTTTATTTCTATATCCTATAGGAGCCTTATTGATCCATCTTCCTTCCAGTCTTGCTTTTTGCATTCCCAAACGTACATTACGGCTTCTTTTATCGTTTTCTACTTCAGAAGTAGCCCAATACATTGCCAACATAATTTTACTTTCCGGGATTGAGAAGTCTATCTGCTGTTCAATTGCCTGAATTGAGACTTTCATATTCTGCAATCTTTCTAACATCTTATAAGCGTCCATAATATTGCGGCTGAATCGATCCCAATAAGTAAAGAGAATAAGTGAAGATTGGTTCTTAGTGAGCTTAAGTTCAGCGAACAACTTGTTCCACTCCGGTCGGTTAAATGTTTTTGCAGAATAGTCTTCGAAAATAGTTTTGGCAATAATGAGATTGTGATCTTTACAATAATGCACAAGTCGATCCAACTGGCTGCGTTGGGAATATCCTTTTACAGCCTGTTCATCAGTACTGACTCGTATGTACAGATAAACGGCTTGCATGGCGTAGTATTAATTAAAGTCCTTTAGTTAAAGTTCCTATATAATTTAAACGAAAAACAGAAGAATTTATTTGACTAGTTTATGTACATATTTTAACAAAAATTTTATGCTTCGGTTATATTCTGTTTTACCGGAATAGTATGACTAACGATGGAGAAAAAGACTCATATCTGACCTATACTGACAAGCTTTATTTACATAAACATTAGAATGGATGACAGGACAAAGTAACAGCTAAATGATTTGATCAACAGTTATGTTTTAAGTTATAAATACTATTAACCATGTCTAAAATTGCGATTCGCATTGGAATCAATAATGTTGACAGGTATACTCAACTGGAGGGTGCTACAAGAGGAGTTCTTCATTTCTTCCAATGTGCATAAAACACAGCTATGAAACCAAACTTTTTACCGATGATAACGGGCTAACCGCTCAAGTTCTTTTAGCACTAAATTTAATCATTAAATATTTTCATTTTATTACGTTATCAAACATTGCTCACTCCAAAATCAATAATACAGTTCCACCAATAATTAATAAAGCCCCGATTGCCGTTTTTAAGGTCAATGTTTCGCCTAGGAATAATACCGATAACACTATGGTTAGTGATACACTAAGTTTATCCACTGGTGCAACTTGCGACACTTTGCCTATTTGTAACGCTTTAAAATAGAATATCCAGGAAAGTCCTGTCGCAATACCAGATATCACGAGGAAAATCAAGTTCTGTTTTGATAATGTTGTAATTCCTCTTGTTTCGCCTCTGGCTAAAACTATTCCCCACGCAACAATTAATATAATAACAGTTCGGATAGCAGTCGCAAGGTTAGAGTTAACACCTGTAATACCGATTTTTGCAAATATTGCTGTAAGCGATGCAAACAAGGCAGAAAGCAATGCATATATCCACCACATAATTTAATTTTTTAAAAAGGTCGGTTTAAAGCTTCTATATATCCAAAAGAATAATGTTCCATTCAAGAGCCCAAGCATTATGGGCACAACAACATCTGTGGGATAATGGACTCCAAGATATATTCTGCTATAGGAAACAAAAAATGCCCACGGAAATAATATATAAGGCATCCAACTTATATTTTTATAAGTCGCTTTGCTAAGGTAAGTCGCAAGCGAAAAAACATTTAATGTGTGAGCAGATACAAAACCATATTGCCCTCCTGTATAACCATTAACGTAATGCAAAAGATTTTGCAATCCTTCTGTATGACTGGGTCTTAAGCGTTCAAATAGTGGACGAATAATAGATGCTGCCAATTGGTCGCTTAACGTAATTAATGGGAGAATAAGGAAAATAATCCACCAGCTTTGCTTTTTATATTTTAAAATCAATATAATTAAAATAGCAAGATAAAACGGAATCCAGCTCAACTTTTCGCTGGCAAACCACATTATCTGATCCATAAAATCTGTGTGATGACCGTTGATCCACAGTAATATTTGTTTATCTTTTTCTAATATCCAATCAATCATTCTCTTTATATTTTAGTTAGTCTTTATAATCAGAAACTCTTTTAGGTTTGCCCCACTTGTACCGATGTGTCCAATAGGCTATTTTAGTAGAAAGAATGCCAATACCTGCCGCAACCAATACATCACTTATGTAATGCTTGTTATTTGCCATTCTTAATGCACCAACTCCTGATGCTAAACCGTATGAAACATAGGGTACCCATTTATACCGATAACCATATTCTTCAGATAATAAAGTTGCAGCTGCAAATGCCTGGGCAGTATGACCGGAAGGAAAAGAATTGTAAGCACTTCCATCGGGTCTTAAGGTTTTTGTTGTGTTTTTCAGAAGTTCAACCGATGCAAACATAATCAGTTCGCTTTTTAGTAAAATGACCGAGCGATTAGCAATATCTGTTTTGGGTTTCATTCCGATGGCTTCAAATCCATAAGTTAGTGCTATGGGTGAAAATTGAAGGTAGTCATCCAATCTTGTTCTGAATTTTGGTATAGCTTCATTTCGTTCTTCAACAAATTCATTTTTTACAGATTCGCGACCGCTGCCATTAAATGCTATCCCTGTTAGGATAAGTCCTGATGGAATGATAAGTTGTTTAGGTTGAAAGCGAAGTGGTTTGTACGAGTAAATACTATCCATTTTCTGGGCATCTACATTTGCTGTAAATAAAATGGAGCATATCAATGTAAAACATAATCTTGACAAAATATTTTTCATAAATCAGTCTCTTTTATTTGTTCTGTATATTAATCTGATAAAACTTGGGAAAACAAAAAGCAATAAAGGGATTCCTGCCACAAAACCACCAATTACGGCGATTGCCAATGGCTGTTGCATCTGAGCTCCAAGACCAATTCCTAAAGCGAGCGGCATTAATGCCAGGATGGCACCGATAGCCGTCATTAGTTTTGGTCGGATGCGTAAAGCAATCGCATATTGAATGGACTGGTCAACACTGGCACCCGATTTTAAGTTGGCGAAAAACTGGTTTACCGTGAAAATGGCATTCTCTGCAATGATGCCTACAATCATAATAATGCCAGTATAACTTCCCACATTCAAAGGGATACCCGTAACATACAACGCCATCAGGCAGCCTGAAATTCCTAATACAGAAACCAGTAGAATCGATAATGAAATGAGCCAGTGACGGAACAAAAACAGCAATACGGCAAAGACCAATAAAGATGCTGTAATCAGGATTAACAGTAATTCTTTGAAAGAAGACTGCTGTTCTGAATAAGCTCCTCCATACTCTATGGTATATCCTTGGGGCAACGATAGTTCTTTTGCAAATGTTTGCTGTATTTCTTGAATGGTACTACCAAGATCCCTGTTGTTCAATCTTGCGGTGAGTACTACATTGGATTTCAGGTTTTCCCGGCGCAGTTCAGTTTCACCATCAATCATTCGTACTTCACAGAAAAATGATAATGGTTTAGTCGTACCATCGGGAAGAAATATCAGGTCATTTTTTATCTTTTCCAGGCTGTTGTCCTTAAAATCAGTAAACCGCATCAATATTCTCCGCATTTGTTCTCCATCCTGAATACTGCCGGACTGTACGTCACCTGCCATCGCCAGCTGAGCAGGGTTTAGCGTTGGCCCATTGGCATTAATCCCTAACGGAACCCCACCCGTATATGCCGTAAGCTGCGTTTGAAAATCGGTAAGTGATATATTAAACTGTGCCAGCTTTTCCACATTGGGAGTAAATACCATTGAGGGGCCTGCCTGTACCAGACCATTCTCTATATCTGCAATGCCATTGATATGAGTAAGGATATTTCCTGCCTGAGCGGCTAATTGTTCCAGCTTCTTCTGGTCATCACCAAAGATTTTAATTTCTACAGGGCTTGGCGTACTCATCAGGTCACCTAGTAAATCAGAAATTCTTTGCCCGAACGATACGTGCAATGAAGGTTGCGTGGCTTCGATTTTCTTTCTTAGGTCATCAATCACATCCACCGTTGTATGCTGATGATTGGGTTTTAGCTGAATAGAATAATCGCCGAAATTTTGTGGAACGGTTCTGAATGCCATTCGCATCCCTGTTCTTCGGCTGTAGGTTTCTATTTCTGGGTGATGAATAAGTAGTTGCTCTACTTCACGCAGCATACGGTCGGTTTCTTCAAGGCTGGTACCACTTGGTGAGTAATAATCCATCACAATGGTACCTTCATCCAGGTCGGGAAGAAATCCTGTTTCCAGTTTGCCTGAAACCAGCCACGCACCGCCAGCCAATACAAGCACAAAAACAATAGCATAAACGGGGCGATGAAATAAATTGGTCAGCCATTTTAATTGATGGGTATTGACACTATGCGGGTGTTGCGTTTTTGAAGAATGTTTAAACCCAATAGCCAGGTGCAATACTGGCAACACAAACCAGGTAACAAGGAAGGAGCAAACCAATACAATCTGCATTGTATCTGATAACTCTTTGAAGAAACTGCCTGCCAAACCGCTCATCATCCGGAACGGAATAAAAATAACAATGGTTGATAAGGAAGAACCCACCATCGCCGGAAACAGATCTTTGATGGCTTGTTTTACAATGCTGTAATTATCTTTCTCGGGATGTTCTTCGTGGGTGCGGTAAATCTGTTCAATGATAACAATCGCATCGTCTATAATTAGACCAATGGCAGCGGCGATTCCTCCAAGCGACATTACATTGATGGTAAGTCCCGATGAGTATAAAAACAGCAGCGATGTAGCTATCGTAACTGGGATGGTAAGCAACACCACCAAGCTTGCACGCCAGGAACGAAGGAATACAATCATTACTAAAATAGCAAGGAGTAAACCTTCGTATATCGTCTTTACCACGCTGTGTATACTATCTCCCACAAAAGCAGACTGATCGTAATAGGTTTTCAGTTCCACACCCGGAGGTAATATTTTTCTGATTTCATCCGCTTTAGCTTGCACATTTTTTGAAAAGTCCAGCAGGTTGATGCCTTGCTGTTTTACAAGGTCTATTAATACAGCATCGTTTCCATTCGCATTGACAATCACAAACTCTTGCTGTTGTTGCAATTCAATTGCAGCAATGTCTTTCAGCTTGATAATCCTGTTGCTGTCGGACCTGACGATGACGTTCTCCAACGCTTCGATATCATTGACACGTGTTTCGGTAAGGCTGAGATACAATCTTCTAAAATCAGAGAGGTTGCCGTTCGATTCTATAAAATTTGTATTGTTGAATACCGTAATTAAAGTACTGGGGGTAATACCCAAGGAAGACATTTTAACTGCATCTGGCTTTACCACATATTCTTTCACTTTGCCTCCTCTAACAATGGCGTTTGAAATACCAGGTACTTGTGAAAATAGCGGCCGTACATGCAAGTTAGCATAGTCTTTCAACGTAACCAGATCAGTACTCTTACTTTCAAGGGTATAGCCATATACAGGAAAAAGCGATTGGTTCATTGCTTCGGCAGAAATAACAACACCCGGCGGAAGCATAGCTTTGATTTCGTTGATACGGCTTTCTATCTGTGTCTTGGCGGCATAGATATCCACATCCCAGTTGAAATAAACCTCAATTACAGAACTCCCTCTGCTGGTACTGCTTTTCACAGTCGTTACTCCCTTTACCCTTTTTACCGCACTTTCTATAGGTTTGGTTACGGTTATCATCATCCTGTCAATAGGCTGCTGCCCGTTATCTACAATCAGGTTGATCTTGGGGAAGGTAACTTCCGGGAAAAGCGCTGTTTGCATCTTTGTATAAGAATAAACACCAGCAACCAACAATATCAACGCGATAAAAATGATGGGTTTTGAAAACTGGCGGAAATAGTTCTGATACTCCATATTGTTCATCGTTTTTTTATTTTGACTAAAGCCGTATCCGACAATCCGTAGTTTCCTTCGGTCAGTATCCTATCAGTTGAAGAAAAAGCAGGTGAAATAATTTCTACATTATCTTTGTTTCTCATTCCGATCATAACCGGTAATTTTATGGCTGTAGTATCGTTTGCCAGTTTCATCACCCAAAAGTGTTGCAGTAAAGCATCGCTTAAAACGGCTGTTTTTGGTAACACCTGTGCGTGCTGTCTGCTGTTGGTAGTAAGCAATACAGAAGCGACCAATCCTTCGGGCAGGAATATGTTTTTTGAGGGTTTTAGCAAGTATGCCTGTGTTTGATCAATTGCATTTAGCGTAGTAAGCGGCTTTACAATAGTGGCATTTAACTTAGAACCATCGGGTAAAACCAGCAAACAGTTCCTGTTTCTTTCTGCGGAATTATGAAACTCATAAGGCATATTGAGTTGAAAGGCAAGATCATTATTCTGTACAATTGTGCATAAAGGATTTCCTTCCATCACATATTCCCCGATTTGTTGACGGTCTATTATAGTAACCATACCTGAAGTGGGCGCTTTGATGCTTATTTTTCCAAAATTGTTTAACATATTATCACCACTCAAACCATCATTACCAATGGCAGACCTTTCTTTGGTTTCTATTTCAAAGAGTACCTGTCCTTTTTGGACAGCATCTCCATATTTGGTATACACGTGTGTAATAAATCCCGCAATAGGCGCAATAACCTGACTGCGTTTTAAGTAAACTGATGTAGCGGTGAGTTTTGTCTGTTCTTCCATCGGTCTGGTAGCTATTGTTGTATAATCTACTGTAGCAACGGGTTTTATGTCGGCTGGATTTTGCTCCGCTGTATGATGACAGGATGTAATAATTAATCCTGAGAACAATAGGATTAGAGTGGTATATTTCATTGTTTTTCTATTTATTCCAGTAGTTGTAAGCATTGATCAGTAACTGACGGTTGGTCTGCATCGTGATGAAATCTTTTTCCAAACCAATAGCGTTCTTTATCGTATTGACATAATTGATAACAGAAATTTGCCCTCTTATCAGTTCCTGTTTATAGTATCCTAACAGCTTATCATATTCTTTTACCTGGGTTTCGGTCAGCCTGATTCTTTCTTCGATAGCATTTATTTGCTGTAAGAAATTGTTTTTCCGTACCGAATTTTGATTAAGGAAATTTTCTTTATACGCTTGCGTAGTTTGAAGTAAAAAGTTTGTTCTGGTACGATTAATCGCTTTCTGCCCGCCATCAAATAAGGTCATCGTAAAGGAAACCCCTGCACTGATACCGATACGCCTGTAAATGAGCGAAGCATCTGTTGTATTAAACCCACCGTTTGCAAACAAATTCCATTGTGGTTTATATTTAAGTTCAAATATTTTTTGCTGTGCAACAAGTCTGGAGCTATCTAGATTGTATTTTTCGGTAAATGAAGATTCCGTATTATCATTGTTTAAAAACAAATCTAAAGGTGTTATTTTCTTTGATGAATTACTATCTGGTATACCTGCAAGTACATTCATATCCAATATATTCTTGCTGTAAGATGCCTGCATTGTTTGCTGCGCAATAAGTTGAGTTTGAAGTTCTATATCGAGCAATGACAGGTCTGAAAGCTTGATTACGCTACTGTTTACCAACTTCGTTGTGAGCTCTTTCTGATCTTTTAGAATGTTGATGTATTTCGTTAAGAAATCAATCTGGTGCATATCCTGCAGACAAAGGATGTACTGGTCGGTAATTATTTTTTCCAATTCAAAATTGGTCAGGCGTATATTATTTTGGTTTATTTTTATGCCAATACCGGCTTCATCTGCAATAGCAGAAAACCTGGACTTCATAAATAATGGTTGGTTTACTTGTACCAATCCTTGGTATAAGCCTCCATTCGTAAGCCCTGCATCCTGACCATAATAGCTATCAGCATTTCCCGGGCTTAACTGAAGCGAAGTTTTACCATTATTATTGGCTACAACCGGTGCCATAAGATAATTGGCTACGATACCTACCTGTGGTTTGGTATACACGGACTTTAGCCTTTCTAATTCGAGACGTGCAGCTTCTGATTGAAACTGGTTGTCCTTTATTAGCGGGCTATTGCTTTTCGCAGTTTGTATATAGTAATCAAGGGTTTGCTGAGCATAACTCATTGCAGGAAATAGGAATGCTATACCTAACAGAAATCTAAGAACAATCATTATCGGGATACATTTTTATTCAAGTTTAAAAGATTTGAAAAAAGCAGTTCTGGCTACTGAGCAACCTTTATAAAGTGGCCTTTAGAATCGAAAATCAGGTCTTTTTTGCCTACCTCGGCTTCATAGGTAAGATTACCTTTAGCATCAGTAATTTTTGCGGACTCCGCTATTTTCTTACTGGGATAGTTTTGATGGATATACGCTCTGGCTTTTTCAGGAAGCATATTAACGGGAATAGCCTTTTCAGTTTCCAAAATATTGCCTGAAGGGTTGATGAGAACAGAATAGTCTTTATGGTCTTGTATAAAGCCTGCTTCAAAATTGTCTTTTTCCTTTTCCCACCTAATGGTTTTGATAGTTGGAAACTCTTTTTGCAATGCCGATTTTACAACGGCAGGAACTTCCTTTTCTGAAACTTTTTGCGCATAAGTAAAGCTTATGCTTGCAGTAGCTGCCAATAGAAATGCTAACTTTTTCATTGTACTATTTTTTAAAATTTTATAGTACAAAGCTCATAAGTGATTTAGCAATATTTCTGAATTTTAGACGGTAGAAGATTTTTTTCTGAAAGAATTCAGATGAGAAAATATTACCATCATCGATAATAAAATCAGAGACACGATAGAAGCATTTGCTGTTCCGAGATTTAATCCTCCATTTGAAAGGGGTTTGGTAAGAAAATCTCCAAAAGTGGCTCCGAAGGGACGGGTAAAAATGAAGGCGATCCAAAACAATAATACGTGATTGAGCCTTGTAAAATAATGCAGCAGGACAACTACTATAATAATGCAGCCTGTAATCAATGCTCCATTTAAATAACTCAACCCGAGATTATCACTTAAAAAATCTCCGAAAGCAGTTCCTAAACTGTTAGAAAACAATATTGCAATCCAGTATAAAACTTCTTTTCTTTTTTGGAAAATTGGATACACCTCAAGATTATGATACGATTTGTACCAAATAAAGAGCGTGAGAAAAAGAAAAGTTATAAGCATTACGCTTCCTAAAAAATATCCTGCGCCCAAGGTTCGGTCAGTAAAATCAGAAATTTCTGTACCCAATGTGGTTGTGGCAATGATGACCATCCAAAATACAACCGGAATATACTTTTTTAAGGTTAGCTGTATCGACAATATAATGGTGAAAAATATAGCAGTAATTAGCATGCCGGTTCCGTATCCTAATTGCAAAGTCATAGATATAAAATCACCCAAAGTTTCTCCCAAAGTGGTAGCGACAATTTTCATCAGCCAGAAAAGAACCGTTACAGACGCAACTTTATTTAAAGTTTTCATTTTTCCTGTAAAGCTCGCACAGGATTTAGCAGATTTTCTGAATTTTTAGAAGAATTTATTTTTGAATTTCTTTCATTTTCCCTTCTTTAAACCTTTCGCTTGCAGTTTGATAGTAGGAAATGGTTTCATTAGTAAGTTCACTATTTTTAAATTGATCCTCTCTCATCTCCCCGGATTTTTGATCAAAGTTATATTGAACTGTTTTTTTACGGTCGTTAATTTGGGTAAAAATATCTCCTTTTAGCAAACCAAGTGTACGATAATTACCTATGAAAGCACGTTCTTCCCCAATCTTCGTTTGGTTAATATCTTTACCATATAAAGCAGTATTGTAATCCCACCCTAAATAACCGAATAGTGTTGGCATTAAATCAATTTGAGACATCAATCTATCAATTTTCTCAGGCTTTTGATTTAAATTATAAATAATTGCAGGTATGTGATGCTTGTTTATGTTGATTTCCCATTTTCCTGCGCTACTGGCACAATGGTCCGCTACTATGACAAAAACTGTATTTTTAAACCAAGCTTTTGTTTTTGCAAGAGCAATAAATTTTCCTAAAGCATAATCAGTGTATTTAACGGCAGCGTCACGCTCTCCCTGAGGAAGATTTATTTTTCCATTTGGAAAAGTATAGGGCTTATGATTAGATGTTGTCATCACAAATTGAAAGAAAGGTTTTTTTTCTTCAAAGTTGATATCTGCATATTTTATGGACTGTTTGTAAAGATCTTCATCACAAACGCCCCAAGCATTTTCAAAACTTACTTCACTGTCTGGAATACGGTACCGTTTGGTAGCTATATCTTCTGAAAGTGTGTTGCCACGATCCCTGTCAACAATATCAAAACCCTGACCCCCGAAAAAATTGTTCATATTGTCGAAATAACCATCACCACCATAAATGAAATATGGATGATAATTTTTGTTTCTTACAATTGTGGCCACAGAAAAAAGATGTTGATTATCGGGACGCCTTACAATACTGTTTCCAGGAGTGGGCGGAATGGATAAGGTGAGTGCTTCCATTCCCCTCACAGTACGTGTACCAGTCGCAAACAAATTGGTAAAAAATATGCTTTCTGCGGATAGTGCATCATAGTTTGGCGTAAGATTTTGGGTATTACCGAATGATTTTAAAAATTCAGCACTAAAACTCTCAATGGTTAATAAAATAATATTAGGCCTAATAAGTGTTTCGCCTTCGGTTTCTCGTAAAATTTCTGTGTTGCTTTTTGACAAATAGTGCTGGTTGTTTTGCAAAAGTTTTTTTCTTAGAACCAGATAGGCTTGCCTTTGATTTATTGTTGGATAAAAAGTTCCATAATCAAGCTCATTCGATCTGAATGCAGCAAAAAATGAAAACACCCCATTTTTACCTAATTCATTTACCGTAAGATTATTTCCGTTATCAGCCCAATTATTTTTTAAAAAGAAGCCAAGGCTAAAGGTTAATATTAATAGGCTTACACTCATTATCAATCTTTTTAGAAATGGCATTTTATTCGTAAAACTATAAAGGAAAAATTTTTTTTCTTGAAATAAATAGAAACTTAGAACAATCAGAATTAATAATATCCCTATAATCAGCGGAAGTGGATAGGATTGATTGATATTAGTAATAACTTCATAAGTGTATATAAGATAGTCGACAGCAATGAAATTGAATCTTACCCCAAATTCATCCCAAAATGGGATTTCTGCCATCAAACTGAAATACATCAATAACAAAACAATAAAGCAATAACAATAGGTGAATGTTTTATCCAGCAAACTACCAATCCATTTTTTGGGAAGAGCAAGAAGAAAAATGTTATATGTTGTTATGAAAAACAGACCCGTTGTGATATCGAATGAAAATCCTAAAAAAAGTATTTTCATAATATTGGCAACAGTAAAATCAATATTGTGTACCGAATATAAAAGCAACCCTACTCTTAAAAGCAGCGATAAGGTAATGTATAGCGTGAACAGGGAAAAGAGTATAGAAAACCGGCTTTTGAATATTTTTAACAAATACATACTTTTTCATTTTATGCGAACAAAGTATATATATGATTTTGTAGATTTTCTGAATTTTTAGAAAAGCACTGTAAAACAATGCAGATTATTTTTAAACTCGTATTTGATATCCCATTTGTATTGTTCCACAATCTCCTTCACGATAGCCAAACCTAAGCCTGAACTTCGTGTATCGGTGGTTGCCTTGCCAAATCTTTTAAAAAGAATAGCATTGTCAAGTTCTTTATAAATTCCTGTGTTGATTATACTGAATTTGGCATCTTCAATTAGAATGGTAATATTTCCATTTTCTAAATTATGCCGTATAGCATTTAGTATAAGGTTATTTATTAATATCTCTGTTAAAACCCTGTTGGCGTTAATTTCAATGATAGCATTTTCTTCGATTTCTATCCGTAAATTTTTATTTTCTGCCTGTTCCTCAAAATAGCCAATAACATCATTGACCAATTCGTTTACCGTAAATGTTGAAACCTCTGCATATTGCCTGTTTTCAATTTTGGTGAGGAGCAATAGGTTTTTATTGATACGGGATAGACGCAGCGAGGCTTCGTACAAAGACTGCAAAACAACGGATTGTTGCTGGGTAAGTGAAGTATCCTGTAAAAGTAAATCGAGTTTGGATTGAAAAATTGCCAAAGGAGTCTGCAACTCGTGTGAAGCATTTTGGGTAAAGGATTTCTGGGAGTTATATGATTTTACATTAGAAACAATCATTTTTTCAATTCCTGTGTTCAGTTGGTCAAATTCTTTTGTTCCGGTTTTATTGAATGATGGAAGCGATTGTTGTTCAATATTAAATTTATCAATCAGTTGTAATGTTTCGTAAAATGGTTTCCACAAACGGTTTGCAATAAAACGGGTTATGAAAAATATAACCAGCAGCATTCCTCCGAGAATGACCAGATAGACATAAATAATGGCTTTAATCAAATCTTCGGATTCTACCAGGTTGAGCTGAATTTTTAATACATAAGGCTTTCCTTCAATCTTCACATCCGAATATAGTACCCGATAAGGTTCCCATTCCGGTACTACTTCATCGAATATAGTTTCCTGAATAATCTTATTTTTGCGGTTTCCAGAAATGGTATCCGGTATAATTCTTACATCCCTGTTGAAGCGGTTCCATATATGAATATCAGAAGAACGAATCGTTTTAAGATGGTCAATTTCAAATTCTTTTTTTCGCAGGTATATCGCTTCATCCACGTCGTCCGTATATAGCTTTTCCATTACAAGATAGAAAAAAGGAGCACTCAACAACAGAACGAATGTTGCCAAAAAAGTATAATAGAGTAATGTTTTGTTTAGTAAGCCATTCACACGTCCCATTTGTAGCCCATTTTATAAACTGTTTTGATATAATCATCGCAACCAGCATCTGCCAGCTTCTTTTTCAAGTTTTTTACGTGTGCATACACAAAATCTACATTATCCAACATATCTGCCATATCTCCTGATAGATGCTCTGCTAAAGCTACTTTAGATACAATACGATTTTTGTTGCCAATTAAAAAAATAAGCAAATCATATTCTTTTTTTGTAAGTGTAATCACTTGATTGTTTACACGTACTTCTTTCGCAAGCAAATCAATTGAAAGTTCATTGATTTCTAAATGATTGGTACTGGAAAACTGTCTTCTTCGTATTACCGAATATATTCTGGCACTCAGTTCTGAAAGATGAAAAGGTTTTGGGAGGTAATCATCCGCACCTAATTTGAGCCCTATAATTTTATCATCTACAGCATCCCTTGCCGAAATAATAATGACACCATCCTGTTTACTTTCTTTTTTTAACGCTTCCAGAATTTCCAGACCTTCGCCATCAGGAAGATTCAAATCTAACAAAATGCAATCATATTCGTAAACGCCTGTTTTTTCAATAGCTTCATCAAAAGTAGAAGCAAATTCACAATTATATTGTTCCTGTTTTAAGTAAGTGGCAATACTTTCAGCCAATAACTTTTCATCTTCTATAATTAATATTTTCATCTGTTCATTCTATTAATTTTAACGATTTAATAAACAAAGTAAGCGATGGATTTTGAAGTATTTCTGAATGGATAAATAGCTTTTCAAAATGAGATTTATGCTAATTCAATAATCATGTCATTCAGTAATATCAAAGATACTTTCTGTAATTCTTCTTTATTCTCGTTCAAAAAAGCCTTTATCTTACTGGATTCATCTACTAACTCTAAACAAACAGGATTTTCAGATGACGGAATTTCAGAAATATTGTATTGGATAGAACCGTTATTTAAATATCCGCTTTTAGCAGTAAAAATATTGGCTTGATGGATAGCGTTTTGTTTCGCCTTTTTCAAAAGATATTCTCCAAGATTATTATTCCAAAGTTTCCTCCAAAAGTTCTGCCCAACTACTGATTGTCCGTATCTAAAGTATATTTTTGCAATGGCTAAATTTTCTGCGTTCATAATTTTAAAATTATAGTTCATTTAGTCTTTTTCCGGTGTAGTTTCCAAACCTGTTGTGTTTAGGCTCACCGATCATCTGTCTGCCATAAATACTGCTATGACCTGAGAATAAATAAGCAACAACGCACGCAATGGCTACATAAACCCCACAATCACTCCCGAAAAGTTCAATTGCCATAATACTACAAGCCAGAGGTGTATTGGTAGCGCCTGCAAAAACTGCTACAAAGCCCATTCCTGCCAAAAGCCCTGTTGGTAAAGGAATAAAATAGCCCAGCGAATTTCCCAATGCAGCTCCGATAAAAAATAAAGGTGTCACCTCACCACCTTTAAATCCTGCGGCTAATGTAACAATGGTAAAAATCATTTTTAATGCAAAATCGTAGGCTGGTAATTGCTGTTCAAAAGACGAAACAATGGTAGGAATTCCTAAACCGATATATTTTGTCGTTCCTAAAGCCCAAACTGCGGTTGCAACTAAAATACCTCCAACCAAAGGACGTAAAGGTGGGTAAGAAATTTTTGCTTTGAAAATTTTACCCACACGATGAATGGTTTTGCTGAAAATTGCAGCACATAGCCCGAAAGCTATTCCGGCAAGAATGGCGTATAAACCATTTAAAAATGAAAAATCAGGAATGGTCGGAATATGATAATGGGTATGTCCGGTTTTCCAAAGTTTGGTGACTAAGTCTGCGATGATTGCCGATGCAAATGCCGGAAAAATCGAATCATATTTTAGTCTGCCAATCAGAAAAACTTCCAGACCGAAAATGGCTCCGGCTAGCGGCGTTCCGAATACAGAACCAAAACCGCCAGCAATGGCGGCAATAATTAAAACTTTTCTTTCATTTAGATTGAGTTTTAGTGGCTTGGTAAATTGGTCGGCAATAGAACCTGCCATTTGTATCGCTGTTCCTTCTCTTCCCGCAGAACCTCCAAAGAGGTGGGTAGCCAAAGTTCCGAGATAAACAAAAGGCGCCATCCGAAAAGGAATGATTTCTTTAGGGTCGTGAATAGTATCAATCAGCAGATTATTTCCTGCTTCAACTTCTTTACCAAATTGATGGTAAATATATCCGATTACGAACCCTGCAACCGGAAGTAAGGCAATCAACCAAAGGTGATTTTCCCTGAAATCTGTAACCCAGCCTAATGTTTTTAAAAATAATGCGGACGCAGTTCCGATACAAGCACCTATTACAAGGCTAATGAATAACCATTTGATGATATAGGGAAGTGATGGATAAGCTCTAAAAAAAGCTTTTGTTCTGATAAAGGATTTTTGCCCTTTCGATTTTTGATGATAATGCATAATATATCCTGACTAAATGATTGAACATTCAATTTTAATCAGGCGCCATCAGCTTTTTAGGGCGGTTGGGTAAGGGAGACACCATTCCCTTTTTTTGAATAATCAAAGGTAATAAAAATCAATGACCTACGACATAATCTTTAAGAATTTTTGCTATTCCAAGCTCACAATTGATTCTGTTTTTTTCACTCATTGCTGGGAATGGAACACTTTTAATAAATAAATCTTCTGGTAAATTTGCTCTTTCTACCGCCATTAAAACAAAGTTTTCAATATCCTTCATTATAATGATAATACATTTGGGACGGTATATTCTTAATCTTTTCGAAAGCGAGTCAACACTTTCAGAACGTTGTTTTTGTCTGATTTTTTTATCCTTTCGGTCAATTACTTCAGTCACCAAATATTCAATTTTGCATTTCATTTCCTTAAAAAATGCTAAAAAATCAATATCGGTTTCAAAGTTTCCAAATTGCATTTCAAAGGCAGACTTTACACTCCTATACAAAGGTGTATTACATTTGTAAAAAGATTTTGTATCAGAAGCTTTTGCTTCTGTGATCAGTAAGATTTCTGTTGGCATTTCAAAAAGTAATATTTATTATCACCTGATCATTTCATTGACTGAACGATTTTATAGTTAGCCATGCTGACTTTATCCACACTTAAATCGTTGTTCAAAACATAAAGGAACTTTCCGTATTTCGAAAAAACGATGGCTTGTCTTGGTTCTTTAAAACCTTTGATGGTTTGGATATTCTTATTGGTTTTAACGTCAACTACTGAAATAGTATTATCAATTTTGTTACCGCTTAACACAAATTTTCCATCTGGAGACAAACTTGCTCCGTAATTATCTTTCCCAACAGGAATGCGATAAGCAATCTTTTTACTGGCGATGTCTACTATAAGCAGTTCATTTGTTCCGCTGTTCGCTGCATATAAGGTTTTACCGTCCTTACTAATCGAGATGGCCCGGATTTTATTGAAACCCTCCACTTCTCCTTCTATTTTTAGCGTTTTAACATCAACAACGGTGATATGGTCGTTTCCAAAATTGGTCACATAGAGCTTTGTATTATCAGGATTAAATTTCACCCCTTGCCTGGGCTGATGAAAGCCAGTAATGATATTCTTGACCTCAGATGTTTCTGGATTGACCAAGGTTACCGTATTAGTCGCTTCATTGTTGATAAACAGCTGTTTCCCATCTTTTGAGATAGCAGTCCCAAATGCACCATAGCCAACCGGGTATTTTTTAATCAGCTGATAATTGTCAGAATTATAAACCATCAGATATCCAAGACTACTATCGGTAATGTAAATTAGCTTTCCATCCGGAGAGAAAAGGATATTTCTGGGGTTGACAAAACCTTTGATTGTAGTTTTTAACTCGGCTTTGGATAGGTCATAAATTTTAATTTCTGTAGAATCACTGTAAGAAGCCGCCGCTATTTTTTCATCAGGGCTAACTGCAAGTGAATTATTTTTAATATCCCCATCGAATGGAACTTGTGCGAACGCTTTTATTGTAAAGCTTAAAAGTATCAGTGAAATTTTAAATGGTAGTGATTTCATATTATTTCTTGTTTAGTGAAGTATGATATTAATTTGTTCAAATACATTAAGCAATAGATTCTTAACTGGCAAAAGAAGTTACCGCCCATAATGCAGCAGCAGAAATGATGCCCCAAAGTACAACGCCCTGAATCAAAGGTCTAAAACCAACGCTCATCAGTAATTTTCTATTCAGACCGCAGCCAATTAAAAATAAAGTTAAGGTTAGCCCTGCTTTGGCAATACCGGTAAGGTAATGACTGAAATTCTGAACAAAAGGAATATAGGTATTGACAATCATAGCCAAAACAAATAAGCCTATAAAGTAGGGGATTTTCACTTTACTGCCTTTGTTTTTGAAAAGGAATGTAGATAGAAATGCTATAGGAATAATCCATAAAGCACGCGCCAACTTAACAGTAGTTGCTACTTCCAAAGCCTGAGTTCCGTATTTGCTTGCTGCTCCCACTACTGAACTGGTGTCGTGAATGGCAATGGCACTCCATAAACCAAACTGGGTCTGAGACAAATTCAGGGCGTGACCAATTATTGGGAAAATGAATAAAGCAATTGAATTAAGAATGAAAACCGTACCTAATGCCACTGATATTTGTTTTTCCTCAGCTTTAATGACAGGAGAAACAGCAGCAATAGCACTTCCTCCGCAAATAGCGGTTCCTGCAGAGATCAGATAGGAACTCTTTTTGTCAATTTTGAGGAATTTTCCCATCAAATATCCTATAACCAAGGTTCCAATAATAGAAACTATAGTGAAAAGGATTCCTTCTTTACCAGCCTTCATTGCACTGGTCACGTTCATTCCAAATCCTAAACCAACCACTGAAACCTGTAGTAGAATGTGCGTCGCCTTATGATTGAGATGAAGGTAAGGATGGCCAATGAACTGTGCGATGACAAGCCCCATCAACAATGCAATAGGCGGAGATATTAAAGGAGATAGGCAGAATACGACTGCTAACAAAAAAATAACTTCACGAGTTGTAATACTTCGATCTAGAAGACTTTTGAATCGATTAAGCTTATTGGGCTTTTGAGTGTCTTGTTCCATAATGACTTTATATTTTAATGATACAAATGTCATCATTTGGAAAGTCTGGCAGAAATTGCTATTCGTTATCTGTCATTACCTAAAGTTATAACTTATCGCAAATCTCATAAACAAATCAGAAAGATTTTCGCTGTCACCCTGATTTTGAATAAAGTTAAATTCTCGTTCTATACTTAGTCCTTTTACTTCTACAACAGTACATTCATTGTTTTTTAGTTCTTTGAAAATGGAATATATGGAAAGAAAAGCCAAGGCTTCTGAATTGAGCAGGTACATTTTGATGCTTTCCGAACTGTCCAACTGCATTTCTAAATTGAGATTACTTATTTTTATACCAGACTGTTTGAGAGCGTGTGCAATGACTTCAAGTGTCCCAGAACCCGGTTCACGTAAAAGAAAACTATACTTTATTAGATCTTCTACTTTTACAGATGATTTTTTTGAGATCGAATGTCCATTTTTTGCAACCAATACGAGTTCATCCTTTATAAAGGCGGAGTATTTGAATAAGGTGCTTCTCGATTTTCCTTCTATAATTCCTAAATCAATATTTTTATTCTGCAAAGCAATCTCTATTTGCTCTGTGTTTCCTGTAACCAACTGAACTTTTACCTTGTCGAACTTACGGTGAAATGCTGCCAATATAGGAGGCAGCAGGTATTGTGCTGCGGTAGTACTTGCGCCAATTCGCAGCGTTCCTGATTTGTTTTGAGTAAAAGCATTGAGATCAAATTCCATATTCTGATAGATTGAAAACAACTGTTCCGAATACTGTAATAAAGTTTCGCCTGCGGGTGTAAGTTTAATTTTTGTTCCGTTCCGGTCAAACAGTTTTACCTTGAAATAATTTTCAATCTCCTTAATGTGCTTGGTAACTGCAGGCTGTGTGATATACAGTTCTTCCGAAGCTTTGGTAAAGTTGAGCCTTTTGGCAACGGTAAAAAATACTTTCAATCTGAAATCAAACATCTGCTATTTTATTTTCTTTGAAATGTACAAAATAAAAAATTCTGAATTGTATTAAAAGGTGTAGAATGGTCGAGATATTTGAAACTCTTTAGCTCAAAAGATCTCTCAAAAACTTTTTTCAGTGATTCCTCGGTAAATTGTTTGGTATCGAGACCACTGCATTTGGTTGGACCATTATCGGAGAATGTTCCCATAATCAAAAATCCATCTTGAGTGATAGTCCTTTCAGCAATTGAAACATATTTTTTGACATTTTCTTCAGCCGTTAAAAAATGAAAAGCCGCTCTGTCATGCCACAGGTCATATTTTTGTCTTGGTATAAATTCAGTAATATCAGTTGCAATCCAATTTACCAGCTTACTTTTTTCTCCCAATCTGTTTTGGTTTTTTTGAAGTGCAGTTTCAGAAATATCTAGGACAGAAATATTCGTATAGCCCATCTCCAGAAGAACATCTACCAAATGGCTTTCTCCACCACCAATATCGATGATATGTGCTGAAAGAGGTAAGTTTAATTCCTTTATCAACTCAATGGAAGCTTTCGGATATTCTTGATACCAGCTTACTTCATTCTCGTTTTTGCTTTGGTAAATGGTATTCCAGTGTTGTGTTGAAGTTTTATCTGTATTCATTCTTATTTAAATATTTTTTATCCCAAATAAATGTCCGACTAAAGCTGTTGCAGCCATTGCTATTGTTCCCCAAAAGCACATTCTGAGAACCGCAACTATGATTTTTGAACCTCCTGTTTTTGCAGTAACTGCACCCAGCAACATCAAAAACACGATAGACAAAGTATATTGATAATAAACCATTGTTTTTAATGGAGCAAATATAGAAACTATAAAAGGCAAAATCCCCCCCGCTGTAAAAGACGCAAAGGATGCTAAAGCTGCCTGTAAGGGTTTTGCCTGTGTAATTTCGTTAATGCCCAGTTCATCTTTGGCGTGGGCCTCCAATGCATTGTGATTGGTCAATTCTTTTGCTACCTGCAAAGCTGTTTGCATACTTACGCCTCTACTTTCATATATTTTTGCTAGTTCTGCTAATTCCATTTCGGGCATTTCTTTTAACTCTTTCTCTTCTCTCAACAAGTCGGCCTTTTCGGTGTCTGCCTGCGAACTGACAGAAACATATTCTCCTGCGGCCATAGACATTGCCCCGGAAACCAAGCCCGCCAATGCGGCAAGAATAATCGTATTTCTTTCTGAACTGGCTGCTGCAACACCAATAGCAATACTTGTTACAGATAAGATGCCGTCATTTGCTCCAAGAACTGAAGCTCGTAGCCAACCTACACGATTGGTATAATGTTTTTCTAAGAAATTTGTATGCATTAGTATTACTGTAGTTCTTTAATTTTTTCCTTCATTTTTTTTATCTCTTCTTCTTGAGATTTTATGATATTTTCTGATAATATCTTCACTTCTGGATCTTTGATCTCAGCATGTTTGCTTGTCATAATAGCAGAAGAATGATGTGGAATCATTGCTTTCATATATTGAATATCGCTGACGAAAGTTTGATTTCGCAGAAAAATAAATGCAACGATAAATACAGTAATTCCACTACCAATGATAATGGAATTAAGTTTTTTATTATGATACATATTGCCCATCATCAATATCATTAACACGGCCATCGGAGACACCATTAGCAATGTCATGTACGTTCGGGTTAAACTTATATAAACATGAGCAATTTCGTCAACATTTAAAAACATGACGAGATACATGATGATAAATGAAATTATCAGTGTAAAAAAAAGCTTTCTATAAACAGTATTATCTTGTTTTTTGTGATTCATATTTTCCATTTTATTCTATTTTAAAGTTGTAATTGATTAAATGGAACAGCTAATTGTTATATTTTCAGTGGAAACAATTGCAGTTCCATTTATTTATAGTAAATCAAATAATTATCCAAAAACTTATAATATTATTATTAATACACAAGTGACAATCCGGCTCCCCATCCCATATCACTATCATAATGAGCCCGGATTCCGATGTTTTTATTGATAATGTATTTGAGTTCTCCCATATATTCTTTGTCGGTATTCACCATAAATCCTCCTCTCAATCTCTTAGAAATCGGAATGTCCTCACGCATCAATGCCAATCTTACAATACCGTCGTGATAAACCTCTGCCTGAAAATTGACCAGCATTGGTAAAGTGTACATTACACCTAAACTAAAGGCCCTTCGGGTATCTTTCTCATTGGTTTGGCCAAACAGGTTTTTTTCCTGCTGGTCAATTCCCATTTTACGGTATCGCCAGTCATAACCAATAAAAGGCATCAGCCACTGCATTTTTCCGATGTATCTGCCAAGATGAGTTTCCACTTCATAACCGTGCATACTGTTGTAGCCTAATCGCCATTCTGTACCCAAACTCCATCGGGCATTCTGCAACATAGCCTGACCGTCGTTTCCATTGGTCGCAAAATCATTTTCTGCCATAAAGTGAGGCATATTGCTTTCTCTTTGCAACATATTATAGGCTTGTTTCTTGTCTGGCAAATTTGGATTTTGATAATCACCGACCGAAAAAACACGGTTCATACCCGACATCATATGATAAAGGATATGGCAATGGAAAAACCAGTCTCCTTCTTCATTTGCGAGGAATTCAATGGTATCGGTCTCCATCGGCATAATATCGAGTACGTTTTTTAGCGGCGATTTTTCTCCTTTTCCATTTATTACCCTGAAGTCAAACCCGTGAAGGTGCATCGGATGGCGCATCATCGAATTATTATAAATGGTAATGCGTAAAACCTCACCTTTTTTTACGGGTATCTTGTCCGTTTCGGAAAGGATTTTATTATCCATACTCCAAACATAGCGGTTCATATTTCCGGTTAGTGTAAATTTCAATTCTTTTACAGGAGCCTCCTTTGGCAATGTAGTATTATATGGAGATTGCAACATTGAATAATTTAGAGTTGTAATATCTCCCAGGGCATTTGCATTGTATCTATTCGGGTCGGTGTCCATTTTCATTCCAGATTCCATATCCATATTATGCTGGCTGTGATCTTCTTTCTTTCCGGCTGGTCCCGTAATTTCGGGATACATCACTACGTTCATGTCCATTTTGTTCAGGCTCATCTTCATGCCCATATCATCCAGATCTCCGTTCATTTTCATCATACCGTTCATCATTTTCATTCCTTCAAAATATTTAAGACGGGGAAGAGGGGAAATCAACTGTTTAACACCATTTCCAACAAAATAACTTGCAGACTGTGTTCGGTCTTCGGTTGTTGCCAAAAATTCATAAGCCACGCCATCGGCAGGAATCGTAACCACAACATCGTAAGTTTCTGAAACACCAATAATCAACCGGTCAACATCTACAGGTTCTACATCATTGCCGTCATTAGCGACTACTGTAATCTTTCCACCTGCGTAACGCAACCAGAAATAAGAAGAAGCTCCACCGTTGGATATTCTTAACCTCACTTTATCGCCTGCTTTCAATGATTTGCCATCGATGGTTTTTAAATCTGTGGTATTGTTTCCATTCATTAGTACTTTGTCATAGTAAACATCGCTTACATCCATTGCCAGCATACGTTTCCATTCGTTTTTTAGCTTGGTTTTAAAATAACCCTCACGAATGGCTTCTGCATAAGACTGTGTTGAATTCTTCTTAATCGCCGCCCAGTCGTTGGCATTATGCAGCATTCTGTTGATATTTTTTGGATTGAGGTTGGTCCATTCGCTTAAAACAATGGGAACTTCAGGTAAATCATCTATTCCTTTTCTAAACGTCTTATCGTCCTTTCTTTTCTTCATTACAAAGTTTCCGTACATCCCAATCTGTTCCTGTAATCCAGAATGCGAATGGTACCAGTGCGTTCCGCTTTGTATAATAGGAAAACGATAGGTATAGGTAGCCCCGGGAGCTATCGGTTTTTGGGTAAGCCAGGGAACTCCGTCTTCTTTGTTGGGGAGAAATACACCGTGCCAATGCAGCGATGTGCTTTCTTTCAATTGATTATGAACAACAATTTCGGCTGTATCACCCTCGGTGAAAGTGAGCGTAGGCATCGGGATTTGACCGTTTACGGCAATCGCTCTTTTTTGCTTACCTGCATAATTGACAAGCGTATCTTTTACATACAATTCGTAATGCACCACTTTCTGTGCAAACAGGGTTTGTGCGCAAAGCAGTAGCAATACCGTTTGCAGCATTTTTATGGGTATATTCTTATATCTGTTCATTGATTTTAAAAATTTTATTTAATACTGTCTTCCATTACGCCAAACCATTTCACCAAAACTTGCTTATCCTCTTGCGACAATACTGCATTGCGATGAATTAGTGTATATGACGATAAGGGCATTTCTCCGTCCTTGACCTGTCCCGCCATAGCCCTGAACTTATTTCGCTGCTTGCGGGGGGAATACTCCCCAAAGTTGCTGAAGTTGAGTTCCTCCTTACCTTTTTTGATATGCTGCGCCATATACCATGACCCCGGCTGGATGCGGCTATACCACGGATAATGGGTATTGTTGCTATGACAGTCGTAGCAGGATTGGACAAGGACAGCCTTTACATTTTGGGGTACGGCATACACCTTTTCAATATGAGAGGCTGTCACTTCATCCGACTTGTTCTGTAACGGTTGAAAAAACTGTATGCCGATTAAGATAATAGTCAACCCCAATATGATTTTCTTCGTTAAGGACATATTAATTAAAGGTTTTTTCCACCATACCGCAGGTAATCATTTTTGAACCGTAATAAGGATTTTTGATTGCTTTGCTTTCGCTTAACCAAATAGCTCCTTTGCCATCATTGAACATTGGGCAATGATCCTGATAGAGTGCCTGCGGAGAACCGAACAGCGTAATAAGATCACTGATATCTTCACTTAATGATGCCAGATGCTCTCTCTGATGATCAATTTTACCTGCATTGTCGCCAATATGCTCTGCGTTTTCCTTTATATCATCTGTTATGTCCATGTATTTTTTGTGATTATCGGCAGGGACGGTTTTCATGTCCACTTTATTCAGGGTGGCAAACAGCTTTTTACCTGCATCGGCAGCAGCATTAGCATCGTCTGAAACAAGAGCGTTCTTCAGTGACAGATAATCAGCCACTATGGGCGCAATAGAAAAACCACCAGTTGCTGTTTCTCCTGCATTCTTACCGATGGATGTATCAGGCGTAGCTGGTAAGGGCACTGTGTCATTCACTTTTGACTGAGAAGGTGCCTGCTCGCCCGAAGTGGCAGTTGTATTATTTTCGGACAGCTCGTTGTTCTTAGTTGACGACTGATTACATGAAGCTGCTATAAATACTGTGATAACAGCGAAGATTGATATTGTTATATTTTTCATTTTTATTTACTTTTTGATTTTTAATAAACTTGCATTAATAGCCACTACAATGGTACTTATGCTCATCAGTACAGCACCCATTGCCGGGCTTAAAATAAATTTCGGATAGAGTACACCTGCGGCAAGAGGGATTGCTACCACGTTGTAGCCAACCGCCCATATCAGGTTTTGTACCATCTTTTTATAAGTAAGTTTGCCGAAGTCAATCAGTTTGACCACATCTCTGGGGTCACTGTCCACCAATATAATGTCCGCAGTTTCGGCTGCCACGTCTGTACCGGAACCTACGGCAATGCCAACATCTGCCTGTGCCAACGCAGGAGCATCATTTACGCCATCGCCTGTCATTGCCACAACTTCACCTTTGTTTTGAAATTCCTTTACTTTTTCCTGCTTATTGTGCGGAAGTACATTTGCCAAATACCCATCCATTCTCAATTTTCCAGCTACCGCAGCAGCAATCTTTTCATTGTCGCCTGTAAGCAAAAAGGATTTGATATTCAATCGTTTGAGGTCGTCAATAGCTTGCTTTGAACCCTCACGGATACTGTCTGCCAAAGTGATGATACCTGCTACTTTATTTTCGATTAAAACAAAGTTTACCGTTTCGGCTTCCTGATTGATTTCAGTTGGGATTTCGGGCAGTGAAAGGTGCTTTTCGGCGAAATAATTCGGTCCCGCCGCTACGACATTTTTCCCGTTTACAACACCTTTTACACCTATGCCCTGCATATAGCTAAAGTTTTCAGACTTCCATAGGGTGAGGCTCCTTTCTTTCAATGCAGCCATAATACCTTTTGCGATATGGTGTTCTGAATTTTGCTGTACTGCGGCAGCATACTGGATAACCTCATCGGCATTATATTCATCTGTTAAAGGGAAAACCTTTTCTACTGCGTGGGAACCTTTGGTAAGCGTTCCGGTCTTATCAAAAATGATGGTAGATAGCTTCCGGGTCGTTTCAAATGCCGTGCGGTTGCGGATAAGCAGCCCATTGGTCGCCGATAGCGTTGTGGAAATAGCGACCACCAAAGGGATAGCTACGCCCAATGCGTGGGGGCAAGCTGTTACCATTACAGTAACCATTCGTTCTAATGCAAAAGCAATATCCCCATTGCTGGCATACCAATAAATGAATGTGCCTATGCCTACGGCAATAGCAATAAAGGTGAGCCATTTTGCTACTTTGTCCGCAAGGTTTTGTGTATTGGACTTGGTAGCCTGTGCCTCTTGTACAAGATTGATAACCCTGTTTAAGTAACTGTCTTTTCCGACCGCTGTTACCTTAACTTTTACCGCACCATCGCCATTGATAGAGCCTGCAATAACCTTACTGTTGGCTTCTTTTTTTACCGGAACACTTTCTCCAGTAAGCATACTTTCATTGATGTACGAAAGCCCCTCCAGTACCAATCCATCGGCAGGAATTTTTTCTCCCGGTTTTATGATAACCGTTTCACCGCTTTGCAGGTCTTCGAGCTTTATCTTTACAGCTTCTCCGTTCCGCTCCACGGTAACATCATTAGGCAGTAAAGCCACCAACGACTGTAATGCCCTCGATGCAGCCATTTGAGAACGCATTTCGAGCCAATGCCCCAATAGCATAATGTCAATAAGCGTGGCTAACTCCCAAAAGAAATCCATCCCCTGCAAACCAAACACAACGGCTACCGAATAGATATAGGCTACCGATATGGCGATGGCAACAAGGGTCATCATGCCTATGGCTTTGGCTTTTATCTCGCCAATCATTCCTTTTAGGAATGGCAAGCCTCCATAGATATACATAACCGTACCCAACGCAAGCAGCACATACTTATCGCCACTGAAAGTAAAGCTAAAGCCTAACCACTGCTGTATCATGTGCGACAGCAGCAGGATAGGAATTGTAATGATGAGGCTTACCCAAAAACGTGCGAGGAAATCGCCCGTATGATGCCCCTCATGTTTATCAAAACTTTCTTTAGCATGGTCAGGGTGAGCATGTCCCGAATGCCCATGTCCTGATGTGTGTTCATGAGAGGCTGACGTACCGCCTATGGGAACCAATGCCATGCTGCAAAGGGGGCATTTTCCCGGTTCGTCTTTTAGCACCTGCGGGTGCATAGGACAAGTGTACTTGTTCATAATTGTAAGTTTAGGATTTACTTGCCAAGAATTTCAACTGTACTACCACAGGTAAGCATTTGTGAACCGTAATACGGATTTTTAACCGCATTCTCTTTGCTTAACCAGTTTGCTCCGCCATTATACATTGGGCAATGTTGATAATAAACGGGTACATCCTGTTTAGATACTTTAGCCAATGTGTAAATATTGCCCGAGAGTTTGGCAAAAGCATTTCTCTGTTTTGCAACATCTTTTGATTTTGATATACTTTCTGTATTGGCTGCTAAGTCTTTCATTATTTTCATCCAAACAGCATGCTCTTCTACCGATAGCTTACTCATATCAACTGGTTTAATGGATGCCGACAATTCAGCAGCTTTGGCGGATGCGGTCGCCGCATCTGTTTTTATCAAAGCATCTTTAACTGAAAAATAGTTGTCAAATACAGGTTTTAGTTGTGATTGATTTTGAGTAGCATTCTTGTTACCCTGTGCTGTCATTTCACTATGATTGTGATTGCCATGCCCGGCGTTCATATCCATTCCTGCCTCTTTGTTTTTGGCAGTTGGCTTCAACGCTCTATCATACTGGCAACAACCGGGTAATTTTGCATATACATCATCTGGCGCCAAGAACTTCTCGCTATCATAACCTGCTAAGGCGATACGTTTCAGGATTTCATCCTGATTTGTTTTGTCGCCGTCATAGGTGAGCGTAGCCATCTTGGTATCTTTGTTCCAGTCCACACTGGCTACCTTTTTTACGTTACCTGCTTTTTCGATGGTGGTTTTGCACATACCACAATTTCCGTAAATCTTTACGGTTTCTGTTTTCGCATTCTTGATTTGTGCGAAGCCGTTTATTGATGATAGTAATACAGCGATTACCATCACTATTTTTGATAATGATTTCATAATAATTACATTTTAAGAAATGGGGCATTAGCAAACCCATTTCTGTTTGAAATTTTAAATAAATGATACAAATTAGGGATTAAAAAAAGCCGGAACAGCTTTTGACAAGACGTACCTATGGCTGTCAAGTCATAATTTTAGCTTATTTTAGGGGGAAGCCAAATGGAGAAAAAGCCTGAAGAATAATAGGCTTCTTTGAAACCGAATTTTTGCTTTTTGGTTTCAGCAAAATAGTTTTTTGCTTTTAATTCTATTGCGATTGGTACACTTAAAGAATTTGGTGAAGAAACGCCGCACTTACACGAGTTATGCTTACAATTACCACCGCAGCCATTTCCATCTTTACATTTTTTACAGGATTTGGTTTTGCAACAATCCTTTTTTTCTGCTTTCTCGTGATGATTTTTTGAAAATTTCTGTTGTTCCGTTTTAATTGGAGCTTTTGAACAGGCATAGCTTATGTTGGGAGCCAATAGAAATCCCCAAAATAGCCATAGAACTATGGTGATATGTTTGTTCCAATTTTTCACTTAGACAAATTTATGAATTTATTTTTTTGTGATTATTAAATATAAACTGTAAAGTTTATACAAAGTTAAAATTGAATTTAGAAAAATTTCTGAATTTTATAACTTTGTGCTGATTTCTTTTTAAATCAATCTAATTATTGCAATATCTCTTCTTTAGCCACAAGCTGGCTTTTACCAATAAAATAAGCACGGGAACTTCTATTAATGGACCAATTACGCCTACAAATGCCTGCGGAGAGTGAATGCCAAAAACAGCTATTGCTACTGCTATCGCCAATTCAAAATTGTTGCCTGTAGCTGTAAAGGCTATTGAGGCATTTTTGTCGTAAGGAACTTTCAGCGTTTTATTGATATAGAAGCTAACAAAAAACATTAGTACAAAATAGATGATTAAGGGTATGGCAACTTTTATCACATCCATTGGCAATTCTAATATTTTATCGCCTTTCAGACTGAACATTAATACGATTGTAAACAATAAAGCATACATTGTAATGGGTGATATTCGGGGTATAAACTTATTAATTCCTTGATTACATCTTTGTACTTGGCCAATTTATCAGAACCCTTACTCAAATATGCTTTTGTCTTTAAAATTCTAAATTATTAGTTTTTATTGAAAGTCTTCGTCTTGTTCCAATCTCAGGCAAATATTTATCATCAATTGCTTCACCCAATAAACTTATTTCTCAAGTGCCTTACATAGCGTACTTCTCATTAAAAAATATAGCCAGCCCAACTAGGGGTAGCATCCTTACTCATTATTATAATGAATAGCTGGATCAAAAACAGCTTCATCATAAAGTTCAAATATGGTTTCCCGTAAACAAAAATAAAGGTAAAATTGAGTAAAGTTCAATAATTCCTTTATTAGTCTCAAAAATGAGAAAATGAAAACATAGTAGGGCTTTTCATCCAAATAATAATCATACAATGTTGCAAAAGTTACTGTTAAGGATAAACGCACTAAGAAAGTTTTATGGAAATTTTTAGCTAAATTTATAAAAGTACATTATTTCTTATAAACGAGCTTGGAGTTGATAATAAATCAACTCCAAGCTGAAAATTACCTATTTTTACTATTATAATAGTCAAAATAACTTAATAAAATCATTATGGCAAGAGGATTCGAACTTGAATTACAAATCATAAAGTATTAAAAACCAATATATTGAAAATTAGAGCTCTTAAAATATTAGGACAAAAGTTCGAAAAATTGCTCCCGTCAACATATCGCAAAAGGATTCGAACTCTCCGAAAACCTACACAAACAACTCATAATCAAATATTTAATTTCAAAATCCAATTCAAATCTTGTATCAGACGGTTCGAAGATAATCCTTCCAAGTTCACTTAATGACACCATTAGGACAATTTAGGCCAAATGGTGTCATTTTATTTATAAATACTTCTTATTCAGTCTATTTAGAGTATTTTTCACCCTTTTACCATATTTTTTAAAGCAAAAATTTTTTCTTAAAAAACAAATGTTTTATCTTTTTTAGAGGATTTTTCGATTAAAGCTCCATATTGTTGCTACGAACCTGACAGGATTCGAACTTTTTCAAAAATATTAAATAACTGAAAATCAAATAAATACCAAAATCATTTTTTTTATGTGGAGCAAAAAGTTCGAAAAGACAAGCCCATCACGTTATCTATACAGGATTTCGAACACTTCAAATCCCGGATAAAATACTGTTTTTCAGTGTTTTATATAAATGCAATTTAAAATATCAGCTTTACTCTGAAAAATCAAAAACTAATCAATCAATTTTTAGATATTTTTTAAGTTTTGTTCATACCCTAAAAAATATAATTCTTTAAAAAATTCAACTATTGCTTGCTCTGTCTGCTGACCATGGATTTCTTTTATTTTCGAAGCTGAAGCAGTTAATCCAAATATAGTCTTAACACTTTCTGATAGCATTTTTTCAATATTCCCTTCTATTACTTTTACTTTCTCCGGAAAAAACAACCTGATAATCCTCTGTTTGGTTATAGTATCTGAATTTTCATAAAACTCTCCTAAGTGGTTAATTATGTAATCAGTTCCCTTTTCTGTATGTTTTTCAGCCACTATTTTTAAAGCCTGCTGTCTCAATTTATCAGTATTATCTTTTAAAGATTCCTGACAACGACTTCTTATTAGTATATAATCATCATAGTCAATATTCCCATTTGAAAATAGCTTTTGTGCATTGAATCCCCTATCAATCAATTTTTCCATTTCTTTCTTTATCTCCTCTTTTTTCTGAATATAATCATGATGTTCTTCACCGTAAATTTCCTTTGAAATACTATTGGCAAGTTCTAAAAATGGTTCTACCACTCTATTCTTCTTAAGGAATGAAAGAAAACTCAAATTGATAAGGTCAGCTCTTATCCGATATGAACAGCGTCCCATACAGTGATAATAATAATATTTTTTAGTATGTCCCTGCGATCCACTTCCTGTAAGCGTATTTCCACAATTAGGACATTGTAGGACACCTCTAAAAATTAAATTTTCATTGACTATCCTTTTTGAAGTTAGTTTCATAGGATGGTTTAAATCTGCGTCTTTTATTATTCTTTGAACCTGATCAAATAAAACGACAGGTATAAGACGCTCATGAGTACCCTCAACAATTTTTTCAGGTTTATCTTCAAATGCCGGAATTTTTATTTTACCACAATAAATAGGATTTCTTACCAACCGATAAAAAGCACTTCTACTACAATTAAGCCCATTTGATACCGCATCCTTGTATATTTCAGTTAAACAATATTTATTTTGTCTCACTATAGCTGTAAAAGCCTCACGGATAATATATGCTTCCGGTTCGTAGAGGGCTATATATTTTTTTCCATCAGATGTGATTTTATTTCTATACCCTAGAGGAGCTTTATTGATCCATCTTCCTTCCAGTCTTGCTTTTTGCATTCCCAAACGTACATTACGGCTTCTTTTATCGTTTTCTACTTCAGAAGTAGCCCAATACATTGCCAACATAATTTTACTTTCCGGGATTGAGAAGTCTATCTGCTGTTCAATTGCCTGAATGGAGACTTTCATATTCTGCAATCTTTCTAACATCTTATAAGCGTCCATAATATTGCGGCTGAATCGATCCCAATAAGTAAAGAGAATAAGTGAAGATTGATTTTTAATGAGCTTAAGTTCAGCGAACAGTTTGTTCCACTCCGGTCGGTTAAATGTTTTCGCAGAATAGTCTTCGAAAATAGTTTTGGTAACAATGAGATTGTGATCTTTACAATAGTGCACAAGTCGATCCAGCTGGCTGCGTTGGGAATATCCTTTTACAGCCTGTTCATCAGTACTGACTCGTATGTACAGATAAACGGCTTGCATAGCGTGGTATTAATTAAAGTCCTTTAGTTAGAACTCCTATATATTTAAACGAAAAACAGAACAATTTATTTGACGAGTTTACATACATATTTTAACAAAAAATTTTTATGCTTCGGTCATATTCTGTTCTACTAGATAATAGCATGATTTATATTTATTGCAGAATCATGGCAGTAATTTGAAAATGAATAAAATAGTGGATTTTATGCTATTCTGAAAAGGATGGTTCGGATCTGTGTAGAGATTACCATCTAATGCAATTAAACATTATTAATCAATGACTTAGTAAAAAAAATTATCTGCCACGAATTTGTCACAACTCCTTATATTGGTTAAAACATACAAAATCTTAACAAACTAAAATTAATGAGTCATTAGTTTCTACACGCGAATATTAAATATTCTATTAAATCAATAGATTCTTCCTCAATCCATTCATCTTTTGAAATAAGCGAATCAATTACCTCAATCTGCCCAATCGTAAAATGAGACTGGTCAAGTCCTGAAAATTGCTTTTCCTGACTCCATTTGCTTTTGTGATGTTTTACCGCGACCGGTAATTTTTTAGCATTTTTAGGAGGTTCAATGAGTATTATATCTTTTCCTTTTTCTTTAAAAATATTTTTCACCTGACAATAGATATCTAGACCGTTATAATCCCAGTCACAAAAATAATAGATGGGCAGGCCCAGCTTATCTGCCGAAATGTCCTGCAGGGGCTTCGTATTATTACCGCCAACGTACCAGAGTTCAATGTTGCTCTTTTTGTATTCAACAGGTACCTTCAGGCAATCCAGATTTTCGCACAGTACGATGACCTGCGGCTCCAGGCAGTCAACGACCCATCTCCATTGATGATTTTTTGGATCATTTTCAGGAAATGCATCTACTTTTAAAAGTTGCAGTATCGCTTTCTCCAAAGAAGGCCTGTTCTCGATATACTTTGAGTTTTCTTTTCTAAAAAGCTCCGCTGAAAGCTTTTTTCTGGTGGTCATCCTCTTTTTGATCTCTTGTTTATTGTAAAATACAAATATTAAAGCCTTCAGATCTTGTTCAGTAAAATTTTTCTTACTGTTATTCTCCAGCCCTGATTCCTCAAAAAACTTATTGTAATAGAGAAAAGTTTCCAAAAATTCTTTTTCATAAAAAGGTTTAAACCTACTCGAGGACTCGAGAACTAAGTGATTTCCTTTTTGATATCTTACAAGCTTTTTTTGCGTAAAAATGATCCTTTCAATATAACTGTTGTTCAGTATTTTTAACCTTGTTTTACCACCTACATATAATTCATGGAGGCCTCTTAAATATTTCCACTCTACTGTTCTCATACTGTTCCGTTTTCAAGTAGACCAAATATTGGGACAGGATCATAATTTACCTCATCGTCCTCCACACTATTATGCAGGAGGTAGATATTCTGCTTGGCTGCATCTATCTTATGGGGAGATATTGACATAGAAATAATCTGATAATCATTAGCCTCTGCTATTTTATATAGCATATCAAAGTTTTTGCCCAAACCTGCTGCTTCATCAATGGCCATAAAACGAATTGCATCCTTGTCTTTACTGCCAGATTTTTTGTCAAGTAATGCTAACTTGGCAATACACAAAAGCGCAATTGCAGAATACGTCTGACTGTTACTTCCATCATTTTTCTTTCCGGAACTGTTTACCATTGAAAATTTAAGTCCATAATACGACTTGGGATTTAAGAGATCTTTTATTTTGGGTCTAAGGTTTCGGTCACCGCCCGAGCGGTAATAGGCCTGCTGAAGTTTATCGGTTAAAGAGTGATACTTTTCAAGCTCATTTGTAATCCCTTTCTCCTGTTCAAATAAAGTCTCGTCAGATCCAAACTCAGCATCTTTTTTAATCTTCTCAACAAAGATTTGCATCCAGTCGGCTGAAAGTGAATTGTCTTTTATCTCAGCCAAGGTAGCCTTGTGACCGCCGGAGATTATTTTCTCATCATCGTTCAGAAAATTCCGAATCTGCCGTGCGATGTTTAACTGGGTACTGACTTCAAGCCAGACATCTTCAATAATCGAAGCCAGTTTATTCAGCTTACGCGAATTCAATTTCTTGTTCTTTAAATTTATATCAGCCAGATACTTTCCTATTTTTTCAATAACATCTTTTTCCAAAATATTTTCATCACTTAGAATTTCGGGAGGTAAAATCTCTGCACACAAAGCCTGAAAATCTCCCGAATCCTCGAATCTTTTGAAATTATTGTTTAAATTTTCCCCTGCAATGACATTATATTTGACGATATATTTATTTTCTGCTGCAGAACAATCTTCACGTAATTGCTCAACCTCCTCATATTGCCTGATCTTGGGAACATAGGTTGAAACAAAGATTTCCGGACACTTACCATATGCATCATTCCTCTTCGACTTTAATTCATTTATCAGTCGATCCAATTCTTTAATCCTTTCTGAACCAGCATAATTCTTCTCCTGATTTTTGTAAATCCCGAAAAAATCATCATAAAACTTCGCATTATCTGAAGCATCGACCAGATCATTAAGGACAGTAGGCTGCTCTGCAGAATCAAAACGCCATTTACTTTTTATGCCTACAACTTGTTCATCGGATATGGCATCAATGAAAGATTTCTCCAGTTGGGATAGATTGCTTGATAAGGTTATCAACTCACTTTCTTCCTTTTTTAATGTTTTGTAGGAGTTTTCATACTGCATTGCTTTTGCTGGCACTTCACTATCATTCGCCAAATTGAAATGATCGACAAGCTCATCTTTCTTTAACGCAAACAGTTCATGAGACTGTAATTGCACATCCAGCTCCCACTTTGCCCCCCAGGCTTTAACATATTCATCGGCATCTCCAAGTTCTTCAAGAATCCTGTAAAGAACACTTAAATCTGCTAAACTCTTTTCTAAACCCTGTATATCCTTAGCAATGTTACTGGTCTGGACCTCGAAATATTTTTTAATGTCATCTTTGTTTCCGGTATTGAACACAGGTTCAAAATCTTTTGAAATAAATTCAAGAACACCATTGAGATTTAGCCAAAATCCAAGCTCATCTTCGCTATAAACTGGAATCTCCCCGTGAATCAATATCTCCGGCGACGGAAGATATCTGTACAGCTTATCCTGCGGTTGATCGACCCTGATGTCCTGATTCTGGAACATCCTGATGATTCCCTCCTGTCTCTGATTCAAAACACTGTCTGTTTCAAGAGCCCATCTGGCAATAGAAGTGGCTTCATCCAGGTTGTTTAGGGACCGAAGCTTATTTTTAAATTCGATTTCCTGTTGCAATAGGTCACAACTATGCTGGATCTGTACAAGTACTGCTTTTCCCGAATAATTGGCCAGCAGGTTTGTTGATATCTTATTCTTTTGAATCTGCGCTTCAAGTTCATTTATCTTTCGGATATTATCCTTGGATTCCTGATAGCTGTCGTATTTGGCCAGAACCTGTTCGGCAGAAATTTCCAGCTCATCCAGCCAGCGCAAGAAATCACCTCTTTTCTTACGTTTATCGGTCCATTCCTTTGTTAGAACAAGAGCATCCTCAACCCGTTTCTCAATTACAGGTTGCTCTTGTGCTATTTCCTCCATTTTTTTTAAAAGAACAGATTCAAGAAGTGGAAGGAGCCTGGTGCTTTCTTCATATTTTAGTATCAATTCTTCGAGCTCCTTAAATAGACCATCTTGTTGCTGGCCCAGGAAATCATACTCGGCTTCGATATAGTCTTTAAAAAGACGCTCCTTTAAAACCTTCAGATCGAGCAGATCACTGAGTTTCTGCTGCTTAATTTTAAGCTTATCTATTTCCGCGACATTATCCTGAAACTGCTTCTCATCACCCTGCAGCTCCTCAACCGTGGTTTCAAACCTGTTATAAAATTCTTTTTCTTTCTCATCACCGAACAGAAAAGACTGCAAGCTGACACTCTTATCCATATCTAGCGATTCCCGCGAAAAAGCCTGAACAATCCTTGCGTAATTATGCAATGCCTGGTTACTTACCGAAAGATCCAGCGGCAGAATATCATTGTTAAATAAAATCTTATGGTAGGTCTGGGTTCTCTCCCAGCTTTCACAGGTCAGGTTAAAATTATCAATGATATGGTCACGTAATTCATTGATGGGCAAAATGGAATTATCCCGCTGGAATTCAGCAACACCGAGCAGCTGGCCAAACGTTGCCAGCTTCGTATCGGCTTCAAAATTATTCCCCTGCTGAACAATGAACATCTCTGCAGCGCCCGAACTTTCCAGATATATCCCGACGATCACATATTGGTTCTTTTTGAGCTCAAGGCTCAAAAATGCATAGCCCATATCCGTACCCTTTCCCTCCGATCGTAACACCAGGGTCTTAGCCTCTCTGGGACCACTGCCTTTGGTGGGAGAATGGAAATAACGCACCCCAACAAAGATCAGCTGAAGTAGATCGGAAATCATACTTTTACCGGCGCCCCCTTCCCCGACAAAATCCGTTCTGAAAGGACCGAACTCATAGTCAAAGTGCTGATGCCTGATGATCCCTAATGTTGACAGTCTTCTTATTCGCGGATAATCTTTCATTTCAGTTCATTTAACGTGTTATCAATATCCAGAATGTATTCCTCATAAATCTTTATCAACCTATCAAATGCCGGTAGCACGGTGAATTCATCGCCTTCCAAGATCAGCCATCCGATCTTTTTGAACTCGATCAGAGCTGACTGTACCGTGGAATCCAGCATCGCGTCATTTACATTGCCGGGACCGATATTTTTTGATTTTGCGATCAGATAATAAATGCCCCTTTTATAATCATCATAGTCGATCCGGATCTTTTCCTTTAGTCGCTGGACAGAGTCGAGCAATAAATCATTGTCAATATATACGATTTTATAAAGTATAAAGCCGATGATCACATATTCACTTTTAAGGATATTCCGGTGCCTGGAGGAAATTTTCCCACGGTCATTTCCATAGAAATCCAAGTAAAAGTAATTATCCGGACTCTCGCCCCCCTCACTCAGGCGCACACCAAAAAAATTATGGTAATAATTCACGAGACTTTTCATATTCCGCTGTATATAGGCGAAATATCTGGTCTGGCTCCCGCTATCCTGAAAATGCACGCCATCCTTCAGTTGATAATCAATTGTGGCAAAAATTTCCCGTGCTTCCTCATCATAGAGGAAATCGAGCATTATGTCCTGATAATTGACATTTTCCATAATCCAATATTTTTATGTTCAGAATCCCTCTGCAGAGTTTTTTCTGTTAACAGTTTAAATTTCCCCTCACTAGCATATACCTGCTTTATAACGTTGAACAAAACAGTTACCGCGATCTGGCTGCTCTGGGAATCTCTCAGTATCTCAAAAAAATAGGCTGATAATCTGATCTCGCCTTTTAATTCAAGCTCCGCAAATATCAGTTTCTCCCACTTGTCAATAACTTCCATCTCCCGGATTTCCCTTTTGACCCTTTCTACATTCTCCTGTATGATTTCCTCATTTTGAACATATGTTTTTCTTTCCTTAGGCTTTGGTGGAAACAGCTCCTTATCTCTGCTTACAATAGTAAATTCAGGTGTATCGATGTGCAGTTGCGGTGGCTTAATGTTTCCGGGAAAAACAATATTCCTATTCTCCAAAACACTTTCATTCAGAAGATGGATTATAAATTTCTCTACTTTTGAACTAAATGAAGGCTTATTCAATGTGGAAAATAATTTGCGGACCTTGGGTTGAATACGGTCTAATTTCCGGTCGAGTGAATTGAGCCTGTCATTGATGTATCTCAGGCACGCATGAACCTCCAAGATAAGATCATTGATTACCGGATCGGTAAAATCTATATTATCCAAGGTAGCACGGATATTATTGGTTTCTGAATACGCCGAACGGAGCTCCTGCACATGTGCTTGCGATTGTGACAACCGCTCCTGTGTGGCTACAAGTACATCAATAAAACTATGATCCGAAAAATTCGTCTCATTTTTTAAATCCTCAACGGACAGCACAATCTGACGGTCCAAAAAATCAAGCTGCTCCCTGAGGTCCGGTTCAAATTTTTTAAACGTTTCCTCGAGCCAGAATCTGGGATCATCCGAATTTTTGAGTGTTGAACTCAGATGGGAACATATCTGCTGGATTCTTGTGGGGTTAAATGCGCCCTTCAGCGTATCCTTTGCATGCAAACAGAATTTATTGGCATAATCCTTAAAATAATACTTTTGCTTTTCCTGGTCATAATCCAAAAAATATTCCTGAAGATCCATAATATGACCACTGTACACTTCTTTGGGATACCGCATATTGGTCTGATAAATTTCCTCAAATGCCGTATGGATATCTTTTTCGGAGAACTTGTCGTCATCAAATTCCTTATTGACAATTCTCTCATAGAGTATGACAATCGCCATTCCCACCTCTTTTGAAGGAAAAAGAAGTTTATAGGTTTCGTTCTCACTGAGAACCCGCACAAAGTTGAAATCAGGTTTTAAATTTTCACTCAAATGGCTAAAAAAAGTATTAGTAATAGATTAAAAAAGATGTTCTTAAACAAATATATTAAAAACAAAAAATAAAGTATTACGGCTATCCATTTTTATTATCAACAAATTTTGAATATCAAAAATATTTAATTGATTGAAAATTCACCGATTAGCCTCAGCACACCATCTTTCATCTATAAAAGGTATTAACTTTAAGTAACGATAATCCGTTTATTTTTGAAGTGCATATGTACGTTGCGTATTATACCTGTCAATGTGCAATCCCATGTTAAAAAAATCAAAGGCATTCACCAGTTTTCCGTCTTTGAGTAAGAATTCGATCCAGCTTTTATCAGGTCCCCGTTAAATGTTAATGTGATGTGTAAATCTGATCTAGATACCTGAGGAATTGTTTTTTAGGGAATCTATGATCTACAAAATGATAAAATTTTGAAGCTCACAATTTATATTGGCAATTTCGACTAATTAAATCTTAATTCCTTAATGAAAACTTTAGTTTGATCACCACCTTTAATTCGGAACTGATTATTTAGACCAAAAACAATATGTATTAGGCATCTAGTAGCTATTTTTTTATCCGGTTTCTTTGAATTTGGTTTCCACAGCTCTGCAATAGCCAAAACTAATTTAGAAAATAACTTTCCTAAAAGTCAGCGAAACCCTGCTTTTCCTAGGAAAAGAACGTCCTTTATATACGTCAGTCTTTCTCCCGGCGATACCGTGTGTCCATTTGTAACGGGCTTCCTCAGACATAATCAACAGGCTTCTAGGCTCCAAAAGAAGTGAAACTATATTTTTACTTTCAATATTGATGAAATCCATTAGGCATGTTGACCCTAGACTGAGTGCAAAGATAGTCTCTCCAAAACATGGCTGACAGTCAACGTGCCCGGCAATACCCTGTCCTGGGAGATATTCATTAACAATTAACTGATCAAAATTCTGATCAATCAAATTTCTGCGCCGCATTTTATGAACAACAGGATCTACCCATGCCGGGAGATCTCCAAGATACATGGAATAATTCAACGAGCGCGCACGATAATCGTATTTATAACCATAGTGCTGAACACGTCTTTTTAAATCATTCAGCCATGGCTCCCTGTTAATGGACTCCAAAAGATTTTTTTCCTCTGCACCTGTGATAAAATTGGGAATATATCCAAGTCCTCTGATTACACTTAAATCTATCCCTTCATTTATTGATGGGATTTTGTCCATATCATCCGGTAGTGGATTAAATAAATCGTACATTTTTAAGTTAATTCTAAAATTTCAAAGTATACATCCTCGTGTGTCGGACCAAACATGCTGCTCCTTCTGTTATTGTAACTGACCCTTGCAGTAGTCGAAAATATGGGAGGCTCCACATATCTCAGCAGTCGTTTAAAATTGTTATATTTCACATTTTTAGCAGGGTCCGTGCTGTTCTGGAACAGAAGGTAACAGGGTACATCAGGCTTAGATTTTCTAATGTGCATCACATCCTCTGCTAGTTTATTCTCATTAAGACTGTCGCTTGCAAACAGGTAACAGGTATTTATATAAATGCTATTTGCGTTGTCTAGCAGCTCATAGCCCAGTTCTGCAAGATCGGCAAGATAAAACGTCGTACCCTGATCGTTATATGCGCTGTTCTGCATCATGTATTCAGCCTCCTCACGCATCGACCCATAATAATCGACACCAAAATAGTCAAAAGAAACAAGTTCACCACTATCCGAATAGAGATGGTCTACCAATGCTATGCCCGAAGTAGCCGGACCACAGCCTACATCAATAAACTTAATCCTGCCGTTTGTCCCATGAAATCGAGCTATATGGTTGAAACGCTCAAACAAATACAAGGAGGAGTAGTAATGTTTGCGCATATTAAAATAACAGTAAAGTTTAACAATATCATTACTGGTCAGATGGCCATATAAATCATCAAAATGTGCCTGCCCAAAATTAATGATCTTTTTCCTGACGGTATACTGGTCATAGCCCAGCAAAATCTCATGCCATTCCGTTCTGGGATGGTTACGGAGATAATCAAGAAACTTATTGTTAAACAGCGCTTCTGTGAAAATAGAAGGCTCATAAATTTTTTTAACTTCATCTTCGATCGCTATCTCTGCGGTAAACTGCTGGCGGTTCTGTTGGTAGATCTCAAGTATAGGATACTGTTGAAGCAAATCAGGATCTTCAAAGAGTTCTTCGAAGGTATGTAGTGCAGCTATTTTGCCTTTTCCCTCAAGTAGAGCAGCAGTCTGCACGTGATAGGTGTATAGATCACGTAGTACGTCATTTTCGTAATCCTCCACCCCATCAGTTATCGCCGATGATAGTTTTTCAAGATACTTCCCAAAAAGCCTACAATGCGATTCCGCATCTCTATACTGCCTATGGTGCATCCATGCCCTGAGTCTATTCTTAAAGATGTTTTCACCAATATGGTTCGAACAGTTCATTACCGAGGCAAGTATATTTGCTCTCTTGAAATAAAAACCCAGTTCTTTGAATAAAAACTGTATTTCCTCGGATCCTTCGGTCTGATCATCAAGCTGCATGGTACTTAAAAGTACCAGAATCTGATTTGCAAGATCCGTATTTCCCCTATTGACATCAAGGTTGATGAACATCAGCTTCAGACTAGCTCTGTTTATGGAGATGTGCCCGATGATCTCCTGTGCGTTCAGCTGAAGAATTGTATCTTGAAAATCCTGCAAAATCATTATCTACTGACTATTTTTTTTTCAAGTTGAATTCTCAGCTGCATTTCCTCCATGTCAATTTTGTCCCTGTTGTCGTACAGGTAACGTAAAAGATCCTTCTTGGCGAAAAAAACACGGTCTAGGAAGTAAGCGGCATCCCCAAGCTCAGTTATGCTCACCGGTAGAATCTTTATTTTTGCTTTATGGCAGAACGTTCCAAATGTTGATGAAAACGGAATCTCCTGTGGAAGAAACGAAATCTGTTCGATAAACTTTTCAAAAGGATCAACGAACGATATACTACTGTAAAGTTTACCGTAAAGAAGTTTTTCAAAAACAGGGAAATTTTCGCCCGGTATTTTCTTTCCTACCTTTTCATCCTCAATATCCTCCCTAATCCTGATAGTCTCAGCTGTAATACCGACCAGACTTTCAAATACAAAACGGTAGACTAGTTCAATAACCACATAATCAAAACGGGTGGACAGCTGGAATTTGATCGGCTGTTTCCCTTTGACCATGGATAAAGCAAGGTTAGAGGAACTAAGTCGCTCCTCACTGTTTCTTAAATTTTTATAACCATAAAAATATCCAAGAACCGCAAATGCATATTCACCGAATGAACGTGAATAAACGGATGCGATATCCCTTCTGGCAACCTCTATTCCGTTAAGATTTCCGTAATTTCTCAGGAAAGCAAATACGTACAGCGGCAATGCCGATTTTTGCTTGGACTCTTCAACTTCCTTTAGCGCCTTTTTCCGTTCAACGTTACTCACAAGTAGTGAAAGAACACGTTTAACAGCTGGCGAATCCTCGCCAGAGGCTTTCAGGATCTTCCCAAAGTCCAAAGTATCTGCATCGGTAAAATTTTCCTCTATCTGAACCCTTGCAAAAAGCCATTTCAAGAGCGATTTGTCAGGTGGACAATTTTCATTGAACAGGTAACTATAAAATTCCGAAATAGTATTTTTCTGTACAATTTCAACTCCGAATCCTTCATCCAGAACCTGCATAGCATAGAAAAAATGTTGAGAAAGACTCCTAAATACTTTGCTCTTATCAACGGTTAAAAGATCATAATTGCGTAAAAAAGCCAAAAGGCCAAGAATTCGGTCGTATTTATCAATTTTTGACTGATAATCTTCACTTCCCTTTTTTTCTAAACTTTTAAAGTTGAACTGCTGCCTGATAACGACCTCCCTGACAATTATTATGTCCTCAGGAATGAATCCTCCATTGAACAGAAGCGAATCATTGAGAATAGCACTTTTTAGATCATTGCTCTGAACAATTATTTTTTTTATTCTGGTAACTGGCAATGGTACAGCCAAAAGCGCAAAATTATCAAAGACCGTAATATCCTGATTTTCTATCTGTAATACATCTATCTCCAGTAGAATATGATCGCTTGAGGAATGTGATGAACTGTTGGACAGAACAAGAAAGTTTCCGTTTACAGTCTGAATATCGGTAAACGCCCGGTTCTTTACATAACTGGAAGGCATTAGTAGTCCCGAAGTGTAATAATGAAATATATTACCTTTATGGATCTCCACATAAACAGGTTTTGATAGATCAAAATTGATTTTGTCCATTTCCACGTTATTTCGGTCAGTTTTTGATCTCTTATCAGTAGGCCCATAATCTGCTTTATCATTTCGATCGACATCAAAAGAAATACTTCCTTGTAAAAATTCCTTTCGAACTTCCATAGTCCCACTATCTGATAATCCATCTTTGTTCTCCTTGGTTTCAGTTTGTTGCTGCATAGTCAAGAGCTCAGAATTCTGACTTTGCTCATCCTGACCATTGTCAGTCTTGGAGTCCCTAGCGGAGTCATCTACATCATTCTCGGGCCCGTGATTCGTTTCTTGCAGCATGATGGGCCTGCCAACATTATCTAACGTCTCTTGTTCAGATTCCACGGATATCTTTTTTTCATCTCTTACCGTCGTTATATCGTGGTCTATTTGTGCCTGACCAGCAACCTGCTCCCCGCTATCGACATTTCTTTCTTCTATATCTGAAGCCTTCTTGTTTTCTTTATCTTTAGGCGAAATAGCCCTCTCCCAAAAGCTTCTGCTATCTTGCGGCTTTTTTGTATCTTTCTTATCAACGGGTTTATTTCTTCTATTTCCTTTAGCCATTTTTAATCTTCCTTTTTTGAATTACTATAAACCCTCCAGGATATCCTGCTGGGCATTTTCATTATAAAAATCCAGTACATCTGGCTTTCTGTTGCATAAAATGAAAATATCATTTCTGGCCCTTGTCACCGCAACATAATAATGACTTCTTGTGGCATAAAATCTGTCGCTTCTGTTCTTAGTTATCATTGCTTTGTTGGAAAGCTCAAATAAAGCCATGATCACGATATCAAATTCTAGACCTTTACATGATTCATAGGTCGTTATGAAAGGTGTCCGGAATTTTCGCTTTAAAACTTCCTCATCCGCAGCACTCATCTCGTTATAATAATACGAAAAGGACTTTTCTACCGGGGCGTCTTCATCACATCTGTACCCATTGGATATTAGTTCATTTTTTATGGTCTCCACTTCGTTTCCGAAGTGAACTAAGATTCCGATGTTACTGTTTGGATTATTTTCAATAATTTCTATAATTAAATCCATCTGCTTCCCATGGGAAAGTCCGATTCTGATCTCAGGTCGGTTACCAGGTGACAGTTCCGAAGAATCTATATCCTGAACACGGAGATCATCTGGTACAAAATTCTTCGCCAGATCAAATATCTGTCTCGTATTTCTGTAGTTTCCGCCAAGATATTGCTGGTCAGCTCTAAACTGCTTTCGCAGGTTGTCCAGAATGATGTCTTCTACCTCGTCAGGTGGATAAAATTCTCTATAATTCTGCGCCCTGTCAGCTCCTACCGTTACTACTTCTGACAGGTCAAAAGTATTATTGTAAACATTGCCCGGAAGATCCTGACCCTCATCATAAAATAGTTCATCAAACTTTTGCTGACTACGTTTTTTTCGGATATACCTCCGAAAATTCTCACCCATAACATCGCTGTCTTCATCTTCATTGAAATAAGCGACGTTGTCCTTATGCCACTGATAAAATGTTGACAGCCTATTTTTGACAATATCATCAATCTGATCTTCATTAAGCTCACCAAAAAGTTCCTCGGCACTTGCTTTTAACATTCCTCTTATCGTATAGATCAGTGTCCGGTTAAAGGTAAAAAGCATAATCTCCTGCTCCTCACCGATAGCCCTTAAAAACCTAAAAATGGTAACAACTGTCTTACCGCTGCCCGGTCCTCCCGTTACCAACACAGAGTGTCTTGGATTGTAAGCCAGTTGCTGATCGTTATATAGCGCAGTTATGGCAGGTAATGAAAATCTGAATTCTGGCATAGTTATCTTATTTTTTTTTGTTTATGCCTTCCCTAAACCAACAATCAACATCGTCCAGCAGCTTAAAGTCATACCACTGCCGGCTGCAATCATCATTGCACCTACCGCTAGTTTCCCAAGAAGAGGCACCAAATCTAAAGAACAGTCCTGTTTGCACCCAAACTGGGCATCGGACTGTTTTGTCCACATTATTTTGTCCTGAGCAAATTTACTTCTTTTTCTTTATAGAACAGTAGTCCAAATTGATTATAATGATGTGTAAAATAACAGTTGTGAAATATCACCCATTCACTAAAGTTCAGCTCACCCATTATGGGATTTACAGGGTATACCTCTGGATTCTTTCTGAAATACTCCCTGAATTCCCCCAGCTCTACATTCAATTCTCCAATGGCATCTGCCAATGTTGAACACTTTAGTAATAAAAGCATGTCTTTGGGCAGAACAGGGTGCTTAAAGTCTTTTGGCATATATTTTTTTTAATAACCATTTTCCTTTACGAGACTCTCCTGTTCACTCGTATAATAGCTTGTCTGTGGCTCATTTCCGTTGGAAAATCTTCCAAAAAGTGAAAGATGCTCGATCATGTGCTGAGGCGTCATTGTTCCGAAATTAGGTTTCTGTTCCCCACTAAGTTTGTTAAGCATTTCGTCCAGAAAAGCATGTTCTTAAATATTGATCATTTTTACGTTATTTTGATATCCTACTTCAACTCCAGCTATCCCGAAAATTTCGCCACATTCAGTCGCAAATTCCAGAATCTCTGCAGTGTTGTGCTACACAGGTAGAACCACAAAGACCAAAAAAAACAGTACAGATTGTATCGTTATAAACAGTGCAGCAATTACGGAAAAAGACGAAGCATATTACTTACATTCATTTACAACGAATGTGAATAAAAAGGATTTAAACCATAATCTTCTGTGTCACTCATATTAAAAAACTGATAGTAACTCCCTTTTTCCGTCTCGAAAATCGTCTCTTCCACAAAAACTTCAATCGAAAGATGTTCCAGGGGTTCATAATTTTTTATCAGCTGTCCACTTTCGATCATAACATTGATCTCATCGATTACCATATTGGTCTCATGCAGTAAAAATTCATGGTCAAAATAAGTATTATGATCAAAAAATGGCAACTCCATGACCTTGTCTATCAATTGCGCAAGTTCTGCCGAGCTTGCTATTGGTTTTTGTTCAAGAACTGCGATGTTCGCTAAAATCCGAAGTAATCTTTTTGTGAAAGGATGTCGCTGATTTAGTATTCCCGTGCCATAACCCATGGCATCTTCGTAGGGCTCTTGAAATGGACCGATCTGTGGGAATACATCGATATATTCATGAAGCTCTTCACGGATCTCATATAGCAGCTGCCCGAAATATTCCTCTTCCACGGTCTCGATATTTTCTGCCGCCTTCGTCAATATCTCGAAATATTCAGGTGAACAGGTCGCTACCGAAGGATCCCATCTGGCCTGGATCAGTGGCGGTCCACCAAACCAGGGTGATTCCACAAAGCGGAATGAACAAAAAGTGTGGCTAAGGAATATATAAGACTGAGCCAGAAGACTTCCCGTAATAGCCTGCACTGAGCCTTTTTTCTTATAAAGCTCAGGATAGCTTATATCACTGATAACAAAGGTATCTCCTCTCCAGTCCAGCAGATTCTCGTCCAATTTATGCCGTTCGTCAAACTCCTTCAGGACCATTTCCCTAAACCAGTAGGTATAAGACGGTTGAAAATGGACGGGTCGGCCCATATGGTTTTTCCATGTATCAAATTTTAGGATTCCCTGCTCGTTAACAGTCATCAGGGGGGCATTCTCCAGACCGATGAATTTAATTATTACGCTAAGTGGGACGCGATAAAAGAAAATCAGATAATTGATATACATCATCCTTTTCTTCAGATCAGGATCCATAAGCTTTTCTTTATGTATTTCAATGATATACAGATAGAGTTTCTTTGCTAAAGCCTCGTCCCAAAAATATGTCTGCTGCCTGATCTCGGTCCTGGAAATATTTGTCTGCCTGATATCATTTTTGATAAACTGCACGTGCAATTGGGGAACAACAAACCTTTCCATCGGATAATAATCAAAGAAATCCTCTGACAGGTGTCCTTCAAAGGAACCTCCCTCGACGGAAGTTGGCGGAATCGCTCTTGGAACCAAAATTCCGTCTAGGTAAACCTTGTAAGGTTCGGTCGAATATGAACTTTGTCCATATGGATAATCTCTGCCAGGGTTTGCGTGCTTGTAGGAACTCCAGATGGATCTTATCTTTACTATCCTGTCTTGCGTCCTCTTTCCTGGAAATACCAGTGAATATTCGGGTTTGTTGCTGGGATAACCGGCAATTTTTAAAAATGGATCTTTCGGAATTATAAAACTGACGGATCCGGTAACCCCTTCCATTTTCAGATCATCATGGATCGAAATCTGTTTTACCGTGAAATGTTCCCTGGCAAGTTTCAGGCTCTGTGGTAAAAAAATCTTGCTGAAATCAACTGCGGTATCCAACCTGTGAACTTCATATCCAGGGTAACTATCTGTTTTATCGAGCGGGTCAACAATAACAGTACTTTTGCCTCCTTCCTTGATATATATCGGAAAATCAATATATCCCGTAAGATTTTTCAGATAAGAAGTGATATCAATCCGTGGATCTTCATCAACTTTGCCTCTGATCTTATTCTTTGAAACATAAACCGTTACTGTGGTTCCCACTGGCTCATACTCGTGGTTGGTTGCAGATACCCGGAACTGCTGGTCAACGTGGGGAATATCAATATTTATAACCTTACTGTCACTTTTAATGTGTGGATCTTTAAAGGTACTGATATGGACCTTGTCGGCAACCATGAAACAGCTCAGGATACCCACACCAAATTTGGAAATCGGATCCATCTCCAACCCCAGCTGTTTGAATTCATCGCTTCCATAGTAGCTTTTTCCGGCAATACTCAGATAATTTTCAATGATATACTGATCCATTCCGATTCCATCATCCTTAATAGAAACGGTCAAGAGATCATCCCCTGCGTCTTCTACCTCAATTGAAATTCTTCCAAAATTGCTCACGGTCGCACCTGTATTTTTTTCGATCCATTCCTTACGCATGCGGATGGCATCAATTGAATTCTGAACAAGCTCACGGATAAATACATATTTGTCCCCACTGTAAATCTCTTCGCTAAGTACATCAAACATTTTGGTTCTATCGAACTGAAATTTAATTAGGATAGGGTCAAATCCCAATGCCCGAACATTCCACTTGATATCAAAAATATTAAGATAGTATCTTTCGCTTGGATCATCTTTCAGCAAGTCATTACAGCCCACAAGCTGCTCCACGCAGAAAGTTCGCAGATCCTCTAGTTCGGCATAGACCTTATAATCATTGGTCTGCCCATCGACCTGTATCAGACGCCCATTCTGAAATGCCACAGTGGCAAGAGAATTTATCGCGAAGTGCTTTGACCACTCCATTTTGGAACGGTATGACTGTGGTGCTGTATATTTATAGATCGCATAAGGTGTGCGTTCATTGGTGATATCAAAAAGGTCAATCAGGCGAAGATAGATAGCTACCGCTCTGAGGTTTACCCGTTCGCCCTTAACAATATAATTCAATGGATAATCATCCTGATCCCTGAGCTCCTTGAAATCCAGCCAATGTCCGATACACACTCTCGCGGCTGCCTCTCCTATTCCATTATCAATCGTCTTAAAGTATTTTCTAACTCGTTGTGCGCTTCTTTCCGCATGGGTCTTCCTAATGTATTCCTGCCATGTGAAATCTGAAATCTTATCAGTTTTTTCGCCAAAAACTTCAAGATGTCTGGCAAATCGGTTATGCTCGGAATTGAGCAGCGCATATTCCTCAGGGCTGCTACCGGGGCGGTCTGCTATGGCATCTTTTTCGGCCTGTGATACAGCCATCCCCCAGTCGTGTCCAAATATTGACAGACACAGGATCAGTAGCTCGGCCGCATTGAGCCGCTCAATAAGTTCATGTCCCAAAATCTCCTCGGCCAGACCAAGTAAACGGCGAAGATGAAACTCTTCCTCGTGTGGTGTGTATTCAGGAAAAACCTGGCAGATAAATTTGACATGCTGGCTTACTAATCTTTTGAAAGCAAGAAAAATATCCATATAATCACTAAATGCCAATTTTTCCGCAGATTTATTTTGTAGAGCTGTAAGAAGAAATGAATCCTCTACCATAACAGCATCAAGTTTGTTCATAATTCTAAATAGTATCGTGTTAATAGTTGAGCTTAAATGTAGTGAAATAATCATTATCCAAAGCCTGAAAAAGGTTGAATTTTCAATAATCTTCTGCCTTTATTTCATGATTATGGCATACTATTTCCAGCTTGCCCTGTTCTAAGAGATAATCAGTCCGCTCACTCTAGCAAATGCCTCTAGGTACAGTACATCCATTTTCTTCGTGCCCCAGTCCACCTATAACTAATAGGTACGATTACTGATATCACTACTGAATGGAGACCAATTTTCTATAGTATCATAATAAGATGAACTGACCATAATTTTCTTTGCTTCTTCGCTTCCATTCTTCCACTCCAGCTCTATATATTTTGAAGAACCCTGGGCAGAAAGAAGACAGCAAAATAAAAGGTCCAAAATAAAGATTGATCTTACAAATAAATTACTCATAATGGGCCATCGTTATTTTATCGAAATCCGATCCATCTTCATCGATCCTTTGTCTAAAATACCTTTTGGTCAATTTAAAAACAGCACCTTCACTGGTAATAAATATAAAAAAAGAGACGTTAAAAAATAAACGTCTCCCTAAGCGAGAGAGGGAGCCCCACTCGAACTACTTCTGCCATTATTATCATTCTTTGAAACCTTGAAATAGAATAACAATTCGATTCTGTATTGTTTCAGATGAATCAAAGTTTGTAACCGGTGAATTATTGGTAATAGACGGAGGACTTAAAACAAGATGAAATCTTTATTGATTGAAGACGTAGATATCATAATAATTACGATAGTATCTATATTTCGTTTTACCGGGGCGTTCCGATTTCGAACACTCATCGGCAGCGCTTTCCGCTATATCTTTCGCCCAGCAAAAGGATGCCGCTCCTATCGCTAACGCGGAAAATAATGGAACTGAAGGACTATAAATCGCGGGCTCAAATCATGGTTGATGTCATGGAGTATGAGCGCATAGAAGAGGTCATGCAAAAAGCCACCGATCAGGTGGCTTTCAAAATAAAAATTTCAAAATTCCAAGATTTTAATTGTCTTTAAAATTTTCATTCTCTAAGGGAAGTCCTGTAAATAGCCTAAGAATAACCTCACTTTTCTTATTCAGTAATTGATAGTAACTCTCTCCATTTCCATAATAACCGATAGCATGGAACAATTCCAACGTTCTCATGCTACCCGCAATCCCCAAGAAGTGTTAAGGCAATCTATCTTTAAAAATTATTTTTCTTGATAACAAAAGCTTTTAGCTCAGCTATCTTTCCATCCTCGAATCGCCAAAGATCACAATAATCAAAATGCTCATATTTCCCTTCTTTATTTTTTAGTCGGATTTCTCCGGTCACCATCACAAAATCGCCATCTTCGATAGTTTTTTCCACGCTGAATACAGGAGGCTCATAATAGAATTCTTTCATATAAGCCCGTACTTCTTCTTTCCCATTAAGGATACGCTCTCCAACAAATACCCATTTTGTTCCTGGAGTACAATAAGCTAAAAAACTTATTAATTGATAGATTGTCACCGGGTAGGCTTCTGTTTTATAAGGATAATTCAAAAAATATTTGCCTGTTTTACCCTGAAGGTAGATTTTACCGTATCCCTCGAGTCAAAAAAAATTAGCGGAAAACTAAAATCAGTAATAACTGTTTTAGTATTACTTTTCATAAAATAGGTTAATATAGTAGAAAGCCTTGGGTTCCCAGCCCAGGGCTTTTTCATTAATAAATTCATCAGAGTAATGTTTTACTTCTTCTGGATGACAATCCCGCCGAACCTTGCTTCCTGCACGATGAAATCTTTACCATCGATCAGGCAGAGGAATTCAGATTTAGAGTCATCTTCCCCCAGTACATTGCCGTGTATGTCTTTATAAACAATCTTCAGTCCGCCGGATAGGTCTGTATTGTAAAATTCAAGAAGCATTCGGTCCGGACTGTATTTATCTTTCGATGAACAGATACTGCAGATATATTTAGGGTAACGTGGATTATATTTCACTTCTTTTGTGCAGTTTGAACAGAACTGTTTGACCTCCCCTGCTTTTAAGTCCGGATTCCCATGCATAGATTTTTTCATGCTGTCCATAGCTGAGCTCTTTTTCTTTTTTTAAGCTGTTGAAAGTTTCGATCACTTCTCTTGAAAGCACAAAAGGCTGCAGAGATTGCTGGTGATCAATACTAAGTGTCCTGAACCAATTGGGGTCTACCGTAATTTCTTTCCAGAAATCTTCGATATTTAAAAAGGTGCTAAGCTTTGCCGGAATACTTTCTGACTCTCTGTCATTTATACTGTATCTGAGGATTTCAAAATGCTTTCCGGTATAGATCAGTTTATAGCAGTAAAACTCATCGAAAAATGAAATAATTGGTACTTCCTTCTTGAGGACAGCTTTATGAATGGATTCAAGATCGGATAAGCTTAATTTTTCCGTCTCTTTGCGCTGGGATTCCTTTTGCAATTTTAAAGTGGAATAATGTCTTTCCAGCAGGTTCTCTCTCCTATCTGCTGTAAACGCCAGGGATTCTCCTGAGCTGATAAGTGTTCCCATCTCTGTATCGTAGAGCTTCTCAGCAAAAAAATCATTATTCCTCACTTTGTCATGGATCCTTTGGGAGATAAGCCGTAGTTTTCCGTCGAGGCTGTAGGATTCTTTGAGGCCATAGTCAAAGTATTCCTTATAATCATCGCTGGAAAGAATTTGGAGTGACTGTAGATTTATAAGATGCTGCTTTACTTCACACTGTACGCCGGATTTTGAAGAATCCTCTTTGCCCTTGATGGTACTGACCACAAGAAGTCCTGACTCAAAGTCTATAAAAGTCTGCAGGATCTCCCTGCCTTTATCAGGGGAAAGCTCAAAATTACCGTGCTGGCATTTCCTAGGTCTGAAAAAACTGCTTTTTAGGATTTTCATGATCGTTTGTTTCTGCAAAAATAAAAAGAACTTTATTAGGGCGTCCTCTTCGGGGGGCTTTTCTTTCCAATCTTTTCAGCATGAAAAGGATTTCCATTGCAATCCCTGACGCTTAACATCTCTTTGGTCAAATAAATCAATATCAGAGGAGCTTAGAAAGAAGATCGTTTTTCTAACGATCTAATATTATCAAGTTTAGAGTCCGTTCACATCGCAATTTCAATTTCACCGTGAGAAATCTTATCGATATAAAGTTGTAGTACCATTGATATCTTATTCTTTTGCTCTTAGTCAAATAGAATGACAGGAAATAGCTTTCAATTCAAAAATTTTAATTATTTTTATAAGAAAGCTATTTAACCTATGTATATTTCAAAAATATCAATTGAGGGATTTCGTAATTTCCCTCATAATGAGATTTTATTCAATGATGGCGTAAATGTAATAATCGGCCATAACAATTCCGGAAAGACAAGCCTAATAAAAGCGATCAGTCTGGTCATCAACAGTGAAAGCTCCAGACGTCTTGAAATGGACGATTTTTCTAAAAGCTTGACATTGGAGCAACTTAAAAATAACCCGCCAGCTGTAACTATTACTTTAACATTCAAAAAAAGTATCGATGAACCCGCCAATAGTGAAGATCTTGTCACTGTATCAGATTGGCTAACTGTACTGAATGCTGATTATGAGGCTAAATTGACGTATAGATTTTTCCTCCCAGTAGATAAACACGATGAATATGAAACTGCATTAGCAGACTGTGAAACGAAAGACAAAGCATGGCAGGTTATTAAGCAGGATTATCTAAGGTTCTATACCTACAAAATTTACGGAGGAGATCCTACCCTCCTACAGACAGCGGATTCAGATTCTTTACAAAAATTTGATTTCCAGTTTTTGAATGCAATAAGAGATGTTGAAAGAGACATGTTTACTGGCCGCAACACGATGCTACGTGAAATTCTGGATTTCTTTTTGGATTACGACATAAAATCAACAGATGAGGCTGTAAAGTCAAATGAGGAAAAAGTAGCGGAAATCAAAGCCGCAAAACAGGTCTTCTCAGACCAGGCTGCTGCGTTGATTACGGAACTCCAGCGCCGGATGCGTGCAGGGAAAGACCAGATATTAAATTATGCAAGGCAGACAGGTGCAACTTTTAATAACGCTACTCCTGACTTCGACGGAGGAATTTCTGAAGTTGAACTTTTTTCCGCACTAAAGCTAATAATTGGCTACGCGGGGCTAGATATTAAAATCCCTGCTACACATAATGGGCTTGGTTATAATAACTTGATCTACATGTCTCTTCTACTTGCAAAAATGCAGGTAAATTCTGATGGAAAATATCTTGGTAGCAATGCGAAGGTTTTCCCAGTACTGGCTATCGAAGAGCCAGAAGCACATCTTCACCCTTCCATGCAGTATAAGTTCTTGAAATTTCTAAAGGAAAACAGACTTGAACGAAAGGTAAGACAGATTTTTGTGACTACGCACTCAACACAGATAACATCGGCTGTTTCATTAGATGATATCATATGTCTACATAATCTGGGCAATGAGATCGTAGCAGGATATCCAGGAAAATGCTTTGCAGATAATGACGAAGGCCGGGAATCAAAAGCCTACGTTCAGAGGTTCTTGGATGCAACCAGGTCCGACATGCTGTTTGCACAAAAAGTGATTTTTGTTGAAGGACTCGCAGAACAGGTCTTACTTCCAACACTAACGAAGTATATCGATATTGATATTGCAGATCACCATATTGCGATTGTTCCAGTGGGAGGAAGATACTTCGATCATTTCCTACAGATTTTTGATTCAACCCGGCCTTTTACGATACCTAAAATGGTATTAGTATTAAAAGACAGGGATCCGGAAAGAAAGCGTAAGGCAGGCGGAAGCTTTGGGAAATGCTACACCTTTGATGTAGGTCAAAACGCAGCTTTATATGATTATCGTAATCATATAGAAGACAAATTGGAGACCTACCAAGCTCATCCAAATATTAGGTTTTTCGGCCAAAACCATAAAAATGGAAAAACATTTGAATACGAACTTATGCTTTCCAACCTTCAGAATGATATCCTTCTAACTCGGTCGATTTCAAACAAAGATGAATTAAATGATCTAATACAATGGTACAACGATGGTCGCCCTGAAGTTGATCTTCTCAATAGAATGAGGGATAGCCCAGCCTCAAGAACATTCAGGGCAGCACTTGAAGGTTTAGCTGATAATACTTGGACGCAGCAAGAAAGAAAGGAGGTAATACTGGCATTTAGATATCTTTCGTCCGTAGGCAAGGGTGAAAATGCGTTGGAACTGGCAACATTGCTTGAAGAAAATCTTCTTCTTCCTGAAATGGCAGTAAATCCAGAAGATAAAACACGAAAGATCTTTAATGTACCTGATTATATTCAACAAGCAATTCACTGGATATGCCAATAACAACAATTACCTCAGAAACCATTATAGATACGGAGGAGCATTTTAGAATATTTGCAGGACCTGGCGCAGGAAAAACACATTGGCTTGTAAATCATATGCGCCATCTGCTTCAAAGTTCCAACAAATTTGGTGCAACAAAAAAAATTGCATGTATTACATACACAAACGTGGCCGTCGAGACGATCGTAAAAAGGCTACAGTTCGGTGCAGACAGAATCGAAGTTTCAACGATACATGCCTTTCTTTATAGCAATGTCATAAAACCATATATTGGATCCATTGCCGAAGAATTTGGCTTCAATGCTATAAAAATGGACGGTCATGAGGAACATAGAGCCAGTCGGAGCAAAATTACCGAGTGGCTAGATGAACACCCAGGAGCACCTAACCTCAGAAATCCGTATACGCTCAATCAATTAAAAGCTCTTCCTTACTTTATGACAGGGCTAGCAAACTGGCTTTCAACAATAGACTAAATTAAATGGTGATCAGATTGTCCTATCAGTAGATAATAGTAAAGCTTACTATTTTATGCCTAATGGTACACGAAGAAATTTTGGAGCAGCAAACTGCCTAAATATATTGTCTACTGATCTGCTGTCCTACAAAAAATTATTCTGGGCAAGAGGAGTCCTTCACCATGAAGACGTATTATACTTTTCCTATATCCTACTAACGCGCTACCCTTTCATCGTAGAGGTTCTGAAAACAAAATATCCCTATTTCTTCATTGATGAATTTCAGGACACAAGTCCTATCCAGGCCAGAATATTGAAACTAATCGGTGCGAGTGGCACTGTTACCGGTATAATCGGTGATATAGCCCAGTCCATTTATAGCTTTCAGGGAGCAGAACCCGCACAGTTTACAGATTATCATTTGGAAGGTTTAAAGGATTATAGAATTATCGACAATCGAAGAAGTACAAATGAAATCGTCGGCATCCTCAACCACATCCGAAAGGACATGGGACAGGAACCTCTTAGAAACGTTACAGGTGAAAGATGTAATCTCCTAATCGGAAACTATAGACTTGCAAGTGAATTTGCACAGGGAATTTGTGGCGATAACCTTACCATCCTTTCATGGGACAATATTACTGCACGCGAGCTCGGATCTCAAATGGTAGCAGATAGACCCGATCACAACCTTGTAGAGGATTTACAGGCGATTGACAATTCTGATAGACGTAATGCAATTTTATCCTGTATCAGTGCCGCAGAATTTGCAAGAGAAAAGCGGTTTAAAGATGCTTTGAAAGAAATGTCGTATAATTACCTTCATATCAGAAACAAAAATGACCGAAAAGCTATGGCGTTGGATGGACTCTCAAAGCTTTTGTCAAAATATGATGAATATCACGATCAACCGCTTTTGGATTTCTACAATCATGTGCGCACTGATGTAAGGAATAATTTTCCTGCCATCACCAGAGGAAGGGCTAAGGAATTCTATGAACGCTATTCTTTTCAGCAACTAGCAGTTTGCATAAGAATCGATAATGAAAGATCGCCAAGTAAAACCATTCATAAATCCAAAGGAGATGAATTTGACAATGTTCTGGTGGTTCTGAAAAAAGAGGAACATTTTGATTTTTTGGTTCGTCAGACCTTAAGAACAGAGGAGCACAGAATATTTTATGTAGCGGTTAGCCGGGCACGAGAAAGATTATTTATATCTGTACCAACATTGGAAGAAGGTAAACTGCGGCAAATTGAGCATCTCTTTGAAATAAATAATCTATAAAAATTGGATGGGGTACTACCCCGTCTTTTTAGGTATTAATTAACTCATTTTATTGACGTCCTGAGTAAATTTAAGATCTTTAGAGATCTTGCTAAGCGCTGTCTACAGGCTATATATGTATTTTTAGAAGAGCAGGTTTACAATTACTATATTTATTCTGTTTCGCTAATCCTAAATAGGAGAAACAAAAAATAATTCGGAAAACCTTAAGATACAATAGTACCTCCTCTTTCATCAATTACATAGATATTTAAAACACTAGTATGAAAATTTGTACCTTTGAGAAATTAAAAGTTGTTCTTTGGAGTCGCTGAAATATATACTTCCTAAATCTGCTGAAATATCTTATAGCAAATTCATGGCAGTAATTTAAAACATCCTTATAGGTTTAAAGTAATTTGGAAGAGATGGGTTAGAATCCCTCTCTTTCCGTTGAGACGTAAACGCGCAGTTTTAGGCATGGAAAATAAGATTATGGCATAATCTTGCAAAATGCTGCATCGGTTGAAAACGGCTCTAACAGGGTTAAAAACAAAGAAAGTTCCAGTCCCTCACTTGCATGTTAAAAAAGAAATTGTAAAACATGTAATTAAAAATACATTTCTTTTATAAACAAAATTGGAGCTGATTTATTATCAACTCCAATCTATTAAATATGTATTTCAGCTATTATAAAAGTCCGAAAACTTAATAAAAATCAATATGGCAAGAGGATTCGAACTTGAATTACAAATCACAAAATACTGAAAACCAATATATTGACAATTATACTTCTTAAAATATTAGGACAAAAGTTCGAAAAATCGCTCCCGTCAACATATCGCAAAAGGATTCGAACTCTCCGAACACCAACACAAATATCTAATAATCAAACATTTAATTTCAAAATCCAATTCAAATCTTGTATCAGACGGTTCGAAGATAATCCTTCCAAGTTCACAGAACCTCATAGCTTTTGTTATGAGGTTTTTTGTTTACAAATTTAATCGCAGCTTGAAATTCTGTATACTAAAGACAGATTAGTGAACTTTTAATTTACAGTCATTTACTGATTTAAATACTTACTTGGAAAAAAGTGGAAAGAATCTTTTTCATCTTCCATTACATTCATTTTAAGCAATGCTGCCGTAAATTTTTACCTTTATTTTCAATTTCATGTATACATATACTGTTATTAGAATGTTGTTCTAAATATATATGTTCTATTTTTATTTTTTAAAAAGTATTTGCTGATTTTACCCGGATAGAAATTAAAAGCAATAGAAAGTATTGCCGGTAGAAAGAATGAAAGTAAAATTTTTCTCATTATTATTTTCTATAAAACAATGGTTATTAATCATGTAAATTTGCTGGAATGATTTTGTTAAAAAATTATTCTGATTTTATTTTTATAATTCAAAAAAAGACTCTATATTTGCACCCACAAAAAACAAGGTAATATACCTGTTTTAGATGATCTCATCGGGGCGTAGCGTAGTCCGGTCATCGCGCCTGGTTTGGGACCAGGAGGTCGCAGGTTCGAATCCTGCCGCCCCGACTTTAAATTTTATTTTTTAGGGTGCGTAGCTCAGCTGGATAGAGCATCTGCCTTCTAAGCAGACGGTCAAAGGTTCGAATCCTTTCGCGCTCACAAAACCTCATAGCTTTCGTTATGAGGTTTTTTGTTTATATTAGTTCCCATGTGTTATTGTTATATCCTTTTTCTCAATCACTAAATAAATATTATATCGGACATTCTTGTGAAAACTTACAAGAAAGAGTACGAAAACATCTTTCCGATCATAGAGGATTTACCTCTAATGCCAAAGACTGGATTGTTGTTTACAGTGAAAAGTATGATTCTAAGATGCAAGCATATCAAAGAGAACGAGAAATTTCAGTATCCGATTAATTTTCAATCCTTAATTATAAAAGAAATTTTGCCAATTCCATTACATTATTAAAATTATAAAAATTGAAAAGGCTTTAAATCTTGTTACTTACAAAAATGTTAGCTTATTACAAAAAGAACCACTTGTTGGTTTTATTGCAGATATGTAATTAATTTGTATCTGTAAAAAAACAAAATGAGCCTAAAAAACACGAACGCGGTTCGTTCTGAGAACCCGAAAAAAATTGCTATCGTAATTGCCAATCCAGCCATTTCAACAACTACCGGTTGGCCGGTTGGCTTTTGGTGGAGTGAGCTTACCCACCCCTATTATGAATTTTCAGAGAAAGGCTATCATATAGAGATCTTCTCTCCCAATGGAGGCAGATGTGAAGCCGATTCTATGAGCGATCCTAATGATCCTAGCGGTTATTCTTCAACAGACCTTATAAGTCAGGGATTTATTCACACACCTTCTTTAAAAAGCCTGGTTGAAAATACCAAAAAAGTTTCTGACATCGACGTTTCGAAATTTGATGCTATTGTTGTAGCCGGGGGACAGGCTCCTATGTTTAACTTTGCGGAAGCAACAGACCTCCATCAGAAATTTGTATCGTTTTACGAAGCCGGCAAAATAGCAGCAGCACTATGTCACGGTGTTGCCATCCTTAAATACGCGAAACTTAGTAATGGAGAATATTTAGCCAAAGGCAAAACTATGACCGGATTTGCCAATGTGGAAGAAGATTTTGCAGATAATGCCGTATGGGATTATAATCTCCTGTCAAGAGATCAGCATCTTATGCCCTGGAGAATTGAAGATGAAATGAAAGCAATCGGTGCCAATTACATCCAAGCTGGTTTATGGAAAGGTTTTGCAGTAAGAGACGGGAATCTGGTAACCGGACAACAAAATTTCAGCGGCAGTGAAACAGCGAAAATCGTTATAGCCGCATTAGGCGAGTAATTCATTAAAATTTATCAATTACAGAGTTGATTAACACTGTTTTTATTATGGTTTTTGACAGTCATAGTGAACAGTATGATCCATAGAGAGCTATATAAATGCACAGTAAAAGAATACATCAGAGACTCAGTGATTACAGGTTTGAATTTTTGTTAACTGCCCTACTTTTTTTGCTTTTTGATAAAATTCTTTTTCCCGACAATACGATTTTCCTGAAATATGTCTGGCCGGTCAATATGATTCTCATTGCAGCAGCGTGCTTTGGAATCTTTAAAGAAAGAAGCAAAAGAATTAATGTTCTCAAGAATATTTTTAGTTTAATCAGCATTCTGATGCCCATAGGATTTTTATTTCTCAGCCAAAATTTATGGTTTATCGAATTCCTTACCGTATTTTTTATTCTATATTATGTGTTTATTTTTATAGAAGTGATGCGACAGATTACCAAGGCAAGGGAAATTCGTATTAACGTGATTATAGGATCCTTTTGTGGCTATATGATACTAAGCCTGGTCGCACTGTTTTCCTATCTTTTTATAGAGCTTAATTTTCGCGGATCTTTTCATGGGATTACGCAAAACAGTATTTCTCAGGTATATAACGAATTATCTTATTTTAGCTTCATAACGCTTACCAGTATTGGCTTTGGTGACATTTATCCGATAACGGATATGAGCAGGCTGGTTGTAGCATTTTTCGGAATGGCAGGACAGTTTTACATGGTAGCTGTCGTGGGAATCATCATTTCGAGGTTTGCTTCAAAATAAATTAATTTAATTAAAAATATAAATAAAAAACACGAATAGTATGCAGATTAAAAGAAAATCAACCGCAGTATGGAGCGGAACAGGTAAGGAAGGAAAAGGAAGTTTAAGCACCCAAAGCACCGTATTAAATGATACACAATATGGCTTTAATTCCCGTTTTGCAGATGGCATCGGCACTAATCCTGAAGAACTTATTGCAGCGGCACATGCAGGATGCTTCAGCATGAAACTGGCTTTTAACATTCAGGCAGCAGGTCTTGCGGCAGATGAGCTAAAAACCGAATGCGAGATTGTACTGGAAGACGGCAGCATTACACAATCCAACCTTACGCTTTTCGCAAAAGTTACAGGCATAGATCCTGCAAAATTCGACGAACTGGTAAAAGATGCCGAAGCAAACTGCCCGGTTTCCAAATTGTTGAATACAAAAATTACCGTACATTACACATTGAATTAATACCAATGCCCGTCAGTAAAATCAATGACATTTGAATGACGGACATTTGTTCAAAAGTTGAATGACAGAAAAATATATTGATACGAAAAATAGCAATCCGGGAAAACAGATTTGGATTCTTGAAGGTTATAAAAACTTCGCAATACATGGCGAAAACGGACTTAAGATAGAGAAGCTTGCCAAAATAACGGGAGTAAGCAAATCTTCATTTTACCATCATTTTGCTGATACCGAGTTATTTTTGGATCAGCTTTTTGCATTTCATATTTTTCAGTGCAGGATTATTGCAGATAAAGAAAAGGCTGTAAAAAAAATCAATCCTGAATTAATAAATATTTTAACCGAGCATAAGATCGACTTATTATTCAACAGACAGCTGCGTTTCAATCAGGATCGGGAAAATTATAAAACAGTGCTTGACAAATCCAATCAGATTATTGGAACAGACTTCGTAAGGATCTGGTCAGAAGATCTTAATCTTGCTTTGAGCATCAGACAGATGGAAGGCTTGTTTGAACTCGCCCTGGAGAATTTTTTCCTCCGCATTAATCAGGAAAATCTTACGACAAGCTGGCTGACTTCCTATTTTGAAAATCTTGCAAAAATTGCCAAAAATTTCGAATAATATTGTACGGAAGCGTCTAAAATCCTAACAGCCTGCTGATTAATTTTGCATAAAAATTAACAGATGACGGAACAATTCCATAAGTTTTATCTTAAAATAACAGCAATTACAGTCGGTTCATTTGGTCCGGTTTTCTTTCTGGGATCTATGCCGGAAACCTCAGAACCCGCAAGATGGACATTAGATTTACTAAGCCTTCCTGTGGACGGCATACAAAATTATGACGCTTCTACCACACGTTTCTTATCTGCACTTACCGGAGGGTTTCTGTTCGGATGGGGAGTATGTATATGGTTTCTGCGAAAATGGGTGTATGACAAGGCGCCGAATGAAGTAAGAAAGGCTGTACTGGCAGGTCTCATCGCATGGTTTTTATTGGACAGCACCGGTTCTGCAGCTTCGGGAAACACCAGCAATGTATTCATTAATATTACTGTTCTCATTATCGCTACAGGCCCGCTTTGGAAGCCAGCTCAATCTTAAATTCTTATCTTATGAAAAAATATTTTGTGTTCAAATTATTATTGCTTTCCCAAATCATTTTATTAATGATATTCTCTGTTCTGGCTTTCCAGAAAGAAGGAGCAGATCTGTTTAGTGTATTCTTTGGAAATATTCTTACTCCGGGATGGAACGCCCAGTTCAATCTTGACTTTACCTGCTACCTTATCCTTTCCGGATTATGGATCATGTGGAGAAATAAATTTTCAGCAGGATCCATTATTTTAGGAGTTGCTGCCGCAATTATCGGTATCATGGTATTTGCGTCTTACATTCTGTATTTGCTTTTTAAAGAAGCCGGAGATCTGAAAAAAGTATTGTTAGGAAACAGATAATTATTTCTTTCTGTAAGAACTACCGTTCCAGAGATAAATTGCTGATGCATGCTTCTTCTTTTCACGGTCATTGTCATCTTTTTCCATTTCCTCCATTTTAAAAATGAAAGCATTGGGAATTCCTGCTTTATCGTTTGGAAAAATGAATTCTTCGGAATGATAATACACATCGGCATCACCCACATTCATTAATTGCGGTAATGAAACTAATTTTTTATTCGTAAACAGAATATATTGTTCATAACTCGGAATTCCGCATGCCTCACCGGAAACAGTTGCTTTTAAGGTCAGCTCAACATTTTTAAGCTTATGGTTGCTTTCGGTGACAAAATTTCCATAGTTCAGGCTTTCTCCGGAGCCTGTTTCGAAAGAAATTTCATCCAAAAGAATACTTCCTTCCAAAACCTTTACAGAAGCATAATTCTGTTGGATCGAACCTTCGAAACCAGGATTTTTCTTATTTAATGTTTTCGCTAAACCAAATAAAAAATCATATCCGTTTTTATTTCGGTAACCGATACAAAGATTTCCTCCCCAGAGATATCCTTCGGAAGTTTTCCCGTTTTTCTGGTAGGAGATTTTATACCAGTTAGCTGATCTTTCACCCAATTTCAAAACAGAATTTTCTTTTTTAAGAATTACAACTTCCTGATTGGCCTGCAGAGAATCCAAAACGGATGAATCGACATTGGGAGACTGCCTGATTCTCGTCCAGTCGGTAAATATTTTCTGCACCTTATTTTCTTCAAACTCAAAAACTCCGTTTGCATATGTATCATTTTCTTCCTGAGCATGAAAAATCTGAAGGACAAATAAAAAAAGAGCAGTAAAAAAGAATTTCATAATACTATTTGTGATGTTTATTTTTCAAGCAATAAACTTACCCATTCTTCGCGCTGAAGCTGTTTTTTAAGCTCCAGACCGTTTTCTCTGCAAACTTCCAGAATATCATCTACGTCAAAGAAGCATAATCCGGAAAGCAATAATTTTCCGCCGTCATTCAATACCGAAACATAAGTCGGGATGTCTGAAATCAAAATATTCCTGTTGATATTAGCCAGAATAATATCATAATTTTCTTGGCCTAAATTTTCTGCCGTTCCCAGTTCGATATCCAGCCCCACATTATTTCTTGCTGCATTTTCTTTTGAATTCTCTACCGACCATTCATCAATATCGATTGCTTTTGTGTCCCCGGCTCCGATCTGTTTTGCATAAATGGCCAGAACCGATGTTCCGCAACCCATATCGAGAACTTTTTTATCTTTAAAATCCATATCCATCATCTGCTGGATCATGAGATGCGTGGTGGGATGATGCCCTGTTCCGAAGGACATTTTAGGCTGAATAACAATTTCATGCATTCCCGGAACCGATTCATGAAATTCGGCGCGGATCAGTACTTTATCATCAATATTGATCGGCTCAAAGTTTTTTTCCCATTCTTCATTCCAGTTGATATTCGGCATTTCCTGAAACGTATATTCTATTTTTACCTCTTCATTCTGAAAAAGCGGCAATGCCTTCAGATCATCTTCATTAAATAATTCTTTCTGAATATATCCCAAAATCCCGTCAATTTCTTCCGTAAAGCTGTCGAAACCGATCTCAATAAGTTCTGCCATTAATATTTCGTTCCAAGGCTGAAGCGGAGAAATTTTGAAATTGAATTCTAAATAATTTTGCATGTGAATAATTTGTTGCAAAAATAAAACTACTTTTTTGATTTTATTGAAATATTGTTCTTTTGTTTTTTAACCCGAAGAAACACAAAGATCTTTGAAATTGTTGAGAATATTTTCATGTGCAAAAACTGAACGACGTTCATAAAACCCATTCAGAATGACAACCTTGTCATAAAAAAAAGCGAACCTTAGTCCGCTTATAATTATTTTTGATTAAGTAAAAAAACTTTAAACCTAAAACATTAAACTTTAAATTTCAACTGTTTAAGGATTTGTAGAGAAAATCGAACCGTTTGCGATCAATGCTCTTCTGTTCATTTTTAAAATATCCCTTACCCATTCTGCAAAATCTTCCGGCTGCAATACTTTTTCCGGATTTCCGTCTGTAAGACCTCCCTGAATCGACATATCCGAAGCAATTGTGCTTGGCGTAAGAGTAACGACACGGATATTCTGTTTTCTCCATTCTGCCATCATCGACTGCGAAAGGGAAACAACGGCTGCTTTTGAAGCGGCATAAGCCGACATATTCGGTCCTCCTTTTAAGCCCGCTGTTGAGGCGACGTTAATGATATCGCCTTCTCCTTTTGATTTCATAAAAGGATATACAGCTTTTGCTGCATAGTATACCCCGAAAAGATTGGTTTTAATAACCTGTTCCCAGGTTTCGGAAGGCATTTCTTCAATAGATCCGAAATCACCGATTCCTGCATTGTTGATCAGGATATCAATTCCGCCCAATTGTTCTGCCAAAGATTCTATTCCTGCCTTTACATGTATTTCGTTGTCGATGCTGAAAACGGCGTATCCAGCTTTTACTCCCAATTTACGGATTTCGTCAACCGTCATTTTCAGGTTTTCTTCATTTCTTCCTGTGATTCCGATATTCACACCTTCGGCGGCAAGCGCAAGAGCTACTGCTTTACCTAATCCTCTACCTCCACCGGTAATGATGGCATTTTTTCCGTTAATATTCATTTTTTAAGAATTTATTTTATTCGTTATGCAAATTTACGAAAGATGATTTGGAAAGAGAAACAGAGTGGCTTATTGTAATGATTGATATAATAAATGTTTTATGTTAAATATATAAGATTATAACCTTCAAGGTTTCCAAAACCTTGAAGGTTAGGTTAAAATTAATTTTCAAAAATTAAAACCGACCCAAAAGGGCCGGCTTCTTTGAAAGTATAGTAATAAAAAAAAATTAAGGGATAAGAATCTGATTCTGTACTTCAAATTCTTCTGAAGCTGAAAACTGGTTTCCATACATATCCGTTGCTCTCACCTCAACTTTGTGTTTTCCCAGAGTAAGTTTTTTGGAAAAATCGCCCGTCCAGATATGTTTTGATATTTCCGGGTTGGAAGGTCTTCTTCCCGGAAAAATATTTTTGGTGGTGTCCCATTTGAAAACCGACATGGCAAAACTAGGATCTACTGTTTCATCATACTGCATTTCTTCCCACTTATCGCCGTCTATTCTGTATTCAACTTTATCTTTTTTGCTTCCCATGAAGAAATTGGCCAATACTTTTGCAGATGTTTTTGAAGGAAAAGGGATCACTTTCGGAACATACATGTTGATCTGATAATCTTCCGGTTTTCCGGCAGTTTTATATTTAACCTTGTATTCATTGTCTTTAAAGCTGATAAAAGAATATCCTTTGGCGGTTCCGTCTCTCATCGTAGACGTTGGTAAGCCTAAATCGTCCGATGTTCCGGACCACCAGTCGCCGCAGGTAGTTCCTACGTTGTATTCGTGAAGGTCTTTCGTACCGTTCCATCCCGCTTCTTTCCCGTAAAAAAGCTGCTGCTGGATGTGGGTGTGCGCCGATAGAACCAAAGTATTTTTAAATGGTGTTAAAAAATCAAATAATTTCTGACGATCAGCATTTCTGAAATTATCTTCATTTTTGTGTTCTAATGGAATATGGAAGGACACAACAATTAATTTGTTTTTATCAACCAATTTCAGATCATTTTCAATGAATTGCATCTGATCTTCACGGAAACCTCCCCAATATCCTTTCCCGTCTCTCGGATCGGGGTACAAAATATCATCCAGAATAATAAAGTGAACATTTCCGTAATTGAATGAATAATTTGCCGGTCCGAAATTCGATTCAAAAGTTTCATCAGAAAGAAGATCTTCTTTGGCTTCGTAGTTCATATCATGATTTCCCATCACATTGTACCAAGGCAATCCGATTTCCTTCATTACATCGGCATAAGGTTTCTGGAGGCTAAGGTTATCTCCTACCAAATCCCCAAGACTGATTCCCAACACCGCATTTTTCTTGGTGCTTTTTACTTCGTTTACAATGGCTCTTTTAAAATAATCCAATTGCTTCTCGGTATAAGGCTGAGGATCACCGAAAACAAGGATGTCAAAATTTTTGCTTTCGTTTTGTTTATGTAAGGCAAAATTGATCTCCTTCGGAAGTTCTCCTGTTGGGGCAGATCCTTTGTATTTAAAATCTGCAGGTGAACCCTTCGGCTTGTACTGATAATAATATTGAGGTAAATTATTGGCATTTACCGGTGTCATATATCCGGAAGGCTTGATCACAAAAATCGACTGACCTTCCTGGATGGGAAGACTGTATCTTCCGTTTTTATCTGTAAGAATTACCTGGATTCCGTTGGAAACGGCTACTCCTTCAATTCCTTTTTCTCTGTTTTCTTTTTTCTGATTTCTATTGCTGTCTTCATATACATATCCTGAAACAGAAGCCTGTGAGAATGCCATCGCTGAAATAAGCAGGCACGGCACTAAAAATTTTATATTCATTTGATTGATATTTAAATTTGAGTTTGGCTAAAGCCAATTTTGACTATTTTTTTAAAGATCGGGCTAAAGCCCGACCCTACTGATAAGCTTTACGGTTTATTCCACCAGACTTTTACGTTGATATTGTCGCCTCCCATCTGCTGAACTGCCGACTGGTAATTTGATGTATTCAATATTCTCGGATTTGGCGGGTACATTAATCTTGAAGGCAGGACACCATTATTGAGCAATCCTCCGTTGTTCGGAAGTATCGGGAAACCGGTTCTTTTTTTCTCGAACCACTGCTGCTGATCTACAAAAAACAAGGCGACATATTTCTGAAGCATAATTCTTTCCAGTGTTCCATTGTAGGCCACATTCGGATTGGTGAAATAATTGGCAGGTACTGTTGCTCCCCACTGTTCGATTGCTGCTTTTACTCCATTTTCATAATAAGTTTGCGCATTTCCCGGGATGATTCCTTTAAAAGCCAGTTCGGCAAGAGTAAATTGCAACTCGGCATAGGGATATACCAAAATGTTCAATGGTGCTTTTGCAAGATTCTGGTTCATATTGGAAGGCTGGTAATCGAAAGTGGTACCATATGCATATCCTGACGGAGCTCCTTTGTATCCGATGTTGGCATTTCCGGGAATACTTTTGGCCTGTCCGAAAAACATGGCCATTCTCGGGTCATTATTGGCTTTTAAAGTTTCTACGAAAAATGCAGAAGCCACTCTACCCGTAGTAAAATCCTGCGGTCTTGTAATCGGAGGAAGAAGCGGTGCTACTCCTGTCACATTTACCTTTGCTGTTTCGCTGTTATTCTGGAAAATAGGGAATTTAACAGGGTCACTGATGATTTCCTGAATTCTCTCGGTAACATTTACTTCTCCGTTTTTGCTTAAAATCCTTGTTAACAAACGCAATGAAAGCGAGTTACAGAATTTCTTCCAGTTTACAATTCCGTTCGCATCACTTTCAGCCTTATAAAAAATATCGGGACCGGTAAGCGTTTTTGTGGTAACGAACAGTGTGTTTGCAGTCTTTAAATCATCCAACAGCTTTACATAAATATCTTTCTGCTTATCAAATTTCGGCTGTGCATTGCCATCATCAAGACTTGACGCTTCGGAAAACGGCACGTCGCCGTAAGTATCTGTGAGATTGGAGTAGATCCATGCATTAAGAACCATGGCAATAGCTGTATAATTGGGATCATTATCCCTTTCGGCGGCCATTTTCATGTCTTTTACCTGCTTGATCCATTTGTAACTGTTGTTCCAGAATCCTGCTCCGGTATTTTCGGTAATGTTGTATCTGCTGAGGGTATTTCCTTCGTTCGGAAAGTCAAGGGAAATCTGCATAAGATCAAATGTGAAATCATTGGCTCTCATATAATTCACAGCTGCCATATTGTATTCTATCGGCACCAGTAATTTTGATGCGACAGGTTCGCTGATCCTGCTGTTGTCGGTATTTACCTCATCAAGGCTTCTGCTGCACGATACTGTGGCTGAACCGATGGCTGCAATTAATAATGTATGTAAGAATAATTTTTTCATGTTTAAGATTTTAAAATTTAACATTAAGCTGAATACCAACCGTTCTTGCTGTCGGCAATTGTCCCATTTCCACTCCCGGAGTGATCTGATTATCATTTAAGGTTGCCACTTCAGGATCAAACAGCGGGAACTTCGTCCACATCCAGAGGTTTCTTCCGAATAAGGCGAGTGTGAGTTCCGATATTTTAAGCTGATCAGTAACATTTTTAGAGAAAGTATAGGCAATTCTTGCGTCTCTAAGTTTAATGAAAGAAGTATCGAAAGTATTGGTTTCTACGTTGGCTCTTCTGTAATAATCGGCGTAATATGACGACAATAAAATAGGCTTGGTATTTGGAGAGAAAGATCCGTCCGCATTCTGCACGACCCCTTCACCCACGATCATACCGCCCGGATTTTCTCTTCCGAATAAAGTATGTTCCAGTTTCCCCTGTTCTGTCATTTTGTGATGCGACTGGGAATAAGCCATTCCTTTGTACTGTCCGTCAAATGAGAAACTTACGGTAATCCCCTTATATCTGAATTCATTCTGGATTCCTGCTCTCCATTTTGGATAGGCATTGCCGATTTTTTTCATTTGGGTTGGTTTCGCAGTAAGACCATCCGTTGAATTATAAATAACCTGTCCGTCCGGAGCATACATCAGTCCGTAGCCATACATATCTCCCAGTGAGCCTCCTACGAAAGCATTGAAGTAAACTACGCCTCCCACACTTCCCATGGTATACGGTTCGCCGTTGAATTCCTCCGGCAGGGAGAGAATTTTATTCCTGTTCATAGACCAGTTGGCATTAATACTCCAGGAGAATTTTTTATTTTTCACGGCATAAGCGTTCAATGTCATTTCAAGGCCTCTGTTTCTTACTTCACCGGCATTGATTACTTTGGTGCTGTATCCTGTTTCCCATAAAGTAGGAATTCTGATAATCTGATCTTTAGAGTTATTCTGATAAGCCGTGATGGTATAATTGATTCTGTTTTTAAGAATGGTAAAATCCATTCCGCCTTCAATATTGGTGATCATATTCGGTCTCAGGTTCGGATTCGGATACAGAGACGGAGATTCTACAGATCCTGCAAAATCACTGTTATTATAGTACTGGATAAGCTGGTAAGGATCGGTATCATTTCCCACTTTAGACCAGGAAGCTCTTAATTTCCAGTAATTTAAAGTATTAGAAGATAAGTTAAAAATATCTGAAAGAATAAATGAAGTCGCCGCTGAAGGATAGAAATAAGATCTGTTTTCTTTCGGAAGGGTGCTGCTCCAGTCATTTCTTGCAGTAAGATCCAGGAATATTTTATTTTTATAGCTTAATGTTGCTAAAGCATAGGCACTGTTTACCTGTTTGTCATTAGGTCTTGCGAATTTTGAAATGTTTGAAATACCGTTTGGCAAGGTATATACTCCCGGTTTCAGAAGTCCCTCTGCAATATAATCATTCATGATATATTCCGTGTAACGGATATTTCCCCCGGCAGAAGCGCTGAAGTCAAAATCGTTGAATGAATTTCTGTAGGTGAACAAAACATCATTATTCAAATCCATCAACCTGATGTGCTGCTCCCTGTACATTCCCTGAAGATAGTTGGCCGAACTCCACGGTCTTTTCTGCGTACGGAGTTCGTTGTTCAGCTCCATACCGGATCGTACCATCACATCCAGATTTTTGGTAATCTTATAGTTGAGGTTAACATTTCCGGTGATAAAATTTTTATCGACCCCATTCAGCATTTCATAAGCAATGAGATAAGGATTATCAATAAATGAACTGAACGGATGTACCTGATCAACCTGTTCCTTGCCTTTTTTCCAAATCGGTCTGTACCATGACAGATCTACATTCGGATTCTGGAAAATCATGAAGTAGGAAATCGACTGGTTACTGTATCCGGTAGCAGGAAGATTGTCACTTTTTGTTTTGCTGTAGTTTAACTTGATCCCGATTTTTAATTTTTCACTTAAATTATGATCCACTGAAAAAGCAGCGTTGAACCTGTCGAAACCGGTGTTTGGCATCATCCATTCGTTTTTTAAATACGTTAAAGATGACCTGAAAGATGTATTCTCATTGGATGCTTCTACCGAAATATTGTTCGAAAAAGTGGTTCCTGTCTCCCAGAATCCTTTGATATTATCTTTGTAAGGCTGCCAGAGTTTTCTTTCGGCACTCTGCCCTTCCAGATCCGGATCATACTGGAAGTAATACTGCCCGGCGAATTTCGGACCGAATGCACTGCTGGTAGAACCGGTGTTGATTCCGTCTGCAGAGGCACCGTAAGAGTAGAAGAAGTTACCCTGTGTATCTTTTTGTAATGTTCCCTGACCGTATTCATATTGATAATCGGGCCATTTAAGCACCGTATCGTAGCTTGAATATGAATTTAAGCTTACCTGAACTTTTCCTTTTTTGCTTTTTCCGGATTTCGTTGTGATCATAATTGCACCGCCGGCTCCTCTTGAACCGTATAAGGCAGATGCTGTAGATCCTTTAAGAACAGTAATAGATTCTATATCTTCAGGATTAATGGTATTGATCCCGTTTCCGTAATCAATAGGTAAATCTGCTTTGGCTCCTGCTCCGTATGCCGAAAAACCCGTTCCTGTAGTATTATTGTTCAGAGGCACGCCGTCTACTACGATAAGCGCATTATTCTGATCAGGATTCATGGAAATATCTCCTCGTAGTTTAATGATAGAGCTTCCCAATGGCCCCGCTCCTGCTGTCTGTATCTTAAGTCCTGCAACCTTACCTTCAAGAGCCTGCGACCAGTTATTGTTCTGAGTTTTTAACAACTCATCAGATTTAATGGTTTCCGCTACATATCCTAAAGACCTGTCCTGCCTTTTGATACCTAATGCTGTTACCACTACTTCGTCAATGTTTTTAATGGTGTCTCTTTTTGCTTTTTGCTGAGCCGCCAGATTTACACTCACCAATCCCAATAGTGATAATATCAGTACTTTTTGTGTCTCTTTACGCATATCCTTTTTGTTTGCGCAAAATTAAACCGACATTACGGTTATGGTTTTAACTTGATTTTAACATTTATTAAAGAATTATTAAACACTATATTAATTTATCTTTAACGAATATCTATACAGCTTTGGTTCCTAACCGTTTAAACTGATTAAGTATTTTTAATACGGTATTCCGAGAGTATTTGCATAACTTTATTGTCTTTTCCTGATAAAATAACATTACACCATATCTGCCATAAATATTGAGCTTTTGTAATTAATCGTAAAAGGAAATAAAAAAAAGTCTGCCTCAAAAGACAGACTTTACAGTATTATTATAGCTTATTTATTTCAGCTGATCCGGAATGTTGGTGGTAATAAAACCAATGCCCTGTTTTTTCAGTTCATCAGAAACTGCAGCATCATTTACCGTCCATGCATTTGTTATTAAACCTAAGGATTTTGCTTCGGCGATCCAAGTTGGATTCTTTTGGAACACGCTGAAATGGTAATCCATTCCGTCTAGTCCCTCTTCCTTGATCTGCTGTGGTGAAAGTTCTCCTTTCAGATACTGAACTTTAAATTTCGGTTCCAGTTTTTTGATTTCTTTGCAGATGTTTAAGCTGAAGGAGATAAATTCACATTGCCCATCCAGCTTCATGTCTTTAATCATTTTGATGGTTTTTGCCGTAAGCTCATTTTCTTTTTCCTCAGTTTTATCGGGTTTTATTTCAACGATAAGCTTTAGGACTTTATCCTTCTTTCCCTGTTTAAGATAATCTTTTAATGTAGGAAAGTTTTCACCGTTGGAAAGCTTTACTTTTTTCAGCTCTTTAAAATCTGTTTCGGAAATTTCCATTTTTGCGTGATGCTCATCGTGATTTACAACCAAAATTCCGTCTTTGGTCATCCGTACATCGAATTCGGAACCATAAATTTTCAGATTCTGAGCATTTTCAAGTGATTTCAGAGAATTTTCTGTAGTCGGAGGCTGGGTTTGCCAATATCCTCTGTGTGCGATAATCTGGGTTTGTGCCTTCATGAAAACGGTGCTTACAACTGCTAACCCTAAGATAACTTTTTTCATAATATAAATTAAATAGTAAAACTAAAAGTCTTTCAACTTTGAGATAAAGGTAATAAATTAAAGCGAATGGTCAATTTTGCTTTGTAAGTCAATCATTAAAATGATTTTATTTAAATGATAAAAATTCACAATTGACCATTCACATTTTGCAATATTCTAGAACGTATATTTTGCTCCTATCTGAATCTGATAAGGATTTCCGGATAACGGTTCAAGACCACTTGTATTGAGACTGTATTTAAGCTGCTTTGTAGCCTGATCAAATCCTGTGATTCTGTAAAGAGCTGTATTTCCGTAAGATTTATTGATCCCTTTCTCTTTGTTAAGTAGGTTGGCTACGTTGAAAATATCCACCGAAAGTTCAAATCCGCCAATCTTTTCAAATTTGATCTTCTTGGCCACACGAATATCCCAAACTCCGTAGAATCCGTTTTTCCCGCCGTTTCTTTCCGCGATCTTGTTATTATAATCGGTGATATAGTTCTTTAAAGCCGTTCCTACTTCCGGATTGTCAATCAAAGCCTGGGTAAGATTCGGGAAAATATAGGCCAGATCATTGGTGTCAACGAAATCCCCGTTTACGTTTCCTCCTGCTGTTAAAGAAAAACGGGTTCCTCCCATTCCTGCATAACGAATCCCTAAAGTAAATCCTGCAATCGTCGGTGAATTACCGTAGATGACCACTTTATTTCTGAATTGGTTATCAGAATAGGTCATTCTCAGATCCCGGGGATCACCCGCAACCGGAGTGGATAAAGTCGCTGAATTCGCTACGTTTCCGTTATAAGAAGTGTTATCTTTAATATCCGCCCATGTATAACTTGCCGTGATTTCCCCATCTCTCCAGTAACGGTAACTTGTGTCTGCCACAAATGAGAATTGATTTACCTTTCCATCGCTTACCAGCTCAAGAACTCTTCCAAAGTTTTTGTTGATTCTTCCTTCTTTCCAGTTCATTGTTCCATTGGCAGCAATTGAAGCAGCAGGAACATAAACTCCTCTTCCACCTTCATTATCCAAAGTGAAATATGGATTGGCGGCCATATTTCTGTCATAATAGAAATAGTTGTTTCTCCCTAAAGCCATATAAGCCGCAACTCCTGCCCTAAATCTTTCGTTAAAGAAATGAGTATAAGAAATATTTGCTTTATAAACGACAGGGATTTTCGCATCTTTTCCTGTATAGTTGATGGTAGGAAGCTGATACTGAGATAATGTAGGAACAGTTCCGTAATCATTTCTGTAGCTGTTGAAATCAGGCGTTAAGCCAATCTGGGAAGGATTGACATCCACTGTAGCCAAATGCTTTCCATCGAATACAAGATTATTGATAATCATATAATTATTAATATCAGACGAGAAAATACCGGCTCCGAATTTTAAGAAATTTTTATTCCCTTCATTGATATTCCAATCAAACTGGAATCTCGGCTGGATAATGAATGATTGGATCTGATTATCCGTACGGATTCCCATTTCATCAAACAACTTCTGATTAAGTTTTGCCTTTGGATACCCTCCGTAATCCAATCGTAACCCTGCCATTAAATCCAAGCCTCTGGCAATTTTGGTTTGAATCTGTCCGTAAACCCCTAAATTGTAAATATTGGATTTCACCGAAGGATCTTCCATTAAAGGAACTTCTCTGTAAAATCTGTAAGCAATGAGATTATTAAAATTAAACAAATTATCTCCGCCATTCGCAGCAGGATTTTCCCTGAAATGGAATCTTCCGTTCACCTCACTTCCATAAATAGATTTTGCATTCGTGTACATCAAATCTGCTCCGAAAGTATATTTAATCTTATCCGTATTGTAATATAAATTGTCTACAATCTGGAAAACATTATTTCTGAAACTTTCCTGCCCGAAACGGTGTCCCCCAATCTGGATATTCGTCGCTTTGTCTTTACCATCAATATTGGAAACAATATTTTCAACAATGGCTCTGGGAAGAGCGTGTCCTAATTCATCATTTTGGTAACTGTCCTGAGCGGTGTAAAGGTATTGAGCCTTTAATTCATTGGTCATGTTAGGTTTCAGGTTGGTTCTTAATGTTAATAATAAACTGTTATCCAGGTTTTTATCATTTCCATAAGATTCAAAAGCATTGATTGCCGTATTGTCTCCTAGACCGTTTTTATTTAAATCGTAGGTAAAGTTATTTCTTAATGTCAATAAGTTTTTGTCGTTAATCTGCCAGTCCAGACGTAAAAATGCCGCATCAGAATTCCTTACTTTGTCGAAGCTTCCGAACTGAGGGGTATTTGCTACACCATATTTTGCTCTGGCAATATCTAAGAACTTATTTAAAGTAGCAGTAGTGGTGTTAAGCCTCAATTCATCGTCATGCGATTTGATATCTGCAATCTGCAGCGGTCGTGAGTCAAGCTGATGATCCCAAGCCACGAAGAAATGAAGTTTATTCTTGATAATCGGTCCGCCAAGCGAAAAACCGAACTGAGAAGTAGAAAAATCATTATGGATCTCATTTCCTCTGATGTCGTATTTGCTGGAAAGCCAGTTCGTTCTCAGATATTCCCATGCACTTCCTGAAAACTGGTTGGTTCCTGACTTTGTAACAGCACTTATGGTTCCCCCGCCGCTCCTTCCCAGTGTTACATCATACTGGTTGGTTGTTACTTTAAACTCACGAACCGCCTCAATCGAGATTGAAAACGGCGCGCCACTACGGCTTGTGGTAGCCCCTGCAGAAGTCGGGTTTTTAGCGGTCATCCCGTCAATGGTAAAATTGGTAGAAGAGCTCAGCTGTCCGGAAATACTTCCGTTTTTACCGCTTAAAGGTGAGAGCTCAGCCAAATTGGTAAAGTTTCTTCCGTTAACAGGCAATATTCCGATATTTTTGGTGGTAATTGCCGTAGCAGCTCCTAAATTTCCGATTTTATTTTTAAGATTTCCTGTGACTATAACTTCCTCAATGGATTTCTCGTTCGCTAGATCCATATTTACTGTTACCTGATCGCCAAAGTTTACATTATAGCCTTCTCTTTTCTCCTCATTCACTATTACCGTGTAAGGACCTCCCAGAGGGATTTCTTTAAATATATACTCTCCCTTTGAGTTGGTTTCCGTTTCTGTTTTGAAACCCGTCGATTCATTAATAATCGTCACTTTTATTTTTTCCTGTGGCGCTCTTCCGGCCCCGGTCACTTTTCCTACAATAGAGGCCTGTGTAGTCTGCGCATATGCCAGTGTCCCGAAACTCAGGAATAATAATCCCAATACAATCTTTACTTTTCTCATTTTTTCAAATTAGCTGCATGCAAATGTATCCTGACTTTGAGAACAGTCTGTTTAAGGGAGTTTTAACATTTTTTTAATTATTTAGGAACACGATGTTAAATAATTATAAACGCAAAATTTATCTGATAGATAGTCAAACCGTTGAAATATGTTAAGCCTTTTTAATTTTCCCGGAATGTGTAAATCTCTTATTTTTTTAAATTGTATTTAATTATTTTTGCTAAAAGATAAAAACCCGATGTCCGAAAACATACAGCAAAAAATAGAAGATCTCCGGAAGGAACTTCACCAGCATAACGAAGACTATTATCTTCTTGATACTCCTACGATCACAGACTATGATTTTGATATGCTGCTGGAAGAACTACGCGATCTGGAAGCAAAATACCCTGAATTCTATGACGAAAACTCTCCCACCATGAGGGTAGGCGGCGGAATTACAAAAGTGTTTCCTACCGTTCAGCATAAATTCAGAATGTATTCTCTCGACAATTCCTATGATTTCGACGATCTGGAAGACTGGGAAAAAAGAATTATTAAAGCGATTGACGAACCTGTAGAATTTGTAGCCGAGCTGAAATACGACGGAGCTTCTATTTCTATTTTGTATGAGAATGGAAAACTTTTTCAGGCTGTAACACGGGGCGACGGCTTTCAGGGTGATGAGATTACAGCGAATGTCCGTACTATTTCAGATATTCCATTAAAGCTGAAAGGTGATTTTCCTGCTCAATTTTTCATGCGTGGCGAAATTTATTTAACACGGAAAAATTTCGATAAAATCAATAAGCAGCGTGAAGAAGACGGCCTGGATCCCTTCATGAACCCAAGAAATACCGCCAGCGGAAGTCTTAAAATGCAGGACAGCGGCGAGGTAAGAAAACGCGGACTTTCCTCAGTGTTATATCAATACATTTCCGAAGAAATCCCTGCCGAATCGCACTGGGAACTTTTGGAAAAAGCAAAATCCTGGGGTTTCAAAACATCACAACAGGCTAAACTTTGTAAAACACTTGCTGAGGTAAAAGAATTTATTACATACTGGGACATTGAAAGACACAATCTTCCTTTTGAAATCGACGGGATCGTTTTAAAAGTAAATTCCCTAAAACAACAGCGACAGCTTGGCTACACGGCAAAATCTCCACGTTGGGCGATGGCTTATAAATTCAAAGCGGAAAAAGTAGAAACAGAATTACAGACCGTTACTTATCAGGTGGGAAGAACCGGCGCCATTACTCCCGTTGCCAATCTTAAGCCCGTATTGTTGGCAGGAACCATTGTTAAAAGAGCTTCTCTCCACAATGAAGATATCATTAAAAAACTCGACCTTCATGAACATGATTTCGTGTATGTAGAAAAAGGAGGTGAAATTATTCCTAAAATCGTAGGCGTAAATAAAGAAAAAAGAACTGCCGAAAGCAAAGAAATAGAATACATCAGACATTGCCCGGAATGCGGAACGGAATTGGTGAAAATTGAAGATCAGGCCATTCATTTCTGCCCGAACGAATTGCACTGTCCGCCACAGGTAGTAGGAAGAATGATTCATTATGTTTCCAGAAAAGCTTTAAATATTGATAATCTCGGCAGCGAAACCATTGAACAGCTATACAGGGAAAGACTCATTGAAAACCCTGCTGATTTTTATGTGTTGAAAAAAGAACAGCTGCTTCCGTTGGAAAGAATGGCTGAAAAATCTGCCCAGAATATCATCTCCGGAATTGAAAAATCTAAGGAAATTCCTTTTGAAAAAGTATTGTATGGAATCGGCATAAAGCACGTGGGAGAAACCGTTGCCAAGAAACTGGTTAAGAATTTCCCTTCCATCGAAGAACTGAAAAATGCTACGGTAGAAGAGCTTTGCCAGGTAGAAGATATCGGGACTAAAATTGCAGTAAGTATTGTAGATTTCTTCGCTAATCCGGAAAATATCCTGATGATTGAAAGGCTGAAATCGTACGGCGTTCAGCTTGAAAAGGGCGAAAGCACCAATGAAGTTTTATCTAATGTTTTGGACGGAAAAACCTTCCTTTTCACCGGAAAATTATCCTTATTCACCAGAGAAGCGGCGGAAGAAATGGTGGAAAAACATGGCGGAAAAAATATTTCTGCCGTTTCCAAAAATCTGAATTACCTCGTCGTAGGCGAAAAAGCAGGAAGCAAGCTGAAGAAAGCTCAGGATATTGGAACCATTGAGATTCTGGACGAACAGCAGTTTCTGGATTTGGTTGAGAAAAAATAATTATTAAGGCTGTCCTCGGACAGCTTTTTTATTAATCAAAAGTGATTTCATTCATATTTTGTAAGAAAGATTTTATCTAAATTTATTCTGGCTATTAAAATAATTACTCATGGAATTTTTAAAAGATCACTCTATTCAGAATGAACTGCTTTTGATTTTCATCTCAGTGGTTCTTGGAATCCTGATTGGTGCGGAACGTGAATACCGTAATAAATCTGCCGGACTGAGGACTTTCATTCTGATCTGTTTCGGTTCATGTCTGTTTACGATTCTCTCTATAAAAATCGGGGTAGATGATCCTGACCGTATTGCCGCCAATATCATTACAGGAATCGGCTTCCTGGGAGCCGGAGTTATTTTTAAAGGAGACAGTAAAATCGACGGGATTACGACAGCCACAACGATATGGGCAACAGCATCTCTCGGGATGGCCGTTGGGTCGGGATACGTTTATCTTGCCGTTTTGGGAACCATTTTAGTACTGTTGATACTCAGTTCGCTTACCAGCTTCGAAAAACTGATCGATCGAGAACATAAAATCAGGGAATATAAGATTGCCGTTACCAATTATCATGATGTGCCTTATTGTGAAGAACTTTTCAGGAAACATAACCTGAGGTATGCGATTTCTAAACAGCAGTACACCCAGGGAAATCTTTCTACCTCATGGATTGTAACAGGAAAAAACGTCAACCACGAAACTCTGATGAAAAGCCTGATGGAAGATGAGCGCATTATTGCCTACCAGTTTTAGCAATAACTGTTTCAAACTTTTTTATTTAACCGCAAAAGAAACAAAAGCATTTTGACACATGAGACACATTAGATAAAGATAAAGCCTCACAATTATTTTAGAACACATTAGTTCTTAAAAATCTTTGATTTTTTTCTTTTGAAAGTTTTTAGTACTTTATGTAACATCTAATAGTATCTTTTGACTCTTTTGCGGTTAAATTTAGACTACTAAAAAAACGGTGTATTTTTTTCTCAATTTTAAATTTTTTAGTGAAAATTTTTAGTTCAACATCATTAACATGGCACGCAATAGCTATTAGCAAGAATCCATACATCGTTCATTTTCAACAACAAAATAGACAACATATCACAAAATTTCAAACTCATAATTTCTTCGTAAATTGAGCAAAATTTTGATTATGACAAAAAAGATACTCTTATCCGTATTTCTTTTGCCGGCTGTAATGACATTTGCACAGCAATACGGAGGAATGTGGATCCCGACAGAGCTGAATGAAAAGGAAATGAAAGATCTGGGAATGAAAATCTCTGCAAAAGACATCTTCAACCCTCAGAAAGCAAGCATTAAAGACGCAGTGGTACAGTTCAACGGCGGATGCACCGCAGAAATCATCTCTCCGAAAGGCCTTCTGCTTACCAACCATCACTGTGGTTACGGGCAGATCCAGGCGCATTCAACCGTTCAGAATGACCTTTTATCAAACGGTTTTTGGGCTAAAAATACGGAAGGCGAACTTCCTAATCCCGGAGTAACGGTTGATTTTATCGTAGATATTAAAGAAGTAACCGGTCAGATTTTACAGGGAACGGACAATCTTACAGAACCTGAACTTTCTAAGCAGATTGCTAAAAATATTGAGATCTACAAGAACTCACAGAAAATTGAGCCTTATCAATCCATCTCTGTAAAATCAATGTACTACGGAAATAAATTTTATGCCTATACTATTGAAACGTACAAAGATATCCGTTTGGTAGGCGCACCGCCGCAAAGCATCGGAAAATTCGGTTCAGATACCGACAACTGGGTTTGGCCGAGACATACCGGAGATTTTTCCATGTTCAGGATTTATGCTGACAAAAACAACAAGCCGGCAGAATATTCAAAAGATAACGTTCCTTACGTTCCTAAGCATTATCTTCCTGTTTCTATTAAAGATAAGAATGAAAATGATTTCACCTTTGTTTTCGGTTTCCCGGGAAGAACCACAGAATATCTTCCAGGTATTGCTGTTGAAAAAATCATGAAGGAAATTGATCCGGCAAGAATTGCTGTGAGAGATGTGGCACTAAAGACATTGGATGAAAAAATGCGCGCCGATGACGCTACGCGTATTCAGTATGCTTCAAAATACGCATCCGTAGCCAATTACTGGAAAAAATGGATCGGCGAAGTGGAAGGTTTGAAAAAATCGAATGCCGTAGAGAAAAAAATGAAGTATGAGGCTTCACTGGCTGCTAAAAATCCTGAAATTAAAACAACTCTGGATCAACTCACCAGACTGTATAACGATCAGGCTCCTTACGCTTTAAACAATGCTTACTATTCTGAAACCATCAGAAATGCAGAGACTTTAATGCTTGCTAACCTTTATTACAATTATATTGCTGCCGTCGAAGCAGGAAGAATGGATGAAAAAGGGACTGCAGCACTAAAAAACAGATTGTCTTCTTTCTATAAAGACTATAACGCAGAACTTGATGCTAAAGTAACAGCAAAACTGCTGGCTTTGTATGCCAACAAAACAGATGCGCAGTTCTTACCTGCAGGGTTTGAAAAGTACAAAAATGAAGCGCAAAATATTCAGGTTATTGAGGATGCCTCTAAAAATTCTATCATCACAGGAAGAAATGAGGTGAATGGTGCTTCTTTAAGCAAGGATATAGAAAAAGCTTTTTCCAATCAGGATAAATTAATCAAAACCCTGAAAAAAGATCCTGTTTTCCAGATTTATCTGTCGATGAGAGACACGTACATGACCAAAGCAGATCCTCAGTTTATGTCTCTTCAGACAAAGATTGATGCGCTGCAGAAAACCTATATGGCTCAACAGATGGCAACGGATAAAGACCGAAAATTCTTCCCGGATGCCAACTCTACTCTTCGTGTAACGTATGGAAAAGTAAAAGGTTCTTCGCCAAGAGATGCCGTTTCTTATAATTATCAGACTCACTTGGCCGGGGTAATGGAAAAATATGTTCCGGGAGATTATGAATTTGATGTGCCTAAAAAACTGATCGATCTTTATGATAAAAAAGATTTTGGACAGTATAAAGATAAAACAGGAGATGTTCCCGTAGGATTTACTGCAACCAACCACACAACAGGAGGAAACTCAGGAAGCCCGGCGCTTGACGCTTACGGAAATCTTGTAGGATTAAACTTCGACCGACAGTGGGAAGGAACAATGAGTGACATCAACTATGATCCGCGATTCAGCAGAAATATCATGGTCGACACGAAATATATTCTTTTCATCATTGATAAATTTGCCGATTCCAAATGGCTGATTAATGAAATGAAAGTTGTGAAATAGTTTTTAATAAAATAATATCAAAGTCCCGAAAGTTTTTTCGGGATTTTTTGTTTGAAATAAATTATAAACATATATCAAGAATTTTATATAAATCAAAAAGCGTAAAACATTACAAACCTGCAGTTTAGTCAAATAACACACCGCTGCCGCGCGATTGTATCGCGCGAAATAAATAAACCTAAATATTAAACATTCTGAAAACAACTATATCCTCCAGAAGCCCTTTCTCGTCGGCATAATCTATAGCACTACTGTATCGGTACTCTTCCGCATTTGTTACAAGTCCTGCTTTTACAGGATTTTTATGGGTATAATTAATCTTTTGCCAGATTACTCTGTTGCTCCATAACTCAATTGGATGATTATCATGTCTCCAAAATTGATACTTATTGACGTTAGATGTTTTTAAACCTTCTTTCAGGAAAAAGTTTAATAAGAATTTGTTTCTGGGTTCTTTTGCGTTTTCTTTTATTGCTGAAACAACGGCCTTGCTGGTAAACCTTTTGAAATCGCCTAATAAAAGCTCCGGTTTTTGGCCATTCACACTTCGGAAAACCAAATGTACATGATTGGGCATAATACACCAGGCATGTATTTCCATTCCTTTATTTTTCTGACAGAATCTTAAACTTTTCAACAGCAGCTCTATATATTCATCTTTTATAAAGACATTCAGCCAGCCGACAACAGCAAAACTTACGAAATACAGCCCTTCGGGATTATGGAATTTGTAATTTCTACTCATCAATGTATGTTTTGATAAAGATAAAAATTTATAAAAGATAAATAAAAACAAAAAGCCACGCGATGGAATCGCGCGGCAGCTTATGATTATTTTATTAAATTTTTAATGTCCAAAAATATCCTTTAAAGTCACTTCTTTAAAAGCTCCCATTTGAGAAACAGCTTTCATATTCAGGTTTTCTCTTTTTCCGATAAGGGCCGTATTAAACTGAACCGTTTTAATATAATTGTTATAAAACATCTTCACGTCTTCAAAGGTTAAGCTTTCAATCTGCTGATAAATGTCTTTCCTGAAGTCGTGGAAAATATTCAGCTTTTTAAGTCTTAGGGTATTAAAGAAAATATTGGTTCTGGTAATCCTTGCGGAGGCAATCTGTTTCAGTGCCGCATTTCTGGCATTTTCAAACTGTGCCGGGACTTCAGGAAGCTCGGCCATCAGTTCAGCCAGTGTATCGATGGCAATCTGTAGCTTATCCGGCTGTGTCCCGATATACGTGGTGATATAATCCGGATGGTTCAACTCGGAATTGGCAGCATAGGAAACGTAGGCAGAATATGCAAGACTTTTGCTCTCACGGATTTCCTGAAAAACAATAGAAGAGAGCCCTCTCCCGAAATATTCGTTGAATACATTGATCTTCCCGAAATTTCCTGTATTAACCATTTGACCTCTTCCGATCCTGCTCATTTCCATCTGCACCATGTCATAGTTGGTAAAATAAACATTCCCCAGCGTTTCAGGTTCAGGATATTTTTTAGGCTCAGGAATAGCAAGGCTTTCCGGCTCGATATATTTCCCGATATAATCTTTAAAATCTTCAAAATTCCGTCCGTAAAAGAAAATCTGATATGGAAACCTGAATAAATTCTGCATTCTTTCCGTAAACACCTCAACATTGCTGCTCTCAAGCTCTTCTTTTGAAATAATATCCGTAAATCGGGAAAAAGACCCGAGCTTGGTATAATTCGTTAAAGCCGTCATGATGCGGGCTTTGTCCTTTTTTATGGCTGCGCGGTTTTCTAACACCGTTTCCACAAACTGGTTATAAATTTCCTGATCAGGCTGTACTTTTTTCAACCAGTGTTGCAGGAGCTCAATTCCTTTCGGGATATTTTCTTCAAGACCGTGTAGTGAAATGGTAAGCTGGTCGTTGGTGGTTTTAAAATCATTGGTAATCCCGATTTTGAAAAACTCCTTTTTAAGGTCATCCGGCGAAAATTTTTCTGTTCCCAGATACTGAAGAACCTGTGTTGAAATACCAAGATCACGATCATGATCGCTTCCGAAAGGAAAAATAAAATGTACCTGGGCAATATCATTGCTTTTATTTTTCACAAAGCTCAGTTTTTTATCTTTAATCGTGTCGGTAAGGATTTCTTTCTGATAGTCGATAAATTCAGGCTGGATATCCTCTGTTTTTTCCGCTAAAATCTGCTTGAGAAACTCAGATTGTGCTTCACGGTTGATTTTTACCGGGGTAATTCCAGGATTTTCTACACGAATCAGCTTATCGTTAGTTCCTTTTTCTTTATTAACAATTACATAATTATCTTTGAAGAATTCATTGGCGAAAGCTACCACATCTTCTTTTGTAATAGCGGCATATTCATCCATTTCATTCAGTTCCTGTTCCCAGGTTCTGCCTTTGATGTAGCTATCATAGAGATTGGTGGCAAGCCCGTCTGCGGTTTCCAGCGCTTTCATCCTCTGAACTTTGAAATCATTGATGATTGCGGTAAGCATCCAGTCCGGGAAATCTCCTTTTTTCACCAATTCGAGCTGTTCCATCACGAGATTTTTTGCTTCATCCAGGGTCTGTGTTTCTTTCGGAACGGCAACAATGGAGAAATACCCGTATTGTTTTAATCCCACTGAATACGCCTGTCCCCAAAGCAGTTTCTGGGTCTGATTAATGTTCAGGTCTATCAATCCCGCTTCTCCCCTGTTGCTTAAAATATTGGCGACGATATCGGCAAGCATCGCTTCCCTTGTTCCGTAACTTTCGGTCCTCCAGGCGAGCTGAACTCTCGGCGTAGTAGGACTCTTCACGGTTCTTTCCACTATTCCTGTAATCGGTTGTTCGACAATCGGATATTTCTCAAGTAATTCGCGGTAAGGAATCGTGCCGAAATATTGATCGATAAGTTTAATAGTCTCATCAAAATCAAGATCTCCCACCAAAACCATTGCATAATTATTCGGGACGTAGTATTCATCAAAATATTTATGAATAGCCCTCATCGAAGGATTTTTCAGGTGTTCGGCCTTTCCAAGGGTCGTTTGCTGTCCGTTCGGATGGGTTGGAAACAGAGCATCCATGAGCTCGTACTGAACCAACCTGGAATCGTTATCCTGTGCCCTGTTGAACTCCTCGTACACCGATTCCAGTTCGGTATGAAAAAGTCTTAACACCAATTCTGAAAATCTTTCTTTTTCAATCTTCAGCCATTTTTCAAGTTCATTATTGGGAATATTATTTTTATAGACCGTTTCATCAAACCAGGTGTGGGCATTTGTTCCCGTAGCGCCTAATGAAGAAATTGCCTTGTCATATTCATTGGCAATAGCATATTGGCTTGCCTCCTGGGACAGCTCATCTATTTTGCGGTAAATTTCTTTCTTTTTTTCAGGATCAGAGGTTGTTTTGTGCTCTTCATACAAATCTGAAATTTGGTTCAGCAATTCACTTTCTTTTTTCCAATCCTGAGTCCCGAGTTTTGAAGTACCTTTGAACATCATATGTTCGAGGTAATGTGCCAGTCCGGTATTATCGGCAGGGTCATTATTGCTTCCTGTACGTACCGGAATATAGGTCTGGATTCTGGGGGCATCAAAATTTTGGGCAAGAAAAACCTTTAGGCCGTTTTTCAAAGTATAGATTCTTACGTTGTTTTCGTCGTTGGAAATGGTAATGTATTCGTAATTTTTATCTTTATGAATCGTCTCATTGTATTTTTTATCTGTCATATCAATCATTTTCATTCTCAAATCAGAATGCTATACAAATGTAAGGAATAGAAAATGAACTCTCTATGTTTTACCAGATTAACGTACATTATTAAAGACATAAACATTAATGTACAAGACTCTTGATATAAAAATAGATTAAGTCTGAATTTGAAGATTTGATTCTGTCGACTCTAACAAGCTCAATGTTGAGCAAAAAAGACGCGACCATGAATCAGAAAGACTGAAAAACCAGTCTAAAAGACTCAATGATGAATCAAAAACACTCTCGGACGAGTCTAAAAGAATGAAAAACCAGCCTAAAAGACTCGATAACGAGGCAAAAAGATTCAACGACGAGACTCAGAGACTCAAAAGCCAACCTGAAAGGTTCAACATTGAAGCAAAAAGAGTGGTTTTTGAAAGTGTATTGTTAAAAAAATAACAAAGAATATCTCCGGTTAATCCTTTGTACATTTCCCTATTAAAAGAACTCTTTTTCTTATATTTGTTTTTTATGGACAATATGGACGCAACACAAGATAAAAGATTATTCCTGATCGATGCTTATGCAATGATTTTCAGAGGATATTATGCTCTGATCAGAAATCCGAGACTCACCAGCAAAGGTCTGGATACTTCAGCTATTTTCGGATTTACCAATTCCCTGATCGAATTAATCAGAAGGGAACGGCCTACTCATCTTGCAGTGGTTTTTGATGTGGGTGAAGCCAGCATAAGAACGGGGGATTTTTCTGAATATAAAGCCAACAGAAGCGAAACGCCGGAAGCCATACAAAATGCTATCCCGTATATACACAGAATTCTGCAAGCCATGCATATTCCTATTTTGGGCGTTCCGGGATATGAAGCAGATGATGTGATCGGAACCATTGCCTGTAAAGCAGAAGAAGAAGGCTATACCACGTTTATGGTAACTCCCGACAAAGATTTTGCACAGCTTGTCACAGATAAAATAAAAATTTACAAGCCGGGACTTAAAGGCGGCGATATTGAGATTTTAGGTGTAGAAGAAGTTAAAGCCAAATACGAAATTGAAGATCCTAAACAGATGATCGATTTCCTGGCGATGATGGGAGATTCTGTGGATAATATTCCCGGCCTTGAGGGCGTGGGTGAAAAAACAGCCATGAAATTCCTGAAAGAATTTGGAAATATTGAAACCCTGCTGGCCAACACCGATAAGCTAAAGGGTAAATTAAAAGAAAAAGTGGAAGCTTCAGCAGAAAGAGGAATTTTATCTAAAAAGCTGGCCACCATTATCTGTGATGCGCCTATTGAATTCCATCAGGAACAATATGATCTGGAGACTCCGGATTTTGAAAAAGTAAAAGAAGTTTTCGACGAAATAGAATTCAGAAGACTGTACGAAAATCTTTACCGTGCATTTGCTCCTTCCTCAACAGGAACTGTTGTCGTTGCAGAGATTGATATTACCGTTGCTGAAACACCACAGCAAAAAGTAGCGCAGGCAGTGGGACAGCTCGATCTTTTTGCCACTTATGAAGAGCTGGATCAGGCTACCTCAACGAAGGCTACGATTGAGCAGAATGATCACCTGTATCAGTTTATCAGTAATCCCAAAGCCCAGAAAATTCTTGTTGACAATTTATTAAAACAGCGTGTAGTCTGCTTCGACACTGAAACCACTTCTCTTAATGAACTCGAAGCCGAGCTTGTAGGAATGAGTTTCAGCTACAAAAAAGGATTGGCGTATTATATTCCCCTTTCGGAAGATCAGGGTGAAGTATTGCAGACGCTGGAAATTTTCAGGCCTTTTTTCGAAAAGGAAGATGTCATCAAAGTAGCGCACAATTTAAAGTTTGATTATAAAATCCTCAGAAGATATAATATCACGGTGAAAGGCGCGATGTTCGACACGATGATCGCACATTATCTCCTGAATCCTGACGGAAGACACGGAATGGACTATCTTTCCGAAATGTACCTGGGTTATAAACCGGTTTCCATTGAAACCATTATCGGTAAAAAGGGAAAGAAACAGGGAAATTTCCGGGATGCGGATCTCAGGACACAGACCGATTACGCAGCCGAAGATGCCGATGTAACTTTTCAGCTGTATGAGCTTTTTGCCCCGCAGCTTAAAAAAGAAAATTTAGAAGATCTGTTCTTCAATATAGAAATGCCTCTGATGGAAGTTTTGGCTAAAATGGAACTGGCCGGAATTTCACTCGATGAGAAATGGCTTGCCCAGGAAAGCATAGATCTGGAAAACGACCTGAGACAGCTGGAAGCGAAAATTTTTGAACTTTCCGGGGAAGAATTCAATGTCAATTCCCCGAAACAGCTGGGAGATATTCTTTTTGAAAAGCTTCAGCTGGACCCGAAGGCCAAGAAAACGAAAACCGGACAATATGCGACTTCGGAAGATATTCTGCAGAAGCTTGCGTCTAAACATGAGATTATTAAGCATATTCTTGAATACAGGACGTATCAGAAATTAAAATCAACATACGTGGATGCACTTCCATCGCAGATTGATAAATCGGATAACCGCGTTCATACAAATTTCTCACAGACTACTGCCGCAACGGGCCGTCTGGCGAGTGTTAATCCGAATCTTCAAAACATTCCGATCAGAACGTTGAGAGGTCAGCAGATCCGTGGTGCTTTTGTGGCGGGAGAAGGTAAAAAGATTATTTCTGCCGATTATTCACAGATTGAGCTTCGTCTTATTGCTGAAATTTCGGGAGAAGATAATATGATCAAGGCTTTCCAGGACGGAGAAGATATCCACGCCTCAACAGCGGCGAGGTTATTTAATATTCCGCTGGAAGAGGTTTCAAAAATTCAGAGAAGCCAGGCGAAGACCGTAAACTTCGGGATTTTATACGGGCAGGGCGCTTTCGCTCTTGCAGAGCAGACCGGATTGTCCAGAAGTGAAGCCAAACAGATGATCGATGCCTATTATGCCTCCTATCCGAAATTGAAGGAATATATGGCAGAACAAGTAAAAAGAGCCCGTGAAATCGGTTATGTGGAAACCATTCTGGGAAGAAAGCGTCATTTGAAAGATATCAATTCCAATAATTTTGTGGTTCGCGGACATGCTGAAAGAAATGCCGTCAACGCTCCTATCCAGGGAAGTGCTGCCGATGTGGTAAAAGTAGCGATGATAAAAATTCAAAAAGAACTGGAAAAAGAAAAATTAAAAACAAAAATGCTGCTGCAGGTGCACGACGAATTGGTTTTTGAAGCTCCGGCTGATGAAATTGAAGTAGCTACCAACATCATTAAAATGGAAATGGAAAATGCTATTGAAACGCAGGTTCCGTTATTGGTAGAAGTGGGTGTCGGGAATAACTGGCTGGAAGCGCATTGATTTTTTAAAGTATAGATGCTTCGACAGGCTCAGCATGACAATGCTAATACTAACTAACTGTTTAAACGGTGAATTTTAGTAATGTCATATTGAGCCAGTCGAAGCATTTTTCATTATCTGTTGTAAGAATGCGGCAGCTTTACTTTTTTTAAATTTTCACTTTCCTTATTCATCTTTTCTTCCCAGCCTTACCGTTTCTTTTTTCAAGGTAAGGTTTTACCATTTCTTCATATTTTTGTTGTCCTTCAACATCAATTACATCAACAATACAGCCTGTATTGAAATAACTTATCCCGAATTTTTTCCGGATACTGTCTATTTTATTCTGCGTTTTTGCATCGTATTCCGGAATAGCAAGTCCATTTGCAAACCGGTACATAATTTTGTCTTTTTTGATGTCTTCTTTTGCCTGCTGAATATATTCATTTTCAGATTCTTTGACGGCTTTTCGGGTTGACATATAAGTAGCTGCATCAAAATATATAACATAGCTTAACAATATACCACAGAGTACGGTAAATACTAAAAGAAATCTATTTTTAACCTTTACATTTTTAATTCTCAGATGACTAATTAACCAGGCAATCAAGGTAAACAAAGCTAAAGCGATTAAAAGGTATTGTGGACTGCTTTCCGACACAACCGTCCAAAAGTCAGGTTTTACGGGATACATAATAAGATATCCGCCTAAAGTATGCGCTGTAATAAGCAACAATACAACAACCACACTGATAATGATCAGCTTTTTTGAAACCATGATTTTAATTTATGATAAAGCTAAGGTAAAAAAGCACAGATTAAAAGAGCTTACGCACTAAATTCAATACCCCCGACATACGTCAATGAGAAAAAGTCGTTTTCCACGGAAACAGGCTTCGGAACCTGGCCCTGATTGAGGAAGATAATGGCATTGACTTCAAATTTCAGATTGATTTCGTTAAGTCTATTCACGAGTATCGGAAGCCATTGTTCGGCAAAAGAATATTCAGCAAATTTTTCATAAATCGTTCTGTTTCCGCCTTCAAAACCATATTCTACAAAATCGTGGTTGAGCCACACTACATCCTGAGAAGCGGCAAACTTTGAAATATGGGTATCATCAGATTCTTCAAGGAGATAATAGCTTTCGTCTTCTTCCACAAAATCATAAAAATCTTCTTCACTGTTGAAATTTCCTACCCAAAAATCTAATGTGTCTGTATGCATTGTTAATCTTTTCTTGTTTAAGACTTCAAAGTTAGGATAATATTTGTAGATTTTTAAAACAGATCGTCAAATCAATTCAACCATAAAATGAAATTCTTTTTCCCGCTTCACTTTCCTTAATTGTCTTTTCTAACCTTGATAATCTCGTTTTCTCCTGTTTTGCCCTCATGATCCAGTGCAACATGACCTTTTTATAAGACAGCGCCTGATTGTTGAAAAATTCCCATGCTTTTTTGTTGGCTTTAAACTGTTTTTCAAATTCCGGACTCAGTGTAGCCGTTTCATTTTCATGCGAATAGACCGCCGATTTATGCTCTTTCTGAGTTGAAAAGCTTTTTCTCCGGCTTCTGTCATAAGGCCCGCTTTTGTAAGCTCCTCCATTTTTCTGATATTGACGGCACTCCAGATGCTTGTCGGCTTTCTCGGTGTAAAACGGATGCTGTAGCTTTCTTCATCAATCGATCTCCTCACGCCATCAATCCATCCGAAACATAAAGCCTGATCCACCGATTCCGGCCACGTTATGGACGGTTTCCCGGCTCCGACTTTGTAAAATCCAACCAACAGTTCCTTTTCAGCCTGATGGTGTTCTTCAAGCCATTTTCTGAATTCCTGAGGGGTGGGAAAAAAGATAGGTTTCATTTTTTTAGTTTGCTCTAAATTACTTATTTTCCTGATATCTGAGTTATAGTGAAAAGTTTCGGGCGGGAGCTTTGCTCCCGCCCGAAACCAGATATCTTAATTATAATACCATTAGCTTAGGTGAAACATTAAATTAAAGTGTTTTGACCTGTTCCAGCCTTCTTCCATCCCAAATTGAAAGAACAATTAGCTCAGTATCGGAGAATTCATACAAAATTAAATAATCACGAACAATTTTAACCCTTACATCAAGAAGCTCTGTTTTTCTTCCTATGGTAGGATGTTCTGCTAATAACTGAAGAGTATTCAAAATCAAATTATTGAGCTTTACACTAAATATCTTTGACTTATTTCTGATAATCCAATATTGGAGAATATCTTTTCTTTCAGCTTGGGCTTTCTGAGTCCAAACTATTTTTCTTTTAGCCATTGCTCAATATCCTGACTAGCTTGTTCATCGGTAATAACCTCAGATTTTCTATATTCCTGCTGAGCTTCTGCAATCCTTTCTTTTTGAGAATCAGTAAGAATATACTCATTGGTACTCAATTCAAAATCCAAAAGATTCTGAAGTTCTTCAATAATTCTGGGCTCTTTCAGTTGAGTGATTCTCTTTATTAAATCAATTTTTAAATCTGATGTATTCATCTATTTGAATTTATACCAAATGTAGAAAAAAATCTCTAAACCATCGGCAGTGTAAAACAAAAAGTACTTCCCTGGTTCGGTGCGCTTTTTACTCCAATTTCCCCATGTTGTTTTTCAATGAAATTCTTGGAAATGGCGAGTCCCAGACCGGTTCCATTCTGATGTTCGCCCGGAACCTGAAAATAACGGTCGAAAATCTGGCGGTGGTATTTTTCATCAATTCCTTTCCCGGTATCTGTAATGCTGAACTGTATTGATGACTCCTTTCTTTCAACATATACAGAAATACTTTCATCCTGAAAAGAATATTTAATCGCATTGCTCAGAAAATTATTAATAACCCAGACCGTTTTATCAAAATCGGCAGCTACAAGAGCCGTATCCTCAAGCTCATAATCCGTTACGAGAGAAATATTTTTTTGTTCCGCGAGTTTTTCCACATTTTTTATCGCTGCCTGAACCATATCTTTCGGTGAACAACGCTCAATATTCAGGCGGATATTTCCGGTTTCCACCTGCGATAAATTCAGCAGTTCCCCTGTAATATCCAAAAGGCGCTGGCCGTCTTCGCTGATGCCTTTTACCAATTCTCTCTGCTGTTCATTCAGTGATCCGAATTTTTGGTTTTCCAGCAGCTGAACCCCCATTTTAATAGCAGAAATCGGAGTTTTAAGTTCATGAGAAATCGTGGCGATAAAATTGGTTTTGGCAAAATCAAGCTCCTTGAAAGGCGTAATATTTCTCAGGAGAATCACTCTTCCGATGTATTTCTTTTCTTTTTCACCCGTTTTTACAATATTAATCGGAATAACCTCCTGCTCAAAATAATTTTCTTTACGGTCGGAAACAATTTTGATAGGATCTTTCTGAGGATGATCCATATTTTTCAGCAGTTCCCTTATCAGATCATTATTCACCGCCACTTCATGAACGGTTTTCCCGATAATTTCATTTTTATTTAAATTGGTGATTTTTAAAGCTTCATCATTGATCATGTAGATGAAATGATTTTCATCCAGACCGATTACGGCATCATGCATATTGTTGACCAGGGTTTCAATACGTTTCTTATCCATCAGCTGTTTAGAAAGGGTGCTGCTTTCATATTCCTGAAGCTTTTCAGCCATTATGTTAAATGACTCGGCAAGATCACTGAATTCTTCACTGCCCTTAAAGTACACTCTTTCGCTGTAATTTTTATTGGCAATCTGCCTGATACTGAAAGTGAGCTGGCTAATCGGCTCCGCGATGGTTTGCGGAAGATTAAACAACAACACAAAAGCGATCAGGAAACATACCGTTCCCAAACTTACGATCCAGAAGGTTGCATTTTCTGCAGTGATAATTGCTAAATCGCTTTTCCGTTCAATACCTTTCATATTGAGGGTCATGATCTTTACAAGGTCTTCCCGGATAAGTTTTTCTTTTTCGGCATCCGGACTGTTAAGATAACTGTTGAAATGAATATTGAGACTTTGGGTCGCTTCTTTCTCCCCGAATTCCGTAAGGTTTTCTTCCTGAAGCTGGTTGTTTTTCTTAAACGCCTGCACGGCTACGGCACTATCGGTACTGATGCGGTCCAGAGCGAGAAGCATATTTTTTGAAAATTCGATACTGTTGTAATTGGCGTTCAGAATTTTCTCGGTATCGGATTTTAATTTATTAATGTAGACCGATCCCATTACTGAAAGCAGGACAATCAGCAGAAAAAGAAGACCAACACCTAAGGTAAGTTTTGTTTTTAGTTTCATCGATTTCAGGATAAAATAATAATATCGGTCTGCCGTTCATTAAGGCGGTTCATTAAGGTGTAGATCCAGCTGTACCCGAAAATTCTCTGCCATAATTTTGCATGCGGCTTTCCCATACACACCGTGGTAATATTGTGCTCAACCACATAATCCAGGATTCCTTTGTGTACACTGTTGTTTTTCAGGCGAATTACTTTAGCGCCCAATTCCTCTGCTAAATTAAAATTATTAATCAAATAACGCTGCTTATCCAGTGCGATTTTTTCAAGGCTTTCGGATGGTTTCTGGATGTAAAGAACTGTCCACGGACTGTTGTAATAGCTTGCCAGTCTTGCAGTTTTGCGGATGATATTCTTTGCAATTTTCCCGTTGCTGCTGATGCATGCCAGAAATTTTACCGGCTTGAAGTTTTCCGTTTTAATCTCTGTTTCTACCTTTCTTTCAACATGGGTGGCCACTTCTTTTAAAGCCAGCTCACGAAGCTGTAGAATATGTCCGCTTTGGAAAAAATTGCTTAAAGCTGTTTGGATTTTCTCTTTTTTGTAGATTTTTCCTTCTTTCAGACGTGTAAGAAGTTCATCGGCCGTTAAATCAATATTTACTACTTCATCCGCCAGAGCCAGAATTTTATCGGGTACACGTTCCGAGACTTCTATTCCGGTGATCTTTTTTACCTCTTCATTCAGGCTTTCAATATGCTGAATATTCATCGCGCTGATGACGTTAATTCCGTTATCGAGAATTTCCAGAACATCCTGCCAACGTTTGTTATTTTTGGAACCTTCGATGTTGGTATGCGCCAATTCGTCTACCAAAACAACTTCGGGATGCATATTAATAATGGTCTGAAGATCCATTTCCTCCAGGTTTTTGCCTTTGTAAAAAGAAGATCTTCTCGGTATTTCGGGGATTCTTTCTGTTAAAGCAACAGTTTCTTCTCTTCCGTGGGTTTCAATGTAGCCGATTTTCACGTCAATTCCGTTTCGCAAAAGAGCATGAGCTTCCTGAAGCATACGGAAGGTTTTTCCTACTCCTGCGCTCATTCCGATGTAGATTTTAAATTTCCCTTTTCGGGATTTCTGGATGAGTTCTAAAAAATCTTTTGCTGAAGAAGACATGGCTTTTATTGTTTTAATTTTATTTTTTGAAGAATTATCATAGTTATCAAAGTCATTACAAACCTCACAGGTTTTTGAAACCTGTGAGGTTTCCGGCCTTAGACTTAATACTTCTCTCAGAACCAAGCTGCTAAACTGGTGGTGATGAAAAAATTTCCCTGTCTGAAATTATCATTCCTCATAAAAATAGCATCTTTAGAAGTAAATCCCCTTGCTTCCGTACGGAAAACCACATTTTTCAGGATCTGATAATCAACATTCAGAGAATATCCGAAAGTCTGAAATCCATTGGGCGTTTCCGTAGCGATGATCACTCCGTTTTTGTCGCTGAAATATTCCACACGTCCTGCAAGGCTCCATTGATTGTCAAACTGATATTTCATCAGCAGGTTCGGAGAATACCAAATATTATAGCTTTCACTTCCTTTGTCTTTCTGTTCAGCTCCGATATCAAAACCCAAAGTCGTGGACAAATGATCCGTTAACTGAAAATTTCCGTAAAGATCATGGAAGTAACGCATTCTTTTATCATCCTGCGGTTTATCATTTCCTATAAACGAGCTGCTGTTCAGCGTAATCTTATCATTGGGTTTAAAAGTAATCTGGTGCCCGAAAGAAAAACTTTTATTTCCTTCAGCTTTTGCAATTCTCTGCCATCCGTTTAAAACAAGACCGCTCAGAAACCATTTTCCGTTATCCGAAGTGTAAGAAACTTTGGCTCCGGTTTCGAAATAGGGAGAATTTTCCGCGGCGAGACTTCTGGTAAGATTAACGTTATCTTTCCCGATTGCGCTTTCCCAGCCAATGTGTGACGGCATAATTCCCGCATCGATCCACAGATTTTTTGTTTTGGAAATTTTAATCCCGATATTCGCTTCATTTACATATTTCAGAGCGTCCTGTTCCGCAGCCAGATTATCCTGTGCATACGTTCCTGCCATCAGAGCGAGATTGGCGCGCATTCTTTCGTTTTCATAGTTTGCTTTGATGAATCCTAAATTAAGGTTAACTTCCTTGTGTCTGTTGTAGCTGTACAAAAAGTTCTGGCGGTCGCCTCCTGAAGGTTCATTGAAATCATAGCTATAAAAAACTTCAGCGTAAGCGGAAATTTTCAGCTTGGCATCGGTTTTTGCAGAGTCTGTATTCTGTGCCTTCGGTAAAAAAAGTCCTGAAAGGATGAATGCCGCAATATATTTTTTCATAAAGATTTTATTTAAGCTGGTCCAGAGCAATGTTTAGTTGTAATACATTTACTTTTGACGGACCGAAAAAAGAGGTTTCTGTTTGATTTTTGATAAGTTGTTCCAGTTTTTCTGAACTGATATTTCTGTTTTTTGCCACTCTTTTAACCTGGCACACAGCACCTTCCGGAGAAATATCAGGATCGAGGCCGCTTCCGCTTGCTGTTACGAGTTCTACAGGCACTTTTAAGTTTTGCATTTCAGGATTCATCATTTTTAAAGTATCAATTCTTTTCTGTACGGTCTGAAGATACTCTTCGTTGCTTGGGCCTTTATTGCTCCCCGCACTTCCTGCCGCATTATAATCTACCGCAGAAGGACGACCGTGAAAATATTTCGGAGATGTAAAATTCTGTCCGATATTGGCGTAAAATTTCTGTCCTTTAAAATTGATGATTTCTGCATTTCCATGAGTCGGTAAAACTTTGGAACCTGCATAAACAATTCCTAAATACATTCCGACAATGACAAGCATTACCAATGTAAGTCTGGATGCTGATATAATATGATTTTTCATTTGAATTAAATTTTTGAGTTGAATGGATGGAAGATGGAAGAAGGATGACGGAAGTTAAAATATTACGTTTCATTTCCATCTTCAAACTTTTAGCCTAATAAAAAAGACTTATAACTAAATCAATAAGTTTTATTCCGATGAATGGGGCAATAATTCCGCCCAGTCCATAGATTAAGAGATTTCTTCTCAATAATGCGCTGGCTCCGATCGGTTTGTAGGCAACGCCTTTTAACGCTAACGGAATCAGGATCGGGATGATGATGGCGTTAAAAATAATCGCAGACAAAATCGCAGATTCAGGGCTGTGAAGATTCATAATATTCAGCTTCTGAAGCGCCGGAATAAAGGTGATGAACAATGCCGGAATTATGGCAAAATACTTAGCAACATCATTCGCGATACTGAAAGTCGTTAACGTTCCACGGGTCATCAGCAGCTGTTTTCCGATTTCCACAATTTCAATCAGTTTCGTAGGGTCATTGTCTAAATCCACCATGTTTCCTGCTTCTTTGGCAGCCTGGGTTCCGCTGTTCATGGCTACCCCTACATCGGCCTGTGCAAGTGCGGGAGCATCGTTGGTTCCGTCTCCCATCATGGCAACCAGTTTTCCTTCCTGCTGTTCTTTTTTGATGTAATTCATCTTGTCTTCCGGCTTTGCTTCAGCGATGAAATCGTCCACTCCGGCTTTTTCAGCGATAAACTTTGCCGTTAAAGGATTATCACCGGTTACCATTACCGTTTTCACGCCCATTTTTCTTAATCTCTGGAAACGCTCCTGAATTCCGGTCTTGATGATATCCTGAAGCTCAATAACGCCCCATACTTTTTCATTAACAGAAACCACCAAAGGAGTTCCTCCGTTTTCGGAAATTCGGGTAACGGCTTCCTGTGTTTCAGAAGGGAAAATATTTCCGGCTTTTTCTGTCAGTTTTTTAATCGTATCATACGCTCCTTTTCGGATTCTTGTGTTTTCAAAATCGATTCCTGAAGTTCGGGTTTCAGCCGTAAAATCAATGTAAACCGGATTGGGAACAAGCAGTTCTTCAGATTTTAACTGGCTTAATTCGATGATCGATTTTCCTTCGGGCGTTTCATCCGCAACAGAACTCAGTGCCGAAGCTTTGATGAATTCATCAAGCTGAATTCCATTTGAAGGATGAAATTGGGTTGCTTTACGGTTTCCGATGGTAATGGTTCCTGTTTTATCCAGAAGCAAAACATCAATATCTCCAGCGGTTTCAACGGCTTTACCGCTTTTGGTGATCACGTTCGCTCTCAAAGCTCTGTCCATTCCCGCGATTCCAATTGCAGAAAGCAGACCGCCAATCGTTGTGGGAATCAAACAAACGAAAAGTGAGATAAATGCCGCAATGGTAATCGGCGTCTGCGCATAATCTGCAAAAGGTTTCAGGGTAACGGTAACGATAATAAAAGTCAGCGTAAAACCTGCTAATAATATAGTGAGTGCGATTTCGTTGGGTGTTTTCTGTCTGGAAGCGCCTTCCACAAGAGCAATCATTTTATCCAAAAAAGATTCTCCCGGTTTTGTGGTTACTTTTACTTTTATTCTGTCCGAAAGGACTTTTGTACCGCCTGTTACGGAACTTTTATCACCTCCGGCTTCACGGATAACAGGTGCGCTTTCTCCGGTGATGGCAGATTCGTCAATGGTTGCAAGACCTTCTATAATTTCTCCGTCCATCGGGATTTGGTCTCCGGTTTCACAGAGGAAAACATCGCCCAGTTTCATTTCGGCAGATTTTTTCATGACAGTTTCCACCTGAAATCCCTGCTTGTTGTTGATAACAACTTTTGCGGGAGTTTCCTCACGGGTTTTTCGTAAAGTATCCGCCTGTGCTTTCCCTCTTGCTTCGGCAATGGCTTCGGCAAAATTGGCGAATAAAACCGTAAAAAATAAGATAATGAATACTAAAAAATTATAGCTGAAACTGCCTTGAGACTTATCCCCGGCTAAGCTGAATATGCTTACCATAAGCATCACAACGGTTCCTATTTCTACGAGAAACATGACCGGATTTTTAAACATAATTTTCGGATTCAGCTTAACGAAAGACTGTTTTATGGCTTCGTTTACCAAATCTTTTTGAAACAATGTCTGAGATTGATTTTTCATTTTATTTTGAAAGTGTTATCATTGGAAACCAATATGACCATTAAGACAAACCAAATCTTGAAAACTTAAAATGGATAATATTATTAAAGTATGAAAAGTGATGTTTTTTCAAAATCCAATTCGCTTAATGGTTGACTATTGATTTTAATTTTGTGAAAATTTTATTTTGAAAAATACTGAAGCTGTTCCGCAATCGGCCCTAAAGTAACAGCAGGAAAGAAGGACAGCGCTGCAATCAGGAGAATTACGGCTAACGTCATAAATCCGAAAGTGGCAGTATCTGTTTTCAGCGTTCCTGAGCTTTCCGGGATGTATTTTTTCTGAGCTAATAATCCTGCAATGGCTACCGGACCGATGATCGGGATAAATCTGGATAATAAAAGCACAATTCCTGTGGAGATGTTCCACCATGGAGTATTGTCGCCCAAGCCTTCAAAACCGGAACCATTGTTAGCAGATGATGAAGTAAACTCATACAGCATTTCACTAAAGCCGTGGAAACCGGGATTGTTTAGCGTTTTTGCTCCGAATTCAGGCAGATAAGCCGTTAAAGCCGTTCCCACCAGAATCAGAAAAGGATGAAATAAGGCCACAATCATGGCGATCTTCATTTCTTTAGCTTCAATTTTTTTGCCTAAAAATTCAGGTGTTCTTCCCACCATTAATCCACTAATGAATACGGCAAGAATAATGAAAATGAAATAGTTGAGAATTCCGACACCGCATCCGCCGTAGAAACAGTTGATCATCATGGCAAGAAGCTCATTCATTCCTGAAAGCGGCATCGTACTGTCGTGCATTGAATTAACCGATCCTGTGGAAATTACCGTTGTGGCTATGCTCCAATATGCTGAAGCGGCACTTCCGAACCGGATCTCTTTGCCTTCCATGGCTCCGAGATGAGAATCTGTTCCCATTTGAGTAATGAGAGGATTTCCGTTGGTTTCGTTAATAACATTTGGAACAGTTAAGGCCAGAAAACCAATCGTCATGACAGCAAAAATCGTCCAGGAAAGTTTTCTTTTCTTAAGATAAAATCCTAAGGCAAAAACCAGTGCAAAAGGAATAATCATCTGAACAATCATTTCCGTCATATTGGTCGTGTAGTTCGGGTTTTCCAATGGATGCGCTGAATTGGCTCCGAAAAATCCGCCTCCGTTTGTTCCTAAATGTTTAATCGCAACAAAAGCAGCAACCGGACCTCGTGAAACCTCCATTTTATCGCCTTCCATAGCAGTAATATGGTCTTTTCCTTCGAAAGTCATCGGACTTCCGTTTGAGGAAAGGATGAAAGCAACCACAATGCTTAGAGGCAATAAAATACGGATCACAGATTTGGTGAAGAAATCGTAAAAATTCCCCAGTTCTGTTGTCGTTTTATCTCTGAAAGCTTTGAATAGAACAGCCATTGCAGCCATTCCTGTCGCAGCAGAGACAAATTGTAAGAACATTAAATACAACTGACTGAAATAGCTGACTCCCGTTTCACCTGAATAATGCTGCAAATTACAGTTGACTAAAAAAGAGATAGCGGTATTGAAGGCTAAATCCGGCGACATATCCGGATTTCCGTCCGGATTCAAAGGAAGCCAGGATTGATTCAGCAAGATAAAAAAGGCAAGAATAAACCATACAAAATTGATGGTTAACATCGCAAACATATTCTGTTTCCAGGTCATTTGCCTGTTCGGATTGATACCCGAAATTCTATAGATCAGATTTTCAGCAGGCTGAAAAATTTTGTCTAAAAAGGTTTTTTTGTAGCCGTAAACATCAGCAATATATTTCCCGAGAAAAATCCCGATGACTAAGGTAACCGTGAACATGGCAATAATGCCTAAAATTTCTGTGTTCATCATTTTGGGTTAAAATTTTTCAGGTTTTATTAATACATAGCAGATGTACACAAAAGCAATGACGGATAGGAAAAATAAACTCCACATAATTTTTATATTTTATCAAAAAATTCAACAGATTTGTAAGAGATCCAGAATAATACGGCGCTCAGAACAATTAAAATCAGCAGCATCATACGGCAACAATTAGGGTTAATAAAGTAAATAGTACATAAGCTACCATAAGCAGTCTCAGCTTTGAACATTCCCGTTCTCTGAACGTTTTTCTTGAAATTGTCATTTTATAAATATTTTATTCAGACTGACAATGCCAAAAGAAAGTCCATTGTTGTTTGGATTGATTTAATTGATTGTAAATGAATATTTTAATCAATTTTATTCATGTGCCAAAAAGCAGAAAAGCCTATCAAAATGATAGACTCATTATTAAAATGATAGGTTTTATTTTTTAACTAATATGTTCTTTCTTAAAAAAAAAGACTAAAATTATGTTCCTGTATTTTTAAGGCATTTTTTAGTTTAAAGCAAAGCTTCTCTTATATATTCTTAACTTCTAAACTAAAACTTAATGGTTTAATTTTCAATGTATTTTAAAATTATTTATAATTAAATGATAATCAATTGTTTATTATTTTTAATAAAATGCTCTTCATTCTCTATACTAAAGACCATTTTTTATAAAAACTTTGTACAACGTAGTGATAATTGAAACGCAAAGAAAGACAAAAATTAATTTTAACAACCTGAAAATAAGATAAACAAAGGCGTTTCACTTATTTTAGAAATACAAGAATTCTGGTATCTACAGCGTTGATTTTAATTAACATTTATCTCAAATGATACTCTTCCAGTTTGCGGTACAGTGTTGCGATGCCGATTTCCAGCAATCTGGCAGCTTCGGCTTTATTTCCTTTTGTGTATTGAAGGACTTTTTGGATATGTTCCTTCTCGAGAGATTTTATGCTGAAAGAATCGTTTTCAGAAGAAACATCTTCGGAATAATGTGGAAGACTATCCGTATCAAGAGTATCTTCGTTCATCAGGATTAAGCTTCTTTCAATCGTATTCCTCAATTCTCGGATATTTCCTTTCCAGTTGTTCTTTTCCAATGTTTTGTAATATTCGGGAGTAATCTGAATATTGGATAAGTGGAGTTTGTGAGAAAAAACATCTACAAAATTTTTAGCCAACGCTTTTAAATCCTCTTTTCTTTCACGAAGTGACGGAAGCCTGATTTCAAAAATATTGAGCCGGAAATACAAATCTTCACGGAAATTTCCCTGTTTTATCTCTTCTTCAAGGTTACGGTTTGTTGCGGCAATTAACCTAAAGTCAGATTTTGAAACTTTGGTTTCACCCATTTTAATAAATTCCCCGGTTTCGAGAACACGCAGTAATTTAGCCTGCAGCTCAATGGGCATTTCACCGATTTCATCCAGGAATAAAGTTCCGCCATTGGCTTCTTCTACCAGACCTTTTTTATCTTTTACTGCTCCCGTGAATGATCCGGCTTTATGTCCGAAGAGCTCGCTTTCCAGAATTTCGCGGCTGAAAGCAGAGCAATTAATGGCTACAAAATTATTTTTCTTTCTTTCACTTTCGTGATGAATGGCATTGGCAAATACTTCTTTCCCCGTTCCTGTTTCCCCGGTGAGCAGAACAGTGGCATCGGTAATAGCTACTTTTTCTGCCAGCTTTCTTGCCTGAAGGATAAGCGGCGATTTCCCGATAATGGATTCAAACCCCTTTTGAGAATTGTTTTTCTGTGCCTTTCGCAAGGTGTTGTCTTTGGCCTTCTCTAAAGCTTTGTATACCAGCGGAATGATTTTTTCGTTATCATCACCTTTTACCAGATAATCGTATGCGCCGTTTTTCATGGCCTGAACTGCATCGGTAATATTTCCGAAGGCTGTCATCAGAATGATTTCCAGATGAGGATATTTTGTTTTGACTGATTTTACGAGATCTAATCCGAATGCATCGGGAAGCCGAACATCACTTAATACGACATCAAATTCGTACTGTTCAAGCATTGTCATGGCAGATCGTGCGGTAGAAGCTTCTTTTACGGTAAAATTTTCCTGGGAGAGAATCATTCCTAATAATTTGAGGAGCTTGATCTCGTCATCAATGATGAGAATGTTTCCGGACATGGCGGTATTTTTGGGAAAGCTGTTGCAAACTTATTGAATTTATTCGGGATGTTGACAAAATATTTTAAAGCCACTTCGTTTATCAAGGTATTTCACTTCTGTAATATATATTTGGTTTAAGTTTAAAAACAATAAAGTTTTATTTAATTTAGAAAATTTAAAAAAAGCTATAAAAATTACTGCGTAGCATTTACAGGCTCTAAGATTTAATAAATAATGAATATATCTGATTTTACAAATCTTGTATTACATAAAAAAAGACCTCACAGAGGCCTTTCATTTTAATCTATTTCTGCTTTCAGGAAGAGGTCCTGAATCTGTATTTCATCTTCACAGGTTTTTTTAAAGTCCGTTACAAATTCTTTTAAGCGTTCCGGGTTGTTGGAATAGGCACAAAACATGTCGGCTTCTGGATCAAATTTGATTTCATCTGCAAGATCGGGTCTTTTTTCTTCTACGAAAACTTTCGCCAGTGAGGCCCAATCGTATCCGTTGCCTTCGAAGCCTTCATCTTTTCGCCATTCGAAAATTTCGGGTTTGTAGGTTCCTGCATTTAAACATACTGAAAAAGTCTTTTCTGAGGCTACCCAAAAAAAGGGTTTGATTGCCGTTTCAAAATTGTACGCTTCCATACTTTATTATTTTTAAATGATATTAAAGGTAATAAATTTTGCGCATGGATGATAATTTATAACATTTATTAACTTTTTGGATTTTGCCGGCTATTCAACCATCAGGTCTTCTATTTCAAATTGCTTATTAATCTGACAGTAAATATCCATATCGGGATATTCTTTTTTGGCCTCAAGAATCAGTGAGATTACTTCTTCGGGAAAGAAATGTATTTCTTTAAGCATTAATTCCGCTTCCAAATTTTTGTAATCTTCTTCCGAAACTTTATGAGATAAACCCGCGTAGGCTGAATCGGTTAATTCTTTTGCGATCTCAGATTTCAATGTATTCAGATTTTCATTGGAGAAGCTTTCTATCCAATTTTCGGAATCTTTTATTAATTCTGAAAAATCTTCCATTGTGAGATCATCTTCTTCCAAATCAAATTCCACAGCAATATCTTTTCCCTGAAAATCATAGATTCCTGTTACTATCTCGTCTTCTAATTTTAAATTTTTAAATGTGCTCATTACTTATATTTAGTTCTCTTTCTTTTAAGAATATTATATTTATAGGTTGTTGCTTTTCCATTGACATCAATTTCGGTTTGTAATACAAATCTGTTATCGAGCCTTTGCCATTTGTAGACCTTCCCGGTGGAAGAAGCTGTGTACTCGGCAGTTACTCCTTTTGCATGTACAAAATCACGAATGGCCGGTTGACATCCCGGACGACAAGGGTTTAGTTCTCCCGTCATTTTTAAGTGATCTCCCGGTTTCACCATTCCGTCTATATCATTGAGAAATTTTCTTTCCGTATGTGTTAATAAAGCTTCCTGCTGATTGAGTCTTCCGCCACCTTTTTCACCGCCACTGGTATAATCATCAGAAAAAATTGTTTTTCCGCCGCGCACTAATTCAGCTCCCAAGCCGTGTTCCAACCCAAAGACATCGATAAATTTGTTTGGATCTACCACATAACCATAAAAGTTGGGTAATCCTCCTCTTAAACCAATTGGGTCTTGACTTATATAATGACCGCTTTTTGTATCGTAATAACGAAATCTATTATAACAAAGCTCAATTTCTTCATCATAATATTGTCCCTGATAACGAAACGGGATAAAATTATCTCCACCTTTTTCAGTTTTGATATCGCCGTAAATATTCAGTTCTCTTTCCCATATCATTACTCCTTCTTCATCAAAGCACTGCATGGGATTTCCTATATAATCTGATATGATCGTAAACATTCTGCCATTCATTATTTTGGCTCTAGGAATGAATGAATCTGCTTCGTATATCCACGTTACAACATTTTCAGCCTTTTCTTTTTCCACAATTCTGTTTCCGTCATCATCTACAAGGGTTTTCGGTTCATCATTACGGTCATAACTCCATTCATGTAAGAGAATGTTACCATCCCAAATATACCGCGTTATTTTTTTGTTTCCAATTTTTGAAGTTCTTCTTCCCAGAGCATCATATTCAAAACTGATTTCTTTTCCGTCCGGTCGTTTTACTTTACCCAGCATCCCGTTGGCGTTCCAGCAATAGGCCCAGTCACCGGATTGCCATTCGGGATTTTGAATAGGGTCAGGAGAATTTTTATTAACATCCGGTAAGTCATTTTCATCGCGCCGTTTGTGCATTTGCAGCCAGTCTTCTGCGATCGTTTTATAGTAAGGGTGAGCGTTTTCTTCTTTTTCATGATCTGTTCTTACGTCATTGATTGGCCTTTTACTTTTCAATAACAGATTTCCTTCTTCATCGTAATGATAAAACCAGTTTTTATCGCGCATTAACTTTCCGCCTTTATCATAAATACGGTCGGTTCTTTTGGGACTTTCGTAGATACAGCCGGTTTCATCGGGGCTTTTGTATTGGATATCACCATTTGAATATTCTGCTGCAACAAGGCTTCCGAAGGCATCATAATCGAATCTTGTTTTTCCGCCTGTAACCCGATCTAAAATCTGTAACAACCGGCTTCCGGGTGCCCAATGATATTCTTTATGGAAAGTTGTGTTTTTTTTATTGACCGTAACTTTCTGATTTATTGGCATACCAACATGATCAAACTCAAATATACTTTCAATACCTCCGGTCATTTTACGGGAAAATATTTTGGCATCACTGCTGACATTCAAATCCATCTTCCAAGGCTGATAAATATCTTTGGTAATGGCTTGAACAGTTTTGAGCTGTCCGAAATCATTATATGAGTAGTCTATTTCTGCGCCCAAACTGCTGTTTAATCTGATGAGATTTCCTTTATCGTCATACTCATAGTTTATAGAATGTTGTCCCTGTTTTTCAACAGTAACCAGACCTAATTTGTTTCTTTGAAAACTTACGCTGCTGTTTTCATTATCAGCTTTTATCAACATTCCTGAGGTATCGTACTGATAGGCTTCCCAGGTTCCGTCGGGATAATGGATCTGGGTTAATCTTCCGCCTAAATCATATTCGTAAAAAATATTTTTACCGTCCGGTTTTCGGCTTTGGGTAATGAGGCCGTCCTTGTCTCTGATAAAGAATTTCCGTTGTCCGTCGAAACCGGTTTCACCGATTATTTCGTTTTTGTTATTTCTTTCAAAATGATATACTTCGCCTTTCTCATTAGTAATACTCATGAGGTTTTCATAAGCATTATAGCCGAAAAAGAGAGTTTCTTCTTTTTTAAAGGTTAAAGCATTTCTGCGAACCTGCCTTTTTAAGCTTCCCATCGGTGTATAACTCATCAGCCATTCTGCTTTTCCGTCTGTGGCATAGACGGGAAGATCATAAGCATCATAACGAAGTTGTAAAGGCAATTCTCCCTGTTCATTGACCTCAATTACCCTTCCCATTTTATCTCTTTTCCATGAGGTTTTGTGTAAAGGCCTCGGACTGAACAGCAACAGTCTTCCGTAATCATCATATTTCCAGAACTGTTCGTTTCCGAGAGTATCAGTAAGCCTTACCAGCTGAGCTCTCTGATTATATTCCAGATTGGTTTCCAGCTCGTGTTTCGTAATTTTTATCGGAAGTTTTTCATCCTGAAAATATTCATAAAAAACAGTTTCTTCAGCAGTATCCGTATAGTTTAATAATCTTCCTTCTTCATCATAATTCCATATTTCTGAGGTACCTGAAGGCGAAAAACGGGCATTTATCTGTCCAAATTCGTCATACTGATAGTGGTATTCTTCCCCGTCCGCTTTATGAAACGTTTTAATATTTCCCCATTCATCGTAGGTATATCCCTGAACTCTCCCTTCAGGAGTTCCTATCATTTTTAATTCGCTGTGGGAAGTATAATCGTACCAGGTTTCACCGCCTTCTCCATCTACCTGCTTGTAAACCAAAAGGTCTTCATCGTAATAATATCTTTCTGTTTTGTTATTTTGTCTTGGATATATAACTTCGGTAAAGCTTTCTTCATCATTGTATTGTACAAATCCCTCCATAAAACCGTCTGAACCTTTCGTGTGAACGACCCTGTCCTTATTATCATATTCCCAGTGATAGCTCATTCCATTTCTGTTGGTTCTCCGGATCACCCTGTTTTGCTCATCATATTCGAAAATGATCGCTTTATTGTGCATATCCCATACATGGGTAAGATTTCCTCTTTCATCATATTGATAACGGACCTGAAGATCTTTCCGGTTTTTATAGCAATAATAAACTTCCGTAATCTTTTTAAGCTCAGGATGAATAATGGTTTCAATTGAAAAACCGCTTTTAGCATCTTTGATATTTTTCAGAACAACATGATTGCTTTCATAATCATATTCCCGGACCGTTCCGTCGCCGTATTCGATTTTAATCAATTTAAAAATGCTTCCTTCCGTGTGATGATGAAAACGTCTGTAAGTATATATATCCGTTCCTTTTCTGATAATCCAAATGCTGTCACTCGGGCGGTACTGCCAGATTTTCTGACTTCTGTAGTAAGTTAATTTTTCCCCGATTTGCGGAACAGGTACCGGCATCGGCTGCAATTCTTCAGGATGAATCCATGCTGCAACCTCATCTTCTTCGTCCGGAACAATATAAAGATCATGAGAATTAAAAATTCCGTTTCCTAAAATTCCTTCTGTATAAGGTCTGTCGCTGTACCAGACATTTGTCCATTCCAAAGGTGTTCCTGCATCAATTTTAAAATCATCCCATTCGAACAGCATGGCTCCGGAAGCAAAATTTACCGGTTCCAGGCCAACTTTACATAATGCTTTTGAAACAGGGTTGTTTTTACCGAATTTTCCCTGCAGAAAATGGTTGAATTTCGTAACTCCTTTTCCCAGGCTTTTGGTAAGGCCTCTCATTAGAGCCATTCCTGCAAAACGCATGAGCATTTCGCCGGGCGTATATACATGCGGAACAAACGCTCCCCCCACAAGAACGGGCCCTCCTGTATTGATCTGAATATACAAACTTGAAAAATTATTATAAAACGCAAAATAGGCCAATGGATTTTTTTTAGGTTTATCGGGCATAGCAGGAAGCATGGTCATCCCGAAGGGCAATCCCATACAGGTAAGAACCTGCTGTGGCTGGTTTCCGCTCATTTTACTTCCCTGCCCCAAGACCGTTTGTGCTCCATAATATACTTCCCCTTCGTGTGGTGCTTCCTGGGGAAAAGGAATCATATATACCGGGATAAGAGAAGTAACATGCCGGAATGGGATCACTACTCCCATGACGCTGGTAGTAGTGGTTGCTTTATGTCTGCCGTGAACGTATATGGAACCTCCCATCGGAATTCCCTCCGGAAGATCGGGCTTTAAATTTCTGATAAACTGCGGTATCGGGATGGTAAACTTAATATAATCCATCACATCGAAAACGATCCCAATGAAAGGATGCGGCAATGGCAGCGGAATGAGCATGAATGAAGGTGGTGGCGGGATCAGTGTCCAGTGGATATCAATGGCGAGAACGATATCAAAATGTTTACTGGTGTGCTGAACTGCAGTGGGTGTAATTGCCGGAGTATTAACTTTAATCAATTTCACTTTACTTTGTGGTGCTGCATTTTTTGCTGTTACCGAAGTTTCTCCTCCTCCGCCACTTCCGCCTGATTGCGGCTGTTCGCCTTCTTGGCCTGCTACCGATTTGGCCATTGATACAGGATTCAGAGATTCGAAATTATTTTTCATTCCGTTTTTCCAGCCCTGTGTCGTTTTTTCTGTGCTGAATGATGTTACATCCGCATTCACCCTCACGGATCGGTCAGGATTCATATCTGGCTTCGCAACCTTTATTTTTTTTATTTTATTCTGATCTGCCATGATATTTGTGATTTGGTATTAAATTAATCGCAGATTTTATTTAAACTGTTAAGAACTACTCAAGATGTTAAGTAAAATTTCTAAGAATTAATCATATTTTGGTTTTTCGACATTTACTATCCAGCCTTCACCAAAGTAATTTTTCATTTCATGATCCAGTGCTGTTTTCTTTTCTGTATCCCCTTCGTATTTGATCAACAACATGGAAGCAACGAACTTCAGACTGCTTGATGCTCTTGATGACGGTTCCATAGATCTTGCTATTTCTATACATTTTTCGAAATATTCGATCATTTTATCTTTGCTTAGAAGACTGTCATTCAATGTTCCGATAATTCTGTAACACTCGATAGCCATGGCATATTCCCCGATTTTCAACGCTACTTCGGCGGCTTTTTCAAATGCTTTTTCTGCTTTTGCTTTTTTAGAATTTCCCAGGCAATAACTTCCGTAATTCATATACATCTGTATTTCCAATGGTGAATCGGGTTCTACTTCTTCCAATATTTTCCGGAACGTATCTTCTGTTTTTTCTTTTTTCTTATTGGCGATATAAGCCTGTGTTAACATAAAATAGGCGGAAATTTCACCTTGCTTATTCTTTTGTTCTCCAGCCAGTTTTACAGCTTTGTTAAGAGCGAATTCAGCTTCCCGGAATCTTCCTTTGCTTAAGTGATTACTAGCAATCAGAATCTGTTGCTGAAAATCAGTATCGGCGCTGTTTTTTTTCCTGTTGGTGTGGGCTGCCGTATTCTGCATCAGCTGATGGATATCTACCTCAACCCTGAAACTATGCGCTGAAGAATTTTCGGGTAAAGTTTTATATGTATGATGTTCTGCCCATACAATCTTAATATCCTGAACTCCTGAGTTTTCAGAAAGGCTGCACCATTCTTTGATCCAGATAGATAGTTCTGTAATGTCACTGATTATTACCGGAGCGATGTACAAAAAGATCTGCGAATTTTTAATATTGGAAAAGTTTTTCTTTAGGTCTAGCAACGGAAAAAAAGCTTTATATGCATCGGTCTTAAATTGATGATCGGTAAAATTCAATTCCCAATGCGGAATGTCTTCTTCACTTTTCTCAAGCATTTCATAATATTCTTTCCACTCTTCCCATAAAGCCTGCCCAAAAGAATTCATCCCGTTAAATTCCTGATAGTGAACAAGAAAAATATCTTCACCGTCATAATCTTCTGATAATCGTGACTTGATAAACCCATCGAAAAGATCAGTTTCATGTTTTTCACCTAAGGCTATGAGCATAGGTTTTTCCGGGTTGCTTTTAACGACCTGCTGCCACTTTCTTTTTAGTTTAACCAATTCTAAATCTACCGGGTTCATCGTATTTACATTAGTTCAGTTTTACCGTTCCGCTTACGATATTGGTTTCGCTTCCGCCACCGATGTTGATTTTTGCGCTGCTGAGGTTGGCTTCTGTTTTGGCACCCATAGAGAGCGTAGTTGTTCCTACATCCAGAGTTGTAGGTTCAATACCAATTCCTGAAGTGGGATTTCCGCCTTCCTGGCCTACTCCTATTCCAATACTCGCCGTTCCTGCGATCCCTATATTATCTCCCTGAACCATAATTTCCTTGCCTTTAATCATGATATTTCCGTCTTTATCCATAACAATCGAGCTGCTTCCGCAGGTAAGAGCGATAGAAATCTTGCTGTCGATGCTGATATTTCCTGCGCCGTCAAGGAAAACGGTATTCTGATCTTTATCTCTTACGGTCATACCGCCACCATCGTCGAGGCTGATGATATGTCCGCTTTTGCTGCTTAAACTTTTGACATTATTTCCTGCGCCGCCACCACCGCCTACTCCGCCGTGGAACATCCCTCCCATTACGAAAGGTCTGTCCGGATGCTGGTGCGCAAAGTTTACCACTACCTGATCTCCAACTTCAGGGACAGCCATAAATCCCCGGTTTTTGCTAACTTTTTCGCTGCCACCACCATCGGGAGTCATTACCCTGATAAATTCTGTTGTGGCAGCTCCGTTCTGCCAGTCAAACTGTACCTGAACTCTTCCCTGGTTAAGAGGATCTGTGTTGGAAATTACCTTGGCAAACTGCGCATCTGCTTTCGGGGACTGGAATTCCGGACGGGGTATAAAACCTGTATCTGAAGCAATTGCATCGAATTTCCCTGTATAATATCCTCTGCCGTCGACCTCATGATATACTTCGGTAATCATCAATTTGGTAAAATATGAGGTTTCATTGCTGTCGGTTTTCCGCATTTCAATATCTGCAATACAGCCCGGATAAAGAAACGGAACTGTTGTTGTACCGGAGGTAATAAAAACATCTGAAGCCTTACTTCCTGCAGTTCCTTTCTGGGAAGTTTCCACATCCATAAAAGAAACTGCTTTTATGGGTGCTACCCTCAATGAAGGTGTGGTAAATGTTTTCTCTGAGATTTCGTAGGCCCGTTTTGCGATGTCTGAAGTATGGGTGATTTTTGAGCTTCCGGTGGTTAATTTTTCGTTTTTGCTGCTGTTATATCCATAGAAGCTTGGGTTAACGTGCTGCGCTTTCATTCTGATCTTAACATCATTAACACTGCTTCCGTAGGTGAGTTTTACCGGCTGTTCCTGTGGCGGAAGTTTCCCGAAATGGAGTACTTCGCCGTCATAGTAAAACTGCTCGCCGTATGCTTCTGCAATTCTTGCCAGATAATTGTAATGCGTTTCTTCATATTGCGAGCTATAAGGAAGATTGCCATGTTGCGCATCTACCCTGAAATCAAATTTCCCGCTGCCGAGTCCTTCTTTCATGACCTGATCTGCAATACTGTTGAGACTTATTTCCTGAGCACCTCCAAAACTCTGGATATGTGGTGCGGCATCCAGAAGAACAGTAGGGCTGCTGCCTGTAAGAACGATATTTCCAAGACTTCCTTTTTCCTGGCTGAAGCCAACTTCCGTAATAACGCCTACAAAACTTCTTTCAGGACCATCTTCTACGTCTTTATATTTGAAAGTAACGGTAATTCTTTTTCCTAAAAAGCTCTGCGCTTCCTCAAGATTATGATTTTCGGCATTTCCCAGTGTATCATGAGCAAGCATTAAACTGAAATCATGATGTCTGGATGCGCTTTGTGTAAGGCTGAAATGTTTGAAATGTTTTACCGGTTTTCCTTCGACTACAATATCCAGTTTCACAACGCGGTTTATTCCCTGGATCTGACTGGCAGGAATGGCTTTGGCATTGTGTATTTTTGAAGTCGGCTGTTGAGACCATACTTTATCTTCTACCAGAGTAGGGGCATTGGGCTGCAGCTTCTGATTGAGGAGCATTCCGGAAGTGCCCTGTACAACTCCATTGTAAGCCTGAACCTGAGACATTTTCTGTATGGTGTTACCAACAGGACCTTTTGTTTTCTCCTGTATTTTTTCAGCTGCCTGATTTACTGCCTGGTCTTCAGCCATTTTTTTGATATTCTGCGGAGACTGCATAGCAGGAGATATTCTGCCGGATGAAGGTATTTTCGGGGTGTTATCATCTTGAAACATAGCCTTAAAATTTTGATTGATTGGTGTGTTTTATTTTACATGCTAAAATTTACCTGATGATCATCAAATAAATTCTTCATATCTCTTTTTGTTCGGATATGCCATGCTAAAGTTTTGAAATAATTTAGTTTTCAGAAAAGAAAAAATAGAATAGCTACTCCAACGAGCTGAGCTATTCTGTAACCAATTTTATTTTTACTAAGATGATTGTAGGGATTAGTTACCGCTGCTTGGCCAAAGACCCTCGTATTTGGAGTTTCCGTAATCAATTGTTTCGGCACTTACAACAAAACTTATCAGCATGCTGTTTTCATCTACGGCATCAAAGTCTACTTCGTGCTGAATCACGTATCCGTTTTCCCAGTTTAAGGTAATTAATGTACCTTCTTCGTGAGATTTATTGAATGTGATTTCACCTGTTGTAGGCTTGTATTTTCCGTTGAGTAAACTTTCAAGGATGTCTGATTTTTCAGTGGCTTCCACTGTAACTTTAATCAATGCGTTTGATGGGTCTGAAGCTACTCTACCAGATACGTCCGTTGATCTTGAAACGCTGTAGTTCAGCTTTAATAATTTTTGACCTTCGCCTCCGTTGAATTTAAGAATTCCTCTTGAATTTGTTGCCATGATTTGTAAATTTTAATCGTTAATAATATTTTGTGATTTGGTTGGTTTCTGTGATTTGTTGATTCAAAGATAGAGTAGAAATTTTTATTCTGAAAGTTTTGTAATATTAATTTTATTTTTTGTCGTAATTCTACGATTTGATGTCGTAATTCTACTACAAAAGAAATAAATAACCCAATAATTAACTATTAATCAAAAACTTAAACCTTTAATTATTAACTTAAAACGAATAAACAATTACACCCCGAAGGGAAATATTAGGATTTATTTAAGATGTTTTTAAAGCTGTATTAACACACACCTAAAAAAAATTCCGGCAGTAAGATATTCACTGCCGGATTATATGTAATTCTTTTAACTTCCAGATTTTTGAAGAAAGAATTTCATTAGAATGATTCTTTAAATCTAAGATCGCTCGGATAAATTCTCGTACTGTCTACAGGAACCTTCTGATCATTAATCATGATCTCCATGCTGCCGTTATCAGGGGATAATTTAATATTGAGTTTAAAATCTTTTCCGGCTTTTTCAAAAAGTTCATTAACGTTTTGCCACTTAAAAAAAGCGCGTCCTTCGTAAGACTGTCCTTTTCCTGTTTCCCAGAAAAAAGTGATCTCTTTGGGAACAGACCTCTCTTTTACCGGCGGTTTTATTCCCCACGGACGGAGCATAATTTCCCTTTCTCCATTATAATATTCCGATTGTGTTTTAAATAAACGGAATTCTTTGTTGCCTGAAGTAATATAGGGAGCCCATGAGTATCTTTTCTGATAATTTTTCCACTCCTGGGGTGACGCATCAGAGATGAACATATTTTTTTTAATCTCTTCCCGTGTCTGCGAAATTTTTGAGAATAGCTTATCTGCATATTTCGTATCGTCTTTTACAATCTCAGCCTGAAACTCCCCAAGTTGTACAGAAACATATCCGAATTTAAACCACACTACCACCATTCCCTTTGGGGCAAACCCAAATACCAGTGTTCCGAATTTATAATAAGACATCCCTGCTTTATTATACTTTTCATTATAGTCGGGTTCTTTTTTGATATTGATAAACTCTTTTAACGGTTCATCTGAAGAATCGGATTCATTATTGGCATAAGCCCGTTCAACCAATTCTTTTACTTTATCCTTTGGAAAATCTGCTTTAAGATGATAAAAGGTGTCTTCGTATCTGGAGAAGTAGACAATATCTGCACCAATTGGCGTTCCGGACTGTTCTGTAAAGCCTTTCCCCGAATCTCCCCAAGTCCCTGACGAACTTCCGTACGGCAAGCCGGCCGGAACACCTTCCAGTGTAATAATCTTGTCTTCAACGGGTGTGATAAGATAATTGTTCCACGGGTGTGAAATCTGTACGTCATACGTTGGCATAGGCATATCTTTTTTCTTCATATCCTGACAGTCCATCAACTGGAGCATTCCCAGAGCAATAATAAGCGTTTTCCATTTATCCATTTAATATATATCTTTTGCGTTCTGCTGCCGTTTTCGGCCCGGAAAATCTAGGTCCCATACCAAATGAATTGAGATTGGAAGACCAGTGTAAATACTTTTTCCGCAATTCTTTAATATCAATTCCGGAATCCATGTAAGAATAACTTCCTGCCCTGCTTATGTATTCTCCTGCGGAAGGATGGTTTCCTGCATTATATTCTTTTACATATTCATTTCTCAAATTATTACATGCAGCAATATAATTTGCTTTGAGCATTTCGCCGACCTTGAAGATAAAACTGTCATTAATCTTATGATCTGCCACTAAGCCTGCATCATATTTTACTTCAAATTGTTCTGAATAATAAAACATATTGTGCAGTGATACTTTATCATATTCATTTGATACTTTTCTTTTTCCCCAAAGCTTATATTTTATAGTGGCGGTACGGGATGGAATAACACTCGATTCAATGGTAATTTCTTTCGGGTCATACCAACCTTCCTCAATCAGTATATTCCTGAACTTTTCACATTCTTTGCTGGAATTAATTTCCTCATGCAGTAAAACATCTTCGTCACGGTTATTTACGTAACCGCCGCCGATATCTGAGTGTACTCCAGGCAAGGTAAGCTGTAATCCCCTAATTCCTGCGCTGTCTATATTGGTAAGACTGAAATTATCGCGATACTCATCCGACGAAGCAAGCTGCAGCACGAATGATGCGTTTCTTACTGCATTTAACCCAAGTTGCTTGGAATCATCATCAATAATGCTGAAACCAAATAATGAAGCACCTTTATGATTAACTCCAAATGATGCCACCGTATCGTACAAGCCGACAAAATTAAACCGTACCGTTTTAACCTGAAGCTTCTGCTGAATAAGACACGCACCAAAATACCCGTATCTGAGTAATGGGAAATCCGGCTCGTTAACGATAATGTATTGATTAGGGTTCTGTTCGGAATCCGATTTTTCGTAAGCTTCCGGAGGATGTACGAGGATTTGCTTATCTGAAATTATCTGTGTGTTGGCAGTTGTGTTGGCAATATGCAAAAAATGGCGGGCCGCTGCAGCGCCCCTGCTGAATCCGTAAACATTCACCGTGAGGACATCAATTTTTTTACCCTGAAATTTTTTTTGAACCGCCTCTGCGCCTTTTACGCAGCCTTTTGTCGCCTTGGCTTTTACTCCTCGTGCACTGATACCCATTCCTGCGCCTTTAGCCGGGAACAGCCATAAAGTATCGTTATCGGATTTATTATCTACTGTACCAATTCCTTCAATATAATAGGCAACCTGATTTTGTGCATTCGGGTCAATACAATCATAACCTCTGGCCACGTTACTGAAATCATTATCATAGCTGCCCTTCGGTTTGGCTTGCTTTCCACCGGCCTGTGTATTGGTTTTATTGTTTAAAGTTCCGTCAAAAAAAAGATTCAGCGTCACATCAATCGTATTTACAGGCTTGTCGTAAGGATTGATTTTTTGGGAAGGATTGTAGCTCACACCTGCCTGATTTCCTTTCTGTTCCACAGAAACTGCACTGGTATGACTTATGTTTTCTTTAGCATAGGTTTTGTAATCACCGCGTGTCTGGGTAACCGTTTTGCCTTCTACAAAGTATTCAATGCTCATGACTAATAATTTTTAGATTTCTCTCCGCTATTATTCTGAACTTCCTTTTCCGAATGATGTTCCACCTTACCTTCACTATTGATCTGAACGCCTTTCATAGAGGTAAGTTTATGTTCTTTCTCACCATATACTTCCATGTCCCCTTTCACGTAATGACTCATTTTCCCGACTACATTGGTCATGAAATCTGCACCTGTAGAAAGATATTTCATAGATCCTATGCTTTCTGTATGATTTACCATAATAGTGTCAGATTTATTCATTCCGACATTAGTGGTCATATTCATTCCGACGTTGATGTTCATATTCTTGCAATTCAATGTCATGGTTTCGGGAGCAGTGATGGTAATATTGCTTCCTGTGGTATCGAGATGGATTTCGTTTCCTGATTTATCGGTAATAATAATGCTTTCATCTTCTGTAAAAACAATTCTGTGGCCACTTCTGGTCTGGATTGATTTTACTCTGTTATCTGCACCCCCGCCAAGTCCGACTTCGCCATGAAACATTCCTCCCATAACGAAAGGCCTGTCGGGATGACTGTGTACAAAATTCACCATAACCTGATCTCCAACTTCCGGAATCGCAACATATCCTCTGTTCTGAGTAATTTTGTCGGTTCCTCCCGCATCGGGACTCATCATTCTGATAAAATGGGTGGTATCATTATTTTGCCAGTCAAACCGTACCTGTACTCTTCCCTGCCCTTCGGGGTCTGCATTTGAAATAACTGTCGCGATCTGTGGCTCTGCTTTAGGAACTGTAAATTCCGGTTTCGGTAAAAATCCGGTATCGGAGGCGATGCCTTCAAAACTTCCGGTGTAGTGCCCTCGCGTATCTACCTCATGAGAAACTTCCGTAACCATGATTCTTGTAAAATATGAAGATTCGTTGGTATCTATTTTACGCATCTGAACATCTACTACACAACCGGGGTGTAAGAACGGTACTGTTGTAGTCCCTGATAAAGAAAAGACATTGACCGCCTGGCTTCCTGAAGTGCTTTTCTGTGAATATTCTACATCGAGATGTGTTGATGCTTTAATAGGAGCAACCTGAAGCGCAGGTGTTTTATAAATTTTTTCGTTGTGGGAATAGGCGGTCTTGGCGAGATCCCCCACATGCTGAATCGGCGTATCTCCGGAGGTCAGCTTTTCATTTTTACTGCTGTTGTAACCATAAAACTGTGGTTTTGTATGAACCGCTTTTAATTCTACTCTGATATCATTGGCACTGCTTCCGTAGGTTAATTTAATAGGCTTATTCTGAGGAGGCAATTTTCCGAAGTGAAGCACTTCTCCATCATAGTAGAACTGTTCGCCGTATGCTTCGGCCATTCTCGCCAGATAATTATAATGGGTTTCGTCGTACTGGCTGCTGTAAATAATCTGCGAATAATCATTGGTATCTACCCGCACATCAAAACGTCCGGTATCAATACCCTGCTTGATAACTTCATTGGCGATAATGCCCATATTCACGGGTGATTCTCCTCCAAAGCTCTGAATATGCGGTGCACCATCCAATAGAATTGTCGGACTGTAGCCTGTTAAAACAATATTTCCGAGACTCATTCTTTCCTGGCTGAAGCCCACTCCGGTAATAACTCCTACGAATGTTCTTTCCGGGCTGCTATCAATATCTTTATAGGAAATGACAACAGTAAGCCTTTTTCCAAGAAATTTATTGGCTTCTTCAAGAGTGTGGGTCTGCCGATCTCCTAACGCGTCATGTGCCAGCGTAAGACTGAATTCGTGATGCCTTTTTGTACTTTGAGTAAGCTTAAAATGTTTATAATATTTAATAACTTTTCCTTCAATAACAAGAGAAAGTTTCACCAGTCTGTTGATTCCTGCGTGGTGATTCTCCGAAATTCCGTCGGCATTCTGAGATGGACGGAATGAAGGACTTTTGGGTATATTTTGAGATTCTGTTTTCATATTACCTGTAATTTGGAAGGTTAAACATGATCGCTTGGTGTTCTTACTGTTTGACGGTTGGTGTATGAGGTTCCCGTATTGATCTTGAGAGAATTTTGGTTTTCTTTAATAAAAAATCGGGCATAATATCTTTCGGGAGATACAACGTCCCTTCGCCTTTGTTCTGAAGTTCTTCAGAAATCCCAGGGTTCCAGGAAAGAAGTTTACTGACATCCATATCAAGCTCATCGGCTATGATATTTAGATTAAATCCCGCATTGATGTCTGTTTCTGCGAGTGATTCAAGATTTTTTCCGCTGCCACCGTTCACAAAAAATACGGTATTCATTCTGGAAGAATTGTAATTGCTCAAAACGCTTTGCAGCTCTCCGGTGGCGTAGCAGGCGTTCAGATATTTTTTAACATGATTGATGGTTTCTTCCGGCAAAAATTTATAAAAAACATGATATTGAGCTGAGTTGGCCGCGGCCATGGCCTTGGCAATATTTCCTTCACCACAATTGTATGCAGCAACTACCGTGATCCAATTGTTGTACTTTTTGTATAGATTGCTAAGTGAAATGACGGCAGTCTTTGTACTTTTATACAGGTCATTTCTATTCTGCTGAGTAAGGCCGTACTGATTGGCATGAGAAGTCATAAATTGCCAGACACCCACTGCTCCGGCTCCGGAAGTGATATTTCTGTTAAAATGTGATTCAATTAAAGCCAAATTTCTGAGATGTTTCGGAAGCCCTTTCTGTGCAAGGGAATATTCTATAAATTCAACGATTTCTTTGTTGGAATTTATAATGCTCTTATATCTCCTCACACTACTCTCCGAAGTATCTGAGGCGGCAAGAAACTGTGCATCCACAATGTGTGGGCACAACAGTAATATTCCTGTCAGGATGATATTTTTGAGATTTGGTTTCATATACTTATTAAACGTAAATAAGAAATTTAACGTATATCGTTTTATTTATTCTACTTTCCAGCTTAATTTTTCCTCTTCTGTATTCCAGTCTACGTGAATCGTCTGCCCCGCTTTTACTTCTTCCCGAACAATCATTTTGGAGATCGGCCTTGCGAGCTGTGATCTGATGACTCCTGAAATCTGCCTTGCTCCATATTTACTGCTGAACCCACCCAGTGCAAGGTTTTTCACGGCTTCATCTGAAATTTTAAGGGCAATTCCTAATCTCGTCAATGATGTGTGAAGGGATTTCAACTGAATATTGAAAATTCTTTCAGCAATAGATTCGGTAATTGGTGCAAAAGGAATAATCTCCGTAATTCTTGCCAAAAACTCCGGTCTGAAACGACCTGAATTCGACATAATCTGCATCAAAGAAGATGATTCCGGAACTTTGCCTTCTTCAAACTGCTTTACAATTTCTTCGCTTCCGATATTTGAGGTAAATAATATTAATGCATTGCTGAAATCTCCTTCTTTCCCTAATTTATCATGTACCTTTCCTTCATCCATGATCTGTAAAAAAACATCAAATACCGAATGATGCGCTTTTTCTATTTCATCAAATAAAACCACGGTGTAAGGCTGCTGACGGATTTTATTAACGAGCATACCGCCCTCTTCATATCCCACGTATCCCGGAGGCGCACCATACAGAAGCGCTGCAGAATGTTCTTCTTTAAATTCCGACATATCAAAACGTACCATTGCTTTTTCATCATTAAAAAGCAGCTCTGCCATTGATTTTGCCAGCTCTGTTTTTCCTGTTCCTGTAGGTCCGAGAAGGAAGAAAGAACCGATTGGCTGTCCCGGTTTGTTTAGTCCGCTTCGGTTTTCCACAATAGCATCAGAAAGGATTTTCAGTGCATGATCCTGCCCTACAACCCTGTTCATGAGCAACGATTCCATATTGAGAAGCTTTTCTTTTTCCTGTGCCTGTATTTTCCCTATCGGAATGTTTGTTTTCGCAGCCATTACTGCTGCAAGCTCAAGCCGGTCAACTTTTTCCCTCTTTTTCGCGGCATGCTGCAAGAGTTCCGCATAGGAATCTTCAATGGTTTTCTGTATCTGATCCACGGGCATGGAATTGTCGATCTGCGGTTGCTCACTGAGCGATCCCCATAAAATCGGGCTTATTTTATCCCTCAGTAAATTATACGTCCAGATCAGTTCATCTGCTTTATCTTTTTCATCGAAATATTCTTCTTTGAGAATTTCGTCATATTTTGTTTTCCAGCTTTCGAGTTCTTTTTCGGAAAGTTCATCAAGCATTTTGATGGCTGCCATTGTTCTGTCTAACAAATCAATCGCTGCATCGGGTAACTTTTTACCTTTTGCATATCTTTTGGCAAGGCGTACACATTCGGGAAGCGCTGTCTTTTCAACTTCTATTCCGTGGTGTTTTTTGTAGCCATCGAGAAGAACGTCGATCATTTTAACGCAGGTTTTCTCGTCCGGTTCATGTACGGTGAGTACTTCAAATCGTCTGTTAAACGCTTGTTCCGGCTCTATAATTTTCCTGTATTCTTCCTGGGTAGTCGCCCCGATTACAGTGATTTCGCCTCTAGCCAGTTCAGGCTTCAGTAAATTGGCTACATTTCCGATGCTGCCTTTAGGGTCAAGAAGGGTATGGATTTCATCAATGAAAAGAATTGCTTTTTCTATTTTTTTGCATTCGTTGATTACTTTTTTCAAACGATCTTCAATTTCGCCTTTGTAAGAGGTTCCGGCTAATAGAGCACCGGTATCCAGCTCAAGCAATGTGCCGTTTTTAAGCATTTCGGGAACATTACCCCTGGTAATTTCAATGGCAAAACCTTCGACCAGAGCAGTCTTACCTACGCCCGGTTCTCCGATGATGATGACGTTCGGTTTGCTTCTCCTGCAGAGTATTTCTACCAGCATTCTGAGTTCTTTATCTCTTCCGATAATATTTTCAAGCTCTCCTTTTCTGGCCTGTGCCGTGCGGTCTACACAATAATTTTTAATGGAAGGAAAAGAATGATCCGAATAATCTGATCCGTTTGAAAAAAGAGAAGAGAACTCCTGATTTCCGGAGTTTTCATAGGATGTATCTTTTCTGTAGAGGTTGAAAATTTCATGTTCTCTCAATGGCAGCGATTTCAGCTGCTGAAGTGAAAATGCCACCTGCGGTTTTACAATAGCTGTCAGTAAGCAAATTGGTGTTATTTCGTCCAAACCAAGTTTCAGACGAATGTCATCTGCTTCTTCCACGATGGTATCTACCGATTCGTCCTCTTTAACCTCATCGGGAAGATGAGTTGTTTTGGGATAATCTTCGATCCGTACATCTGCCCATTCGTAAAAATATCCCGGATCTTTATCAATGCTTTTCAGAAAATCGGAAATACCGATATCTTTGTGCATTAACGCCTGCAGAATATGAGGCCCGCCATAGGTTCCGTTATAATTTTCTTTCGCGATAGACTGTGCAATATGAAACAGCTGTTTTACGGTCTCGTTGGTTACTAGTACTCCCATTGTTTTTCTCAATTAATATTTTGTTGTGGTGCAGTAATTTTTCATCGGTTATGTTTTTGCTAACAGCAGCAAAAATTAATCCATAACCTGCTGAATCTTTTACCTTTTTACTAATATATCAGTTTTTTTTGAGAGGAAAAAATATGTGCCCTAGCTTGGGCAAATATTATTTAAAACATAATAAACCGCTGGTGTTAACGGTAAAAAAGACCGTCTCGTGATGACGGTCTTTACCTTATGAATATTAAATTACGTTGAGTTTTAGCTTGAAGGCCAAAGTCCTTCATACTTAGAGTTTCCGTAATCAATTGTTTCTGCACTGATGATGAAGCTTATCAGCATGCTGTTTTCGTCTACGGCGTCAAAGTCTACTTCGTGCTGAATCACGTATCCGTTTTCCCAGTTTAAGGTAATTAATGTACCTTCTTCGTGAGATTTGTTGAATGTGATTTCACCTGTTGTAGGTTTGTATTTTCCGTTAAGTAAACTTTCAAGAATATCTGATTTTTCAGTTGCTTCTACGGTTACTTTGATGATTGCGTTGGAAGGATCTGAAGCTACTCTGCCCGATACGTCTGTGGATCTTGACACGCTGTAGTTCAGCTTTAACAGTTTCTGACCTTCTCCTCCATTGAATTTAAGAATTCCTCTTGAATTTGCTGCCATGATGGTAAATTTTAATCGTTAATAATATTTTGTGATTCGGTGATTGTGTAACAAAGGTAGGGGCATGTTGTTTCTTATAAAAGTTTTTTCACCACTATCTGATATTTTGTAGTAATACTACGACTTGATGTAGTAATTCTACTACAAATGATTTAATATATTTTTGGCAATACTGCACTGCCAGGCCTCAGGATAGCTCTTTCATGATAAAAGAACTGTAATTTTTAGCATCAAATTGAGAAATAGCATAGTCAATAATGATCTCTTTGGCCATTCCTGTATCGGTTTGCAATGTATACTTACCGGCAAAGCTGAAATCATCTTCCGGCTTTTCAAGTGTCTGGAGAATCACCATTTCGGTGTCGTAGCCGGAATTCTGTACTTTCTGCTGAAGGTTAATTTTTATACTTTCTTCGCCGACGAGCTGATGAAGGAGTGCTTTCCCATTTTTGAAGGGATTTCTTACCGATGCAAAATAGTTTTTAACAAAAATATCTTCCCTCATTCTGATATTAAAAAGCTCTTCATTGAGAACAGTCATTTCAAATTCATCAAGATATATTTTTGCATACTGATCCGGAAAACGATCGTGCAGGCGTTCCTTTATTTTTCTGAAATTATCCTTTGTCTGCTGTGTAATTCCTACGTTGAGAATATTACCTTTAAGGTCGGTTTTTACTTGTACAGGATTGATTGATCGTATAGATTCTGAAGCGAGATCTGCCATCATGCTTCCGAGTTCTTCAGAGAAATTGTTTTTAAACAAATGAAAAATATGATAGTTATTTTCACTTCTGATCCATTTTACCGATACGGTATATGACAGGGTATTTTCATGGTTTTCGAGACTGTTTTCGTAGGTTTCTTTATTTGTGACAGTGTATATTCTGCTGAAATTTTCCGGAACGAAAGGAATATCGGGATTAAGTTTGGGGTGTTTAAAAGGTGCGTCATTGCGGCTGTTGTATTCGCGTATTATATTGATATGCGGAACGAGCAGCTTTCTTCCGGGGATAAGGTCGCGATGTATAATATCTTCCTTTGCACAATGCTTATTGTGAAATTCTTTAAGGTATTTTGGGTTTTCGAGATTAATTTCTTCAGATATGCTTTCCAGCGTTTCTCCGGAAAGTATAAAATGAACGGTCATATATTCTGTTTTTGGCTTTACCTAATTTAGCGTAAAAAATTCAGTTTACAAAATAGTTAGCCCGTCAATTTTTACTGAATTATTTCTGCCTCGTGAATTCAAGATATTTGTCGCCGCATTGCGTAAAATGATCAAATTCGTTCATAGAATTGCCGTAATTCTGGATAATGATTTTATCACCCTGATACAGCCCTCCGATTTCACCGATTTCCAGGTTGGTTATTTCTCCTGTTTTCTGATCGGTTTCAGCAGATACATTTCCTGCTGCAATAACTTTATTTTTATCAAATATTTTGAATGTAGACTGCCCGTCTGTATTTTTAAATTCAATCGAAAATCTTCCGCCTTCACAGGTTGTTGCAACAAATTTGCCGTCGACAGAGGTTTTGGAAATCGTCTTTTTTACGTCCTTTTCTTCCGGACTTTCTGTTTGTTCATCAAATCCTGAAGATTCTTTTTTCTCTACAGGAAGCGCCGTTTTTTCAGCAGGCTGAGAAACGGAAATTGAGTCTGTTTTTATTGTTTTGTCCTTTGTTTCATTTTTCGAACAGGAAATGGTAAACAGCCCTGCCAGTAAACAAATTCCAATGATTTTTTTTGTGATCATAAGGTATACTTTTGACGTATTGATTAGATCAAAAATACCATAAATTTTAATCCGACAATATTTTTTGTTTTAAATAAATTGAAAAAGATTCAGAAGTTTTATTAAAACAGAGAAACAAAATGGAGATTGTGAAAAACACAACCTCCAAATGGTATTGTAAAGTTTATTATTTCACTTTCTTTAACGGAAGATCATCGTTTCCGGGATTGATAAAGTAGATGGGACTTCCCGAGATATAAAATTCGTTATCAACCTTTTCTACATAGATGATTCCCATATCTTTATCTTTCGGACTGAACGGAATACTGATCTTGTCTTTCGTAACAAATTTACTCCTGATATTTTTATAAATTTCCGGCCGATCTTCATCGCTCATATATTTTACCGTAATATTATCGAGTCTGATAATCTGTATATCAAAACTTGTTTTCATGCCGTCGCGGTTTTTTGCAGAAAAGTGATAAGTTCCGATCCAGTCTTTCTCCCCAGATAACCTGCCGGTTCCGGAAGGCTGACAAACCATATTGATGAATAATATGAAAAAGCAAAGTAGTGACTTCATATTCTGCTTATTTTTTAATAAATTTCCCGGTAGGATCAATGCTGTATTCTACACTTACTTTCGCGGAATCTCCCTGTTTTTTTTCTCCCACAATATCTCCTGCCTCATTGTATTCCAGCTTGTCTACGGAGTGCTTTACTATAGTGATGGATCTATCTTTGTTGATAGAAAATGTTCTGAAATATTCTGTCTCGAAAGTAAACCGGCAGTCTAATAAAAGCTTATCGGTTAAAACATTATTGAAATAGCTGTTCAGCTGAACATTGAGAATTTTAGAATCATTCTCCCCAAAAGTATTGTAAATAATGAGCTTTGCTGTATTCTGGTCAGAAAATTTAAATGTTTCCAGGGTATAATATTTCGTTTTCGGACCGGGTGTGATCTCAAAGTCATTTTCTTTGATGGGTACTGACGCGTCTTTTTCGTTAAATGTATCGGACTGCAACCCTTTATAGGAAGTATTTACAACATAGCCTGTAGAATCTGTATCGGGTTTATAGTAAGGCTGCACACGGTCTGAAGTGTAGGGTAAATTATTTGTCATTTCTGTAGATGTACTGTCTGTTGATAATCTGTTGCTTTGCGTAATTCCGTTTTTGCTTGCATTCTTTGTGCAAGAAAAACACAGTAAAACAAAAAGATGAATTGTGATCAGTTTTAAAATTTTCATTCTCTAATTTCTTTAAAATTTGGACTGTATCCCTGCAGATGCAGATGATGGTGGTGGTTTTTGGTATTCTTTGGCAAATGGTGAAGATAGTTTATTTTGCCGTTTCTTTTGTAACTCCATCCCAACATGCTTTTCCATCCGAATCTGTACAGCGCGTCATTCCATTTATTCTGTCTTACATCATCCAGCATATCCGGATGTGCACTGATATCGAGACTTGTTCCATCGCCAAACATCAGCTTTTTATCTTTCCTTAAATATTTAAAATCTCCGTTATTGCCATTGATATGGCTTACACTTGGTCGTGAGGAACCGTCTGAATGACTGAAACCGTTACAGCTGATGTCATTATAGCTTACTTCAAGCATTGCACCAAAAAGACTTGCCAGCGTTTTTTCATTCACATATTTTCTCGGGGAATCTACATTAAAAGTATATTGATAGCTTCCCTTACTGTAAGTTTTGGTAACCTTATCAAAATTAATAAGATTTACCATCACTCCTTTTTTACCATTTACCATCTGGGTCGGGATGATGTCGTAGGTTCCCAGTTCATGTAAGGTGCCTTCTTTATCATGATAAATATACTTGTACTTTTTCTTATTTTCTTCTTTTACTATTCTCGGAATTCTCTTTTCAATTCTTCCGTCACTGTAGATATGGTAGGTGATAAGACTGGTGGAAGACGACGTTGTCGCTTTAACGTCCTGACAGGTGAAATCAGTAGTTTTAAATGCTTTTCCGTCGTTGTAAAAATCATTAATGGCCTCTTCGAATTCCCATACATACGACTTCCCTTCTTTTCCTTCGTAATATCGTTTTTTTCCTTTTTTATCAATCCAAAATTCGTGAGACTCCCTTTTAAACATGGGATTATCATCATATGCAGCTTTTGTACTGTCATAAACCACGTAGTCTTTTTCTGTTCCGTGGCCGCATGCTTTGGGGTAATTAACCGCAAGATAGAGATCTGTCTTTGTTTTCAGCTTTCCCTGAAATCTTTTCTGTAAAAAATGTTTTTCTACGTAGTCAAGCTGTTTCTCAGCAGTCATCTTAATGAGTTCGCTCCGTTTAATTCCAAGGTCTATGGAAGCCACCTGCCCGAACTGGATAAGTCCGACATACCCTCCTTTCCGGCTGTCGTCCTGATTTGATTTGAACGTTCCCACGGTAGGATCAAAACTTCTTCCGGTTTCCAGTGCCATAACAGCCATCAACCAGTTTGCGCCTTCAAAATTCTGTTGCGGCAATCCCAGATTCTGAGAAATCTTTATTACTTTTTTTCTGAATTCACAGGTTACTTTGCTTCCCCAGATAAGATCTTTATACAGTTCTTTACAGATACAGCCTTTCATTGCCTGTGTTTTTCCTTCTACCACACTCGTTGTTTTACCTTCCGGTTTTTGTGGTGTAGGTTTTTTATCAGGTTTTACCGTTCCTTTCGATTCTGCCCAGTCCCAAAGTTCATCCCACCATTCTCTGGCTTTATCCATAACCCCTTTTTCTTCTTTTTTAGACTGAGGTTTTTGAGCTGCCGGTGATCCGGATGCTTTAGGGGGTGTTTTTGTGGCAGCAGGTGCAGAAGTCTTTGTCGGCGTAGCAGGTCTTGGCTGCTGTACCGATGGTTTATAACCCGGATTTTTTACTTCGCGGTTTCCGGTAGCATGTTTTTTATCTTTGTAATATTCTACCGTAACGTAGAATTCAAGTTCCTTAGGATCTCTTTCTCCCTGGGAAGCTTTCTGCATTAAAGCTTTGGTCAATATAAATTCGGCTGTTGCCGTTCCTGTTCGGTCAACAATCCCTTCCCTGCTGTCAATAAATTGATTTTTAGCACTATGGCCGTCTCCTGCCGTATCATCTTCCCAAAGTGTAAATACCAGTTTTTTTCCTGTAAGATTTACACACTGAGCTTTGGCAACCAGCTTTTCGGTATAGCTGAATACTGTTCCCGGAGAATCATCTACATATAGAAGATCCACTTTATTGATTTTGGGAATTCCGGCCGGCTGCGGGGTAATTTCAAGGGTTGTGGGGCCATTTCCTTCAGGTTCATGAAGATAAGCTTCCAGGCGGTATGTATTTTTGGCAGCGACTTCACCGAATGTGAAGCTTCCATCCCCTTTTTTTCTGATATTGGTTGTGGTAAAACTTCCGTCGGTACGCTTTTTAAAAAGTTCCCAAGTAACCGCTGCAGGATTTCTTTCTGCGGCGGGTGTCGCAGGATACCAGTCGGCTACGACATAGGTGGTTTTTTCGCCGATTGCCGGTGTTGAATTTCCGGAAATTTTTGAAACTCCTTGTTTAGACATAGAAAGTGTTTTAAAAGAATTAATAAGCGTCAATTTCACTTTCAAGAACCGTTTCTTTATAGTCCTGCATTTTCACCAGCGGATTAATATGCTGTACCGTTTTATTGTCGGCACTTTTTACATTCTTTTTGCTCATCTGCCCTCTTTGGCCATGATCCTTAATCGTAATTTTTCCTCCTATTACACATTGCAGTTCCGATACTTCCGTCACGATTTTTTTATCCATGATCTTTACTTTATCATAGGTTTTCTGCCATTTTCCGGCTGGAGCATAAGAACAGGGAAGATTTCCTCCCGAGCTTGGTTTCAGTTTGCATTTTCCGAAGCTGGGACCCGGAGGATTGAATTGAAGATCATCTTCCGTAACCGCCAGAAAATCATTATTGCCATCCGAGTCATTCCAAAAATGTTTCTGATGGGAAGTTACTTTATACTGGGGAAACTGATCACCCTGATTGCACTGGGCTTTACCTTTCTGAATGACGAAATGCTTGCCGTCATGAGGAGATGATTGCTGTGACATAATATTTCTGATTTGGGTAAGATCAAAGATAGAAAAATTTACATTAAAAAATTAAAAAAAGCGGAATTTAATTCCGCTTTTTGATATTATAAATGATTAATGTTTAGTATACTCGGGTTGTTCCGTAGGCTGCATGGTCGGCATAAAATACTCATTGAGCCAATAGAAAGTCTGTCCGTTCTGCTCGATCTTTACTGCCGGATCGTTTCTGTGCGAAAGCATTCTTTCTGCAAGATCTTTGTAGTGGCGGAAATAGTTCCTTGCGGTTTCGCTGGTAACAATTTTAGATTTTTTCCAGCCCTTCAGCATGTATTTTGACATGAGTTCTTCTTCTGAATTATCAAATCCTGTAGCTATACCTACAGCATAAGACATCGGCTGTTTGTATAGATCGCCTTTATCCAGGAATTTTAGGGTAGGATTGTATTTCTTAAGCAATTTTATGTATTCTCTTATGGCTCTTGCCTGGCTGAAATCGGCTCTTTCCGCACCGGTTTTCTGATACACTTCGGTGTAGAATGATTTTAAATTATCATATTCGGTTTCAGAAATAAGAATCCCTTTTTCAAGTCCAGGCTTGTAGTCTTTAAGCTCTTTAGGAATGTATCCTTTTACGAGAAATGGATTTCCGTAATTGATAAGCTGTGCGGCAATACCTGCAGGAACAGGATTTGTAAGTCCCGGATAGAGGTATTTATACTTCAGATCCACATCTGTTCTTCCTGCTCCTACCGATGAATGGAAGTAATCATTTAAAGATTTATCCAACGTTGTATTGTCCAAGGTAACCTGAGCAATAAGACTGTCTACAGATTTTTTAAGATATCCCGGAGTGGCAATATCTCCTTTTTTTGGAAAGATCACAAATCCCTGAGCCATGCTTTGTTTAGGGTAATCTAAAGAGAAGAAACCTTCGTCTCCCTCAACCAGATTAAAGTTATTTTTCGTTAAAACATCATTCTGATTGATGATCTTCTGCTTTTTCAGTTCGGCAATATTTTTCGCTGTATTCGTTACCACATTTTCTGACATGAGCACAAAATCATTGTAGGTATCTGAAGATCGCGCACTCGTCTGGAACATAATTAATCTTGCCTGGGCCTGTGTAAGCGAATTGATTACGCCATACATATTTCCGCCCTGACTGGCTGAAGTTCCTACAGTCACTACGATATTGGTTTCATCAGGGAAATTCGACAGAAGATTTCCTGCTGCCATCAATCCTTCGTTTACGGGCTGATATCCGCTGTTGCTGGCACAATTCATCTCATTTGTTTTCTGATCGATGAAGGTTGTAATTTTACTGTAATCTGTATTCAGAGGAGAAACCGCCACATTGTCACCGCAAGGATTATTTTTATATAAAACCACACCATATCTTATCTGATTAAAATACGAAGGCTTTTCGAATCTTAACTGTAAATCCTGCAGCAAAGATTTCACAATCGGTGCATACGGTGCATTGGGAGCACTGATATCGAGAGTGAATACAATATTGATTTTTTTATTTTTCTCGGTGATTTCACGGTACCGATCAAAGTAAATCGGTTCTCCTAACACATTGAATACGTAATTTTTACTGTAATCCAGAATATTGGTGAAATATTTGGTTTTAGAGTCCGGCATCGGGGGCTCATTCAAGGGCAGAGTAACCGGGAAAATATTTTCAAGAGGCGTTCTTTTATTGACATCGGTGAGAAGAACGGCAGTTCGGTTTTCAGCATCATTTCCTCCCGGAGCTCCTTCATGGATTCCTAAAGTAGTCTCCGTAATTCCTGTTGTGTTTTTCATTTTCACGGCAGAACGTTCCCCCCAGCTCGAAATAACGTTTGAACTTACCCATCCGTAAAGACTGGTACCTATGCTGTCGATATCAATACTTGGTTTTTTTCCTACCAGAAATCTTTTATTGTTTTCAGCCTGTTTGTAGACATACACCATCTGCCCGTTCGGAATTTTAACATTCGCCTGCTCTATAAGACTCGGTGAATTAAACACCATGATGGAATCATTTTTATAATAGCGTTCAGAGTTCCTGATGACCTCACTGTTGCTAGGAACTACTGCAACCCTTACCGGAAAACCTGTTTTTTCGCTCTTCAGCGAGTTGCTCCATAAAAGGAGGTCAGATTCCGGAATCCATCCATATGTTTTCACCTGTTTGGATGAGACTTTTTTCATTAACGCATCCGGAATATACTCCGCGACTTTTACCATACCATCCCTGTGCTTGAGAACCATAAGCGGCTCCAGGAATTTAACTTCTTTATACGACTTTTCGTCGCTTTTATCAAGGTAGGCGGTATTTCTTGAACGGTCTGAAATAGCTATCCACGGAACTGCTTTGTTAGGAAAACCGTTAACTACAGGAGAATTGTCTACCTGCCCGTATTGTGACGGCTCCGGTGTTCGTTTTGACGGTAGTTTTACCTGACAGGCTGTCAGCAATACCGATATTCCGATGTAATATGCTGCGAGAGGAAGTTTATTTTTCATCCTTTTTTATCTTTTATGATTGGTGTGATGTCCTGAAAGGACGTGGTTATTTGCTTTGGTTGATCTCTACTTTGGTAACACAGTTCTGTGCATCATCAAAATTTACTTTTACAGTCTGGATGACATTGTTTTTATCGAACTGAAGTCCTGCGCAATACATGTAAAAGTTATTGGCTTTGCTGTCATTTACTTTTACAACCGTATTTTCGTTGTTACACAGATAAGTTCTCAGGAGATAGTTGTAATGCATATTGAAACTGTTTCCGTTGGCGATCTGCTGGAGATGATATTTAAAATCATTATCAATTTTAGCATAGCTGTCTTCTACACTCACTTCTTCTTCAAGCGCATCATATGCCGGCAAAATTTTGATCTGATGGAGAACAGGTTCCACACTTTCGTCGGTATAGAGTGTTACTACGTAATCGCCCGGCTTTTTGTAGGAATAGATAGCCATTTTGTCTTTGGAATCAATATTTCCGGTTTCACCGAATTTCCAGGTAAATTGTCTGCCGTCTGAAATGGCCCGGAATTGTACGTTTTCAAACTGCATGGCTTGCGATGGAGCATCAATAAGCGTCATTGTTTTTACAGAATCTTTCGGCTTCGGAACGTTTCTGGAGGAAACCATAATAGGAAAAGATTTAGAATATTTATTATCGATAATCAATGTTACCTGATAATATCCCGGCTTATTGTAGAAGTGAATTCCGTTACTTTTATCACTGCTGGTGCCGTCTCCGAAATTCCACCTTTTGGTTTTGGCAAACTGCGTTTTATCTTCAAATGAAAGCGTATCGCCCACTTTCAGGGTAGACGGATATACAACCCCGACAATATCGTCGGAAGAGTGTATCACTTTCTTCTGCAGCCATAATGCAACCAATGCGGCAATCAGCAATGTTGCAATAACACCGATAATAATGTTCTTCTTGTTTTTCTGAAAGTAATTCATAGTTAATGATTGTGTGATGTGTATTGTGCTAGTGTACTATTTTTGGTGTAATGGAGAATTTACTGTGATCTTGATTTTAAAGCGGTTTCACGCTGGAAGAGCTGACTTTTCTTTTCTTTAAAACCGATAGAGCATTCATCAAACTGTTTTTCAAAGCTTTTAATGTTTTCAGTTTTGCTGGAAACAACTTTTTTATCATTGAAATACATTTTGTAAAACTTTGCAATCTGAGGATAAGCGTCTTTTCTGATATCATTGATGTTTTCTCCGTTCTGAAAAAAGCTGACTACGTCATTGATACCATAAACAATATTATTTTCCTCAAAAGGCTGCGGCGCTTCATCGGTAAGTCTATTGATCATGGAAAAAGTGCTGTCTAAGACTTTGAAAGACTGTTTCTGCTTCTGATCGAATTTCGCTTTCTCTTCAAGACTTTGTACAGAAACGATGTCTTCGTCGGAAAAAGGAGAATCATACCCTTTCAGAAAAATAATTCCAAGAAAAATAAGGGCGGCAAAAAGCATTACAATCAGATATAAAAACTGGTAATGCCTTTCTTTTTTGGATAGTGTAATTTGTCCTTGCATACTGTTATGTTTTTATCTTCTTCGTCTTATTCCTGAAAACTTTCTGGTAGGATCTACCCTGAGCTCGTTATTAATCACCCCGATTTTCCCCTTACATTCGCTGAGATTTCTCAATGCAACCTGCTCTTTGTAAGAAACATCGATGATCTGCTTTTTCAGAGCTAGCATCGGCTCTATCTGTTTCATGAGAATGGAATAATGTTTAAAATTATCTGCGCTGTCTTTACCCATCACTTCTTTGGCATTCCTTACATCATCCATAATGGAATTTCTGAGGAAGATATCATTTTCCACCTTATTGATATCGAGCTGATCCATACGGTAAAGGATGCTGTCTACATGGGTTCTCAGAAGATCGCTTCTGGTGAGGAGATAACGATAATCATCGGCCTCTTTTCTGATTCCCTGTCTTTGGATGTCGTAGCTTTTAAAAAAGAAAAATAAACAGATGAAGGAAACACCTGATAAAACGATAAATGATAGAACAAATTTCCAAATGCCTATCCTGACGTCTGCTTTGTTTAGTTTTTTCTCCCGGTTCGAAGACATATGTTTGTGATTTGTTTGGTTTGGTGAAATTATAAAAAAATAATTTATTCACAAAATTTACGAATTTTTATGAAATAATATTATTCTTTCAATTAAATTAACTTTAATTTTCACTTTCAGCTAATTTTCCTAATTTAGTGATCTGATTAAATCACCATTCACCAAATCGATATTAACGTGAGCAAATTATTGACCAATACTGTGCGGTTTTCCATAGCAGACAGTGATTTTTATTTTAAAAAAATCCTGATCAAGATGCTTACCGAAAATCCTTTCTATATTCTTCTAAATGACTGTAACAATGGTCACGAGCTGATCAGCAGAAATTACAGAAGACAGGAGGATGTATTTATTGTGGAACTTTTTATGCCCGTGCTAAGCGGACTTGAAGCCATAAAATACATCCGAAAAAGCAATACCGAAACGCCTATCATTACATATTCCGGAACCTATCAGGAAGATATGGCGGAAATTCTTTCCAAAATTCCCAACTTATATTACTGCCAGAAAAAAAGCAGTGTCATTAAAGATATTATCAAAGGAAAAATAACGGGCGATAGCTTCGATTATGAGGCATACACCCATTTATGGGAACAGCAGCCGCTGGCCGTAATGGATTATATGGAAAGACAGAAAAAGAGCCAGGAAGAGCTTTCGCCTACGGAAATCCAGCTTATGAAGTTCTGCTATGAAGGCTTCAGCAACAAGGAAATTGGCGAAAAACTTAATCTCAGTACCAGAACCATAGATACCTATATCAACCGTCTCACGGAAAAACTGGGACTGAAGACAAAACTCCACCTTATCCGCTTCTGTGTAGAGAATGGCTACTATAATTCCAGTATGTAATGGTGATTTAATAATAACTTAACGGTAAGTAAACAGTCAGTTTTCAATCGCTTACCGAAAAATATTTTGCCACTAATTTGCTAATATTCAATTTTTTTAACTAAATTTGCACACCTAAAATTTAAAATTAAAATAAGGAAATGACAAAGGCAGAATTGGTAAACACCATCTCAAATAAGTTGGGAACCGAAAAGAATGAAACACAGAAAGTTGTAGAAGCTTTTATGCAAGAAATCAGAACTTCTATGTATAATGGAGATAATGTTTATTTGAGAGGTTTTGGATCTTTTATCATTAAAACAAGGGCAGCAAAGACGGGAAGAAACATCTCCAAGAACACTGCAATTGAAATCCCTGCTCATAACATTCCTGCTTTCAAGCCATCAAAATCTTTTGTGGAGAAAGTAAAAACGAAAGTTACCGTAAAATAGAAAATTAACTGAATATTAACTAGTTACTAAAAAATTATAATTATGCCAAGCGGAAAGAAAAGAAAAAGACACAAGGTTGCAACTCACAAAAGAAAAAAGAGAAGAAGAGCAAACAGACATAAGAAAAAATAATCTCATTTCCTGAGATTTATAATATATAATATAGTTGGTGATTTTAAATTTTTAAAGGTTCACCGACTATATTTTGTTTTTGCAACTATTAAGAGGCCACTGGAAAAAGGTTTTATATTTTGTTAAAAAAATTATCGATCATTCAATACTAATTCTTAACTTAAGGATAAATTTATACGATGAAATATACATCTGTTTTCTACCTTCTTAATAATTTTTATCTTACAATAAAATGAAGAAAGAACTAATAGTTTCGCATGAAGATGATCTTACAAAGATTGCACTGCTGGAAGACGGAAGACTATGTGAACTTCATGAGCAAGAGGACAAAAGTGACTTTATAGTTGGAGATTTGTTTATCGGGAAAGTAAAAAAGCTGGCCCCCAACCTGAATGCAGCCTTTGTAAATATCGGCTACGAAAAGGATGCTTTCCTTCATTACCAGGATCTGGGACCCCAATATCTTACATACAGAAAATTTCTGAGGGATACGGTTTCCAAAAAACAAAACATTTCAAGCTTAAAAAATTTCGAGATACAACCCGAAATAGATAAAAATGGAACTGTAGACAAAGTAATAGCCAAAGATGACGTTGTTTTGCTGCAGATTACCAAAGAGCCTATTTCTACAAAAGGCCCCCGAATTTCTACCCAGATTTCGCTCACAGGCCGTTTTCTGGTTCTTATCCCTTTCGACAATAAAGTGTCAATTTCTAAAAAAGTAAAAAGCTCCGAAGAAAAAGAAAGGCTGAGAACCCTTATCGAAAGCATTAAGCCGGAAGGTTTTGGCGTGATCATCAGAACTGTAGCAGAAGGGAAAAAAGTTGCCGATCTGCACAACGACATGAATCAGCTGATCCAAAAATGGGAAACCGCCTTTAAAAATATCCAGAAAAACAAAGTTCCGTCCAGAGTCTTAAGCGAAGATGATAAAGCTTCAGCTATTTTGAGGGACAATTTCAACCAGGATTTTGTAAGCATCACTTGTGATGACGAACAAATGGTTAGTGAAATGAAAAACTATCTGGAAGTAATCGCTCCGGAAAGAAAAAACATTGTCCATTTCTACGACGCCCATATTCCTCTTCTGGAATATTATAATGTGGAAAAACAGCTCAAGCAAAGCTTTGGAAAACATGTGAACATTCCAAGCTCAAAAGGCGCTTATCTTGTCATTGAACACACAGAAGCCCTGCATGTGGTAGACGTAAACTCCGGAAACAACATTACTACCGGGGCAGCCGTAAACAAAGAACACGCGTTGAGAGTCAATAAAATGGCTGCTACCGAAATTGCAAGACAGCTACGTCTCCGAGATATGGGTGGAATTATCGTAATCGATTTCATCGATATGACTAATCCCGAACACAGAAGAGATCTTTATGAACATCTCAAGGAAGAAATGAAACGTGATAAAGCACGGCACAAAATACTTCCTCCAAGCAAATTCGGACTGATCCAGATTACCAGACAAAGAAACCGTCCGGAAAAACAGATTGATACCAAAGAAGAGAACCCGAATAAAGACGGAGAAATCGTTGCTCCTATCGTTATCGTGGAAAGAATGGGAGAAACCCTCAGAACCATTATGCAAAAGGAAAAAGGAAAGCTTTACCTGCACGTACATCCCTTTGTGGAAGCTTACCTTACCAAAGGATTCAACAGCATCCAGATGAAATGGTTTATGAAATACAAAAAATGGGTAATCGTAGTTCCAAGAGACTCTTTTAAATACTTAGAATACAGAATTTACAATTCAAAAAAAGAAGAATTGATAGGATATTCTAATTAAAAAAACTTACAGCCTCCGGTCTTCTGCCGGAGGTTTTTTATTGCATTAAGCTTACATAATAAACGCAAAGCTCTTACAAACCATACAAACTTCAAATATAAGCCTTCAAAATAACATTTTCGGGTCATTTTAATATTTACAAAAACTCTAAATATTTTTCAGAAGCTTGATCTCGCTATCCACTTTTACTCCTCGTTCCGGTACGTGCCTTACTTATGCCCACACATCCCCATCCTTACTGCGGGGTAACCGTTACTATCGAGGCTAGGGCAGATGTCGTCACGAGAACCAGTAGTCATATTATAGTATGAGCAATAAGCAATCAATCGGTAATGAATAATGAATAATTGGTAATGCGTAATAAAGTATGGGTAAAACCCAGGATATTCTATTTAAATAAACTCTTTAAACTTTGAATTTTGAACTTTGAACTTTGAACCTTAAACTCTGAACCTTAAACTTTGAATTTTAAACTTTGAATTTTGAATCTTGAATCTTAAGTGGATATAAACAAAAAAAGTCTCATAGAAATTAATC
>NZ_JABBGF010000003.1 GCF_012927265.1 Chryseobacterium cheonjiense | reverse complement strand
AAAGATAGGGCGTATTTGTAATGCAAAACAAGTTTAAAGACCATAAATTTACCTGTTGTGGATAGGATTTTATTTAACTTACTGATATGACTGTTATTAAAATGCGCCTGGTACTTATCCACAATAACCGATTCCCCGAAATGGCAGCGGATTGAAAGGTAATATAGATAAAATGGTGTCTGAGGGTCTTGTTTTTAACCCTTCTGAGTTTTGGATTTCTTGGAGGGTGGAGTGAATGGTATTACAGGTAAGTGGGAATGAACTTAATTAGAGTATTCTTATTAATAGGATCTGGATGTTTTGTTTTGGGTTCATGGTTTTGAGTTCTGGGTTTTTATAATTATAAAGGAATCGGCGTTGCAGATGGAATTTTTAGTCGTTGGGGCTTTGGAGTAATAATAGTATGCTATTTGTAAGGGAAAATGGGTTATTAAAGAATGCCTCTTCTATATAAGTCCTCCACCCTAGCCCGGATCGAGCGGCATGTCTGAGCTCTTTTCTGATTTCGGCGGCGGCAAAGCCGCCGCCGAAATCAGAAAAAGCGAGTAGCGAGAGCCGGAAATAGCTCCCCTTAAATAAGAGTGAGAGGGTTGGAGATTTAGAATAGGAGTACGTATTGGAGGGTGAAAGATATAAGGGAATTATGGAAAGTTTACTATTACTTATAATAATAATGTTGTATGATTTTATTTAAAAACGGCGTACTGCTTCCTTTCTTCAAAATATATTATTAAATTTGGATATGAGTTTTGGAAAAGATTTATTAAGGAAAATCAAAAGCGCTGAACTACCGGGAGAGAATGCTCATGGCGTTTTTTCGCCACCCTACCGTCCCGTTTTTACCTACGAGGAAGTTTTATCGAAAAATCCTAAGTTTGCTGCCGTAAATATCATCTTATATCTTAAAAATGATGAATGGCATTTCCCACTGATCCAAAGAACAGTGAACGAGCACGACCGGCACAGCGGACAAATTTCCCTGCCTGGCGGAAAGCGCGAGGAAATGGACAGGGATTTTGCTGAAACCGCCGTCCGGGAAACATCGGAGGAAATAGGTATTGAAAAACATTATGTAAGGGTAATCCGTGATATGTCCCCGATTTACATCCCTCCGAGTAATTTCTATGTCTATCCTTATATATCATATACAAAGAAAAATCCTGAATTTATTTTACAGCAGAGCGAAGCAGTGGAAGTTATAGAATTTCCAATTACCTGCTTTTTAGGTCTTCCTGACGAGCCTGAGATTATGGCGCTCCCCACCGCGGGGGGAAGTGAAGTACCCGTAATTAACTTTAACGGATATATCATCTGGGGCGCAACAGCGATGATATTAAGTGAATTCAGCCAGTTGCTGAAAAAAATGTAACTTTGCACCATTGTGTTTAATTGAAAGATGGCGAAGAAAAATATTTTCACCGATGCGTTCGGAACTCCTTATTTTTTAAAAAGGTTAATTATTTTCATACTGGGAATCGTATCGTACAGAAGATTCAATGGATTTAATAAACTTAAAATTACGGGTACCGAAAATCTTGTGGATTTACCGGATTCTAATGTGTTATTTGTGTCAAACCATCAAACGTATTTTGCGGATGTAGCTGCAATGTACCATGCTTTCTGCTCTGTAAACAACGGGTATCTGAATACAATAAAAAATCCGATTTACCTTCTGAATCCGAAAATAGACTTCTATTACGTTGCTGCTGAAGAAACGATGAATAAAGGAATTTTGCCAAAAATCTTTAAGATCGCGGGTGCGGTAACGGTAAAGAGGACATGGAGGGCCGAAGGGAAAAATGTAAACCGAATGGTGGATATGAGCGAAGTGGATAATATCATGAAAGCCCTTGATAACGGCTGGGTTGCCACTTTTCCGCAGGGAACCACTTCTGCTTTTGCACAGGGAAGAAGGGGAACGGCAAAATTGGTCAAAAATCAGCGCCCGATTGTTATTCCTATAAAGATAAACGGTTTCCGCAGGGCTTTTGATAAAAAAGGTCTTCGGGTAAAGGTAACGGGGGTAAAGCCAACTATGGAATTCAAACCGCCACTGGATATTGATTACGACAAAGAAAATGCTCATGAAATTTTACATAAAATCATGACCGCCATTGAGCAGACAGAAGATTTCAATGTACTGCACAATTATGATGAAGAACTAAAAGCTAAAAAGTCAGAACAAAAAGATTCAGAACATTAAAGTAAAAATTATGAAAAGAATATTAGGAATCTTATTCGCAATCATAGTATTAGTTTCATGCAACAGTCAGAAAATATATTCGGATTTCGACATCAGTTACTCCAAAAGCGGAGGTTTGGCGCCGATTTACGAAAATCTTCTGATCAAAGGAAATACAGCCTATTATTCGTTTGAAGGCCAGGGTAAAAAATTCAAGCAGAACTTTAACGTTTCCAATGAAGATTTGAGTAAGCTGGAAAAAGTAATTTCGCAAAATAATTTCAGAAGAATAGAGGAAGACCACAAAAAGGTTTATGATTTTATATCAACCTCCATTATTATAAAGAAAGGATCCAATTCAGGCAGCAAGACAGACGCCAGTGCGATCATGCCGAATTACAAAACCAACTGGACAAACATCACCAGTGCTTTCCAGGAGATCATTAATGCTAATGTTAAAAAACAGTAACAAATTTTGAAGACCCATTTCATCGCTATCGGCGGAAGCGCCATGCACAATCTTGCTATTGCATTAAAGGATAAAGGATATCAGGTTACAGGTTCGGATGATGCCATCTTTGAGCCTTCGCGAACAAGACTTGAGAAAAAAGGAATTCTGCCTGAAGAACTGGGCTGGTTTCCTGAAAAAATAACTTCTGATATCGATGCGGTTATTCTCGGAATGCATGCTCATCAGGATAATCCCGAGCTGGCAAAAGCCAAAGAATTAGGATTAAAAATATATTCTTATCCCGAATTTCTTTATGAGCAGTCAAAAAATAAAACAAGAGTTGTAATTGCAGGTTCTCATGGAAAAACAACCATTACTTCCATGATCCTTCATGTCCTGAATTTCCATCAGAAAGATGTAGATTATATGGTGGGAGCACAGCTGGAAGGTTTCGACTGTATGGTGAAGCTAACTCGTGACAATGACTTCATGGTGCTGGAAGGTGATGAATACCTTTCCTCGCCTATCGACCTGCGCTCTAAGTTTCTCCTTTACCAACCGAATATTGCCTTAATGAGCGGAATTGCCTGGGATCATATCAACGTATTCAAAACTTTTGATGATTATGTAGATCAATTCAGAAAGTTCGTGGCAAGCATTACGCCGGGCGGAATTCTCGTCTATAATGAAGAAGATACTGAAGTAGTGAAAGTAGTGGAAAATGCGGAAAATTATTTCAGAAAAATACCTTATAAAACTCCGGAATATGAAATCATCAACGGGAAAGTTCATCTGAAAACAGAGATGGGAGATGTTCCGCTTTCCGTTTTCGGAGCTCATAATTTATTAAACCTTGAAGGGGCAAGACATATCTGTCATACGTTAGGGATAATGGATGAAGATTTCTACGAGGCCATCATGAGTTTTAAAGGAGCTTCAAAACGCCTGGAAAAAGTGGACAGAGAAGATAAAGGAACACTTTATAAAGATTTTGCACATGCTCCAAGTAAAGTGAAAGCAGCCGTAAAGGCATTCTGTGAGCAATTTAAAAATGAAAAGAAACATGGTTTTCTGGAGCTTCACACCTATTCAAGTTTAAATCCTGTTTTCCTTGAACAGTATGATCATGCAATGGATGGTCTGGATGAGGCTGTGGTTTTCTATTCTGAAGATGCCCTGAAAATTAAAAGAATGGATCCTATTTCTCCGGATCTTATTAAAGAAAAGTTTAAAAATGAAAATCTGAAAGTATTTACCCATGCTGAAGAACTCCACTCCTACTGGAATACACTGGATAAATCCCAAGGCGTTTACCTGATGATGAGCTCAGGGAATTTTGGGGGACTCGATCTGACGAAATAACTTATCGAATATAAAAGCAAAACTCCTTTCACACCGAAAGGAGTTTTGTTTTAATTAACTCTTTTATAAAAACGTCTTAATACGTCCTTGGTACCGTCTCCGTCAAAATCCTGGCTCCGGTCTTCCACCACCATCTCGGTTGCAGTAAGCTTTGTCACGAAATACGGATAATTTTCTTCATTCTCAAACCAGAATTTACCATTTCCTTTATCGAACGTATACTTCTTTGTTCCAGCATCCGTTTTCACACAGGTATTATTATTTTGAGCATAAATAATCGAAAGAAGATGGGAAGAAGTAAACTCATAAGTGCTTTTTTTCTCACAATCCGTTGAGAATGACGTCTGGATCTGCTGATTTAAAGAACGGTATATCTCAGCTTTTTCAATATACCATTCTCCGATAATGGAGGCTTTATTGCCAATCTCCTGATCTTCATCATTACCATTGCAGGAAATAATTGAAAATAGGACAAAGGATAAAATTATTCTTTTCATGATTATATAAACTTTAAGCCAGCAAAAATAGAACGAATTTATGCTGCTTTACATCAGGTTCGAACGAGATTTCTCAGTATTCTTTATTTAAATATTTCAATCCTTAGCAGCATTGCCATTTAAGATTTTTGAAACAGCAATTGCATCCGAAGCAGTATCTAAGTTGTAAATCTGCATAATACCTTGATTAGTTGCTGCCTGTGCCAGAATATTCTGCTGATTCTGAGCACTGACGGCATTTTGAAACAATATTCCTGTGGAATGAGCGGCAGCCTGATAAATGCTTCCCATTGCCATCGCAGGAGCTTCTCCCACTACTTTTACATTACTTTGCGTTACGGCATCCGTAATCTGCTCATTTACTTTCGTATTCATAATTTTAGTTTTTAAGTTCAATCGTAAAGTTAAATGATATTTTTAATAAAAAAAAGAAGCAATAAATGTTTATTACTTCTTTTATATTAATTGATATAGGTCTTAGATATCCGCTACTGCATTCAGCATTTTTTCTTCCCAGGCAGGATCTTTCGGATCGAAAAATAACCTTTTACCGGTGTCTAAAGAGCGAACCGTATTCATTTCATCTTCGGTCAGTTCAAAATCAAAAACAGTAAAGTTTTCTTCGATTCTTGAAGGCGTAACCGATTTCGGAATCACACAGAAACCTTCCTGAAGATGCCATCTTAAAATAACCTGCGCTACGGTTTTTCCATACTTTTCGCTTATAGCTTTTAACTCGGCATTGTCTAAAAGACCAGCATTTCCGTTTCCGAGCGGGCTCCAAGGCTGCGTAACAATATTATTTTCCCTGTTGTACCCCTGAAGTTCCTTCTGCTGGAAGATAGGATGCAGCTCAATCTGGTTGATTACCGGAAGAACTTTGGCATTAGCTTTTAATTCTTCTAATTTTTCAACTGTAAAATTACATACTCCAATGGCTTTAATCTTTCCTTCCTCATACAGCTCTTCCATCGCCTTCCATGCTCCCAGGAAATTTGCGTATGGCCAGTGAATCAGATACATATCCAGATAATCCAGCTGCAATCTGTCCAGTGTTCTCTGGAAAGCACTTTTTGCTTTCTCATACGATGTATCCTGAACCCATAGCTTTGAAGTTACAAAAAGCTGTTCACGGTCTACTCCGCTGTTTTTAATAGCAGCACCAACGGCAGTTTCGTTCTGATAAATGGAAGCAGTATCAATCATTCTGTATCCTGTCTGTATGGCTTTGATAACTGCATTTTCGCATTCTTTCATATCTTCCATCTGCCAAACCCCAAATCCTAACGCCGGAATATCAATCCCGTTATTTAAGGTAATCACAGGTTGTCCTGTGTATGTTTTCTTTTCCATAATTGTTACTTGTATATTTTATATTGTTAGATATTAATTCATTTCTTTTCCCATCATCTTCCTGAATAGACCTTTAATATGATCAATCTCCTTCTGATAATTTGTTTTCTTGCGGCAACCGAAATACAATGTATTTTTCAGTGGTTTTTTGCCTTCCCAGATCAGTTGAATTTCTCCGTTTTCGATTTCTTTTTGACAGAGAAAATCCGGAACTACCGCCAATCCGTTTCCTCCTTTCAGGCAGCGCACGATCGAATTAAGGTTCGGAACAATATAATTCGGACGGAAATTCGGCTTATGGCCAAAATTAAGGATCCAGAACTGAAAAAGATGTTCCATATCTCCGGCTGTACCGTACCATTTTTCATTTTTCAGCCATTCTTCTGCATGCTCAATGCCTTCAGTATTTAAAATATTTTCAAAATCTTCCTTATTAACGTCTTTTCCGCCAACCAGAATGATCTGTTCAAAAGAAAATGCTTCATGTTCGATATTCGGTGAAACCCCTTTCTTTGGGGTAATAATTAAATCTAAAATTCCTTTATCCAACTGATCCAGCATTTCACGATATTCTCCGAAGCTGATAATAAGGTTGAAAGGCAAGCTTGAAACATACTGCTCCAGGGTTGTCTGGAACGTTTCAAAACACATGCCGACACTAATCGTAGGTGTAAGCTTCTCTGTAGACTTCTGAAAGTTTTTTTCTACTTCTTCCAGTTTTGACAACGGTTCTGAAATCGCGTTAAACAGCACTTTTCCTCTTTCCGTAGGAATCATTCTTCTACCGGTTCTGTCGAACAACTTATATCCAACATACGCCTCCAATGAACTAAGGTGCAGACTTACTCCCGGTTGGGAAATAAATAACGTATCTGCAGCTTCAGTAAGTGTCCCTGTTTTATAGATGGCCTTAAAAGTTCTGTACCATTCCAAATTAACCATAGGTATTACTTTTATGATGCAAAGTTATCTAAATAATCATCATTATAATATTTTCAACGTCAATGAATATCATAGCCGGTACCTATGTTTAATTTAATTAATTGATTATTAATAGTTTAATTAAATATTATTTAAATAATACTTACCTATAATTTTTATTATTTTTCTTATAGCAAATTAGCTTATACCTTTGTTCCGTTAAATTTTAACAATCAAAACAATGAAAAAAGTATTAATTATTAACGGCGGACAAAACTTCGGACATTCTGGAGGAAAATATAACCAGACCATTGCAGAAAACACACAGGAAGTACTCAGAAACTTTGATAACGTGGCTATAAAAATCACTAATGTGGATGAAGGTTATGATAAAAATGAAGAGGTTGCAAAGTTTGTATGGGCAGATTACATCATCTACCACACCCCGATTTGGTGGTTCCAGCTCCCGAACGGTTTAAAAAAATATATTGATGAAGTTTTTACGGCAGGACATGCAAAAGGAATATATATGAGCGACGGAAGAACTTCGGAAAACCCGGAAATCAATTACGGAACCGGAGGAATGCTTGGCGGAAGAAAGTATATGGTCACCACAAGCTGGAATGCCCCGGAAACAGCTTTTACCCTTCCCGGAGAATTTTTTAACGAAACGAGCGTAGACAACGGACCTTTATTCGGATTCCATAGAATGAACACTTTTGTTTCCCTTGAAAAGCTGAAGAGCTTCCATTTTCATGATGTAGAGAAAAACGCAGATGTGGAGCGCGATATGAAACGATACAAAGAGCATCTTTTTAAAGTTTTCGAAAAAGAATTAAAACCGGAATTAGCATCATGAAAATTTATTTAACCGCCATTATTAAAGCAAAAGAAGAATACAAAACGGAAGTTTTGGAAGTTCTTCAGCATATGGTAAAAGAAACCGTAAACGAAGAAGCCAATGAACTGTACAGCCTTCATCAGGGAATTGAAGATAAAAACCATTTCATTTTCTACGAAATATGGAAAAGTGCGGAAGGTTTGGTAAAGCATAATGAGCAACCATATATTAAGGCTTTCGTAAATTTGATCGATAAAAAGCTTCAGGAAAAACCGCAGATTTATAAAACCGAAATTATATAGTATGAAAAAATTAATGTATTGGGTGCTTTCAGTCTTTGCAATAGGAATGATGAAATCTCAAGCTAAAAAGAAAATTTTATTTGTCGTAACAAGTCATGACAAAAAAGGCAGTACAGGAGAAAGCACGGGCTATTATCTTGGTGAAGTTGCTCATCCCTGGGAAGTTCTTCACAAAGCAGGCTACGAGATAGACTTTGTAAGCCCGGAAGGCGGAACTCCTCCGGTTGATGGTTTCGACCTTAAGGATCAGGTAAACAAGGAATTTTGGGAAAATAAAGAATATAAAAACAAAATCGATCATTCCATGAAGCCGTCAGAAGTAAATCCTGGAAAATATTCTGCCATATTTTATGCAGGAGGCCACGGTGCAATGTGGGATTTTGCAGATAACACAGAACTGGCATCCATTGCTACAGAAATCTATGAAAACGGAGGCATCGTTGCAGGAGTTTGTCATGGCCCGGCCGGTTTGGTGAACATCAGGCTTCACAACGGAAAATATCTGGTAGACGGAAAAAGGATTAATGCATTTACCAATGAAGAAGAAGCTGAAGTAAAATTAACCAACGTCGTTCCTTTCTTATTAGAAGATAAACTAAAAGAAAGAGGAGCAAAATTTGAAAAGTCACAACCATGGCAGAACTTTGCAGTAAGCGATCAGAGGGTGATTACCGGACAAAATCCCCAGTCTGCAAAAAGTGTAGGGGAAGAGATTTTAAAAGAATTAAAAAAATAATCACAAAAAAGAGCTTTCATTTATCTGAAAAGCTCTTTTTTAATTTAATAAGAAATTATTTCCCGATTGGCATGTGCGTAGAAATAGCGATTCTGTTCCACATATTGATTACTACAGCTGCCATGATAATATCGGCAAGCTGACTTTCATTAAAAAGCGTTTTGGCATTTTGATAGGTTTCCTCAGATAGTCCTTTCTGGCTGATCAGTGTAATCTCTTCTGTAATCTCCAGAATCACCTGCTCTTCTTCTGTGAATAATTCTTTAGCTTCTCGCCATGCATTCAGCAGAAAAATTCTTTGCGGTGTTTCATCATATTTTATGGCATCTTTTGTATGCATATTGATACAGAAAGCACAGCCGTTAATTTGTGAAGCCCTGATTTTGATTAATTCTTTCTGAATAGGTGTTAAAAAACTGTTTTTAAGGGATTCCTCCATTCCTATTCCTGCTTTGTAAGCAGCCGGGTGAACTGTTGTCCAGTCAAATCTTGCGCTCATATTATTTGTTTTAAAATTTCTGAGACAAAGTTCCGGCTTTAGAATTCTAAAAATCTTAAACTGGTTTAAGAACGTAATTTCGCACGAATTTCACTTAAATATTCCGGCGTGAAACCCAGAAAAGAAGCAATGAGATATTGCGGAATCCGTTGGATAAACCATGGATATTGTGTACTGAAATGCACATAAAGCTCTTCTCTTGAAAACTCATAAAGATACCGGATTCTCCTTTCTGCCGCAGCATAAGCCCGTTGATAGATCATTCTGAAGTATCTTTCCATCACCGGATGTTTTTTCAGCAGTGCTTCCTGGGAATGGAAATCGATTTTCAGAATGACCGATTTTTCAACCGCCTGGATACAAAAATCCGATTTAGCCTGTCTTTCATACGCAAAAGTATCGGTGATCCACCAGTTTTCAATGGCAAATTCTGTTGTCTGCTCAATTCCTTTTTCATTAATAAAAAATTTTCTCAGGCAGCCTTTTACAACAAAGAACATGGAGTTGCAGATTTCACCATTACCCATCAGGTCCTGCTTTTTCTTTACTTCCAAAACCTGAAAAAAAGAAATAACAGAAGCAAATTCTTCATCATTAATATCGATAAATTTATCCAAGTGCTGCTTAAAAGTCTCCATTCTTGAAAATATATAATCAAACTTAACTTTATTTTTTTAGTTTTACAATGACAAAACACTTTTATCATGGAAATTGTAGCCAAAATCTTAATTGCAGCGGTAGCTCTGGAGCACCTTTATATTCTCTGGATGGAAATGTTTGCCTGGGAAACCAAAGGGAAAGAAGTTTTCAAATCCGCTTTACCTCCTGAAATGTTTAAGCCAACAAAAGGGCTTGCAGCCAACCAGGGATTGTATAATGGTTTTCTGGCAGCTGGATTGCTTTGGACTTTCCTGATTGAAGATCCGAGATGGCAGACCAATATTGCTTTATTTTTCTTGGGATGTGTTACTGTTGCCGGAATTTACGGAGCCATTTCAGCGACAAAAAAAATATTTTTTGTTCAGGCGTTGCCGGCAATTCTGGCGATTATTGCAGTGCTTTTGAAATAAACTTTTATTGTAGATTAATATTTTTAGGAGCTGTTTCCCGCTTTCCGCACTCGCTATTTTTTTGTTTCGGCGCGGCGGCTCCGCCGCCGCGCCGAAACAAAAAAAATGAGCTCAGACAAAGCTTCAATCGGGGCTAAGACAGTCTGCACCGTAACAACTACTTTGAAAATGTACAATTGCTCAAACAAAGAGAAATAAAAATCAACGAAATTTATATTGATATTATTGTCTTTAGACATCTTTGTACTCTTAAAAGTATTGTTTAGATCCTTTTCAGGATGACAACCATGAAATAATAATTTAAGTAAAAAAATCTGCGAAATCCGGGAAATCTGCGGGAATTATATTAACATCATTCTCTTCAAATATCTTTTGTACTCTTAAAAGTATTGTTTAGATCCTTTCAGGATGACAGCTATGAGATAAGAATTAAACCAAAATCTGAGTGATCCACGAAATCTGCGGGAATTTAGAAATCCAAAATCTCACCAAGTCTTTTTTTCATCTTTTCAGGGGTAAACAATCCCTGATGATATTCAGCCAAATTTCCATTGACATCCAAAATAACCCACAACGGGTAAACAGGCTGACTTTTATTTTTCGACAAAGCCAGAGCCAGCTCATGAATTCCGGAATTTCCATTCGGTAAATAATCAAATTCCTTTCCCTGAAAATTAATTTTATCTCTCATTTTTTCGGCATCAAAGCTTATGAAATAAAAATTTTCATTAATCAATTGAATCAAATCCTTATCTTTTTCCAACTGAAAAGCCTCAATTTTACAGACCGAACACCAGCTTATGTAGAGGTGAATAATAACAGGCTTTGGATTCTCTCTATGTTGAATTTCCAAATCCGCAAAAGTGCCTGTTTTCATCTGTGCAAGACAAAAACACGGCACCAACATTAAAAATAAAAATATCGTTAAGCTTTTCATTTCATATTATTTTTTTTCCTCAAAAGAAACAAAAGATTTGAACCTTTTTTTAGATTTTTAAAATAATTCGTTTGCTTCTTTTGCGGCTAATCTTATTTTAAACGTGAAACATCCAATTTCCTTTCTCATTAAATGACCAAAAAAATTAATTTAACTAATTGACCGGTTCAAGCTTCGCGTAGCAAATTTATTTGCCTTTGCCTTCTAAAAATGATCATTTTTAATATAATCTTTGCGTCAAAACTTTTAATATTCAATTATAATTGTTATTTCAAAATATATTTAATTCCCAAGAAACCTCTTATTCTCTGCATCGGAGCATATCCGTATGTCGTATCAAAAGTATAATGATTAGGATTGGTTACAGGATCATTGACACTTTTATCAAAAGGATCAAAAGGTCTCATCAAAGGATCTTTCGGAGTGAAATTAAACAGATTTTTGATGCCGCAATATACTTCAAATCCCGACCGGAAACTTTTAGAAACCTGAATATTAGCCAATGTATACAACGGTGAATATTCAGGTCGGTAGTCATTCGGTAAAACCGGGAGCCGCATCGGTCCGTAGAATTGTCCGGTAAAATCTACAGTAAGATTATTTGCAAACCTGTAAGTGAAAGCATACGTTCCGCTCCACTTTGGGGCATGTAGTTGCTGCGATTTTTCATTCTCACCGTCAAACTTCTGGTAAACGTCAAGATAGGTTATTCCGAGGTTCACATTCAGCGGAAAATCAAAAGCGTAATCTGCATTGACGGAAGCTCCTCTTGAAATACCATACCCTTTCAGGTTATCATAAATGATTTTTTCAGGATCGGTATCAAAATCTCCTACAATCTTATTGCTGAAATAGGTATAAAATACTGAAGCGTCAAGATTGATCAGGTTTTTCCCTGCCGGAATTTTCCATATATAATTAAGATTCCCGTTAATCGATCTTTCAGGTTTTAAATCAGATTGAATAATCACTTCCCGCGAACCTGTAAGTGCGGCATGATCTTCAGTAAAAAGATTCACCACCCGAAATCCGGTCCCGAAATTAAACCGCAGCGCATGATAAGGATTCGGAGAGAATTTCCACGCAAAACGGGGAGAATGTACCGCATGGTGAATTTTATCGTAATCCAATCTGTAGCCCAGCAAAAAAGTATTTTTTTCATTAAGCTCAAACTGATCCTGGATAAATATTCCCACAATAGGAGATTTCATAGGTTCATTTATAAATCCGTCCGGAGATAAAGTTCCAGGCGTATTGTCGTCATAAGAGGTTCTTTTTAAAGTAAATCCCGCAGTAAGATCATGATTTCCGAGCTTTTTATCCCAGAAAGTCTGTGCAAACAGGACTTTTTGTGTTGCCGTAAAAGGATTACTTCCGTAAAATGAATTCTGATCGTGGAAGTTATATGAAAACTGCGTAATGATATTTTCTTTTAAAGGCCATTGATACACCCCAAAAGCTTCTACCCGATTGGTATAAATACTTTCACCGTAGATTTCATCACTTCCACGGTAGCTGCGGTTCCACTGCATTTCTCCCCCGAAGCGGTCTTCATATAAATACCGCAAAGCAAAGCTGGCCTGACGGTTTTCCTTACGTGCAAAATTCCATTTATTAAAAATTGAAATTCTGTTCTGTAATGCTCCGTCCGTAAAATTATCTTTATTTTCATCAAATCTCTTCTCGAAATTAAAATAATTAAGGCTTAATAAAGAAGCGATATTATTGCCAACATTAAATTTAGTGGAAACATCAATATTATTCTCACTCCATGTTGTGGTCATAAGATCAATGCTTAATTTCGGAGCGGTCAGCGCATTTTTGGTAATGATATTGATCACGCCTCCCATCGCTTCGGAACCATATACAGAAGAAGCCGGGCCTTTCACCACTTCAATTCTGTCTACCAGACTGTTAGGAATTCCGCTCAGCCCGTACACAGTGGAAAGTGAACTTACAATCGGCATACCGTCAATCAGGATCATTGTATAAGGGCCCTCCAAACCATTAATATGAATATCTCCTGTATTGCAAACTGAACAGTTCAGTTGAGGTTTAACGCCATTCACCATAGAAATAGCTTCAAAAATATTCGGGGTAGGATTTTTCTGGAAAAATTTCTGGCTGTAGATCTCTACGGCAACCGGACTTTTTGATCTGCTTACCGGCTTTAAGGTACCGGTGATAACTACATCATCAATATTCTTTGTTTTAATTTCTTGTGGTAAAATTTTTGCCGGAATTTGTTCATCAACAGCTTTTATACCCAGACTGTCAGCTTGTTGAGAAAAGTACAGTGACGGCAATAATAAGAAATTAAAAAGAATTTGTTTCATGAAATTAAAATTGTTAGACAAAGCTAACAATTATTTTTTAATTACAAAACTCTACATGAATATTGTTTAAATTCAATTCATGAAAAATTATTACATTTGAGAAACGACATATAAAAGTAAAATGAGATATCATCAGTCGGGAAATATTCCCAAAAAAAGACATACGATTTTCAAATCTCCTGAAGATAAATTTTACTATGAACAGCTTTTCGGAACCGAAGGTTTTCATGGAATTTCTTCTTTATTGTACCATATTCACCGTCCTACACAGATCAAATCCATTGGTGAAGCCAAAGATGTAACGCCCAAAATTGCTGTTGCCAAAAATGTAACACCAAGGATGTTCAAAGGGATGAATGTAACGCCTGAAGATGATTTCCTAGACAGCAGAAAGTTTCTTATGGTCAATAATGACCTTAAAATGGGGCTTTCCAAACCGAGGAAATCCACTGATTATTTTTACAAAAATGCAGAATGTGACGAACTTCTATTTGTGCATAATGGAAGTGGCATCCTCAAAACATTTGTCGGCAACCTTGAATTTTCTGTAGGTGATTATTTAATTATCCCGAGAGGAACCATTTACCAGGTGGAACTGCATTCCGATGACACGGTTTTCTTCGTTTTAGAAAGCCACTCGCCAATTTACACTCCGAAAAGATACAGAAATGAATTTGGCCAGCTGCTGGAACATTCTCCGTTTTGTGAAAGAGATATCGTTGCACCAACTTTTGTGGAACCAAAAGATGAAAAAGGAGAATTTTTAATCAAAGTAAAAAAAGAAAATCAGATTACCGATTTTATTTATGCCACGCATCCTTTCGATGTTGTAGGTTGGGACGGTTATTTTTATCCTTATAAATTCAATATCAAAAACTTTGAGCCGATTACGGGAAGAATTCACCAGCCGCCTCCGGTACACCAGAACTTTGAAGGTCATAACTTTGTGGTGTGTTCATTCTGTGCGAGAATGTATGATTATCATCCCATGGCTATTCCTGCACCGTACAACCATTCAAATATCGACTCTGATGAAGTTTTATTCTATACAGAAGGAGATTTCATGAGCCGAAACCATATTGATCTGATGGATTTCACCCTACATCCCGGCGGAATCGTTCACGGACCGCATCCCGGAGCAATGGAAAGAAGCATCGGAAAGAAATTCACTGAAGAATATGCTGTGATGGTAGATCCTTTCAAACCACTTAAAATTACGGAAGAAGCTTTAAAAGTAGAAGATCCTTCCTATAAGACTTCCTGGCTTGATGAGCAGGACAAAACGATGGAAGACCGTTCTCAGGAGTAATTCCTAAATGAAAGTACATAATTTACTATACTGGACCGATGCATCGTCATCGGTCTTTTTATTGTCTTAATCTGGCTCAAACATGACAAAAATCTTTTGGATATTTGGTCTTAATAAAAACAATTAAACCTATCTTTAAGTCAGAGAAAAATTTATAAAAAAATCAATATGTACAATTATATCAGTGCAGAGGAAGCCATTTATACCATTAAAAGCGGAAACCGCGTATTTTTCCACGGAAGTGCATGTACTCCAAACTATCTCATCGAAGAACTTGCAAGACAGTCTCACCGTCTGGAAAAAGTAGAAATGGTTTCTATTACCCAACAGGGAAATGTAGAAATTGCCAAACCCCAGTATAAAGATAATTTTTTTGTTAATTCATTATTTGTTTCTTCACCGGTAAGAGACGCTGTAAATTCGGACAGGGGAGATTTTGTTCCTGTCTTTCTGAGTGAGATCCCTATTTTATTCAGAAAGAATATTCTTCCGCTGGATGTCGCTTTAATTACCGTTTCACCACCGGATAAACATGGCTTCTGTACCCTCGGAACTTCTGTTGATGTTGCCAGAGCAGCAGTAGACACCGCGAAAATTATTGTAGCAATTGTTAATCCTTTAATGCCAAGAACCCATGGCGACGGAATGATTCACATCAGCAAAATCCATAAACTGGTATGGCATGAAGAAGAGCTTCCTACCATTGATTATGGCTCAAAAGTAGGCCCCGAAGAAATGGAGGTCGGAAAACATGTTGCCGAACTTATTGAAGACCGGTCAACCCTTCAGATGGGTATCGGAACGATTCCTGATGCGGTTTTAAAATGCTTGGGAAATCACAAAGACCTTGGTGTACATACCGAAATGCTGAGCGACGGTGTTATCGATCTGATCCAGAATGATGTCATCAACAATAAATATAAAGGTTATAACGATAATAAAACCATTACCAGTTTTTGTTTCGGAACCAGAAGGCTGTATGATTATGTGGATGACAACACGGTGTTTTCCTTTGATGATGTCGGTACGGTAAATTTTCCGATCAATATCATGAGAAATAAAAAAATGGTAGCGATCAACTCGGCCATTGAGATAGATTTAACCGGACAGGTTTGTGCAGATTCCATCGGAACCATGCAGTACAGCGGGATCGGAGGCCAGATGGATTTTATGAGAGGAGCCGCATTAAGCGAAGACGGAAAACCGATTATCGCCATCACTTCAAGAACAAAAAAAGGCGTTTCCAGAATCGTACCTTATCTGAAACCTGGCGCCGGAGTTGTTACGACAAGAGGCCACATCCACTGGGTCGTTACAGAATATGGAACGGCATATTTGTATGGTAAAAATTTAAAGCAAAGAGCACAGGAACTCATCAGCATCGCGCATCCCGATGACCGTGAAATGCTGGAAAGAGCAGCTTATGAAAGATTCAGACATTAATTGTTTATATTAGAAATATCTTTAAATACAGAAATGTAAGCATTATAAATTTTCATTAAGCATTTGCGATATTTGCCTAACGTTTGTTTGTTAATATTTTTCGTATTAGTCAGAAATTCGTAATTTGCGTCCAATAAATATAAAAGTAAAAATAGAATATGTCAACACTTACATTTGCCGAAAAAATTGCTCAAGCAGAGAATTTTTTACCGATCAACGGTACAGATTACATTGAGTTCTATGTAGGAAATGCAAAACAGGCTGCCCATTATTATAAAACCGCTTTTGGTTTTCAGTCTGTAGCATATGCCGGTCCTGAAACCGGAGTGAGAGATCGTGCTTCATACGTTCTTCAGCAGGGAAAAATCAGGTTGGTACTTACCACAGGATTAAAATCTGATTCCCCGATTAACGAACACGTAAAAAAGCATGGTGACGGGGTTAAAATTTTGGCACTTTGGGTGGATGACGCTTATAAAGCATTTGAAGAAACCACAACCAGAGGAGGCAAACCTTATCTGGAGCCGGTAACATTAACCGACGAAAACGGCGAAGTAAGAATGTCCGGAATCTATACTTATGGAGAGACGGTGCATATGTTCATTGAAAGAAAAAACTATACAGGTCCTTTCATGCCGGGTTACGAAAAATGGGAAAGTGACTACAAACCTGAAGAAGCAGGCTTATTATATGTAGACCACTGTGTTGGAAATGTAGACTGGAACAGAATGATCCCAACCGTAGAATGGTACGAAAAAGTAATGGGGTTTGTAAATATTCTTTCTTTTGATGACAAACAGATCAACACAGAATATTCTGCACTGATGTCTAAAGTAATGTCAAACGGAAACGGATTTGCGAAATTCCCGATCAACGAACCGGCAGAAGGTAAAAAGAAATCTCAGGTAGAAGAATATCTTGATTTCTACGAAGGCGAAGGGGTACAACATATTGCCGTAGCAACAAGAGATATCATCCACACGGTGAGCGAGTTGAAAAAAAGAGGGGTAGAATTCCTATCTGCTCCACCGGAAGCATATTATGATATGGTTCCTGAAAGAGTGGGACATATTGATGAAGATCTTAAGAAACTTCAGGAGTTAGGCATCCTTATTGATCATGATGAAGAAGGGTATTTATTGCAGATCTTTACAAAACCAGTAGAAGACCGCCCTACCCTTTTCTTTGAAATCATTGAAAGACACGGTGCGCAAAGCTTCGGAGCAGGAAACTTCAAAGCATTGTTCGAAGCACTGGAAAGAGAACAGGAGAGAAGAGGAAATCTTTAATTTTAATAACAATATCAAGTTTTGTCAGGATCAAAAGTCTTGACAAAACTTTTTTATAAACACATCATTATGAGGAAAACATTATTGGCAATTCTATTTGCCGGTGCAATATTCACTGCAAAAGCACAGTACGGAACAATGGACCAGATCCTTACCCGGCTTGAAGAAAGATCGGGTGTCAATCAGAATCTGGAATCCGTGAATATTGACAATAAGAAATTTGTTTTCATCAAAGATGAAGCAGACCATACGGAAAGAGATTTTATTATTATCAAGGGTAATAAAGCGACTTACGTAGAAGTATTCGACGACAAAAAAACCGGCGAAAGCACCTCTAATGTTTTCTCGGGAGATATCATCAGAAAGAAAAACATCATTTCTCTGAGAGCCGACATGTTGGAAAACAAGAAAGTTCCGATCCCGCTAACCAAAACATTACTCCTTACCAAACAGGACAACATTCTCTATCTCATCGATGTGAATACAAAAGCGAGATGGATCGATGAGGCGGCATTATCCGGTAACCAATCTAAAAATAAATCTAAAAAATAATTATCTGAACTTTGTTTTGAGTAGTGTTAAGCTGCAATACTCAGAGGACAAGATTCAAATAATGTAATTAAAAATTGTAACGGATTTAATAAATCCATCTAAACTGTAAATTATGAAATCATTTGTAGAATATTCATCAGATTCAGATTTTTCCATTCATAATATTCCGTTCGGAGTAGCCGTTTTCAACAAAGAATACATCGGGTGCTGTACAAGAATCGGAGACCAGATCATTGATCTTGCAACCCTTTATGATTACGGATATTTCGAAGAAATAGAGGGTTTGATTGACAATGTATTTGAAGCCTACACTTTAAACGAGTTTATTGAACTTGGAAAACCGATAACCAATGCCGTTCGTCAGAAAATTCAGGAATTGCTGCAGGAAGATTCTATCTTGTCTAAAGATGAAAAAACCATTGAAGAAGCATTCTACGATCTGGATAAGGTTAAAATGATGATGCCCGTACACATCCCGAATTACACGGATTTCTACAGCAGCATTGAACATGCAACAAACGTCGGTAAAATGTTTAGGGATCCTGCGAATGCTTTATTGCCCAACTGGAAACATCTTCCTGTAGGATATCATGGAAGAGCTTCATCAATTGTTGTATCCGGAACTGAGATCAACCGTCCCAAAGGGCAGACTAAGCCCGCCGATGTTGAAAAACCTGTTTTCGGACCTTCTAAACAGCTGGATTTTGAGCTGGAAATGGCATTCATTATTAACAAAAACACGGAGATGGGCGAAAGCATTTCTACCAAAGAAGCAGAAGATGCCATTTTCGGAATGGTAATTTTCAACGACTGGTCGGCCAGAGATATCCAATCTTGGGAATATGTTCCGTTAGGACCATTTTTGGCTAAAAACTTCGGATCTTCGGTTTCTCCGTGGGTAGTGACCCTTGAAGCACTGGAGCCTTTCAGAACCGTTTCCCCAAAACAGGATCCTGAAGTATTGGAATATTTACAATTTGAAGGCGATAAAAATTACGACATCAGTCTTGAAGTCTATATTCAACCTGAAAACGGCGAACAAAATCTGATCTGCGAAAGCAACTACAAGCATATGTACTGGAATATGACCCAGCAATTGGCGCATCATACCGTAAACGGATGTAATGTTGAGGTGGGTGATATGTATGCCAGCGGAACCATCTCAGGAAGTGATCCGAAATCTTTCGGTTCTATGCTTGAACTGACGTGGAGAGGACAGAATCCGATTACTTTAAGCAACGGCGAAGAAAGAAAATTCATCAATGATAATGATACTGTAACGATGAAGGCCTGGGCTGAAAAAGACGGGATAAGAGTGGGCTTCGGTGAAGTTTCAGGTAAAATTATTCCATCCAAATAATTGTAATATCAAACATTAAACACATAAGTCACAAAGAGATTTTATCGTAAAAACGTTAGAGAAGAACACATTAGATTGAAAATCTTCGATTTTCATTTCCACAGCACAAACAGATGAAAAAACTAACAAAAAAATATGTTAATGAACTTACATACAAAATAATTGGAGCATGTATTGAAGTTCATAAAGTTGTTGGCCCTGGTCTATATGAAGATGTTATCACAAATGTCTGGAAAGGGAGTTTGACTTGCTTGGTATTCAATACAAAAGTGAGCTCGAAATACCGCTTATTTATAAAGATCTAAATATTAATTGTAAAGTAAAATGTGATTTCTTGGTCGAACATGCGATTATAGTAGAAATTAAATCGGTTGAAGAACTTCATAAAATTCATAAAGCACAAACTATGAATTACATGAACTTACTCAAAGTTCCGAAATCAATATTAATTAATTTTAATGTTTATAATTTATACAGTGAGGGGACCGAAACGTTTGTTAGTAAAGATTTTGAAAAACTCAGTTAATGAAATCTTGATTTTCTATCTAATGTGTTCTAGAATATTTTCAAGCTTTAATTTAAAATCTAATGTGACTAATGTGATACAATTAAGAGAAAAATGAAAACACTCATTCCATCCGAAATAACACCTGTACAGCTGCAGACGGTAATGCAGACTGCTGTTTCACCGCGTCCGATTGCCCTTGCGTCGACGGTGGATAAAAACGGGAACAGCAATTTATCGCCGTTCAGCTTTTTTAATATGTTCAGCACAGTGCCTCCGATTCTGATCTTTTCCCCTTCGAGAAGAGTACGTGACAATACAACAAAACATACACTGGAAAATGTGCTGGAAGTTCCTGAAGTAGTAATCGGAACCGTAAATTTTCCGATTGTTCAGCAGATTTCATTAGCTTCCACAGAATATGAGGAAGGTGTAAATGAATTTATTAAAGCGGGACTGACTATGAAAGATGCAGATCTTGTTCAGCCTAAATTAATTGAAGAATGCCCCGTGAATTTCGAATGTAAAGTTCTGGAAGTAAAACCATTGGGAGATCAGGGCGGTGCCGGAAATCTTGTAATCTGTGAAGTTCAGAAAATCCACATCAGAGAAGAATACCTGAATGAGGAGGGAAATCTCGACCAGGCAAAGCTTGATATGGTCGCGCGACTGGGAAGCAACTGGTATTCTAGGAATAATGAAAACAATCTTTTTGAAGTTCCGAAACCATTGGTAACAAAAGGGATTGGGTTTGATCTTCTTCCCGATCAAATAAAATTCAGCAATGTATTTACGGGAAATGACCTTGGGATGCTTGCTAATGTAGAAGTTCTTCCGGAAGGAGATTACCATAGTGACGAAACAATACACAAAAATGCACAGCAACTGCTGCTGGAAAGTAAGATCGATGAAGCATGGAAGCTTTTAATTAAATAAAAAAAGGAGTGAAAATTTTCACTCCTTTTTATGTTATTCTCTGACTATTTTCTCTCTGATAAATTCAATACTTTTCTCAACAGCAGCATTGAGATCATCTGGTAAAACAGGCTTTTCCCAAGGTTCTTTTGCCCCAAAAGTATGATCTGCATTTTCTATTAAAAATATCTCGGAATTCGGATGCAGAATATGAAGATGCTCCGCACTTTTCACACTCACACTTTCATCTTTAGTTCCGTGAATAATCAGAAAATGAGCTTTAGCCATTTCGGTTGCTCTTTCTACATCAAAACGGTGTATGTCTTTCTCGTAATCTTCATAAAACTGATAATAATGGGGCATTTCCTGTTTTGTACGACCATTCGTAGCAAAATAAACACCCGACTTTTTCCACTCCTCAAAAGCTTCATTTTTAGGAAAACGATCCAGAGAATCGACGCTTGCCAGCGTAATTAAACCATTGATCCTTTCATCTTCATACGTTTTAATAATAGAAATCCCGCCTCCCCTGCTGTGTCCGATTAAGATGATTTTATGCGCATCAACCTTTTCATTTTTGCTGAAATAATCGATTACGACTCCAAGATCCGAAAGTTCTTTTGAATAATTATTGTTCCCAAATGACTCAAGATCAGCAAAATTATGGGAATCTTCAATGGTAGTTCCGTTATGCGAAAAATTAAATTTAACAAAGAAAAATCCTGCTTCTGCAAATTTCTCCGCCATCAAATCCCACGCTCCCCAGTCTTTATAGCCTTTATAGCCGTGTACAAAAATAACAAGCGGTAATTGTTTTTCTTCTTCGGGATAAAATGCATCCGCAAGAAAATCTTTGGTTTCAGGGTTTGAAATAATAATATTCTGCTTTTTTGTGACCTTCATTTTTTATTGTTTTTTAAACTTTAAATATCTCAAACTCGAAAAATTTCCCGACTTTTTTTTAAAAATATATATAAGATAAATTTTAATAGTGAGATTATTTTTACCTAAAAATAGCATAATTAGAATAAACACAAAGTAAAAATCTTATTTTTGCCGTATGTTGAATTTAAGAACAGTCACGGTCATGCGTTACATCCTGCCTCTTCGGGAAGGAGGTTCTCTCCCCGCTCTGGCAGAAGCTGATGATGATTTTAAATATGTTTTAAAATTCCGTGGTGCGGGTCACGGTGTTAAAATGCTGATTTCCGAACTTTTAGGCGGAAAAATCACCGAAGCTTTAGGATTACAGATTCCCGAGCTTGTTTTTGTAAACCTCGACGTCGATTTCGGAAGGACTGAAGCAGATGAAGAAATTCAGGATTTATTAAAATTCTCAGAAGGTCTTAATCTTGGCCTTCATTACCTTTCCGAATCTATTGCTTACGATCCAAGTGTAAAAATCGATCCGCTGCTGGCATCAAAAATCGTTTGGCTGGATGCTTTCATTACTAATATCGACCGTACTTTCAAGAATACCAATCTTTTGATGTGGCATAAAGAATTATGGGTGATTGATAATGGTGCATCCTTTTATTTCCATCATTCCTGGCAGAATTTTGATACTGCTGCAAAAACACCTTTTAAATACGTTAAAGATCACGTTCTTCTGCCACAGGCCACAAAACTCGACGAAGCAAACCGATTGGCAAAAGAAGCTTTGAACGAAAATATTTTCCGGGAAATCGTAAACCTCATCCCGGAAGACTGGCTGCATTGGGAAGATGCGGACGAAAGCCCGGAAGAAATCCGGGAAATTTATTTTAATTTCCTGAAAACAAGACTGGAACATTCTGAAATCTTTTTAAACGAAGCCAAAAATGCAAGAGGATAAAATTTACGAATATGCCGTGATACGTTTGGTGCCTAAAGTTGAAAGAGAAGAATTTTTCAACATCGGGCTGATTATGTTCTCGAAGAAGGAAAAATATATTCGGGTAGCCTATTACCTGTGTCCTGATAAATTCAGATTAATGCGCAGCAAGCTGGACTATGATGATATTCTCCAGAATCTTAAAAGTTTCCAGAAAATTGCTGATGGAGACAAAGACGGCGGACCTATTGCACAACTTGACATCCCTGACCGTTTCCGATGGCTGACAGCGGTAAGAAGCTCAGTAGTGCAGACTTCAAGACCTCATCCGGGAAAATCAAAAGATCTTGAGAAGACGTTTGAAAAGCTCTTTGACGAGCTTATTCTTTAAGTTCAGTTAAAGCAGTATTTTTTTGGTAAAGTTTTTGAGGGGTTTGAGAATGAATAACTCAGCAATAATCTATTCTATGAATTTTCCCACGAACCATAAATTATTCAGCAGGTTTATGATAAACCTGTTTTTTGTTTTCTCTTTAAACCTTTTTACCTTCAGCCATGCACAGGAACTGCCGGAGACCAAAAATCCTCCCAGCACAATTCTTCCTGAAAAAGCACTTTTCTCTGAAAATATAGTTTACAAAACAAACAGCGTGGGAACTCCGGTTTCATTAGATATATACAGGCCTAAAACTCCAGCCTCCGGAAAATTGCCAGTAGTAATTTACGTCCACGGCGGAGCATGGGCAAAAGGCGACAAGATCGTAAGGGCAAATAATTACATCGAAAATTTTATTGCAAAACTGATTGAGAAGAATTTTGCAGTTATCAGTATAGAATATACGCTGGTAAGTGACAAAGTGCATTTTCCACTTCCTGTTGAAGATACAAAAGATGCAGTACGCTGGGTAAGGAAAAATGCTGAAAAATATAATTTTGATGAAAATAATATAGGTTATTTCGGAGTTTCTTCCGGGGCGCATTTATCGCTGCTTGCCGCTTATACCAGTGACAGCGAATATACCGGCAGCCCGGAGCTTTCAGCCTATTCTGCAAAAGTAAATTATGTGGTTGATAATTTCGGTCCGACTGATTTGAATAAGCTGCTGCACACCAGATTAGGAAAAGTTCCGGTATCCATTGTCGGACTCTTTTTTAAACCGATTGTGGAAATCAGGGAAAAGCTGGTTTATGGAATTTCGGGTTATGATATCAATACGGAAAAAAGAAAGGCTATCGATTATCTTGAAACCGTTTCTCCAATAAATGATACTGAGCATGGTGTTCCCACATTTATCCTTCATGGAAATAAAGACAAAGTTGCTCCTTTAAAACATTCTAAGAGACTGGTGAAAAAGTTGGAAAAAAATAATATTGAGAACCAGTTAATTGTTGTAGAAGACGGAATTCATGGTTTTGGAACTACCGATAAAAGCTATCTGGATCGCCTTACCGACGAGATGATAAACTTTATTATATCCCATCAGAAATAATATATCATTATTAAATATTCAAACATTCACTGTTTTTATTATTTAAATTTAACCTCTGTGATATGATCTCATCTAAAGTCTGAATGTAAATCAGCTTTATATGAAATTAAAATCTTTACTCTTTGTTCTTGCCTGTTTTTCAATGATTGCCTGCGGTCAGGATGATTCCGGAGAAAACCCACAGACTGAAAGTCCCTCATCTCCAGAATCTATGTACTTTCCACCGTCCAACAGTGACGTCTGGGAAACAAAATCTGTATCTTCATTGGGATGGCACCAGGAGAAAATCCAGGATCTGCTGAATTATCTTCAGCAAAAAAATTCAAAAAGTTTTATGATTCTTCAAAATGGCAGAATTGTGATGGAGAATTATTTTTCGGGACACACGGCAACAACGCCATGGTATTGGGCCAGTGCCGGAAAGACCTTAACCTCAACCGTAACCGGCATTGCCGAACAGGAAGGTTTTTTAAATATCAACAATAAAGTTTCAGCTTATATCGGAACAGGCTGGACGAGCGCTCCTTTAGCCAAAGAGAATTTAATTACCTGCAAAAATCTGCTGACCATGACTTCAGGGCTGGACGACAGCCTTGGCGATGATGTAAGTCCTGCCAATTTAAAATATAAGGCTGATGCAGGAACACGATGGGCCTATCATAATGTTTATGTAAAGCTGCAGGATGTAGTGGCAGCCGCCACAGGACAAACCTGGACCCAATATTTCAACACCAAACTGAGGGATAAAATAGGAATGACCGGAAACTGGGTTCAAAGCGGTGACAACAGTGTTTACTGGAGTACGACCAGAAGCATGGCCCGTTTCGGCTTATTGGCTTTAAATAATGGTAACTGGAACAGCAACCAGATCATCAACTCCGCCTATTTTCAAAGCGCAACAAATACTTCGCAGAATATCAATTTAGCATACGGATACCTTTGGTGGCTCAACGGTAAATCGAGTTATCATCTTCCGCAGACCCAGTTTCAGTTTAATGGAAAATTGATTCCCAGCGCACCGGATGATATGTTTTGTGCTTTAGGCAAAAATGACCAGAAAATATACGTTGTTCCGGGTAAAAAACTGGTCATCATCAGAATGGGTGACGCTGCCGACAATGTAAATCTTGCCCTGTCCGATTTTGATGATGTCTTATGGCAGAAAATCAATGCGGTGATTAATTAAAAGCGAATAGTGAATCGTCAAGTTGTTTTGCAGTGAATTCAAAATATTAAAAATATATTTATCATTTATTAATTTACAATTCCCTGCTCAGCAAATTCACAATTGACCTTAATAATCCGGTTCGTCATACAGCTGGCTTCCCCAAAATTGGATGTCTCTTTCCGGCAGATTAGAATGATAAAAGATTTCTTTAATTTCTTCTATTATTTTTGCAACAGCGTTCGGATCAGTAGTTCTGATTCTGGTTTCGTGGTTGTCTTTTACTCCACTTCCTGTAAAATTGAGAGAACCTAAATAGGCTATTTCGTCATCAATGATGTAAATTTTACTGTGAATAAAAGTTTTATTAGTAGAATTTCCATGAGTGGGAGAAACATAAACCTTAAAGGGGAAAAGCTGTTTATAGGTGTAATGATAGATCTTCGTCCTTTTTATCTTTTTAACAACAGAATCTCTTATCAAAAACATCAGAACAATCATAATAAAACCGTAGGCAAAGGTTACATTATTTAAAAAATACATTAATGCAAGCAAAATAAGTCCTAATCCGATCATCGCAAAAAGCAGCGTTCCTGAAAGGCTTATAAGATCATTCCTTTTTTGTTGTGATTTTTCATCAACATGTCTATGCTGGATAATAAGCTTGTGAATATTTTTGTCATAGCCATAAAAATCTTCGATTTCATCACTGGTAATCAACCTTATTTTAATTCCTTTGGAATGAAGGTAAATAAGCTCTTTAATTAAGAAAGGCGACAGGTAAGGTGAGACGATTTTCACATTTTTCTGAGCATTCCTGATATCCTGCATCATTTTAGCACCCGCATTTTTTCCTATATAAATATCACAAAGCGCATTGTTGTAGAAAATTCCCATATCGAGATCAATTTTTAAATTTCTATTTAAGATAAAAAAACTTTGCAAAATAAATTCTGCAAAGCTGATATTCAAGTATTTAATGAAAATTTTACTTTTTCAGTTTCTCAACTCTTTTGATTTCATTAAGCAATAAAGGAAAAGCCGGCAACGCCATTCCTCCGTGATCGAATCCCTGAAGTTCGTATAAAGTGGTTTCTTTGTGACCCTTCAGCTTCATCATACGGGCCATGTAGGCATTTTCTTCATATCTTCCGAGCAGTTCCTTTTCCCGGTCACCGGTTATGAGAAGCAACGGCGGCGCGTCTGCCCTGATGAAATGAAGTGGTGCATATTCATCGATTCTGGCATCCAGCTCATCAATTCCTCTTTCTTTTCTTGTAGTAAAATGGGATATCATCTGTCCGCTGAAAGGAACGATTGCTGCAAGCTTATTGGCATCAATTCCATATGTATTAAGATACATTTTATTTAATCCGACCATAATCGCAAGATAGCCTCCGGCTGAATGTCCGGAAATAAAAATTTTATTTTCGTCGCCTCCGTATTTTTTGATATTGTTGAAAACCCAGGCTGTTGCCGCCGCTGCATCTTCAATATACTTGGGAGCATTTACTTTTGGAGAAAGCCTGTAGTTAACCCCGATTACCGCAACACCTTTGTTCTTCAGTGGTTCGGGAATTTCTTTTTCTCCACCTGTGATTCCTCCGCCATGAAACCAGATTATGGTAGAAAAGTTTTTTATGTTTTTCGGAATATATACATCCAGAACGCATCTTTCATTGATATAAGCATCAGATGCATTTGTTTTTTCATCATAATAATGAATGTTATTTTCGGTACGGTATTCCTGTGAAAAAAACGGCGCTGAAAACAGGGTGAGCATTAAAAATATCAGAATCCTTTTCATTGTAAGCTTTATTTAATGGTTTAAAGATACAAATTGAAGTTCAGCTAAATAAAAAATGAACCCGGAAAAACCGGATTCATGGTAATTTGAGCAAAAAATATATACTTAAAAATTGAAATTAAGTCTTGTAAACACAAATCTTCCGTTCTGCCCGAACTGCGAGGTGGAACGTGAATAGATAAACTGATCGTTATTACTGGATGCAGGAAGGTTTTTTGTAGGATAAATATCGAACAGATTGTTCACCCCTGCCGTAAGTCCGATATTCTTAGTAAACTGATAGGCTAAAGATACATCGGTAATGATTTTATCTGTAATTTCCTGGTGCTCATTAGGAGAAATTACTCCGTCCCCGTTGGCATCAATAATATCAGGACTTGTTACTTTACCGAAATAGGTATTTCTAACATAGAAAATGGCTTTCCCCCAACTGAGCTGATTAGATAAACTTGCTTTTACTCTCGGTACGGCTTCTTCCAGATAAACTCTTGAAGCTTCTGAAAAATAAACACTTTCCAGATTCGGAGACTGCAATGAGCCTGATGAATGAATCTCTCCCACTTTTCGGGTCTGGTTAAGATTGATCGCGAAACTGTTATCCAGTTTTATATCAGAGAATTTTGCGTTATGTGCAATTACAACATCAAGTCCTCTGGTTTCAGTGTCTATTGCATTGGTAAACAGCTGCACGGCATTTACCCTTTCCGCATCATAGATAACCTGAGTCGCAGGAGAAACTGCTGATCTTGCAAACTGTCCGGTTAGAAGAATCCTGTTATCAATTCTTATGAAATAACCGTCTGCAGTAAAGGTAAGTTTAGCAGAAGGAATTTTGTATGTAAATCCTACACTTGCAGATTTTGAGGTTTCCTGTTTCAGGCTTGGGATCCCCAATGAATTGGCAACTTGGGAATCGTTACTGAAAGTTCCCACTTCCAGAAGCTGTCCGCTGGTAAAAAGTGTTGAAGTTACATTATAATAAATCTGGTGAATGGAAGGCGCCCTGAATCCTGTAGAACCGGCAAACCTGAAATTAAGGTCTTTGCTGAGTTTAATTCTGGAAGCTAATTTATAATTGAACGTAGAGCCGAAATCTGAATAGTTTTCATATCTCACGGCTGCATCTGCCAGGAACCAATCAGTAAAATTAAATTCAACATCAGCATATCCGGCAATGGCCTGACGGTTTTTATTCACTGCATTTTCCGGCTTAAATCCACTGAATACCTGAGATCCTCCCGGAAGTGCCGCTCCGAAAAAATCTGTAGGACGAGGAGAATTCCCGCTCCACACATTCCCGGAAACATCATAAGTGGCGTAAGAAGCTTCTTCTCCCGCTGTTATTTTAAAGTTTTCGTAACGATGTTCGGCACCGAAAGCAATATTGATTCCGCTCCAGACATCATATTTTTTAGAAAAATCCAGGTTGATGGTATTTTGGGAAAATCTAAGTCCACCTGCATCAAACTCATTCGGAGAGTTAAATCTTAAAGACGTATTTCCCGTATTTTTTATATTATAGCTAAAAGAATTCTGCCCAAACGTATTGCTGAAATCAATATTCCAGCCTTTCAAGTTTCCTTTAATTCCTGCAGAAAGCGATAAATCCTGAATATCGGTCCCGATTTGTGGCAGATATCCGTTCGGGTATAATCCTGTAAAGGTTCTGCTTTGGTTAGGCCTTCTGTAGAAACCTCCGGATGTACCGTGCCTGAAGCTGTAACCGCCAAAAGTATAAACTTTCCAGTTATCATTCAACGGCACTTCAATATTGGCGAAAAGCTGATGATTATTCAGTTTGGACTGTCCCACCTGCATATTGAAATCTTTTCTGTTCAATCCACGGTAAGCCAGCTCCTGATCGGTTACATTAGCGCCCAAAAGTCCCTGTAATGCAGAAATTGTAGTTGCCGACTGGATCTGATTCTGATAAGCCTGTGAAAAATAATTTACATCCTGCGCATATTGGTGAATATAATTAATAATCTGCTGTGAGTTTGGCGTATTGTTGATGTTACTGAACAGTGAAGAAAGATTGACACCGTTATTTAAAGCACGCTGTTCAATCGCATTGTAGGCATTGAAAATAGTTCCGCTTTCTGTTCCTGCTCTGAAGGTCGGATTCCGGAACTGTGAAGTCCAGGTAATATTGTAGAAACCTCCTCTTTTCCCGATTTTGTTTCCGTAATTGAGGTCAATCTGAATATTCTGTCCGTCAAAATCTCCCGTATGATCGTTTGCAGCAGGCGTAAGATTTCCGCCATAGCTTAACTGCCCCGTGAGTTTTCCAGTATCTCTTTTTAAGCCTAAGTTAATAACCCCGGCAATCGCATCAGAACCGTACTGTGCAGAAGCACCGTCTCTCAGCACTTCAATTTTATTAATTGCAAAAGATGGAATAGCATTGAGGTCTGTTCCCACGGTTCCTCTTCCCGGTGATCCGTTTACATTTACCAATGCAGAAGTGTGTCTTCTCTTTCCATTGACCAGAACCAAAACCTGATCCGGGCCAAGACCTCTCAGCTGTGCAGGATCCAAATGATCGGTTCCGTCTGCATTGGTCTGTATGGTAGAAGTGAATGACGGCGCAATTGCATTGAGAATCTGACCAATATTGGTCTGCGGCAGAATAACTGAAGATTCTTTAATATTGAAAACATCCACCGGAACGGGACTGTCTGCTTTTGATCTTGCTCCGCTTCTGGAGCCGAGGATAACAACTTCCTCTAAATTATTTGTTTTTACCGAATCTTTTTCCTGTGCATAGGTAAATGTTCCCAGGAAAAATAATACTGAAGCCGAAAGAATAGCTTTTTTATTTTTCATACATCGCTCTTTTTACTATTTGAAGCAGCAAATGTAAATCATATTTATTAGTCCACAAAATTTATAGACTAATTAACTATAGAAAATATATTATGTTGTAATTGCTTTTTTAAATCTTGGTTAATTTAGCGTATTTAAGAATAAGATTCTTTTCCCCTTCATGTTGGAAAATAACCTTTGCCTTAATATTCTGAGGATCGGTACCATCGAGGAAGGTGACTTCACCGATTCCGAAACGATCGTGTCTTACCTTATCTCCCACTTCAATATCCTGAGAAGAAGCTCCGCTCGGATTAATGATTTTTGCAGTACTCACCGGTTTTAACTTTCTCGGTTCTGCAATAGGTTTGGAATCTCCGCTTCTTTCAATGGTTTTCTTTTCAACTTTTTTGAAGCTTCTCATTTCAGACGGATGCTCATCGAAAATATTGGATCTCACTCCTGAATTATTGATAAAACGTTTTTCAATAGCCGGATTTACAAATTCCAGATAAATATCATCAATTTCACTAAGGAATCTTGACGGTTCCGCATCAGTAATTTTCCCCCACTGGAAACGGGAGATGGCATACGAGAAAAATGCCTGTTTTTCGGCTCTTGTAAGCGCAACATAAAACAAACGTCTTTCTTCTTCCAGATCTTCCCTGGTTGATGAACTCATAAAGCTCGGGAAGAGATTTTCTTCCAGACCCACCAGGTGAACTACCGGAAACTCCAGTCCTTTAGAAAGGTGAATGGTCATTAATGAAACCATATCTTCCTCATTGTTCTTATCCTGTGTATCTGCGGAAAGGGCAATATTCTCAAGAAAATTCGGTAAGCTCGGATCTCCGTCTTCCAGCTGCATCTGCTCTTCGATAAATCCCTGCATGGAGTTCATTAATTCCTGAACGTTTTCTACACGGGAAATTCCTTCCGGTGTCTGGTCGTCTTTTAGGAATTTAATCAATCCGCTTCTTTTAGCAACTTCCATGGCCACACTGTATGCCGTTTCTGTTTTAAGCAATACCTGAAATGCTTTAATCATTGACCAGAAGTCACTGAGTTTATTCAGCACACCATTATTAAAGCCTAAATGTGGTGAATACATCGTAAGATTGTCTAATACTTTTGATACCGAAACATTCTGAGCATCGGCAAATACAACCAATTTATTCTGTGTGGTTTCACCGATTCCTCTTGCCGGATAGTTGATGATACGCATCAATGCTTCCGAATCGTTTTCATTCACAAGGAGACGAAGGTAGGCAATCAGGTCTTTTACCTCTTTCCTTTGGTAGAAAGATAAACCTCCATACACTTTATACGGAATATTTTTACGTCTTAAAGCATCTTCAAATGCACGAGTCTGAGAGTTTGTACGGTATAAAATTGCGAAATCGCTGTATTTTCTCTGTTCGCGGTTTCTGGTTTCCCAGATGTTTCCGGCTACGAAATTGGCTTCATCAGCATCAGAAAGGGAACGGTATATTTTAATTTTATCTCCTTCTTCATTTTCACTGAAAACATTTTTCTTGAACTGCTGAAGGTTTTTAGCGATGACCACATTGGCCGCATTTACAATGTTCTGAGTAGAACGGTAATTCTGCTCCAGGGAAACCGTTATTGCGTCCGGATAATCTTTTTTAAAGTTTAAGATATTATAGATATTCGCGCCACGGAAAGAGTAAATAGACTGTGCATCATCTCCCACCACGCATATATTTTCAAATTTTGAAGCCAACGCTTTCACAATAAGATACTGCGAATGGTTGGTATCCTGATACTCATCTACGAGAATATACCTGAACCTGTCCTGATATTTTGCAAGCACTTCCGGAAAGCGGGTAAGAAGTTCATTGGTTTTGAGCAGCAAATCGTCAAAATCCATAGATCCGTTTTTAAAGCACTGTTCAACATACCGCTGATAAATCTGCCCGATGAATTTCATATTTGCTTTTTCATCTGCTTCAATAAGTTCCGGATTAGCGTAGTATGCTTTTACGGTAATGAGATTATTTTTATAGGTAGAAATTCTTGCCTGAACTTTTTTAGGTTTATAAAGATCAGCATCGATGTTCATGTCTTTTAATACCTTCTTGATCACATTCAGGGCATCCTGCTGATCATAAATGGTAAAATTGGAAGGATATCCCAGATAATGTGCTTCGTTTCTCAGGATTCTTGCAAAAACGGAGTGAAAAGTTCCCATCCAAAGACTTCTTGCATTGCTTTGTCCCACCACTTTCGCAATACGTTCTTTCATTTCTTTTGCCGCCTTATTGGTAAATGTTAAGGCTAAAATATTAAAAGGATCTACGCCATTTGTAATGAGGTGTGCAATACGCATTGTAAGAACACGCGTTTTCCCGGAACCTGCTCCAGCAAGAACCATAAGTGGTCCCTGTAATGTGGTAACGGCTTCAAATTGTGATTCATTCAGTCCTTTCAGATAATCCTCCATGCTGCAAAAAAATTTTGGGAACACAAAATTAGTGTATTATATGGAGAATTCAAATTGGATGATCGTGTAAATAGTGTTAAATTAATTCCTTACTTAGATTAGTGATTGACAAACTACTTTAAGTAATGCCTGATCCTATCTACCATATTCCCAAGATCGAAAGGTTTGGCGATGAATTCATCAGCACCTGCGTCGAGAGCAGATTGTTCCAGCCCGCGACTAGCAGACATGATAAGTACGGGAATATCCTGAAAGTTCTCGTGAGCTTTAATAAGTTTGCAGAAATCACGGCCGTCTTCGCCGGACAGCCACATATCCATTAAAATAACATCAGGTTTCATATCGGGATCCAGAGCACTGAACATTTCTGAACCTTTATAAAATTTGGCAACTTCAAACCCCTCAAAATCAAGCATCATTTCAATAGAATCAACAATCGCGGGACTGTCATCCACCACCATAATTTTTGCAGCATTAGACATGGTAAAAACTTTAATTAATTTTTATTCTTTGGGATTCTGAAGCAAAAATCAGACCCTTCTCCTTCTGAAGAGGAAACAAAAATTTCGCCACCGGTTCTTTTTATAATTTCTGCCGAGATGAAAAGACCTAGTCCAAGCCCTGAAAATGTATGATCTTTTGACCCGCTGATTCGGTAATACTGTTCAAAAACTTTCGATTGTTTATCTTCCGGGATTCCGATTCCGAAATCCCTTACATTGAATTGAGCCTGGTTGCCGTTCATGCTTGTAGAAATATGTACTTCATCCGCATCGGGAGAATATTTAATAGCATTACTGATAAGATTAGCAATGACCTGAGATATCCTCTGGCGGTCGGCAAAAACCTCCCCTATTGCACCGGACCTGCTTACAAAGAGCTTATGCCTTGAGGTCATTTGCTGCTCTTCCACCACTTCGTCCACAAGCTTGTCAAAATCGAAATAGGATTCATTCAGCAGGAGCTGCCCTTTCTGTATCTTGGTTACATCAAGCAATTCATTAATGAGACCTGTAAGAAGATCAATCTGGTAATCCATTCTTTTGGCTACCTGGGCATTTTTGGGATCACCTGCTTTTTCAAGATTGGCCTTGATAAACTGTGTATATAATTTCAGGCTGGTAAGTGGTGTTTTCAGCTCATGGCTGGCAATCCCGAGAAAATTATCTTTCTGGGTTTCGAGCTGTTTGAATTCATCAATATCGGTAAAAGTGCCCGTCCACTGTTTTACTTCTCCGTTTTCAGAGAAATTAGGAACTGCCCTTCCCAGGAACCACCGATAGTTTCCCTTCCGCCCAGGATCTTCAAGCTCATATTCCATCACAAAAGGAGAGTTTGTCTTCACAGATTCTTCCCAGATTTCATCTACTCTGCTGGAGGTTTCCGGCCGCATCATTTTTTTTACAAGACTTGTCTGGTTTTCATTTGCTGTAGAGCCCGTATATTTGTACCAGCTGTCGTTCATGTAGGTAATTTCTCCGTTATTATCGCAGGTCCACACAAACTGGGGCATAGAATCTGCAAGATCCCGGTATTTTTTTTCTCTTTCCTGAATTTCTTTTTTTGCCTTTACGAGATCGGTAATGTCCACAGCCATATTAAGGATGGCATATACCTCGCCTGTAGGGCTTTTCAGAGGTTTATAAGAAAAATTATAATAAAATGTCTGAAGCTTTCCGTCTACAATAAGGTCTGCACTGGCTTCTTTCGAAGCATACGATTCTCCGGTTTTGAAAATATCCTTAAGAAGACCTATAAAGGGCTGGCCTTCGAGCTCAGGAAGAGCGTCTTCAAGCTTCATTCCTATAACGGATGGACCTTTACCCCAGGTTTTGAGCATTTGGTCATTTGCAAATTCTATAAACAATTCTTCGGTACGGTAAATCGCTATCGGGTAATCTGATTTTTTGATGAGGTTTTCAAAGCGGTATTCGCTGTCTTTCAGCATTCTTTCGGAAAGAACCTGATCGGTAACTTCGGTAGCCACAATGCTTATTCCGATAACCTTTTTATCACCACTGTAAACGGGAGCAAAAATAAAAGTAAAGAAATGCTCTTCATATTTGCCGTATTTCTCTAAAAATACAGACCATTTGTTTCCGTTGAAAGTTTCTCCTGTACGGTACACATTTTCCAAAATCTCCTGAAAGCCCTGATCGATGATTTCCGGAAGTATTTCAAATAAAGATTTACCTATAACAGAAGCATCCCTTCCCCAAAGCTCCAGCATCTGCGGATTGGCATTGTTGATGCTGAAATTGTCACCGGTTAACAGACACATGGCTACCGGTGCCTGGCTAAAGAGGGTAATGAGTGAATCCTGGGAAACATTCTGCTCTAAAAAGCTTTTCATTATTGATTGAGTATTTATTGTAAAAATAATTCATATTCCGCACAGAATAAAATAAAACAATACCACATACCGAATATTCCTGGACAGATATACAATTTTCGGACCCTTATTTTAAATTTTTCATAATATTTCAATAAGATTCGGAACTTATAAAATTAAACAATTTATTCATCAAAAAGATAACTTCTAAAGGAATGTTATTATTTACCTTTTTTTGCGGCCTGTAACTTTGTTTTTTTAAATATGGAAAGGTACCGACTGTGGCTTTTTAAGGTGCTTATTACCCGTTAATTTAGACAGATTCTACACTTCTAAAAATATTCTTGAAAAATTGTAACAATTAAAGTAAATTTGGCACTAATTGACAAAACAATTTCTACTTTATGAAAAAGCGACTTCTTTCGGTTGCTGCAGCAGCTTTCTTCGGGATGGCTCTAAATGCACAACAAATTAAATTTGAAGAGTATGACTTACCAAACGGTCTTCACGTAATCCTTCATCAGGACAATTCGGCTCCGGTCGTAACTACAGGTGTAATGTACCATGTGGGTGCAAAGGATGAAGTAAAAGGAAGAACCGGTTTCGCTCACTTCTTCGAGCACCTTTTATTTGAAGGGACACCCAATATTAAAAGAGGTGACTGGTTCAAGATAGTTTCTTCAAACGGAGGACAAAACAACGCTAATACTACGAACGACAGAACGTATTACTATGAAACCTTCCCTTCAAACAACGAACAGCTGGGTCTTTGGATGGAAGCTGAAAGAATGCGTCATGCATTAATCAACCAGGTTGGTGTGGATACGCAGAGAGAAGTTGTAAAAGAAGAGAAAAGATTAAGAATGGATAACCAGCCTTACGGAAATCTTTTTTCAACCATCCAGAAGAACCTGTTTACCAATCACCCTTACAACTGGCCTACAATCGGTTCTATGGAAGACCTGAACTCTGCGAAACTTGAAGAGTTCCAGGCATTTTACAAAAAATATTATGTTCCGAACAATGCTACATTGGTAGTTGCAGGAGATATTAAGCCTGAGCAGACAAAAAAATGGATTCAGGAATATTACGGAGGAATTCCAAAAGGAACGGTTTATCCTAAAAACTTCCCTAAAGATACGCCCATCACTCAGGAAAAAGAAGTAACGGCAACAGATCCTAACATCCAGCTTCCTGCTTATATTTTTGCTTACAGAACACCAGGCAATAAAGAAAAAGACGCTTATATTTTAGACATGCTTTCTTCTTACCTGAGCAGCGGTAAATCTTCCGTTTTGTACAAAAAATTAGTAGACCAGGATAAAAAAGCGCTACAGGTAGCTGCCTTCAACCAAGGACTTGAAGATTATGGAATTTTCGCTTTCTTCGCAATCCCGATGGGACAGACAACAAAGGCAACATTACAGGCTGATATCGACGCTGAAATTAAAAAGATTCAGACGACTCTTATTTCCGAAGAAGATTACCAAAAACTTCAGAACCAATACGAAAACCAGTTTGTAAATTCAAATTCAAGCATCCAGGGAATTGCTGCTTCATTAGCAACAAACCATGTTTTGATGGGTGATACAAATCTTATCAACAAAGAAATCGACATTTACAGGTCTATCACAAGACAGGATCTTCAGAATGCAGCTAAAAAGTATCTTAATTCAAACCAAAGAATAATCATCAATTACGTACCTGAAAAAAAGTAATCGCTAATCCGGGTTAATATTGATTATTAAAATTAAATTTTTACAAATGAAAAAGCAATTAACATATATAGCTGTAGCGTTTTTATTCGCAGGAACGATTTCAGCACAAAAAATAGATCTTAATGCAATGCCGAAACCGGGACCTACTCCCGTTATCAATATTGCAAAGCCGAAAACTTTCCAATTGAGCAACGGCCTTACGGTAATGGTTGTGGAAAACAACAAACTTCCAAGAGTAAACGCAAGTCTTACGATGGACAGACCTCCTTACTATGAAGGAAGCGTAGCCGGAGTAAGCGACATCATGGCAGAACAGTTCGAAAACGGGACAACCACCATGAGCAAAGATGATTTCAACAAAAAAGTAGATTATCTTGGAGCAAATCTTAATTTCTCTTCAAACGGAGCTTCTGCAAATTCACTTTCAAAATATTTCCCTCAGGTATTGAGTTTAATGGCTGATGCGATCATCAATCCTAAATTTTCTTCAAAAGAGATTGAAGATTCTAAAGAAAGAGCAATTGAAGGATTAAAATCTGAAGAAAAGAATGCGTCTGCGATTGCTTCGAAAGTATCCAACGCATTAATGTATGGTAAAAACACTTCAAGAGGGGAATTTGAAACAGTTGAATCCATCAGCAAAATCCAGCTTGCGGATGTACAGAATATTTATAAAAAATATTACGCTCCGGATAATGCTTATCTTGTAATTGTAGGAGATGTAAAGTTCGACAAGGTAAAACCGATGATCGAAAAAGCATTCAGCGGATGGAAAAAAGCAAACACTCCGATAACTCCGGTAGAGCCTGCATCCAACGTTTCCACTACAGAAATCAATGTTGTTGACGTTCCTTCAGCGGTACAGTCTGTTGTTTCCGTAAACAATATCAACAATTTAAAAATGAAGGATCCTAACTACTTTGCAGCGACAATTGCCAACTACATTCTTGGCGGCGGCGGTGAAGCAAGACTTTTCATGAACCTTCGTGAGAAAAACGGATTTACTTACGGAGCATATTCGAACATGAGTGCAAGTAAATATTCCCCGGAATTCTCTGCAAGCGCAAGTGTAAGAAACGAAGTTACGGATAAAGCGGTTAAGGAATTTATGAATGAACTTAACGGAATCTCTACCGTAAAACCTGAAGAGCTTGAAAATGCCAAAGCAAAACTGAAAGGATCATTCATCATGTCTCTGGAGCAGCCTGCAACTATTGCAAGATTTGCATTAAACCAGAAAGTTTATGATCTTCCGAGCGATTTCTATACGAATTATCTTAAATCTATTGATAAAGTAAATGCTGCTGACGTTTCCAGCGCGGTAAATTCTACCATTTATCCGACTAAGAGCAGAATCTTCATTGCCGGAAAAGCATCTGATATTTCTGAAGGATTGGAAAAATTGGGCTATCCTGTAAAATATTATGATAAAGACGCAAATCCGGTAGCAAAACCAACGGCACAGAAAGTGGACGCCAGCGTAACGGTTGCTTCCGTTGCAGACAAATATCTTGATGCGATCGGAGGAAAAGCAAACCTTTCTAAAATTTCTTCATATACTGTAAACGCCGCTATGTCTATTCAAGGGCAGAACATCGATATGAAAATGATGAAAGCACAGGGTGGAAAAGAAATGACTCAGGTTAAGGCTATGGGACAGGTTGTTCAAAAGCAGGTGTTTGACGGAAAAACAGGGTACTCTGAGCAGATGGGTCAGAAAGTTCCTATGAAGCCTGAACAGATTGCAGAAAAGCAAAAGAATACCGAGCTTTTTGAAGAAATGGCTTTTGCAAAATCTCCTGAATATAAATTAGCCGGGATTGAAAAAGTAGGAGGAGAAGATTCTTATGCAATCAAAGGACCTGAAACCACCTATTATTACAGTGTGAAAACCGGGTTGAAAACCGGAGAAACAAGAACGGTAAAGGCACAAGGCCAGGAAGTAAGCGTTCCTACCACATTCTCTGATTATAAAGATGTAGCAGGCGTAAAAATGCCTTACACAATTTCTGTAAATCAAATGGGAATGGATATGACCATGAAAGTGAAATCTTATGAAATAAATCAGGCAAAAGATTCTGATTTTAAATAAGGCTTCTTATTTTTATAGAAAAACGGCAACGAATGTTGCCGTTTTTTATTTTTATCAAATTTGACTGTATCTTTCTTTGCCGTTCGGTAAAAAAAGATTAAATTTGCCCATTCAAAAAGATATCAAATTAATGGATTCTATATTTATACTATTGATGGTTCTTATTATGATCGCCAGCATTCTTCTGGTAATCATCGTTATGGCTCAAAATCCAAAAGGAGGAGGTCTTTCCAGCACTTTCGGGGGAGCATCTTCTGCACAGTTTGGAGTACAAAGAACCAACGACTTTATGGAAAAAGCAACCTGGACATTAGGAGGAACAATCATCGTTCTTATTCTTTTAAGCGTTGTAATTACGGGTAAACCTTCAGCTGCCGCTCCTGCACAGGTTCCGGCTTCGAAAGGAGCTCCGGCTAAGCAATCTTCTGCTCCGGCTTCCGCTACTACCACAACAGCTCCGGCTCAGACTCCTGCGCCAACGAAATAAGCAAATAATATTTTTACATAAAGAAAGCAACTCTCAGGAGTTGCTTTTGTTTTTTATGATTTTCATACTGCACTTTGAAATTTAGCCTTTACTCCTGAAACCATTCCAGTAGACATCCTGAGAATCACCAAAAATACACTCAATAAAAGAATTAAGGGACATTTTATACAGAATGTCCGTGTCCATTTCCTTGAAATCTGTTTTAAAAAACTCTGGATCTATCTGAATGTTCTCCCTGTCGATAACCAAAATATTATCCGGATTATAGAAGGGGTAATTTTTGATATCAGAATTGGTGGTAATCAGTTTTTTTCCTGAAGCCAGAACCTCAAATGTCCTGATCGTTAAACCATTCTGAAAAGGTTTGTTGATATCAAGAACAGATTTTGTTTTCTTGTAAAAGTCAATGATCTGCTGATGATTCAGTTTATTAAAACTTACTTTAGTAATATCAAATTGTTTAAGATTTTTATCAATCATCTTTTTCAGCCGAAAAGCAATTCTTCCCATGGCGTAATAGTAAAAATAAGATCTCAGATGAAACCTGTCTGCAATAGCTCTTACCTGCTCTCCCACAATATATCGGTCTGTATGGGCACTTCCGATAAATACGAGATCATATTCTGACGGTTCAGGATTCTGATTCAGATTTTCATATTCATCCAGATAGAATAATGGTCTGAATTTCAGATTAAACTGTACCGCATCATTATATTCAAAAGTAAATTTTTTATCAAAATATTTAAGATGAGCAATAAGATTAGGATATTCTTTCAACGGATCAAAATTATAATAAATCATCTCCATTTCAGGATTGTCCTGCTTAATTTTTTCGAGAAAAAAAGTAGGTATGGCTTCACCCTTTATTAAAAAGAAGAAATCATATTTTTTGCCCTGAATTTCATTTAAAATCCGGTTATAATATTCATTTATTTTTAAATGATAAAATCTTTTATTCAGCCTTATAATTCCTTTGGAAAAGTTTGAATTGGAGGGTCTCTCGTCATAAAGATCCACTTCCGCTCCCAGTTCAGAAAGTCTTTTTGCTATGGCTTTCTCATAATTAAAAAAACTGACTGATAAAAAAAGTATTTTTTTGCCATGTAAATTGATCATTTTAAAAGTCCTTTTACTTTCATTTCATCTAAAGATTCCTTGAATTTTACATCCTGGATATTCTGCTGAAGCACCCAGTTGGTAAATTTTGACATACCTTCTTCAAAAGAGATTTCCGGCCGGAAATTCAGTTTTGATTTTATTTTGCTGATATCTGCAAAATTATGCCTGATATCCCCTAAACGAAATTGTCCGGAAACATTAATTTTAAAATCGATATTATAGAACTTCCTGAGATTTTCCGCTACCGTAGTCACTGAAGTTGAAACACCCGTACCTACATTGAAGATTTCTCCGTTTGCCGCATCATTTTCAATACATTTTATGGTAGCCCTCACAGCATCATCGACATGGATGAAATCTCTGGATTCATTTCCGTCCTCAAAAACGTTGATATCATTTCCGTTAAGAATCTGCGATGAAAATATCGATAAAATACCGGTGTAGGGATTCAGTAAAGACTGCCCCTCCCCGTACACATTCTGAAATCTTACCGCTACTGGTGCTACTCCCATTGACGAGCAGGCGGTCATGACCATTTGTTCCTGGGTATATTTTGTAATTCCGTAGATGGAGGTGGGATGTATTTTCGATTCTTCATCCGTAGGCAAAGCCCTGAGCATCTGTCCGTCCGGATAAATGATTTCAAAAATACCATTGCGCATTTCTTCTGTATTTCTTGGTTTCGGGTAAATTAAACCTAATTCCGGATGAAGGTATTTTCCTTCACCATATACCGCTCTGGAAGATGCAATCACTACTTTTTTTACACGGTGCGGTTTATTCACCAGAAGATCCAGCATCTTTGCCGTTCCGGAAACATTGACTTCCGTATATTTTTCGATCTGGTACATTGATTGCCCGGTTCCTGTTTCCGCAGCGAGGTGTACGATTACTTCCTGGCCGTCGATGGCTTTTTCCCAGTCTTCCAAATTCACCACATCGCCTTTGATAAAGTTTACCTTACCTGAAATACTTCTGTACAACGGAGAATCTTCTTCCGGATTTTTTCCGTGAATCTGGGAAGAAAGATTGTCCAGAACCGTAACTTCATAACCTTTTTTCTTAAGTTCCAGAGAAAGCTTGCTTCCTATAAATCCGGCTCCTCCCGTGATCAGAATCTTCTCCATATTTTTATATTACTTTTTCCCATTTTTGGGTTTCGAAATTATATTTTTTAACCATTTTTGCCGGAGCTCCTACGATAACACAATAATCCGGAAATTCTCCTTTTACCACAGAATTGGCCCCCACAACACATTGCTTTCCAAGCCTGGTTCCCGCCATGATAGCCGCTCCCATACCAATATAGCAATTTTCTCCGATTATGGTTTCACTTACAAGATATTCCTGCTTTACGATATGTTTATTGAGTTCTTGGTAATCATGGTCAATATTTGTAATAAAAACATTCGCCAGTATCAATGAGCTTTTTCCGATGGTAAGATTTCCCGCAGAGGTAATATGTACATTCTGGGAAATCACCACATCATCCTGTATATGAATGCTTCCGTTACGGTGTACTTCCATTCTGAGATGGGGAAAGATACGCACTTTTTTGCCTATAAAAACTTTTCGGGTACCCATCAGAAATAGCGGTTTTCCCAAATATGAAGGGAACCCAAATTTTCCGAAAAAAGGAGCATAGATAACAGCCCTTAACGCCCAAAAGATTTTATAGATCATACACTGTTTTTAAAAATCCGTACAATATATTTTAATTTTGAGAATATAAAAAATAAAATATATTCAAGATAGTTAATTCTTTTCAATTGATACATCTCACGAAGATTTTTCTGTATCCCTTTTTCCATTTCCAGGAGGTTAGCAGAAAGTCCCGATGCCCCGAAAGAGCGTTTTCCGCCTCCGGTAAATACAAGTTCTTCACCGAGAATGTACATTGAATTGTTTTTGGAAACTTTCATCCAGTAATTGGCATCTTCCGAATAGCGCTGATTTTCATCAAAAAACCCTGTGTTTTCCAAAACTTTTCTTTTAAACAAAGCAGTGGAAGTCTGGCCGTCTACTCTTACCAATAATTTCCTCAGGGTAATCCGGGCAAGGTTGAATTTATTTTTTTGGTAGGGGAACCATATTTTTTCGCCGTTTCTAAGGCAGGTAATGAAATCGATATTCAGTTTTTTATCTTCAAGAAATTTCATCTGCGTTTTGGTTTTTGCGGGAAGCCATTCATCATCCGAATCTAAAAAAGCAATATAGCGGCCTGTTGCTGCTTTCAAACCTGCATTCCTAGCTTTGGAAACGCCGCCGTTTTCCTGGCTGATGATTTTAATCTTTAACTGAGAATGGGTATCTCTGTAATTTTCCGACAATATTTTACTGCTGTCTGTAGAACCGTCATCGATGATGATAATCTCAAACTGAGTCAGATCGTAATCCTGTCTTCTGATAGAATCAAGGGCTTTGATTATCATTTTTTCAGCATTAAACATGGGAATTATTACAGAAATCATATTCTAATTTTTATATAAGATTATGATTTTTCTTCATTATACGGAAGCCTGTTGATGATGGATCGTCCTAATGATATTTCATCCGCGTATTCCAGCTCATCACCCACAGAAATACCTCTTGCAATGCTGGAAAAATTAATATTAAAATTTTTAAATTTTTTATAAATATAATAGGCTGTGGTATCGCCTTCCATGGTTGCACTCAGAGCAAAAATAAATTCTTTTACTGTTCCTTCATTCAGTTTTTTTTCAATACTCGGAATGTTCAGCTGGCTAGGACCGATGCCTTCCATGGGAGAAATTTTACCGCCCAGAATCAGGTACTTTCCGGTGTACTTTCCGGTATTTTCAATGGCAATAACATCGCGGACGTCTTCTACGATACAGATCAGTTCGTCATGCCTTTTCGGATTACTACAGATCTCGCAAATTTCAAAATCTGAAAAATTGTGACACTCTTTGCAGTATTTGATATCATTTACAAGACTGATGAGAGAATTTCCCAGACTTACCGATCTGGAGGCTGGCTGCTTTAATAAGTGCAGCGCCAAACGCAAGGCCGTCTTTCTTCCTATTCCCGGGAGGCCGGAAATTTCATCCACTGCTTTTGCCAAAACTTTACTAGGGTAATCCATAACACAAAAATAAGTAAAAAGATTCAGAATTCTCCAAAGCAATTCCCTTTCCGGAAAGGTTGCTGCAGGGGTGAAAGAGACTTTCCCGGTTACCGGAAAAGCCGTTACCAGGGTGCAGGGAACTTTCCCGGTCTCCGGAAAGTTTGTCGCAGGGGTGCAGGAGACTTTCAAGGTTACCGGAAAACCTGGTGCGGCGGCGAAAGAAGCTTTCGAGGTTTTAGCCTAAATTAATCTTAAATGTTCATAAAATAATTACTTTTTAAATTAAATGAAGTTAAGATACCCCATGTTTTAAAGCAATTAATATTATCTTTGATCCACTAAATATTAACTTGAAAAATAAACGAAATGGTACTTAACAATTTAAATTATCCCCTGGATTTTAAATTTAAGATTACAACATTGGCCAGTGATTTTAACATCACGGACAGAAACGGTAACTACGTGGCATATGTACGTCAGAAAATGTTTAAGCTGAAGGAAGATGTCATTGTTTTTAATGATGAAAGCAAAACCAAAGAGCTCTTCAGAATCAAAGCCAATCAGTGGATTGATTTTAATGCTTCCTATTCTTTATCGGAAATTGCTACCGGCAGAAACTTCGGAAGAATGGCTAGAAAAGGAATGCGTTCTCTGTGGAAAGCCAGCTATGATGTTCTGGATGCCAACGATCAGCCGAAATTCAAAATTCAGGAAGACAGTGCCTGGGTAAGATTCTTTGACGGAGTAGTTGGTGAGATTCCACTTATTGGAGCGTTCACAGGATATTTCCTAAACCCTTCCTACACCGTTACCGGCATCGACGGAAAAGAATACTTTAAACTAAAAAAAATGCCGTCATTCTTCGGAAGAAGATTTCAGCTTGACCGCCTTATTGATATCGATGATGAAGAAGAAAGTCTTGTGATTCTCTCTTTATTAATGATGACGCTTCTTGAGAGAGCAAGAGGATAAACCTTTAACAACCACAAACAATGAAATATTTTATCATTTTCTTTTCTGCTTTTATGCTGGTTGCCTGTAAAAAGGAACAAAAGCAAAATACTCAGCCTTCGGTTTCTTCAGATTCTGTACAGACCGTTCAGGATTCTGCGACAGTTGCTGCTTCATCTGGAAAAATTGCAGTCGATACGTTTCCTTTTCCTTCGGAAATTAAAGAATGTTCATGTTATTTTGCCAAAAGCAAAGCAGATTTTCTTGCTGAAAAGTACATTTACGCTGATGATGCCGGCAAAACCGCATACATGAAACTTGACGGTAAAAGAATTGTTCTCAACCTTATTTCATCCAGCGATATGGAAGCCGATGATGAACTGACCAAAGAAATAGAAAATGATGATTATAAAATTTCCGTAAAAGGTAAAAAAATAAAGGGTGAAGAAGCCTTGCTTTTTGAAGGAACACTCACGATTGAAAAACCTGACGGAACTGTTGTTAAAATACCAATCTACGGTGAATGCGGATGCTAAAGCAGCCACTTTACGGTAAAAATACTGCTTCCGATAATCCGGAAGCATTTTTTATTTTGTAATTTTGAGAAAAATAAATTTCAATGGAGCTATCTAATATAGAACCGCAGATTATCTGGAAGAATTTTTCCCGATTGAATGCTGTTCCGAGACCATCAAAAAAGGAAGAAAAAGTCATTGCGTTCATCAAAGAATTCGGTGAAAATTTAGGATTGGAAACTACGGTTGACGAAACGGGTAATGTAATTATCAAAAAACCGGCAACACCGGGAATGGAAAACCGCAAATCTGTAGTTCTTCAATCACACCTGGATATGGTATGCCAGAAAAACAATGATGTTAATTTTGATTTTGAAACGGAAGGCATCAAAATGGAAGTAGATGGAGACTGGGTAAAGGCAAAAGGAACCACCCTGGGAGCTGATAACGGACTGGGAGTCGCTACAATTATGTCAATCCTAGAAAGTACAGATATTCCGCATCCTGATCTTGAAGCCCTTTTCACCATAGATGAAGAAACCGGAATGACGGGAGCTTTAGGTTTAAAACCCGGACAGCTGACCGGGCAGATTCTCCTAAACCTTGATACGGAAGAAGACGACGAAATTGATATCGGCTGTGCCGGTGGAATTGACGTTACTATTTCACAGGATTATAATACGGAAGTAGCAAAAGGACAAATCATCAGAATTGAAGTAAAAGGCCTTCAGGGTGGTCATTCCGGAATGGATATCCATAAAGGTTTTGGAAATGCTAATGTAATTTTAGGAAGGATTCTTTATAAAGCTCTTGACAAAGAAAATATTCAGCTGATTTCCATAGACGGAGGCGGATTGAGAAATGCCATTCCAAGAGAGGCGGTTGCTGTTGTTTCTGTAAGAAATGCACAGGAGTTCATCGAAGAGGTAACCAACGGACTGAAAAAAGAAATTATTGAAGAGTTTGCAACCGTAGAGCCTAATCTTCATATCAATATTGAAAGCTCAACCACATCAGAAAAGGCCCTTTCCGAAGAAGATTCAAGAAAAATCATCCTTACGCTGAAGTCACTTCACAACGGTGTTTACAGAATGAGCCCGGATGTAAAAGATCTTGTGGAATCTTCCAACAACGTGGCAAGAGTAGAATTGAAAGAAGGTGATTTAAAAATTTTAAATCTTTCAAGATCATCAGTAGAGTCTTCAAAAGATTCTGTAGCTGAGCAGCTAAAATCCGTTGCTGAGCTTGCCGGGATGAAAACGGTGTTCAGCGGTTCATATCCCGGATGGAAGCCAAAACCGGGTTCAGAAATTGTAAAGCTGATGGAAAATATTTATGCTGAGAAATTCGGTGAAAAACCTCATGTTGTAGCCTGCCACGCCGGCCTTGAATGCGGAATTATCGGAGCCAATTATCCGGAAATGGAAATGGTGAGTTTTGGGCCTACAATCAGAGGGGCACATTCGCCTGATGAAAAAGCCAATATCCCTTCTGCACAGAAATTCTGGAGTTTCACGAAAGATATTTTAGCCAATATTCCTTTACAATAGAATTGTAAAATTGCTATATTGAATATCCAAAATTATTTTGATTTTGGATATTTTTGTTCCTAAATCTTTACAGATTTTATTTAAAATTTTTAAATTTGAATAAATAACACCAATTATGAACACACAGACTCTCAATGAAAAACTTGAATTAATTCAATGGTTGTCTACATTGGAGGATACTTCTATTATCAAAAAACTGATCCAATTCAGAAAAGAGGAAACTAAAGACTGGTGGAATTCAATCTCTGAAGAAGAGAAAAAATCAATTGAAAAAGGAATTTCAGAAGCCGATGCTAAGCAGTTAAAACCTCATTCCGAAGCCAGAAAGTTATATGGAAAGTGGTTATAAAGTCTTTTGGACTCCACATGCTTTAGAGGAGCTAGAGAAGACTATAGAGTATCTTCATAATAACTTTACAGATAAAGAGATTAGAAGGCTTGCCCATAAAATAGAAAGTTCGATAGAAATTATATCTCAAAATCCTTTTATATTTTCTGTATCCGAAAGCAAAGGCATTCACAAGGCAATTATTCTACAATTTAACACTATGTATTATCGTGTAAATGATAGCACTGTGGAAATTTTATCATTCTTTTCAAACAGACAATCTCCCTATAAAAGAAAATTCTAACTTTTTTTAATTTAACAATGAAAAGCATCACCGTCTTCTGCGGATCAAGTTTTGGTTCGGAAGAGATTTATAAAGATCAGGCAGCACTTCTTGGACAAACACTGGCGAAAAATAATATACAATTGGTTTATGGCGGCGCAAATGTGGGCCTTATGGGAGCCGTTGCCGATAGCGCTTTACAGGCCGGAGGAAAAGTGGTAGGTGTTCTCCCCTATTTTCTGCAATCCAAAGAAATTGCCCACAAACAGCTGACTGAGTTGATCTTGGTGGAAACCATGCACGAAAGAAAAACCAAAATGAATGAATTGTGCGATGGCGTCATCGTACTTCCCGGAGGTTACGGTACGTTGGAAGAATTCTTCGAAATGATTACGTGGGCGCAGCTCGGACTTCATCAAAAACCGATCGGTATTCTGAATATTGACGGATTTTATGATGACCTGATAAAACTGGTTCAACATATGGTTGATAAAGGATTTTTAAAACAAATTAACCGGGATATGCTTCTGATAAATGATACTATTGATGAATTGCTGGAAATGATGAGAAATTATAAGGCTCCGACGGTGGGAAAATGGATCTCGAAGGATAAAACATAAATCTATTATACAAGCAACACCCGAAGACTTTCTTCGGGTGTTGCTTGTATAATTTAAATAAAATTTTCTAAGGATAAGGAGCAATTTCTACTTCCAAACCTTCCATTTCCGGAACGATATGCAATTGACAACCCAATCTGCTGTTTTCCTGCACGTGAAAAGCTTCACCCAACATAGCGTCCTCTTCTGCGCCCATTTCTTCCAGCCCCGGATCGTTGATCACATAAACCTGACATGATGCACACATGGCCATTCCCCCGCATACGCCGATGGTTCCCTCTTCGGCAAGTTCATAGGAACGGATAATCTCCATTAAATTCATCGACATATCGGTTGGAGCTACAATATCGTGGGCAACTCCTTCCCTGTCGGTGATTTTTATATTTATATCACTCATTTTAGTTGATAGTTCTTTGGTAATGGTTGACAAGCAGCCAGTTCTTTTGAATAAAAGGCCTGCAACCGACACAAAATTAGTCAATTTTTTTCACAACTGCTTTCTCCGCTTCTTTTCGGCTTCCGTCAAATCCGTCTACTCCACTTACGGTAGTATATTTTAAAACGAATTTTTTACCAGGATTCAGTCTGTTATATACACTCTGGCACATTAAGGTCGCTTCATGAAATCCACAAAGGATTAATTTTAATTTACCCGGATAGGTATTGATATCTCCGATGGCGTAAATTCCGTCGATATTCGTCTGGTAATCTAAAGCATTGTTTACTACGATTGCATTTTTCTCAATATTCAATCCCCAGTTTCCGATCTCGCCCAATTTTGGCGTCAGTCCGAATAGCGGAATAAAGAAGTCTGTTTCAATATCATAAGGATCCTGTCCGTCAACGGCTACGGTAATTGCTTCCACTTTTCCATCACCTTTAATGGCAGTAACCTCGGCAGGCGTTATTAATTTTATTTTACCCTGATTTTTAAGATCCTGAACTTTTTCTACGGAATCCAAAGCACCACGGAATTCATTTCTTCTGTGAATCAATGTTACTTCGCTCGCTACATTGGAAAGGAAAATACTCCAGTCCAGTGCAGAATCTCCACCTCCGGCGATCACGACTTTTTTATTTCTGAAATGTTCAGGTTCTTTTACAAAGTATTCAAGCCCTTTTTCCTCATAATCTGCAATATTCTCCATGGTTGGTTTTCGGGGTTCGAAAGTTCCCAAACCTCCTGCTATGGCAATGGCTTTTGCCCTGTGCACGGTTCCTTTATTGGTGATTACCTCAAACCATTCATCATCAACTTTGGTGTAAGAAACAGCGGTCTCTCCCAATGTGAAACCCGGCTGAAACTGCTTGATCTGCTCCATCAGGTTATCAATAAGCTCCCCTGCATTCACAGATGGATAACCCGGAATATCGAAAATAGGCTTTTTGGGATAAAGTTCGGCCAGCTGTCCTCCCGGTTGTGGAAGTGCATCAATGATATGGCACTTCATTTTTAATAAACCTGCTTCAAATACAGCAAAAAGCCCGGTAGGCCCGGCTCCTATGATCAATATATCGGTCGTTATCATAATAGTAAGATAATTTAATTATACTTGTGGCTGCAAATTTACTAATTTTAATGCGAAGCATATTTAATTCAGTCTAAATAAAAAACTGAGATTTGTCAAATAGCTTTAAGAATCTGACGTTATTGTATTTGGCAGTGTTTTTGTAAAATTTTGATTATGAAAAAATTTTTAAGTGTATTTATGGTTTTTCTGTTTGGATTAAGTTTCAGTCAGATTACCAATATTGCAGATGGCGAATCTATCACTCTGCGAATTCATTATGGTTTCCTTAATGCAGGAACCGCTAATTTAACAGCCAGAAAAACCGCGTACAGAGGTGTTCCTCATCTTTATGTGAAAGGAACCGGGCAAACTACGGGAGCCGTAAGAGCGTTTTTTAAAGTTGATGATCTCTATGAAAGTTATATTAATATGAATACCGAACTTCCGAGTTTTTATGTTAGAAATGTAAAAGAAGGAAGCTACCGCCAGCATCTTGAAACGACATTTAACCACGATAATAATACATTGGTTCTCACGGACAAAAAAACACCCGCAAACGGATCAAAGGTTATAAAATCTGTAAAAGGCGTACAGGACATGCTTTCCTGTTTTTATTATTTAAGAAGTAAAAGCCCTGCAGAACTAAAAGTAGGTACGGTAATTAATATGAATGTCTGGATTGATGATGAAATGTTTCCTTTTCAGCTGAAGGTAACGGGAACAGAAAATCTTAAGACTAAATTCGGCACCATCAATTGTCTGAAAATCATTCCATCAGTGAAAAGCGGAAGGGTATTCAAAGAAAAAGAAGGCGTTACAATGTGGGTTACCAATGATGCCAATCATCTTCCGATGATGCTGAAGGCTGAACTTGCAGTAGGATCCCTGAAGGCAAGTATTGACGGATATAGTAATGTGAAGTATCCTTTAAAGTTTACAAAATAAAATAAAAACCTCCGAAAAATTTCGGAGGTTCTTTTTTTGCATCTGATCGTAATAAGAATATCTACTTCCCCGAAGATATACTTAAAATTCATCATTTGCGTTTTTTTGATCTTTGACCCTTTTTTTAATTCATCATTTGTGTTCTTAGAATCAAAGATCGTTTTAATAGGGTATTAATAATAGCTGATTATTATGGTACAAAGATATAGCGCTATAAGTATATAATCACTACAGATATTTTAGATATATATCGATATAATTGTAGATATTTTTCTACAACTGTATTAAGAATGATTTTTAATTAATTCAATCAGTGCTACGATATTTTCGATATTCAGTTTTTTGAATATTCTTTTCTTAATTGTACTGATGGTATTCTGCTTTACATCCAGCATATTGGCAATTTCAAGATTTCCAAGACCTGCCGAGTACATCCGGGCAACCTCCAGCTCTCGTTCCGTTAAATATAATAGAGGGTTAACCAGATTCCGGTTATTGAGGGAGTTCATTAACAGTGTCTGTGTTGCAGGGGAAATATATTCTCCTTTATTGATAATATCTAATATTGCCTGCTGTATCTCTTCTTCTTCACTGAGCTTGCTTAAAAAACCGTTCGCGCCTGCATTAAGATATTTGAGAGCATGTATATTTTCATCTATTCCGGAAAAAATAAGAATTTTAATGTGCGGATTTTTTTCTTTGATTTCTGATACAATCTGAAGACTGTTTCCTTCGGGGAAATGAGCGTCAATTATTGCAATATGAATGTGATGGCTATTGATACAATCTCTGATCTGCTCAAAGTTTGAAGCATGGAATGCTTTATAATTAAGCCCCGCAGCATCCAATATAAATATCATTCCCTGGCGTATGAGGGTGTGATCATCTGCCAACATTATAAAAATTGGATTACAGTCTTTAGTTATCATGATAGATTTTTAAATTAACGGAAAAATAAACAGCTGTTCCTTTACCACGTTCGCTTTTAACTGAAATTTGACCTTCATATAGCTCTACCAATTCCTTACATAAACTGAGACCTAAACCTGCGCCGATATTTTCAATATCTTCGGACAAAACACCCTGATAATAGGGTTCAAATATTTTTTTAAGATCAGATTCAGCAATCCCGACTCCGGTATCAATAATTTCAGCGAACATCGTAACAACAGATTCGTCTTTTTGTTCAATATATATATTAACCGTTATTTGTCCGTTCTCTGTAAATTTATTGGCATTGCCAAGAATATTCATGAAAATCTGGCAGATCTTTGTGTTATCAGAGTATAGGATAAGATTTGAATCAATATCTTTATTAACAATAAATTTATTATTCCTTGTTTTTATATAGGCTTCAATAGAATTTAATATGGATGTGATCTGATCATTGAGATTAAAAACAACGGGAATCAGTTTATTTTTCACGTTTTGATTTTTGGTATATTCTAAAATCTGATTAGACTGCAGAAGCAAAGCATTACTTGTAAAACCAATGGATTTGAGATATTCCTTAATTTCATCATCATCCGTTTTTTCTTGTATTCTGCTGATAAGAATACCAATAATTTTTAAAGGAGACCTCAGCTCATGGCTTAACATCCCTAAGACCCTGTTCTTAAATTCGAGATTTGCACTGATTTGAAGATTTGCTTCTTTTAATTTTTTCTCATAAGAAAAAGCGATGCTTGTAAGCATCATGATAAGGACGGATATCACAAGCATAAGAATCATCGCTCCGAAAATAAGATTCATCCTGATTCTGTTATTGGCTGAATTTTGCTTATAATACTCTTTTTCCAGATCATTTCTCGAATTCTTAATTGCATAATCGTAAATATTCATTACACTATTGCCATACATCAGTAGATTGCTGAATATCTTGTAAAAAGCACTGTTGCTATTATCTTTCCGGCTTATATTGTTCCGTATCTGCTTTATCTGTACGGTGTAATGCTTATTAACAATATTCAAAATACTATCAAAATCAGCTTTTATGAGAGCAGAATTGGGATTAATTCCCTGCTTCATGGTTACAACCGTGCTGTCTTTGCGCACATTTTCTTTTCCTGATATTGCATCTTTTATACGCCCGAAAAATTTCTTTCTCTTTACGGTATCAGAATAGGTTTTGGTTTCTATATTAAACTTCCCAAAATCATAATCCAGATCATACTTTCTGATTTCAGGGAAAACATTTTGTACCTTAAAGTTTGAGCTAGCAGAATATTCTTGGGTGGAATCAATAAGAATTTTAAATCTTTGAACTTTCGCAGAATTATCATTTTCTAAAATGAGCACACTTTTTAATCTCGGATATTTATTTTTATAGTTGCCTATACTATCAAGGTTTTTATCAAGTTTACGTAAAGATTGGAAGTATGATTCCAGATATTTTTTATCATTATTTATAAGATATTTCTGAAAGTCAACCTGTGCATTTAGCAATTCTTTTTTAGAGTTACCGGTAAGGTTTTCCAATGAATGAATTTCTTTTAGTTGATTTTCAATAAACTTTAAATTTTTCTTCGTAATAAACTCATTGTAGAAAAATCCGGCAATTAAAAACTGTATAAGTAAAATACATAAAATCAACGAATAGTGAACGATTCTTCTTGATCTAAAACTTAATTTCTCAAACATCGGTGCAATTTGAGTGTAAAAATAATAAAAAAATCCTATAAAATAATTTACAGGATTTTAATATATTTCATTAATTTCTATTAAAGAGTCTTAAACTGTTCCAGCGTTCTGATATCGTTTTCAAAAAACATTCTGATATCGCTCATCTGGTAAAGAAGCATTACGATTCTTTCAATTCCCATTCCGAAAGCATACCCCGAATATTTTTCAGGATCAATATTTACATTTTTCAAAACGGCAGGGTCTACCATCCCGCATCCCATAATTTCGAGCCAGCCCGTTCCTTTCGTGATTCTGTAATCGGTTTCAGAATTTAATCCCCAGTACACATCGATTTCAGCACTAGGCTCCGTAAAAGGGAAATAGGAAGGTCTTAATCTGATTTTTGATTTTCCAAAAAGTTCCGTTGTAAAAAACTGAATAGTCTGTTTAAGGTCTGCAAAGCTTACATTCTCATCAATATACAAACCTTCGATTTGATGGAAAATACAGTGTGAACGTGAAGAAACTGCCTCATTCCTGAAAACCCTTCCCGGAGAAAGAATTCTGATTGGCGGCTGATTTTCTTCCATATAACGGATCTGTACAGATGAAGTATGCGTTCTTAAAAGAATATCTGGGTTTTGTTCGATAAAAAAAGTATCCTGCATATCTCTTGCCGGATGGTACTCCGGAAGATTTAATGCGGTAAAGTTGTGCCAGTCGTCTTCAATCTCGGGTCCGTCTGCCACAGCAAAACCGATAGATTTAAAAATCTCAATAATTCTGTTTTTTACCAGATTGATAGGATGTCTTGAACCCAGCTCCAAAGGAAAAGCAGGTCTCGTAAGATCTTCTTTTTCTATCACAACAGAAGATGCTGAAGCATTTTTTAAATCCTCCAGTTTTACATTAACGGCTTGTTTCAGAGTGTTGATCTTCTGCCCGAAATCTTTCTTCTGGTCATTAGGAACCTCTTTGAATTTTTCAAAAAAATCATTCAGGATTCCTTTCTTTCCATTATACTTAATACGGAAGTTCTCAATCTCCTCTTTTGATGTGGCATTGAAGCTGTTTACCTCAACCAGTAACTCTTCTATCTTTTCTATCATTGTTTTACCCTTTCAGAATGTTTTGCAAAAATACGGTTTTTCGGCGAAATATTTTTCCTTAAATTGTTAAAAAATCTGCCCCGTTAAGAGGCAGACCTTAATCACTTTTTCACGTAAATAAAAAAAGTACTTTTATCTTTAAAAAATCAGTCTTTCTTATTTCTTTTCTAGAGCTTTCACATTGATCTGAATGGTGATCTCATCCTTGATTACACCGTTCTCCACAGGGCTCTGGAACTGAACACCAAATTCTTCTCTGCTGATATCTTTAGGCTCAGTTGCGATGCTTACCACCCCTTCCTTCACGGAAACATTTGCTTTGAACTGAATGGGTTTTGTAATTCCTTTAATTGTTAAATTTCCATCCAGAACCGTATTATAATCTCCTTCTGATGATGGAGTAATCTTTGTGATTTCAAAAGATGCCGTAGGAAATTTTTCAACTTCGAAAAAATCGCCGCTTTTCAGATGGCCGTTGAGTTTTTCCAGCTGTCCCTGATCATTCTTCAGATCTTCAGAGGTAAGGGAGGTCATATCCGCCACAAATTTTCCGCTTTGCAGCTTAGCATCCTTCACCGTTACATCACCACTCTCAAACTTAATGGTACCGAAATGGCCTGTATTTTCAGATTTAAAAATTTTATATCCCTTCCACTCTACTTTACTGTTTAAAGTATCTACCGTAAACTGGGCACCGTCTTTAGCAGTAGCCACATCGTTGCTCTCACCTGTAAGTGGCTTTTCCTTTTTACAGGAAACGGTGATAAATGCGGCTAAAAAAGCAGAAAAAACTACCGAAAATAGCTTTCTTTTCATAATCTTTGAAATTTTAATACTCCCGCTAAAATAATAAAAAAAATTGTTCTTTCCTAGAAAGATTTCAATTCATTACATTTGTAATATGCTATTAGAAATAAACAATCTTTATTTTTCATATTCTGTAGAAAAACCTTTGTTTCAGAACCTTAACCTGCATTTTGACGAAGGTAAAATTATCGCACTTGCCGGTGAGAGCGGGTGCGGAAAATCTACTTTGTTAAGTTTGATTTACGGACTTATCGACTGGCAGGGCGGAGATATTGTTTTTGATAATGAAAAACTGCTCGGCCCGAAAGGAAATCTTGTTCCCGGCGAGTCGAAAATGAAATTTGTTGCCCAGAATTTTGATCTGATGCCTTACGCCACTGTGGCGGAAAATGTAGGCAAATTTATTTCCAATATTAATCTCGCAAAAAAAAGAGAAACGGTAGCCGAACTTCTTGAAGTTGTAGGACTTGAAGAATTTGCCCATGTTCTTCCAAAATACCTGAGTGGCGGACAGCAACAGAGGGTTGCCATAGCGCGGGCACTTTCCGTGCTTCCAAAGCTGCTTATTCTTGACGAACCTTTTAGCAACCTTGATTTTCCGAGGAAAATTGAACTGCGGGAAAAACTATTCCGTTATGTAAAGCAGCAGCGTATTTCTCTGATTATTTCAACGCATGAGTTACAGGACATTATTCCGTGGCTTGATGAGATCGTCGTATTGCAGAACGGAGCAATCATCCAGCAAGGAAATCCGGAACAGACCTTCAAAAATCCCTATAATGCTTATGTTGCCAAACTTTTTGGCGAGGTCAATATTTTTAACGAGTATGAAATTGCCGATTTTCAGCTTCCTAAATTTTCCTATTATCCTAAAGAAATACAAATTTCCGAATCGGGTTTTAAAGCTGAAGTTCTGGAAAGCCGGTTTGCCGGAAATCATTACTGGAATAAAGTAAAAGCAAAAAATAAAGAACTGATCATCTACACCGATCAGAAAATCGCAAATACAGTCTATATTTCCTTTCAGTGATGTAGATTTCAAAAGAAAAACTTCCTTTTTAGCCCCGATCAAGCGGCCTGTCTGAGCTCTTTTCCCGCAGAGGGTTTCGGCGGCTTCGCCGCCGAAACCCTCTGCGGGAAAAAGCGAGTAGCGAGAGCGGGAAAAGCTCCTGAAAAAAAATTGAATATCCAATCTGCTTATTCTCAAAATGTTTTTATAATAAACACATTTCCCAATACTTATTGTGGATTTGTGTATAAAAAAAGTACAAATGCAAGAACACGTATAAAACTTTTTCTTACATTTGTACCTCCACAGCATAAGGAAATTTTTGGTTAATTCTCTTTCTGCCTCCTAAAACGAAAATTAGCAGTTCTGCAATCTAGTTTTTTGAAAGATTACACTGTCCAATTCTTTCCTTTTTTTATGCCTTTTTCACAAATTCAGATTTCAGGGCCATTGAGCCGAAACCATCGATTTTACAGTCAATATTATGATCACTGTCCGGTCTGAGGCGTATGTTTTTCACCTTTGTTCCGGCTTTCACCGGCTTGGGTGCTCCTTTTACAGGGAGATCTTTAATAACCACTACCGAATCTCCATCCTGCAGTTCATTCCCATTTGAATCTAAAATCTTTCCCGAATCTGACGCACTTGCAGCTGCTTCCTCAGGATTCCATTCATAAAAACATTGGGAACACACCATTAAATCATCGCTCGGATAGGTAAATTCGGAGCCACATTTTGGACAAAGTACAGAATCACTCATTGTATTAATTTTTTGCAAAGGTAATTCTTTAATATTTTTAATTAAAATCTAAAAACATGAGATATACCCAAAACGAGTTAGACTGTACTCAAGAAAGAATTAAGACATACGTGATTTGTTCACCTTTCAGTACACAAAGGCAACATATCAAATACATAACGAAACCTTAAATACCGAACTCAGAATTTTGAATTTAAAAGTCTCAACTTAAATTCGTATTTTTGCAGATTCAAAATAGCAGAACCCAATTTTATGGAACTTATTCACAGAAACTTAGCCATCGGTATTCACGATGCTTTACAGGAAACATTTTTTGAGAAAAACAAATATGCCGATAAAGTGATCGAAAGACTTTTAAAAGCAAACAAAAAATGGGGAAGCCAGGACAGAGCCGTTGTTTCTGAAATTTTCTACAACATCATCCGTTGGAAAAAGCGCCTTGAATACTATATGGGCGAAGGAGTGAAGCCCAACAACATTTACAAACTGATGATTGCCTATCTTTTATGGAGCAAAACCAATTATAAAAAGTTTGAGGAATTTGACGGGATAAAAATCGCTGACATCCTTACCAAACTCAAAAAAAACACCGTTCCTACAAAGGCTATTGAACATTCTATCCCCGACTGGCTCGCAGAAACCCTTGAAAAGGAATTGGGAGAGAAATGGGAGAAAGAAATGCATGCATTAAACGAGCAGGCGCCGACTGTACTGAGAGCCAACTCATTAAGAACGACTACCAAAGAACTTATTTCTGATCTTGCTGATGAAAATGTTACCTCCTACCCTGTAAGAAATTATCCTGATGCGGTACAGCTCGAAGAGAAAAAGAATGTTTTTCTTACTACAGCTTTTAAAGAAGGGCTTTTTGAAGTTCAGGATGCTTCTTCACAAAAAATAGGATATTTTCTGGATGTAAAAGAAGGCCAGCGCGTAGTTGATGCGTGTGCCGGAGCCGGCGGAAAAACCCTGCATCTTGCCGCTTTAATGGGAAATAAAGGACAGATCATTGCACTTGATATCTACGAATGGAAACTGGCAGAACTAAAACGACGCGCCAAAAGAGCCGGTGCTCATAATATCGAAACCCGATTGATTTCGGACAATAAAGTCATCAAAAGACTCCACGATAAAGCAGATCGTTTACTAATTGATGCGCCGTGTTCAGGACTGGGTGTTTTAAAAAGAAATCCGGACAGCAAATGGAAAATCGATCAGGATTTTATAGACCGAATTAAAAAAGAACAGCAGCAGATTCTTCAGGATTATTCTAAAATGCTGAAAACAGGAGGAAAAATGGTATATGCGACCTGTTCTATTTTGCCTTCCGAAAATAATGAACAGGTAAAAGAATTTCTGAAAAACAATCCGAATTTCAAAATGATCAAGGATGAAAAGGTAATGCCAAGCGAAGGATACGACGGGTTTTACATGGCTTTGATCGAAAGAGTTTCATAAACGAATTTTAAATATATATTATTAAAACTACTCTATTTTGGAGTAGTTTTTATTTAGTACACCTGCAAAAGATTTAAAATTTATCTTTGTGAAAACTATCAATCCACATGCATCAAAAGATCTTACTCAGTTTTTTTATTCTATTATCACTATTTTCCTTTTCGCAAACCTATGAGGTTCAGTATATAAGTTCATATAATGGAAAAATAACTCCCGACCAGTCTCCAACTTTAGTCTGGGCCAATGAAAAAGAAAATTTTATTTTGAATACGAAAATCAGGGAACAGAAAGCGGAATTTCCATTTGAGATTACCAAAATTGAGAAACCTTCCAATACCGTAATTTCTTATGCTTTTCTGAAACCTGATGAAATCATATCGACTTCCGATGCAGAATCTATAGGCAAACAAACTTTTGAATTTACCAGTGAAACAAAGAAAATTTTAGGCTACAATTGCAAAAAAGCAGTAACCAAAATCAATTCCAACACCATCGAAATCTGGTACACTACTGATTTGAAGATCAACGGAGGACCATCCGTTTTGGGACAGAGTTTAGGCTTTGTATTGGAAATCGAAAGAAATAAAAATTCTCTGGTTACGGCGAGTTCAATTAAAAAAGTCAAAAAAACTGATATTGATAAAATTCTCAGCAGTCATGTTACTTCCATCGATCAGCTTGGTTATAAAGACCGGGTCTGGAAAAGCAGATTCACCACTTTGAAAGTTTTTGAAGACGAAACCATTAATTTTTCCGGTGATTCGAAATCAGAGAACGAAATTAAAAGATTTGCCAACGGAACGATTATTCTGAAAAAAATCAAATTTCCGACAATAAAAGATGGCGATAATATTTTTGTTGAGCTTAAACAGCAGTCCAATGGTGATGCCTACGACAGAACCGGCACGGTATTCTTTATTCCGCAGGATAAAAAAGAATCTTTTCTGGACGGACTGGAAAACGGTGTAAAAACCCTTCCGGTATACAATAACGGAAACGGAAAGGAATACTTCGGTGTTAAAACAACACAAAATTATAACCCCGCCGTTGAAATGATGCGTTTCTTTACGGCTTTCGGAATTAATAAATTTAACCATATTCAGCTTAAAGACAAAACTTGGCAGACAATCAGTCCGTATCGTCAGGATATCACGGAACTAAAACCTGCTTTAAGTGAAAAAGAATTATGGATCGGAACTTTTATCGGAAACTATGATAAAGGCGGCCACAAAGTAAGCCTGGAAATCACCATTCACAAAAGCGATCAGACCATTTATAAAAACAATACCGTAATTCCTTTATTCAACACTCTGAACATTATGGAAATGGCCGGACAGGACTATTCTACCATGTTCAATGAGGATAAAGGTTTGCTGGTGGAATTCACCTTACCAAAACACCTTAAGAACGCACAATTGAGATATATTACCACCGGACATGGAGGCTGGGAAAACGGTGATGAATTTGTACCGAAAACCAATTCTATATTATTGGATGGAAAAATGGTATTTTCTTTTATTCCCTGGAGATCAGATTGCGGTTCTTACCGTCTTTATAACCCGGCATCCGGAAATTTCGGCGATGGACTTTCTTCATCCGACTTAAGCCGTTCCAACTGGTGTCCCGGAACCGTTACCAACCCGAATTTAATTCCTCTCGGAGATCTGAAGGCCGGAAAACATACCATTCAGGTAAAAATTCCTCAGGGTCCTACGGAAGGAAACAGTTTCAGTTCATGGAATGTTTCAGGAGTGTTGTTGGGTAATGAATAAAAAAAACCTTCTCGCAAATTGACTCTGCAAGAAGGTAAAAACACAAATGATGAAAAAAAATTATTTCGAGCCACAAAGTAATGGTAAAATTTTTTGGAATTAATTATCATAGATTAATAAATATTAAATTTTTATTTTGTATATGTTTAACAATATATCTGTGACGAAAAAAATTAACTAAAATCATATCAAATTTTAATTATAATTAAAATTTTTCCTAATAATAAATTATTAAGTTAAAAATATACACTTAATGATTTTTTTTATTGTTTATTATCAACCACACCGATACTTTTGTTTTAAAATTAAATGATAAAACAATGTGTGGAATTGTATGTCTCTTTGACGCCAAACAAAAAACCGAAATATTAAGACCCCAGGTTCTCGAAATGTCTAAGAAAATTCGTCACCGTGGTCCTGACTGGAGCGGGGTTTTCCAGGATGAAAAAGTAGTCTTCTCTCATGAAAGGCTCGCCATCGTAGATCCTACATCGGGAAAACAGCCGCTTTTTACCAAAGACGGGAAAGTTGTTCTCGCCGTAAACGGGGAAATCTATAACCATAGCGAATTAAAGGAAGAATTTCCTGATTACGAATTTCAGACACAATCTGACTGCGAAGTAATTTTAGCCCTGTACAGAAAATACGGTAAGGATTTTTTAGAAAAACTGAACGGTATTTTTGCTTTTTCCTTATACGATACCGAAAATGATATTTACCTCATCGCCCGGGATCATATGGGGATATGCCCGCTGTACCAGGGATGGGACAGAAACGGAAATTATTATGTAGCCTCCGAACTAAAAGCATTGGAAGGCATCTGTAAAAAAATTGAAACATTTTTACCAGGACATTTGATATACAGCAAAGATGGCAGCGAACTCCAGCAATGGTACAAAAGAGACTGGGAAAGCTATGATGCTGTTAAAGATAAAGAAACAGATATTGCTGCATTAAGAAAAGGATTGGAAGATGCTGTACACCGTCAGCTGATGAGCGATGTTCCTTATGGCGTGCTGCTTTCCGGTGGCCTTGATTCTTCAGTGATTTCTGCGGTAACAGCAAAATTTGCAAGACAGAGAGTAGAAAGTGGTGACACTCAGGAAGCGTGGTATCCAAGACTGCACAGCTTTGCCGTAGGTCTTGTAGGTTCTCCCGATCTGGCAGCAGCTCAAAAAGCCGCGGAACATATCGGGTCGGTTCATCATGAAGTTCACTTTACCGTGCAGGAAGGGCTCGATGCCATCCGTGATGTAATTTATCATCTTGAAACATATGACGTTACCACCGTAAGAGCTTCTACCCCCATGTATCTTCTGGCAAGAGTTATTAAATCAATGGGAATCAAAATGGTGCTTTCCGGGGAAGGTTCTGATGAACTGTTCGGCGGATATTTATATTTCCATAAGGCCCCTAATGCAAAGGAATTCCATGATGAAACCGTGAGAAAGCTTGGTAAACTTCACCTTTACGATTGTCTGCGCGCCAACAAAGCCCTTATGAGCTGGGGTATTGAGGGCCGTGTACCTTTTTTAGATAAAGAATTTATGGATATTGCAATGGCCATCAACCCTAAAGACAAGATGGTAAATGCGGCTGAAGGAAAAATAGAAAAATGGGTATTAAGAAAAGCCTTCGAGGACATTCTTCCTGAATCTATTGTATGGAGACAGAAAGAACAGTTTTCAGATGGGGTCGGTTATTCCTGGATTGACAGCCTGAAAGCGGTTGCCGAAAAAGAAGTAACCGATGAAATGATGGCAAATGCACGATTCAGATTTCCTTTGAACACGCCTCAGAATAAAGAAGAGTACCGTTACCGGTCTATTTTTGAGGAACATTTTCCAAGTGAAACGGCCGCTGCTACCGTTCCTTCCGTTCCTTCCGTAGCCTGTTCAACTCCAATTGCACTGGAATGGGATGAAGCTTTTAAAAACATGAACGATCCGAGCGGAAGAGCCGTAAAAGTACACGAAACATCTTACGGAGAATAAGTTTGAGGGTTAGAATATGAGCGTTTTTGAGTTTTGAAAATAACTTGAATATCTCGGTTATTATCAATTTTAAAACTAAATTCTTTACTCTAAAAACCTGCAACTCAAATAAAAATTTATCAATCCTGTAGCAATACAGGATTTTCTTTTGAATTAACCTTAATAATAATGTCAGAATTTAACCGTTAATCAAAAATATTATCTAATAAATAATTATATTTGGAAAACGAAAATATCAATTATAATAAAATGAGAAGAAACATTACTATCTTATTTGCTTTATTATCCATGACTTTGGCTTTCGGACAGGGAAAATACGGCAAATATCTTAGCTCCAAAAAACTTGCAATGGTGTATAAAAGTGTGAAGGATGCTGATAAAGAAGACTTTTATCAACAATACTATTGGCTGGTAAAAGCTGAGCAGCTGAAAACATACCCCCACCTGAAAGAAATAAAGCCGAAGGTTTTATACGAATTTGTAAAGAAAGTAAATCCTCAGAATCTTACCAAAAAGCTTGATGACAGAGGAAAAGAGCTAAGAGAAACTGCAGAATTATCTTTGAATCAGTATTTCAAAAATAAAAACCTTGAGAACAATTCTGTTCTGATGTACAACCTTGAAACGTATGTAGACCCTTCAAAAGGACAATATTACACGAAGGTTGATGCTGAAAAAATCAAGGAACTGGTACCGAAAGAGCTTTTTGCTTTCAACTCTAATAACAGAAATACCGGAGAAGATACAACGTATTACCTGTGGATCGACAAAAAGAAAGACGACTTCAACATCGTGAATATCATTCCTGATGAGAAAGAGAATAAAGCTTTCTATGCAAGATTAAAGCAGTATCTTCCAAGCTATAAGTTCACAAAATATGTTCCTTCCGTAAAAAAAGGAACCAAAACAGACAGAACGGATGCAGATTTTTATTACATCATGCCGTTTGAGCAGAATACGGATAATATCGAATACAAAACGAAAGATTTCAAAACCTTCGAACTGAGCCAGTACAGAAAAGCCGGCGACGAGTGGAAAGGGGTTGAAAAACCAAGAAAATAAATGAGAAGTCCTGCAGAATCTGCGGGACTTTTTGATTGTCTGAAAAACAACATTCTCGCTCATCATTCAAAAGCTTTTTAAAATAAAATAGGACCAAAGGAATAAATATTGCTGTAACAATACCATTCTATTCTTTGAACCAAACAAATCTGGAAACAACCAGTAAGCAGAAAAATGTCAGAAGCAGTTTCGCAACCTAATTCGATTAAAAAAATATTACCGCTCATTTTAGCAACTGCGATCTTTATGCAGATGCTGGATTCTACCGTTCTCAATACCTCACTTCCTGCTATTGCAAGAGACCTTAAAGAATCACCATTGAACATGCAGAATGCGATTATCAGCTATGTTTTAACTCTTGCGGTATTTATGCCGGCCAGTGGATTTCTGGCAGATAGGTTCGGAACAAAAAAAATCTTCATTTTTTCTATTGTATTATTCAGTCTGGGTTCTCTTTTCTGTGCCCTTTCACAAAACCTGACCCATCTTGTTATCTCGCGGGTAGTACAGGGAATCGGCGGGAGTCTCATGACACCGGTCGGAAAACTGGCGCTCATCAAAACATTTGATAAAAACGAATTGCTTAAAGCCATGAATTTCGCAATTATTCCGGCACTTATCGGTCCGGTTCTTGGTCCGCTCGTTGGAGGATATATGGTAGATTACCTTTCGTGGCACTGGATTTTTCTCATCAACATACCGATCGGAATTCTTGGTGTGACGTTAGGGCTTAAATTTATGCCCAATTACAAATCTGCAGATGTAGATTTTGACCTGAAGGGGTTCTTAATTTTTGCAGCGGCTTCTCTCCTGCTATCCGTTTCACTTGAACTTTTCGGAGATCTTCAGAATACCACTCCTGTTCTTGTCGTCTTTATTCTGGGATTCCTTTTTATGTATTACTATTATCGTCATGCAAAAAAAGATGAAAGTCCCATTTTTCCGTTAAATTTATTCAAGGTAAGAACTTTCAGAGTGGGAATTGTAGGAAATCTGGCCACCAGGTTGGGCATCAGTTCAGTTCCACTCTTATTACCGTTAATGATCCAGATTGCCTACGGACAATCAGCTGTTACTTCCGGATGGATTATTGCTCCTATGGCTCTTACAGCAATCTTTGGAAAGTCATATGTCATTAAGATATTAAATAAGTTCGGTTACCGCCAGACACTCATGATCAATACTTTCATTATCGGGACGCTCATATGCCTGCTCGCTATTCCTGATATTAATACTTCGCTATATTGGTTTGTACCGATTATTGCAGTATTGGGATTTTTTAACTCAATCCAGTTTACCTCAATGAATACGATTTCCATTGCAGACCTCCGGAATTTTCAGACCAGTAGCGGAAATTCGCTCTTATCCGTCAACCAGCAGCTGGCAATCGGTTTTGGGATTGCGTTCGGTTTGATTGTCCTGAAGATTTTTGAAAATACTGATCTTATTCATGGCGAACCTCACAACGCTTTTCGCTACACATTTCTTACCATTGGTATTCTTACTATTATTTCCGGTTTTGTTTTCAGAAGACTGCATATTTCGGATGGAAAAAACATGAAATCCAAGGAAGAATAAATTGATATGAATTAAGATCATCTCGCGCAAATCACACAGATTTTGCAGATTAATAAGATATTGTAAATAAATACCACACATTTACCCGAATTTACAATAGATGTTTATATAAAATGAAATCTTGATTTTCAAAACTCATGTGTTCTTGTTTTCTCAAAGTTGATAAGCTAACAATTATCTTATGTCTTAAAAATCTTTTGCAGCTTTTGCGGTTAAAATATTTTCCGTTAAACTCACTAAATCCGATATTACCACAGGTCAATGCACCTCCTTTCCACTTATTTTACCTTTGCTGTAAACACCAACAATTATGGCAACCAAACAAGTAGAAAAAATTATATCGCCAAAGCCCGCTCATTTTGTGGGTGATGGTTTCCGGGTACATAATTTTATTCCGGGCACACAAGGAATAGATATGAAAAGAATGGATCCTTTCATTATGCTGGATTACAATTCAAAGTTTCATTTCAACGGAACAGACCAGCCACGCGGTGTTGGCGTGCATCCGCACAGAGGTTTTGAAACTGTTACCATCGCTTATAAAGGACAAGTTCAGCATCACGACAGTGCCGGAGGAGGCGGAATCATCGGTGAAGGTGATGTACAGTGGATGACAGCAGCAAAAGGAGTTCTTCATAAAGAATATCATGAAAAGGAATGGGCAAAGACAGGCGGAATTTTCCAAATGGTTCAGCTTTGGGTAAACCTTCCCTCGGTATATAAAATGAGCTGCCCGAAATACCAGGCAATCCGTAACGCAGACATGACAATAGCCGATCTCGGAGAAAACGGCTTTGTTGAAATTATTGCCGGAACGTATGGAGACCAGAAGGGTCCGGCTTCTACATTCAGCCCTGTGCATATGATGAATGCAAAACTTAAAAAAGACGGAAAAGCTGATTTTAGTTTTCCGGCAGATTTTAATACGGCAGCCTTGGTAATCGAAGGAAGTATTACCATAAACAATGAAGGGAAAATTCCGGTCAATCATTTTGTATTGTTTAAAAATGAGGGTGAAACATTTACGATTGAAGCTAAGGAAGACAGCATCATCCTTATTATAAGTGGTATGCCTCTAAATGAGCAGATCTATGCACACGGTCCTTTTGTGATGAATTCAAGAGAGGAAATCACGCAGGCTTTTGAAGATTACAACCTCGGAAGATTTGGCTACCTCGAAGATTAATTTAATTTAAAACTTAAATCAGTTTATTATTTTTCCTTATTTTTATGGAAAATGTGTATAGGATTCTGTCATTTATCTATTGTAAAAATAGACACTGATTTTCAGAATTAAGTTTCCAAAAATGACCTTATTCATTACAATTTTAACAACCCACTATGAAACCAGAATTCGAACATATTCCTTTACAGGATACCGGAGAACGATTCGAAATAGAATTTAACGGTAATCATGCATTCATCGATTACCGACAAATGGGAAGCCAGATCGCCCTGAATCATACCGAGGCTGATCTTCTTATTGCCGGAACAGGCGCAGCGGAAGCAGTTGTGGAAAAAACGCTGCATTTTATTGAAGACCATCATAAAAAGGCACTTCCATTCTGCCCTTACATACAGTCATTCATCAGAAAAAATCCTGAATGGAAACGTGTCGTGGATGAAAGATTCCACGGATACGACCAGATTTGATTTCCTAATACTTTCAATATTTTAATTTTAAATACATTAGCTTAAAAAAATAATTATCATGTCAAATATCGGCCTTATTATAGAAGAGAAATCTGCAGATATCGGAAACTTCCTGGTGGGAAGACTTTTACCTTTCCGCGAAAAGAGAGCCGTCGGACCCTTTGTTTTTATCGATCACATGGGTCCCGCTGAACTGAAAGACTATCAGAATCTTGACGTCCCGCCGCATCCACATATCGGACTTTCAACATTAACATACCTTCTGGAAGGTTCAATCTTTCACAGGGACAGTGTAGGAAGCGCTATTGAAATCCAGCCGGGAGCCGTAAACTGGATGACGGCAGGAAAAGGAGTTGTGCATTCTGAGAGGACACCTGAATACCTGAGACATTCTGACAAGAGACTTCACGGTTTTCAGATCTGGGTAGGTCTCCCGAGACATCTCGAACAATCCGAACCTACGTTCCATCATATTGAAGCGGATGAAATTCCGGATTGGGAAGAAGACGGCATAAAATATAAACTGATTGCAGGTGAAGCTTTCGGCAGAAAATCTCCGGTTCCCGTTCACAGCAAATTATTTTTTATTGAAATTAAAACAAAAGACGCTAAAAAGATTAGTATCGGAAAAGATCTTTACGGAGAAGCAGCCATGTATGTGCTGGACGGAACGGTTTCTACAGACGGAAATTCATACGGTTCCAAGCAGCTGATGATTGCCAAGGACACAAAATTATGCGAATTTGATATGAGCGAAAACGGAACGGTTTATCTTTTTGGAGGTGAACCTTTCGATGAAGAACGTTTTATATTCTGGAATTTTGTAAATTCCGACAAAGAATTGATAGAGCAGGCAAAAGTAAACTGGAACGACCAGAATCATGAAGCTTTTCCTCTGGTTCCGGGGGATGAAGAAGATTATGTTCCGCTTCCAAAAGCAATATTAAACAAAAAACCGTAGGAAGAAAAAATAAATTATGAAAATATTAGCATTTGCGGGAAGCACTTCTTCCACCTCCATCAACAAAGAACTGGTAAAGTTTGTGTTGAAAGATTTTCAGGATGACGAGATTAATTTAATTGATTTAAATGATTTCGACATGCCTGTTTTTTCTGTAGACCGCGAAAAGAAAGGTTTTCCGGACGAAGCCCATCATTTTTTACAAGTGATTGAAGAATGCGATGCCATTATCTGTTCTCTGGCCGAGCACAACAGATCGTACAGTGCGGCTTTTAAAAACGTGTTCGACTGGGCTTCGAGAATCAATGTAAAAGTCTTTCAAAACAGGCCGATGCTTCTAATGTCGACCTCTCCCGGAGGTTACGGCGGCGGAAATGTAATGAACACGGCAAAAACTTTTTTCCCGCAGTTCGGGGGCGAGGTTAAGGAAACGTTTTCACTTCCAAAGTTCTACGAGAATTTCGATCTGGAAGTAGGAGTGATTGATCCCGAAATGCTTAAAGATCTTAAAGATAAAATAACAAATTTTAAAAATCAGATCAGAAACTAATGTCCAAAGGAAGGTTAGAAGCTTTCAGTGATGGTGTTCTGGCAATCATCATCACCATAATGGTACTGGAACTGAAAGTTCCGGAGGGAAACAGCTGGCAAAGCCTTAAACCTCTTATCCCAAAGTTCCTGGCTTATCTTTTCAGCTTTCTATACATAGGAATTTACTGGAATAATCATCATCATTTGTTTCAGGCCGTGAAAAAAATAAACGGAAAAATTCTTTGGGCAAATCTCCATCTGCTATTCTGGCTTTCTTTAATGCCTTTTGCCACAGATTGGATCGGAGAAACACATTTTGCAAAAAATCCGGTAGCAACGTACGGATTCGGGCTTGTGCTGTGCGCGATTGCTTATAACATTCTGGAAAATACAATCGCGAAATATGAAGATGAAAATTCTAAGCTGAAACAGGCAATTGCATCACGCTTCAAGGAAAATGTATCAATAGTTCTGTATGTTTCCGGAATTATTATTTCATTTATTTATCCTTACATTGCTGTTGTATTTTATTATACAGTAGCAGTGCTGTGGCTGATTCCGGACAAAAGAATAGAAAAAACTTTAAACGAAAATTGATATGGAAACACACGAATATGCAGCAGGAGAAATAACAGTCATTTGGCAGCCTAAAAAATGTATTCATGCAGCAGTTTGCGTAAAAACACTTCCTAAAGTGTACAATCCTAAAGAAAGGCCCTGGCTAAAACCTGAAAATGCAACAGCAGAGGAACTTAAAAACCAAATTGACCTTTGCCCTTCAGGAGCATTAAGTTATAAATTTAATACAGCAATATAATGTCTATAACCGTAAAAGCAAGCTTAGGCAAGGAAAAATACTATACCGAAGTTATCGCCGGCGAAAATACCCTCATTACGGATGAACCGGTGGATAAAGGCGGCGGAAACAAAGGTTTCAATCCGTTTGAAATTCTGGCAACGTCGCTGGCAAGCTGTACTGCAGCTACCCTGAGAATGTACATCGACAGAAAAGAATGGAATATTGATACCATCCATGTAGAAGTGGAACTTGAGAATTTTCCTTTAACCAAGAGAGCCATTTTTAAACGAGATATCACTTTTGAAGGTATGATCCCTGATGAGGAGCAGATGAAAAGGCTGCGTACTATTGCAGATGCATGCCCTATTCATAAAATACTGACTAACGATATCGAAATATTAACCAAATTTTCATAATATGATTGAAGTAAGACAAAGCAACAACGAGAAAAACGGAAATTTTGAAGCGTTCATAGACGGAAACCACGCTGGTTTGATGACGTATACCTGGGCGGGAGAAGAAAGATTCATCATTGATCATACCGAAGTGGAAGAAGCATACAACGGTAAAGGTGTTGGTAAAGAAATGCTCCTGGCTTCGGTAGATTTTGCAAGAAAAAACGGAAAAACCATCATTCCGCTGTGTCCTTTTGCAAAAGCTACTTTCCAGAAACATGAAGAGCTTCAGGATGTACTGGTAAACAAAACACAGGCTTAGGATAAGAGTAAGGTTGAGGTTAGGACTAAAGTAATCTCAGCGATTTAACCCCGACCTTAATTTAAAAAAGATGCTACCTTTCGGAACAAATCCGGAAGGTTTTTATTTTTTTGAGCAGAATATAAAAAAACTATATTTGCTAAAATTTTAATTTAAACAGAACATGTCTCCGATTATTTTATTATCCATTATCATCATATACTTTGCATTACTGCTCTGGGTAGCATACAAAACCGGAAAAGGAAGTGATAATGAAAGTTTCTTCATAGGAAACCGTAAAAGTAACTGGATGCTTGTTGCCTTCGGAATGATCGGAACCTCTTTATCGGGAGTTACCTTTGTGAGTGTTCCGGGAGCAGTAGGAAATGACAAATTTTCATATTTGCAGATTACATTAGGATACCTGATCGGATACATCGTTGTTGCATATGTTCTTCTTCCTTTGTATTACAGGTTAAAACTGACGTCTATTTATGGCTATCTTCAGCAGAGAATGGGACAGCTTTCTTATAAATCCGGAGCATGGATCTTTATTGTTTCAAGGTTGGTAGGTGCAACGGCGAGATTATATCTTGTTGTAAATATTCTGCAGGTCTCCATCCTTGACAGTTTGGGTGTTCCTTTTATTGTAACTACACTTATCATCCTGGGCATGATCATTCTTTATACCTATGAAGGAGGCGTGAAAACCATCGTCTGGACAGATACCCTACAGACTTCCTGCATGCTTCTGGGACTGATTATCTGTACGGTTTACATGCTGAATCATCTCGGACTAAGCATTGGCGACAGTTTTACGGCAATGAATGAAAAAGGTTATACCAAAATTTTTGATTTCGATTCGAACCAGAAAAGTTTCTTTATCAAACAGATTCTCGCGGGAGCTTTTATTACCATTACCATGACAGGAATAGATCAGGAAATGATGCAGAAAAGTCTTTCCGTAACCAGACTGAAAGATTCTCAGAAGAATATGGTGACTTTAGGTTTTATTCTGCTGGGTGTTATTTCATTATTCCTTTATATGGGTGGCCTTCTCCATCTTTACGGTGCCCAGGAAAGTGTTTCCAGCGCAGGCGACCAGCTGTTTCCGGATATCGCTCTGAATCATATGCCTCCGTTTATCTCCATCATCTTTATCATTGCCCTTATTTCGGCATTGTTTCCAAGTGCGGACGGTGCGATGACGGCACTCACTTCATCACTTTGTATCGACATTTTCGGGATGAGAGAAAGAACACACTGGGACGATGGCAAGAAGGAGAAGTTCAGAAAGAACATCCACCTTTTGGTTGCGGTATCATTTTTAATAATGGTCATCATTTTTAAGGTTATCAATGATAATTCGATGATCGGATTGATTCTTAAACTTGCCGGATTTACATACGGACCTCTTTTAGGTTTATTTGCTTTCGGGATTTTCACGAAGTTTAAAGTAAAAGACAAACTGGTGCCTTTTGTATGTATTGCCGCACCGGTAATTTCGTTCTTTATCGATAAGTATCAGGAGACACTTTTCGGGGAATTCAAAATAGGGCTGGAACTTTTAATTATTAATGGTCTGCTTACTTTTATCGGGCTTTGGCTGATCAGGAAGAAATAATTTCATTTTATTCATATTTATCAACATTTACTTATCATTTTCAAATAAAAAATAAAATAATTGTAAAATTCCGATATTTCGTTAATTTCCTCTTCATTAGTTTATTTAATATAAAATACTTTACTCTTACTAAAAAATACTTATCATTAAAAATACGTTAAAAGATTAAAACCCGGACACAAATCCGGGTTTTTGCATTTCCGTAAGCCATTAAAAAATTGTAAATTCGCTTTGTAAATAAATCTTATATAATGAGTAAAAGCATCGAAGAGCTAAAATCTCTTACTACGCAAATCAGAAGAGACATTTTAAGAATGGTTCATGCTGTGAATTCCGGCCACCCGGGTGGAAGCTTAGGTTGTACCGAATTTTTCACAGCACTTTACGGAAAGGTAATGAACTATAAACTTCCTTTCACCATGGAAGGTAAAAATGAAGATCATTTCTATCTTTCGAACGGGCATATTTCTCCGGTATTCTATTCTACTTTAGCGAGATTCGGATTTTTCCCGGTAGATGAACTGAGAACTTTCAGAAAACTGGATTCAAGATTGCAGGGACACCCTACCACTCACGAAGGGCTTCCGGGGATCAGAGTAGCGTCAGGTTCTTTAGGACAGGGACTTTCTGTTGCTTTAGGTGCGGCTCAGGGTAAGAAATTAGATGGCGACAGCTCTTTAGTGTATACTTTACAGGGAGACGGAGAATTGCAGGAAGGGCAAAACTGGGAGGCTTTCATGTATGCTGCTTCCAAAAAAGTTGACAATATCATTTCCACAATTGATTATAACGGACAGCAAATTGACGGCAGTACAGACAATGTATTATCATTGGGAAACCTTCATGCTAAGCTGGAGGCTTTCGGATGGACCGTGCTTGAAGAGAAAAACGGCAATGATCTTGAAGCGGTAATCGCTATTCTTGAGAAAGCAAAAACCGAAACGGGAAAAGAAAAACCTGTTGCTATCATCCTTCATACTCAAATGGGGAATGGCGTAGATTTCATGATGGGATCTCACGCGTGGCATGGTAAAGCTCCTAATGACGAACAACTGGATACCGCATTCAAACAATTGTATTTAGAAGCTCCGGCTGATTATTAATTATAAGTAATGAGTAATTGGTAATAAGTAATCTTAATTAATAATTAGAAAATGAAATTTACATATACAGAAAAAAAAGATACACGTTCAGGATTCGGAGCCGGATTGGCTGAATTGGCAGATAAAAACCCAAATGTTGTAGCACTTTGCGCAGACCTTATCGGATCTTTGAAAATGGAGAAGTTCATTGAAAAAGCTCCTGAGAGATTCTTCCAGGTAGGTATTGCAGAAGCCAATATGATGGGTATGGCAGCAGGATTAAGCATCACGGGAAAAATTCCTTTTACGGGAACTTTCGCGAACTTTTCGACTTCGAGAGTGTATGACCAGATTCGTCAGTCTATCGCGTATTCCAATAAAAATGTAAAAATCTGTGCTTCCCATGCTGGCCTTACTTTAGGAGAAGACGGTGCGACACACCAGGTTCTGGAAGACATCGGAATGATGAAAATGCTTCCAGGAATGACGGTAATCAATCCTTGTGACTACAACCAGACAAAAGCTGCTACCCTTGCAATTGCAGAACACGAAGGTCCGGTTTACCTGAGATTCGGGAGACCTACCGTTCCTGTTTTCATGCCTGAAGATATGCCTTTCGAGATTGGAAAAGGAATTATGCTTCAGGAAGGGACCGATGTAACCATCGTTGCAACAGGTCACCTTGTTTGGGAATCTCTGGTTGCTGCAGATGAGCTTGAAAAAGAAGGAATTTCTTGTGAGGTAATCAATATTCACACGATTAAACCTTTAGACGAAGAAATCATCCTGAAATCGGTTGAAAAAACAGGAAAAATTGTAACAGCTGAGGAACACAATTACCTTGGAGGAATGGGAGAATCTATTGCAGGAATGCTTGCCAGAAGAAGACCAACCAGACAGGAATTCGTAGCGGTGAATGATACCTTTGGAGAGTCTGCGACCCCAGCGGAATTGATGAAGAAATATAAGATTGATTCAACTGCGGTGAAAGAAGCAGTGAAAAGAATTTTAGCTTAAAAATATAAAGATCATATTGAAAAAGTCCTCATTACTGAGGACTTTTTGTTTTATGGACCGATATTGTAATAAGTTTCGGCTAAAGCCGAGCTCTCATACTAAATAAGAAAGCGGGCTTCCTTCGACAAGCTCAGGATACTAACCGCTCCTATAATATTTATTAATCTCTTTATCTTCTTACAAAATCATCTGAAAAACTTCCATTTCGGAATAATGGCCAGCATTCCGAAACCTGTAAACAGAAAAAGATTGGTTACATCCGTATACAGGAATGTAGAAAGGTAATAATTATGCATAAAGAAGTGCAAGACCAGCAGTACCGGAAAAGCAAAAATCCCTATTTTCCTGTAAAAAAACATGAGCACAAGACTTACGACCATCAATGCATCAATTGCGAAAACAGTATAAGCATACCAGGCAGGAATATTCAGGGTTTCGTGCTGTAAATACTCATCAAGATCGATCCCGAATCCCATTACGGTAAACAAAAGCAATGCTGCAAAAGCAAGGATGAAGCCCCATCCTTTTTTAGGATCTTCGTCAAAATAGCTGTATTCTTCCATAGGTACAAAAATAAAGAACTTATGAGAGATTTCATAAGTTCTTATATATAATTTCTTTAAAAACCGATTATACAGAGATCGCGTTGATCAGTCTGTTTTTGTCGCTTAAGTATTCTTCCATAGAAATCATACTTTCCGTTCTCATTACATCCTGAATATCATCAATTTGATAGATGATTCTTTTTGCGTCATCTGTATTTTTAGCTCTTACTTTACAGAAAATATTATACTTTCCTGAAATAACGCTTGCTTCGATTACATTTGGAATTGTTGACAATTCTTTCAAAACTTCCTGAGTTCTGTTTGATTTTGTCAGAAGGATTCCGATGAAAGCCGTAAAATGATAGTCCAGTTTTCCGTAATCAATGTTAAGAGATGATCCCAAAATAATACCTGCATCCTCCATCTTTTTCACTCTTACGTGAATTGTACCAGCGGAAACATCCATCTGTTTAGCAATTTCTGTAAAAGGCATTCTTGTGTTTTCTACTAAGAAATCAAGAATTTTCTTGTCTATTTCGTCCAGTTGATAGTTCATATTAGTTAAATTACAATTTTCTTAAAAAAACAATGTATTTTTTGCAAATTTATAAAAAATAATTTAACTAAAAAAATTATATTAAATATTAACAATAATTAACACATATGAGAAAAATCATTATATATTTAGAATTATTTTGTAGTTGATTTTGTAGAATCTGTTTTTATTTCAGTTTTATCTTCAGGTAGTTTTTTATCTTTTTTCTTCTTTTTGAATAAAGAATTAAAGCTCTTGCTCCACACGATCCCTCCACCATACGCCTGATTGGCAGTACCATTTGATCCCGCACCGTTAATAACACCGATATTAGAAGGTTTCGAATAACCTCTCAAGATCAGGCTTCCGTCATTCTTTTTAGAAATATCGTATTCAATGGTTCCTTCTCCCGAAAGATAATTGGTTTCTGTATTTTCTGTTTTGGTAAGAGGAATTCCCAACCCTGTTTTTACTTTTATTCTTGGTGAAAGTGCGAAACTCACGCCGGCATTCGCCCGGTCTCCTATATTGGAATACTGATCCCCCTTTACGTAATTAAGGTCAATCTGGAATTCATTACTCATGGTATTAAGTACGGACCCAAGCTGCTTTAAAAGAAGATTATATCCTGAAGATTCTGCAACACCTGCCACATCCACATCTACCCCTCCGGTTTTTGAAACATTAAAACTGTTCAGCAGCAATACAGACCCGAATTGCAGTACCTTCTCCCCTTCCTGGCTCATTTTGGCAGCCAGTGTTTCCTTTACCTGGCTGGAAACATCCAGCGCGGTAACGTTAAGATCAACTTTAGGATCAACAAGAGACTGCGTGATATTCGCCTGCAGCAAAATACTGATCGGCTGAAGACTTCCCATATTCAGATATTCCCCTGCGTTGGAAACCATTCTTACGTAGTTGGCAGTAATGTCCAGCGCCGGCTTCATTGCATCACCATCCCATCGGATGCTGCTGCCTTTTTCAATCTGGAAGGTTTTATTCAGGATCGCTTTGGAAACAAAAGTTCCGTTATCTACTTTATAGGTTCCGTTCATCGCAATATTTCCCTGTCGGCTCATCTGGAAGCGAAGCTTTTCGGCAGCACCTTTCACTGTAATATTTCCTACCTCATCCCCTATCAGCACATTCACGGTAGTTCCTTTATCTACATCCAGCGCAAAATCTATATTCATATTCGCTCCGGACTTTTTCTTATCTTCCAATGTCACAAGTCCATTTTTTCCTTCTTTAAGAAACCTCAGCATCTTAAATTCTTCAACATTAGAGGTTGATCCCGAATTGAATGTAAAGGTACTTCCGCTCAGTGCTTTCATGTTTGGTGTTGAGAGACTGAGGCCGGATACAGGACCATCAACATACAAATCGCCCTGTCCGTAGACTCTTCCCCAGAAAAGATCATAATCTTTCTGAGTTGTATTTAAAACCAGTAAATTATCTGCCCTCATTACGAGGTTGACCCCCATTGAGGAAATCGTCTCAAACTGTATTGCTCCCGAAATATTTCCACTAGAGTTTGTTCTTCCGTCCCGAACCCCGATATTGTTGAGGATGGCAAGCCCTTTGGTAAGCGGGATTACGGTATCGTCAAACGAATAATCCACCCCGGTAAATAAAAGTTTAAGGCCAAATCCTTTTAAAGCAATATCCCCGCTGTAATCCAGATTACTGAATTTTCCGCTGATCTTAAGATCTCCGGTAGCCTTTCCTCTTAAATTTCCAAATACGGTTGTTACAAACTGTTGTGCAAAAGCGATATCAAAATCCCTCATTTCCGCAGTAAGGTCAATGGTAGGCGAAGAGGTATTGTTATTGACAGTTCCCGTAACATGAAGGCTGTTATTGCCGATTACTCCGGCAGAATTTACTCTTATGTCAACATCATATACATTCAAAGAAAATCCGTTGGTTGCAGAAATCGTAATATCTCCCATGTCATTTCCGTTCATCATAATATCATCGATGGTCATATCTACCAAAGGCTGAAGAGTACTCTTATCCATCTTGATTTTCACACTTCCATTAGCAAGACCTTTGATGTTCATGGCATTTCCTCCCGGCTGCATTTCCATAAGCTTCTCAATGGCGAAATCATTAACTTCAGCATCCAGGTAAAAATCTTTGGCAGACTTGAACTGGGCTTCCTTTACAAACAATGCACTATTATCGGAATAAATTCTCAAATTCCGGATGTCAAAATCTTTTTCTTTTTTACGATATGTTATGGAATGGTTAAGCTCCGGACTCGTATCAATAGCCCATGTCACATCATTAAACTTTACTTCTGTAGGTTCAAACCTGAAAATAAAATCTCCTCCTGCGTTGGTAGACTGGTTAACATTGATCGCATATTCCCTAAGATTATCATCAACTTCATCTTCAGGACTTCCATGTTTAAATTTCGTAGCCAGATGAAGAAGCGTGTTGTTCTCATTCCTGCCACTTAACGTTATGTCTTTAAGAATATTTTTGTTGTATTGAATTCGGTTTATTTTTGCAAAAATCTGTTCGTCCAGATTGGCCGTATTAATTCTGACCATTACACTATCCACCATCGCACTGTCCCGGGTAATATTGTCTCTTTCATTGATGGTATATGCAGGATTTGCTGCGGCAAGCGCTCTGTCTGCTTCCGTAATCTCCCGGGTTTTGGTCATGATATATTTTAGAGAAGCAGCATCAAGATTTAAGATTAGATTGTTAGAATTTCCATCGTATTGCCCTTCCACTTTTGCACCCTCCGGTAATTTCAGGTCCGGAAGAAAATAACTTACCAAACCCTGCTGAACATCAAAATTCATTGCAAAGCTTTGTCCTCTGTACATTTTTCTCGGAGCTGGCCCTACAAGAATTTTATTTAAGCCGTTTTCTACCATGCCTGCGAGATCCCCAAGGTTATACCTTCCCGATATTTTCCCGTTTACAGCACCCGGTGCATCAACATCAATCACACGGCCGCCGTTTTCAATGAACGTTTTCAGCTTTGCTGCCGGAATGTAATATTTCTGACTGGCTGTGGCGAAATTAATTGCGTTTGCCTCAACATCCAAAGTAAGGTCGTTAATGGATGACATGGCCATTTTACCATTCACTTTTCCGCTCACGATCTGAGTTCCGGGAGTGTTGGTAAAATAATTCATATTTAAATAATTAACATCAGCATTTACATTCATTGAAATTCTAGAGGTACTGAAATCAATTAATCCTTTAATATTGGCTTTTGCCTGTTCATCATTGACGGTGATGAGCCCGTTGTATTTTTTATGATCAAGAAGGCCTTCAAGGTACAAGTTGTTAATCTCTTTATTCATGATTTCAACACTGGTGATCCTAGATTTCGTGGTCAGTCTCATCGTATTGACGTCGAAGCTTTGGCCATTGATGTCAAATCTTCCGGAAATTAAACCTACCGACTTATTTTTTGTAATCACGGAAGTATTCAGGTCTTTAACTTCAGCAATCCCTACATATTTAGGCATAGAAGAGCTGTATTCAGTCAAAGAAAACTGTGTAATTTTCGCCTGCCCGATTCCAGTCATCAGGTTCCCGTTTGCTACATATACTTTATTCGGATTAACACTTGCGGTTCCGTTGTATTTTAATCTGCCGAAGTCATCTGCAAAGTTTTTCATTTTTTTAGAAATGAACAGAGGCATCATGGCTTTCAGGTCTTTATAGGTAAAATCCGCAGAAAGATCATTGGTTTCGATTAAAAAATTGCCTTTTAGCAGCCTGTTCACCTTCATGCTCTTTGTAGCAATATTTACATCAGGATTTCTGATCAGGAAATTATCCAGTCTGAAATTATTCAGCGGACCAGCCATTTTTCCGGAAATATTAAAGGGCTTGAAATTGTCCCAATTGGTTACAAAATAACTGATATCGTAACCGCTTAGCTGACTTCCCTGGATAAGATTCATCTCCCACTTCACTTTATCGGCAAAATCTGCCCAGGAACCATCGTCATGAAGATTAAATTTAATATCTCCCTGTAAAAGCGAATGATCTGTATTCAGCGTAAGATCTTTTAACGAAAGGTAATCCGGAGTCATTGAAAGCTCCGTAGAAAAAGTATCCACAAAATGTGATTTGCCCCATCTCGTCGTTGTGAACGACATATTGTTGATAAGGGCGGAAATATTTCTTCCGTTAACCTTTACATTCGGTGCTTTCAGATTAAAGTTGGTTGCAGTCAGCCATTTTCCTTTTTCTCCCGGAGAATTTAAATTCACAATGGAAACTTTGGAATCCAGAATCTGCAGTCTTGAATCCAGCTGAAAAGGAGGTTTGTTGGGATCTCTTTTTTTACCGCTGTCAAACAATTGAGTGAAGCGGATAAAATTTGAAATACTGTCGCCTTTATAAGTAATTACTTTTACATCAGCATTTTTTAAGGTTAAAGAATTAAAGCTTAGCGAATTGTTTTTGGTAATGTTTTTAAACAAAGAAAGCCAGTTTGAATTGGCAATGAACTCTTTAGACTGAATAAAATCGTAGCCTTTATAGTCTTTGATTTTTAACCCTTTAATTTTAACATTCCCAAAAAAATTTACTTCAACACTTTCTGTTGACATCTGCGCTTTGAAATCCCTGTTTACGACCTGCAGCGCCTGGTCTGCCGCCCATTGTTTGGTTACGGGAAGATTAATTGCAATAAAAATAGAGACTACAAGTCCGAGTCCGAGCCAGAAAAGAATCAAAAGCAGCCGTGCCCACCAGGAGTAACTGGTAACGTCTTTCACTGCCTGTTTCCCGAACTCTTCAGCAGTTTCCACCGGATGCTTGATCGCATCGGAAGCCAGCTCAGAAGCCTCTTTTACGGTCTCCTTTACTTTATCTCCGGCGTTTTCAACGGCTTTTTGTACCTGATTACCTAAGTTTTCAGCTACTGATTTTTTGTTCTCATTCTCGTTATTATTCTCTAACTTTGCCATTATTATGAGCGACTCTATAATTTTAGGTATTGAATCGTCTTGCGACGACACATCAGCAGCTATCATCAAGGGAAATTCTATTCTGTCGAACATTGCTGCAAATCAGGCGGTCCATAAAGAATATGGCGGCGTTGTTCCTGAGCTTGCCTCGCGTGCTCACCAGCAAAATATAATCCCGGTTGTTGAAAAATCTCTAACTAAAGCAAATATACAACAAAATGCAATTTCCGCGATAGGATTTACCCGAGGTCCCGGCCTTTTGGGATCTCTTCTGGTGGGAACTTCCTTCGCTAAGTCTTTGGCAATGAGCTTAGACGTTCCGCTGATCGAAGTAAACCACCTTCAGGCACATATTTTAGCGCATTTCATTGAGGATGCAAATCCTATGCCGCCCAAATTCCCGTTTTTATGCCTTACCGTAAGCGGTGGACATACAATGATCGTACTGGTAAAAGATTATTTTGATATGGAAATTATAGGGAAAACAACGGATGATGCCGCCGGTGAAGCTTTCGATAAAATCGGAAAAATTTTTGACCTCGATTATCCTGCAGGACCCATCATCGATAAGCTTGCCAAAGAGGGTAATCCTGATGCATTTACATTTAATAAACCTAAACTCGAAAATTACGATTATTCTTTCAGCGGGATAAAAACTTCGGTATTGTATTTTATTCAGAAAGAAGTAAAAAAAGATCCTGATTTTATTAAAAACAACATTAATGATCTTTGTGCTTCTGTGCAGAAAAGCATCATTGAAATCCTGATGAATAAGCTTGAGAAGGCTGCGAAAGATTTAAATATTAATGAAGTGGCTATTGCAGGCGGTGTTTCTGCCAATTCGGCATTGAGAAAAGCAATGCAGGACAATCATGAGAAATTGGGCTGGAATATTTATATCCCGAAATTTGAATATACTACCGACAACGCAGCCATGATTGCGATGGTGGCCAAGCTGAAATTTGAAAGAGGAGAATTTACGGATTTAAGAACCAGTGCAACCGCGAAATACGATTTATGAAAATTCTTTTAGAAGAAAAAATATTGGGGACCCAGTCTAAGAAAAATTCAAAATATTACTGGATCTTAGAAACTGTCACCGGAAAAAATGAAGCATCTGAGCTTAATACTGATTATTTTCCATCCAGCTCCGAAAAGGGGTATATTCAGGATATAAAAGATGAAATTATAGAAAAACTCAATGCTGAAAATATTTTCAGTTTTCCCTACGAACCTAAAGAAGGAGATTATTTGTCTATTAAAAATAACTTAAGAAAACAGGAATATTTAAATCTGATTTTCCTTAATAACAAGTGGATAGAAGAAATATTCATCTGTTCTTACCGCGACTGTGATACGGATATTTACACGACTATAAAAACAGGAGTTGCCTTTTTAACGCAAGATCTATGAAACTATTCTACGGAGAAATTGAAGGAAATAACGTAACGATCAACGATGAAGAACAGCAGCACATTGTAAAGGTGTTGCGGATGAAGGAAGGTGAAGAGATCCATATAACCGACGGAAAAGGAAATCTGGCCTCCGGAAAGTTAATGGTTGAAGGTAAAAAAGCAATGATTTCGGTTGATGAAATTAAAACCGGCCTGCCTGATTTTCATCCGAAATTACATATTGCGATTGCTCCCACGAAAAATATTGACCGTATCGAGTTTTTCGTAGAGAAGGCTGTAGAAATGGGAATTTCTGAAATTACTCTTCTGCAAACTGAAAAAACGGAACGCAAAAACCTGAATATCGACAAACTGAGAAAACAGGCGATCGCTGCATCCAAGCAAAGCCTGAGATTTCATTTTCCTGTTATTCATGACAGCATTAAACTTCAGGATTTTTTAAAAACGATTCATCCCGAACATACCTTTGTGGCTCATTGTCACGAAAACCTTCACCGTATTGCCTTAAACGAGATTCCGAAACTTGACCAGCTGACTTTTCTCATCGGTCCGGAAGGTGACTTTTCTGAGAGGGAGATCAAACTGTTGGCAGAACATCAGGTAAAGGCTGTTTCCTTGGGCAATCAGAGATTAAGAACGGAAACGGCTGGAATTTTTGTTGCGGCGTGGAATTATAATGGTTTGCAGGATTTTGAGTGAGTTTTTAACAAAAATGTTCCATACTATAAATAAAACAACCCACCGCTTTGCGGTGGGTTGTTTGTTACCAGGACACGAGCGAGGGAGATCTAATCTATAGTTTTGTTGTTACTGTATTCCAGTCATGATAGATTATGGTATCTTTTTTATGAATAGCAAAAATTAACTCACCTCTTTTTTTCACGATTGTATCACCATAATCCATCTCATCGGCAAATAAATTCCACCATCTATTATGAGTTTTACAAACTTTTTTCTCATGTGATATCGGATCATAGCCCTTAACTTCAAACCATACCGAATTATTTTTTGGCGGGGACTCGATCACTAAGTTACATTCTTCCTGTGATAACATATAATCATATTTCTTCTTCTCTGCTTTAGGATCAAAACATGAATAAAAAACAAAAAAAAGCAAATATTAAATTTCATGGTATATTAATTAAATTGGATTATCATAGACATTGTTACTTTCCATTTAACATAGTAAATATATCCATTTTAAAAATTAATACCGCTTAAAATTGATAAATAATATACAAGAAATTGTCTTTCAAACGCCCTGTTCTTTTATCTACGGAGTACAATCTGCGACATCGATGTGAGCTATAATACTGTTTTGATAACAGGATTTTTAATAAAATGAGAGGCACTATAAAGCAAAAACCCACCGCAATGCGATGGGTTTATTTGTAACAGGACACGAGCGAGACGCTCGCGCCAGCATGGGAGAGTTCACTGGTAGTTCTTTCTTTTATTTGAACTTAGTGTAAAAATCTATCTATGTGCCTTATGTTTACTTTTAATCTGTTTTCTATATAAAATTATTTGCGGTATCCATAACAAAAAAAGAGATAATAACGTAGGATTAAAACCTTTTAAGATGGTAAAGGTAATAAATAGAATTATTGATAAAATTAAAACTACTGAATTAATAAAATAAGCTGTTTTAGCATATCCTTTTTCTTTAAATTCATCCCAGCTATCTATAACTTTTATATTGTGTCCTTTAATTATTTCTATTAGTTTAACCACATCTTTTGAATTTATATTAGAATTATTAATATAAATTGTGTCTCGATCTGTTTTAATTTTTTTCAAAGATTGACCATTATCTACAATAATAGTTTTTATGTCACTTATTTTTAAAGGGCTAATGGGTTTATAATTAAAAATAAGCTTCTTCTCCCACTTAAAAGATAACTCATTATTGTTTTTAACAATTACTTTAAGATTTCCCATACAAAAATAATAGCATACGAAAATCAAGATCAATAGAGATAAGATTGGAATAAGTAATGAATGTATTTCAGCACCTAAAAAAATTGATAACAAAAAAAATATTGGCAATAAAAAAAGACTTATTAAAACTCTTGATTGATTAAAAATTTTTATATTATATTCATGCATATTTTAATAATTAAGGTTATTGTGTCATATCGTAAATCATAGTTCCTGTACCATAGACTAAAACACCAATACCAATAGCCCATCCAACAGGATTTGACACCAGGGCAACAGCAACTAAAGCAGTGGTTCCTAATCCAACTAAACCAACAGTAGTATCAACAACATCTCTATGGCTAAAAACTTCACTAGTTCCACCTTGTTCGTATTGATTATAGACTTTACTTGCAGAATATGCTGTAGTAACAATTGAAGCGGCTACACCTAGATTCTTAAAGGCACTAAGGTATTTAGTTCCAGTATAACCTAATGCACCTAGAGTTCTTAATTCTTGTGCGGTTTTATTTAAACCATTGAATTCGTTAATTGTTAATCCTGCATTTCTTCTGATGCCAGCTTCAAATAATTGTATTTTCACGTCATTGGCAAAACCTAAAGGACCAAGCTTTTTAGTCACACCATCCCAAAACTGATCTCTTTGATATAATTTCATCTTATGAAGTATCATTCCTTGAGCAGTTATATCCATTTCACCATTTATAATAGCACCATAAGTTGGTATATTGCCATCTGTCCACCATTGCGCATATCCTTTATGAAATGTAATACCGTCCATTTTCCCTCCGTTGGCAAAATATTCGAACATTGTCGCGGCACCATTTCCAGTAAAAGTATAACCACTTCCGCCACCTTTGCCATTATTCCCAAGTGCATTACTTCTAATCATTATCCCGGAATCATCAGTATAGAAAAAAGGCATATTTTTTTCCACCCAACCCATTTCTGGTAATAAAATCTGCAACTCACTTCCAGGATTGTAAGTCGTAAGATTATCCATTGAATGCCTTCCATCCGGATCGGTAAATCTTATAGGATTATCATTTCCGTAATGGTAGGGTGTAAATCTTCTTGAAGCTTCTGCCAAAGGATCCACAACGCCCCATCTTCCCAAATCCGGCATATAGAATCTTGTGTCATAGTCGTTCCATCCGTTGTCTAAAAACGGATAGCCATGAGATTATCCGTTTTTTAAATTAAATTATTGAGATTATTACTCGTTAGTTCCCCTTAATAAGAGAAACTAATATATTGAAATCTACCATTGATATTTATTCATAATTAAGAGTTATACTTTGACCATACTTTTCTAATTCTTCAAAACTATTAAAAGTAATCTTCTTCTTTTCAAAAACTATTGAAAATATAGTTGGGGCATTATCAAAAAAAGTTGAGTTTGTTAGGAGATTAAACTTATTAGAAGTTCTTGACTTTTGTAAAACTTTATTACCAAAAAAGATAAACTCATCCTTTCCTCCTTCAACTATACCTATCATCTTGTACTTTGGAATGAATAAAATGGGATTAAATTTGTTATTTTCTTTTTCATCAAAAAATATAAGTATTTGATAAACACTTTCTTTTTTATTGTCAATCTTTGACTCTACAATTCTTGAGTATATCTTAGCCGGGATACTCTTTCCATTACTATCAGTTAATGAAAATGTATCCTCCGGTTTAAGAATTGTAAAATATTGAACACAATAGAGAATTACTAATAGAAAAATAAATGAAATTATTAAAATAGTTCTTTTCATAATATTATTGACCAAAAAGTTTTAAGTTACTATGCTTTATTGTACTGTTAATGTTGGGAGTTCCAACATATCTTCGGTAGACATATCCATTAGTGCCTGGCATATTTTCTAAGTGTTTATTACTGTAACCATAATTTGACATTTTTACTCTATAATGAGAAGCATAAATAGATTCTGTACTAGAGACAATAATCCCAACATGGCCACTGGCATCATCCTAATTAGCCGAAGCAGCTACAATATCTCCTGGTTGAGGTGAATTTACAACTTGCCAGCCAGAGATGATATAATTAGGATCTGCCCATTGACCAGCGGTTATAGGGGTCCCAAAATTTATGATTGAAAGTAATTCATTAGGACCAGGCATATTGATACCAGTTTCTTTTAATACATCATCAACAAATAAATTACATTTATTTGGATTTGCTGCAAATCTACCTTTTTTCATTTCGTATGCCCACTCTTTACTGTCAAAATGTTTCACCGCATTCTTAACAATATTCTGACGAATTTTTATTATATCATCGTCTCCAAACTGCGAAAAATCAATCCCCTGAAAATATTCTGATTGCGGCTCAAGCATTGCTAATAATTCTTCTATGCTTGGCATTCCACCACCACCTTCTCCATCATCTCCAAGAGCTTCATTTACAATCATTATCCCAGAATCATCTTTGTACAAAAGAGGTAAATTACTATCATCAAATCCATTCTTTTTGATAAAATCTGCGACAACACTTCCCATGGTGTACTGCCCGCTGAGGTTATCTACCGTAATTCTTCCGTCCGGATCAATAAACCTTACCGGATTATTATTCCCGTAATGATAAGGGGTAAATCTTCGGTATGTTTCCGCCAGCGGATCTACAACACCCCATCTTCCTAAATGTAGTATAAATTTTACGTTTCTGTAATGATATGAATATTACATTACCTATGTAATTAATTGTCTTATAAGATGACTACTTTAGTAATAAAAGAGACTGTCTTTTCAACAGTCCCTTTTTATTGGCTAATGATTATCAATGCTCGAAATCAGTGATATATTTATGAAGTACATTTAACAATAAAAACAATAAATATTAAAATCATTAAAACTCCCGTAAAATATCTAAATCCACTTTCTTTTTCATTACTAACAATTTCCCTATAACTACGTTTATCCCCAAATATTTTTTTTATAAGATAATAAATATTATTTCCTATAAGATGGGTAAAAATGAGTTGAAAAATAAAACCAAAAATTTCCATTACCAGTTGTTATGACCGTTATATGGCAAAATTGCCTTTACTGTAGCAGTTATAAACTTTTTGTCGTAAAATCCATCAATTACTTTGAAATAATATTACATCATGTTTAAGATTGGAGCTATAACTGAAGATTCGATCCTGATTAATCCATTTATTTTTACCTATTAATATTCCTCCTGCAATAATATAATAATTGGATTCTTCGGATTTCAGTTCAAATATCTTCATATCAAATCTTAAAAGTTCTCTACTGATTTCTTTAGGCAACATTTCTTCGTTAACCTCTCTAATATTTATTCCTAAAAGATCAGATGGGATATTTATGTAACTCACTGCCCAAAATTCAATGTCTATATTAGAAGAAATATTTTCAGAATAATTATCTTGGTCAGGATACTTCATTTCACTACGCAAAATTAGAGAAGAATGACTTACTGTATAAGCCCATATTCTAAATTTTCTATTCGAATTATAAATTATTATCATAATAAAAAATGTAATTAATAACCATAGGGGGAAAAATTAGATAATATTTCATAACTATTTCCAACTTTTCTATAAAATTGTGTTTTATTTAATAGTGCAGGATTACTAAATATTTCATGCATTTCCCAATTCGTTACATTTCTATTTCCTATAAAATCACCAGGTTTAAATTTTGAGAATTGATATTTACTAAATCCGGTCACATTAAAATGAAGCTTATCATAAGAATTCATAGCTTCCAATATCTTATCTGTTTGCAAACCGTTTGAAAATGTTTTATAAGTATCGAAATTTTTATTTTCTGCAAAAATAAATAAATCTTCTTTTAATCCTAATGCAAGATTTTTTTCAACAGCTAATTCCATTTTGAGAACATCATCATCAGCTCTTCCTTTTGTAGCTACAATAGACACCACCCCTAAAGCCATTGCTACATATGGATGCTCTTCTGAAACTCTGTTTAGGCCAATTCCAACAAGATCAGAAATTCCTATTAGATCACCACTCATCATATAAGCAGACACGAGCGTGACGCACGCACCAGCGAGGGGTAAACCTGCTATTTCTGACTTATCGGTAAAAGAAAGAATTGAAATGCAAAATAACAAAGCCACCAAATAGGTGGCTTTGAGGTTTATTATGCGTCATTTATACCATATTCGTAAAGCCTTTTAGCAATATCTTCATATGATGGTGCACTCTCTAAACTAGCAACCCAATCTTCAATAAACTCTTTTGCTAAAAAAACTTCTAAAAGATAATGATATTTATTTCCATTTTCTTCCTTGACTCCATTATCGTCATCTTCTGGATAAGATAAAATTATTTCTGATTTGTAATCATCCATATTCTTTAAAAAGATAATTAAATCCTCATCAACATCATTAATTTTACTAACTAAATCTATTAAATTCATATACTCAATATTAAATATTTTAGATAATTTTGATAAAAAATATATCTTTGATCTTAAATATAATTAAAAAATGATAACATACGTAAAGGAAGGAAATATTTTTGCTTTGAATGGTATATTTAATTTTGCTCATGGTTGTAATTGTGCCGGTGCTATGGGAAAAGGGATAGCATTACAATTTAAAATTAAGTTTCCTCAAATGTATATTGAATATAAAAAATTATGTAAAGAAAATTCATTTTCATTAGGAAATATTTTTATTTACAAATATGAAAATGGAGTTATTTTTAATTTAGCAACTCAAACTACGTGGAGAACCAAAGCTGACATTTCTGCTATTGAAATTGCCTTAGAAAAAATGCTCTCATATTCACATTTAAATAATATTAATAGAATATCATTACCAAAAATTGGAGCAGGTCTTGGGGGGTTAAATTGGAATGACGTAAAAAGAACAATTGAAAAGGTATCAAAAAATTATCCACAAATACATTTATTTATAGTAGAAAATTATAAAAGTTAATAAAAAGCCCCCATTGGGGGCTTTTTAATTATCCTTGCCATTCTTTTTCAAATTCTTCTTTTGAGATATAATCAGAATCGTTTAGATCAAGATCTTCTATAGATTGATCATATAACATTGACTCTCCCTTTTTGGGCAAATCTAATGTTAAAAAGATTCTTTTTCCATTACTTAGTTCAATCTGTCGAATAGCTCTTTGATTTAGAAAATGAATATAAAACCATATATCCTCTTCTTCCCAATACTTTTTAATAAATACTTCTTGCATATTTCTATATTAAATATATTTACGGTTTAAAGATTGACTGACCATGGTTCAAAATAATCCCTTCCAAAGATAAATTTCCTGTCCCCGGAATTAAAAAATTATGTGGTCCATTCTTTGTTACGTTTAAGCCACTAACATCTAATTCAATAAAATGGCTCATTTTTTTGCCATTCCAAGGTACACCAAATAATCTTCTAGATGCTTGTCCTTTTGTGAATTCATGTGACATTAAATCAGTTAAATATTGCCCAGATCCATATCTTGCATTCTTTATCCCTATAGATGGGAATAATTCACCAGACTCCATTATAGCTTTATAGCCAGCCTCTGTTGTGTAGTGTCTTAATATATTAACTTCTACCTTTGTTTCAGTAATAGCCAACCCCGGTTTCTTTAACGCAACAATTCCAATCACCCCCAAAGCCATTCCAACATATGGGTGATCCTCAGAAATTCTTTCAATTCCAATACCTGCAAGATCCGAAAAACCAAACATATCTCCACCCATCATTCGTACACCTCCTCTGTCAATTTCAGCTATTCCAAGCTGTCTATCGGAATCAAACATTGCTCGATTCCAAGCAGACTGCATTCCTGCAATTCCGTTTAAAAGAATACCATGGTTAATATTATAAGTGCTTATAGCACCACCCCAATAATTGGCTCTTCCATATCCATTAAGAACAAGCTCTGGCAATGTAATTGTTCCGGCAATTCCGCCTCCTTCTCCCGATGGTCCTAATCCAACTCTTTGCATAAGCATATCGGTATACTCTGTACCCCAGTCTATACTATTACCATCATAATCAATAGCATTTCTGCCCTCACTTATAAAGCCTTCTCCGGTATTGTACCAGGTAGTTCCTGATGGTGCTGCCAGCATTGAGTTCAGAAAAGATTGCGATAGTCTTCCGTCCGGATCAGTAAACACAATCGGATTATTATAACCGTAGTTATATGGATTCCAACTTCTGGATACTTCCGCCAAAGGATCTACAACACCCCATCTTCCAATTTCAGGCATATAAAATCTTGCGCCGTAATCATACATTCCTGTTTCCTGCAATTCTTTTCCGTTATACTTATACTGGTACACATTCTGTGTGGTCCCCGTATAATTATGCAATAACCCGAAAGGATAGTAATTATTAACCTCTACAATTTCACCCGGCTTATAGGAATCGATACAGATCGGCGGATTAAAAGGATCCCAGGGCCCGCTGCACTGCTGGTAAAAATACCTCCTTGGCTGGATCGACCCGTCCTTGTTTGAATCCGAGTAGCTTAATCTTACGTTGCCTAAATGATCCGTATAGTTGTAAATATACTCGTTCGAAAGGAAATCATAATATCCTTCGGAAGTGGGCATCATCCTTAACTTTATCTCAGCAATCTCATCAGGGTCTTCAACAACAAGCCCTCCTCCCGCTGATGTTTCCGAAGGCTTGGTGCTTTTATACTGGAACCCGTCCAGGTAATTGGTTTCTATATCTCCAAAGAGCTTCCTTAGCTTTACCCCGTCCGCTCTGTACAGATAATCCGTTACTTTGGCATTCTGGGTAATTTTCTGAGGTAAATTTAAATAATTATATTGAATGGAAGAAATTCCTTTATCCAAATGGGAGGTCATATTCCCGCTGCCCGCAGCAAGACCATTATCATATTGGATGGTATTAGGGGTTGCCACATAAGGATATCCGTTATTGTTTCCGATCTGTTCTTCGGTTACTTTTGTAAGCCTGTTTCCGGTATAATCGTATTTCAGGTTATCGATCATCATGGCGGTAGTACTGCCCGCAGCAAGCCCTTCGGATCTTTTCAGCCTTGTGATATTTCCGTTGATATCATACTCCAGTTTTTCAAAATATTCTTTAGCCGCTTCATTTCCTGCTTTCTGGTAGAATCCGGCTGTAAGCCTGTTAAGGGGGTCGTAAGAATAGCCGTATCTTTTCAGCGGCTCATTTTCTTCCGTTAAGGTCTTCCAGGATACTTCGGCAATATTCCCGTTGTACCTCGGCTTTACTTTAAGGGATGAATCCAGCGCATCAGGGGTTTCCAATCCTTCCACCTGGTTATAATTGATCTTATACCCGAAAAGATCAGTCCCTAAATTAGCAGGATTATTCATAGAGGTTACCCATCCGCGGATGTTATAGGTGTAATCGACAGTCTGAAGACCGCCTCCTAAAACGGTACCGCCCACTTTCTTGGTGGTGAGCTGCGAAAGTTCGTTATAGGTGTTCCGTGACAGATATTCTACCGGATTATTGTCTACCTGGTGGGTATGGGTCAAAAGCCTGTTCTGGGAATCATAGGTGAAGTTTTCGGTAATGACCTTATCCGTATCCGTGTTCAGCCTTCTGTGGCGGGTAATATTCTGCTGGACGACGCCCGCAAAGTCCAGCTTAGATTCTGTCTGGGTACGGCCGCCTAAATGATTGATGGAATAGCTTCCGATCGCTCTTCTTTTTTTATCGTAGTAGATATAGCTCTTCGTCCAGTTATCGTCTTCAATATTTTTCACCAGGCTCACTAACGGAAGGTTTTTAGTGCTTAAACCTTCTGCAGTAAGAGTTTCGGTAAGGGTAGGCTCTCCTAAAATGCTTGATGGAAAAGAAGGGTTGAAACTGTATGAAGGAGTGGTATCGTAATAATTAACGGATAAAATCTTTCCCACATTTACAGGAGCTGCTACATTAGAATAGTATACCGGCATTCCACTTACCGTAAATGTTGTTGCCTTTCTTATTTCGTAAAGATTGGCGTTGGCATTAACATTGGCTTGTAAGGACTGCCTGCTCTGTGACGTTACTGAAATACCGGTATATGCCACCCGTCCAAATTTGTCATATTTGGTAAATGCCCAGCTCGAAGAAGTCCTCATATTGGCATCCTGGCTCATAATGAGTTTATCGGCAGTATTATATACCATATAATCTTTGCCCTTGCCCGGAAGTTTCTTTTCCACCATGCGGTGTCTGTTATCATAAACATACTGGTAGCAGAGATCATCCAGGATTTTCTGGGTGACGGTGTTGTTATTTAATGAAATCTGCTCATCAGCTTTTGGTGAAATGACATAGATGAGATGCCCGTAATCATTATAAATATAATAAGCGTCTGCATTAGTCTGTGAATTCAGCACTTTCCGCACAAGCACCGTCTGTCCCCGCTCATTTTTAAATTCAATGGTGGTCTGCCCGTCTTCATCGGTTCCCGAGGTTTTGGTGAGTACCTTCTCACTGTAAAAGGATACTGCAGGCAGGGAAGATACCGTTACGGTATTTTGCCAGGTGCTGGTAATCGTATATTTTTTTACTTTGTCCGTGGTTTTATTGACGCCGTACTGCATTTTCTGCGTGTGTCCCGTGCCCATGGCCCAGTCGGTTCCCGGAGCTGCTGCTTCAAGCACTCTTCCTATTGGCGAAGCTTCAAACTTCTGCTCGGCATAAGCATTGGCTACGCCGTAATAGCTGTTGGCAGAAGCAACGGATATATTCTGAATACCCAGGTTTGCCGTAGCCACAGGAACAGGAAGTACCGATTGGCTTTGTCTTCCGAAATTATCATAAACAATCGGAGTTACCAGGTCCTGGCCCTGTGGGGTAGCTTTCACCTGTATCATCTGTTTAGGTCTGCCCAATCCGTCAAAATACTGTACGGTCTCCGATTTTTTGCTTCCGTCTTCAGAAAGGTAAACTTTTGTGTAAATGTAGTTTTCTGTAGAAGTAGGAAGCGCCTGCGCATGATACACTGAAGCCAAAGCCAGCGCAAGAAGTGAAATATACTTTTTTATCGATTGCAAGTTATATATACTGATGTTCTTTTTCATCGTCTAGTTTTTATTGTTGTATTGGTATTCCTTCACCGTAATTCCGTTGGCATCTACCACTTTTTGCAGCCTTCCGAATGAATCGTATTTATAATTTTCCTTTATTCCGCCGGAGACTACTGTAGTGGTCATCCCTATTAGAGGATCATATGTATAGGCCGTCACGATGAAATTGGAAAGAGCGGGATCTTTGATAAAAGTATTGAACGCGTTCAGTAAAGCGGCCTCTTTGGCAGCTTCTGTAGCGGCTGTGGCATCTGCATCTTCATTGGATGCATTTACAATTGTGGTGATAAGCGATGCCGGAATATCCGAAAGCCGGGCTCCCTCTATCTTTGCAATGGGTACTGTTTTATTGTATCCCCAGATTATGGTTACAGGATATCCCTGCGATCCTGAGTCGGGAAAGGATCTGTATTGCACCAGATTGCCTTTGTCATCATAAATATCGTATACCGTGGTTGTTAAAAACTGGCTGAGATTATCCGGTAGATAAGTGATTTGTGAGGTCGGATAGAAATGAGTGGTGTCGTCATATTTAGTTTCTGTCTTAGCTAAAGTAGTTCCGTTCTTTTTAGATTCGGCCACAATCAGGCGGTCCTTGATTTTGGCTCCCCACAATCTGGTATTACCGGCTTTAGTATAGGTATAATTTTCTTCCAGCACCTCTCCCTCACGGGTTATCGTTTTTTTATTAGCCACATTCAGATCCTGTGCATCCCTTACCGATTCCGTTACCGTAGAAATGGCATCCTGGCCGAAAAAAGCAGTGGAGGTAGAGGTTTGTTTTTTGATTATGGAGTTTTTCACCTGGATACTTCCTACACTTTCACTCAATGGATAGAAAGTTCCTACAGGATACAATTCAAATGCATATTCTTCTTTAGCTACCGTATTTCCAGTTGCATCAAAAATTTCTTTTTTAGTCAGAAGACCATTTCTCAGAACATTGTAATGGGTATATGGCGAAGAAACATTGCCATCGGCATTTATATTCTCCGGAGTATCTTCTAGGGTTTTAAAATAATAACGGACGTATCCTTTATTTTCTCCTACTGTTTCTTTTACATTTTTATACACAACAGGTTCTGAGTCATTAGAATTAAGAAAAAAGCCGCTGGTTATGGAAGTATTGGCAAACTGCTGATAAGAATAATTGCGTGTTTCTGAACTTACAGGAACATTGTTTTCCATAAATTCAATTTTCTTTATCCGTATCCCTCTTCCGGTCGTATAGTTAGGAATTGGCAAAGATTTATATCGTATTCTTTTAATGGTAACCGTACCTGCTCCTCCGGTTCCTAGCACTTTGAATGTATTGGTTCCGGGCATATACTTGGTAATTCCATCGTTTCCTGCAACTCCCGAGGTCAGCTCTATATCGATAAAGGGAGTCAAACCGGGATCCCATGTCGGGCTGTCTGTATAGTAGACAGGATTATTCACACAATACATCAGATAGCTTGCTCCATCAGAATCATCAGGATTAGCCGTTAAGTTGAAATTAACCGTAGTTGCGTGATGAGTATCAAAATTATAAGTACCTACTTCTTCCAATACTTGCGCATCACGGTCTACAATATCGTACGGAAAAATATACTTAGGGGTAAAATCAAGAGTAAAGGGGTCAAAGGTATTGGTTTTCTTTTCAATATATTGATTGGGTTCAAATTCATACCGTACCTGTCCGCCGGTAGGGTATTTTATAGTTTTTAAAAGACCCAAAGCCAGATATTTCGGATTATCTGACTCCGAGGGCAGACAGTGGCAGCTTGAGCTGGTCCAGTAGTTCCCGGCGAGAAAATCATTATTATATTCAAATTCCGTTTTTTCAAATGCAGAAGAGGTTCCATATCTTTGAATGGAATTCAACACTCTTTTATCGTAATATCCCGATGGAACATCTTCAGGAGCGCAGGATGAAGTATTGGAATCGCTAAAAGTAAAGTTATTTTCACTGTATTGTAAACTATACTTCTGAATTGTTTTTCCAGCCTTATTTTTCAGTTCTGCCGTCTTCAGCTGAAAAGGGTCTGATAATTTCTGTCTCAGGCTGGTATTAAGGATGTATGTGAATTCCATGCTTCCGAAGTCGGGTGAAATCACTTTTTTTAATTTTAAGCTTTTAATCTGGGGCGACGGAAAATCGGGCGCATTATAAATATCTTCCAAATACTCAAACTGCATTAAGGTAACTTGGTTTACATCTTTTATTGAAGACAGATAGTATGTAGAAGTATACGGCGTTGTATTATTAAGATACTTAGAATATGCTATATCCTGCCTGTCAAATGAATAGGAGTTACCGGATTCATCTATAATCGTAAAGCTGTTGGCTGTTGGGTTATAGGTAATGGTGATTTGGGTTTCAGTGCGCATTACAATATATTTCTCCCCGGAAGAATCTGTTTTTAATAAAAATTTACCGTTATGTCCCATAAACGCGTAATAATATCCATCGGTAGGGATTCCGTTTGCAGCATTTACTTCCCTGTATATAAGACAGCTAACACCATATAGGGACCATCCCAAGCCTACATCTGAAGCCTTGCTGCTTTTCTGGGCATTATTGGGATGATAAGAAATACCGGTATTTATTCCCAATGACGAGTTGTGAGTGGACAAAGAAAAGAAAGGGATATTAATATCCGGTATTCCTGTAGATAATGATACTGGTGCATTGATGAAACTCGGTATAGATGCAGCAGAGGGTGCTGAAAAAAAACTTCCATCCGTTCCCTGGGAAAATAATAAACTTCCGCAGAAATTCATTGCGAATAGTATTATATATTTTAAATTTTTCATTATATTTATTTCTTAATCAGTTTAGCACTCGCTGTTTTGTTATCATTCGTTTTCACGGTAACCAGATACGCTCCCTGAATCAGGTTCTGCGTATTGATCTTGGTTACCTTATTTTTTGTTTTTAGACTCTGCAATTGTCTTCCGCCCATGTCGTACAGTACAATATCCGCTTCCCTGAAGTCGAATCCAATTTCTATATACGCATAATCTGTTACCGGATTCGGGTAGATCTTAATATCCTGCTTTTCAATCAGTTGGTCAATCTGCTTGTCTCCCAGCTTCACGATCTTCCAGTTCTCTTTCCCCAATTCCTCTGCGCTGGTGCCGGCTAGAATTATGGATCCGTCCCTGTTGAGCTTAATATCAGAAAGTCGCTCCTCTCTTTTCCTGGATTCACCCTTCACATGTTTTCTCCATTGTTCTTCGCCTTTTTCATTCAGATACAGCATCCAGAACGTTTCATCATCAGCTTCTATCCTTCCTTCTGCCTGGGTATAACCTCCTAAAAGAATTCCTTTTGACGATTTATCATCTGAAGCATGCAGTACGCTCATTCCCATCAGAACATCCCGGTTCCTGAAATTGTAGGATTTCTGCCACATCTCTTCCCCTCTTTCGTTTAAAGAAATCAGCCACAGGTCAGTTCCTTCTTCAATGCCCACGGTTTTATTTCCGGATCGTTCCGATCTTGATTCACCGCCAACCAGGTATCCTGTCGAGGTCAAAGCCAATGTTCTTAAATGGTCATCACCTTTCCCTCCGAAATTCTTTTCCCATTCTACTTTATTATCCTTCGAAATTTTAATTATCCAAAAATCTCCCTCTCCATAGTTCTCGGTCTTCTTTGAACCTCCGATATTGCTTCTGGAATACACTCCGAGCAAAGCTCCGCCGTCTTTCGTAGGAATCATCTTTTCTACTTCATCTAAACCTTTTCCGCCCAACACCAGTTGTGATAATTCCTTCCCGTTTTTATCCAATTGTACAATCAGAACATCTTTGGATCCATAACCAATTGCCCCCGTTCCCTTTGAGAGCCTCAGGGAACGCTGATCTGCTGTTCCGGGATCATTCAAGGGAAGAGAACCGCTCATCACATTTCCCGCCACAAAGAATCCCATATCGGTCGTCTGGATCACCGCTCTGGCTTCTTCATCGGAATTACTGCCAATGGTTTTCTGCCACAGCTCATCCCCGAATTCATTGATCCGGATCAGCCAGATGTCCGAGCCTCCTTTGGAATCATCTTTTTTATCTAACCCCTTACTGCTAAACGAAGTTCCTGAAATAAGGAATCCGCCGTCCTGGGTATTCACGGTAGCCGATAAGAAATCGTGGTTTTGTCCGGAGAAATATTTTTCCCAAACCTCTTCTCCCTGTTGGTTGAGTTTGATCAGATGGAAATCGTAGCCGTTGTTTTGTGTACCCTGAGCCTGTCGAGGGACAGTCCCTGAACCTCTTGAAAGAGCGGACCCTGAGCCTGTCGAAGGGTGGATGGAGCTTCCTGTTATCAAATATTGCTGGTCAATGGTTGTGGTAACCTGGGAAAGAAAATCCTGTGTGGAAGATTTGATGTCTTTCTGCCAGACTACTTCCTGGGCAGATACGCCCAGAACGGAGCACAGGAATAAGGCTCCTGAGTAGATTTTATTCATTCTTAATGTTTATTTCGAGTTGTTGATTATTAATTTTAAATCGCTGCAAAAATATTATTTTTATTTCTCCTTAAAAAGATATACAGTGTAAATTTTATGTGAATATTATCATAGTAATTAATTTATCATTATAATTTTTGAATTATTGAGCAAAGATATTGTGGACATGCGACAAAAGGTGTCGTGTAATTCAATGATGACAAATTTTATTCCCAGACTAGAAATATTCCCCAAAATCCGGTGTGAAATTAGAAGATGTGTAACGGGGCAAAGAAAATGAGTTTAGTATCAGCAAATATTTTATTTGACTCAATTTAAAAAAAATAATCTTCCATAAAGCTATTTAATAAAACAGAATAATGAAAAAATTATGAAATTCTTAAGAGATAATCAGATATTTTCGACAATCCTTCGGATGTTGTTCGGGAACTCTTCGGAAAAAGTACTATTTTTCAGAAGCCGACCCGAAGGTGATCCGAAGAAAACCCGAAAAAATTCAAAAAAAACATCTAACCTGCCAAGAAATCAAAGCCGGCCATAGTTTCATCAGTAATTCAAGTGAGAAATTTCAGTATATCTCTTTGAATCATCTTAAAAAGGCGAAAGAGAGCATCAAAGAGTTTTTAGAGAATAAGAAAAATTTATTTAAAAACTTCAGAAAGCTGATTGTCCGTTAGATATTTCTCAAAAATCTGCTGTCCGCTTCGGATAGAATTCACTGCCCAGCGGATTTTCATTTTTAAGAGTTTTTCTTCATTCAGCTTGTAATTAATATCTGATTTAATTAATTTTTGTTTCAGTTCATACATGCAGATTGAAGCAGCTACAGAAACATTAAAACTTCTTGTAAATCCGTACATCGGGATGGCGAGTGTTTCATCGGCAAAATCAAGAATCTCCTGTGAAACCCCTTCCATTTCGGTTCCGAAAACAAGAGCTACAGGTTCAGTGATTTGATAATCGGGAAGCATGGTTGCATTATTCTCTAAAGAAACAGCGAGTATTTTATATCCTCTTTCTTTGATTTTCTGGAAAGATTCCATATTCCGGGGAAGTTTTTCAACCTCAACCCAGGTATCTGCACCTTTTGTAACGCGGAGATTCGGTTCAAAACTGTATTCTTCCTGCAGGGCCACTACTTTATGAAAACCGCAGGCCTCTACCGATCTTACAATTGCCGCTGCATTACGGAACTGGTAAATGTCTTCTACAACAGGCAATACAAAATCCGAACTTTCTAATGAAAAATGTTCAATTTTGGAAAGTCTTTCTTCCGTCAAAAACTGCTTTAAATATTCAAAAGTTTGTGCTAAATCTTCCATTCATTTTCAAATCTTTGCAAATTAACGTAATTTTGAGGAATCCTCCTGAAGGGGAAATAAAAATCTAATAAAAATCATTTATGAAACGAAAAGTCCTTTTGATCTATACCGGCGGAACCATCGGTATGGAGAAAGATTATGAAACCGGAAGCCTCCGTGCATTTGATTTTGGAAATATTTTCGAAAAAATGCCGGAAATGACGCTGATGGAATGTGAGGTTTTCGTTCACCCCTTCTCAAAACCATTGGATTCGTCTGATATGGGTCCGGAGGAATGGAAAATCATCGCCCATTATATTCATAAAAATTACGGTAAATATGACGGATTTTTGGTTCTTCACGGAACGGATACGATGTCCTACACGGCTTCAGCACTGAGCTTTATGCTGAAAGGATTGAAGAAACCAGTCATTCTCACAGGCTCCCAACTCCCGATCGGTGATCTGCGGACAGACGCAAAGGAAAATCTTTTAACCAGTCTTTACTATGCAAGTTTATATGAAAATGATGAGGCAGTCATCCAGGAAGTGGCCATTTATTTTGAATACAAATTGCTTCGCGGAAACCGAACGCTAAAATATTCTGCGGAGTACTTTGATGCATACTCGAGCCCGAACTACCCTATTTTAGGTCAATCGGGGGTACATCTTAATATCATTAAAGAAAATCTTCACCGATGCGATCCCGGAATTGAATTCCATGTAGACGATCATATTTCGGAAGATATTATTTTCTGGAGAATTTTTCCGGGTATGAACCTCAACCATTTTAAAGAAATCCCGAAAATGAAAGTACTGATCCTTCAGGTTTTTGGCTCAGGAACCATTTTCAGCAGTGATAAAACGGTAGAAACTTTACAGCAGATCCGCGACAACGGAACGGAAATCGTGGTGGTAAGCCAATGTATTTCAGGAGGAATCTCATTCGGGAAATATGAAAACAGCAATATCTTTTCAAAAATCGGCGCCATCAGCGGAAGAGATATGACTGCTGAAAGTGCCATTACTAAAGCAATGCACCTTATAGACAATCCCAATTACGCAGGCAGCTTTAAAGATAACTTTTCAAAAAGCCTTTGTGGAGAAATTTCGCACTAATTGCAATAATAATTTGGATATTCAATAAATTCCCTTATTTTTGCAATCTCAAATAGAGAGGTGTCCGAGTGGTTGAAGGAGCTACCCTGGAAAGGTAGTATACGGGTAACTGTATCGAGGGTTCGAATCCCTTCCTCTCTGCAAAAAACGTTGATTTTTAATCAGCGTTTTTTTTTATTTTAGGGATACAGCAGTTACCTAAATTTCATTCTTAAAATATCGAGCTCGTGGGACGTATCCACTTTACAGTATTTTTTTATACGCTAACTATCTGATAACTAAATTTCAAAAATTAAATTGCACAATTAAAGATGATTTCTTTTCTTTGATAAAAAATGCATATGAAAAAAATTATTCTTTTATTAAGTCTAAAAAGTTTCATGTTTTATTCTCAGGTAGGTATAGGAACTACAAATCCCGATCCTTCTTCCGTTTTGGATATTCAGGCATCCAGTAAAGGTCTGCTGATACCAAGGATCAATCTATCCACCAATCCTGTAGCTAACCCGCAAAAATCTCTTTTAGTTTGGAATACAGATACATCTGTATATTCGGAGGGATTTTATTATTTTAACGGGAGCATATGGAAAAGGCTTGAAAGCAATACGGTCTGGAATACTACAGGTAATACAGGGACTTCTGAGGCTAATGATTTTTTAGGAAATATTGATAATAAAAGTCTAGCCATACGAACAAACAATATTACAAGAATGAGGATTGGAAGTGAAGTTGCGGGAAACTCGTTTACCAACGTCAGTATCAGTCTGAATCCTTCTACATCATATACCGGTTCTATTGTTTCTGCAAATAATACGCTTGATGTTCAAAGCGGAACTTCAGCCGCCAATGTTTTCGGAATTGAAAATCTGCTTTATCTTAGAAACGGCTCTACGGTCTCAAGTACTTTCAGGGCTCTACGAAACAGATTATGGAATGTTCAGACAGCCAATTATCCCAATGTTGTAGGAACCTTGAATGAATATCGCGGAGAAGTAACAGCAATAAGCAGTTTTAAGGGATTTACCAATACCTATGATTTCAGGGCAGGCTCCAACACCACTGAGATGATGGGATTTTCCAATGAATTCACAGGACAAATCAACGGAACGATTACTAATTATTATGGGTTTTATTCCGGTATTCACAGCAGTCTTTCAGGATATACGAATTATTACGGATTTTACCAGCCTAATATAGGAACAGCATCCAACCGGTATGCTTTTTTTTATGATGGAGATGATACCAATACGAAAGATGTTGTTGTTACGGGTACTGGAAGAATTGGAGTGGGAACCAATGCCCCGCATTCAAATATCCAGGCCGAGGGTTCTCTGTCTATGAAATATGATGCTACCGGAACTGCCACAGGCGTTTACAACATAACTGATAATAATTATACAGTAAGAATCTTTAACCAGGTTTCGTCTATAAATCTGCCAAATCCGAATACCTGCAAAGGCAGAATATATATATTGATCGGAAGCAACGGAATTGCTGCGAAAACAATAACGGTAAGCGGAGGAGCCGTGATCTACGATGATGTTTCAAATGTTACGATTAATACTATATCTTCAGGTCAGCGTTACCAGATCCAAAGCGATGGCAAAGACTGGATTGTTATTGGGAATTAAAAAAAACTATAAAAACCGCCTGATCCAAAATAGATCAGGCGGTGTGTTTGAAAAGTCTCAACCTCTTCTCAAACTATAATCTAGCTATATGAATGTTTGGTATTAGTTTAATTACAAATGGTAAGAAAATGATGGCTCATCTGTACCCTGAATTTAGCATCAGATTTCAGTTTTGCGTAAATTGTATTTTCAAAAGCATACACTTCTTTTAATTTTTTATCGATAAATTCTGCAATCTGAACTATTGAGAAAACAAAATCTCTGTAAATTGCTATGTTCACTGTCTGACCATAAACAGGAAGGTAAGCTCTCAAAAATGGCAGTGTAGACTGATGCTGACTGTAGTTTACATAATATCCGGCTCCATTTCCGGAAGTAATGATGTCATGATCGTTGATATGGTTCAGTATATTTTTATCTGCTTTATCTTTATTGGCCAGAATGTGCCTGTTGATTTTATCTAAAATATGTTGTGCATATTCCATCATGCTGATCGTTTTCCACTCGAAAATATAATTCATGCTCTTTGTACTTTTAGGCGTTGCATTTTCGCAGCCGGTACAGAAAGAAAGTCCTATTTTATCATAATATGGAAAAGAGCATTCCTTAATCTGAATGGAAGCATCAGCCTGCAGCCTGTCATTGGCAAAATTGTAATATAAATAAGGGCTGTACAGTTCTGCAAGAGCTTTCAGATAATAGGTTTCGGAGGTATTGCAAGATTCTTCAAACCATTTTTCAAGATTGTCGTAATACCGGTTTTCAAATTCGTTAAAGCTTAAATATAATGGCAGTTCCATAGCGTTGTTATTTTGATATGACAAAGCTAATAGGGTAAAGCGACAAAACTTGACGTGTTATTTTTTTGTTTTAATTTTTTCGGACTGATTTAATTTTTAACGCTAAGAGCGCCCGTTTTTCATTAGAAAGCTGCGCAAATTTATCCACTAAGGCATTTGATTCAGAAAGATACAGTTCATAAGTAATTTATACGTTCTTTGTGATTCTGAAAGCATCAAGTTTATATTGAGATCCTTCGACTGCTTCGCGTTCAGGATGACAATCGCTAATACTTATTGTTTATTACTCATTGCTTATTATTTATTTATCATAATTTCTCATGATGTATTCAAAATAGTGGATCATTTTCATATAGTTTTCTACGCTGAGATATTCGTTGGTACTGTGGATGGACTGCTTTTCGGCATTGTTTATTTTTATCGGCATGAAGCGGTATATGTTTTTGCTTACGATCTGGTATTTGTAAGCATCCGTTGCGCCCACCGTGAGATAAGGGGTTGCTATTGCCGTCGGATGAATTTCTTTAATGGCCGCTTCAATTAATTTGAAAGCTTTCGTGTTTGAAGGAGAAACGGCGGAAGCCTCTTTTACCGTGTCGATTTCTTCGATTTCCACATCAAATCCTTTGGTGGCATCTGCAATGTGCTTTTTCACATCATTTACAGAGTTGCCGGGAAGAAGTCTGAAATTCACCACAAATTCTACTTCGGGTGAAAGGACATTGGGAGCGTCGCTTCCTTTCATCATGGTTAAAGCAGTCGTTGTACGAACTAGCGCGTTGGTAGAATTATTTTTTGTGAGCTGTGAAAGCAGTACAGGTTTTAAGAGCCACTGATTAGCGATAGCCATTCTATTCACAAAAGGCATTGATCCGCCAACATTGGTAAAAAACTGATTGATAAGCGGTGTCATAACAGGTTTCACCTGATCGTTCTCCAGGCGCTGCATGATGACCGCTGCTTTTCCGATAGCACTTTCTGAAGGAGGCATAGAGGAATGTCCGCCAAGACCTTTTACTTTTATTTTAACGGAAAGAAACCCTTTTTCGGCACATCCAATCACTGCAACATCTGAATCGATTCCCGCAACACTTCCCTTTTCAAGAATTAAACCGCCTTCATCGTAGACGGCATCAAACTGTATATTTTTAGTCTTAAAATATTCTGCAATTTTTACGGCGCCTTGTTGTCCGCCCACTTCTTCATCAAATCCAAAGGCCAAGTAGATGTCGCGTTGAGGAATATGTTTTGTTTTTATTAGGTTATTCATGGATTCCAACAGGGAGAACAGCATTCCTTTCATATCGATGGAGCCTCTTCCGTAAATTCTGCCATTCGCTACAGCCCCGGAAAACGGTCCGAAATCCCATTCTTCCGAAACTTCTGATACGGCAGGCAAAGGCCTGTCATCCGGACTGAAAACGTTTTCACTTTTATCTTTCACCTCAGCATCTCCGGAAGGAACCACATCGGTGTGGGAAAGAAATAAGATGGGATCAAGGGAAGGATTACTGCCTTTTAACCGGAATACCAAGCCGTAGGTATTGACCTCGACAAATTCTGTATTCTGATAAACAAGCGGATAAGAAGTTTTGAGATATTCTTTAATCGTATCAAATGTTGAATAATTAAATTCTCCCAGTTCACCCGAGGAAACTGTCGGGATTTTCAAGCCGCCCGACAGCCTTTGAATAGCGGAATCGTCTTTTATCATTTTCCACCCTGAAGCAGTATTGGTATTCACTTTTTTAAAAGGATAAGTGAACGTCTTAATTACAACAATAATGATCAGGAGAATGAGAAGGCTTATGAGGATGAAGATGAGTTTTTTCATGGTGGATTTGGTGGGTTTTAATTTTTGTGAAGTTTTACGGGAATTACAAATATAGATTATTTTTGTTTTTGTCCGATTGGCTTTAATGTAATGAAAAACCACTGCAAAAAATGCAGTGGTTTTGTTTTTTAACATATAAACTGATTAACATACAGTAATTTTAAAAATGCTTAAAATATCAGTTAAGACTCCACGTTTGATAAAAAAATATATTATAGTAAATATTAAAGAAGCGATCGCCGCTTGCCAACCATTTATATCCATAAACATTGATAAGGTGGATTGCTTTCTTCTTTTCTTTAAATAATTTTTAAAATTAAAATTTTCTTTCTTAAATCTAAAATCCAATATAAAGTATATATATAGGAGAATAATGATTAAGAAAATAATATTCTGGAATATATAATTACACATAAATAATTGATTCTAATATGTACAGACTTGCTTATTATTAAGCTTTTTTAGGATGCTTTATTAGTTGCCATTACTCTCAATCTCCTGCATCCTCTTTTTAATAAAATCCGTAGGGCGTATTCCGTTGATTTCATAAAAAAGATCAGAGAAGTTTTGCCGGGAAGCAATTCCGCACTCTCTGGCGAGAGTTTCAATATTGTATTTTAAATACTTTTTGTCTTCGAATAAGATAGTGGTAATGTAATTGATCCGGAGCTGGCTGAGATATTTATTAAAATTTCCACCCTTATGCTCATTGATGACCTGAGAGAGATAGCTGGAATTGGTTCCCAGTTGTGAAGCCAGTTTGCTGATGGTAAGTCCTTTCTGGGTAAAGCCTTTCTTGTTTTCAAAGGTCTGCAGTTTACGTAGCAGTTCTCCCACCTTACTTTCATGAAGGTTTGGTCTTTTTTCTTCTATAGAATTATGCGGAACCTGAACTTCAGTCTGCTCTTTTACAAACTTTTCTTCGAGCAGAATATACTTCTGCTTAATTTCTTTTGCTTTCTTCTGTTTTTTTGTGAAGAGCATAATAAGACCTATTGCCCATATAATCAGCAGGATAATAATAACGGTTACCAGATAATTCATTTTCTGCAGCTTGTTTTTCTCTTCCAGTAATGTTTTGGTGTCATAATCTTTATGAATCTTCGGAGATAAATAGCTGAAGTCTCTGGACATGATGCTGTCTGCTTTCAGCAATTGGCCCGTATAATAGAGCTGCTGTGTCTGGTCTTTGTTTTTCTTGCTGTAGTTGATAAGAAGCTCATAATTTTCTCTGAGTTCGGGGAGAATAAACTGATGTTTATTAAAAATTGAATCAATCTTTTTGAAATAAACAACGGATTTTTTAGCATCATTCATCCCGAGATAAGTTTTACCTATAAAAAAATAATTGACGGAAAGTCTTGCAAAATCTCTGCTGTTACGGATAGCAGGAAGAGATCGGTTAAGATCTGACAACGCTTTTTCATATTGCCTTTCGTTATACTCAGAAATACCTTTTGAAAGAAGGAAATATCCTTTTTCCTGAGCGAAATCGCGATTGTCGCCAGCTTCGGAAAGTCCTTTTTCTATAGCCGCATCCATCTCATTGTATTTTCCCAGATGTCGGTAGCAGATAATCAGCTGGTGAAGGCTGTTGAGATATCCTTTTTTGTAATTGTAAATTTCATTCGGATGAAGGTCGGTTTTTAATTTCCCCCTGTAAAATGCAAGACATGCCCTGAAAAGATCAGCTGCTTCATCATAATATCCCAAATAACTCTTAACTACACCGATATGATAAAGGTTCTGGTATTTCAGGAATGCATTTTTTGTGCTTTTCGAATATTCGTAAGCTTCCAGATATTCATTAAGAGCAAGCTGGAATTTTTTGTAATTGTAGTAGTAAATAACTCCTTTGTCAATATGAGCAATAATCAGAAGGTCTTTATCATGGGAAAGGTTTGCCGCCCAAACCATGCTGTCTGCATATTTCAGCTTTTCTTCATCAAGAAAAGAGAAGAATATCCCGTCCTTATATCCCTGAACTAATTTTTCATAGTTTTTTTCCTTTTTTGCCTTTATGATGTATGGACGAATGTAAGGGAAAGCTTTACTATCATTTTCTTCAAAGTTTTCATACTTCTTTCTCAGTTCATCATACTGACTGTTCACCTGCGAGAAGCAGAATTGAAAACAGACGGCACAAAATAAAAGAAGTAGTTTTCCGGTCACCTTAGTATTGTTCATTACAGATAGCGGTCAAAATTACAAAAAATGAGCGGTTTTTCTCAAACAAGTTTGAATTAATATATTTTATAGAATTATTTCTACTTTACAAATATAAAAACTGAAAATCAATATATTAAATACATTAAACGATTGAATAAATACGTCATAATTTACGAATAAAGACAACAACTATTTTTATATCCGGATTCAACCTGATACTTTTGAACCAAGAACAACAGAAGAAATAAAAGAAATATCCTAACCATAAAAACTCACAAACTAAAAACCATGCCTACACTCAAGGGTGAAAATCAATAACCGGAAAACATGATGATTCAATAATCTTACCACCTCCCTTCAGGGAAATTACTTTGTTTGGGAGGCTGGTTTTTAATTTAATTTTAAAAAACTAATACCTTTTTTATAAAAAACTAACCGGATAATTTAGCTGCTTCATAGTGCAGATAAATTAGCAAAAAAGGTTCTTAGAATCTTTTTATTGAAGTTTTCAGTTTTAATCGAAAAGAGACTGGTCCCTTTCGGGCAGTCTCTTTTCTTTTTAAAACATTAAGGATTTATAATTACTTCCAGCCTCCGCCTAAGCTCTTATAAATATCCACAACTGTACTCAGCTGTTTTTGTTTAGCTTCCACCAGCTCCATTTTTGCATCCAGGGCGTCTCTCTGATTGAGAAGAACTTCCAGATAATCTGCCCTTGAGTTCCTGAACAGCTGATTCGCTATATCTATTGATTGTTCCAAAGCCTTGGTTTCATCAGACTTCAGTTTATAATACTGATCTATATTTTTCACTTTCGACATCAGATTGGCAACATCCAGATACGCATTCAGAATGGCTTTATCATATTCATACAGTGACTGGATCTGTCGTGCATCAGCGGTCTGAAAATTAGCTTTGATCGCGCTTTTATTAATAAGCGGACCTGCCAGTTCACCAGCAAGACTTGCCGCCACAGATTCCGGCAATTTCACCAGATAAGATGGCTTAAACGCCTCCAATCCCAGCGTTGCTGAAATTTCCAAAGTAGGATAAAATTCTTTTCTTGCCGCTTCAACGTCAAGCTTTGCTGCTTTCAGTTCCAGCTCTGCCTGCTTAATGTCGGGGCGGTTTGCCAGGAGCTGAGAAGGAATCCCTGTATAAACCGTTTGCGGAATCATAGACATAAAATCGCCTTTTGAGCGTACGATAGTTTGCGGGTACCGACCACAAAGCGCATTGATCTCATTTTCTTTTTCAGTAATCTGCTGCCGGATAGTATATTCTGTTGCTTTAGATTTCGCCAGTTCAGATTCAAATTTTTTCACCGCGAGTTCAGTGGCTGCAGCGGCTTCTTTCTGAATTTTTGAAATTTCCAGCGCCTTTTGCTGTAACTTCGTGTACTGCTGAATAATATCAAGCTGATTATCCAAAGCCAGTAATTCATAATAGTTGTCTGCAACTTCTTCAATTAAATTTGACAGCACGAAATTTTTTCCTTCCACGGTTGACAAATAATGTGCAACTGCCGCTTCTTTCTCTGTCCTAAGTTTTTTCCAGATATCGACCTCCCAATTTGCCATTAAGCCGCCTTCAAAATTTCCAAGTATGTCCGGAACTTCTCTTCCAGGTTCAATGTCTGTGGAGGCATCACCGGCTCCTTCGCTAGTGTAACGTCCGACTTTACTTACTCCCGCTCCGCCACCTGCAGAAACAGTTGGTGTTAACCTTCCTTTTTTAGCTAAAACTCCACTTTTTGCGATTTCAATCTCCTGCAAAGTGATCATCAGCTCCTGATTATTTTTTAAAGCGGTTTCGATTAAAGCCACTAAATTAGGATCGGTAAAAAATTGTCTCCAAGGTGTAGTTCCGCTATTATTATTGGCATCACCCTGATCTTCCTGATTAAAGCTCTGAGGTACATTTTCTTTCACCTCATCCTTTATAACGGTCGCCACCGGCGCCTTACAGCTTGCTAAAACAAGCGATAAGGCAATGGCTGCTATATATTTATTATAATTATTATAAATCTTCATGTTTATTATCGTGTTGATAAGGTTCTGTTTGTTCAGTTAAAGGATTCTCTTCTTCATATTTCGCCAGCTTAGACTTTTCAGCGATTGTTCCGAAGATGTAATACAATCCCGGGATAATCATTAATCCGAAAATAGTTCCGATTAACATACCTCCTGCTGCTGCTGTACCGATGGTCCGGTTACCAATTGCGCCCGGTCCGGTCGCCATTACCAATGGAATTAAACCTGCAATGAATGCAAATGATGTCATCAAAATCGGACGGAAACGGATCGCAGCTCCTTCAATCGCAGCCTGGGCAACCGGAATTCCTTCTTCCGCCTTTTTCTGGACGGCAAATTCTACGATCAACACGGCATTTTTACCGAGAAGACCAATCAGCATGACCATGGCAACCTGAGCGTAAATATTGTTTTCCAACCCTAATAATTTAAGACATAGGAAAGCTCCGAAAATCCCCGTCGGCAATGATAAAATTACCGGTAACGGAAGAATGAAACTTTCATACTGTGCAGAAAGTATTAAATAAACAAATCCTAAACACACCAGAAAGATGAAAACAGCTTCATTACCACGGCTTACTTCGTCTTTGGAAATACCTGCCCAGTCGATTCCGAAACCTCTTGGAAGGGTCTTATCCGCCACCTCTTTGATCGCCGCAATAGCCTGCCCTGAACTGTAACCCGGAGCCGGAGTACCACTCACCTCGGCAGAATTATACATATTATGTCTGGTGATCTCCGAAAGACCGTACACTTTTTCCAGATGCATAAAATCTGAATACGGAACCATCTGTTCTTTATCATTTTTAACATAAAGCTTTAGTAAATCACTTGGCAACGCACGATATTGAGGACCTGCCTGAACGATTACTTTATAAGGCCTGTCGAAACGGATGAAACTTGTCTCATAATTGGAACCAATCAATGTTGATAAATTATCCATTGCATTTTCAATTGTTACTCCCTTTTGCTCGGCAAGGTCATTATCCACTCTCAACATATACTGGGGGAAACTTGCAGAATAGAACGTAAATGCTGACCCCAGTTCAGGACGTTTTTTGAGTTCTCTTACAAAGTCGTTACTTACCTGCTCCATTTTCTGATAATCCCCGCTTCCCGCTTTATCAAGCAGACGGAGTTCGAAACCACCTGCTGCACCATAGCCCGGAATGGATGGCGGCTGGAAGAATTCTATATTTGCCCCCGGAATATTTTTCGCTTTTTCTTCAAGCTTTTCTATAATTTCGGCAGCAGATTCTTTCCGGTCTTCCCAACTTTTAAGGTTGATCAGACATGTCCCTGAATTTGAGCCTGTACCTTCTGTAAGGATTTCGTAACCCGCCAGTGAAGAAACAGACTGTACGCCATCAATATCTTCAGACTCTCTCAATAATTCTTTGGCAATCTGATTGGTTCTTTCCAACGTGGAACCCGGAGGCGTCTGGATAATTGCATAGATCATCCCCTGATCTTCTGCCGGAATAAATCCGGAAGGCAATGAATTGCTTAAAAAGAATGTACAAGCACAAAATGCTAATAATAATGGTAAAGTGATTGTTTTTTTCTTCACCGTTTTGTTCAGCATTTTTTCATATTTCCCTGCTCCTTTATTAAATAATCCGTTGAATTTATCAAGGAAAATAGTGATCGGCGTTCTTCTTTTTGCTTTTCCGTGGTTATTCTTTAAGATTAACGCACACAAAGCCGGAGTTAATGTTAAAGCTACAACTCCTGAAAGAATGATTGCAGAAGCCATCGTGATGGAAAACTGACGGTAAAATACCCCTACCGGACCAGACATGAACGCAATCGGAATGAATACAGATGCCATTACCAGAGTAATCGCGATAATTGCCCCGCTGATTTCGTGCATGGCTTCTTCTGTTGCTTTTAGCGGAGATAAATGCTTCTCCTCCATCTTGGCGTGAACCGCTTCAATAACCACAATCGCGTCATCTACCACAACCCCGATCGCCATTACAAGAGCAAATAAGGAGATCATATTCAATGTAATTCCGAAAGCAGACATGATTGCGAAAGTACCCACCAACGAAACCGGAACTGCCAAAGCAGGAATCAACGTAGAGCGCCAGTCTCCTAAAAATAAGAATACTACAATTGCTACTAAAATAAAGGCTTCAAAAAGCGTGTGAACTACTTTTTCAATAGATGCATCAAGGAATTTTGATACGTCATAACTGATGTCATAATGCATTCCTTTCGGGAAAGTGGTTTTCTGCAATTCTTCCATCAAAGATTTTACATTCTTGATAACATCACTTGCATTGGAACCGTAGGATTGTTTTACCGTAATCGCCGCAGATGGTTTACCATTTAATGTAGAGTAAATATCATACATCGAAGAACCGAATTCAATATCGGCAACATCTTTTAGTCTGATAAATTCTCCGTCCGGTTTTGCTTTAAGAATGATATTCCCGTAATCCTTTTCATTATTAAAACGACCCGGATATTTTAGAATATATTCAAATGACTGCGATCTTTTCCCGGAACTTTCCCCGGTTTTCCCCGGAGAGGCTTCCAAACTCTGCTGATTGAGCGACTCCATCACTTCGTCTGCAGAGATGCTGTACGCTGTTAACCTGTCCGGTTTCAGCCAGATACGCATTGCATATTCTCTGGTACCGAGAATATCTGCGAAACCTACACCGCTTACCCTTCTTAATTCAGACATTACATTGATGTCTGCATAGTTGAAAAGAAATTTCTGATCAGCTTTAGGGTCATCACTATACAGGTTAATGTACATCAACATATTCGGTTCTTCCCTTGTAATTTTTACCCCTTCACGCACTACAAGAGGCGGAAGCTTGTTTACTACTGAAGAAACACGGTTCTGTACGTTTACCGCAGCTACATTCGGGTCGGTACCTAAATCAAAAACCACCTGAATGGATGCTTCCCCGTCGTTTCCGGCGTCGGAAGTCATATATTTCATACCCGGTACACCATTTAATCCTCTCTCCAAAGGAATTACAACAGATTTGATGAGCAATTCGTTGTTAGCTCCCGGATAATCCGCTGTAATATTTACTTTTGGCGGAGAAATCGAAGGAAACTGGGTAACCGGTAACTTCACAAGGGACAAAACTCCCATAAACACGATAATCAAAGAGATTACGATAGACAGAACAGGTCTGCGAATAAATTTCTTAAACATAATTACTTACTTCATTGAGAGTCCTACTCTGCTTTTAATTTTAATGATTGAAGAACTTTTTTCGGATCCTGAATTTTTGTCTGAACCTTCTGATCGTCTTTTACTTTCTGAACGCCTTCCAATAAGATTTTATCCCCGGTTGAAAGTCCTGAAGCCACTACATAAACATCGGGCAGCTCATAAGCGATCTTAATATTTTTAGACTTTGCCACCCCGTTTTTATCCACCACGAAAACATATTTCTGATCCTGAATTTCGTAGGTTGCTTTCTGAGGAATAATCAAAGCATTTTTTAATGGTAAAGTCATTCTTACTTTTCCAGTTTCTCCGTTTCTAAGAAGTTTATCCGGATTGGGGAATTTTGCTCTGAAGGCAATATTTCCCGTTTCACTGTCGAATTCTCCTTCAATGGTCTGAACCTGTCCTTTCTGAGGAAAAACATCTCCGTTTGCCATTACAAGATCTACCGAATTGCTCCCTCTGGAAGCTACATTTCGCTGGTAGTTAAGATATTCCGGTTCGGAAACGTTGAAGTACGTATAGATATCATTGTTATCGGAAAGTGAAGTCAAAAGATCCCCTTCATCCACCAGACTTCCCAACTTCAAAGGAATTCTGTCTATAATTCCTGAAAACGGCGCTTTAATGTCGGTAAATGACAGGTGAATCTGTGCTAATTTTGCTTCTGCATTGGCTGCATCCAATTTAGCCTTAGCCATTGCCCTTTCGTTTTTGGAAACAATATTATTGCTTGCCAATGTACTTGCATTTTTCAATTCAATTGTAGCCTGGGCCACTTCAGCCTGGGCTTTCAGTAATTCTGCCTGATATAATTTCGGCATAATTCTGAATAAAGTTTGTCCCTGATGAACAAACTGACCTTCATCTACAAAGATTTTCTCAAGAAAACCTTTTTCCTGTGCACGAACTTCAATGTTCTTTACAGATCTCACCTGAGCCACATATTCTTTGTCAATCACCGTATCCATCACTATGGGTGTGGTTACAGGATAAACTGCGGCTTCTTCTTTTTCTTCTTTTTTCTTGTTACAGCCTGTGAACAATAAAATGCTGCTTAGCGCAATGCCTGCGACAACTCTTTTGATCATAATTCTAGAGTTTATATAAATCGTTAATGTTTTAAATAGGAAATTGGTAATAAGGAGCCCGGCGATGTGATGATTACCGGCAACACAACGCAGATTATTTCCTGCCAATAATAAATCAGCAGAAAAACGTATTCGGGAATGTGATTTTAAATTCTGATAGAACGAATCAGAATGAATTTTTTAATAGTAGAAAATTCTGATAAATAGCCGTGAATGGTAGGCTTTAATTTTTTGAAGCTCTTTAAACCGAAAATATAAACCAATGTAAAAACACTGGCAAATACCACCATTGTCTGAAAAGTATCGGACAGCTGAAAGTTATCTTCTGCAAGTTCTAATGAGTAAGCATTGCTCACATCATCGGAAGTCTGCTGCATAGACAGCTTTTCATAAGTCTGGTTTAAACGGTTGGCTTTTTTGGGTAAATTCTCTGAGGTACGAGTATAATCATTACGTAATGTTCTGACATTAATTTTGCTTTCTACTACAAACAGCAGAAAAAGTGTTGTCAAAAAATATACGATATAATTTCTCATAATTTCCAATGCACAAATGTAAGTTTTAGGTTGATTAACTTTCAAGAGAAATATGATATTTATCTGATCTGTTAACAAGATTTAACACTTCTTTAAATTAGCTGAATTGGCTTTAGATCTAGTATTTTTTCATATTTACAAGCATTTAAAATTCTAATTTTCAAACAATTGAAAAATAAAACTTGCACTATTAATTGTTATGGCATTCTATTTGCTTAAAGTTGAAACATTAAAAATTTGGTTAAAATGTTAATTTTTCATAAAGCCAAATTTGCTAATATTGGCCATTTTACAAGTAACTATTATGAAAAAGGTTAATCAGCTATAGTGAATTATTCAAAAGTATTTTATCGGGTAGCATTGCAACCTCTTTATTGAAAGCAGTTTGTACAAATCCCTTTCTATTCATTGATAGAAAATAAAATACAAAAAATTTGAGTTATTTATTATCAAAGTATTATCAGTAATATTTTATAAAAAATTAACATATTATCTTTAATAAATCCGTAAATTTATAAATATTTAACACCACAATTTATAAAAACAAAATAGTATGAAAAATATATTTCTTAGCGCTTTTTTTATCATTCTTACTTTTACTGCATGTAAGCATCAGGGTAAAGAGGAAGAAGTTAACATGCAGAATCTCAATGATACGGAAACTGTAGATCAGGACAAAATCACAAAAAATACCTTTACGGATGCTTATGGTGATAAACTTGAAGTTGCACTTAACGAAACACAAAATACGGTAATTATTCGTCTTGACGGGAAGACCTATGAAATGAGAAAAAGTGACGAACAGCCTGATTACACTGCAGTAAACGCAGACTATCAATATTCTGATATACGCGGAGAAGTAACTTTTATGAGAAAAGGATACAATATCGTCCTATTTCATCATAAAAAAGATAAACCAACCTCAAGTACGAAGATGGCGTCTTACTAATTCAGAAATTAGATAAACATAAAAAGAAACACTTTTGCGATGGCAAAAGTGTTTCTTTTATTTCTTTTTGTAGATTATACAGCAGATAAGCAAAACGATATTAACCATAACCGCAAAAGCATTAGAAAGAATTATCGGAAGTTCATCTTTTATAAATCCGTACCATACCCAAAGGGAAAGACCGGAAATGAGAACCAGAATCATGGTCCAGGAAAGATCTTCTGCGTTTTTCTCTTTCAAAACTTTTATTAATTGTGGAATCATAGACACTGATGTCAGAATTCCTGCAACAATTCCCAGAATATTTTCATCCATAGCTTATCTTTTATTCAAGATAAGAAAATTCTATACCGTTATGCACTAAAATTATTTGGAAATAAATCTTTCAAGAGAAATCTCCTCATGAAGAGGTATGCCTTTTTCGATATAATCGTATAAACTTTTTGAAAAATAACAACCATTAAGGATTCCTCTTGCACCAAGCCCGTTAAAAACATACATGTATTGATGTTCGTTATGCTTCCCGATAATCGGACGTCTGTCTCTTACCGTAGGCCTAAATCCGAAATTAACTTCTTCAATGTTGAAATCGTAAGGATAAAATTCCTTTAATCCTTTCGTGAGCTGATCTACTGCTGAAGAATCTACTTCATAATGAGACTGCTCCCGGTCATAAGTGCCGCCGTAGAAATAAGTATTCTCATGAATCGGAAAAAGAAAATGCTTTTTCTTAATGGTTATATTTTCCGGTAACGGCTGAGAAAGATTAACCTTAATATGATGCCCTTTATTTGGATTAACAGGAATATCCGAAAAGAAAGGATTTTCTTTCACTCCGATTCCTTCACAAAATAAAATATTTTTAAACTTAAAATGTTTATAGGTCTGATCGGCAGTATTAAGATCTGAATAAATAAATTTTTCTTTGATAAAATATTTATGATTTTCTAAAAAACTGAATAAACCGATAAAAAATCCATTAACATCTAGTCTGGCTGACTGATTCACCTTTCCTGAATTAAAATCGTTTTTTACCACTTCTAAATGAGCGAAATTTTGGTCTAAAAAATTTATCAGGTCATTATTTGATGATTTTTTAAGCCACAGCTGCTGTTCGCTTTCATCATGGAAAATTCTGTGAATAGGCGCGTCAATTAAATAGTTTTGCCCTGTATATTTTTCAATTTCACTTAAAGTTTCTTTTAAGAAATCAATTTGTTCCTGAGCTTTCCAGAATGTGGTGAATTTTTTCAACACTACCGGATTGATAATACCTGCAGAAACACGGGAAGCACTTTGTTTACCCTCAGAATACAGGACGAATGATTTATTATTTTTAATAACCTGATGGGCAAAGAAAAGCGCAGCATAGCCGTCTCCCACGATAATATAGTCTACATTTTCCATAACAAAAAAACCTGAGTAAAAATACTCAGGTTTTCTATAATTATCAAGTGAAATCTTAGTAATTCCACATATCATTTTCCATTTGAAGGATCTGCGATTTAATTCTGTCGCTTTCTTCCAGCTGCTCATCAGCATCTCTTGGAATATAGTCTTTGATAACACCATCACCAAGACCTGTTGAAGATTTGAAAATTACAGAAGAAAATCTTCTTGCATTGATCAAATCATCAAAAGAAAGATCTGCAGAGGTATTTTTTCTGTTATAAACATAGTTGTTAGCTAAAATCTCTCTTGCATTTGGATAGTATACCCAGAACAGGTCAATAAGATCGTTAGCACCTTCAATAGGTTGTCCGTCAGGGCCTACTCTACCAATCATCTGCGGATCTGGTCCCATTGCAGCAATTCCTAAAGGTCTGTACTTTAATTGCCCGTCTCTCTTATCAATAAACCACATTCCGAATACTTTCAAAACCCTAACTTTATCAGTTGTAGTTTCATATACGTCAGTAAGTTCTTTTTTCTCCTGCTCGGTCAACTGACGACCACTATTCAGAATGTTTACAGCTTCATCATCAACACGAACACTCACCAATCTGTCTTTAATTTGTTGAGGAGTAAGTCTTGTAACAAAGTTTTCATCGTCATAAACTTCAGTAATGTCACCGTTCATGGCACCATCAAGTAAAAGCTTATACAAAGATTTTGTCTCTGAGGAAAGTAATCCGTCCGGATTGTTATAATAGAAAGGCTGATTGATTTTGTCATTCATATCAATAACCTCCCAAACAAACATGCTTTTAAGGATATCTTTATCATCAACAAACCCGTATTCCAAAGGTTTTACTTTTTTGTCGATAACAGTATCTCCAACTTTCATTTTGTTCTCAGCTCTCAATTTTCTGAATTCTTCAGGAGAAGAAGCGTTCAGGATAGTTTGGGAGAATGCAAATCCCGAAACTACTACTAAAAAACTGCTAATATATTTTTTCATAATACTCTATTAATTTTATTGGATATTAATTAATACTGGTGAGATATTTCCAATTCTCTGATCTCCTAAACCAACAGCTGTTGCTTTAATATCAAAGATATAAACACCATCCCCAGGTCTTAGATTTCTAAATAATCCAGAAGCAGCCTGTAATGAGTTACCCTGAATTTGTAAAGCCGCTCTACCAGGAACTCTTACCATGAACGAAGTCACGTTGAAAGATACCGGGAAGTCAAAGTCAGGAATCACAGCAGAAAGAGATTGGTTCTCAACTGATCCCGCTGGCATCGGTAAAATATTTTTACCTCTGATTTGTCCTTGTGGTGGAGGTACATTTTTGATTCTATATTCAAAAACCTGCGAAATTGATTTTCCGTAAGGGTCTGTTCCAGACAATGTAATTTTTAATACATTTCCAGCACCTGGCTTTACATTCCACTTACCTGGTCCTGTACTCTTAACAGCAGCTCCAGGAGCCGATAGAGAAAGTTTAGCATTGTCAGCACCTAAAATTGATCCAGAAACTGGGTTATCAAGACCTCTATACATTACATTCATCTTATCCGCTGAAAGCAGTAATCCTTTCTGAAGTTTTACTTCCTGAGGACCGGCAATTACATTATAAGTATGAGTGAACGGGAAGCTTTGTGCTTTACCGGTCGCATCTGTTAAGGTAATGTTACCGCTTAAGGTATGTTCCCCGATTCCGCTCGTATTTAAAGTAGCGTATCCTTTTCCGTTTTCTTGTCTGCCAACTCCAGACATAACAATCTTGTTACTTGTAGAGTAATTTCCTAGCATTACAACTGCTTCAGCAGGTTTACCAGCAACAACGTCTACAGGCGCAGAAACAATCGCTTCGTAGCTTGAGAATTTGATACTAGCATCCACTTTTTCCTGTAATAATAATGCTAATGCATCAGACTGTACGTTTCTTGCATCATTCTGAATAATCTCAAGATTAGACAGTGCTGCAATTAGAGGCTGATGATAGAATTTATTCTGAAGCCATGTTTTATTGTTTGGCGACTGTCCTTTAGGATATTCAGCGATCAATGATTTATTAGCTCTGTCAATTAAGTCTTTTAGCTGAGAGTTTCCTCCGAAAGTTGCATTGATATAGTTTCTAACATCATCAATCTTTGCCTTCAGTTCCTTAGCTCCTTTTGATGCAGAGTTTTCATCTCCATCTTTAAAGAAGTAGGTTGTAGTTGCTTCGTTGTTGTTAAGTGCTGAAAAGTTTTCACTTACATCAACTAATTTTTTTGTTTTAGGATCTCTCTCTACGAACTCAGATTCTTTTTTAAGTTTATCTTTGATCTGATCTGCATGTTGTACCAATGCATTGATCTTCTGCTTCAATTGCAGATATTGCTGCCAAGGTTGAGCATAGGTATCCGGTACCTGCTGAGCTTTAGCCTCTAATGTTTTTTCAAAGATATCTTCGTTTTTTCTTTCTGTTAATAAACGGGTATCTTTTAAAGCAACTGTAGAGTCATAATATGATCTAATGATTTCCGCATCAATATTTAGAGCCATCATCGCGATGAACACCAAATACATCAGGTTGATCATCTTCTGACGAGGTGTCTGTTTTCCTTGTGCCATTCTTTTCTTTTTGTTTTAGTTAAGTAGTTAAATTTTAGAAATGGTTTAAGGAATTAAGACTTCATAGCAGTCAACATACCACCATAAACTCTGTTTAAGTTATTTAAATTAGATGTTAAACCTTGTAATTCTTGATTGAATTTTTGTGAGTGTTCAACAGATTTCTGCATATCTTCCACATATTTTTTAGCGAAATCAGACTGTCTTTGTCCGTTTTCCAGCTGCATTGCATAAAGAGCATTCATGCTTTCCATATGCTGAGCAGCCTTATTTAATTGATCATTATATTTATGAGTAGAAGCAGAAACGTCTACAGTTTGGTTGATCTGGTCTACAGAACTTGAGAATTTATCGATTCCTGTTCTTAATCTTTCGAATAACTGAACATCCAATTTAGCGTCCTGAAGCATTTTATCTAATTTTCCTGAAAGAGAGTTTTCAAGTTCAGCAAAATGATCTATTGTATTTTTAGAAGATACATTAGAATGCAAAGGGTTTGGATTTGCGTGTTTATCTAATAATTCCGGATATACGTTTTCCCAAGCATAAGACTCTTCGGTTTTTGGCGGGTCGAAGGCGAAGATAATGAAGATAATCGCTTCTGTAATAAGTCCCACGGTAAGAGCAACGTTACCTGTAATAGGTCCAATGTTGATGTGAGTAATTTTAAGCCAAGCTCCAAGAATTACAATTGCAGCACCGAATGAATAGAAGAAATTCATCCAAGCATCTTTAGTCTTAAACATATAAGTTAGTTTTTTTTAGTGTTAAATAAAATTGTTATTGAAAAATAAAATGGTTTGAGAATTATCTGTTAATTTTTCTTGGCTTAACAGCAGCTTCCGGAATATCCTGTACGGTTCTGAAACCGATGTAGCTTCTTGCAGAATCTTTTCTTTCCCAGTCTCTTGTACCATTCATCAACATGTATCCTACATCTTTCCAAGAACCTCCTCTTACTGATTTTTTAGTATCAGTCAGGTTCTTTGTAGAAGGGTTTAAAGTAGATGAGAAACCGTATGAAGAGTTGTTATACGCAGATAATGTCCACTCAGAAACGTTTCCAGCCATATCATATAATCCATAACCATTCTTTTTAAATTTCTTCACCGGAGCAGTATATGTATAAGTACCTTTTTTGTTGTCTTCCATGTAATCTCCTCTCTTAGGTTTGAAGTTGGCCAGGTAGCAACCTCTATCGTCCATTAAGTAAGGACCTCCCCAAGGATAAGTAGCATTTTGCATTCCGCCTCTTGCAGCATATTCCCATTCGATTTCCGTTGGAAGTCTGAACTGCAATGGTCTTTGTTTTCTTCTTTTTAAACTTTCGTTATAATCAGATTTCAATTTAGATCTGAAGTTACAGTAAGCTCTTGCCTGATCCCAGGTAACCCCAACAACAGGATAGTCTTTGTAAGCTTTGTGCCAGAAATATTGTTCGAACAATGGTTCGTTATAAGCAAAATGGAAATCTTTTACCCAAACCGTTGTATCAGGATAGATGGCGATGCTTTCGCTTCTCAGGTAGTTTACACCTCTTTCTTTTTCGGCCATGGCAACATCCATATCTCCCCATCTGTAAGTATACTTAAGCTTACTAACATCAAGGATTCTTTCATTACCAACTCTTGAAGAAGCAGGTAAATACATCGACTCAAGAACTTCTGCATATTCTACGTCTGGATATTTAGACGTATTCCAATGCAATGGAACTTTCCAGTCGATTTTTTTGGTAGGATCAAAAGTACTTTCGTCTCCGCCTCCCTGTGCTTCTAAATATTCCTGATATGGTGTTAAGTTTTCTTCTTTTTGAGCAAGGTAAGCATAATCTCCTATGCTTGTACCTCTTCCTTTACCTTCACCACCTTCTCCGGCAGCTTCAGCAAGAAGGGTTCTTGCGATAGAATCTCTTACATAGTTAATAAACACTCTATACTCAGCATTTGTAGTTTCTGCTTCATCCATGAAGAAAGAAGAAACAGTAACTGTTTTTGCCTGAGCTTTTTCAGGACTGTTTGTAAAGTCCTGATCAGTTAGCCCCGCAACAAATGATCCTGCAGGAATTGCAACCATGCCGTATGGTCTTTCTGCAACAAATGATTTTGTTTTTTCTCTTGGTATCAACTCTCCTTTTGTTCCTGGTTTCCCCACAGAAGAAGTACCACCACCTGAACAAGATACCGACGCTACTGACGCAGACAATAATAAAAGAAATATCCTTTTCATGTTAATTTTTATAATTAAGCCGTAAATATATAATTTTTTTAAGAAACTTTTAAGATTTTTTTTGAAATAACGAAAGAAATCTAAATTTATTTTATTTACAAGTATTTTTTATTCCACAGTTACAGATTTTGCAAGGTTTCTCGGCTGGTCAACATTGGCTCCTCTGTATACTGCAATATAATATGCCAACAGCTGTAAAGGCACAGATGCAATAATAGGTGAGAAACATTCTGAAGTTTCAGGGATCTCAATAACATAATCCGACATTTCGCTTACCTGTGTATCTCCACGGTTTACAACAGCGATTACTTTTCCTTTTCTCGCCTTAATTTCCTGAACGTTGCTTACGATTTTATCATAATGTCCTTTTTTAGGAGCGATAATAACAATAGGCATATTTTCGTCGATCAAAGCGATAGGACCATGCTTCATTTCAGCAGCAGGATATCCTTCTGCGTGAATGTAAGAAATTTCCTTAAGCTTTAAAGCTCCCTCCAATGCTGCCGGATAATTGTAGCCTCTTCCCAGATACAAGAAATTTGTTGCCTGAACGAAATCTTTAGCAATATTTTGTACCAATTCGTGGGTAGAGCTTAGTACATCTTCAATTTTTTTAGGAATAGCATCCAGCTCAGCGATTAAGCTCATGAAATCTGCATTTCCTAAATTTCCGTTGTGTTTACCTAATTTAAGGGCAATTAAAGAAAGAATCGTAAGCTGTGCTGTGAAAGCCTTTGTAGAAGCTACGCCGATTTCCGGACCTGCATGCGTGTATGATCCTGCATCGGTAATTCTTGCAATAGATGAGTCTACAACATTACAGATACCATAAATAAATGCACCTCTTTCTTTTGCCAGTTTGAGGGCAGCCATAGTGTCGGCAGTTTCTCCGGATTGGGAAATTGCAATAACAACATCTTTATCGGTGATAATTGGGTTTCTGTATCTGAATTCGGATGCATATTCTACTTCAACAGGAATTCTTGCATATTCTTCTATAAGATATTCCCCGATTAATCCTGCATGCCAAGACGTGCCACAGGCAATAATGATGATTCTGTTGGCATTTTTGAATTTTTCGATATGATCCCAGATTCCGGCCATTTTGATAACACCTTCGTCTACCAAAAGTCTTCCTCTCATTGTATCGTGCACAGATTTTGGCTGTTCGAAGATTTCTTTCAGCATAAAATGCTCATATCCGCTTTTTTCAATCTGCTCAAGGCTTAGCTTAAGCTTCTGAATTTCCGGTACGATTTTAGAGTTTTCGGTAATGGTTCTGATATCTACTCCGTTTTCCAGTGAAATTGTTGCCATATGCCCTTCTTCCAGATAGATAGCCTCTTTTGTGAATTCTACAAAAGGAGAAGCATCTGAAGCAATAAAATATTCTTTATCACCAATACCGATTGCTAATGGAGACCCCAGTCTTCCAACAACCAGTACTCCAGGATAATCTTCATGCATTACAGTAATTGCATAAGCTCCGTATACTTCATTTAAAGCGTATCTTACAGCAGTAGGGAAATCAGTTTCGGCATTAAGATCCATGAAATACTGAATAAGATTTACCAAAACTTCGGTATCTGTTTCAGATTTGAAAGTAAATCCTTTTCCGGTAAGCATGGTTTTAATGGTATCATAATTTTCAATAATACCGTTATGAATAATAGCAAGCTTGCCGTTATTAGACAAATGAGGGTGAGAATTTCTGTCACTAGGAACTCCGTGAGTTGCCCAACGGGTATGTCCCATCCCGATTTTAGCCTTTCCTTTCAGCTGACTGGAAATATTTACAAGATCCTCTACTTTACCTTTCGTTTTTTCAACTTCGAGTTTATTGTTTCCGTCTTCCAAAACGATCCCGGCACTGTCGTACCCTCTGTATTCTAATCTTCTAAGACCGTTAATTACTATATCGTAAGCGTCCTGAAAACCTGTGTATCCAACGATTCCGCACATAATTATATCAAGTGTTTAAGTGTTCTTAAGTGTGTGTTTTAATTTATTTTTTACCGTAAGTGACCATAAGCTGTACTCGGTTAGGATTTGTTGCCTCTGTTCCAATAAATACTGCTCTGCCTGTATTATAGGAAGTAGATGTAAATTTGTATCCGGCAAGACTTGTTCCGTCAGAATTAGTTTCAAACCTTCCTAAATCTATTTTAAAGTATTTTGTTTCGGTTTTATCTGTTGATGGTTTCGCTTCAGGCTCTATCATTTCTTTTATAGATTGCGTAACAATAAAGTCATAATATGGTTTTTCTTTATCCATATCGTATGCCTTAACAATGCTATACCCAGGAGCTGCTGATAATTTCAACAAATCATTGGTGAAATTCGTTCTTATTTTAGTTGGTTCAGATTTACTTGGATCAACATATCTGCGCAACAAAGTAAATTCTGTAGGTTTTGTATATTTTGTGTCTTTCCACGTAGGATCTAGATAAATTCTTACTTTGGCACTGATGATTCCTACCTTTTCTTGTGATACTTTATCTTTAAGTTTAGTAATTGTAGTTTCAGGGATTTTAATTCCGATAGAATTTCCTCCCATCGCCTGAACAAAAAGTTTTGGATCACCATTCACATTATTATAGCCGGCAGATGCAGATGCAGAACCACCTCTAGCATACTGATATTGACCGATGTGCGCATTACCAGATCCTAATACAAATGAGTAAGAAGTCTGCGGTCTGGTTGTGGTGCCGTTTTCAGTTTTATCATATTTATAATACATGATCATCTCCATGTCGTTAGGAGAAAACTGGAAAAGATATCCATCCGATTCCACGACAGAAACCCTTAAACCTTTAAAATATCTGATAAAGTTAGAAACATCCTGAAGCTCAGGCTGATCTTTTTTAGCGATAATCTTAGTCTGAAAGAAATCCTTATCCAATGGAATTCTGATACCCGGTGTTGAAGAAGTAAATAAGGCAGCTCCACCGTCATCTTTTGTAATGGCTACAGAGCTTACATTTCCATTAAATACTTTTGAACCCAATTCATTGCTAATATCATATGGCTGATTAGACTTTACAGTATCAGAAGCAGATTTCAGGAATGTTTCTACCTGATGAACTTTTAATGTAAGTGATTTTTTTGCTCTTCCGAACTTTAGAGCGGGATATGTATTTACGACTTTCTTAGCATTTACAGCACCATCTGCTGCTGTAGTGTAAGTGTAGTTGTCATCTACCGTATTGGTTGTAACAGAATCAGAAGCATATCTTGGTTTGATTACAAGAACTACAGAATCCACCGCAGCATTGGTACCGAAGTCAGGATCATAGGTTGATAATTTAACCTGTGTAAGGTAAGATGCTTTCTGCATTCCGAATTGGCCTTCATTAAAAGCACCCAAAACACCATATGTAAGCTTTGAAGCATCTGTACGAATAGTATCGTGATTGTTGATATTATATGCAATGACAGGAAAAGCTTCCTCTTTACCTTGCGCAGCACCATCCAGAAACAGCTGCTCTCCCAAAGTATCTGCATCCGGCTCACAGTTGTAAAGGAATGCACTTCCAAAAACCACCAGAGAAATTGCGGTGATTGTCTTTTTAATAGTATGAATCATTAAAAATGTGTTTTTTTTAATAAAGTTGATTAATAGAATCCACGTCCAAATATTCCGATTTCGGGGTTGATGTTTCATTGAATGCCTTATCAAGGTCTTCATCCAAAAATTCATCGCCTTTTACGACCATATCCACATAGCCCATACTTTCGGCAACAAAAGTTTTTACACTTGGATTATCTAACGCTTTAAGACCTGAAATATTATCAAATTTCAACTTTTCGTCGATATTTGAAGCTAAAGGCGCATCCTTTTCATTATATAATGAAAGAACAATCTTAGCATCCTTGAAGTAAGTATCGGATTCGTAGTATGTTTTAAGGTAGATAGGAACGAAAGAAGACATCCATCCGTTGAGATGAATAACATCCGGAACCCAATTCAGTTTTTTAATTGTCTCAATTACGCCTCTGGCGAAGAAAATAGCTCTTTCATCATTATCGTCGAAAGAATTTCCTTCATCATCAAAATAATATTGTTTTCTTTTGAAATACTCTTCATTGTCGATAAAATACACCTGAAGTCTTTCACCCGGAAGAGACGCTACTTTAATAATAAGAGGCTGGTCAAGATCATTAATAATGATATTCATTCCCGACAGGCGAATTACCTCATGAAGCTGGAATTTCCTTTCACTTATTTGTCCAAATCTTGGCATAAAAACTCTTACATCATTGCCTTCATTGTGCATCTTAAGTGCCATTTTGTTTACCACTGCAGCCATATTTGTATCTTCCTGATATGGATACATCTCTGTAGTAATGTACAGTATTTTTTGATTCGGCATAAACTTCTATCTAATTTTTGTAAAAATGCTTTAATGCGCAAAATTACGAAAAAACATTCAACATTAGTTTAATTAACATTTTTTTACGATAATTCGCTGTCTGAAATTATGAAAACCATCTGTAAGTGTATAATAACTATATGATATTTTTAGTATTTTTGAATTACTATTAAAATAAACTATGGAAGTTTTAAAAAGCAAGAAGATTCTTCAGGATTTCATTGAAAGACAGAAAGAAATGGGGAAGAAAATAGGTTTTGCACCCACCATGGGAGCCCTTCACGACGGGCACCTTTCGCTCTATAAAATGGCAAGAAATGAGAATGACCTAGTGGTTTCATCAATTTTTGTTAACCCAACACAATTCAACAATCCGAAAGATCTGGAAAAATATCCGAGAGATATCAACCGGGATATTTCAATTCTTGAAAAATCAGGACTTGTAGACGCTGTTTATATCCCGGAAGTCACTGACATTTATCCTGAAAAGACAGAAAGCCTGCATTATGATTTCGATGGACTGGAAGCTGAAATGGAAGGAAAATCACGACCGGGACATTTTGATGGAGTTGGAACAGTGGTAGAAGAACTGTTCAGACAGGTAAAGCCTGACAATGCGTATTTTGGTGAAAAGGATTTTCAGCAGCTTGCCATTATCAGAAAAATGACTGAAAAGAAAAAACTTCCGATAAAAATCAAAGGCGTTCCTATTTTCAGGGCAGAAAACGGACTTGCTTTAAGTTCCAGGAATCAAAGGCTTGAAAAAGACCGTAGAGAAGCCTCCAAAATCATTTATGAAACTCTTAAAAAAGTAAATGAATGGTTCCGTGTATTAACGGTTGACGAAATCAAACAGCGCGTACAGGATGTTTTTGATCATCAGAGAGGAATGCAGCTTGAATATTTCCTGATTGCCGATGAAGAAACGTTAAAAGAAACAGATTTTTTCTATAAAGACAGAAATTTCAGGGCGTTCATCGTGGTGGTGGTAGACGGAATTCGACTGATTGATAATATGCACCTGGATTGATGGAGCTAAGATGACGGTTTAAGCTAAATTTTAATATCAAATATGAGCGTTGCTTTTTAAGTAACGCTTTTTAATTTAAATAATATTAATAGAAACTCAATAGAAAAAATCAAAGGCCTCCTGATGGAAGCCTTTGAAACACCAAATCACAAAATATTAATATGAAAAAAATTTACTTTTCAGTAAACTTGTGACCCGGCTGGGATTCGAACCCAGGACCCATACATTAAAAGTGTATTGCTCTACCAGCTGAGCTACCGAGTCGGTCACAATTAATAATGATAAATATAAATAAAATTTTTATTCTCAGTATTAATTATTTCAATTTTCTGCATTGTGCCTGCGACTGGACTCGAACCAGCACATCCTTAGGAAACCACCCCCTCAAGATGGCGTGTCTACCAATTTCACCACACAGGCAAATAAAATTACAAAAATCCAGTAATTTTTTGCTCGTGACCCGGCTGGGATTCGAACCCAGGACCCATACATTAAAAGTGTATTGCTCTACCAGCTGAGCTACCGAGTCGGCCACTTTATTATCAAGTTTTCATTTGAATAATGTCCCTTGTTTTAAGTGGTGCAAAGATATAGCTTTTTTTTATTTCTCAAAACTTTTTTGCAAATTTGTTTAAAAAAAATTCATGATAATTTCACTGGTCGGATACATGGGAAGTGGCAAATCTCACATTTCCAAAATATTAAGCGAAAAACTAAATTTTAGACTTATTGACCTCGATAAAGAGATTTCTAAGCGAAATAAATTAACCATCCCGGAAATATTCGCAAAAAAGGGAGAAATCTACTTTAGAAAGCTTGAAAGGGAGGCACTGGAAGAAATTCTGGCCACTGAGGAGAATCTCGTTCTGAGCCTGGGCGGAGGCACCCCTGCATACTACAATAATATGGAAATTATTAACACTAATTCAAAAAGTATTTTTCTAAGAGCTTCGGTCGGAACCTTAATAGAAAGATTGTCTAAACAGAAAGAAAAACGCCCGCTTATTGCAAACATTTCAGATGAAGACCTCCCGGAATTCATTGCCAAACATTTATTTGAGAGAAATGCTTTTTACGGTAAGGCACAGTTCCAGGTAAATACAGACTCCAGAGAGCCAGAAGAAATTGTAACAGAAATAATAGAAAAGCTCTATTTCTAGAGCTTTATATTCATTCTTTGTCTTCGGAACCGTCGTCATTCTTTTCCCCGAAAAAATCGTCCCAATCGGTAAAGTCGGAAGAAATATCATTTTCCACATAATCATCCATATCTCTTCTGTCTTTTTTCGTGGGTCTTCCCTCCCCTTTGATTCGGTAATAATCCTGGGACATCTTGCGCATTTTCAGAAGTTCGTACTGCTCTTTATCTGTCACATCCTTGATGTGAAGCGGAACCAGTTTGGCTCCTATCCTGCTTTTAGGAATTTGGATTACCTTTATTTTATAATCAATCTGATTTTTACGGATCTTTATTACATCTCCTTCTTTTACCTCTTTAGAAGACTTCACCACCGATTCACCAATAGAAACCCTGTTCTTTTTAATTTCCTCCGTAGCGATGGTTCTGGTCTTATAAAAACGAATGCTCCATAAAAATTTATCTATTCTCATAATTTTTTATACTTTTGCCGTTATATTATTTGTAAAGTAATTAAAGTTTTTGAAATGAAAAAAATATTTTTATATATCCTTGCAGGATCTCTCTGTTTCTCTGCATGTAAAAAGGATGATGAGGTTGAAACTTTTGTGGAGCCTGAAGACGTAACAGTAAGAAATTCTTATGACGACCAGGCCATACAGAAATTCATGGAAAATAATTATCTTGATGCGCAAGGAAATATAAAAGCGTTCAGCTCAACAGATGCCTCTGATGACAATGAGAAGAAACTTTCTGAGCTTAATCCTGTAAAACTTTCTTCAGGAGTAATTTACATTGTAAGAAACGGAGCACAGCCATCTCCGGGAGTAACCCTTGAAACTAACCCCACAGCAACTAACGCAACACAGATCAGGCTGATGATGAGAGCCAACTACTATCTTGCATCAGAAAGTGACGGAAATGTTTCGTTTGGTGCCGCAGGAACTCTTTTAAATACCATTAACGGTTCTGGGTCACCAGCTACGGATCCGCCTTACTATTATGTAAAAAAGAACGTTCTTGACAACGCTACTACCGATGCTGCAAAACAGAGAAACTATTATGAAATCGAAGGTCTTCAGGAAGGTTTAAAATATTTTAAAGGATATGCCAATAAAGATGATGGTGATCCTTACAATCTGCAGGGTGTAATTATTGTACCTTCAAGAGCTGCATTTGCAAGGGATGCGCATTACAATTACACTGGATTTTCGCTCAAAAACAATTGCTTTGTTTTCAATTTTGAAATCTATAAAGCCAACGTGAGACCGGTTTTAGAACAATAAAAATCAAGCGCTTCCCATTGAGAAGCGCTTTTTTATTACCCATTTATACTCTTGACTGAGTTTTTACATTCCCTAAAATATCCGGGAAGTAATGATCCGAAAGATGATCAAACTCATCACCGCGCATGAACATTGTTGCATCTACTTCTTCATAAGAACTTCGTCCCGCTGCAGCAATAAGCTCATTACACGTATGAAGCGTATTTTTATGAAAATGATACACCCTTTCGGCTTTATCGGTAACATCCAGTCCTTTAATCAGCATTTTATCCTGAGTGGCAACACCCGTAGGACAGTTGTTAGAATTACATCTTAATGCCTGAATACAGCCCAGCGAGAACATAAAACCTCTTGCATTGTTGCACATATCCGCTCCCATAGCTACCGCCCGCAGAATATCCAGGCTTGTTAAAACTTTTCCGCTGGCAATAACGCGCAGCTTATTTCGCAGATTATACGTTTTCAGTGTTCTGTTTACGAAAATCAGGGCCGGTTCCAGTGGCATTCCTACTCCGTCTGAAAATTCCGGTGGTGCTGCTCCGGTTCCTCCTTCTGCGCCATCCACGGTAATAAAATCAGGATAGATCTTTAATACATTCATCTGAACACAGATGTCCTCAAACTCTTTTGTATCACCTATACACAGTTTAAATCCAACAGGCTTTCCTCCTGAAAGTTCACGAAGCTGCTGTACGAATTTTAATAATCCTGCTGCGTCAGAAAATGAAGAATGGGATGGAGGAGAGATAATCGTCATTCCCGGTGTGACGTGACGAATTTTGGCAATCTCCGGAGTATTTTTCACCCCGGGTAAAACACCGCCGTGTCCAGGCTTTGCTCCCTGAGAAAGTTTAATTTCAATCATTTTCACATTCGGAAGATTGGAATATTTTGCGAACAGTTCAGGATTAAATTTCCCTTCATCGTTCCTGCAACCGAAGTATCCGGTCCCGATTTGCCAGCAGAGATCACCTCCTTCAAGATGATAAGGCGAAATCCCTCCTTCGCCCGTATTATGGTAAAAATTTCCTTTTTTGGCACCTCTGTTCAGTGAAAGCTGGGCACGGTCACTCAAAGATCCGAAACTCATTGCTGAAATATTCAGCAAAGAAGCATGATAAGGCTGCGTACACTGCTCACCTCCTACCCAAACTCTCGGAAGTTCTTCCGAAGGCGACTTTGCATAAATGGAATGCTTGATGCCTTCATATTTTCGATGATTAACTTCCAGCTGGGTTCCGAAAGCAACGGTATCGCCTAAATTTTTGGCTCTTCGGTAAACTGCAGAACGCTGATTTCTAGGAAAAGGCTTGCCGTCTGTTTCCCTTTCAATAAAATACTGCTGCATTTCCGGTGAAATGCTTTCAAAGAAATACCTGAAATACCCCAATACCGGAAAGTTTCTCAGAATCGCATGTTTGGTCTGATAGGTATTATAGACGCCTAATGCATAAATGGCCGTCAAAAGAATAGGTATCCAGTAATGTGCCCTGATGAGTAATGCCACAACCCAGGTAACGATTACCAATACCAATCCCCAAGATAAAAACTTATCTCTCATGAATGTAAGATTTGAAGTTAGATATTAAATGTAGTTGAAATTTAGCAGAAAGCCTATGCTTTAGCTAAAAAACTTTCGTAAGAAGATTGCACAGAAACCGTGCCATCTGACAGGATTTTTTCTAAGTTTAAGAGTTCAATCTGGTTAACAGATGTTTCATCAAAATCTTTTTGTACCCTCACATAATTTTCTGTGAAGCCAAACATTTTTCCGTCTTTGTTTTCGTGTTCCCAAAGTACAGGAAGCGTTTTTCCGAGCTGGGTTTGGTAGAATGCCATCTTTTTCTTTTCGGAAAGAATTCTCAGCATTTTGTTACGTCTTTTTCTTTCGGGAATCGGGACGATGCCGTCCATCGCGGCAGCCTCCGTGTTTTCTCGTTCTGAATAGGTGAAAACATGGAGATAGGTAATCGGAAGCTCATTCAGGAAATTATACGTTTCCATGAACAATTCTTCCGTTTCTCCAGGAAATCCTACGATCACATCGACACCGATTGCAGCGTCAGGCATTACTTCACGGATTTTAGAAACCCTGTCTTTATACAGTTTGGTAAGATAACGGCGCTTCATTTTTTTCAGAAGCTCATCGCTTCCGGACTGCAGCGGAATATGGAAATGCGGAACAAAGCTTCGGCTTCTGGAAACCAGCTCAATGCTTTCATCTTTCAAAAGATTAGGCTCAATGGAAGAGATGCGGATTCTTTCAATTCCTTCCACCCGATCCAATTCTGAGATTAAATCTAAAAACGTATGCTCATGTCTTTTGTTCCCAAATTCTCCTTTTCCGTAATCACCGATATTCACTCCGGTTAAAACAATTTCTTTGATATCTCTTTGGGAAATTTCCCTGGCATTTTTCAATACATTTTCAATGGTGTCGGAGCGGGAAATCCCTCTTGCCAAAGGAATTGTACAGTAGGTGCATTTATAATCGCAGCCGTCCTGAACCTTGAGGAAAGCCCTGGTTCTGTCTCCGATAGAATAGCTTCCGATAAAAAAATCGGTTTCTTCAATTTCGCAGGAATGAACAATTCCTTCTTTTTCAGATTTTTCGAGATCATCAAGATAGCTCAGGATATTGAACTTTTCTTTGGCTCCCAGTACAAGATCTACTCCTTCAATCTGTGAAATTTCTTCAGGCTTCAGCTGTGCATAACATCCAACAATGACCACAAGTCCTTCCGGATTAGCTTTCATCGCTCTTTTCACATGAAGCTTACATTCCCGATCGGCATTTTCCGTAACCGAACAGGTATTGATCACATAAATATTCGCTTTTTCATCAAAGCTCACCTTTTCGTATCCTGCATCTGTCAGTTGACGGGCAATGGTAGATGTTTCCGCAAAATTTAATTTGCAGCCTAAGGTATGAAATGCGGCAGTTTTGTGAAATTGAGACATTTATTGATCCTGAATTTTGTGGGTGCAAAGATAATCAATTTAATACAAACTATAAATCGATTCGGTCTATTGTTTGAATTCGTCCCTTACTTCCGGGCTGTTTTGATAGCATACTGGTGAAGCATTTTGGTGCGGATTATTTTCGGTAAATTTTGTTTTCATATCCGAATTAAATTCTTCCGAACGGTTTCTTGCAATGGAAAGCGTTTTCCAGTCTTCGTTTTTCATCATTTTGGCGATATAGACCATCTGCCCGATGTGATAGGGATAATGAGCAAGCTGCCGTAAAATCGCATCAATTACCATATGCGGCTCGTTTCTGATATAAATGGTTGACTGTAAATTTTCATCACTGATTTGCTCCAGTGCCCCGAAAAGACACTTCCAGCCTGCTTCCCAATAGTTCAGCACCTCATCTTTGGTGAGAAAAGTATTAACAAATTCTTCATCCCGGTTACGCCAGGATTTTTCTCCGTCTTCCGTTAAAAAATCTGTCCATCTTGAAAGCATATTTCCTGCAATATGTTTCACAATAACTGCAATTGAATTACTTTCTTCGTTAAACTGCCAGAAAACCTGCTCTTCGGAGAGCTGATCAAACGACTTGTCTCCCAGCATTTTGTAATAGGCAAACCGTTTTGTGAATAAATCTTTCATATTTCAAAAATTTATACCTAAATGTAAGAATAATATGGTTAAAATTTTCTGAAACAACATTCTAAAATAAAAAAACCGCCTCTTTCAAAGCGGTTTAAAAAAATTATATTGATCAGTCTCTGTTTTTTACCATTACCCAGCCTGAATATTTGATTAATGTATTTTTCTTATCATTTTCATTCCAGGTTACGGAATACCAGTAAGTACCGGTTGGGACTTTTTTGCCGCCCGTTGTTCCGTTCCATTGATAACCGTGAAGTTTATCTGCCTGGAAAATTTTATTTCCGTAGCGGTCGAAAATATTAAACACAAGATTTTGTTTATTCCCTAATGCAGAATAATCGATCATATCGTTTACGCCATCTCCGTTCGGTGTAATGACATTCACTAAATTTGGAACAACAATCGTAATACTGATAGGTTCACAGTCATATGCATCTTTCACGTAAATCTGATGATCACCCCGCGGAATATTGTTAAATATATTGGAATCCTGCCAGTTGACACCATCTGTAGAATAGCTGTACGGACCCGTTCCACCTGTAATATTTACCGTTACCGTAGTGTTCGCAATATCAACGGATGAAATAACCGGTTGTTCGGAAGCGTAAACCTTCACAGTCTGCAACGCAGTACAATCTCCTGTTTTCAGTTTAACCCAATACGTTCCTACTCCTATACCCGAAACAGTTTGGGTAGTTGCCCCGGTACTCCATTCATAAGCAGTAAAACCCGGACCGGCATCCAAGGTCGTTTTATCTTCCATACAAATAATTTTATCCGGCAAAACACTGGAATACACCGGCGGAAGAACAATCAGATTAACTTTGGCAACCGCATAGCAGCCGTTTCCATTTGTTACTTTTATAAAGACAGCGCCATTGGATGCAATATAATTTGTGGGATTTGCGATTGCATTGGTATTATTTTGTGCATCGGTAAGAGAAGGGAAATATGTTTTTGTTCCCGTTTGAGTGGTAACCGGAGCTGTTGTTAAATTAAATGAAGCCGTAGAGGGATTGGATTCGATAAAACATGATCTTAATGTTGCTTCGGTTACAATAACAACAGGATAAAATTTTAAAGTAATCTGCGCAATACCTATACAGCCGTATTGAGAAGTAATTTTCACGTATACAACGCCTTCAGCGGAAACAAATGCTGCAGGATTGGTAATTTCATTGATTCCTGCATTGAGATCACTCAGGGTATTATAATATTTTTTTGTTGCGGTGGGATCTGCAAATACAGCGGCTAAAGTCAGATTAAAAGTGGCCGTACCCGCATTATTGTTGTTGCAACTGTACAAGGTAACATTGTTTCCCGTAATAGTTCCCTGCTTAAATTTGAACGCTCCTACCTGTCTGCATGAGTTTATCGGATTATTGGGATCTGCCGGATCCTGGTAATGAATGCTGTAATAATATGTTGATGTCATATTCACCGTTTGCGGCGTCAGGATCGGATTAGCTCCCGAAAGTGCATTATTCTGGGAAGTATGGTACGTAATCTGGAAATTGGAATTCCCGTTCAGGATACCTGCTGTTAATGTACTGAAATCAAAAACAGGCGGGTTCTGGCAGATAATGATTTCTCTGGGATCTGCAGGATTCGCAGCAGGAGCTCCGGGCGGAGTAAAAGGCTGCGTCTGAATATTAGGATTGGTAAATGGTGAAGCAAGTGTTGCCGTTCCGCCCCATGTGAGTGAAAAAGGAGCCATCGTAGGATTAAACACATCTACCCAGTTATCAATATACAGATAATAAGTCTGTCCCGGCAATACATCCAGATATCTGCAGTATGGGGTAAGAGACCCACCTGCTGCAGATAGTATGGTACTGGTCATATTCAGTCCGGTAGAGGCACCTACCCCTATTACCGTTGCGGCGTTACAGCGTATGGGTGCTCCCAGGTTGCCGCAGGTAACGTTGGGTCCGTATATTGCCCAGTCATAATCGGCATTCGGATCACTCGGTGCAAGATCAAAAGTGAGTGTTCCGCCGGTTGCTATGGTAATTTTGTACCAGATGGAGTTATGTTCGCCGGTGGTGAGACATCCTCCAAGGTTTTCGTTGAGTGCGCCAATACCCGATGGAGAATAGGTAATATCCGAATTTCCACAAACTGAGAGAGCTGTAGAACAGTCAGCCTGGGAAAAAAGTGTTCGGGATAATAAGAGTAAAAACAGGAGTAAATATTTCTTCATGCTTTTTCAATTTGGTTATGTTTCAGTGATTTGATTTGTTATCTCAAATATAAACATTCCACAGCAATTATGCCATTTTTATTTAACATAATTCATTATAAACTGAAAAATAATACAACAAATTCAATGAATCACTTTATACTCGTAATATTTCCGCAAAGGTTTTCGATATGAAAAATTTTATGAAAAGGACTTTTGACCTGATGCAGATGTTCTTTGTCCTGAATAAAAGTATAGCGGGAAGCGATAGAATTCATGTCGGAAACAATCACAAGCCAGCATTCGTCTACGGAAGTATCGTAATAAGGAAATTTCTCATTTTTCTTTTCAATAAGTTCGAGAATTTTTTCCGAGCACAGTTCATCAAAAAGATTCATATTGTATTCGTGAGTAATAAAAACATTTCTCCGATGAAAAGATTTTCTTAAGCTTTTTACACAACCGTATGCTTTTCCCCGCTTTATACTTTTGTAAATATTGAGGATAATTTCCTGCTGATTTTCGAGCGTATCGGGTCGGATATTTGAGTGGAATTCCAAAAAATAAACACCACGATATTTCGTAGTGTCTTCTTGTTCCAATAATATTTCTGCCTGACGGAAAATTTTGTTTAAGCTGCTTTCTATTTTTTTCATTTCGAGATGATTGATCACTTCGGTGAGCTCTATCCCGATTTTCTTATCGTTAAATTTTGCAATGAAATCCGGACTTTCGCAGGTTAAATCTTCAAACTGAACTTCAGGAAAATGGTGCATAAAAGAATTAAGAAGCAAGATTTCTGTCTTTTTCTTGTATTTTTCACGGTCATGCAACGGAGACTGATCGATCGTACGGTGGTATTTTTCTATCGGCTTTTTCTTCAAATGCCGGTTGAGGTAATATAAGCTTAGATTTTTAATTAAATCTTCATCAGAAAATGCCTTTTTCATGTGCTTATTTTTTATTGTTATGGAACACATAAAACTTCCGGTTTCATGTCATGAAGTTTTGATTATCAAAAATTTACATCTTAAAGGTAAGTAAAATATCAATGCTAAAAATTCTTTTAAAACAATTTATTCAATAATTAACATATAGTTTATTTTCTTATTTAATACCTTTGGCTTTCAAATATAAAACTGTGATGGATTTTAGAAACTTTAAAATGCCTTTTGGTGCTAATCCCAAATACTCTAAAAAAGTAGCTTATTTTTCAATGGAGTTTGCCATAGAGCAGGTTCTTAAAATATATTCAGGAGGTCTCGGATTTTTAGCCGGATCTCATATGAGAAGTGCTTACAATCTGAAACAGGATCTTGTAGGCATTGGGATTTTGTGGAAATTCGGATATTATGACCAGGCAAGAAATCATGACCAGACCCTACAGCCGGTTTGGACAAAAAAAATGTACAGCTTCCTTGAAGATACCGGTCTGAAATTTCAGATCGAAATCCACAGCGCACCGGTTTGGGTAAAGGTATGGTATCTTGATCCGGAGATTTTCCATACGGCACCGATGTTTTTTCTTTCTACCGATGTTCCTGAAAATGACCATATTTCAAAAACCATCTGCCACAAGTTGTACGACGCCAATGAGTCTACCAAGCTTGCCCAGTATATCCTTTTAGGAAAAGGTGGAGCTAAGCTGCTAGATGAAATGAATCTGGAAAGGGATATTTATCATTTGAATGAAGCTCACGGACTTCCCGCAGCATTTCATCTGCTAAAAAAATACAACGGAGACCTCAACAGGGTAAAAGAAAAGCTTGTATTCACCACTCACACTCCCGAAGAGGCCGGTAATGAAAAGCACAATCTGAGACTTTGCTATGATATGTCTTATTTTTCCGGATTCAGCATGGAAGACGTAAAAAGAATCGAAGGTACGGGAGACGACCGTTTCAACCATTCGCTTTGTGCCCTGAAAATGGCCCGCGTCGCTAATGGTGTGTCGGAACTTCATGGAGTTGTTTCAAGAGCCATGTGGAGCAAATATGAAGGGATATGCGAAATTAAATCAATCACCAATGCCCAGGAATTCAAATACTGGTCCGACAAACCTTTGTACAATGCCAAAGATGAAAACGATGAAACGGTGTTTGATTACCGGAAAAAGCATCTTAAGAAAAGACTTTTTAAAATCGTTGCGGACCAGACCGGCAATCTTTTTAACCCCAATATTTTTACGATTGTCTGGGCAAGAAGATTTGCAGGCTATAAAAGGGCAGATCTTCTTTTACAGGATAAAGAAAGATTTTATAAGCTTTTGAATCATCCGAAATATCCGGTACAGATCATTTGGGCCGGAAAACCCTACCCGATGGATTTTTCCGCAATTTCTGTTTTTAATTCTCTGGTGGAAGAAAGCAAAAACAATAAAAACATGGCCGTTCTTACGGGATATGAGCTTTCACTGAGTAAATCGCTGAAGCAGGGTTCCGATCTTTGGCTGAACAACCCAAGGGTTCCGAGAGAAGCCTCAGGAACATCAGGAATGACTGCCGCCATGAATGGTTCCGTAAATCTTTCTACCGACGACGGATGGATCCCTGAATTTGCAAAACATGGAGAAAACTCTTTCGTTGTACCAAAAGGAGATTACGACAATATGAGCATTTATGAACAGGATAATTACGATATGAACAAGCTGTATGAACTTCTGGAAAATGAAATCCTTCCTGCTTATTACGATAATCCGAATAAATGGAGAAAAATTCAGTATAACTCCATGAATGATGTGAAAGATCAGTTCAACAGTGACCGAATGGCAGACGAATATTATCAGATCCTTTACAATTACAACGGATAATTTCTGATGAGTGACAATGTTTATTTAATGTACTCGATACATTTTCTTCATTCATTACAAAAACACTCCACTGACGATCAATTACATTTATAATATAAAAAAATCGGTTTGAAGAATTTTTCAAACCGATTTTAGTATTAATCTTTTTTCTTTTTTTCTTTAGGCACTTTCAGGCCTTCTTCTCTTGCTTCAGAAATTCCTATGGCAACTGCCTGCTTTCTGCTTTTCACTTTATCTCCGGACGAAGATTTCAGTTTTCCTTCCTTGAACTCGTGCATTACTTTCTCTACTTTGTCCTGAGCTTTTTCTGAATATTTTGTCTTGCTCATCGTTTTATATTTTAAGATATTGGTACAGAGACTCCTATTTCATACACATTAGCGTGTTTCAGGTATTTTGACCTTTCTCTTGAAGTCACCGATTCAAAATGATCATTTTTTATTACAACAATCGGGTCTTCCGTATTTTCTATTTCAAAATTGGCCAGATATCTTTCATCCGGCGGAGATTCAAGCAATTTTGCTTTTATCTTCTGCAATTCGTCTGCATATTCTTTAAATGCGGGGTCGGATGAATGAATGAACTTATATTCGTCACCGGCATCTACAACATAGTGAAGTTTTTTTTCAATCAGATTCGCTTCATTGCCTATTTCGGGGTTATCATTACCGTCTTTGAAACCTACTTCCACCAGTTTACCATTTTTTTTCTGAGCATAGTCTTCAGCATCCTGATAGCTTGAAAATCCTGTATATATAATGGTGTCGTCGAATTCGTAGCGGTTTAGTTTTTGGTCAAAAGCATTCGTTTCCATAATTATTCTGTGATGTATTGATTATGATTTAGTATTCAATTTTTTTGCCAAAGGCTGCATTTAAATGCTTTTTTTACCATTCATAAAATTGTTATATTTGAAATCTTTAAAATAAAAAATGAAAAGATTCATATTAACACTTACCATAGCTGCTGCCTTTCAGAGTTTAGCCGCACAGGAAATCACCTTAGATAAGATTTATTCAGGATATTACCGTGGAAAAGGCATCGCCGGGATCACTTCCATGAAAAACGGGGAAAACTACCTGGTAATCGAACAGGGAGGAATTGCAAAATACTCTTATAAAACGTCCCAAAAAGAAGGAAATATTGTTGACGGACAGTTTGAAAGCTATGAATTTTCTGATGATGAGTCTAAAATTCTTTTACTCAAAGAAAGTGAGCCGATTTACAGACATTCCTTTCTTGGAAAATTTGAGGTAAAAGATTTGAAATCGGGAAAAACAGTTGCCTTAAATGAAGGCAATTTTGTTCAGGAGCCGAGGTTTTCTCCTGATGCCACCAAAGTTGCATTTATCGCTGATAACAATTTATTCTATCAGGATTTAAATTCGGGAAAAATTACGCAGATTACCACAGATGGTAAGAAAAATTCAATTATCAACGGACTTGCAGACTGGGTGTACGAGGAGGAATTCGGACATGCAAGACAATATGAATGGACGAAAAATTCTGACGCTATTGTTTTTGTAAAATCAGATGAAAGTGATGTGCCGGAAATTTTTATCCCGATTTACGGTAAAACACTTTACCCATCTGAAATGCGTTATAAATATCCGAAAGCCGGAGAAAAAAATTCCAAAGTTTCAGCGCAGCTGTATCGCCTTGATAATGGTAAAACCACTTCATTAAATTTAAGCTCGTTTAAAAATTATTATATTCCCAACGTTATTCAGACGGTAAAACCGGACGAAATCGTTTTGATTACTTCTGAAAGAATTCAAAATGCTTCTGATGTTCTGAAAATAAATACTAAAACCGGAGCTGTACAAAAATTATTTACCGAGACGGATGAAAAGTGGATTGACACCGACAGTCCGACATTGGAATTTTTAGAGGATGATTCTTTCCTTTGGGGCTCCGAAAGAGACGGCAACCGCCATCTGTACTGGTACGACAAAGACGGAAAGCTGAAAAAGCAGGTAACGAAAGGGAATTGGGAGGTAACCGATTATTACGGATATAATCCAAAATCAAAAGAAATTTACATTCAGACTACAGAGAAAGGAAGCATCAATAAAGTGGTTTCCAAAATAAACATCGAAAACGGAAAATCACAGCTTGTCTCCAATGCAGAAGGTAATAATTCTGCAAGTTTCAGCAAAAACTACAATTATTTTATTGAAACATCTTCTACGGCTTCAAGACCTTACACTTTTGTCTTAAAGGACGGAAACGGAAAAGTAGTAAAGGAACTTCAGAATAATGATGCGCAGCTTCAAAAGCTTAAAGCAGATAACTTTGTTGAAAAAGAATTCATGACGATTCCCAATGAAGCCGGAGACCAGATGAATGCATGGATTATTAAGCCTAAAAATTTTGATAAGAATAAAAAGTATCCGTTATTCATGTTTCAATATTCAGGGCCGGGATCTCAGCAGGTTGCCAATTCCTGGGATAACGGGAATGCACTCTGGTTTGAAATGTTAGCTCAAAAAGGTTATATTGTTGCGTGCGTAGACGGGCGCGGAACAGGTTATAAAGGAGCGAAATTCAAAAAAGTAACTTACATGAATCTTGGCAAATATGAGATTGAAGATCAGATTGCGGCAGCTAAATGGTTTGGAAATCAGTCTTATATTGATAAATCCAGAATCGGAATATTCGGATGGAGTTTCGGGGGTTACATGACCAGCTTAGCCATGACCAAAGGTGCGGATGTTTTCAAAATGGGAATAGCGGTTGCCCCGGTTACCAACTGGAGATTTTATGATTCCGTTTACACAGAAAGGTTCCTGAGAACACCACAGGAAAACCCTGACGGTTATGATAAAAACTCGCCTACCGAATATGCGAATTTACTGAAAGGAAAGTTCTTATTAATTCACGGAACTGCCGATGATAATGTTCATTTCCAGAATTCCATGCAATTCTCGGAAGCTTTGATTCAGAATAAAAAACAGTTTGATTTCATGGCTTATCCCGACAAAAACCACGGAATTTATGGCGGGCAGACAAGACCTCAGCTTTACCAGAAAATGACTGACTTTATTTTGGAGAATTTGTAAAAATTTATCTGAAATTTAATGATAAAAAAAACTCCGAATCTCGCATTAAAGATTCGGAGTTTTATTTTCTTTCTTTCCATTTTTCGGGATCTCTTGAAGTATGGAATACGGAATATATTTCAATTATGTTTTCTTCTGCATCATATGAATAATGAATTCCGTAGGGGAATTTATTTAGAAAAACGAGTCTAATATTGTTATATTTCAATTCAAAAGATAAAGGATTTTCCTTAATAAGATTGATTTTCAGTCGGAATTCATTCGTAAAATTGTTCCACAATTCTTTATTAATTTTCTTATACCACTCATTGATTTCCTTAAGATCGTTTTTAACAAAACGGCTGTAGATTAATTTAATCGCCATCTTCTAAACTTCTTAAGTAATCATCCATTTCAGATTCGGAAACAAAACTTTGAGAATTACTTTGAGAATATTTAATTCTTCTTCTTACCTCCTCTTTTTGCGATTCTGGAACTTCATATTGTTTTTCTTTAAAATGTTTATTCTTCAAAAAATCAATAAAATCATTTAATTCCTCGTAAAAATTTTCAGGGAGTGTTCTGATATTGTTTTCTAAATCTTTCAATGTAATTTCCATTTTCCATCTTATTTTATCCAAAGTTAATAAAATCTCATTATTATTTTTAAAATTCTATATTTGTGAAATTTGAAATTTATCAGCTATGAAGACTAAACATCCTAAGGGATTGCCTTTCCTCTTCTTTACGGAAATGTGGGAGCGTTTCGGGTATTATCTTATCCTCGGAATTTTTGTACTGTATGTGATTGAACCAACCGGCGCAAAAGGTGGCCTCGGACTTCCCGACAAAACCGCAGACGATATTTTCGGAACCTACATTGCACTTACCTATTTAACCCCTTTCATCGGCGGCTTTCTTGCGGACCGGGTATTAGGCTACATCAAATCGATTTATCTCGGGGGAATTTTAATGGCGGCCGGATACATTGGGATGGGTGTTTTTAAAGATCTTACTCTTTTTTATTCTTCATTAGCATTAATTATCATCGGAAACGGTTTCTTTAAGCCAACAATTTCAACATTGCTTGGAAATTTATATTCTGAAGAACCTTATAAAGCCAACAAAGATTCCGGATACAATATTTTTTATATGGGAATCAACATCGGCGCGTTTATCTGCAATATCATTGCGGCATTTATGCGGAATAAATTCGGTTGGGGTGAAGCTTTCATTACTGCCGGAATCGGAATGTTGATTGGTATGGTAATTTTTACCATTGGCAGGAAACATTATATTCATGCAGCCCAGATGAAACCGGTACAGGAAGGCGACACCAAGCTTTCGGAAATTTTGATTAAAGTGTTCTTACCTGCAATTATTGCGGGAGCCATAGGTTGGATCATTCCCGGAAATATTTTCGGAAGCGACAGTACAGATGCCTTTATTTTCGCCTGTGTTCCTGTTATTTATTTTTATGCTTCGCTCTATTTTAAAGCTAAACCTAATGAAAAATCGTCCATCGGAGCCTTATTATCGGTTTTCTTAATCAGTATGTTTTTCTGGGCAGTTTTCAAACAAAATGGAACCGCTTTAACGAGATGGGCCAATTATTACACTGACCGAAGCGTTCCTGCCGCTATGGAAAAGCCATTAGAAGGAATTTATATGGTTGAGGGTAAAAGTTATGAAGACAAGGAAGTTCCTGTTTATGATAATCAGTTCCAGTCCCAAAAAGATAAAGACGGAAAAGCCATTAAAGTACAGGGAAAAGATGTTTACTTTAAAAATATTTCTCCCGAACAGCGTACACAATTAGAAAAAAATCCTGAAACAAAAACCTATTTATATAATACAGAATTATTTCAATCCATCAATCCATTTTGGGTAATTGCCTTAACGCCCGTTATCGTTGCCTTCTGGGCATTTTTAAGAAAACGCGGGAAAGAACCGCTAACGCCTACGAAAATTGTTTTGGGATTATTTATTTCAGCACTATCCTGTCTGGTTATGGTTCTGGCAGTATGGGCGGGTGATAACGGCGCCGTTAAAGTTTCGCCGTGGTGGCTGGTTGCAGGATATGGTGTTATCACCGTTGGTGAGCTTTGCCTTTCGCCGATGGGATTGTCTTTTGTTTCCAAATTATCTCCTGCAAGGATTACGGCTTTAATGATGGGAGGTTTTTTCCTGGCAAACTCAGTTGGAAACAAACTTTCAGGAATTTTAGCAAGTACCTGGTACAGCTATGATAATAAAATGAATTACTTCCTGGTCAATTTTGCTTTACTGATATTTGCCACCCTTTTAGGACTATCCATGTTAAAAAGGTTAAACAAAATCATGAAGGAAAAGGGACATTGATTTTATTCAACAATAATGAAAACAAAGCTGTAGAGTCACTCTGCAGCTTTTTTATTTAAATATAAAATTAAAACCTTGCCGAAAACACAAAAAAAACTATATTTGTCAGTCTTAACAAAAATTAACAATAAAAAATGGATAATACTGAAGCATTAAGTCCGAAACAGGATGAATTTGTAGAGAATAAAGGATCCAGACATCCGAAGGGATTGTGGGTTTTATTCGGAACAGAAATGTGGGAGCGTTTCAACTTTTATGGAATGAGAGCACTTTTGACGCTCTTCATGGTAAATTCCTTATTAATAAAAGAAGCTGATGCAGCAATCATCTATGGTGGATTTTTAGCTTTATGTTACCTTACTCCTCTTTTGGGAGGATTCATTGCAGATAAGTATATCGGTAACAGAAATGCCATCTTAATCGGTGGATCATTAATGGCCATCGGTCAGTTTTTACTGTTCATTAGTGCCTCTACTTTCTCAGGAAGCATTGACAGCGCAAAAATGTTTATGTGGCTTGCCCTTTTCATCATCATTTTCGGAAACGGTTTCTTCAAACCGAATATTTCCTCCATGGTGGGAAGTCTTTACCCGAAACAGGAAAAATCAAAACTAGACTCTGCTTTCACGATCTTCTACATGGGAATCAATATCGGAGCATTTTTAGGTCAGTTTATCTGTCCTTATTTAGGAGACGTAAAAGATGCGACAACAGGCGTAAGAGATATCTTCGCATTCAAATGGGGATTCCTGGCGGCTTCGATTGCAATGATCGTCGGAACTATAACATTCTTTATCCTTAAAAATAAATATGTGGTAACTCCGGAAGGAAGACCAATCGGCGGATTACCAAAACATAATACCAGCGCAGATTTTGAAGAAGGCGAAACGCAGACTGCAAAATTCTCAGGAGCAGCATTAGGAATTACAGGAGCATTATTTATTGTTTTATTCTTTGTTTTCCGATATCTTCTTGTCGGTGAATTTGGCTTTAAAGCAGTTGAAATGGGACAATTAATCAAAGGAATTATTTATCCTTTCATTTATGCAGCAGGAATTTCCTTGGCATTCTTAATCATGTCTTCTGCAGAAAACAAAGTAGAAAGACAAAGAATCTGGGTAATCTATATCGTGTCCTTCTTTATTATTTTCTTCTGGGCAGCTTTCGAGCAGGCAGGTTCTTCATTAACATTCATTGCAGACAACCAGACCGACAGAAATATCTTCGGATGGAATATGCCGCCTTCAATGGTACAGATTTTTAACGGGATTTTCGTTGTACTGCTTGCAGTTCCTTTCAGTTTAATCTGGGATAAATTAAGAGCAAGAGGCAAAGAGCCGGTTTCTCCGATGAAACAGGCAATGGGTCTTGCATTAATTGCTTTAAGTTATTTTATCATTGCCCATAACGTAAAAGATCTTGGAAATTCAGGATTATTGGCGATAAAATGGCTGATGCTTTTATATTTCATCCAGACTTGTGGTGAGCTTTGCCTTTCTCCAATCGGTTTATCTTTGGTAGGTAAGCTGGCTCCGAAAAGATTTGCTTCATTATTGTATGGTGTTTTCTTTATCTCCAATGCTGCAGGGTATGCTTTGGCCGGTTCATTAGGAGCACTAATTCCTGCTACAGGTGATAAATTTACCAAAGCTCAGGAAATCGGAGTAAACCTTCAGGATGTTTTGGATAAGAAAGTAACCTTAACAGCTGAGCAGGCTGTAGCGTTTGAAAAAGCTCAGTTGCCTTTGCAGAATCCTACTTTTGCAGGATTTGAAATTCACAATTTATTCGAATTCTTCATGGTATTCGTGGTATTGTGTGGTATCGCAGCTGTTATCCTTGCTTTAATTTCACCAATCTTAAAGAAAATGATGCACGGTGTGAACTAATCCGTATCAAATAAATATAACGAAACCTCTGACATACGTCAGAGGTTTTTTGTTGATTAATTAATCAATTTTTCTGATTAATCCACCTTAGAAAATAAATAAAAAATAGAAATTAAAGTAAGATATAAGAACCTGCTAAATTTAATTTAATAAGTATGAAGTAAGTATTCAAGGTTTTCAAATCTTAATTAATCGGAACTTTAATACTTAGTAAGCAGCCAATCCAAATGCAGCACCCGGAACAAACATGGTAGCCCCCGGAACTGAGGTTAAAGAATTAGCATCTACCTTATACCCATAAATCTTATCACTTCCTCCGGCTAATACATACAGATAATTTCCATTGCTGCTTAGTCCTGCATCATTAGGCCCGTTTCCTGCTCCCATATTAAATGCAATCTGAGTTGCGGAAAGCATTCCCGAAGAAGTAATATTAAATGAAGATATCGTATTGCCCCCTGCATTTGTAGAATACACTATTGATTCTGTTTTGTTTAAAACTGCCCAGCATGCTCCTCCCTGATTATTGGTCAAAGTACTGATATTGGTAATACCTCCTGTATTTGAAACAGAGTAGCTTGAAACGGAACTGCTTGCACTTGCTTCAGTAACATAAATCTTCCCACCGGAACTCACTGCAAATCCGAAAGGCTGCGGAGCCTGTGACGGGAACGACTGTTTATTAGTCGGTACAGAAGATGTATTTAACACATAAGAAGTTAGAAGATTTGTTGCTCTTTCAGCAATTACAACAACATTATCATATACGAAGGAGATCTGGGCCGCATTTGTGTTCAGAGATAATTGTGTAGAAGAATTGGCAATTGGGCTTAATGCACCTGTTGAACCATTTAAGGTAAAGCCTTCAATGGATGCAGCACCCGTTGTGCCTGCACTGTTCAGTACGTAAACAAGATTTCCTCTTTGAGCGACACTTACAGGTCTCTGTCCAACAAGATTATATTTACCAACCAACGTCACATTGTTTGGCGCAACGGTAAAAGAAGAAATTGAATTGTCTCCCGCATTCACTACAAAAAGAAATTTTCTGTCAGTACTTAATGTTAAAGCGCCCTGGCTTCCTAATCCGCCACCTGATCCTATACCCATTGTGGCAATACTGGATTTTAATGAAAGATTACCATTCTCATCTCTGGAATACACCAAAAGATCATTGGACGTGTTGGAATTGGTCATTGTGAAAACGTATCCCATATCTTTTTCCGGCGTGGGAGCAATAGTATCGTTATCATCCGAACATGAAACTAAAAATAAACTTAAAAGCAAAACGCTGATACTTAAAATTGAAATTCTTTTTATCATTTTTTTAATTTAATTGTTAATTAAAGGCTTAGACAGAATTTTTATAAAATCCTTACAGCTATTTGTGAAAATAATTTCTTTTTTAACAGCTAAAAAAGATAATCATCACGTTTTCAGCATCTATATTTTTATCAACATTTTAAAAATTTGGAATCTGAAAGGAATTATGAATATCCCGTTTATAATTTTTACTGCATCTTATATTTACATTCATAAGAAATTTGTAAGTTAGCAACTATGAAAACATCAAGCTTCGTTCTCACTGAATTATACACTTTATCCAAGGGAGCTAATCATTCGCTTATGCATTTTCAATAGCACTTTAAAATCAGTCATCATTTTTAATATAATAAATCCCTTAATTAAAACTTAGTCATATATTATGAGTTTAACTTTAGACGAAATACAAAATTTTAAAGGAAAATATCCGAGACAAATCTGGAGTCTTTTCTTCTCCGAAATGTGGGAGCGATTCTGTTTCTATGGAATGCGGGGAATGCTGGTTTTCTTCATGATCTCGCAGCTTAATTTTCACGAAAAAGAAGCGAATCTTCAATATGGTGCTACTCAGGCTTTTGTGTACGCCTTTACCTTTATCGGAGGATTATTTGCAGATAAAATTTTGGGTTTCAGAAAATCCTTATTCTGGGGTGGGCTTTTAATGATTGTAGGAAGCTTGATTCTGGCAGCAGATCCTCACAAATTTTTCTTCCTGGGCATTGCATTTACCGTTGTGGGAACAGGTTTTTTCAAACCGAATATCTCTTCCATGGTGGGACAGCTTTACAAACCGAATGATTCCCGGGCAGATGCAGGATTTTCTTTATTTTACGCAGGAATTAATCTTGGAGCTTTACTGGGAGGCTATTTTTGTATTGCAATTGGAAAAGGAGAAATGTTTGCCAATATAATTTCTGAAGGATTAAGATGGAATATCGCTTTTGGCTTGGCAGCTGTTGTGATGGTAATCAGTCTTATTAATTTTGTTTTCACTCAAAGAAGTTTGGGATCAATTGGCCTGCAGCCGGGACATCCTGACAATGAAATACCATCTGCACCCATCCCGAAATGGCAGGAATATGGTGTATATGTTTTATCCCTGATTTTCGTCCCGATTATTATGGTCATGGTTGCTAAAACCGAATACACCGATTACTTTATGTGGACCATCGGGCCGCTAACCCTGATCTATCTTTTTTATGAAATGACAAAAGTAACTCCTGCCGAACGCAATAAACTTTTAGCGGCTTTGGTGTTTATTTTATTTTCAATCTTATTTTGGGGAATCTACGAACAGAGCGGAGGTTCTTTAAGTATTTTTGCGGCTAAAAACCTGAATAACGATTTATTGGGACTTGATCCGAATGGCGTTAATAATTCCGGAGGCGCATTTTTTATTATTTTTCTTGCTCCATTAATAGGGTTACTATGGATCTGGATGAACAAAAGAAAAATTGAACCCAATACCATTATTAAATTCGGGTTAGGGTTTATATTCTTAGGATTAGGATATTATATTTTATTTGCCACAAGATTATTCGCCAATATGCAGGGAATTACTTCACTTAATTTCTTTACCATTGCATTGCTGGTTATTACCTTGGGAGAATTATGCCTCTCTCCTATCGGGCTATCCATCATGACGAAGCTTTCAACCAAAAATCTTCAGGGAATGATGATGGGCATGTGGTTCCTTGCCTCAGCGTACGGACAGTATGTTGCCGGAATCATCGGAGCAGGCCTGGCTACCGCAAAAACGGGGTCTACCAATTATGATGCTTTGATCACTTATACTGATGGATATAAACAATTAGGTTTATATGCCGTAATTGCCGGAGTTGTATTAATTTTGATCTCGCCTTTCGTTAAAAAATTAATGCAGGAGGTGCGGTAAGGCATAACTATTATGCTTATTTTTACATAAATATCAAATCATGAAGAAGATTATAAGCATAATTTGTCTTTTCGTTATCACCTTAAATTTTGCCCAGGTAAAGTGGATGACCATAGATGAAGCCCTGAAGGCTCAGAAAGAACATCCGAAAAAAATCATGGTCGATTTTTATGCAGACTGGTGTGGTCCTTGTAAAATCATGGATAAAAAAACATACGGAAACCCTATTATTGCTGATATTCTGAATGAAAATTACTACGCCGTAAAATTTAATGCCGAAGAGAAAAGTACGATTCAGATTTTTGGCAGAAAGTTTTCCAATCCTAATACAGAGCACAAAAAAGGAAGAAACTCTCTTCACGAGTTTACCCAGTATATGAATGTAGGAGCCGTACCCAGTACGGTATTCCTGGATGAAAAAGGAGGTCCTATTACTATTCTTCAGGGAGAATTATCTGCAAAAGAGCTGGAGCCTTACCTGGAATTTATTTCAAAGGATCTGTTTAAAAAAATACGTTCAAGGGAACAGTGGGAAGATTATCAGACAAAATTTAAATCTAAAATAAAAGAATAACAAATACAGACTTTCAGAATTGAAAGTCTTTTTTAATTTCTATTTTTTCCCGAAATTCGTGGGCTGTTAATGACATTAGAAACTTCCATAGAATATGTGAAAGGGGTCGGTCCGGAAAAAGCCAAGCTCATCAGGAATGTGCTGGGAATTTCCACTGTGGAAGACTTTCTGAATTTTTTCCCGCTCCGTTATCTGGATAAAAGCAAAATCCATAAAATTGCGCAGCTTCACGAAATATCGACAGACGTTCAGCTGAAAGGGAAAATTACAAGTGTACAGGAAGTGCAGACCGGTAAAATCAAAAGGCTTACTGCAAAATTTAATGATGATACGGGAATGATGGATCTCGTATGGTTTCAATATTCCAAATGGATGAAAGAGCAGCTTCCCATTAATAAGGAAATCTATATTTTCGGGAAGATCAATGTTTTTAACCATCAGTTTTCCATGCCGCATCCGGAAATTGAGATTGATGAAAAAAAAGAAGGCGACAATCGTTTGAAGCCTATTTATCCGAGTTCGGAAAAATTAACCAAGAGGGGGCTGAATCAAAAATTTTTCCAGAATGTGCTTAAAAATATCTGCCGTGAAATCCCTAATCTTATTCAGGAAAATTTTCCGGATTACCTGATGAAAGCTTTTAAATTTCTTTCCCGGCAACATACTTATCTTAACATTCATTTCCCAAAAGATGCAGAACATTTCAGGAAAGCAGATTATCGGCTGAGATTTGAAGAATCATTCTTTTTTCAGTTGGGTTACGGGTTAAAAAAAATTCACCATAAGAGTCATACCGCAGGAAATCCTTTTCCGATTGTAGGTGATTATTTTAATGATTTTTACCAACATCATCTTCCGTTTGATTTAACGGGTGCTCAAAAAAGAGTGCTGAAAGAGATCCGGCAGGATATGAAACGTCCGATACAGATGAACAGGCTCCTGCAGGGAGATGTAGGCTCCGGAAAAACAATGGTTGCTTTACTCACCATGCTTATTGCAAAAGATAATGGCTTTCAGAGTTGCATCATGGCTCCAACGGAGATTCTTGCCCAGCAGCATTACAATGGTATCCAAGAACTTCTGGAAAATACAGAAGTTAATGTTAAACTTTTAACGGGATCTACCAAAAAATCTGACCGCAAAATTATTCATGAAGAGCTTGAAAATGGTGAACTCTCTATTCTCGTCGGCACTCATGCCGTACTGGAAGATAAAGTGAAATTTAAAAATCTGGGACTGGCTATTATTGATGAGCAGCACAGATTCGGAGTTGCACAAAGGGCAAAATTATGGGCAAAAAATAAAATTCCGCCGCATATTCTGGTAATGACAGCCACACCTATTCCCAGAACGCTGGCGATGAGTTTTTATTCTGATCTGGATGTTTCGGTAATTGATGAAATGCCAGTGGGAAGAAAACCTATTGTAACTGCCCATAGACGTGAAAAGGACAGAGCATATGTGTATAATTTCTGCCGTGAAGAGATCCAGAAAGGAAGACAGGTATATTTTGTATATCCGCTGATTGAAGAATCCGAGACTTTAGATTACAAAAACCTGATGACCGGACTTGAAAATGTAATGGATAACTTCTCAAAATATAATGTAACTATGCTGCACGGCAAGATGAGGCCTGACGAAAAAGATGCAGCCATGAGCTATTTTGCTTCCGGAAAGGCTGAAATTATGGTTGCAACAACGGTTATTGAAGTAGGCGTAAATGTTCCCAATGCCTCGGTAATGGTTATTGAAAGCGCTGAGCGATTCGGCCTTTCGCAGCTCCATCAGCTTCGTGGACGCGTAGGACGTGGTGCGGAACAAAGCTATTGTATCCTGATGACCTCAGACAAACTGTCCAGTGACAGCAGAACACGAATTAAAACAATGGTAGAAACCAATGACGGATTTAAAATTTCCGAGGTTGATATGCAGCTTCGGGGTCCCGGTGATATCCTTGGTACCCAGCAAAGCGGTGTGGTAGATTTTAAAAGGCTTGACCTGGTGAATGATTCGGCTATCATTAAGGTTACTAAAAATACGGTGGAAAAAATCCTGAAAACAGATCCCCTGCTATCAAATCCTGATAACCAGATCCTGAAAAACTACTATCTGCGACAGTACAAAGGCAAAAACAAATGGAGTAAAATTTCATAAAAAAACCGCGAAAAGAAATAAATCCTTACGCGGTTTCCCCTTATAAAACTGTTATTTGAAGAAATTACTTTATCATCTTATTATTTTGTGATGTGGTGTTAAATATAGGTGTGTGATGATGTTCAATTGATAATAAAGTAAAAAACAAAATGAATTACCTTCCCAATCTGCTTATTTATAAAAACTAACTTGGCTTGATAAAGAACTGATGAAACAATTATTCTTTATCTTTAAAGTTTTCATGATTGTACCGTTTTGTTTAAAGATCTTCTACGCTTTCTAATTGGAAATTAATATAATTCATTTTGTTTAACTACATTGTGATTATATATAATTTAGTTTATTCTCAAATTACTTGCTATTAGACACATTCGTCAGTCCGGCTCATATGCCACTGATAACCAGATATAAAAAATCGGATTTTCGATCTAATTGTTTTCACCTTTATGTGAATCTTGAGGTACAAATATAAAACATTAATTTCAATTCCAAAATAATTCTTGATTTTTTTTCACACTTTCATGATAAAATTATTTTTATTCAATCCCGAAGTATGATATTGCCAGCTAACAGAGATTATATCGGTGACATTTTTTTTCATATCTTTATAATTATCAGGCTTTTTCATAAGAACATTAGCACCCGTTACAAAAACATCTTCTTCTTCTTCAGCAGATAAATTTTCTGAATAAACAGTAGTGGTCATGGGATCGAATTTTCGATCAGCTTTAATTTCACTCAGGCATTGCAAAGCATTTTTCAACGGCAAATGATAACTCATAAACACCACCTCGGGAACCAGAATATCTTGATTGAGATAATCCATCAGTTCTCTGCCATTAAAAAATGTTTTTACTTTAACCTGAATTTTGAATTCCTGTAATATATTTCTAAAAAGGACAAGATTGCCTTCATCATGATCTGCCAGAATCACATTAAGATATTCTTTATTCATACTGCTCCGGAATACTGTTTATCATATCGGCTGACTTCTCTTCTCATTCCAATTATCTTCTGGAAATAAGATGGGGTAATTCCCGTCATATTTTTAAACTGAGTACTTAGATGGGCAACGCTGGAATAATTCAGGATTTGAGCAATTTCCGTAAGATTATGCTTTTTACTGACGATCAGTTCCTTTGCATATTCTATTTTCTGAATCATAATGTAGTTCTCAATCGAGGTATTGGCCACATCCGAAAAGACATTAGAAAGATATCCGTAGCTATGATTCAGCTTCCCAGCAATATAAATGGAAGCCTTTACAGGAGCAGCTTCATCCGAGCCTATAAATTCTGTAATAACATCTTTTATTTTTTGTACCAAAGCAGTTTTCTGGCTTTCTATAACTTCAATCCCGTAATCTTCAAGATTCTTTCTGAAAATCTTACATTGCTCCTCCGTAAGCGATTCATATAATTCTACCTCTCCGAAATTAAGAAGCCTGTATTTCAAACCCTGATCTTTTAGTTTGTCTTCCAGCACCTTCATACAGAGTGTATTGAAATCAAATTTTACATACATTTTCATCCTTAATATGTATTTTAATGTTAATTGTAAATATAATACTTTTATATCAATTAAAAGTGATATAATAAAATACAGAGTTGATTTATGAACAAAAAAAACTCCTGTATTAATAAACACAGGAATTTAAACACTAAGGATGAAAAAAAATATACTGATCAAAGCTAAAAAATAAGCTTAAAACCAGGTTATATGTATTTGTTATAAGTGGCTTGGTTCTTTTACAAAGATGGAAAAAAACAATACATCACATTTTATAGAATTACATTTAAATGTTATATAATTTTAAGTCAAATATTCGTGAAATAAAATTCCATTTCATAATCATCCATAACAAAACCATTACCTATATCCAAAACCACTTCCTTATACACTGTAAATCCCTGAGATTCATAGAAATTTTTTGCAGTATTGCTTTTATTAACATTCAGGACAATTCTCCTGTCATTTCCTTCGGCTACTTTTTCTTTTAAAAAATTAACTGCTGCCTTTCCTACTCCTTTCCCTTTACTTTCCGGAACAAGATAAATCCTATGCAGCTTTGTAGTATATTCCTGATAACCATGTTCATAACCTATAAAGCCGTCAAATGAATTACTTATTTCATCAAATATCAGATAATAATGATAATCAGGATTTTGCATCTGTGCCAGAATTTCGTTGTGAGAATACATGTTCTCAAGCATATATCCTATCTGTTCCGGTGAAAGTATCTCTGCATAAGCCGTTTCCCAAGATCTTTTCGCCAGATCCTGAATCAATGGAATATCTCCTTCCATAGCTTTAATAAATCTCATGTATCGTAATTTTTTTAAATTTTATCTAAGTGACTAAGATAATTCATTAATGAAAAATGGTGAAAAGCTATAAACCTTTCACCATTTATTTTAACTGTAAGTTTTATATTAAAGTGAATTGAACGTTAACCTTAAATTTTACTATTGAGTATTGCTTTTTTAACGTTCTGCTTTTTTTTAAATATTCGCCATTTCAGCTTTGATTTTGGCGTATAAGCCTTCTGATGCAGTAACCAGAGGAAGCCTTACATAATTTTTCACGATCCCTTTCTCTGCAAGAACCGCTTTTATTCCGCAAGGATTTCCTTCAGCAAAGATCAGCCTGGTAATCTCTACCAGTTTATTATGAATTTCGTAGGCTTCATCCACTTTTCTGTCAAATGCCAGTTGTACCATTGTGGAAAATTCTTTCGGGTAGGCCTGTCCGATTACAGAAATTACTCCGTTTCCTCCTGCAAGGGTCACGGGAAGGGTAAATTCGTCATCTCCGGAAACAAGATTAAACCCTTCAGGCTTTTTTCTTAAAATATCAAAATACTGAAGAATATTAGGTGCCGCTTCTTTAATCATAAACAGATTCTGGAATTCTTTTGCCAGACGCAAAGTGGTTTCCGCTTCAACATTTTGTCCGGTTCTCGAAGGAACATTATAAATAATAATATTTTTTCCGGTGGAGGCCAGCATTTTATAGTGCTGATAAAGTCCTTCCTGATTTGGTTTATTGTAATAAGGAGAAACGGAAAGTACGGCTTCAAATGCTGAAAGATCTGTTTCTTCAATCTGTTTCTTGACTTCAAGAGTATTATTACCGCCAATTCCAAGAACAAGCGGAACGCGTTTATCAGTAACTTTAATGATATGTTCAACCACCTGTTTCTTCTCTTCAGCAGAAAGCGTTGCAGCCTCAGCTGTAGTTCCCAAAACAACTAAATAATTGGTTCCGTTTTCGATGTTGAAATCCACTAATTTGGTAAGACTTTCAAAATCAACGGATAAATCTTCATTAAAGGGCGTTAACAACGCAACACCTACTCCTTTTAAAATGCTCATCTGTTAGAATAATTTTTTTCAAATTTAATGATTTACCCCAAGAATTTGTCATAAATAATAATGTTTTATTATACATATAATTATATTTGCATATACTAAAAGATATTATGAAACCGCTATTTATTAAATTGTTTCAAAAAATACAATATCGGCGACATAAGACCTTTATAAAAATAATTGCTGCATATGAAAAATAAATTCTTGTTATTAGGAATGGCTCTGGCTGCGCTTTCCGCCTGTAAGACGGCTTCTCCGTTGCAGGTAACGGATGTACAGACCCAAAAGAACATTTCTATTAATAATGAGCTAAAAAATGATGAGGAGTTTGTAAAAGTTATTGAGCCCTACAAACAAAAACTGGATAAAGAGATGAACCAGAAGATCTCCCATACCGGAGTTGATCTTAATAAACAGGGGGACAATAGCAATCTGGGTAATCTTTTAGCAGACTATACCTTTGACGGCGCTCAGGAGTGGGCCCAAAAAAATCTCAATAAAAATATTGATGCTGCCCTTATAAACATCGGAGGCATCCGTACAAGCATCGGAAAAGGAGATATCCTGCTCAAAAGTGTGTTTGAAGTAATGCCTTTTGAAAATGAAGTGATCATCGTAAAAATGAAAGGTTCAGATGTTCAGGGACTTTTTGATTATTATGCAAAAACACAGGTAAATAATCCCGTTTCACATTTATACATTGAAACCAACAACGGACAGCTTACAAAGTCTCTCATAAACGGGAAAACGGTAAATGCTGATCAGGAATATTATATTGCCACCTCTGATTATCTGGCTTTGGGAGGTGATAACATGAAATTTTTTTCAAAGGGGCAAATGATCCCTACCGGAATAAAACTCAGAGATCTTTTTATTGATTATTTCAAAAAAAATCCTGAAGTAAATCCTGCTACAGATATTCGTTTAAATTTTATCGGTAAGAAATAATGGACAGAAAGAGTTTTTTAAAAACAATAGGCGGCGGGACTTTGGCAATGGCTTTAGCCCCAAACATGATGATGGCAGAAGAACTGAAGATTGCTGATCTGAAATCGGCAACAAAACTGACCATTCTCCATACCAACGATCAGCACAGCAGAATAGAGCCTTTTGATGCAAGCTACACCAAAAATCCTAATCAGGGAGGTTTTGCAAGAAGGGCAAGTTTAATTCAGCAAATCAGGAGTCAGGAATCCAATGTACTGCTTCTTGATTCGGGAGATATTTTTCAGGGAACACCTTATTTCAATTTTTTCGGTGGTGAGCTGGAATTCAGGCTGATGTCCATGATGAAATATGATGCTTCCACTATGGGAAATCATGATTTTGACAACGGCGTCGACGGATTTTTAAAAGTTTTACCGAATGCGAAGTTTCCTTTCATCTGTTCGAATTACGATTTTAAAAATACCGTTCTGGACGGAAAGACTTCTGCCTACAAAATATTCAATAAAAACGGAATTAAAGTAGGGATTTTCGGAGTTGGAATTCAACTGGATGGTCTTGTAGGCAAGAAGCAGTACGGAGAGACGGTGTATTCTGATCCTGTAGATGTAGCGCAACACTATTCCAATTTCCTTAAAAACGAACAGAAGTGTGATCTTGTGATCTGTCTTTCGCACATCGGATACGACTACAAAGACGAGCCGGATAAAATAAGCGATAAGATCCTGGCTGCCAAAACCGAAAATATAGACCTTATTTTAGGAGGGCACACACATACTTTCCTGCCGGAACCCCAGGCTTTTGTCAACAGACAGGGTAAGAATGTCCTTGTCAACCAGGTAGGCTGGGCAGGACTCCTGTTGGGAAGAATAGATTTCTTTTTTGATACAAATAAAAACATAAAACATATTGCCTGGAATAATCAGACAATAGACAGCAGTATAATAGCATAAGCATGAAAAAACTCTCTTTAATTTCTCTTGGTATTTTGGCATCCCTGCACGTTGCAAATGCACAGACTATTTCTTCAAAAAAATGGGCAGACCTGTTTTCTTATAACAATGTTATTGCAATGAAGGAAGATAACGGAAAAATAGTTGCAGCAGCAGAAAACGGGATCTTTTATTATACAATTTCATCAGGCGAAATTACCAAGCTGTCTAAAGCAAACGGCTTGCATGAGGTTAAAATTTCAGCATTCGATTACAACCCGCAGAATAAAATTGCTCTTGTAGGGTATCAGAACGGCTCTCTGGATGTCATTACTCCGGACGGAATAACCTATGTTGTAGATATTCCTATTGCTACGGGATACAACGGAAGCAAAAAAATCAACCATATTTCAATAACGGGAGATCTTGCCGTTATTTCAGTGGGCTATGGCGTTTCTATTTTTGATCTTAAGAAAAAAGAATTTAAAGATTCTGCTTTCTTCTTATCCGGAGGAGTATACGAGGCCAGTAATGAAGCAACTATTTTCGGAAATAAAGTTTTTTCGGTAACCAACACAGGGCTGAAAAGCCACGAAATGAATACAACATTTCCTGTTTTCACAACCTGGTCGACTGAAATGTCAGGATCATTCAGACACATTGATTCTGAAGGCACTTTAAGCTTTTCATCAGCTACAACAGCATACCTTTACAACGGTGGAACATCCACTCCCCTTTCACAAACCTTTGGCAATGTACGGGATGTTGTGGTAAACAGCAATAACATTATTGTAACAGATTTAAATAGGGTTTATACCTTTAATAGCAACGGAAATTTCAACAATACCGTAAGCTTTGGGGAAGAATGTAATACGGCAACGACTGTCGGAGGAAGTGTTTATGGAGGAACCGTATTATCAGGAATAAAAAATGAAAGTAATAATTCCTTTAAACCTGACGGACCATACTTCAATTATGCTTATAAACTAAGTCTGTATGGCGAAAATCAGCTTCTGGTATCTACCGGAGGAAGGGAAAACAGATTTAATACCGCGACTAACAATCCGAAAAATCCCGGTTTTTATTACTTCAATGGTTTGGAGTGGATCTATCCTTCCTATTTCATTGGAAATACAATAAGATTTAATGTTCTTGATGTTGTATCAGATCCTGCTAGTCCGGATGACATATTCTTTACCAATTATACGACTGCAGCGGGACGCGGTGTTTACAAGATGAAATATAATGCAGCCAGTAAGGATTTTACTTTTACAAAAAATTACAACTTAGGAACTGATAATCTTTTTGCAAGACGTGCTGTAGGGATGGCCTTTGATGATGCTAATAATCTTTTTGTAAGCATTGCTTTTTCCAGCGACGGGCCGGATGTAGGTCAGCTTACGGCAATAGGAGCATACGATAGAGCAACTGATGATTTTCTTATAAAAAATACAACTTCATTGGGTGCGGCACAGAAACCTTTATTTTATGAAGGGTTATTATGGATTCCTATTCCCAGGTTGAGTGCACTTATTGCTTATGACGCAAAAAAAACGGTGAACACTTCTGATGATACAGCCTATATTTTAAATCAGGCGAATGGTTTTGATTCAAATTCAGGGGGAAATATTTCTGTAGCTTTGGATAAATCGGGAGATGCATGGATAGGAGGAGATTTGGGATTAAGAGTATTGCCTAATGCCGTTTCGGCGGTTAAAACTCCCGCAAGTGCTACTGTAGAACCTATTATTATCGAACAGAACGGTTTGGGAGAAGAGCTTTTCAGAGATTCACAGATCTTACAGATTGAAGTAGATGCCGGAGATCAAAAATGGGTTTCCGTTGATGGCGGAGGCGTATATTACTTATCCGCAGACGGACAGAGAACCATAAAGCATTTTACCAAAGAAAATTCACCACTTCCTACCAACAGTATTACCGATATTAAGGTTGATAAAAAGACAGGAAAAGTATATTTTGTTTCTTATGACGGAATTGTAACGTATCAGGGTGATGTTGCTGATGTTACCTCGGGCTTTGGTAATGTGCTGGTATATCCGAATCCTGTAGTATATTCTAACTTTAAAGGAAAAGTTACCATAAAAGGTCTTGCCGAAGTTACCAATATCAGAATTGCAGATGCAGCCGGTAATGTAGTACATTCTGCTGTCGCAAGAGGCGGATATTATGAATGGGATCTTAATAACCAGAGAGGAGCAAGAGTAGCTTCAGGAATATATTTTGTCCTGATGACGAATGAGGACGGTTCCGATAAAGCAACGGCAAAGATTGCGGTAGTTAATTAATGAATTCACAAAAAGGATTTTTATTATCATATATAAAATACGGTGAGAACGATGCAGTACTGCATTGTTTTACAGAAGACGAGGGATTTCAGTCTTATTTTCTGAAAGGTATCTATACCCGGAAGAATAAGAAAAAAGCTCTGCTTCTGCCCTTGAGTAAACTCAACTTTTCTCTTCTTCCCGTAAGAGGAAACGGAATACAGACCATCTCCCGGTTTGAAATGATAAAAAGCAACGATATTTATACGGATATCCGTTGTAACTCGGTTGTGTTTTTTATTTCGGATTTTCTTAATCAGAATCTCAGGCATGAAAACAAAAACCATCAGATTTTCTTTTGCCTTGAAGAGTTCATTGATGAACTGGAAAACGGGAACTATCAGTCACATTTGATTTTCATGATTAAAATCCTGAAAATTCAGGGGGTAGCTCCTCTTTTGAACGACAGGATATTTCTTGATCCGGAAACAGGAACATTTTCATCCGAAAGCATGCATCAGATCTTTAATGAAGATATTTCCGCCATATGGCAGGCAATTCTTGCTTCGGAACATCCTTACAGGATAAAAATACCTTCGCCTTATAGAAAAGATTTTCTTGATAGTATTTTAGTGTATTATCATTATCACATCACAGACTTCAGAATTCCTGCCTCACTGGAGATCATTCAGCAGATTTTTGAATGAGCATTAAAGCTAAATCCGCACAAGTATTAATAATAGTTTAGAATTTCAGCTATTTTTCTTCCGGCATTTCGGTTTCAGATTCTGCAATTTCTTTTTTTGAAAAACGGGGCATAAGAATTTTTGCAATCAGGCCGGTCCAACCTGTCTGGTGTGAAGCACCTACTCCACGACCATTGTCTCCGTGGAAATATTCATAAAAAAGAATGTAATCTTTAAAATCGGGGTCAGTCTGAAATCTTGGATATTGTCCGTTAAACGGACGGTTTCCGTTTTCGTCTTTTAAAAATATCTTTGCCAGCCTTTTGCTTAGCTCGTCTGCGATCTGGTCAAGATTTAAGAAATTTCCGCTTCCTGTAGGATATTCTACCAGAAAATCCGGACTGTAATAAAAGAAAAAACGCTGCAGGCTTTCAATAATTAAAAAATTAATAGGAAACCATACCGGGCCGCGCCAATTGCTGTTTCCCCCGAAAAGCGTACTATCGCTTTCTGCGGGTGTATATCTTACCGTATAGTCTTTGCCATTCAGATGCAGGCTAAAAGGATCCTTTTCATATTCTTTAGAAAGAGCACGAACGCCAAATTCACTAAGAAACTCATCAGGATTCAGCATTCTGTGAAGAAGCCTTTTTAAGCGATGCCCGCGAAGAAGAGAAAGCAAATGCTTTGAATCTTCCCCTTTCACTTCCCAATGAGAAACCAAGGCAGCCAGTTCCGGCTTATGATCCAAAACCCACTGCATTCTTTTTTTAAAATTCGGGAGATTTTCAATCATTTCATCATCAATAACCTCTACTGCAAACATCGGAATAAGCCCCACGATGGTTCTCATTTTTAAATACATATGATTATTTTCTCCCAGCGAAAGAGCATCATAAAAGAATTCATCCTCTTCATCCCAAAGGCTGAAGCATTCGTCTCCCATATTGTCAAGAGAATTTGCAATGGCGAGGAAATGTTCAAAGAATTTCATGGCCATTTCCTCATAGATATTATTGTATACAGCCAACTCAAGAGCAATTCTCATCATATTGAGGGCAAACATGGCCATCCAGCTGGTACCATCAGACTGCTCGAGATGCTCACCATCGGGAAGTTCTGTATTACGGTCGAAGATTCCGATATTATCCAATCCTAGAAATCCGCCCTCAAAGATATTGTTGCCATTGTTATCTTTTTTGTTTACCCACCAGGTAAAATTCATAAGCAGCTTTTGAAAGGCACTTTCCAGAAATGGCAGGTCGGGTTTTCCTGTCAGATATTCATCAATTTTAAAAACCCTGAACACAGCCCATGCATGAACCGGGGGATTAACGTCATTAAAATTCCATTCATAGGCCGGAAGCTGTCCGTTGGGATGCATATACCATTCGAAAAGAAATAGTTTCAGCTGTTGTTTGGCAAAATCCGGATCGATCAATGAAAAGCTTATGGTATGAAACGCAAGATCCCAGGTTGCATACCATGGATATTCCCATTTATCGGGCATGGAAATAATATGCTCATTGTTGAGGTGTTTCCATTGAAAATTGCGCACTTTATCCCGTGATTTTGGCGGTTGCGGCTGCGCAGGATCACCTTTCAGCCACTTTTCAACATTGTAATGATAAAACATTTTACTCCAGAGCATACCTGCGAATGCCTGTCGCTGTATTAATTTTTCATCTTCTGTAGTAATTCCTTTCTGGATTTCTTCATAAAATTTATCTGCTTCCTGTTTTCTCAGACTGAAAATTTCATCAAAATCTACAAAAGGATTTTTTAAATCTTTATCCGACAGCCTGAATTTAAGAACTTTTTCTTCTTTAGGATTAAAAGTTTCATCAATCAGGAATGCTGCTTTGGTACCAAAGTGCTTTGGATTCACTGACTGTGAATTTCCGTTAATTATAAAATCATTAATCCCCTCCTTGGTGTAATGCATATCTTTCGGGTACTGATAAAGTTTTTCGTTGTTGGTTTCATTATCACAAAATAAAACTTTTTCCGAGCGATCCGCATATAAATTTTTGATTTCTAAATCTTTATGAAAAATTTTAACGGAGTCTGCTTCTTCAGCATTCATGTGAGGAATATAATCATCATAGCCCCACCGCCATGTATTTCGGAACCATAAAGTCGGAAGGATGACCAAAGGAGCATTGTTTTCTGATTTATTGATAATCGTTAATTTAATCAGAATATCCTGAGAGCCGGCTTTTGCATACTCGATGAAGATATCGAAATATTCATTTTTATCGAAGATTCCTGTGTCAATTAATTCATATTCAGGGTCCTGCTTGCCTCTTTCGGCATTTGTTTTAATGAGGTCTTCGTATGGGAATTCATTTTGAGGATATTTGTACAGCATTTTCATATAAGAATGCGTGGGCGTGGAATCCAGATAGTAATAATATTCTTTAACGTCTTCTCCGTGATTTCCCTGTCCGTTGGTAAGACCAAAGAACCTTTCTTTCACCATTTTATCTTTCTTGTTCCAAAAACCGAAAGAAAATACCAGCTTCTGAAAATCATCACAGATTCCGCAGATACCTTCTTCGCCCCAACGGTAGGTTTTTGCTTCTGCATCATCGTGTGTCGTATAATTCCAGGCATCGCCGTCTACACTGTAATCTTCACGTACCAATCCCCATTCACGGTTGCTGACGTAAGGACCCCATTTTTTCCATGTGATGTCAGAGAGTCTTTCTTTTTCTTTCATACTGCTGTTTATGATTGATTAATGATGTTTTCGTTCTGAAAGCATTGAAGTGCATTATATTCTTTATGGACCGCAAGGCTACACAAATTATTTTATCATCCTTCTATATATTAAGATAAACAAGGCCGTTTCACTTATTCGAAATACAGGGAACATTGTTGTTAAGCTTTATTTTAAATTGACCGTAAAAGAGATTGTTTATTCACATTGAAATGGCTTCCTTTTATCCTTTGCTGAACATGCGCCCCGGATTGAACGGCCTGTCTGAGCTCTTTTTCTGTTTTTTCCGGCGGCGGCTTTGCCGCCGCCGGAAAAAACAGAAAAAAGCGAGTAGTGAAAGCCGGAAATGTGCGCCCTAATTTTATCCACCTGTTGAAAAACTTTCAAAAGTAGTCATGGCTCCGTCTACAAAGATGCTTGCTCCCGAAATATAGTCTGCGAAATCACTGGCCAGAAACACGGCGAGGTTTCCGATATCTTCCGGTTTACCGATCCTGTTGTACGGAACAAGCTTCATTAAGGAATTCAGGGCTTCGGGGGTGCTCCACGCATCTTTATTTATCGGAGTTTGAATTGCTCCGGGACAAATGGAATTGACACGGATTTTATCGGCTCCGTATTCCTGGGCAAGGGTCTGCATCAGCATCCGGATTGCTCCTTTGCTGGCTGCATAATTGGCATGCCCTGCCCACGGAATGACTTCATGAACCGAACTGATATGAATAATTTTACCACAGGCAACAGACCGCGATGGATCAATTCCGCGACGAAGAAATTCTTTAATAGCTTCCCTTGCGCATAAAAATTGGCCGGTAAGGTTGATGTTGATTACGGTATTCCATTGGTCAAGTGTCATTTCCGTGAATTTCGCATCTTTCTGAACACCCGCATTGTTGATGAGAATATCAACCGTCCCAAATTGTGAAATAACGTCCTGAAACATTCTGACTACCTGCTCTTCACTGGAAACATCACATTGATAAGTAATCCCGTTTCCTCCGGCATCTGTTATTTCTTTTAAAACTTCATTGGCTTCATCGGTAGAATGTTCTGACGAATGATTTACGATAACGGCTGCTCCGGCTGCAGCAAGAGATTTTGCAATTCCTGAGCCTATTCCACTGGAGGCCCCGGTGACAATAGCAACCTGGTTTTTGAGAGAAATTTCCATGTTTTATTATTTGATGTTACTCAAATTTAGCTGAAAGGATCACGCCAAACATAAAAAATTCACTTAAAAAATTCTTAAAGTTTTGAGCCATACGCCCTTGCCTGGTTCAATCTGCTGAATTCAAAAATAAAGATGCGAAAAACGCTACGTTATGGAAACTTGTCCTGTATATTGTTGTTGGATAAATAATTTAGCATACTTTTTGAATAAATTGCAAAAACATAAATATGAAAAGAAAAGAATTCTTAAAATCCGGCATTTTCGCCATTGGTGGTTTTTATTTTTTACAATCCAATTTCTTTAAAGCTGCACAGCCAAAATCATTGATTAAAAAAGAAATCGAAGCTCCCATAATCATCATTGGTTCAGGATATGGAGGTGCCGTTTCTGCACTTCGTCTTTGCGAGGCCGGGAAAAAAGTTATTATGCTTGAAATGGGTATGAACTGGGGAAAATCCGGAATTTCGTATTCCAATATGTTAAAACCTGATAAAAGCGCAGCATGGCTTAAAACCAAAACCATTGCCCCGTTTTTCAATATATTTGGTCTCAAACCATTCACCGGCGTTCTGGACCGGCTTGATTTTGAACACATAAATATCTGGTTGGGGCGTGGAGTTGGCGGCGGATCATTAGTAAACGGAGGAATGGCCGTAACGCCAAAACAAAAGTATTTTGAAGAAATTTTCCCTAATCTTGACGCCGAAAAATTCTACAATATTTATTTTCCAAGAGCTAAACAAGAATTAAAGGTAAACGTCATCCGTGAAGATTTTTTAAATGACTGTCCTTACTACAAGTTTACAAGAGTGGGCGAAGCGGAAGCTCATAAGGCAGGCTTCAAAACGATGCGTGTTCCTAATGTTTATGACTTTACCTACATGGAAAAAGAGTATAAAAATGAAGTTCCACGTTCTGCTTTTAAAACAGAAGTCATTTATGGAAATAATCATGGGAAGAACAGTCTGGATAAAACATACCTGCAAAAAGCTTTAGATACCGGAAATTTAGAGATTTTCGATCTTCATTGTGTTGATGATATTAAGATGAACAATGATAAATCATATACATTAAATGTCAATCAGATTGATACTTCAGGAAAAACAGTTGCCGAAAAGATTTTTCACTGTAAGCAACTTATTTTGGCTGCCGGAACCATGGGAACATTACAATTGCTCTTAAAGTCAAATGCTGAAAATAATTTTCCTCTACATGAAAATGTGGGCAAAAACTGGGGCAATAATGGAAATTTTATGACAGGGAGAAACTGGGTAAAACCACTTTCCGGAGGAACGGGAGCTCAGCAATCTACAATTCCGGTTGGTGGTGTTGATAATTGGGATGACCCCAAACATCCTTTCTTTGCAGAAATCGCGCCTTTACCAATGGGAATGGATGTTGCCACGGCTTTGTATCTGCAGATTAATAAAGTTGATAAAAAAGGTTCTGTATACTATAAAAATGGAAAATTAATCTTAGACTGGAATGAAAGTCATACACAGAAAATGAAAGAAAATGCAGATTATTTTATTAAAAAAATGAATAAAGCTAATGGTGGCACAAGAGCGCATCTTCTTTTTAAGAACGGTTTTGGCGCTAATATCTGCTACCATCCTTTAGGAGGCTGTGTTTTGGGTGAAGCGACCAATGAATTTGGAAAACTTAAAAACCATGATCATCTTTTTGTGCTGGATGGTTCTTTAATACCCGGAACAATTGGTGTGAATCCTTTTGTAACCATCGTTGCCCTTACAGAATATTGTATTGAAAATCTAATTAATCTGAATGAGTTTTCTTAATATGACTCTGAAATTTTCACCCGGTAAATATCAGAAGAATTTCTTTTGATCGATTCTACAAAAAAGCCGCCTTCTTCGGGAATGACCTCTTTCAGGTCAAAGCTTTTACAATCTTTTGGAAGTCCTGAAAAAATCAAGGTAAACCAAAAGTCTTTCATAAAAGGAACTGCAGTCCAATTCGGATAAATAGTAATATTTTCTGCATGAATAAGCCTGCTTTTATGATCCGACTGGTTATCGAAAAGATAGGTTGAATGCCATATTCTGATCAGGTTTCCAAGAAAGGGCGAAGCAGGAAAACAGCAGTGTACAATGACCTGCTGCTCTTCCTGAATTTCCGTCTGAAGAGACTCGAGTAATTCTTTGACGATAACAGGCTTTGCAATGGTTTCTGACATAATGATGAGTAATGAGCAATAAGTAATGAGTAATTTTGTAAGACTTATCATTACTCATTACCAATTGCTCATGCTTATAATTAATATTTAAGTTCTAATTTTTCTTTTGTATAATTTCTCACTTTTTCGGTAAGCTCAGGATTTGCACCTAATTTTTGTCCATAAGAAGGAATCATTTCCGTCAGCTTCTCTTTCCACTCTCCGTGCAGCTTTTCAGGGAAACATCTTTCCAATACATTCAGCATGGCATACACAGCTGTTGATGCACCTGGCGAAGCACCCAACAATGAAGCGATAGTTCCTTTTTTGTTGACTACTACTTCTGTCCCGAATTCCAATTTTCCGCCTACTTTTTCGTCTTTTTTAATGATCTGTACCCTTTGTCCGGCAACTTTAAGCTCCCAGTCTTCTTCTTTGGCGTCTTTAATGAATTCTCTCAGATGCTGCATTCTCTGAGCTTTGGTCATAGCAACCTGCTGAATAAGATATTTCGTTAAAGGGATATTGTGCCACCAGGCTCCGAAAAGAGATCGCAAATTTTTTGTATTGACACTCTCCGGAAGATCAAGATAGCTTCCTTCTTTAAGAAATTTGGTTGAAAATCCGGCAAAAGGTCCGAAAAGCAAAGCTTTTTCGCCGTCTATAATTCTAAGATCAAGGTGAGGAACCGACATTGGCGGAGCATCTACCGTTGCCTGTGTATACACTTTTGCGTGGTGTTTTTCTACCAATTCCTGATTATGGGTTACTAGCCATTCTCCGGAAACCGGAAAGCCGCCGTAGCCTTCACTTTCTTTAATATCTGAACTATCCAATAAAGGTAAAGCATACCCACCCGCTCCAATGAATACAAAATCTGCCTCTACTTCCTGCTTATGATTATGAATTCTATCTTTCACTTTCATTTCCCAGGTTCCGTCTTCTTTAGGATCGATATCTTTAACTTCATGATACAAAAATACCTCAACGTTTGAATCTTCCAGCAAATGTCTTCCCATTTTTCTGGTAAGGGTACCGAAATTAACATCGGTTCCCAGATCCATTTTGGTGGCAGCCATCACTTCGGAACCATTTCTTTTGCTCATGACAAGAGGAATCCATTCTTTCAGTTTTTCGTGATCCGTGGTGAATTCCATTCCTTTAAAAAGAACAGATTCTGACATTTTCTGATGCCTTTTTTTCAGATATTCGGCATCTTTTTCTCCAAATACCAGGCTCATATGAGGACATGAGTTAATAAAATCTTTCGGCCGCTCTATGTACCCTTTGGTCAGGAGATAAGACCAGAACTGCTTTGAAATTTCAAACTGTTCGGCTATACTTTCTGCTTTGGAGATATCGATGGTTCCATCTGGTTTTTCGGGGGTATAATTGAGCTCACAAAACGCGGAGTGACCTGTTCCTGCATTATTCCAGGCAGCGGTGCTTTCTTTGGCAAATCTGCCGAGCCTTTCGAAAATAGCAATTTCAAGACTCGGATCAAATTCGTGTAATAAGGTAGCTAAAGTGGCACTCATAATTCCGCCACCTATGAGAACAACGTCGTATTTTGGTTTCGGCGTTCTGCCTGTAAGCGATTGTGACATAATTTAAATTTTATTATATCAAAGTTCGGGAAAAGTTATTAAAATCATGGACCGTTTATAGATTTTAACATGATTTTTAAGGTTGAGATAAATGATCCTGTTTGAGGTGATGCTAAAAAAGAAACGTGATATTATTCAGATAAATTAATATTACCCGGAACAATATCACGCTAAATTATGTAAGTAAAGTACTAATTAAGTTTTGCCGTCAGTTTTTTAAACTGTTTCTCAGCATTTTTACCTTCGTAAAGAATACCGTAAATGGTATCAATAATAGGAAGTTTTAAACCTTTATCTTTTGATGTTTTATAAATAGAATCTGCAGCATAATACCCTTCTGCAATCATGTTCATCGACTGAATCGCCGATTTTACGGTGTATCCTTTTCCGATTAGATTTCCCAGGTTTCTGTTTCTTGAGAATAATGAATATGCGGTTACGAGTAAATCTCCAAGATAAGCACTTTCATTAACATCTCTCGGTGCTTCATAAATAGATTCCAGGAATGTTTCCATTTCGCGGATAGCGTTGGATACGAAAACAGCGGTGAAGTTGTCACCATATCCTAATCCGCTGGCAATACCGGCTCCAATTGCAAAAATATTTTTGAGGATGGCGCTGTATTCATTTCCTAAAATGTCTTTACTGGAATGAACTTTAATAAAATCTGAATTGAAAATATTCACCAGCTTTTCGGAAACTTCATCTTCCACCGTTGCTACGGTAAGGTAAGATAATCTTTCCATCGCTACTTCTTCAGCGTGACATGGACCTGCAATGACGGCCTGGTTGCGGAATCCTATTTTAAATTCTTCTCTTAAATAATGGGCTACAACATCATTTACTTTAGGAATGATTCCTTTAATGGCGGAAACAAAAATTTTGTTTTTGTAATCACAAGTCATTTTATCCAGTGTATCGGATAGGTAAATCGAAGGTGTCGCCAGAACAATGGTTTCACAGGCAGTGACAAGCTCATTGATATCAGTTGTAAGCTTCAGATTTTTCAGGTTAAAATTAACTGCAGTAAGATAGGTCGGGTTATGCCCTCTCTGCTCGATGGCACCTTTTACATATTCGTTTCTTACACACCAATGTACCGTTTTACAGTTTTCAACCAGCATTTTTACGATAGCCGTTGCAAAACTTCCGCTTCCTACAACCCCTACGGCAACATCATTTTTGCTTTTTTTCGGATTCGATTCTGTATTCGTTTTCTTTTTAGCCATAATAGAAATGTGAACTGCAAATATATTAAAACAAAGAATGATGAGGCATTTTCAGGGTATGATAAAAGCCATTTTATTTTAAATTTAATATATCAGGACAATGAAACGGTTAATTCTCCGTTATTTACAGAAATGTTTAATTTTTTGTTAAAAATAAGTTCCAAAATTTATTTTTAATTAAATTTGCAGGCTTAAAATCGTTTTGTAATTATACTAAGAGAAGAAAAATGAAAAAATTTCTAAGCAGCAAAAAGAACGTAAATGTACTTTTAGGAGGCCTTTTATTTGTCGTTTTTGCGCAGGGGATCTTCATTGCCAAGTTGTACTCCGAAAAGGACGACAAGAACTATGAGGTAAACCTTGTAAAAATAAACACTGAAAAAGACAGTGTAGATTACTTAAAAATGAAGACGGATCTTACATTGGTAGATCAGACTGTAGCACAGCTCAACTCTTTCCTGAAATCAAAAGATGTGCCGAATGTAAAGCTGGAAATTCTTCGTAAGGACAGCATTTCCAACTCCGTTTATCTTGCGAAACAGGCCAACCGATACAGCCAGTACCTGATGGATATTCAGAAAAAACTAATGCAGGTTCCTTTGGGAATGCCTACAGAAGGATATATTTCGTCAAATTTCGGAATCAGAAAAAATCCTATTCCTTTTAAAACCGTTTTTGCTTCCGTGAAAACCAATGCGGCAAAACCAGCTTCCGCTGTTGCATCACCTGAAGTGAAAGCAGAACCTGTAGAAAAAATTATTGAAGTAACCGACAGCTACGGTGAAAAAAGACAGGTAAAGGTAATGGTCACTCCAAAAGCTACTCCTGTAGCCTCTTCCACAACTTCATCAACTGCTATCGTAGCAACAAATACAAAACCTGCGGAGAAAAATAATCCTCCTGCTGAAGCAGACCAGATGCAGTTTCATAAAGGACTTGATATTGCCGTTCCTTTTGGTTCTGATGTGGTGGCTACTGCTGCAGGAACCGTTATTTTCTCAGGTCAGAAAGGCGGTTACGGAAATTGTGTTATTGTTTCCCATGGAAATGGTTTGGCAACGCTTTATGGGCATTTATCCCAGCTTGTTGCTAAAGTAAATGATAAAGTAAAAGTAGGACAGGTTATTGCCAAGTCCGGGAATTCCGGCCGTTCTACAGGACCTCATCTCCATTATGAGGTACACAAAAACAACAGCCCGGTAAACCCGAAGCTGTTCATGAATCTATAATTTATGATTAATTATATTGATAGGATTTCGGCGGCACCAAAGGTGCCGCCGAAATTTTTTGTTTATTTTATTATTGTGTTAGTATGCTGCTGTAAAACGCTGTCTGATATGATTTCCCTGTTCGAGTTCATCTGCAAGAACTACCGCCACATCTTCAACGGAAAGAACACTTCTTCCGTTTTTATCAAATACAGGATTTTCCAGTGCAGTTCTGTATTTTCCCGTTCTTATGCCAGCAGTTCCCTGGTGCATTTCAATGGCAGGGCTGAAGAAAGTCCAGTCGAGGGTATTGTTTTCTTTAATTTTATTGAGATAGTCTCTTGCTGCAGTAGCTCCCGGTTTGATTTCTGCAGGAAAATCCGGACTGTCTACCAGCTGTTTGCCATCAATATATAAGCTTCCGGCTCCGCCTACGGTAATAAATCTGTTTACTCCAGACTTTTCAACTGCTGTTTCGATATTGATGGATCCTTTCAGAAAATCATCATAAAGATTAGGATTTGTCCAGCCTGCGTTAAACGCACTGATTACTGCATCATTCCCCTTCAGGGCTTCTGCCAGTTCGTCGATATTATTTACATCAACACTTTTAGCTTTTACATTATCATTCTGCTGAACTTTTGATGCGTCTCTCACGATCGCTTCCACTTGGTATCCTCGGTTTGATAGTTCTTTTACAACCTGAGTACCTACAAATCCTGTCGCGCCGATTACTGCTACTTTTTTCATACTATTTTATTTTAAATTAAACTGTAATATATTTTGTTACATTAATATGTAAATTTTTTTATTTAAAACGATCACTAAATTCCTTCAAGCTTTTATCACCTAAAAAATTAAGAACCAATTGATCTGTTTCAGAAAATAATGCATCCAGATGCTGATTAATTTCTTTTCCTACCGGACAGGCAGGATTGGGATTATTGTTCTTTTTCCCCAAAACTTCAGTATTCTTTACAGCCAGATAAATTTCAGAAATTTTTATGGCATCTGCATTTTTTGCAAGCCGACTGCCCCCTTCTTTCCCCTGTTTGCTGCTGATTAATCCGGCTTCTCTCAAAACACTCAATTCTTTACGGACAATTACAGGATTAATATTAATACTCCCGGCAAGCCATTCTGAAGTAAGCCAGTCCTGCGGGCTTTCCGCCAATAGGGTCATGATATGTATTGCCGTAGCAAATCTTGTATTGTTCATCGTAATTATAATACAAAGATAGAGAAATTTTTAAATGTAACAAATTTTATTACAATTAAATTATTCGGTTTCAATTTTAACAATTTTTCTTCCTGCCTCACCAAGATAATATTTAAGCAGCGATTCGTAGATTTTATAGCCATCATCAACATTGGTAAAAATTACAAGGCCTTGTTTTGTTTCCGGTAATATTACGAAAAGCGTATTTATCCCTTTATCTGATCCGCCGTGGGAAAGGGCAATTTTTCCATCTCCAAGGTCATATATTTCAAAACCCAACCCGAAATATTTATTTTTTTTAGTATCAACCTGACTGGCTTTCAGCTCTTCAGACATCGTTTTCGAAAGTAAATCGTTATTCATTACTGCAACCAAAAACTTTCCGTAATCCTCTACCGTAGTGGTAAGATCATCAGCAGCGTTGGGTTGAGTGTTTTTCACGATTTCGTAAGGTTTTCCATTTGGGTCATAGCCGATAACAATTTTTCCGGAGTCTTTCTTTTCATTCCATATATAGCTGGTATCATTCATGTCTAAAGGCTGAAAAACCATTTCTTTTGCCAATACTTCCAGGCTTTTGTGGAATTTATTCTCAAGGGCTTTCCGTAGATATTCGTAGCCTTCACCTGAATACTGATATTTTGATCCCGGATCAAACTCAAAGCTTAACCGATGATCATCTTTCTGCCATCGCCAGTTTGGAAAACCCGTCTGATGACTTAAAATTATTCTGGCCGTTAAATTTTTGTGTCTAGGATCTTTTGCAATATCAGGATCGATCCAATATTTATCCAAAGGTTCATCAAGGTTTAATTTCCTTAAGCTTACCAAACGTAAAGCCGTTATTGCGGTTACCGGTTTGGTTAAAGAAGCCACATTGAAAAGACTGTTGTAAGGAGCTGAGGTTTTCCCATCAAGAGTTCCATATACTTTTATCTGCGTAAGTTTCCCGTTTTCGATAATTCCTAATCCCAATGTCGGAATATTATTGTCTTTCAATAACTGTTCTACAGGATCTGATATTTCCTGGTGACCCGGTTCACCATGATCATAGCTTAGAACTTCGCTCATTAACCAATTCCCATCCTTTTTTGTCCACACGGAAGTAAATTTTGCCCTTCCTCCCAAAACATCTTTTTTGTTAGGTTCACGAATATAAAACTCATGTTCTCCGGATTGTATGGCACCATACAAATTACCATTATTGTACAGGGGAAAAACTTCAAGACTTTCCGGAATAACTTTTCGAATCGGCTTTTTGAGGGGATCTGAACATATATTTTCTTTTGTTCTCTGTAAAAACAGTTTTTTATCCTGGAAGCCTCCTTTATCGTGATAAAACTTTAAATTATTATCCACAAACTTTTCGAGGTATTCCATGTCACAACGATTGAAACCCCTCTCGAAAAAAACACTGTCCTGCTTTTTTAATTCTAAAAACAATTCTGAATTTTTATCGATCTGAGCATTTATATTCTGACAGAAAAACAGAAGGGCCAGAAAACACGGGAAGAATTTTTTTGTCATGGTTTACTTTTTTGACAAAGGTTTGGAATAATTAAATTCTGACCTAAAAAAAGACCCGACAAAAACGTGACAATGCTATGACAGGTTTATAAAAAACTGAAATTCAGTTTATAGCGAAGGCTGCTCTTCTTATCCATTTCGTAAGCATTTCTTAATATGATGTAAATATTTGACAGAACCAGCATAACCATTGTGATCATTACAGCTCTGGATCCTAATTTCAAAAGGGCAACAATCATAAAAATAACAGGACAAACAATGGATAAAAGTATCTGAAGAGATATGATCTGCTTTATAATACGGGATTTCTCTTTTGTGAAAAACATAATTAACAAGGGAACCATAAAATTGGCAAACGGTAACCATGCAACCGGAATTGAGGAAAGATTGATAATTTTTGCTAAAGCAAGATTAGCAGATTCATTTTCTGTAATGGTTACCGGTAATTCTACCGTCTCAATTTCCTGCTGTACAATTTTGATATTTAACAAATCTTCTTCGGGAATATCCAGAGTTCTTACAAGTGCTTTCAAGGTATATCCCTTAGGCAGCATTCCTGCTTCGATCCGTTGAATGGTTCTCACAGAAAGACCTGATTTCTGAGCTAATTCTTCCTGAGTAAGATTCTTTGTTTCCCTTATTCTTTTTAAAGCCGACATGAAATATAGTAAATAAAACAAATGTACAGTTTAGAAATTATAAAATCAATTTATCTAAGTCTAACAATAAATAATTAATATTCTGATTGATGGTTCTTGTTGCGGACTGCATTTGGTTAAGCATTGCTGCCCGATTGTGAAGATCATTCGATCTGTAATAACCGCCATCGCTAAAAATAACCGATTCATTCGCTGCTTTCAAATTATTATCAAACTGAAAATGCAGCCATCTTTTCTTTATGCTTTGCGCAATAGGCACACCGTCTTTACTGGAGAATTTTCTTTCTGTATACATATACCATACAAAAGGCGGAAAATTGGGAGATTCGAGCTTTTCGTTCCAGATATCTCTCAACAAATTTCTTTGGTGGATGAACTCTACTTTTTTTCCTTTCGGATTCAATGTAGCTAAACCGAAACCTGCTCCCAGGACACCACCACCGATGTCTATCGCATTGCTCCAGCCATTATCTTTCACAATTCCCCCTGCAACCGAAGCTGCTGCTCCCGTTACGATCGAAAGCAGAATAAGTTTATTATTCCTGGAATCGTTTAAGTTATCGACGTAATTTCCTATTTGTGCCACTCTTTCTCCTTCGCAATCAAACTCTGCAGCCACGGCATCCAGTTCTGTTAATGCGATGGTTATCTTACTGTTGATCTTAGTTTTAAGCTGCAGTACTTTCACCTGGGATTCTAGTGAATTGTCTTTTTTAAGCTGCATAATTTCATGAACCTCGTCGAGGTTATCCAAAGCATTCAGAATTAAAATGCTCTGGTCTGAAAAATTATTCTTAAGGTCATTATTGGCGGCAATAATGGAATCCGAATTGTAAGAAGGGAGTTTGTTGGTATAATTGTATTTAAACGGTGCCTTGCAATAACTGTCTTTCAGTGTAAGAATATTTTGCCTGATTGCCTGATTTTTCTTTGAAACACATGAAGTTAAAACGGAGAAAAAAGCCAGAAAATAAATTACCTTTTTCATTATTATATCATTATGGATAAAAAAAATACATCAATAATCTAATACTAATATACGGAAATAAAAAAATTTACCCGAAAGACAGGTAAATTTTAAGCTTATTTTAAAGAAAATTATTTAATATCCAGAAGTTCGACTTCAAAAATAAGTGTACTGTTTGGCCCGATTTCCTTACTGATCTGCTGATCTCCGTAAGCCAAATGTGGAGGAATAATCAATCTCCATTTGCTTCCTACAGGCATAAGTTGAAGCGCTTCCGTCCATCCTTTAATTACTTTATTCAATGGAAATGAAGCAGGCGTTCCTCTTTTTACAGAACTGTCAAAAACTTTTCCGGTGATAGTAGTTCCATGATAATGGCACTTTACGGTAGATCTTGGACCCGGCTTTTCACCGTCACCTTCTTTTATGATTTCGTACTGCAAACCGCTCGGCAACTGAACAACGGTTTCTCTCTTTCCGTATTCTTCCATATATTCTTTACCGTCATTGAGGTTTTTTTCTGCCTGCTCTTTTTTTCTTTTAAATAACATATCTGCTACTCCCATAATTGATATTTTTTACAAAGATAGGGTTTTACGGCTGGAAGCTGAAGCATGTTGCTAGAAGTTTAGGTTTAAAAAGTTCAGATATTTTTAATACTCTGTTAACAGCATTTCCGAAAGTTGGCGCTATAATTGGATTTAAAAACTGATGCCAGATCCATTGAAATATAATAAGAACTTTGACAAGCTGACTGACGAGGAAAGCGCGCTTTTTGAAATCAATAAGAAAAGTATTTCCGATTTTGTAGAACAGTCTGCGTCTTTAAGCGATGTTAATTATGCCACCAGAAATGCCCACGCCAAGACGTATGCTGTGGCAAGCGGTAAATTTTTCATCAGTAAGAATATTCCTGAAGAACTTCAGCAGTTCTTTGATAAAGAGGAGTATGATCTTACCATTCGTTTTTCTAATGCTCATCTTAAAATCAGCAGGGGCAAAAAAGAGATTCCCGCTTATGGTTTTGCCGTAAAAATAAAAGATGAAAAGGGAGATCTTCTGGCTAATTATCCATTAGTGAATTTCCCGTTATTTCCTATCAATTCTGTAAGTACTTTTCTGAAACTGTTTACTTCTGTGAATCAGTTTTATGTAAAAAAATGGAGCAGCTTTTCTTTAATCGCTCAAATTGCAAAAGTAATTCCTTCTACGCTTACAGCTTCTTTTATCAAAAATATTATCAAACTCTGGAATAAGCGGAATGATTTCATTCTTTCCTTCGATTTTCATTCCGTTGGTGCCTATCGCCTGGGGGATCAAATGATGAAGATCAGGCTGAGCCCTCAGTCTGTAGACAAAAAATTCAGTAAAAACAAAAAGTCTAAAGAAGCGATCGGGGATTTTTTTAAATTAAAAGCTTTCACTGCCGATGTCTATATACAGCTTTGCTATGATCTGGAAAATCAGCCTATCAATAAGCTGAATGTAGAATGGAAAAATTCGCCTTATATTAAAATAGGAGAAGTAAGAATTGAAAAAAACGGCCTTCTTGACCCAAATTCCTGCGAGAATGAGCTTCTATCGTTTAATCCTTATGAAAGCAAAGTATTTTTTCAGCCTGTAGGTAAAATTCAAAAGCTGAGGGAAGAGGCGTATAAAGTTTCGATGACAACAAGGGTTAAGATTAATAAACTGCTGAAATATAATCGGTGAACAGTGAATTTGCTTTGCCGTGAAGCGTGGGCCCTGAATGGCAATATTATAACTTGACGTTGAAAAATAACTTCTACCCTAGCCGTGATTGAGCGGCCTGTCTGAGCTCTTTTACAGATTTCGGCGGCGGCAAAGCCGCCGCCGAAATCTGTAAAAAGCGAGTAGCGAAAGCACGAAAAAGCTCCCAATGAAATAAATGTAAATAAAAAAGGCTCTACATAATGTAAAGCCTTCCTATGTTTAATGATATAAGGACTATTCTTCGATTTCTCCTTTTTCTTCTTTTTTATCCGGGAAAATCACGGATAAAATAACCGAGATTACTAAAACGCCTCCTACAATTCCTAAAGAAACCGGCGACGGGATATGAATCCACGGTGCGATTAACATCTTAACTCCGATAAATGACAGAATAATAGCCAGTCCGTAAGGCAGTTTGCTGAACATATGGATAAAATTTGCCAACAGGAAATACAGTGACCTTAATCCTAAAATCGCGAAAATATTAGAGGTATAAAGGATAAACGGATCGTTGGAAATAGCAAATATCGCTGGAATGGAATCTACGGCAAAAAGCACATCGGTAAATTCGATGACAGCTACTACCACTAAAAGCGGAGTTGCCATTTTCACACCATTCTGAATCGTGAAAAATTTATCGCCCACATAATTGTCAGAAACTTTCCAAAATCGCTTAATTAACCTTGCTCCGGCTGTATTGCTGTAGTCTTCTTCATCATCATCGTCTCCATCTCCCCAAGATTTGATTCCTGCATACACAAGAAATAATCCGAATAGAGTCATCACAATATTGATTTTCACAGGGTGTCCGAAAATATTCATTTCAGGAAGGTAGGTAAGATTGATCAATCCTACTCCGGCAAAAATGAAAATCGCCCTGAAGATCAGCGCTCCGATAATTCCCCAGAACAGAACTTTGTGGTGAAGGTATTTCGGAACTTTAAAAAAGCCGAAAACGAGAATGAATACAAACAAATTATCCACCGACAGGGCTTTCTCAATCCAGTAAGCAGCCTGATACTGTGTAAATTTTTCTATAGCAAGCGCATGGCTTCCGGGACCCAGGTCTGAATTGTACACCCAGTACACAACTCCCGAAAATACCATAGACAGCGAGATCCAGACAATTGACCAGATGGTGGCTTCTTTGGAAGAAACCTCATGACTTTTTTTATTGAATACTCCCAAATCCAGGAGTAACATGATAACTACGGTTACCGCAAATCCCCAAACCAGACCGGGATGAAGATCTAAAATGCTAGTATTTTGTCCCACTTTTAATGTGTGTTGTTAAATGATAAAAGCAATAGCTGTACGAATACAAATATTGCTGTTAATTTATTATTTTTTTGGATTGATTCAATAGGTTTGGCTAAGCTGAATTGAAGCCCGGTTTTATTAAGCGGGCTAAAGCCCGCACCTGTTGAACCTTAATTTTTACAAGTAATTTTGCTTTACCGTTTCAATGGTTTCCTGCAATTTTCTGTCTTTTGTAGGATCTCCGATTGCGTTGAATTTCCATTCGTTGTTTCTTCGGTAGAAAACGCCCATTACCATTGCAACGTGACCTTTGAAAGAAGCGTCATTGGCGATATCATATTTAGCAAAAACTTCTCGTACATTGGTAGGCGTTCCTTCATAAATCCTGATGGAAGCAAAAGGAATCGTACCGAAATCCTGACCTTTATAGCTGTTCAGAACCAGGGCAACATGCTCTACATTTGCATCAAGACTGCTGAAATCTATCGTAATTACTTCATTATCCAGCCCATCATCTCCGTTGACATCTCCCGTAAGGTCGTCGCCGCTATGGCGTACAGCTCCGTTTTTAGATTTTAGGTTTCCGAAATAGATCACTTCTGTAGCATTCTTGTTGGAATCGTATAAAATACAGCTGCCGTCAAGATCTACCGCCTCTCTGGTAATTCCTCCGAAGAATCCTTTTTTCTCAATTGCACCCCAGTTTATTCCTACACAAGCCTGGGTAAGTGTCGTTCCATTTTGCTTGGTAAGGTTTATTCGTTGACCTTTTTGTAAGTTAATAGCCATCTTTTTATGTTTAGTTGTTTATATTTTGTGAAATAGTAAAATCGCACTTTATGAATCATCAATTCGTTATCATAACGAGTAATTTTCAGTTCGCGACTTTACAGTTTTCTTAATTGTTTAAATTTAAATTCAGCATTGCACGAAGGATATTGGTCTCTTCGTTGATATCAAATATTCTGCTCATGACATCGGTATTTTCAAGATTTTTAATATAATCTTTCAGTACAGCGGTTACCTGCTCCGGCAATATTTTTTTTCTCTCAGCCATCGCTTCTTCAAGATCTTCGTTTTTCTTTTTGAGCTGGTTGATAATGACCGTCTTATTCGATTCGTTGGGCGCGGTATTCAGCTTTTCCATTTTTGTTGGATCTGTTAAATACATCTTTCGCCCTTCGATATCAAAGATAAAAAAATCCTCTGACTGAAAAATCTTAAACAGCTCATATTCATTTCCTGAAACTGCATACCCACATACAAAGCGGACCTTAAAGTTCTGAATATTAAGTCTCCCCAACAGTTTTCTTTCAATCTGATAGTCCTGATATTGATATGCAGGAAAAGCGCCGGATTTCAGCAGTTCTTCGTCCGCTTCCGATCGGTAAAATTCTGCTGCATATTTTTTATAAAAATATAAAACATCATCCCAGTTGATCGTAAATTTGCTTTCTGTAAGATCCTGATAAAGATTCTTCAGATGACGGGAAAAATTCCCGCTGTACATCTTCCGGTCTGTCTCAAAACCGTCCGATTGTTTTTCTTCAAACCCCGAAATATATTTCCTGTTGATTTCTATTTCGTTGATTACTGCAAGCATATCATTTTCTTTCTGTCTTTTTATTTTGGTCAGAAGTTCAATGAGACTATCGGTATACTGAAGATGAAAAAGCTCTAATTTACTGTAATCCAAACCTTTATTTTCCTGAAAAAGATTATGGATAATATCTGTCTTAATGTAGATCGAGATGATATCAACATTTTCAAAAAAATTAGCCAGAAGTTTAAGTTTCGTTAATCTTCTTTTGCTTTGGGATAGTATGTTTACAGCTTCATCATTCACCTTATTACAATGCTATTATCCTCTTACGTTTGCTTTTAGTTCGTGTTCCAGCGTCATCAGATCCTGATCCAGCTTTCTTCTGCCTTCTGCCCCCTGCTTTTGGATCTGTTTTACCTCGTTCAATGTATTGATAAGTTTTGACGTTGTTTCTCTCAGCGTTTCAATCGATACAACGGTTTGCTCGTTGGCTCTTGCAACATTGATTGAATTCTGACCAAGACGTTCTGCATTTTTTCTTAAAATCTCTTCGGTTGTCGAAGAAACTTTCTGCTGAATTTCTATGTTCTGCTGCTGTCTGTACATAGCTACTGCCAAAGAAAGCTGATTTTTCCAAAGCGGAAGCGTTGTCGTAAGGATAGTCTGCGCTTTTTCAGCAATAGATACGTTATTGTTCTGAACCAGTCTGATCTGCGGAAGCGACTGCATCATGATCAGACGAACGACCTTAAGATCGGCCAGTCTCCGGTCTAAACGTGCAATAAAATCCCTTTTATCAGCGATCTGGTAATCCTGATAGTTTTGTGGTGCAGCTTCCATCACAGCAAGCTCTGTTCCTGCTTTTTCCATTCTAAGATTTCCGGCGATCACCAGCTCTTCTATTTGCTTGATTGCAGTGATATTACTTTCGAAAATGGTCTGCAATACCGCATTATCTTTCGTGGAAGTAATAATTCCTGCGTTTACCTTGTAAGAGATCTGATCGATATTATTGATGATCTTATCGTATTTGGCAAATAAATTCTCAATCTGCGTCATTACACTTTTCATGAAAGGCAATTTGCTTAAAAAGCTCTTGAATTTATTCTGATTAAGCTCTTCTACATCAACGTAATTAAGCTCAACCAATAAATTATTGATCAGTTCGCCGACTTCTCCCGAATTGGACCGTCTTACATTCCCAAGGAAGCTGTCACTCTGGTTTGATAATGTTCTCTGCAGATCTGCCCCGAAGTTCACAATAGATCCCGGATTGGTTTCATCAATAGAGTCTGCAAGAACTTCGTATTTCTGGCGTTCTTCAGATGGTAACTGGGTAAGGTTTACATTTCCTTCCCTGTCTACCACAGGAGCCGGAGGTGTATTGGGTATCTGTCCCGGTGGAGGATCCATCGGAGTCGGCTCAAATGTTTTTAAAGGTTCAATTGATCCAAGCGGATCTATGGGTTGATTAGGTTGGTTATCCATGATAAGATTATTGATAGATTTCTACAAATTTTTCGAGACCTTCTCTCTGACCGCTTCCTACGGCTTCAAATTTCCATTCGCCGTTTCTGTTATAGATTCTTCCGAATTCTACCGCCGTTTCGATTGAGAAATCTTCATCCAGCTCATATTTCAATATTTCTTCGTTGGTATCGGTATTAAAAATTCTGATAAAAGAATTTCTTACCTGTCCGAAGTTCTGTCTTCTGGAATCTGCCTCGTGAATCGTTACTACAACAGTAATTTCTTTCACGGCAGGATCAATTTTTGTAAGATCAATTTTGATTTGCTCATCGTCTCCAGAGCCCTCTCCTGTCAAATTATCTCCTGTATGAATCACCGCCTTATCCGGAGACTCCAGGTTGTTATAGAAAATAAAATGGTCATCGGAAACCAGTTTTTTATTTTCTCCCAATAAAAATAAAGAGGCGTCTAAGTCAAAAGCTGTTCCCGTAGAGGTATTATTGATATCCCATCCTAAGCCTACAGTGAATTTTGGTGCGTTTATATTTTCTCTTTGTCCTTTCTGTAAGTTAATAGCCATAATATAGTTCAGTTTGTGTTAATGTATTAATATTGTTTTCGTATTCTTTTATTAAATGATAATTGTTGCTGATCGCCAGTTCCAGCAGGTGATCCATCTGTTCTTTTTTTACTTTAGACGAAAGATAATCAAAATTACCTGAATCCAGACCTAAAATATATTTTACAATCCTTGTATTGAACTGAAAACTTGGTTTCAACATTACTTCTGCGATGTGTTCCACATTTTTTACCGCATAATAATTAAAATAGTTTTCAATTTTCGGGTCAAGTTCAAAATTCATCAGTTCGGCATAGTACATAAATAAAAAATCTGCCTCTACCTCATATTCATTAAGAATTTTATTTACAGTAAACTCATGACTTCCCGTTATTTTGATATCGTCTATAAAAATACAAAGTTTTCCTCTAAGAAAATCTTTATCAAGATAATAAGTATCATTGGCAATCAGATTTTTGCGATCTTCGAAGCTCAAATTTCCATAATCCGTCGTGTATGTATGATTTCTGTTGATTTTTGAGAGAATGCTTGATTTTTTTCCTTTTTGAAACAGATAAAAATCAAGATGCTTTTTAAAATAAAAACATAAAAAATTAGACGCAGTAGGAATTGCCATGTACGGACTTGGCAGAACGACAATCTCTTTATCGGTATCAAGGATATTTTCGTGCGCCAAAATAAATCCTTCGAATAATTCTCCGGCGAATTTTGCAGCGTACGATTTGTCGCCATATTTAAAATAGCTGTATTCTGCGGGTGAAAAAGTAAATTCATCTGCAGAATGGATGTGATGTAAGCTGTATCTTTTGTTCATACGTTATATTTTGGGTGTAAGTAAGTATGCGTTGAAGCCAAAATCCTTTGCGCCTTTGTAATCTGCAATGGGATTATCTCCGATGTGTAATATCTGCCGGGAATCCAGATCCTGATTTTTAAGCAGGTTTTTCACTTCCTGAAATATTTTCGAATCGGGTTTGGAGCAGTTGGTTTCATCAGAATAAATGTGAAAATCGATGTACTGATCAAGATCTTCATTAATCAGAAATTTCCTCATTGTTTTTCCTTTGATAAATCCGGTATTGCTGAGAATATTAATCGTCTTTCCCTGATTTTTAATTTCATTAAAAAGCTGGTGCAAATTCTCGAAAATCACAACTGGCTTATATTCCAGGAAAAGGTCTTCACTTTTTTGATAGAACTGGTGCAGCTGGTCTTTATTTATCTGTCTCAGATCTACTTCCAAAGCATGTAAAATAAGGAGATATATTTCAAAAGTATCTACATTCCCACCAATAACTTCATTAATGGAATTACAAAGATCATCGTAATATTTTACGGCTTTCGCAACTTCATCAACTGGCTTTTTAATATCAAAAAAAGAGGCGAACAGCTCAACTCTTTTTGCTTTAAATTGGGGATGAGATTTTATTAAAGTAAGCCATAAATCAAAGGAAAAATGTGAGTGATTATGGATGTCAATATCTGTTTTCAAAATGGTTTAGTTAAAAGTTTATTTAGCTTATTTCTTGAAAAAGATGTTCAGTAAGTTACACTAATTCTTATCATCAAATTCTTCTTCTGATATCAATTTAACCCAAAGATAAAATTTTTAAATTAATGTGTAAATGTTGTACTGTGTTTTAAGAATTTTTTATGATTTTCCGTAATCGAATTTAATATTTGATAGCGGAAAATTGTTTTTTAAACGCAAAGCCCGCAAAGATTTTTTTGAAATGATTGTGGATATTTTTTGTTCGCAAGGGCGTTTCACTCAGCTATGACATTTTGCTATCCGCATTTTTAAAATTGCTTCGTCGCTTTTGCACTACATTCGCAGATCTCACTCTGTTCACAATAATACACAAATATTTTCAAACCCTAAATCCCTCAAACAAAAACAACTCTACTTCTCCGGCATCACCTTATATGTAGGATCATCCTGAATATTGACTTCAATTACGGCTTCAGCGTTTTTTAGCATTTTGCGACAGTCTTCGCTGAGATGTTTTAAATGTAAGGTTTTTTGTTGCTCCGTGTATTTTTTAGAGAGTTTGTCTAAGGCATCAATAGCACTCATATCGACAATTCTGCTTTCTTTAAAATCAATTACTACCTGATCAGGATCGTTCACAGGATCGAATTTATCAACAAAGGCTGTAACCGAACCGAAAAACAAAGGTCCTAAAATTTCGTAATATTTCACCCCATTTTCATCCGTATGCTTTCTTGCGCGGATTCTTTTGGCATTATCCCATGCAAAGACCAATGCAGAAATTATTACTCCGACTAAAACTGCCAAAGCAAGATTATGAAGAATAATAGTAATTAAAGCTACTGTAATTCCTACAAAAATATCAGATTTCGGCATTTTGTTGACAATTCGTATGGAAACCCACTGAAAAGTACTAATGGCGACCATCATCATGACCCCTACAAGCGCCGCCATCGGAATTCTTTCAATAAAAGGTGCTCCTATGAGAATAATGACCAAGATCGTTACAGAAGCTATAATCCCGGAAAGTCTTGTCCGGGAGCCGGCATTAAGATTTACAAGTGTCTGCGCGACCATGGCACAGCCGCCCATTCCTCCGAAAAATCCGTTGGTCATATTGGCCAGACCCTGAGCAACAGATTCCCTATTGGTATTTCCTTTGGTATTGGTAATTTCATCTACCATGGATAAAGTTAGAAGTGATTCGATGAGTCCTACTCCCGCCATTACAAGGGCATAAGGAAAAATAATCTGTAATGTTTCCAGTGAAAAAGGAAGATCAGGAATATGAAAGCTTGGCAGCGTTCCGCTGATGCTTGCTATATCGGCAACGGTCTTTGTATGAATTCCAAAGCCTACAACAATTCCGAACACAATGAGAATGGCAACAAGTGAAGCCGGCACCACCTTTGTAATTTTTGGAAAAAAATAAACAATGGCAATGGTAAGTAACGTCAGACCCAGCATAACATAGAGTGCCGTACCCTGAAGCCAGCCGGTTATTCCGTTTTCATTAATAATTTTAAACTGTTCAACCTGCGCCATAAAAATAATAACCGCAAGTCCGTTTAAGAAACCATACATTACAGGTTGCGGGATTAATCTTACAAATTTTCCCCATTTGAAAACGCCCACCAGCAGCTGAAATATCCCGGCCAGCACTACAGTGGCAAAAAGATATTCTACGCCATGGCTTTTTATTAAGGCAATAAGAACAACAATGGTAGCCCCCGCTCCACCGGAAACCATTCCGGGACGGCCGCCGAAAACAGCAGTCACCAATCCCATCATAAACGCAGCATAAAGCCCTGTAAGCGGTGAAAGCCCTGCCAGAATAGCGAAAGAAAGCGACTCAGGGATCATGGTCATGGCAACCGTAAAGCCGGCAAGCAATTCGTTTTTATAATTTATTTTTTTCGAGAAATCGAATAACGCAGTGGTAGTTTTCATTTGGCAGCAAAGGTATGAACAAGAAAACCACTATCCAATATTATGCTATCATTGATTTTGATAAGAATTAAATTTATCTATCGGCAGTTTTAGATTAAGAAATGAATTATATTGAAGTTCACCGCATTTGTTTTTTAGATTTGTTAAATTAAATTACAATCATGATTAAAGGATTATACGAAACACATATTCAGGTCAGCAGCCTGGAAAATGCCGTAATTTTCTACACGGAAATTTTAGGACTGAAACTCGCTCATCAAGATGAAAACAGAAGAATTGCTTTTCTATGGGTGGGAAAAGAAAAAGAGTTCATGCTTGGTCTGTGGGAGCAGAAAGAAAATCTGCAAACAAGACATTTTGCCTTCACGGCCGATAAAGATGACATTCTGAATAAGTCCGTTACGTTTCTCAAAAGCAAAAATTTAAATCCCTATAACTTTCTTAAAAACGGAAATGAAAAACCAATGGTTTTTGCGTGGATGCCGGCTTTGGCCATTTATTTTAATGATCCGGACGGAAATCAGCTGGAATTGATCTCTATTCTGGAAGGTGATGCCAGACCTGAACTGGGTATTCTTTCTTATGAAGAATGGCTGGAGAAGACTTCGTGACAAAACGATTCCGGCTTTGCATTCGCAAAGCCGGAATCTATAAAGATGGGTATTAGTTTATTGTAAAGATTTGATGATGCAAGTAAAAACGCCATTACGAAATGTTTTTGCGCAAATAATAATTACTTTCATTTTATATACATTATTGCTGTAAGCACCAATGTAAAATCTTAGCAATATTTTTCGCATCATCTACCCCTCTGTGATGGGTACCTTCCAGCGTAAGGTTCAGTTCGCTCAAAGCTCTGGCCATACCCACACTTTTCCGGACTGTAGGATGCAGTTTTCCAAATAAAGTTTTTACATTGATGTGATCATCACTTAATGGATAATCTGCCTGAAACCTTCTTGCCTGATTCTGAAGCATATTCAGATCATAATTTCCGTAGCTTGCCCACGTCAGATTTTCAGAATCATATTCTGCTCTCAGGACATCCAACGCATCTTCCAGTAAAACACCTTCATCATCCAGCATTTGCTGGGTAATAGACGTGAGTTCGGTACAGAACGGACTGACTTTTGAATACTGAGGCTTTACCAAAATCCCTTCATTTTGCGAAATCTTACCGGTTTTTGCATCCATAATACATACTCCGATTTCGATGATTTCACTTTCCTGACCTCTCGGCGGCCGGTCGTTCCAACACGTCGCTTCAAGGTCTATAATTAATATCTTATCTGTTGTTTTCATTTTGTTTAAATTTTAGGTTTGGAAGTTTTTCTTCCGGTTTATTAATTTCTTGGACCAAACGGCGGTGTCCATCTTTTCTTCTTCATGATCTCCTTTACTTCTTCGTACGAAACAGGGTAAAAATTATGACAATCTACTCCTACATCGAAGCTTAAGGCCAACTCATCATCCGGCAGTGTTCCATGGGAATGCCCGTACAGTTGCCAGACACCCCGATGTGAGCCGTTCCATGTTCGGAGGGAGTAATGAAAAAGAATTATTTTTTGTTTGCCGTTAGTGTTCGCAGGTTCATCAATTCTTAATTCGTGGTAATCCCTGATGGACGCAAATCGTTTTGGATACGTTAATGCTGCTCCTTCATGATTTCCTTTTATCAGATGAATGTTTCCGTTTAATCTGTCCAGAATTTCTTTGGTAAAGTCCGGTTTGCCCAAACTGATATCTCCTAAATGGTAGACGGTATCATTTGTCCCGACTTTTTCATTCCATCTTTTAACGAGTTCTTCATTCATCTGATCCAAAGACTCAAAAGGCCTTTCGGAGAATTTTATAATATTTTCATGACCGAAATGATGGTCTGCTGTAAAAAATATATTGGGTTTCATTGTTTTAAATTTTAATTGTTTTTACTTAAACCTCATAGGTTTTGAACACCTGTGTGGTTTAATAATTAAAATACAAGTATTAAATTATTTGTAATTCATTATTTTTCATTTGAGTAAGATGCCTCTGAGCATGAAGTGAAAGAAAATAAATATATTCATAGACATTAATCTTTCCTAATTCATTCACTGTCATTGTTGTTTTGTAGAGAAGACCTTCACCATTTTTCATTAAATCCAAATAATGTAAACATTGCCGATATTGCTGAATAATTGATTGCCTGATTTCATACGAATTCAAATCGCCTTTCGGCTCCATGTGTTCCGGTCTTATCCATTCAAAAGCTCGGTACTCACCTACTTTTTCAAACTTTTCTTTATCAAAACTGCAATTTTTTATTTCAGGGTTTACATCAAGATGATAATAATTCCGTATTGCTTTTCTCGAACCTTTTTCAATAAGAATCAACAAATACAAATTAGTAAGATAAATATGCTCTAAAATCTGCAGAATAGTCCAACCACCATTCAAAGGTTGATAATTCAAAGTTGCATTCTCTTTCTCAAACCATTTGTCAACCTCATCAAAAGTGAATTTCAAATGCGTTTGTATAAACTTTATACATCTAAATATGTCCATTTACAATTTTTTAAAGTTTTTCAAAAGGCTTTCAATATTTTCCTTTCCTACAGGATTCATGGAATGACAGTAAAATTCCGGCAAATTGGCACCGTTATCCATGCAGTATTCTATAAGCCACTTCGCACATTCGTACCCTGTTTTTTCGGCAAATTCACGAGAATCGGCTTTCAAATAATGTTCATCCGCAAGGTCGTGGTCAAAAGAGATCAGATCCGGTAAGCCGTTTTCCAAAATCCTGTTGATAAACTGTTTGTAATTCCGAACAATATACCAGTCGGTTCTAAGAAAAATATCTTGTCTGGTATAATGATAGGCATCAATAGGATATCTTATATCGTCCAGAAATAATAATCTCTTCGTTCTTTCCATTTTTTAAATTTTAATTCTATTTAAACCTCACAGGTTTTGAAAACCTGTGAGGTTTCCGTACTAAAACGCAAGTTTAATTATTCTTAACATCTCTTGAACCTGATCCATTCCTATTACACCATCATATCCGCACAATTGGAACTTGCGAATGCATAAGGTTTTGCTTTAAACACATATCCCATTCCCAGAATATATCCCATTGCATCTTTCAAAGCGACATTGGATTTGAAATCCGGATCTGTGTTAATATCTGCGTGTACCTCCATTTCTACTCCGTAAGCATCCAGAACGGAACAGATAGCGTACGCAATTTCTACGGATTTGTTCACTTCATTCAGCATTCGTTCTTTGATACTGATGCGCTGGAATTCTCTTTCTTTTCTGATAAAGGTAAACGCTCCTTTTCCCTCACGAATAAAGACAACTGCCGTAGCATAATTAATGGCATTTCCGTAAACATGGGAGTCTGAGCCCACGCATACTTTCAGTCGGTGTCCATTTGCATGTTCGCGGATGATGGCTTCTTCTACCAGCTGTGTGATAGAGTTCCGGAAAATCTTTCCGGTCATATTCTGCCATATTTGTTGTTGCGTTTCCATTTTTTCTACATGTTTTAAATTTGTTTTTGTTTAAATATTTGCTTTAACGCAAAGTGCGCAAAGTATTTTTACCTACTATTTGTTTTTAAGTTCGCAAAGGCAGAACTACATCCGTCAACCTTCAGTTTATACTCAGCTAAGAAAACAGAGTTTTTTCAATACAAATCTTTGTTGATTCATCAGGGTTGTTCATGAATTTTATATTTAATTTAATGAATTCACGAATGCTCCGCATTTCGAACCTGAACAACAAGAGTCAAAGTCTTGTGTGCTGCCAATTACACTATGAATCAGTTTCATTAATAATGAGTAATAAGCAATTGGTAATATTAAAATCATGCTTTATAATTACACATTATTGATTACTCATATTTTGTACGGGAAGAGGGATTCGAACCCCCAAAATCTTGAGCCTAAATCAAGTATGTCTGCCATTTCCACCATTCCCGCAGATTAAGCAATCGGTAATGAGTAATTCACCAGCAGCTTATTATTTGAAGAAAATAAAGCCTGTCTTAATTTTTAGTTTGATATAAGAACTTCTGCGCTCGACAAGCTTTTCTTTCTTCGGAACTAATCTCATTTTAGTTATTTGAGATGGTTATGGGAGTCAAACCCACTCAGCTTACGCAACGGTTTTGCAGACCGCCCCGACTCTTCCACTTCGGCGAACCATCATTTTTATGAGTAATCAGTAATGGGTAATGAGTGCTTTCCCATATTGTGATTATTCTTTCAATTTAAATTTTCTAAAAAATAAAGTCTGTCTTAATTTTTGTTTGATGTAAGAACTTCTGCGCTTTGACAAACTTTATTTGATCTAAAATTTATATTATGTTTAAAACTTTCATTATCGCGCTTCAAACCGAGTTGAGAAAAAGCCTGTCTATATAATATCGTGTTTTTGGCTAAAGATCTTCTGCTCTCGACAAGCCTTTTCTTTTCTCTTTTGAAACAATTAACATTTAGTTATTTGCGATTTCGGAAAGACTCGAACTTTCAACTTCTGGTTTAACAGACCAGCGCTCTACCATTGAGCTACGAAATCTTTTTCTGTAGTTTCGGAAGGATTCGAACCTTCAGCCTCCGGCGTATGAAACCGATACTCTAACCCATTGAGCTACGAAACCGTTTTTGTTATAATTCATCTGTGAAAAATTCACATTTTTTTTGCACTCCATAAGGGAATCGAACCCTTGTCGTTCGGTAGAAAGCCGAATGCACTAACCGCTATGCTAATGGAGCAAACTGTCTGGAAAGCAGGGTTCGAACCTGCGACCTCCCGCGTCCAAGGCGGGTAAACAACCACCGTTATCTTTCCAGTTTGCAGATTCACTTCAATTTCTTTTCCGAGAGACAGTCGGATCGGAAATTTTCCGTGAATCTTTTGGTGTATGCGAGATTATTCACGATCGCATATATTTTCTAATTGAATTCACAAATGCAGGCATTGCGAACTCGTGATCCCAAGAACAGGTGAGAAAAGCCACCGTAACCTTAAAATCTTTGCGGAGAGCAAAGGAATCGAACCTTCACTACTGTCGTAGAACTCATTAGCAGTAAGCCGCAACAAACCAATATTTGCCTACTCTCCTTTTGTGATTCCGACAGGGCTTGAACCTGTAACCGTGGATTTAGAAAACCCATACTATATCCAATTGAGCTACGGAACCTTTTTTTTATGTGAACAGCCAACTGTTAATTTGCTGTGCTGGTCAATTTAAAATTCGCTTGTGAAACGAAATTCACTATTGACTATTCACATTTTTGGGTATCTCCGGGGATCGAACCCTGTTCTCCGGTGCCACAAACCGGTGCTTTACCAAATAAGCTAGAGAAACCATAAAAAAAGCGCCTCTTTCAGGAGGCGCTTTATGTATTAAGACGTGTCAGTTCATTAGCTGACCCATGTATATAAGCACCTTTTTATCACAAATTCACTATCAAGCAGATTTATACAAGCATATTGCTGTCCCATCGGTTCTGCACCGCGTTGTCCTGAATGTAAACCTGATATGTTATGTAATTGTTTCATTTTATTTTGTCTAAAAGTTTTGGAAAGCTGAAAACCTGTTGCTTTCAATTTTCGGTTGCAAAGTAAATATGATTTTTTTTAATCCGCAAATTTATTTTTCATTTAAAACATTGAAAATCAATAATTTAATACTCATTTTTAAAATAGGAAATTCCTGTCCGCAACGGATTGCAGATTCTCCTTTTACCTAAATGACTGTCTCTCATCGGGTTATTGATCACGCTTTATTTTCTTATTTGTTGTTCATTGCTGATTAAAAAATTTTCACTTTTATGGTTATTTTTTTTCGTTCTAAATAATTTCTCGGTTAAAAACACAAAAAACGCCTCGAAAATCGAGGCGTTTTTGCAATATTTTGATAAAATTTTTACGGTTTACGGTAAACAATTTTCAAAGCAAGCACATTTCGCCTCATCCAATATCATCCATTCATATCCAAACGATCCCTTTACTACAGGACGATCGCATAGATTCAAACTGATATGTGCTCTTTGTATTGTCATATTTTTACTGATGCAAAGATAAATGTTTTCCCGGAAATTTAATCTGCAGTTAAGGAAGATTCAGTGATAAGGCAGGTTTACTAAGGAAGTTTTTAGTTTCTAAACATTTTATTTCTTCCCGTCTTATACCGTGAAATATCTTTTAAAATCACATCATCGTGTGGATTAAAATATTTTAATTCATTGACAATTTCCGAATGGCTACCTATTTTCTCGGCAATAATTTCGTAGGCAATATTCCTGGTTGTTCCCTGAAGATATGGATCTTTTTTAAATTCGTATTTCAGGGCTTCAAGATACATGATCTTTTTCTCTGAAGGCGTTTTCTGATATATTGTCTGAATTTCATGCTCAAGATTCTTAACATCAAAGATATTGGCAAAATAATTATTAAGACAATTGAAAGCATCTTTATCCGCTTCCCATCCTCTCAGCAAAATTTGCTGGGCTTCTTCAGGCATCTCCATTTTCTTACGATAAATCAATGAGCCTTTTACCATCTGATTATTTTTTACATAATCGTCCACAACCATCTGGTAATAGGTATTAGCATTTTTAGGATCATTGATCTCCCGGTAAAGATCGCCTACTTTTTCTTTGTGCTCCAGCTCTTTGTAAAGCTCTATTGCTTTCCGGTATTGTTTTGCTTTTTCATAACAATGGGCAGCCTCGGATTTGTTTTTCAGCTTGTTCAGATAGATAACAGCTGCCTCGTTGTAAAATCCTCCTTCCTCGAGAATTTTAGCTCCACGGTAATTGTCCCGCAGGAGATTGATGTAAACTTTAGCCGCCTTTCTATAATCTTTTTCACGGATATAGCTTTGGGCAAGGTCTTCGTATTTATTCCTGATTTTATCAAAAAGAGTGCTTTCCACATAAAAATTTCCGCCGGATGCCGCACCTCTTTTCCCGTGTATATTCTTTTCTTTTTCCTTGTCTTCAAGGCGGGTAATGACAATGAAAATAATAAAAGCTATGATAATAAAAATCAGGAGAGTTCCTACTACGCTCCAGAAGCTCTGATGAAACAGCTGGGCTAATAGCGCGATAACCTTAATAACCACCAGGATAAAAAATGCTGCGCTGAATTTGTTGATAAATTTCTGATTATTCATCTTTATCCGTTTTTAAAATGGTTTTATCTTCGCTGAACAGGCGATAAAGCAGTACAATAACACAGATAATGAGAATCCATACAAACCAGTTGTAGCCGAACATTTCAATCAGCGGATAGAAGATATAAGCTAACATGGCAATAAGCAGAATGATGAGAAAAATTTTAATCCCACCCGGAACGTTTTGCCCCCCAACATCTAAGGATCTTCTTTTTACAATAAAATTATACAGTCCGACAACACCGGTCATAAAGATGATCAGCCAGATGATTTCCGAGAACGAAGTGTCATTTTTTGCATAAGGCTCTTCCTTGTCATAAGTGGCTGCTTTTTGATCCGGATCTGCAACAGGCGGTTCAGGATATTCTTTTGTTCCGTACAATCTGCCCAGTGAATCTTCAATCAGGACCTGTTTCTTTTTCCAGATGCTTTTTACGATTCCCTTATCTGCAGGTTTTCCCGAACTTACTTTTCGTAATGAATCCCGGATTTTCTTTTTATACTTTTCTTCGCTTTGCGCTAAATATTTTACAATTTTTTTAGTGTAAATTGTTTTTAACGAATCTTTGGATTTATCAATTTTGGCATTTATATTCAGCAGTTCATTGCTGATTTCCTTAGGATCACGCTTTCCTTGCTTTTTATATTCTTCAATTTTGTTTTTATCGCGGGAAATATAAGTGCCAACTGCATTACTATATTCTTCAGCAATTTTATTTCTTTTCCTTCCGTACATCGAATCAATTTTCATATCAATATCCGTTACTCCTGACTGATAGGCTATGGCAGGTTTCATCAAATCTTTATTGACCCCGGAAATTTTCCCTGAGGATATCATAGATTGATCTTTTGCAGGTTCTTCCTTATTAAGATAAACAAACAGCCTTACCAGCCCCATTACAATCAGAACCACCCAGAATACCCAGCGGTAATTTTCAGAATAGGAGGAATTTCCGCCCGACATATTCCCTCCAAACAATTTCCCGAGCCAGGTATTTCCAAATTTGAATCTGGCAAAACCATCTCCTCTGGAAGTTCCCATGATATCAAGCGGGACGCCTAAATCCACCGCTCTGTCAGGATATTTTTCGATATATCTTAAATATTTTTCGATCTCTTTTTTATTTCCTTTCATTACTTTTTGAAGGTTGAAAGGCAGATCTTTCATCCATTCTTCTTCCGTCTTAGGATTTTGGAGGGATTCAAGAATCTTTTCGTCATCCATTTCTACGGTGTAGCTCTCGATTTTTTGAGGAACTTTGACACCATTCGATGGCTTTCTGACTGTATTTCCGGACGACTTTGAATTGCTGATTATGGAAATCCAGTCAATTTCTTCGTTCAGTTTTACCAGTCCGAAATCGGGGTGCATGATTAGAAATTCTGCATCTATATTTTGCCAGTCTTCAGGATTTACTCTGGGATAAAAGTCTGTATTTTCAGGAATGAAAAGCTTATTATCTACACTCTGAAAATAAGAATTTTTGCCAATTTCATTCGGGGCGAGATCCTTGAAAATAAGAAAGCAGCCATACAGGACATTTGGTTGATTGGAAGGAATGGGAAACGACCGAACTTCATTTAAATCTATTTCCAACAGTTCCATTTCAGACAACCATATCAATGGTGAAGCTCCTTTAATGAGAAGCCCTTTTTTAGGATAATTGTTTTTCGGAAAAGGTTTAATTCTAAGTTCCATATTCCAAAACATGTTTTATAAAAGCTTCCATGTATTGAGAATACATTTCTTCCATTTCCTTTATTTTCAGCCTATTTTCTTTAGGCAGGTAATATTCGGAACCTCCGAAATCATTCTCTGTTCCTAAAGCCAGATAGCCATAATCTGTGGAAGGCATATAAAAAACAGGTATATTTTTGTTGCTGCTTTTGAAGGTAAGCATTCCGCGGGAATCGGTGATAATTTCACTTCCGTCTTCAAAGCTGAACACATTTTTATTCTGACTGGCCATTACTTCGATATCCGTAAAGTTTTTTGCAAAAGCATAAAGATTGTCCCCATGTGTTGTCATTGCATATTTTGAAATCACCAATTCTTCATCGCTGTTTATTCCTATTTTACTGAAATTATTAAAAATTTTAATTCCGCTGTTGTATAATTTTTTAATTTCGGACTCTACCTTTCCATGACTTTTATAAATCAATTGATCATTTAAAACATATTCTAATGAAATAGTACCTTCTATATTAATGCAGGGAATCATCTCACTTTCTTCATGAAATAAGTAAAAATATTTCCCAAAATAAATGAGCCTGTGTCCATTTGGAATATTCTTTCCCGTCAGATTCAGTTCAGTATATTCTTTTGTATTTAAATTTAATTTGGAAATAAGCTTTTTATCCGGTTGATACTGGCACAAAATAAATTCCTGCTTTTTGTTTCTTGCCAGCGCAAACTGTCCTTTTGGCTTTGCAGAAATACCTTCAATAACAACTTCACATCCATGCTGGATTTTATGATTATTGTAATGTTCTCTGTTATAATAATTATCAGACAAATAAGTTCTTAACAATTGTTTTTTATTGCTTAAAATAAAAAATTCCCCTTCATACAGAAAAGTAGCAATTTTATTGGCAGGCGTTGGAAACAGAATCGGATAATTTAACGGAACAGCAGCTTTCTTCCTGTTTGATGAAGAACTATTTCCTCCATTTCTTTTTCCTTCAGGCGGATTTGCCCACAATTCCTGTAAGGGAAGCATGATTTTCTGAATATGCTTTCTCGTTCCCTTATGATGCTTGTAGAAATTGAGTTCTCCGTCAGCTGAAGTTGTCACGAGAAATTTCAGCCGATCCCTATTTGAATGGATGACTTTCTGCAATTTCTGATCTGCTACATTGTCTTGGTGGGTGATGAAAAATACCTCAAGATCTTTTTCTTTATGATCTTCTTCAAAAAACTTTTCCAAAGCCTGGGAAACCTCCAGCACCGGACTTACCTGGTTGAGGTTTCCGATAACATGTTCTACTTTATTCAGGGAGATTTCCAGCCCTGTCTGTCCCAATGTCAGCACTTTACATTCCGAATGTGCTTTCGGGTGCCTGATCACTGCAATTGCCGATGCAAAAGCCAATATTTTAGGAGTTCCCCAATTTTTCAGGGAAGTATCAATGAGAATGATTCTTTCAAAAACATTTTCTTCAGGCGGAATTTCACGCTGAATATAAAGAGCTTCATTATTCGCGACACGGTTCATAAACACCTCATCTTCATTGGCAAATTCAGAGAGAAGCATCCGGTTAAAATCGCCTTTATTGCTCATATCCGAAATCCCTCCGATCGGCTGCTCACCGGGCGAGAGGTGGCGCATCGGGATTTTCAGGCCGCTCCAGATTCTTTTGATTAAGCTTCCTATCTGAAAGGTTTTGGGCTCTTCAATCAGTTCCTGTATAAAATCTTTATCCGTATCTACCGTTATTTCCTCTTCAACGACTTCATCTTCAAGATCCGGAACTTCGGTTATCCCTTTCATCGCATGAATGATAGACTCTGTGGTAGGAAATTTTTCGTATACATTCATTAAACTCCCAATATCATCCACCGGAAAAAGCATTGAGCGTAAGGATATTTTATGAGCACATTCTGCAATTTTATACGGTCTTTTGGCGAATCTTTTCAGGATTAAATCTGCACTTCCGGATGAAGTCTGGTTATGAGAATTTTTAAAAAGTGTCTGAAGCAGATTGATTTTATTCTGCCCTGTTTTATAACTTCGGGGTAATCTATTAATATTTTCTAAAAGCTCTAAAACTCGATCTGTACTTCTGAATAATGAGTTTTTTTCAATCTTTTTTAAATAAAAGGAAATACCGTCTAAGTTAAGATAGCCGTCCTGTGAGGCATAGAGCACCAAGAGCAGTGATCCAAATGGCGGAAAACCATAGGGCTGCAATTCTTTCAGAACTTCAATAACATATGCCCTGTAAGCGATTGCCCCCACATTCGGGATAGAAACGAGGTTGAATTCATGATAGCCTGACGGATCCGGGACATCTTCATCCGTTGTCCATTCCCAGAAATAATTTTCGTATGATTGGAAGTATTCGTTCAGTTCCATTCTTTTGCTTTTTCAGTCAGGCGAAATGAGCTTATGGATAATTTCCTGAAATCGTTTTTATGAATTGCCAAAACACTTCCATGTTTATCCCACAGAAGCCATTGATCAAGACCTGCATTGTATTTTTTCTGCAGTAAAGAGCTCATATTTTTAAATTCAAAATCAAAACCCGCTGGCAGCAGATGTCCGTCTTTTTCCCAAAAAGTTTCCCCTGGAAAGCTTAATAACGGAGTTCCCAGGAATAATGCGTTATCCTCAAGAACAGTCCAGTTTATTTTCTCAAGCCTGAATTTCGGCTGAGTGATGATGAAGTCCTTAATTTCTGCAATAGAACTTAATAATGCAACTGCAGCACGTTCTTCTTCACAGGGCATTAAGGTAACTCCAATTTTTTCATCAATTCCGAAGAAATTATTGTTGGATAAAGGAAATGTTAACCGTAATGCCTTATCAATTGGTGTCCAGAGTAATGCTGTTCTCACTTTTTTGCTCGGAACTAAGGCATTTCTCCTGAAGAGAAGCCCATCTCTCAGCTCGTACAATAAAAAATCAGGCAGCTGCTGGATTTCCGGTGAGGCAGCCTGTTCTTCCGTAAAGCCTTTCAGCCAGATGACCTCTTCTTCCAACGCAATCTGAACATTTTTCCAATCGCGGATGGAGCCTAAATAGTCTTCATCCCTGCGCGGAATTTCTGCCCAGAATTCTTTTATATGCTCTGAAGGATCTTTTGCCATAGACTTTCGATTTCCTGTTGGATATACTGTTTCTGTTCGGGATTTTTGATCCAGTCGCAACGGCTCTGAAGGTAGCGCAGCTTATCTTTAATGACATTCTGTTCTTCAAAGCTCAATGTTCCGCTGTTCCATTTTTCGGCCAGTATTTTGACATCTTTCATTACTTCTTCCGGATTCGGTGTTTTGTTCTGAAGGGCCTGCGGATGAGATTTCGGATTTTCATCTTTTTCAATCGTCCTGTTGATGATACCTTCCAGAATTTCAACCTGCTCTTCCGTATCCCAGATGTGCTTCAATACCCAAAGGTCGGAAAGAATGGCTTCATTCCTTCCGCAGATCAGAGCACTGGCAGCAATAAGATTCTGCATTTTAACAGCTCTTCTGTCCGAAATTGCAATTCCTGTATTTCGCAGACTTAATATGGTGTTGAGGTACACTTCATAAATTGGCCTTAAATCAACTGTTTTACAGAGATCCTGAAGTTCTTTTATCTCATGAGAAAGAATTTCCGGTACGTCCGTTTCAGTGGTATTTTCCAGTTTTCTTCCGGCTAAAAGCACCTGATGAAGAAGATCAGGATGTACATAATCTACATTAATCCTAATCAGAAAACGGTCGAACAATGCATTCAGCGCTTCATCTTCGGGAAGAACATTGCTTGCACCCACAAACATAAGCGCGGGAAGATGTTTTGTTTCTTTTCCTCTTTTAAAGATCTTTTCATTTAAAGCCATCAACAGGGAATTCAGGATAGCGGAATTGGCATTAAAAATTTCATCGAGAAAAACCATGGATGCTTCAGGCATCATGCCTTCGGTATTGGTAAGCAACTCGCCTTCTTTCAATTTCCTGATATCAAAAGGCCCGAAAATTTCATTGGGTTCGGTAAAACGGGTGAGCAGATAGTCGAAGTTTTTCCCGTCTTTTACGGTCTGCGCCAATGTTCTTACAATGGCAGATTTTGCTGTTCCCGGAGGACCGTATAAAAAGGCATTTTCTCTTGCCAGAAGGCATATTCCCAATAAATCCACCACGTCATTTTTTCCGACGAAAGTGTCTTTAATGTAAGCAAGTACGGTGTTTAATTTTTCTATATTCTGGGTCATTTGTTTTTTGTGTTAATTTTTCTTTTTGACGAAAATTATTATTTTTAATCTGCTTTTTTAACGCAAATTTCACAAAGTTTATTTTAACTACTAACTGTTTCTAAGTTCGCAAATTTACTTTGGCAGGCTCAGCATAAACTTTTTCAATTAGCAAGAAATACAGAAGTTAGTTTTCTATTATTTTTAATTCTTTCCAATAAATATCTTTAAAAATGCCAAATTCAGCAATTAACAATTGATTGATATAGGGAATCTCTGCAAGTTGATAAGATCTTTTTTCTACAATTCTTTCCAGATATAATTTTCGGTAGGTTTTATCCTTTAATTCTTCTTCCCAATTGATATTACCGAGTTCTGCATCAAATCCTACGGCTGAATAATGAAATTCTTGAAGGATATTCTCCAGCATCCTGATTAAAGGATCTTCCGGGTCTGCATCATATAAAGCAGTAATGATCTGCGGCAAAAACCGTAAGGATAAATCTGCGGATAACAGGAAAGAAACATCTCTTTTGCCTGTATACTCGGGGATCAGCTTCCGGAGGTCTTTGGAAGTATCTTTTCTTACGAGATACAATTGCGCACTGTGATACAGCACTTTTGCAGCCCAGACAGCAGCTTCCTTGTTAAAGTCGATTTGGTTGGACTGAAATTCAAGCCTTTCTTTTTCGAATTCGGATTCCAGGTAATCTGCCGTATCGCTGATCTCTTTTGCTGATATTTCATGAATATCTGTAAAAATCGTGATGCATTCATCGTTACGGAGAAGAAATAAAGTATCTAAAAAAGGGAATCTGGGTTGCATCATGTCGTTGAATAATGATTGGGAAATAAACAGAAAATTATTTTCTTTTGGAAGATTTCCTGATATACAGCTGAGGAGCCAGAACAACTTTCTTTTCAATGGAAATACCGGTTCCGTTCTCTTTTACGCTTTCAATGAAAACCTGGCCTGCCATTTTTCCCATCATCACCGGAGTCTGATCTACGGAGCTGATCGGCAGCTCCATAAACTGAGTAAAAGGTTCATTGGAAAAACCGATCACCGCAACTTCCTGTGGAATTTTAATTTTTTTCTTTTTCAATTCCTGGCAAGCTCCTAATGCCGCAAAATCACTGGCCGAAAAGATTGCGTCCGGAATAGATTTTCGGTCCCAAAGGGTTTTAATCGCTTCGATTCCGGCTTCTATAGAACTGCCCGTCATGATGATATTTTCTTCCTTTACCTGAAAATTATGATCGATCAAAGCCTGTTTGTAACCATTTAAACGGTTCTGGTAAATCTCAAGATTAAGATCCCCTGAAAAATGGCAGATGTTTTTGTATCCTTCTTTGATGAGGTGTTCGGTTGCTATATATCCACCACGGTAATCGTCGATGGTTACGGTACTTATTCCGGAAATATCTTTTTTACGGTCGAAAAAAATAATGGGAGTATTTGTAGTATCCAGTATATTCCTGATATGTGCCGTATCGATGGTTGTTCTGGAAACCGACATAAAGATCCCGTCAACCTGTGCATTCAACAATGTGTTGAGGTGCTTTTTTTCAATATTAACATCTTCGTGGCTCTGGCAGATGATGACATGATATCCGAAAGGGGAAAGCTCCTCTTCTATTCCGCGGATTACGGAGGAAAAGAAATTCGTATTCACAAACGGAACAATGATGCCTACATTTTTGGTTTCCCCGCTCTTTAAAGCTTTGGCCAGATTGTTCTGCTTATAATTCATCTCCTTGGCCGTCTTGTTCACCAGGTCTTTTGTTGCCTGGCTTATTCTGGGATGGTTGTTCAGCGCTCTCGAAACAGTTGCCACACTTACGTTAAGCTTCTTCGAAATATCATAGATGGTGGCATTTTTTTTATTCATACCTGTTTTTAGTTATGTCTCTAAACGAATGCGGATTATTGACGTAAATTTAATCAAATTCTGTCTATCAGAAAGGAAATGTAAGCATTTTATATTACATTTGAACATGAACCACAGAAACCGCGGTAAAAATACATCCGACGACAGTTTATTCGGATCAGAAAAGCAGGTTGGCACACTGAGAACGGCTGTTCAGGATATGCATTATTTGCTTTCACGAGGGTATCCCGAAAAAGCATCTTCCGAACTGGCAGGAAACCGTTACCGACTGAAAACAAGGCAGATTCAGGCAATCAGAGGTGCTTCTGCATCGCAGGATCAGATGCTGAACCGGAAATCAAAAGAATCCAAAGCTGAAGATCTGAAAGGGAAAACCATTTATATGGATGGCTTTAATGTATTAATCCTTTTGGAAAGCATGCTTTCCGGAGCTTATATTTTTGAAGGGTTGGACGGATGTTTTCGTGATCTTTCCGGGGTTCACGGCACTTACAAAAGGGTAAACCAAACGCTTCATTCTTTAGAGCTGGCTGCTTCTTTTTTTCAACATTGCGGTGTCGTGAAGCTTTGCTGGATCTTTGACAGACCGGTATCCAACAGCGGACGAATCTGTCAGTTTATTGCGGAATTTGCACAGGAAAGAAAACTTGATTGGGAAACGTCACTGGAATTTAATCCCGATCAGTTTCTGGCTGAACGCGAAGAGATTGTTATTTCTTCGGATGCATGGATTCTGGATCACTGTAAAAAGTGGTTCAACCTGATCAGATACCTTATTGACAATAAAAATCTTAATGCCACTATCATTCAGTTTTCTTTAGCCTAAAAAAAATGTCATTTTGAAGAATGAAAAATCCAGACAAATTAATTTGAAAGATTCTTCACTCTTCACAATGACAAATGTAAATTATTTTAATTATTGAGACCGCTTCTACCATTCTGAGCATCTCAGAATATCGTCTGCTGATCTGTTTTATAAACTTTTCAATGCAGATTCCAAAGCAAGTTCCATCATGGGCTTCAGTGCTCTTTCTCTTTCGTCTGCAGAAATTTTCTCGTGGGTCGGAATAATGTCTGTCACCGTAAGAACCGTTGCCGCATTTTTCCCTAAATACTGAGCATTGGCAAATAATCCGAAAGCCTCCATTTCCACAGCCGGACAGTTGTATTTTGCAGCAATGGCCGGTACCGCAGGATCTTTTCTGTAGAAAATATCGCTGCTGTGCACGTTGATGGATTTTGTTTTCAGGGAAAGCTCTTCTGCCGTCTGGTTAATGGTACTGTAAATACTGCCCTGATGCGGAAGGATCTCGTCCTCTATTTCCCAGGCGTACCTGGCATAGGTACTTTCACTGGCGGCATTTTCCACATTTAGAATATCAAAAAGCTGGAGATCGGTGCTGTATGCTCCGCAGGTTCCTATTCGGATAATGGTATCTACGTCATATTCCGTGAATAGCTCGAAAGAATAGATCCCGATGCTCGGAAAGCCCATTCCGCTGGCTCCTACGGTGATTTCTTTCCCTTTATAAAAACCTGTATAATAGAATATGCCTCTTGTTTTGCTTACCAGTTCTGCATTTTCAAGATATTTTTGGGCGATAAACTGCGCCCTGAGCGGATCTCCCGGCTGCAATACGACTTTGGCTATTTCTCCTTTATTGGCACTAATGTGAATACTCATACTTTTATTTTCAATGGGACAAAGATACAAATCCGCGATTGATTTAGGGTGAAATCTTTGATGATTCCAGCTGACCACCCCGTCTTAATTTTCCCTGAAAATTAATCCACCCCTCTCCCACACATTTAAACACGAGAGATTCCCCTCCTTTGGAGGGGTGGCGAAAATTCGAAAGAATTTTTGACGGGGTGGTTACGTTAGATTCCTTACTAAATTTTAAACCTGGCCCGTAAACCGTTTATATTCAGATGATCTTTGGAGAAAAGTCCATTCTTACTAATTGCTCTGTATTTCCCTTTTCTTATAATTGGTAAGATAGATTCCTTTCTCAGAATTTTTTGAAAAATTGGTTCCGAATTCCCAGAACAAACGGGCATTTTCCCTGGCTTTTTCGTTGGTGAAGTTTTCGTATTCGATCCTGTAAATAGAACTAAATAAACGGGAACGCCCCACCCCGTGGTGACAGTGGATCAAAACAGGATAATTGTTGGGATCGTCCATAATCTTAAGAAATTTCTGCACCGTGCTGTCCTGAGGAATCTGGTCGGTGGGTAAATTAAAATAATGAAGACCTGCAATTTTATCGGCTGCAAATTCTTCGGCATTGACCTGCTTTTTTGTTTCGGGGTTTAAAGCGGTCCGTACCAGACCGTCGCGTAAATCGACGATGGTCTTTATTTTATGATCGCTTACGAAATCCGCCAGCTTTTCCGGAGGAACAGCCCCTGAATTGTAAACCTTGTTTTCTGAAATCGTTACCAGATTATACCGTACTTTTTTCTGATAAAATACAAAGGCAAGCACCAATGCTGCAATAACAACCAATGAGATTAACATTCTTCTGACTCTGTTATTTTTGAAATTGAGTTTCATAATCATTTGAAATAAAATTCAATACTGCGAATCTACAATCTTTTTTTGGGCGATGTTGTAATTTTTTCTAATTCTTCCTATTATCCGTAACTTTTCAAAACATCGTAAGCGCGGATTGCAATCCACCACATGTTTTAGCCTGAAATCTTCATGATTCTATTTAACCACCCCGTCTTAATTTTCCCTGAAAATTAATCCACCCCTACAAGGGAGGGGAATTTCTGCGTGATGGGATTGTATTTTAAATTCCCTCCTTCGGAAATTGAGGAACGAGGTTCGCTGATTCTTTTATAAAACAATGAGGCGGCGAAAATCCGAAAGAATTTTGATGGATGTTGAGACAATTTTTTTGAATATGAAAGTATGATGACAAAATAGAAAATTTAGCCCATCACGCATTTTGCTTTTTCATTCTGTATTCTTTCCCCCAATTCGCCATTGATTGCATTATTGGCGACAGGGTAAGTCCAAAATCGGTTAACGTGTATTCAACCCGTGGCGGGATTTCAGCATAAATTTTCCTGCTTATCAGCCCATCTTCTTCCAATTCTCTCAACTGCTGAGTAAGCATTGATTGGGTAATGCCCTTTACACTACGCTTCAATTCCCCAAATCGTGCAGGTGAGGTATGATAGATCGCATTAATTAAAATGGCTTTCCATTTTCCACCTAAAACCTGCATTGTTGCAGTTACCGGACAGGATTCTTCATCAAAAACAAATTTTTTTTCATTTTTATCTTCCTGATTGTCAACATTAGTATCATTTTTCATACTTACACATTTTAAACGTCCTACTTGTTTTATTTATTTTAACTCTGAATATTTGCACTACAAAATTAATTAAAACTAACGAATAATAAAAAATCAATTATTTCATTTAAATTCTTTTTATCATGATTAATAACGCTCACATCCGCCCTCTTGAAATCCTGCGTATAGACAGCAGCTCGCGTCACGCCGATTCAGTATCCCGAAACCTGACCGACCACCTGGTGGATCGCCTGTTGCGGGAATATCACGAGGCTAAGGTTACGACCCGGGATTTAGCGGCAGACCTGCCACTCCCGACAGAAGGTTTCGTTAATGGCAGTCTGTATTCCATGCAAAATCCAACTCCGGCTATGCAGGCTGCGATACAGCTTTCTAACGAAATGGTGGCTGAGCTGTTAGCCGCTGACGTAGTAGTCCTCGGCATGCCGGTCTACAACTGGACCATTCCCTCTACTTTTAAGGCATACGTTGACCATGTCAGTCGTCTTGGTGTCACCTTTGAATACGTTGACGGCGTTTCGCAAGGCTTACTCCGCGCCCGCAGCGTTTATATCCTCTTTACCAGCGGGGGCACCGCCATAGGCAGCGAGAAGGATTTCGCAACTCCGTATTTGACGCATTTGTGGCGGACGTTGGGTATTCAGGATGTCCAGATTATCGATGCTTCCGGGCTTCTGTTTGACGCTGAGGAGAAAATAAGCACTGCAAAGAATCAGATTGATCACTTGGTGATGCCTGTATTTGCATGATTTCTTAACGGCTAAATCCTAAAAGGCATCTTCCGGAAATACTGTCAGTTTCGGGCAAAACCTTCCTTTAAAAGATGCTGACTAAGCATACAGGCAAATGGAAAACAGGAAAAACAACAGGTAAAAATTGTGCTGATTCCCTTAAAAATAAAAAAAATAAACACTCAATTAAAATTTAATAAAAAAATGGTAAATACTCTCAATTGGTTTGAAATACCAGCTACAGATTTCGAAAGAGCAGTGACTTTTTATGCAAAAGTTTTAGATGCTCACATTCATGCCGACCCCAATCCTGATATGCAATATGCCTATTTACCGTCTGATCCCCAAAAAGGCGGATTTGGCGGAGCAATTGCCAGCGGCGAAAACTTTGCCCCTGCCATGACCGGCACAACGGTATACTTAGACGGCGGAAATGATCTTTCTGTTCCGTTAAGCAGAGTAGAAAGTGCCGGCGGAACCGTTATTCTGCCGAAAACTTCTATTGGTAACAATGGCTTTATTGCACTTTTTATCGACACAGAAGGAAACAAGGTAGGGTTTCATTCAATGGGGTAATACAGCATTCTCCTGTATCTTTTTAAAATAGCTGATAGAAATATTATTATTGATATTTCTATCAGCTTTTTGCTATAGGTATCTCCTGGTATATTTTCGCAAGTGCTGCTGTGATTTCATTTCATTTTTCTCTTTTTAAAATTTTTTGTTACCTTCGTTTCTATAAAAAAACACACGATTTTAATACTCTTAATATATTAACTTTAAAATCAAAATGATGGGATTAACAAATTTAAACTCCACCCATTTGAGCAGTGCAAAGATCACTGCCGCACAGGATGCCATCACGGCCCTGGAAACAGCCCTTGCTGAAATCACAATTAACCTTTCACCCGATGACCGTAAACGCTACGGAAGCATCAATGAGCAGAACAAACTTTTTGTAAACAAAGTCTTCGATTACAACCAGAGCCAGCCTAACTTAAGTTCGCCGGAGGTTGACTGGAACGAATTCAACAAGGACCACAGCTCCCGCAATGCTATGGAAGCGCTGATCAGCAGGCTCGAAAGCATTATCACCCGGCTCAACAATGCGAAAACGCTGCATGATTTCGACAATTACCAGTCGGCGCTGATGGATTATTCGTATACCGCTTACAAAGCGGGAACTACGGTACCGGGATTTGAGAACAAATATAAAGACCTGAAACAGTTCTTTGTAAAAAGTACGGGTCCTACGGATCCGCCTGAAGAGAAAAAATAAAACAGCAACCAAAAATCGCCCCTTCCATTCATGGAGGGGTTTTTTATGATTTTACTTAAACTTTTGTACATCCCTAAAGAGGTTGTGTCATCATCCGCAGACGTTGTTTACAGTTCCCGATACGTTGATCACAGGTTCGGAGGGCTCTTTTACCCATCCAGAGAGGTTGTTTAATGGTCGGGCGAGGTTGTGCAAGGAGTCGCAACAGGTTCCGGACGGGTTCGGAGTGGTCTTTCAACCTGTCGGGATAGGTCTTTTACGTGTCCGGACAGGTTGTATAACGTATCCGGAGGCATTCATGATGTCATCAGAGGCGTGAATAACCGCGCCGGACTTGTGACGGACGTGGCGGGATAGGTGGTGGAATGTGTTGGGAGGTGTGTTGGATGGGGAATTTGAGTTAGAAACTTAGACAGAGGCTGTTTTAGTTTGAATCAATATTCTTATCCTTCTTATCGCTATCTTTGTAGCGTTGGGGAGGGTGAAAAAGAATTAAATAAACTAATAAATCACTTCTCTAACATACTGACCATTAGCTGTAACTATATGAAAATAATAAATTTTATAATAATATTTCTCTCTTTCCTGGCGACAAATTCATTTGCACAAATAAGCAATACTGACAGTATTGAAATTGCAAAATATTTAGAAATAGAATATAAAATGTGGGATTCAATTTGTTTTGTTCAGACAAAAATTGCAAAAGAAGAAATTAGTAATGGCCAACTTACATTTGTTATTCCAAAAGGAATGGTAGAAATGTATGAAAGTGACACGGAATTAGATTCTATATTAAGTAAATATAATATAAAAACAATGTCCCAAGGTATTTTTTGTACAGCTCCATCAGATAAACAATTTTGTTATGGTGATTTAATGAACCAAGAAATAGAGCGAAAATTTGGAAAAGATTTTATTACAGAGAAAAGAATTGAAGCAGAGAAAGCCTATGTAAAAAAAAATATTAATAAAATATTTCCGTCATCTGATTGCGATAGAAACCATTCCATTTACCCGTTTACTAAAAATTTAGATGATTTTTTAGAACAATATGACAAAGATTACTTTAAAACATTTATCTATCCTCCATCCTATATTCACAGAAAAGAAGATGATTTATATTCGTGGACTGAAGTAGAATTTATATTAACAGTTAATGGTGAGTTAAAAAAATTAAAAGTACATTCTTCTTTCAAACAACCCTATAATAAAAAATTTGCTAAAGAATTTAATGAAAGAGCACTTAATTTTGTAAAAAAAATAAAATGGATTCCAAATAAAAAGAGTGGAATAGCTGTTAATAGTAAGGAATCGGTTATTTTCATGTACGATCATGAAAATTGGAAAAGATAATCAGTTAAAAATTATTTTAAACTTCTGACCTTGACGCGAGGATTTACAATCCGAAACTTTATTTGTAATCAGATATCAAAAATTCAAATTCTCACAACACGAAAAGTTATCGGCCATATGAAAATTAAATTTTAATGAAACTTTTAAAATATTCAATTGCATTTTTCATTTTATTGTTGTGTTTTTCATGTAAGAAAAAACAGAAGATCTCTAATGAAATTTTAGAACTCAATTTAAAATTAAACTCTGAAGAAATCACTGCTGAAAACAATCTTATGATAAGAGCTTATAAGCCAAATAAAATTGGGTACAGCGTGAAATTAGAAATTAAAAATACTTCAGACAAAACTTACGGTTTCGATATGTACACCTGTAGTTTCGGAGCTTTTCTAAAGACTAATTCTGAAAAGTTACAAATACTGGATGTTTTAGGTTGTGACAGTAATTTCCCGGGAGAAATAAAATTAAAACCCAATGAAAAAATTGAATACAAATTCTTAATTCTCAAAGATAAAAATGCCCTTGAAAATTTTAACCATGTAAAAATTGGATTAACGATTATTCATACCAATTGGGCATTAGAAAAAAGTATATTTGAACAAATTGATGAACAAAAAAAGTCCAGATCTAAAAAAATATTTTGGAGCAATTCAATAAGCCTTAACTAAATCCGATGCTATAGATTTAGACTAAATTCTCTAATCTAACCACCCCGTCTTAATTTTCCCCGAAAATTAATCCACCCCTCCGAAGGAGGGGAATTGAGGAGGGTAATGAATGGGTGTATGGGAGTGTTTTTAAATTCCCCTCCGGTGGAAATCGAGGAATGAGATTGGCCGATTTCTTTTATTATATATAAAACAATGAGGCATTGGTGGCGAAAATTCAAAGAATTTTTGACGGGGTGGTTTGTTTTCATAGCTTTATGGAAGTATAGTCTAACTGCTATTGTTGTCTTAAGCATGATGATCTTGCTAATGTCAGATACTAAAAAAAATATAGAAATGGATAGCGATACACCAAAGACGATATCTGAACTTGAATACTGGATGAAAGAACACTGTTTTAATTTCAACAGTTATTCGATCAACGGAAACCCTATTTATGAAGGGTTGGGAATCGAACAATCCGGCGATCATTTTACATGGTATTATACGGAGCGCGGACAAAAGCAAACTCTGGAGACTTTTAAGACTGAAGAAGAAATCACAGCGCATGCTTTTAACCTGATTAAGTCGGACAAATGGGCGAAAACTCATTGTATCGGTTTTTCAGCGGACATTGGTAAAATTACCGACCTGAAAAATAAATTAGACTCCATGAACATAGAATACTTTGAAGACCAAATTCCGTATTATGGCATTGAAAGACCAGTGTACAGGGTATTCGTTTTAGGTTGTGACATCCTGAAAACGGAACATTTAAAAAAGAAATATTGGACGGAGAAATAATGTTTCACTGCGGTAGGTTTTGGCTAAAGCCAACCGTAATATCTCACCATTAAACGGGCTAAAGCCCGTTCCTACTGATATAACAGCAAAATTACATGATTATTTGTGAAAAAATCCCCTTCGCCATGCGAAATCTTTGCCCCTACTACAACGTACACGATCGTGCGAAAAGATGGGTGGCATTTGAATTTAAAACAATAAAAGAAAATGCTCCCCACCGAAGCAGGAAGCATTTTCAACCCTAATATTTAATATAACTAACCCATTACAAGGAGACCCCACGTCTCCAAGGAATGAAATCATTCTGATTTAATAAGTCGGCTTTGGTTTTGACCTCGCCGCTTGCTATTTTGATAATGTATTCGAGCAGCTCGTCTGCCGCTTCAGGAATGGTTTTATCCCCGCTGATCACAGTTCCTGCGTTAAAATCAATAATATCCGGCATTTTCTCTGCCAATGCGGTATTGGAAGAAATCTTCACCACAGGGGCAATAGGATTCCCCATGGGTGTTCCGAGGCCTGTTGTGAAAAGAACGACTGTTGCTCCTGATCCGACTAACGCGGTCGTACATTCGGCATCATTTCCGGGAGTACACAGAAGATTGAGTCCGGGTTTTGTCGCGTATTCCGTAAAATCCAACACTTCTACGATGGGTGCGGCACCGCCTTTTTTGGCTGCGCCTGCGGATTTCATGGCATCGGTAATCAATCCGTCTTTGATATTTCCGGGTGACGGGTTCATATCAAACCCTGATCCTGCAGCGACTACGGATTTTTCAAAATCTTTCATTAGCTGAAGGAACTTCACACCATCTTCATCGTTGATACAACGGTTCACTAACTCCTGCTCTACTCCACACAGTTCAGGGAATTCGGCAAGCATGGTCGTTCCGCCAACGGCTGCCATAATATCGGAAACTTCTCCCAAAACAGGGTTTGCGGAAATTCCCGAAAAACCATCTGAACCGCCACATTCCAAACCAATATTCAGTTTGGTGATAGGAGCAGGTCTTCTTTCAATATTATTGGCTTTTTTTATTCCTTCATAAGAATCTTTAATCACGCCGGTCAGCATTTCGTCAATGGTTCCCGATTTCTGCTGTTCGTAAACCACGATTGGTTTTTTGTTATCCGGAGCCAATGCATGAAGGGCATCCATAAAGATCTGCACCTGGAGATTCTGACAGCCTAAACTGAGAACGGTAGCGCCCGCAACATTAGGATTGTTGACATATCCTGCGAAAAGCCGTCCCAATGCTTCTGCATCCTGACGGATTCCGCCACAACCACCCTGATGGGTAATGAATCTTACGTCGATATTTTTAAATATTCTTGTATCCTGCTCTTCCTGTTCCACAGCCACATCAGTCTCTGCTCCGCCATTCAATAATGACCTTAACAACAGCTGGTGCTTGCTTGCTTTTTCGTGAAGCAATTCTTTTTCAAATATGTCTTTCAGGGTTTCGATATTCTTGTTTTCGCAGAATACCAGAGGGAAGAACAACCATACATTTTCCGTCCCGACCTGTCCGTCCTCACGGTGATAGCCCATAAAAGTGCGGTCTTTCCATTTGTCTACATTCGGCGGATTCCAGCCCAGTGTAGCCGTTTTACCTTCTACTTTTGCACTTTGGTGCTTTACATTTTCCGTGGTGATCACCTCCCCTTTTCTTATCGGCTGATTGGCTTTTCCAACGATTACGCCATACATGATAATATGGTCGCCATCCTGAAAATCTACGGCAGCGAATTTATGTTTGGCTTTAATATCTTTTATAACCGTATACTCTGTACCGTCAAGATGTACCGATTCTCCGGCAGGCAAATCCAGCAGCGCTACAATAACGTTGTCTTTGGAATTTACTTTCAGTACTTTCTTCTGCATGATTTTAAGAATTGAATGCTACAAAATTGTTATAAGCCGTTTCGATGTCATTGTGATCAATTTCATACAATGCTTTGGCAACGGCTGACTTCAGACCTTCAACCTGAGTAAGATTGATGTCCCAGAATGAAGTTTCAGAAAGCGCTGATTCTGCGACTTTCTCATAGTCCTCATTTTTCCAGATCTCTCTGAATTTAGCGATGATTGCCTCTTCGTCATTCAACGGAAGCGATTTTGCGCCAAAGCTTCCCTGGTAGAACCTGATTAAACAGGCCAAAGAAAAGGTAAGATGTAGCGGCAATTTTCCGTTATCTTCCACGTATGTCAATAAACTTGGCAATACCCTTACTTTAAATTTGGACACGAAGTACAGCGCGATACTTGCCAGATAATGTTTGATAAACGGATTTCTGAAACGGTCGAACACTTCTTCAGCAAAATCTTTCAGTTCGGTTTCATCCAAGCCTAAGGTTGGGTTGACTTCATTAAAAATGGCATCACTCAAAAACTTTCCGACAAATGGATTATCAATCGATTCTTTTACCGTTTCTTTTCCTGATAAGATCGCCGGAGCCAGCATTAAAGTATGGCCGCCATTCAGGATTCTTACTTTTCTCAAACGGTACGGCTGAATATCATCAACGACTAAAATCTGCTCATTGATTTTATTAAATGGAATTCTCTCCATAAGATTTCCGGCATCCTGAATGACAAAAAGCAGAAAACATTCTGAAACAACCATCATCCGGTCTTCATAATCCAGCTGATCTTCGTATGTTTCCACATCATCTTTCGGGTAACCGGGAACAATCCTGTCGACCAGTGTATTGTGGAAATAGTTGTTTTCATTTACCCATTGTACAAAACCGTCTTCCAGGTTCCACAGCCGGGCATATTTAATGATGATATCTCTTAATGCAAATGCATTATCTTCAATGAGCTCACATGGAATGATTCTCAATCCTTTATCAGCCGCTCCATTGAAATGCCTGAATCTTTCATGAAGCAAAACCGCTACTTTCGCAGGGAAATTTTTGTGCGGACCGTTGTATGAATTTTCGGTTTCATCATAAGCAATCCCGGTTTCCGTGGTGTTTGAAAAGACAAATTCCAATTCTTCTTCTTTTGCCAGGGCTAAGAACTGATCGTAATCGGTATAAGGATTAATGGATTTCTGAATGGCAGAAATGACCTGTTTCTTATCTATGATTTCGCCCTTTTTAATCCCTCTCGTGAAAAGCGTGTAAAGATTGTCCTGCTCTTGCAGCTTATGAACCGATCCGTTGGGTGTAGGCTGAACGTTTACGATTCCTGCATTGAATCCTGCTTCTTTATTTAATGTATCAATGATATAATCGGTAAATCCTCTCATGAAGTTTCCGCCTCCAAACTGTACAATTTTAACGGGAAGCTTTTCCTGAGAATTATTTAATTCACGATTTAATTTTTGTTTTATCTGATTTTCCATTTTTCTAATTTGAATTAAATTGTGTTTTTAATTCTGCTAAATCTTGGTGCAGGATGTTTTTTAACGCAAAGTCCGCAAAGATTTTTTTAATGCTTGATGTATATTTTTAAGTTCACAAGTTACTTCGGCAGGCTCAGCATAAACTTTTACTCAACGAAATACCTATAATTCTTTATGTTGTTCAAACCTATAAGGTTTTGGAAACCTTATAGGTTTAATTTATTTTATTACTTTATACTTAGGAACTAAAGTTTTCATCACTGCCCAGGCTATTAAATAGGCTACCGCACAAACTGAAAATATGATCATGTATCCTTTGTCAATTCCATCGACTACAACTGCTCCTGATTTTTCCAGTTGCTCGAAGAAGCCGTCCGGTAATCTTTCGTTTACATATTGAGGATATTTTTCCAATAACGGAACACCGTCTACGGTTGACCATGCTTTATGAGCGTGATCAAATAAAAGCCCTGAAGATTTATTGATTAAAAAAGATCCGATTCCTCCTGCCATTCCGCCGATTCCTGTAATCGTAGCAATGGCTTTTTTCGGGAACATATCGCCCACTGTGGAGAAGATATTGGCAGACCATGCCTGGTGTGCTGCTCCGGCAATACCAATGATTAAAACAGGAATCCAGTAGGTTACGGAACCCAACGGCTGAGCCAGCAAAGCTAACAACGGGAAAAATGCGAAGATCAGCATCGCTTTCATTCTTCCGTTATAGGCATTCATTCCTTTTTTTTCTACAAAATATTTCGGAAGCCATCCTCCAATGATGGACAATAAAGTTATCATGTAAAGGACAAATAAGGGGAATGCGCTTTGTGTGGAATCCATCTGATACACCGAGCTTAAATATGCCGGAGTCCAGAACAGGAAAAACCACCAGACGCCGTCTGTCATAAATTTTCCGAAAGCAAATGCCCAGGTCTGTCTGTAGCTGAAGCATTCTTTGAAGGTGAATTTTCTTTCATCTGCCCGCACGGCATTTTCTTCAACAGGCACATCTTCCTGATCCTGATTGATATAGTTAAGCTCATGTTCGTTTACTTTATGATGCTCATGCGGTTTTTTATAATAAAATACCCAAAGTCCCATCCATACAAAACCTAATGCACCGATAATGATAAATGCCCATTCCCAACCCATTGATTTTGCAATGAAAGGAATGGTGATGGGTGCTGCCAACGCTCCGACTGTGGCTCCTGCATTCCAGATACTGGTAGATAAGGCCCTGTCTTTTTTAGGAAAATATTCTGCCGTAGTTTTAATAGCTGCCGGAAAGTTTCCTGCCTCCCCGATGGCCAACACGAAACGGGCAAATATAAACAGGGTTACACTGGTACTGATAATGGCTGAAGTATTTGAAACGGTTGCGATAAGTTCTTTTGATCCGTGAAAACCCGCCAGCCAGTTCCCGGTAAGAATTCCTGATGTAGCGATACCGCAGAAAGCATGTAAAACGGCTCCTACAGACCATATTCCAATAGCCCAGAGGAATCCTTTCTTGGTATCCATCCAATCGACAAATTTTCCTGCGAAAAGCATTCCCAAAGCATAGAAAATAGAGAATAGCGCAGTGATATTTCCGTAATCGTTATTGTTCCAGTGAAATTCCGGGGCGATGAAATCTTTCCACGTTAATGATAAAACCTGACGATCCAGATAGTTGATGGTTGTAGCAATGAACAGCAATGTACAAATCGTCCATCTGAATTTACTCGGTTTAAGAGATTTAACTGAACTCATATTAGTTTTTTTGAATTAGTTATTTTTTGTTTTTTTATTAATGATGGTATTTGTTTTAACGCAAAGTCCGCGAAGTTTTTTTGACTACTAACTATTTTTAAGTTCGCAAAGGCGCTCTGCTCAGCTAAGATCGCAAAGTATTTAGCTTATTAATCATTATTTTAAAGCCTGAATAATATCCAGAACTTTCTTTGTTTCATTTTCAATGGCTGCATATTCTTTTGCTGCCATAAGTTCTTTGCTTACAAGCTTACTTCCCATTCCCACTGCAGAAACGCCGGCTCTGAACCAGCTTTCAATACTCTCTTTAGTTGTATCTACCCCGCCCGTCGGCATAAATTTAAGATTCGGGAACACATCTTTTATGGCATTCATAAAACCTGTCCCCAACGCATTGCCCGGAAATAGTTTAATGAACGTAACGCCAGCGCTCTCCGCTTCAATGATTTCCGTAGGGGTCATACAACCGGGGCTGTATAATATATCTTTCGGAATCAGGAATGCAGCAACGTCAGCTACAAAACCGGGACTGATGAAAAAATCAGCTCCGACTTTTTCATATTCTTCTGCCTGATGTAGATTTTTAATGGTTCCGATTCCTAAAAGCATTTCGGGCATTTCAGCATTACGAATTTCTACCATTTTGGTAAAATTGCTTAACGCTGCTTCGCCACGGCTTGTGTATTCCACTGCACGGATTCCTGCTTTGTAAAGTGATCTCAGTATTTCTATAGTTACCGTTTCATCAGCATTATAATACAGCGGTAAAATTCCCTGATTAATGATGGCGTTGGTAATAGTCTGAATTTTTGTCATTTTCTTTTTGTTTTTAATGCGAAGTGGCAAAGTTGGGAGCCGTGTTAGAGCTTTGAGCTCTAACAGGGCTGGGGTTCTTACCTTTTTATTCTTCCTCCTGAATTTCCGGACATTACTTCCAGAATATCTTCTGCGCTGGAGTAATTGATATCACCCAAAATAGTATGTTTGATAGCACATGCGGCGTTGGCAAAATTCAGTGCTTTTTCGTCATCGAAATTGATTAGGCCATAGATCAAACCTGCGGCAAAGGCATCACCTGTACCTATTCTATCGACAACAGGATTTACCTCCAGCAATTCCGTTTCAAAATAATTTCCGTTAACCAGAGCTCTTCCCTGCGTTTGCTGAGAACTCGCTGTAACACCTATTCTAATTTTATCAAAAATTTTATGAATGGAAGGACATTGCTTTTTCAATTCTTCACAAGCCTGCAGAAAACCTTCTTTATCTGATGAAAACTGTGTTCCCAGAATTTCGTTGATTTCATTGGTTCCTCCGATGAAAATTGTAGACAGGGAAACCAGTTCTTTCAACACTTCATTTCCGGCTTTACCGTATTTCCAAAGATTGGAGCGGTAAGCAGGATCTGTTGTAATCTCAATCCCCTGCTCACGAGCCGTTTGTAACCCTTTCTTCAGTGCTTCATACGCTGCTTCTGAAATACCGGGACTGATGCCTGTCCAGTGAAAATATCCGCAACCTTCCAGGGCTTTATTCCAGTCGATTTCATCTGGCTTAATATTGGCAAAAGAGCCGTTTAATCTGTTGTAAGCAATTCTGCTCGCCCGGACTGATGAGCCTACTTCCAAAAAGTATAAACCAAGAGGATGCTCATTTTTAGAGATAAAACGGGTGTCAATTCCGAAGCTTTTTACAAAAGATAATGCCGATTCTCCCACGAAATCATCTGAAACAGCACTTACATGGCTTACTTCACAACCCATCGTTGCCAATGAAGATGCGACGTTGAGTTCTGTTCCGCCGAAAAAGAATTCTATTTCGTGGCTCTGCTTCATCGTTCTGTTCCCGGGTGGAGAGAGACGCATGATGATTTCTCCGAAAGTAAGTATTTTGTTGCTCATTGTTTTAATTAACTTTAAATATCTGTTTAACGCAACGGGGCAAAGATTTCTTTTAAACTTGATCTATATTTTTTAAGTTCGCCAGATGCTGACTACGTTGAATCTTCGATTTCACTCAGCTAAGATCACAAAGTAGGTTTAGATATATTTATTAAACCATTAAGATTTTTTAAGGAGTTAAGAACAATCAAATTGAGCTTCGCTTAAACTTTTTAGCTGAATAAAATCTATGATTTCATTTAATTAAACTTAACTTCTTAATGGGTTACATTTATTTTTTACTCCTCGCAGATTTAGCTGATTACGCAGAATATTTAAATCTGAGAGCTTGCTACTCTGCAGGAGACTTCTTTATTTAAATTTTAAAAATCAAAATAATTTTTAGCATTATGGTAACAGATGTCCGAGATGATTTTTCCGACATGTTCCATATCGTCCGGCAATTCTCCTTTTTTCATTTCTTCACCGAAAAGGTTGCACAATACCCTTCTGAAATATTCGTGTCTCGGATAGGAAAGAAAACTTCTTGAATCCGTAAGCATTCCGACGAAGCAGCTGATCAATCCCATATTGGAAAGGGCATTCATCTGCTTGATCATTCCGTCTTTCTGGTCAAGGAACCACCATCCTGAACCGAACTGTACTTTTCCTTTGATGCTTCCATCATTGAAATTTCCGATCATGGTTGCGAAAATTTCGTTATCGGCAGGATTTAAATTGTATAAAATGGTTTTCGTTAATTTATCTTTTCCGTCCAGTGCATTTAAAAATTTAGATAAATTTTCTGCCTGTACAAAATCCCCGATAGAATCCCAGCCGGTATCCGGACCAAGAATTCTGTGCATTCTTTCGTTATTATTTCGCAACGCTCCCAGGTGGAACTGCTGAACCCACCCGAACTGGTGATATGCCTCACCCAGGAATAATAAAATGGCCGTCTTGAATTGGTTTACCTGCTTTTCAGCGATAACTTTTCCGTTCAGCTTATCATTAAAAATAGCATTTACCTCTACTTCCGTAGCTTCCTCGTAAGAAATATTATTCAAGCCGTGGTCGCAAAGCCTGCATCCGTTTTCATGGAAATATTCAATTCTTTTCAATAAAGCATCACATAAGGTCTGGTAAGAATTAATTTCAATTCCGGCAGATGTACCTAACTTTGAGATGTAATCTGCAAAATTGTGGTTTTCTATTAAAATCACTTTATCAGGACGAAAAGCGGTACTTACTTTAATGGAAAAATCACTCTTTGCGAGATCCTGATGATAATTGAGAGTATCTGTAGGATCTTCCGTTGTACACAGAGATTCCACGTTCATCATTTTCAATAATCCTCTGGTAGATTTTTCGGGAGTCTGCAGCTGTGCCGTGATATTATCGTAAATTTCTGAGGCATTGTTTTCATTCAGCAATTCATCGATTCCGAAATATCTTTTTAATTCCAGATGCGTCCAGTGATATAAAGGATTTCTTAAGGTGTAAGGAACCGTTTTTGCCCACGCCTCGAATTTTTCTTTGTCTGAAGAATCTCCTGTAATGAATTTTTCGTTTACCCCTAAAGTACGCATGGCTCTCCATTTGTAGTGGTCTCCTGCAATCCATACTTTAGAAATATTTTCAAAAACGGTGTCTTCTGCAATATCTTTAGGGATAAGGTGATTATGATAATCAATGATAGGCTGCTTTTCGGCAAATCTGAAATATAATTCTTCAGCGTATTTATTTTGTAATAAAAAGTTGTCTGTTATAAAAGGTTTCATTCTCGTGTAATTCTGTTGTTATTCATTAGCAGGTTTCCCGATGGTCGCAAGAATCCCTCCGTCAACGTAAATGATCTGTCCATTGATGAATTTGCTTGCATCCGATGCCAGGAAAATAGCTGTTCCTGCAAGATCTTCAGGATTCCCCCATCTTCCTTCCGGGGTTCTGCTGATGATAAAATCGTTGAATGGATGTCCGTCCACTCTGATGGGTTCTGTTTGTGACGTGGCAAAATATCCGGGACCGATACCGTTCACCTGAATATTGTGTTTTGCCCATTCTGTTGCCAGGTTTTTGGTAAGCATTTTCAGACCGCCTTTTGCAGAAGCATATGCTACTACATTGTCGCGGCCCAGCTCACTCATCATTGAGCAGATATTGATGATCTTTCCGGATTTTCTTTTGATCATGTATTTTCCAACTAATTTGGACATGATAAAAGGTCCCGTAAGATCTACATCGATTATTTTTCTGAAATCTTCTACTTCCATATCAATCGCCGGAATGCGTTTAATGATTCCTGCATTATTGACAAGGATGTCTATTTTTCCATGAGTAGCTTCCATTAGAGCCACTTTCTGTGCAGCTTCCAGTTCATCCGTTACATCAAACAGATATCCTGTGGCCTTATATCCTTTAGAATGGTAATAGTTTAAAGCTTCCTCTAATTTTGATGGCGTAGTACTTGTAATAGCCAGCTCTGCTCCTGCAGCAGCCAAGCCCTCTGCCATTGCCATTCCCAATCCGTGAGTACCACCTGTAACAACCGCTACTTTACCGGATAAATCAAATAAATTCATTAGAAAAATTACTTTAGTTCGTTAGTTTTGATACCGTCCATGTCACCATAATCCATATTTTCTCCTGCCATTCCCCAGATAAAGGTATAGTTGGAAGTTCCCACTCCTGAATGGATAGACCATTCCGGGGACAAAACAGCCTGTCTGTTGGTCATAAAGATATGACGGGTTTCGTGTGGCTGCCCCATAAAGTGGCTCACTGTCTGCCCTTCTTCAAGATCAAAGTAAAAATAAGCCTCCATTCTTCTTGCATGAGTATGTGCAGGCATTGTGTTCCAAACGCTTCCCGGATGAAGTTCCGTCATTCCCATCTGCAGCTGACAGGTTTCCAGCACAGAATTCACAATCAATTTATTGATCGTACGTTTATTGGCATATTTCTCTTCACCCAACTCTACAATTTCCGCTTCGTTTTTTGTGATCTTTTTATTCGGATATGGGTGATGCGCCGGAGCTGAATTGATGTAAAAATATGGCTGTGCATCACCAGCTTTTTCAAAAATCACTTCTTTTGCACCTTTTCCTATATATAAAGCTTCTTTGTTGCCAAGCTCATACACTTCACCGTCTACCGTTACTTTCCCGGACCCTCCTACATTAATAATCCCCAATTCTCTTCTATCCAGAAAATAAGGGGCTTTCAGATCGTCAGTCGGTTCCAGTTTCAGAGCTTTTGTTGCAGGCATAATACCGCCTACAATAAGTCTGTCGTACATTGAATAGACTAATTTTACCTGGTCTTCATTAAACAAATCATTGATCAGAAACTCCCTCCTGAGATCTTCTGTAGTATATTTTTTTACATCTTCGGGATGATGGGCGTAACGAAATTCTGATTTTTCCATACTTCTTATTTTCTTTTTTGCGGTTTATCAAAACCTGTTAAACATTGCGTAATCGATTGCATAAAATTACACTAAAATTTATAGAAATACTTTTGGGATAAATATATAACTATTCTTTAATTTCTTAACAAAAATTTAATTTAAATTTATAAAATAATGATTTACATGATGTTAAAACTATATCTCTATATGTAATTTAAAAATTTAAAGACTTTTTCAAAATAAAATACTGCCCGAAATTAATTGCTACCCGTAAAGATGAAAAAAAATGTAACAGAAAAAATATTGCAGACTACGTCTATTAATATTTAATAAAATGATAAAAATTATTCCATAATCACATAAATAATTGGTTTATCATACATATAAAATAATTGCCGATGAAACTGCAGGTAAAAGATGACAAAAATCAGAAAAAAACCTTAAATTTTATTTCCAGCTGTTAATTTTGGTAATTTTTTCCCGTTAAAAGGACTGATATTTTAATTAAATTTTAAGATTAAATTTAAATATCCTAAATTTTATTTGTTATTTTTTACTGTATGAAGACATATCATATTATTTTTATATTTAATTGATTTTCAATAAACTAAATAATAATAATTAATCAATACTTCTTTATTCTTAATAATTTTTCAGATCGAATTAATGAAAAAATAATATTTTTTTCTTTGCATATTGGAAAATAATATTAGTTTAGAAGCCAAGATATTTGTTATGAAAAATTACGCAATCGATTGCACAGTGATAAGCGTCAATTTTTTGAAAATATTTTCCACTAAAAAATAGAATACTTAAAATCCACCAACAAAAACAAAGATTGAAAAAACTTTCAACCAAAAATTAAAACTATAAGGATACAAAATGGATAAAAAAGTACAATCAGTAAAGTGGTTATACCTAACTGCCTTTCTACTTCCTGTCCTTGCTATGGCTCAAGAGAAAGAAACCCGAAAGGAAAAGGAGACCAAGATTGACGAGGTAGTTTTGGTAGGCTATACCAAGGTTTCTAAAAAGGATGTCACCAATGCCGTGTCGTCTGTAAAGGCGGACGCCATAAAGGATATGCCTTCTACCAATGCTGCGGAAGCCATCCAGGGAAGGCTTGCCGGTGTACAGGTTTCCCTGAGTGAAGGATCTCCGGGCGCAGATGTAGATATTGTGATCAGAGGAGGAAACTCCATTACCGGCAGCAATGCTCCACTTTATATTGTGGACGGGGTTCAAATGGATAATGCACTTACCATTTTATCACCAAAAGAAATCGAATCAATAGAGGTGCTGAAAGATGCGTCTTCTACCAGCATTTACGGAGCCAGAGGTGCCAATGGTGTGGTTTTGATCACAACGAAAGGCGGCCGTAAAAGGGCCAAGACGTCAATTAATTACAACGGATTTTTAGGAGTAAGGTCAATCCAGAATACAATTGATGTCCTTGATCCGTATCAATACGTATTGTATCAGTATGAAATCTACAACAAAGGGGGTGTTCAGACAGACATCGATGCTTTTAATACAAGATACGGCAGCTTTCAGGATATCAGAAAAAATTATGGTAATATCAAGAAAATTGACTGGCAGGATGAAGTTTTTGGAAGAGAAGCCTTCAACTTTACACACAATGTAGCTGTAACGGGAGGATCAGAAAATTCTTCGTTCTCATTATCATTAAACAATGTTCAGGAAGATGGTATCATGATCGGTTCAGGGTTTAAAAGAAACATGGCCAATTTCAAATATGACTATGATCTTTCTAAAAAGCTGAGTATGACACTGAATGCAAGATACAGCAGACAGACCATTTTTGGTGCAGGAACTTCAGCGACAGGTTCACAAAGTACCAACCGATTGAGAAATGCCGTGAGGTATCAGCCTTTTGAAGGAGGACCAGCCCAGAATATTGATGAATTCGATCCTTTATTTGCCAATGAAACCAATCTTGTAAATCCTATTATCCTTGCTGATAATGAAGTGAAAGAAAACGGGAGAAATGATCTCCTGCTGAACGGTGTTATTGAATATAAGATCAATAAAGACTTTACTTTTAGAAGTGTAATCGGATATGTGCAGAGAGATGAATTTGTAAATCAGTTCTCGGGAGTCGTTACCAGCCTTGCAAGACAGAATAACGATCAGCCGGTGGTCTTTTTAAGCAAAACGCAATCGAGAAGGATTACCAACACCAATACACTGAATTTCAGGAAAACTTACGGCAATCATAAAGTCGATTTCTTACTGGGACAGGAAACGGTGAAAACTGATGCCGAATCATTAACCATGAATATCAAATGGCTTCCGAAATCCATCAGTGCTCAGGAAGCATTTGCCAATATCCAGTCGGCCAATCCGCCTTCAGGCTTAGTTCAGGATAATCCTAAAGCAGATGTATTGCCAGACAGGATCGTATCCTTTTTCGGAAGAGCAAACTATATTTTCAAAAATAAATACATTGTAACAGCCTCCATGAGAGCAGACGGATCAAGTACATTTGGTCCCGGAAACCGATGGGGATATTTCCCGGCGGCTTCGGTTGCATGGAAGATTAATGAAGAAAATTTCTTAAAGGAAAGCCGGGTTGTTAGCGAACTAAAATTGCGAGCAGGATACGGTCTGTCCGGAAATAACAGAATTAAAGCGTTCTTATATGATACTTTTTTCACCACATCCTCAGATTACGGCTATGCTTTCGGAACAAATGTAACCCCCGGAGCAACGACGGGTAATATCATGTCCAACAGAAATGTAAAGTGGGAATCCGCAGCTTCAGCAAATGCAGGATTGGATTTCGGATTATTTAAAGGAAAAGTATACGGCTCAGTTGATGTCTATCAAACCGATACAAAAGACCTTCTACTACTGGCAAAAATTCCACAGACTACAGGTTATGAATACCAATATCAGAATTCCGGAAGCACTACCAATACAGGAATTGAAGTTTCTGTAGGAAGCACAGTTATCAGCAATGATAATTTCACATGGAAGATAGATGCCAATATTTCATCCAACAGAAATACCATCAAAAGCTTAGGAAGCAGTGCTTCTGCAAGTGCAAACTATTACCTGTTTCCTTCCGGATGGCAGAATAACCTGAATGATTTCTTAGTACAAGTGGGAAAACCTGTTGGTACGTATTGGGGATATGTAACAGCCGGCAGATATGAAATAAATGATTTTGATTATAACCCGACAACACAGGTATATACCCTGAAAGCAGGCATTGCAAGTTCTGCTGCGGCGGCCAACGGAGCAAGACCTGTACAACCCGGAGATCTGAAACTGGAAGACCTCAACGGAGATGGTGTGATTGATAACAATGACATGACCGACCTCGGAAGTGCCCAGCCGAAATTCTATGGTGGATTTAATCAGACTTTCCGCTATAAAAACTGGGATATGAGTGTAATGTTTAATTTCTCGGTTGGAAATAAAGTCTACAATGCCAACAAAATTGAATACTCTAACCAATATCTTTACAGGGACAACAACATGCTTGCAGAAGTTGCTGACCGATGGAGATGGTTTGATGATAACGGCGTAAAAGTAAATGATCCTAATGCCTTAGCTGCGCTGAATGCCAATACTACTATGTGGACTCCGCCGGCAGGTGCTTATTTCCTTCATTCGTATGCTATTGAGGACGGTTCTTTTCTTCGTCTGAATAACCTGACCATCGGGTATTCTCTAGGAAAAGACTTTACCAAACAACTCGGGCTTTCCAATTTCAGATTGTATTTCACCATGAATAATGTGTTTACCATTACAGGATATTCGGGATACGATCCTGAAGCCAATACAAGAAGAAATCCTTTAACACCTGGTGTAGATTATGCCGCTTATCCGCGCAGCAGATTCATTTTATCGGGAGTTGATATCACTTTTTAATCTTACTATCATGAAAAAAAATAAATTTTTAATACTTGTTTTTTCTATTGCAGGACTTTTATCCTTTAATTCCTGCGAAGAGTATCTGGATGTAGAAAGCTTATCCAATACTGCTGAAAAACAACAGTTTGATTCCGTTTCAGATACCTTCTCTGCTTTGGTGGGAGTATACAACAGCACCATGGGTGACAATACATACGGACAGAGAATGAACCTTATCCTCTCACAATCGGGAGACGATATGAGAACCTCCGGAGATTATAATGCCAACGACAGAAGAGGTATCAGCTGTTTCGGGGCCATCCCTACCAACACCGAACTTCTCAGACCTTTTTTAGATACGTATACGGGTATTGAAAGAGCTAATCTTGTTATTAAAAATATTCCGCTTTCCCCTGTTTTCCAGACAGGGTCTGAAGCAGATAAAAAAATGATGAACAGATACCTGGGTGAAGCACTTACCCTGAGAGCTCATTTTTATCATGACCTTATTAAAAACTGGGGCGATGTGCCTTTTCAGGATATTCCTTCTGCAGACCTTCCTGATCTATATCTGGCTAAAACAGACCGGGATGTTATTTATGATAAAATTCTGGACGATCTGCTGAAAGCTGAAAGCCTGGTTCCGTGGAGATCCGAAGGTAATACGACCGCACAGAGAATTTCTAAGGCTGCCGTAAAAGGATTAAGAGCAAGAATCGCATTAGCAAGGGCTGGATATTCGTTGAGAAGAAATCCGCAGATGATGATGCAGGGATCAAATCCTCAAAAATATTATCAGATCGCTTACGATGAGTGTAAAGATATCATCAATTCCGGGCAGCATCAGCTTAACCCAAGTTATGAAGGGTTATTCAGATCATTGCATACCAATACTCCGGATGCGACCAATGAAATCATTTACGCGATCGGAGCATTCGGAGGGAACTCCAGAACCGACAGTAAAATCGGGTATTATAATGGGTTGAGACATGATGACACGGACTGGAAATCTTCAGGAGGGATCAATGCCATTCCGGTTTACTTTTATGAGTTTACCAAGTATGACGTAAGAAGAGATGTTAATATTGCCATTTTCAGAGTAAACACTTCTAAGCAGGAAGAACTTCAGACTTCCATCAACTGGAATGATGGTAAATTCAGAAAATCATGGACTTCTATCACGGGAACTTCCCAAAACCTTGGGATCGACTGGCCGCTGTTAAGATATGCCGATATTCTCCTGATGTTTGCTGAAGCTGATAATGAGCTGCATAACGGTCCGTCTCAAGAAGCAATCAACGCTGTGATGGCCGTAAGACAAAGGGCTTATGCTGGAAATTTAGGGCAGATAGGTACTATTCCTACCGACAAACCAGGGTTCTTCAATTATCTTGTGAAAGAAAGATTGTTGGAATTCGGTGGTGAAGGATTAAGAAAATACGACCTTATCCGTTGGAATCTTCTGGAAACAAAAATTAATGAAACCAGACAGAAACTTACACAGTTTATGAACGGAACAGGAGCCTACGCCAATGTACCGGAATATATTTTCTATAAAAAACCTGCCTCCGGTGTTGTCAATTATGTACCTTCAAAAACTGCACAGCAAAACGTTCTGGACATTGATTTCTATCTGAACGGAATTGCGAAAGCCGACATCTTTTACACCCCTAATCAAAGTGTTGCAACCCCTTCAGGATATACTAAGGTAAACTGGAGACTGGCGATGACGCAACCTTATATCAGCGGAGATCCGGTGAAAAGTTATGCCTATTATTTCCAGCCCAACAGAAAAGAACTTCTGCCGATTGCAGCAGATGTTATCAACTCCAACTATAACCTTACACAGGATTACGGATACTAGAAAAAGTTTCACATTCATATCAGAAATACAGGCTTCTGTCGAAAACGGAAGTCTGTATTTTAACTCAAAAATGATTTAATGAAAAACTCCTTATTTTTAAAAGATCTGAAAGCATTTTTAATGATTCTCACAGCAATATTCAATTTTCTTTCTTTTAAAACTGCCGACAGACTGATCGTAGTTTCAAAAGACGGAAAAGGTGATTTCACCACCGTTCAGCAAGCTGTGGATGCCGTTGAAAATGAGTCTTCCCAAAGAACGAAAATCTTCATTAAGGCGGGTATTTACAAAGAAAAAATTATTATTCCCGAAACAAAAAGCCCCATTACTTTAGAAGGAGAAAATCCTGAAAAAACAGTAATAACTTTTGATGATTTTGCTTCTAAAAAAAATCAGGAAGGAAAAGATATCGGAACCACAGGTTCGGCAACGGTATTTATTTATGCTAATCATTTCACAGCTAAAAATATCTCATTTGAAAACAGTGCAGGAAAAGTCGGCCAGGCTGTGGCGGTTTTAACTGCTGGTGATAAAATTGTTTTTGAAAACTGCAGGTTTCTTGGCAACCAAGACACCTTGTATTTGAAAGGAGCACAGGATCTTGAAGACAAAACCCAGCCTTCCAGAAATTATTTTAAAAATTGCTACATCGAAGGGACTACCGATTATATCTTCGGAGCCGGAACAGCCGTTTTTGAGGACTGTACTATTTATTCCAAAGAGACGGCAAGCTATATAACCGCGGCATCTACTCCAAAGGAAAACAATTTCGGGTTTGTATTTATTAATTGTAACATTGCAGGTAATGCAAAAGAAAATTCGGTATACCTCGGAAGACCATGGAGACCTTTTGCCAAAACGGTTTATATCAACTGTGATCTTAATTCAACCATAAAACATGAAGGGTGGCAGAACTGGAATAAACCGGATGCCGAAAAAACGGCTTTTTACGCAGAATATCATTCAAAAGGTCCAGGAGCTAACAGTGCTTCAAGAGTCGGCTGGTCACATCAACTCAAACAGGCCGAAGCCAAAGAATACACTGCAGGCAATATCCTTAAAGGAAAAGACAACTGGAATTTCAGAAAGACTTTAAAATAATTTTCAGCCGTCAGAATATTCAGTTATGAAAAAAAACTTTCGGAAATTTTTAATAATACTGATTATTTGCAGCATTTCAAATGTTGCAGAAGCCCAGAATGTCATTAGCTTTCCGGGTGCTGAAGGTTTCGGAAGGTACACCACCGGAGGGCGCGGCGGTAAAGTTTATCTCGTAACAAAATTAACGGACGACGGCTCCGAAGGAACTTTAAGATATGCCCTCGATCAAAAAGGCCCGAGATATATTATTTTCAGAACCGGAGGAACCATTTATCTGGAATCTCCGTTAAAAATACGGGAAGGAAATGTAACCATTGCCGGACAAACCGCTCCGGGAGACGGCATCACAGTAGCCAACTACGAAACTTTTGTAGCAGCAGACAACGTCATTATCCGGTATATGCGTTTCAGAATGGGTGATCTGAAAAACTATGAAGGCGATGCTTTAGGAGCAAGATTTATTAAAAACTTAATTGTTGACCACTGTTCCATGAGCTGGTCTACCGACGAAACAGTTTCCATATATGCCAGTGAAAACACAACGCTTCAGTGGTGCATTATTGCAGAAAGCCTTCGAAATTCGGTTCATCAGAAAGGTGCTCACGGATATGGCGGTATTGCAGGCGGGAAATTTGCGTCTTTTCATCATAATGTTTATGCCCATCACGACAGCAGAAATCCCAGACTAGGAGAATATGCCGGAAGCAAATTTGCTTTAACAGACCTTACCGATTTCAGAAATAATGTCATTTATAACTGGGGACACAACAGCGTTTACGGCGGCGAAGGAATGAATGTAAATATCGTCAATAACTATTACAAGCCTGGTCCGGCAACGATGACAAAAAAAAGAATTGCTGCCATCGATAAAAATGAAAAGCCGGAAGCAGAAGTGTATAATATCTGGGGAAAATACTATATAAATGGAAATGTGATGGAAGGCAGCCCGGAAGTCAACGGAGACAACTGGACAGAAGGCGTATTCAGCCAGATGAACCGTTACAACTTAACAGACGAAGACAAAAATACAATCAAAATAATCCGTCCACATAATATATCGAATAACGTAAAAACCCACTCTTCAAAAGAAGCTTATGACAGGATCTTGAAAATTGGAGGAGCGAGTCTTGTAAGAGATATTATTGATCTTCAAATTTTAAAAGATATTAAAAACGGAAGTTTTACCCATCAGGGCTCAAAAGGAAGTACAAACGGAATTATAGATTCCCAGAAAGATGCAGGCGGATTTCCGGATCTGAAAACCGGACAGCCTCTCCCAGATTCAGATATGGACGGAATGCCCGACGAATGGGAAATCAGAAACAATTTAGAACCAAAGAAATACAATGCCAACGGAAGAGATTTAGATAAAAACTACGATAATATTGAAGTGTATTTTAATGATATTGTAAAAAGCATAACCGAAGCACAAAATTAATGTCCATGACAGCTAAAAGGTTATCGAAGCTAAAGTCTAATCAATTTAAAGTATTAAAAAAATAATGAATTATATTCAAAATCATATTAAAATTTACGCCATCAGCGCTTTATGCTCGGGAATATTTTTTTCCTGCGCCCAAAAACCTCTGTACAATTCCGGTGAAGAAAAAACAGTAACCGTAAAAGAAAAAATCCCGGTTGATCTTCCGTGGTCACAGCGAATGCTTCTTTCCGAAATGAAAAGATTTCCCGAAGCATGGATGCTGGATTATAATAAAACTCCCAAATGGAGCTACCCTACCGCTATCGTTCTGGAAGGCGCAGAAAGAATTTTTGGACAGACCGGCAATCAAGAGTATTACCAATACATCTCTGCATTTGGCGAAACCATGATAAAAGAAGACGGAAGCATTCTTTCATATGATCTTTCAAAATACAATATCGACATGCTGAACTGCGGCAACGTTCTTCTGTATTTATATCAGAAAGAAAAAAAAGAGAAATATCTGACAGCGTTACAAACCCTCCGTTCACAGATTGACGGACAGCCGAGAACGTCGGAAGGAGGCTTCTGGCACAAAAAAATTTACCCTAATCAGATGTGGCTGGATGGATTGTACATGGGTGAGCCATTCTATGCTCATTATACCAACATATTCAGCAAAGGTGCGGATGCTGAAAAAGCGTACAACGACATCGTTAATCAGTTTGACCTGATTCAAAAACATCTGCTCGACAAAAAAACAGGACTACTCTATCATGCATGGGATGAAAGCAGAGAACAACAGTGGGCCGACAAAAAAACGGGACTTTCACCGAACTTCTGGTCCAGAGCCATGGGCTGGTACGGAATGGCAATCGTTGATGTGCTAGATTACCTTCCACAAAATCATCCGGGAAGAGCAAGATTGCTTTCTTATCTGAAATCGTATTGTGACGCCGTCATCAAGGTTCAGGATCGCGAAACAGGATTGTGGTATCAGGTTTTGGATAAAGGCGGCGAAAAAGGAAATTATCTGGAAGCCACGGGCTCATCCATGTTTGTTTACACCATGATGAAATCCGTCAACAAAAATTATCTTCCGAAATCCTATAAAAAATTTGCTAAAAAAGGGTACGAAGGCATTCTTAAAAATTTAATTACTGTCGATGAAAACGGAATGGTAAATTTAAACAGATGCTGCGCCGTTGCCGGTCTCGGAGGAAATCCATACCGAAGCGGTTCCTACGAATATTATATTAACGAAGAAATCCGGTCCAACGATCCGAAAGGAACCGGACCATTCATTCTGGCAAGTCTGGAATTTGAAAAATAATTTGTTTAACAGTTTGCGCTCCTTGCGTTAAATAAAGACAGATTAAATCTGATTATGAAGACAAAAAAAATTTTAAATATACTTTCAGTCACTGTTTTTTCGATAGCATCGAATTATCTGAATGCACAGGAAAAAAACTATGTTTCCGAAGTGTGGACGGCTGATCTGGGAAAAAACTATAAAAACCCGATTCTCCACGCAGATTACTCAGATCCGGATGTAATTCGTGTCGGTAATGATTACTATATGACCGCTTCAAGCTTTAACGAAGCCCCAGGATTACCCATTCTTCATTCCAAGGATATGGTCAACTGGAATCTGGTCAATTATGCCGTTGAAGATGTTTTGCCCGCCGAGCATTTCTCCGTTCCGAAACGAGGTGATGGAATCTGGGCACCAAGCATACGTTTTCATAAAGGTGAATTTTATATCTATTGGGGCGATCCTGATTTCGGAATTTATATGGTCAAAACCAAAGATCCGCTGAAAAAATGGGAAAAACCTGTTTTGGTGATGGAAGGAAAGGGCCTGATTGACGCCTGTCCGTTCTGGGACGAAGACGGCAATGCTTATCTGGTTCACGGATGGGCGGGAAGCCGTGCCGGAGTGAAAAGCATATTAACCTTAAATACTATGAATCCGGAAGGTACAAAAGTATTGGACAAAGGGACTCATATCTTTGACGGCCACCAAAACCATCCAACCGTAGAAGGTCCGAAAATGTACAAAAGAAACGGTTATTACTACGTTTTTGCTCCGGCCGGCGGGGTGGCTACCGGATGGCAGTTGGTACTACGGTCGAAAAACATCTACGGTCCTTACGAAGAAAAAATTGTTCTTGAACAGGGATCTTCAAAAATCAACGGGCCTCATCAGGGAGCCTGGGTAGATACGCCTTCCGGAGAAGATTGGTTTTATCATTTTCAGGATGTGGACACCTATGGAAGAATTGTTCATCTCCAGCCGATGAAATGGGAAAAAGACTGGCCTGCAATCGGAAAAGACACCAATAAAAATGGAATCGGAGAACCTGTTTTAACCTATAAAAAACCAAATGTAGGGCAATCTTATTCTATCATTACACCTTCAGAAACAGATGAATTTGATGGTGAAAAATTAGGTCTGCAATGGCAATGGAGCGCCAATGAAAACATTGTATGGTCTTCCAAACTTCCGGGACAGAAATTTTTAAGATTATTTTCCATAAAAGTTCCTGAAGGCGAAAAAAATCTCTGGAATGTACCGAATTTATTAACTCAAAAATTTCCGGCTCCTAATTTTACGGCCTCTACAAAAGTGAAACTGATGCCTGAAGAAGCTAAAGAAGGAAAAATTGCCGGATTATTGGTAATGGGAGCAGATCACGCTTCCCTTATTATCACCAATAAACCGGATGGATTTTATATTCAACTGAGAAAAGCAGAAAAAGCAGAGAAAGGCGGTGAGGAAAAGATTTTATCTGAAACGAAATTAAACGGAAACGAAGCCTATTTAAAAGTACATGTGAGCGAACCGAATGGTTTATGCCAGTTCAGTTATAGTGAAAACGGAAAAAACTTTACGAAAATAGGAGATATTTTCCAGGCAAAACCCGGAAAATGGATCGGTGCAAAAGTCGGTTTGTACAGTGTAAGCATGTCAAAAGCACCACGCGGCGGCTATGCCGATTTCGACTGGTTCAGAATAACTAAAAATTAAAATTATTATCGCACTGGAAATTTGTCGAAAAATCTTTGATTTTTTGCGCCTTTGGATTTACAATATAAATATTTTATAATCAATGAATAACAAAATTTTTTATATAGTTTCATTTTTATTAGTCGTTTTGCTGTTGTCAGGATGCAGTTCACAGAGCAGCGTTCAGAAAACAACGGCAAAACGCGATAAAAGCGTTACGCATATTTACCTCATCGGCGATTCTACCATGGCAGATTATACGAGAGACTATGAACCGGGAAAAGACTATATGAAAGTACGTTATCCGATTACCGGTTGGGGACAGGTTTTTCAACCTTTCTTCATGAAAGACAGCCTGACCAATATGAAACCCGGTATTGCAACAGATTCCGTAGCAGTGATCGACAGAGCGCATGGCGGAAGAAGTACAAGAACTTTTTTCCAGGAAGGAAGATGGAGATACGTTTATGAACACCTGAAGCCGGGAGATTACGTACTGATGCAGTTTGGCCACAACGACAGCTCCGAAAAGCATACGGAGCGATATGTGAATATTGAAGGATATAAAGAATTTTTAAGATTATTTGTTATCCAGACAAAACAAAAAGGGGCCAATCCCATTATTTTGACCCCGGTGGCCAGAAATTATCCGTGGAAAGATGGAAAACTGCAGAATGTTCACGGTGAATACTGGCAGGCTCCGATTGATGTAGCGATGGAAATGAACGTTCCGTACATCGATTTAAATAAATTGTCCATGGAATACTTTACCCATAAAGGCCAGGATTTCACCACGAATCATTACTTTATGAATTTCCCTGAAAATACCTATGAAGCTTATCCTAAAGGACAGAAAGACAATACGCATTTTCAGCCGGAAGGTGCAAAAGCCGTTGCCTCGCTGGTTTATCAGGAATTTAAAAAAATAATTACAACTCAAAAAAAATAAAATGAAGAAGTCTTTAAAAATGATCGGTTTGGCTGCAACGTTACTGTTTTCAGCTCAGATAAATGCCCAAAACCTGGATATTTATAAAAATATTGAGTTTAAAATGCCTCAGGTAACGGAAACCTCATTTCCTGCCAATACAGTTTCTATTATCCAGTTCGGAGGAATTTCCGGAGGCACTGCAAAAAATACGGAGGCTTTCAGAAAAGCTATTGATGAGTTAAGCAAAAAAGGTGGCGGTAAATTAGTTGTGCCGAGAGGAATGTGGCTTACAGGACCGATTATGCTTAAAAGCAATATCAACCTTCATGTGGAAGAAGGCGCATTCATCGTTTTCAGTAAAGATAAAAACGATTATCCTTTGGTGGACGTAAGCTTTGAAGGGCTAAACACCATTCGCTGCCAGTCTCCTATTTCAGCAAAAAATGCGACGAACATCGCCATTACGGGAAAAGGGGTGATTGACGGAAGCGGTGACGCATGGAGAGCTATTAAAAAAAGTAAAGTTTCCGAATCTCAATGGAAAGACATTGTAAAATCAGGAGGAATCGTATCTGCGGATGGCAAAAACTGGTATCCTTCGGAAAGCTATAAAAAAGGACTGGAAAGCAGCTCTAATTTTAATGTTCCGGATAAAATTTCCAAAGATGAATTAATTACCGTAAAAGATTTTCTTAGACCGGTAATGGTAAGCTTAGTTGGCTGCGACAAAGTCCTGCTGGACGGACCGACTTTCCAGAATTCTCCGGCATGGAACCTGCATCCGCTGATGTGTTCCAATGTTATTTTAAGAAATCTTACGGTAAGAAATCCGTGGTTTTCGCAGAACGGAGACGGTGTAGATTTAGAATCCTGTAAAAATGTTTTAATTTACGATAATACATTTGATGTTGGTGATGATGCGATCTGCATCAAATCCGGAAAAGATGAAGACGGAAGAAAAAGAGGAATGCCTACTGAAAATGTTATTATTAAAAATAATGTGGTGTATCATGGTCACGGAGGGTTTGTGATAGGAAGCGAGATGTCCGGAGGAGCAAGAAATATTCATGTTTCCGATTGTACTTTTATCGGTACCGATATCGGCCTGCGTTTCAAAACAACCCGTGGAAGAGGTGGAATTGTGGAGAATATTTATATCAAGAATATCGATATGAACAACATCCCGACACAGACGATCGGTTTTAATATGTTCTACGAAGGCGCATCTCCTGTGCTGGAAGACGGACAGAAAAAGGAAGAAAACAAAACCCCTGAAAAGGTTTTTCCGGTAACGGAAAAAACACCGGTATTCAGAAATATTTTCTTTAAAAACATCAATGCCGTGAATTCTGATGAAGCCATAACTTTATTCGGGCTTGCGGAAATGAACCTTAAAAATATTGTGATTGAAGATTCACAGTTTGACACCCGGAAAGCATTAACCATTGCAGACGCAGACGGAATCCAACTTAAAAATGTAAAGCTGAAATATACCGAAGGAACGGGTGCAACCATTTACAACAGTAAAAACATCAACCTTTCAACGGTGAAATTTGAATCAGCAAACAAACCTTACGTAAAAGTGTTAGGAAATAAAACGGGAGCAGTCCTTCTGCCGAAAGAAATTGGGTCTGACAGGAGTTTACTTTCTGCGGGTGCAGATGTATCGAAAAATGCAGTTAAATAATTAATTAAATAGTATAAAAACTCCATAAGCGGATGATTTTTAGCATAAAACATACTTATATTTCTATTTTTTTAATGGGGACCATGGCATTCGGGCAGGTAAAACGACCGAATGCCACTCCTTATACCAATGAAATTACATTTGAAAAATTAAAGAAGAAATATTCTTTTTTAACTCCGATTGACCGGCTGGTTCCTCAAAATGTCATTATTGACAAAGACGTAGAATACAAGAATATCAATGGAATTTCTTTAAAAGCAGATATTTATTATCCCAAAGATCAATCTAAAAAATATCCCGGAATAGCAATGGTTCATGGTGGCGGATGGATTTCCGGAAGCAAGGAAAATGAAAAATACATGGCGATGGAACTCGCTTCAAAAGGATATGTTGTGATTGCTGTCGGCTATCGCTTAGCTGATGTTGCCAAATATCCTGCCGGCATGGAAGATATTGAAACCGGAATTCAATGGTTGAAGAACAATCGTAAAAAATATGCTTTAGATAAAAGGAAAATAGCCGTGTACGGAGAATCTGCGGGAGCACAAATGGCCACCTTGGTGGGTGTAAAATCAAAGAATAAAATCCAGGCCATTGTGAATGTGGACGGAATTGTTTCATTTATTCATCCTGAAGCTGAAGAAAGCACCTATGCAGCGTACTGGCTGGATGGCGACCGAGATGTTAATCTGAAAAACTGGACAACCGCTTCACCTCTAGAGTATGTTGATAAAAATACGCCACCGACTCTTTTTATTAACAGCTCACAACCGAGGTTTCATGCTGGCAGAGACGATATGATGAATAAATTAAGACAGTATAATATTCAGACAGAATTCCATGAGATTAAGGATTCGCCGCACTCTTTCTGGTCGGCAGAACCTTGGTTTACGGAAACCCTGAATCTCACTGTTGATTTTTTAAACAGGGTTGTGAAATAATAATTTTAACACACAGAAATTAATTTAATTAAAATATTTTAGCAAAACGAATCAACAAGTTGATTTGATGAAGCTATCGTCATCGCTTCACGAAGCAAATGTATTTGTCTTTGCTATCTAAAAATCAGGTAATATAAAAAAATCTTTGCGTCAGAAAATAATAAATCAGTTTATGAAAAAATTATTTTTAATTCTCCTTGTCTCAATGGCAAATTTTCTTTTTGCGGTAAATGATCCTTATATTAAAATTACCGTTGCCAAAGACGGAAACGGCGATTTTACCTCCATTCAGAAAGCGATCAATTCCGTAAGAGATCTTGGCCCGGCAGAAGCACTGATTTACATAAAATCAGGAACATATAATGAAAAAGTGGTTATTCCATCTTCAAAACATAAAATCACTTTAGAAGGTGAAAATAAGGATAATACAATGATCACCAACAATGATTTCTCAGGAAAACAGGATTCGTTCAATGAAAAAATGACGACATTCAATTCCTATACGTTGCTGGTGATGGGTGATGATATACAAATTAGCAATCTTACGATTCAAAATTCGTCCTGCAATGAAGGACAGGCAGTTGCACTCCATGTGGAAGGTGACCGTTTTATCATCAAAAATTCAAATATTCTGGGGTGTCAGGATACGGTATATTGTGCAACAAATCACAGCAGACAGTATTTTGAAAACTGTTTTATAGAAGGTACTACCGATTTTATTTTCGGGCAGGCAATAGCGGTTTTTAAAAACTGTACCATTAAAAGTTTAGCCGACTCTTACATCACAGCTGCTGCAACGGAAAAAGACAGGAAATATGGTTTTGTTTTCTTTGATTGCAGGCTTATCGCAAAAGAAGGTATTACAAAAGTTTTTCTGGGAAGACCGTGGAGACCGTACGCCAAAACAGTTTTCATCAATACCGAAATGGGAGGTCATGTTGTTTCCGAAGGATGGAATCCGTGGAAAGGCGACAAGATGTTTCCCGATAAAGAAAAGACGGCTTATTACGCAGAGTTCGGAAGCAAAGGCGCAGGCGGCAATACTTCAAACAGGGTGAGCTGGTCGCATCAAATGTCGAAAAAAGATTTGAAAAACTTTACCATCGAAAAAATCTTCAATGACTGGAATCCGAATAAAGAATAATTGAAATGCTTCGACGAGCTCAGCATGACAGCTCTAATACTAACCGTTTTAATCTAACAGAAGATTTTAGCGATCTCATACTGAGCTTGTCGAAGCATCTTTAAAGTTTAAATAAAATAAATTCTAAAATGAAAAAAATACTTTTACTATTTAGCATCGTCATTTCAACATTTATGTTGGCCCAGAAAAAGCCGACTTTATTCCTTATCGGCGACTCTACGATGGCCAATAAAGAAAATCCGGATAAAAATCCGGAACACGGATGGGGACAGGTTTTAAGCCAATTTTTTACAGCAGGTATCGAAATCCAGAACCATGCGATGAACGGCAGAAGTTCTAAAAGTTTCAGGACGGAAGGACGATGGGCTGCCATTGAAAAACAGCTGAAAAAGGGAGATTTTGTCATTATCCAGTTCGGGCATAATGATCAGAAAGTGAAAGATTCTACCAAATTTACCAATCCGTACACGCAATACAGGGCAAATCTGGAAAGATATGTAAGAGAAACAAGGGCAAAAGGAGCCATCCCGATTTTAATGACGTCGATTGTACGAAGAAATTTTAACGAAAACGGCGTATTGATAGATACCCACAAAGAATATCCTCTGGTGGTAAGAATGGTTGCCAATGATATGAATGTTCCTTTCGTAGACATGCAGCTGCTTACCGAACAGCTTGAAATTGCCTACGGTCCCGAAAATTCAAAAAAGCTGCACCTTCATTTTAAGGAAGGCGAAGAGCCATATTATCCTAAAGGTAAAGACGACGATACCCATTTGTCTAAGCTGGGCGCAGATCTTGAAGCGAAACTTGTCGCTGAATCTTTGAAAAAACTGAAAACCGGACTGGAAAAATTTATCAAATAATATCAATAAAAATATCTGAAATGAATTTTAAAAAAGAAGCCTTTTTCGACGGAAATTCTGATTGGGAAGATCTGGGAGCCGGTGTTTCGCGGCAGTTTGTAGGATATAATTCGCAGATCATGATGGTGATTGTGAGATTTGAAAAAGAGGCAGTAGGCGCTTTACATCAGCATTTTCATTCACAGATCACCTATGTTGCTTCGGGAATATTTGAAGTTGAAGTAGATGGTGAAACAAAAATACTGAAAGCCGGTGACGGATTCTTTGCGCAGCCCAATATTTTCCACGGGGTAAAATGTCTTGAAGAAGGACAATTAATTGATGCCTTCGCGCCTTTCAGAGAAGATTTTATTAAATAAAACCAGACGCTCCTGGAATCGTTCATGGACTAATTCATTTATTGTTCACTTTATTTTTACCTGATTTGAATCTGTAATATATTTCATTTTAAATTACACAATATGCAACCGATAGAACAACTAAAGTAATCAACATTATAATTATATAAATATTAATATTTTAAAATATAAAACATATTAATAATAAATACGTAATTTTATTTTTGAATCAACAAAAAATAATTATTACTATGAAAACGACAACAAAAGCAGTCTTTCTTACGGCAGCATTAAGTTCAGTTTTTGCTTTTACCGGCTGCGGGCAGGAAGATTTTAAATCCGACTTAGGAGACAACCCGAACCAACTTATGCTTAAAGGTGACATGGCAGTAAACGCCATTGTTCCTCTGGCAAGCTGCGTAGCTCCGGGATGGGCTTCCCTGAACGGCGGAACTACCGGCGGCGGAACAGCGGCGGAAACTACCGTATCCACATATGCCCAACTAAAATCTGCTATCGAAAATGCATCGGTAAAAGTGATCAAAGTAACCGGAACGATTACCGTTACCACCCGATTATCCTTTCAGGATCAAACCGGAAAAACAATCTACGGAACAAGCGGCGCCAAATTGGTTTCTACCAATCAGACCAAAGACGGCTCGGGAATCATCAATATTAAAAGATGCAATAATATCATCATCCGAAACCTTATTTTCGAAGGTCCGGGAGCGTATGACACTGACGGTTGGGACAATGCCATTCTTGACGACTGCCGCAACGTATGGATCGACCACTGTGAATTTCGCGATGGTGTAGACGGAAATTTCGACATTAAAAACAAATCTGATTTCGTCACTGTATCCTACACCAAATTTCATTACCTGAAAGCTCCTAAGCCCGGAGGTTCCGGAGGAACCGACGACCACCGATTCTCGAATCTTATAGGATCCAGCGACGGAGCTACTGCCGATGCCGGAAAATTAAATGTAACCTTTGTACGCTGCTGGTGGGGACCCGGATGCAGAGAACGCATGCCGAGGGTGAGATACGGAAAAATTCATATTCTTAACAGCTATTTCAACAGCGCGGTAAGCAACAAATGTATTGCGGCGGGCGTTCAGGCCAATATCCTGGTGGAAAGAAATGTTTTTGAAAACGTAAAAGAACCTATCAACCTGATGAGCGGATATACCGCCGTAACACAAACCGGAAACAGCTTTGTGAACGTAACGGGGAATACTTCCGGAAGCGGAACAGCTTTCACCCCTTCCTATACCATCAATAAACTTAATGTAGCTGATGTAAAAGCTGATGTAACGGCAAAAGCCGGTGCCACTTTAAGCGGAAATGTCTGCGATACCTTTTAGGAATTTAAATGCTAAATGAAAACCGCGCGGGCTGATTCTCAGCCCGCGCGGTTCTTTTTAAATACAGTAAAAATTTACTGGGAAAGTTTATTTTTATCCAGCCATTTCGGATATTCTTTATCGATCAGCTTTTTTGCAAAATCACCAAACCAGCTGTAGCCGTTTCTTCTCTCTTCGGAAACTTCGTTGTAATTGTATTTTACACTTCCATCGCGGTCGCCGAATAAAGGGCGGTTATCATGAATATCATAAAATCTTGCCCAGATCACAGAGTTTTTATCTTCCGCCAGTACCCGTACTGTTTTTCCGTTCTGCTTACCTACATTATAGCTGTAGCCTTCGATATCATTTTCTGTAAACCATTTTACGGCAGACCTTACGGATTTTTCAATTTCAGGCGTCACGGGCTGCAGCATCAGAAACCTTAAAATTCCTACCGATTCTGCAGTTGCCACTGAAATTGGTTCAAAAGCCCTGGCCTTATCCGGCTGCAGGGTAATTTCATTGTATTGATCTGCCCAGATCGTCGGTTTTCCGTTCTGAAGAACCTGTGTTTTTAAAATGCATTCAATTCCTTTTTTTACCGCTTTTTCAGATTGTTCTTTCAGCTTCTGATCTACTGCGATAAAATCGTTTTTCCCTTCTGCGGTGTTGTAGAGAACCGTTAACGCATTAATCATGGCATTGTCATTAAAGGTAATCTGCTTTCGGTATAATCCTTTGTTAGGATAATATTGAGGAAAACCGCCATTTTCGTACTGCATTGTAAGCAAATAACGGATTCCTTTTTCTGCTGCTTTCAGGTAATCCGGGTTTTTTGTTTCGGAATAGGCTTTCATTAAGGCATTGATTTCTCTTGATGTCGCATTATTATCTATGGTTGCGTGATCATCGCCTGTCGATTTTATTTTTCGTAAAAGGCTTTTATCAATCGGGGTATTGTAATTCACTACAGATTTATCTTCCAGCTGTTTTCCCCAGCCTCCGACAGGAAGCTGATACAGGAGCATTTTTTCCGCCAGGGTATCTTTTTTTACCTGAGCGGAAAGATCCAGGGTAACTAAACCCAGAATGAGTGTACAAATATTCAGTTTCATCATTTATTTAATTTTTATAATTAATGGATTTTTAATAATCTCAGACTGTTTTTTCAGTATATTTTCCCAGTCCAGCTGAGTCTGGATATCGCCGCTTTTCTGCCATGCAAATCCTGCATAATAAACAAGCTTGTCCTGTGGCTTTGTGATGACATAAAGATTGCTTTCATCCGGAACATCTGACCGGAAAGCTATTGATTTTTCAACAATTCGCGGATCAATAACAATTCCTTCCCCTACGAAAGCATCATCGATTTTTTCCCAATGAAGATAATATCCGTTTTTGTCATTCAGCGTTGCTTCGCCTTCATTTTTATGCAAGCTAATTCCTATAGCGTAATTGGGAACCTGTTTTTCTGACTCGAAACCTGACTCAAATCTTGAAAAATTTGATCCTAAATCCAGTGAAATTCTTTTGGTTTCCTTTACCCCAAATTCGCTCCACGGATGGTAAGTTAATTCAAAAACCGTACGCAAAGGACCTTCTGCAACAGTTCTGGAAGTAACAAAATTCTTTGAGACCTGCAGTTTATCATCAACCCATATTCCGATGCCTCCGGTTCCGCGGCTGTTTCCTACATGGTAAGGATCATAGCCCTCCCCTCTTGTATCTTTATGATAATACATCGGATCCGTAAGATAGCCTTTATACCATTTATTGATAACCGGCAGCTTTGTTCTTTTCAGCCAGATATCAACACCACTGGAAAGAGTGCTGCTTTTTATGCCTTGTAATGCTTCCTGTTGGCCTTTGGGACCATACATTCTGAATGCTATATTATCATTTTCCCATGCATAATCATCCACCCGCTCCGGAACCAGCCTGGAGAAGGTTGAAATTTCACTTTTAGGAAGCGGTTCAGCTGAATTTGCAACCATTGTATAAACGGTCTTTTGATGGCCTTCAACATTCGCCTGGAAAAGCAATTCGTCATTGTTTCCGTCACCGTCATTATCAATCCACTGAATGAGTATCGGAGTACCGGCTGCATCTTTTATTCTAAGATCTGCTTCTTTGTTTTTATCTAAAAATGATCTTAATTGAGAAACCGGGACAGCAACTACTTCTTTTCTGGAAAAATCAAGTGTATTATTAACCTCAATTATTTTTTGAGAATACACCACATTTGAATTTATGCAACCGATTGCACAGATAAACCCAACAAGAGAATTTTTAACGGTAACCATAATTATATCAGTTAAGTCAGTTTTCAAAAGTAATAAAAATAAAACAATTAGAACCTGTTAAAATTGTATAAAAATTTATCTGCTATTTTTGTTAATTTAATGAATGTAATAGTAAGAAATATTAGTTATAAAGTTAATAACTACTTCGGTTAGGATCTGATATAAAACAAAAGCACCTGCACTGCTGCAGGTACTCAAACTCAAACTTCTTCATTACACATTGATCATTATATTAACATCATCACATTTAATTTATTGTGTTTACCTATATTTTAACAGAAAATACTTTTTAAAAGACTATCATCACTGACATCTCAAAAGCTTTTTTCTAAAATTCAAACTCTCCGATGAGAATACCGTCCTCTTTCCTGTCATTTTCTTTTTGATTTTGAAATACAACGATCTTTCTTTCCTGTCTGCCGGTGGCATAATTGATATAAATTTCTGCCATAATTGCGGTAGGTCCGGCAATTCCCACCTGCTGTTCACCGAAGAAATTAGTCCGGATTTTATATTTACCTTTGACTGCTTTTTTCAGTAAAAACTGTTCCGGCCCGAAACCTCCCGTAAAATCGTCACTCAGCCGTCCTCCGATTTCAGTTTCTTTATGTGAATAATAGCAGCGTTCATTATTCGGGTCGGTTACCCACAGATCAATATCGGTGTCGTCTTTATTCCAGTTGATGACCACACGGATGTTTACCGGCAGATCTGCTATAATTTTAGGATTGATATTGGTAAGGTCAAGCTGATCCCCATGATTCGCGATAAGCTGATTGATCTCCATAATGATGGTTTCTTCAATACCGTCGTCCCGGTCTGCAAGCTCTTTTGTATAAGACTGTGTAAGAAGTTTGTATAAATTATCAAGAGCATCTTGGTAATGACCGTTGTCCTCGAGGGCAAGCGCGAAATCCCTGTAACTTTGCGGATCAAACGGTCGCCATTCCAGCACCTTTTCTGTGGCAAAAAGCTCTTTATCATACACTTCAGCCTGCTTCAATTTATAAGCTAGTAATTTGTACAGCTCCTCATTTTCGAACTCAAGATCGGCAACAGCACTCAATACTTTCAATCCGCGCTTTTTATCATTATTTTTAATTAAAAGCTGGGCAACGTCGAAGTAATACTGTGGCGTTTCACCATGTTCTTTACGGTTTTGGAGATAAATTTCATATATCGATTCAGGATTATTCATGTCTTTGAAGAGCTTCATATATTGCGCTTTGGAATCAATATCAACGGTAAGAATTCTTCCGGAATTCATAATATCTGACGCCCTTTCTGTAGGAGTTGCAGTTTTTACAATAACCCCTGGGACAGATCCTGACAGTGCACTAAGCACTGTAGTCGATGCCACAGCTGACATTTTACGGACGCTCATCTGTTGCCGCTCGCGTCTTGGTTCGGAAACTTCAGACTCTTCATCATTGTCTTGCCTGCTATTGTATCCTGTTACAACAACTTCTTCTATTTGCTGATCTCTGCTTATCGTATCGCTTAAAGCCCGGTAAGATGTAGGTTCGGGATAACGTTTTGATTTTTTCTTTTGCTCATAGTCTGTATCCCACCATTTTTTAAGATTTTCAGTCATTCTTTCCGCATCACTCATGAGATCTTTTACATGCTCGTCTTTTTTTACCAGATTGCCTTTAATGATTTCATCGAACTTTGCTTTTAATTCTGCGGGCGGAGCAATATCATAACGAACATAGTCCTCGACGTTTTCCAATACCATTAAGCTCATATTGCTGCTTACAAGCCCGAATTGCGAGCTGATATTTTTAATCTCTTTCTTATTTTTCTTCCCGAAAATCTCCAGTTCATTAAGCTTTTTCTGAGCCCAGAATTTTGAAATCTCCCAGTCTTTAACTGCCTGTTCATCTGTATTTAAACTAATTGTTTTGGTTTCAGTAACTTCATTTCCATACCCGAATTTCACTTTAATTGCAGACGTATCGCCTTTTATAATTCCTGTTAAAACAAAATCATCGGCAACGGTCTCTTTCAAAGAAGGATATACTTCCGAAAGCTTCCCGTTATTTTCAATGCCTAAAAATTTCTTCGGCTGGTACAACAGTTTACGCGCTTCTTTTCCGGGATCATTTTCATTAAGATTTAAAAATTCGCCTCCGGTTGTATTGCTCATGAATTTCAATTGGTCAAAATTTACATTATTAGAAGATGCAATCGTATAAACCGGCTGCTTCCATACCCTATTCGGTTCTCCGAAAGATGATAGGCCGTCCGTGAAAAATAAAATTTCAGCTTCGCGTAATGTTGTTAATTTCCCGAAATCTGTTCCGCCGTCATAGGTCGTTTTTAAAAGGTAAGTCTTTAGTTCGCTCCAGTTTCCATTATCAATTTTAAAAGCCTGCCCTTCTTCGAAAGTATTGTTAATGAAATAAATGTTTACTGTAAGGTTTCTGTTTATATTAAAATAGTGTTGCAGTAAAGCCAGTTCTTTCTGATGGTCCCGTTTCTGCCCGCTTAGGGAATTATCCCAGACTATTGCCAGCACATTGGGAAGTTTTTTAGCTCTTTCGCCTGAATCTACAGCAATATCAGCCAGAAAATAAGAAGCATTACCTGATGCTTTTTGAATTAAAACACTTTGCCCTTCCTGATGTACCGGAAAGTTTATTCTAATATTGTTGCCGGGTCTGTAATTTCTTTTGTGCGTTTCGGCGGTCCATACATTTCCGTTTTTAACAAAATCAAAGCTTCCATCGGGTCTCTCTTTAAGCTCCGGCAGGTTTTCGTTTTGAAAAACAGTTGTTTTAATATCAAATTCAGGAATTTCAGCGGTATAATTCAGGGGTAAAAAATATTCATAAGCATTCCCTGACTTCTTCAGTTCATAATGGTAGGTAATCTGAACCATTCTTTCCCCGCCATTGGGTGCGATGGGATATACGGTTGTACGGAAATTGTTCCCCTCCGTTTTTTCCAGGATTCCGGGATCTACATTTCTTTTTTTAATGGTTTCGTAAACCTCTTTCGCTTTTTCTTTTTCCACGGGAACCGCATTCCTGAGTTTTCCGTTGATGTCTAAAGCATAGCCGCTTACATTCACTCCTTCGGGAAGCGGAAAAGTAATCCGACCTTCTCTGAGCCGTGCAGAATTGTTCCTGAGAACCATCGTTACGGTATTGGTAGAAATTCTTCCGGCAATTTTCGTTTCGATTTGCAATTTCTGAAGAATTACCTGATCGTCTTTTTTATAATTTCCTTTTCCGTCCGGACTTTCAATAACCGGAGTCTGAGCCAGAAAGAGAACCGGAAAAAATAGCAGGAATTTTATATATAACCTTTTCATAGTTTTTTGTTTCAACTGTTTCTATTTATAGAGATGCATGAAACGGTAAAAAGGTTGGAAAATAATTTGATAATAACCCGTTTTGTATTTTAATTTATTTTCATCACTTCGACTATCTTTTGAAAAAAGCGTATCGAGAAGTTTATTCTGTTCATCTTTCTATTCATAGGTTCTCAATACATTTTTCTGTGCTGCGCGGCGAAAAATATCCAAATTGGCGAAACTCTTTTAATCTTTCACGGTTGACACAGATCTATTTATAAGCTGTATTGTAAAGCAATGGTACAAAAAAAACACCAAATCAGATGGTCTGATCTGGTGTTTATCATTGTGTTAAAAGAATCCTTTCGGAGATGTTACCATGAGCTTTTAGGCTCCCGGCAAGTAAGCACCCTTCTTGCTCCGAAGTAAGAGCTTCACTTGAGTGCAAGTAAGCATCCTTCTTGTCCCAAAATAAATACGTTACCTGCGGTTTACCAGGTACATTCTAAGACGGATGCATATTCAAAATAGAGGGTTATCCTGAAAGCCGCTGTTCTGCTTCTAAAAGATAATACCATATACATTTTGATACGTTAAAAATTTAGTAGAAATTCCATTTTGCACCGTCATAAACCACCACCGCCTTCATGGCAGAATCCCACATGGCGAGGCCTTTTACGCCGGTTATCGTGCGCTGGTCTATCAGAACTGCTCTGGGTAATACCAAAGCCTTATCTGAAGATTCTATAATCAACGCGCCTGTTGCACTGCTGGAATTGGCGCCTATAATCACTCCGTTTCCGGTATCTGCTCCCGTTGGAGCTCCTCCGGTCTGCCCTCCCGCAGTGGCTGTACTCCAGACATTATTGGCATAAAACCTGAAGCTGCCCGTGGCTGCATCGAAAACCATACTGCCGTTGGTTCCCGTCATGGCGGATACATCTGTCACCACCGGAAGACGGATCCCTCTTACATCGGTACCGAATTCCAACGCCACTGAGCTGTTGGTGAGCGTGGTCTTTCCTATCGCCACCTGGGCATGAAACCACCCGGCAAGAGCAAGTGTTGCTAATATTATTATATTTTTCATCTTCTTTCTTAATTTGTTAAATCCGGGGCTGTAACCAGGTACAGCCCCGAATTAGTTATTATGGTTTAATTACAGAAAATATTGATGTTGCCGTTACTTCCTGTACTGTAGTCCCCTAGTTTTCTCCAGATGGTGCCTGTATAGACTTTCATCGTGTTATCGCTAAGATCATAGATGATCATTCCTTCAATCGGGTTAACGATTGCAGCAGTGCTGGCTACGCGGCTTACCACCAGTCCTTTGGAGTTGGAATTGATTTCCAGGTAGGTGTTTGGAAGCGTTGGCTTCCAGCCTGCGGAAGGAATGGTACTGATACCGGATTTCACATCGGTAAGGTCTCCTCCGGAGATGCCCAGATCTTTTTTGGCTAATGTAAAATAAGATACATTATTGTCTCTGAAGTTTACGCTTACATCGATATTGTTGCCGGTTCTGGTCACTGCCCGGTACACTACGTTTGAAGTGAAATTGGCATCATCACTCACGATCAGGTAATAGCGTTCATTTCCGGATAAGGCCGGCAATGAAGTGGCATCAAAACGTAAGTTGATACAGCTGATACCTCCCGTATCCTGGACTTTCCAGCGTTTAGCCATGGCTTCGGTAGTACTGAAAGTAATTCCTGAAGCGGTAAGCGCAGTACCGGTAAAGGTATATGCTCCTGTGGTCTCCCCGATGACCAATGACTGAAGGTCTGTACCAATGGCCGCATGGGTACTGTTGGCGTTGGTAAAGTTGGTATCGGTAGATAAGGTGAGCACACTGCCACTGTTCACCGATTTGGAGATTCGCTGGTGTAAAGTCGACACATCATCTCTCAGTATTCCAAATATATTATTATTAAACCCTGTACTTGTCGCAGCATTCCAAATAACAGTACTATTGGAAGCGAGATAATTTTGTGGCGTCGTCTGATCCAGCGTAAGACCATATTTAATAGCCAGATAACTGTTAACTCTCTGTATCTCATTAGACGTAAGCAAGAGTCCGTAAGCTACTACTTCTGGTATTGCTCCATTAAAATAAAAATCACGCCCATTTACAGTCCTTGATCCTATTGAATACGTATTTGTAGGATTAGCCGAAGTACTTATAGTGCCTGTCTGCCTAATACTGCCATCTTTATAAATAGTTGCTACATTCGTAGTATTTGTATAAGTTAAAGAAGCCTGGAAAGGCTGGTTGGCATTTACAATGTTAAAATTGGTAACAATAGAATTATATGTTCCTGTACTTCCGCGAACATAGGTTATTCTATCATTGAAAATCCTGAATGCATATCCATTACTATTTCCAACAGGAACACCACAACTAAAGAATGTCTGTCCATCCGGAATTATTGTGTTTGTCCTACCGATTGCAAAGAGACTGTGTATTGTACCCTGAACAGGTGTAACACCATCCACATAATCGTCTACTCCATCGAAATCTATAACCGGATTGAAGTTAATAGCTTTAGCACTGTTGGTTCGGAATAGAGGCTGGTTACCAGATGTAGCCTGAAACGCATTATTGTTGGTATCACTTTGATTATTCCATTGTGAAATACCCACTCCATCAGTAGATGTAGAGGTTCCCGCATCTGCTCTCAGCCAAACACTGGCTCCTAGTACACCACCTGGCCCTGTTAGCAAAGCAGCAAAACTAAAGAACTGTCCGGAAGTAAAATCTACTGTTGCCGTATAATACTGCACCCCGCCTAACGTTTCCAACGTCATGGCTGTTCGGGTATCACTACCGTCAAACGTTGCATCTGCACTTGTCACTAAATTAAGCTGATTTATACCTCCTGAAATTTGACTTACTGGTAAAGCTACTTTGACTATTCCTAGCGTTCCTGTTTCCTGTACCCTCCAGATTCGGGTCATTCTATTAGTTAAACCTCCAAATACGAAAGAAGTGGCAAAAGAGGTGCTTCCTGTATCTGAACCCCAAACCAAAGAAGATAAGTCTGCTGCAAAGCTATTTGTATTGTTCGCATTGGTATCGGCAATATTTACATTTCCGATTACCGGCTGCAATCCGCTGTTCACACTCTGAGACTGTTTCTGGGTTAATCCTGAAGCATCATCTCTCATGACCCCTGCGATATTATTGTTATAACCAGCATTTGTTGTTGCATTCCAAATTACTGCTGAAGCAGAGTTCAGATAATTCTGTGCTGTCGTCTGATCTAAAGTAAATCCATACTTAATGGCTAAATAACTTTCTACTCTTTGTCTCTCGTTTACACTTAACGCATTGGTGTTAAATACCACCTCTCCTATTTTTCCATTATAAGTTGGTCCAATATTCATAGATGAATTACTTCCTGCGTAATTTAACAGCGTATTTCCACTTGCCAGCTGTAATCCGTTACGACGAAGAGAGTTTTTTGGGGTAAGACTGTTGTTATTCCATCCGGTCCATAAATATGGTGTATTTAGCGTTCCTCCCCAGGCTGCAGAGATCCTGCTGCTAAATGCGCCGTCCCAATATGTAGTACCATCTCCCCAAGGAGCAAGCATAGCAATTTGGTTTGAGGTTGATTGAGATTCAATGAAAACAGCCGAGTTGCTTATTACCCTTGTTGTATTTACTGTAAAGGCTGATGCATTGCTGTAGGTAGTTGTACCCAGAATTCCATCAGCATCAGTAAGAACATCATTTGACCCGTCGAAATCCATCACCGGATTAAAGTTGATATTATCCGTTGTATTGTCTTTGTACAAAGGCTGGTTGGCTGCTGTATTCTGTATCACATCATTATCATTCACACTCACGTCATCCCAGTTATTTACGGCTGCATTATTGGTGTAAGTGCCCGCTTTATCGGCACGCAGCCATAAGGATGAACCGGGAACTCCTCCGGGACCGATTACTTTTGCTCCAAAAGTAAAGTACTGTCCGCTGGTAAAGTCTATATCTGCGGTATAATGGGTCACACCATTGATTGTTGTCGTTGTTGTTAATGGATACCACGTATTTCCGCTGGCAAATGTAGGATCGGAGCTTACAATAATATAAGCATTCTCCCCATACGCTACTGCAGCCGCACGCATCGCTACTTTAACGGTTCCTACCGTTCCGGTTTCCTGAACCCTCCAAATCCTGCTCATACGATACGCAAAGTTTAACCCGGAAGGAATATTATTGTTTACCGAAGTGATATAGGTAAGCGGAAGGCCATTATCTCCCCAAACCAGCGCCGATTTATCTGCAGCAAAACTGTTGGTATTGGCTGCATTGCTTGCGGCGATACTTCCATTACCTATCACTACCTGAGTGCCGCTGTTTATACTCTGGGACTGCTTTTGATTTAACGTTGACGTATCATCTCTTCCAATTCCCGCGATATTGTTTTTGTAAGCCGCGTTGGTTGTTGCATTCCATAAAACGGTAGTGCCATCAGAAGCTAAATAGTTTTGTGCCGTACTCTGATCGAGTGTTGTTCCATATTTAATGGATAAATAGGTACGTACTCTCTGCATTTCTGCCGCCGTTAAAGCTCTTTCATAAGCAATCACCTCAGACATAAACGCATCAGATACTTCAGGCTGAGCCCCCAAGATACCACCATTAAATCCTAATGAGTTACCTGCGGTAAAAGTATTACCACTAGAACCATTAAAACCATTCAATCCATAGGTAATACCTCCTGCGACTCCCACTCTCCAGGTAACATCTGAAATATAGGTGATACCGGCTGTTAATTGAAGATTTGTAGTAGAAGTAGCACCACTATACGGGAATATCCTGAAGGTTCTGCTTCCGTTGTCATTGGAAGTAAATACCGGATCATTCGCATTAGTAAGACCTGATCCTGTAGTTGTACCCCCAAAGCCTAAATAATCTCTGAAACCGCTATTCGTATTCTGATTGATAGTAAGCAAGAAGGTTCCATCCAAACCATTGGCCGTAAACGGTCTTCCGCTTGGCACAACCATAAATCTTGCATCTGAACCGGTAGTCCCAAAATTAACGGTTGGGTTAAAATTATATTTTGTACCGGCAGCGATAAGATTAGGCTGTCTGGATGCATTGGTCTGGGTAAAATCATTTGAATTACCAGATCTGTCTGCCCAGGAAGAAGGAGTAAATCCGTCATCTGCCTTAAGCCAGATTCTTAGATTAGCAAAAACTCCTCCCGGAGCTGTTGCCAGCGCAGCAAAAGTAAAGAATTGCCCTGTTGTGAAATCTACCGTTGCAGTATAGTATTGCACGCCTCCTAACGTTTCCAGAGTCATTGCTGTTCTGGTATCACTGCCATCAATCGTTGCATCTGCACTTACCACCAAATTAAGCTGGGTTGCATTTCCCTGTACCTGGCTTACCGGTAAGGCCACTTTTACAGTTCCTACCGTTCCGGTTTCCTGTACTCTCCAGATACGGGTCATCCTGTTATTCAGTCCTCCAAATACGAAAGAAGTGGCAAAAGACGTGCTTCCCGTATCAGAACCCCAAACCAAGGCAGATAAATCTGCACTGAAGTTATTGGTGTTATTGGCATTGGTACCAGTAATATTCACGTTTCCGATTACCGGCTGTAAGCCACTCAATGCGCTTTGAGACTGTTTCTGATTTAATCCTGAAGCATCATCCCTAGCAATTCCTGCAATATTGTTCTGATAAGTCGCACTTCCTGTCCAGATGGTATTTCCCAAACTGTTTAAATAATTAAACGGCAATGCATTGGTTCCTAAGGTCGTTCCAAACTTAACGGAAAGATAAGACTGAACTCTTGCACGCTCAGTACTGCTCAATGAGCGGTTATAATAAATCTGGTCACCCAGCTGGCCGCCAAATGCGTCTCCCTGAGCATACCCGATGCCTAAAGGACTTCCTACAGAATTTGTAGTAGCCACATTAATGCTGCCACTGAAAGCGGCATCCAGGTCTATATTATTTTTATTCGTTAGAGCAGGGTCCCACCAACCGGACGCAACAAAAGCATTACCCCGTATCAGGCTTCCTGAGGATGTAACCGCGGAATTACCCACTCCGGTACCACTCTCATTTCCCCATACATATAATAATCCCCAGTTGCTTCCTGAGATATTGGTCGTAGACATTACCCAGCCATTGTCCCAGGCTCCTCCATCGGTTTTAGATAGTAAAGCTCCGTAATTATTCCATGAAGTTGACTGTACGCCAGCTCCAAAAACACTCATTCCGTCAGTAGCATTAGGATCATAACGGGTGATATTAGAATTTGAAGCCGGTAATTCAAAACCATTAGAGCCTGTTGTAGGCATATTAACAACTCTATTGAAATTGAGTGTCGTGTTAATGGATAAAGTAGTATTGGTATTTTTTCTTGGAATTACGACCCCATTTACCTGATCGGTCCATGTTGATATGTTCGCAGCATTATCAATTCCTGCATCAGGATTCATCCAAAGCGTAAGCCCATTGGTTACACCGCCAGGCGCCACTGTAAAAGCAGCAAATGTAAAGAACTGTCCTGTTGTAAAATCTACCGTTGCGGTATAATACTGTACCCCGCCCAAGGTTTCTAAAGTCATCGCTGTTCTGGTATCACTACCATCAAACGTTGCATCTGCACTCACGACCAGGCTCAGTGACGATAGATTAGCTGTAATCTGGCTTGCCGGTAAGGCTACTTTTACGGTTCCTACTGTTCCGGTTTCCTGTACTCTCCAGATGCGGGTCACTCTGTTATTTAATCCTCCAAATACAAAAGAAGTGGCAAAAGCAGTGTTTCCCGTATCGGAGCCCCAAACTAAAGCAGATAAATCTGCAGTAAAATTGTTGGTATTATTGGCATTGGTATCGGTAATATTTACATTTCCGATTACGGGTTGCAGACCCGTGTTTACGCTTTGGGATTGTTTTTGGTTTAAAGCTGAAGCATCGTCTCTTTCTATACCTGAGATATTGTTTTGATAAGTAGTATCTCCTGTCCATATTACATTACCCGAGCTATTTAAATAGTTAACAGTTGATGCTGTTGAGCCAAGCGTCATACCATATTTAATAGCCAGATAAGTATTTATCTTCTGAATATCGGTATTATTATTTACATAAGCATTATAACCTATCACTTCTGGTATTGCACCCAGGAAATATTCTCCGCCACCATTACCGCCAAGAAAAAGACCACTTCCCACAGAAAGTGCCGTATTACCCGTTCTTGTATTAAGGGAGACACCATTTTGCATGTTATAGATCTGGCCTCCGCTATTGGTGTTGTTAAATGCGGAAGCAATAATATATGGTGTATTTGCCTGAACCGTATTTATAAGACTATAACCGTTATCCTGAAATGGAGTCCCGTCAAGATCCATACCAAAGTTAGTTCCGCGCCATTCAAAAGTAGGAAAATCTGCACTGCTATTATGAATTTCAAGAATAGTTCTTGCCCCTGAAGTGGAGCCGGAATTTGCGAGGTAGAATAAAGACATTGGGTCATTAACTCCAAACAATGTTGGATTACCATTAATTAAAGACATTTCTTGTCCTGATGTAGCAAAACTAACACCAGGGTTAAAATTCATATAATTAGACACTAATGCAGGCTGTTTGGCTACTGTTCCCTGTGTAAATGACAACCCTGCCGGTGTCTGATTCGTCCATGTGGTAACATTAGTTCCTGATGTTGTTACACCAGAATCTGGCTTTAACCATAGCTGAAGATTAGTTAACACACCTCCCGGAGCCGTTACCAAAGCAGCAAAACTAAAGAACTGCCCTGAAGTAAAATCTACGGTTGCGGTGTAATACTGCACGCCGCCTAATGTTTCCAGTGTCATCGCAGTTCTTGTATCCGTTCCGTCAAACGTTGTATCTGCACTTACCACCAGATTGAGCGAGGATATATTTCCTGCAAGCTGGCTCACTGGTATAGCTACTTTAACATTTCCTACCGTTCCGGTTTCCTGTACTCTCCAGATGCGCGCCATTCTGTTATTCAACCCTCCAAATACAAATGAAGTGGCAAAAGATGTGTTTCCCGTATCGGAGCCCCAAACCAAAGCAGATAAATCTGCACTGAAATTATTCGCATTACCTGTATTGGTTGCGGCGATGTTAACGTTTCCGATGACCGGCTGCAACCCGCTATTCTGTGATTGCGACTGTTTCTGGTTAAGCGTTGAAGCATCATCCCTGCTGATCCCTGCAATATTGTTATTGTAGGTAGCATCGTTATATACTGATGTTCCGTTGGATAACTGATAGGCTCCTGTTTTGGTAATCCCATATTTCAAGGCCAGATAAGATTCTACTTTCAGGTAATCTGTAGAAGCATGCTGTGAAGGAAACACAATCACCTCTGCAACATCCCCGTTCCAGAATATTCCGTTATCCCCGGATGCTCCTATTCTGAAAGCAGACGTATTGGCATACGTAGGGTTTACATTGTTGGTATTATTTGTGGGTGCGGAGCCTTGTGCTGCTACATAATTTCTTCCTGCTCCCGAATCATATCCTGTTCTTACCAGATTAATTCCCTGGTTGGATTTGGTATTGTCCCAATCCGGTGGAGAGGCCAAAGAAGCTGTAGCAACGCCTGTAGTGAAAGCGGTAGCTCCTGCAGAAGAGATAAGTCCGGTAGTCGCCACCTGGCCGCTATGGAATCCCGTACTTGCACCATTGGCTCCTATTCCCAAAGCAGCTCTGTTGGCTATTGCTGCTGAATTTTTAGCTACGTAATAATAGGTAGTCGCATTACTTCCTACCGGCCAGGCTGCTTTTGTTGCTGTATTATTATACTGATTGGCTGTAACTCCGGTGAAAGAAGCTACAGGATTGAAGTTCAGTGTAACAGAGCCTGCCGGTGCAGATGTTCTGGTGAGGTTATAATTATGTCCCGATTGGTCTGCCCATGTAGTAGCAGCTAAACCTGTATCTGCTTTGTACCAAGCTACGGTATTGGTTACTCCACCGGGAGTAATCATAGAATAGTATGTATCTCCTTCTGTCCAGGTAGCTTGTATTCCCAGGCGGGAAGAAGCGATACGGTTGTTGGCGGCTGCTAATGTGCCTCCTGTCGTGTTGACGTAGATTACATAATTTACGATTGTACCGGCACTCTGCTGAGGTATTTTACCTGCCCAGATTCTGTTAGAGCCGCTTACAACGGCAAACGACATATTGACCACCGTTCCGTTGGTTTTTGTGGGTACCGTTCCGTTGGTAGTATAGACCAGATAGAAGGTATATCCTGTAGTATCTACCAAATAATTGGCAAAAATATCTGTCCCGCTGCTTCCCGTAGGCAATAGTGCCGTAGATTGGGCATTGGTAACAGAGGCGTTCTGACGATAATCCGGTGCTGCGGTATAGCCGTTCCAGGGTGACGTATTGGGTGTTGCCGGAACTGCTGTTCCCGGCAAATGCCCCTGTGCAAATGCTTTTATACTAAGCAACAGGATTATAATTAAATAAATATATTTTTTCATTGTTGTTGTGTGTATTCGTAAAAAATTTTATTCTTCACTGCTTTTATCAGAATAAAGAGCATTTACTGTAATACAATAAATGAATCGTAACAGGAACTTTCAGCAAGAACAATATCATGTAATATCATTTTTAAAGCGGAAAGAATTCCTGATCCGGGCATCCCGATAAAAGTCTTTTAACAATGAAAGGGTGGCGGACGTATGCCTCCACCATCTATAATATTTTTTGAAAAAACAGAGTAGCGATAGTGATAATTTGTATTGATATATTCATCATGCTGTATTGCAGAGATATATCTGATCGTATGATAAAATATGAAATTCTGATAGTGACTGCCCGGTGTTACGCATACCGTCTGTCCCGATAAAGAGGCCGCATAAAAGCTGTTCTGATCCGGCTGTGTTCTGATGTTTTGCGCCGAGACCGAAGGATTCTCTTTTGTAATTTTTTTGCGTGTCTCCTTTTTGGTTATGGCTTTTTTCTGTGAAAATGAGGAATCCGGTTTTTTTATTGTTCTATCTACCGGTATATCTTTTATCCCGGAAACAACAGTTCCCTTCTTAACGTACAAAAACTCTTTGCCGATAATTGTAATTTTCGGAGTGGTCTCTTTACCGGTTTCAGATGCCTCATCTTTGGATTCGGAACTATTGGTTATTAAAGTACCTTCCTGAATATATATCCCGGAATTTTCTACAGATGACTGACCAAAATGGAATATTGAAGCAATGATGAAAAAAAGACAGACAGCCCTTTCGGAAAAGCGAAAGGCCATCAGTTTACAAGATTTCATCATTTGTGTTTTCATTACTTGTATTTTAAGCGTTTCTCAACACATTATTAGACTTATTTATAATATTTCTAATATTTGTGTATTTTGTATAGAAACGACATCGTTCAAAGCAGTAATCTGTTTTTCTAAAAAAATTTATAGATTGAATACATTCTTTATACTACCAGAAAGTAGTTTGTAAAACTTTTATCCAACTTTATTTTTTAGACTTATTAAAAGTTATTCTTACAGTAAATTATTGTTTAGAAAAATAACTCTAATAATTGCATTCATTTTACTTTTACAAATCTACATTCAAGCTATTGATTAACAATCTATTTTATTGTAATAAAATAATTATATATTTGTAATATTTTAATTACAACTTATAAAAAGTTGAAAGAATAAGAAGCAAAATAATTTAGCAGAATATTATTGATTTTATAATACATTTCAGCATAAAAGAGCGATAATTACCATGCAAAAACATATCATGGATTTGAATTTAATACACAATATTTTTTATATTTATTATTGCTTATTTAGTTGAAGATGCACAGGATGACATATGATAATATTGTTCGTAAGCAAAAATTTTGAATGATAATCCTGTAAAACATTAAAAACACAAACCATTACAAAAAAAACACATAACCGCGAGCTGATTAAATAGATTCAGCTCTCTCTTAAATACAAATGATATGAATAAAAAAATCCTTATTGCCGACGATTATTTCGTGATTATGACCGGTATCAAAATGATCCTGAAAAATTACCTGAAAAATATTGATCTGGAATGTGCAGAAAGTTATAATGAAGTTTTAGAAAAATTATCCTATAAAAAGGATTATGCACTTCTCATTCTGGATATCAATATACGCGGAAGCAAAAAAAATATGATTGATGAAATTAAGGATAAACTTCCTCATATAAAAATTCTTATTTTTTCTACCTACAATATTACAGAAGCAATACAGTGCATCCAGGAAGGCGCAGACGGTTATCTGAACAAGCATTGCTACGAGGATGAAATCGCCCGGGCTGTTTCAGAAGTTTTAAGCACAGGCAAATATTATTCAAAAGAAATAATGGATGCATTGATTCAGCACTCCATATACGGGCAAAAAAGCAACCCGCTGGAAAATCTTTCGGAAAGGGAAAAAATGGTGTACAACTTCTTGATTAAGGGATACGGAAATCTCGAAATCGCCAATGAGCTTAAAATACACGTCGCTACCATCAGCACTTATAAAAGAAGGATTTTTCAGAAATTAGGTACCAGCAACCTGATTGATATTTTAGAAATAAACAGGAAATACTCTGTAGAATAGTACGGAATAGCTTTCTGCAATTACCACTACCATAGCTTATAAAAAAAGCTGTTCCGAAGAACAGCTTGTACCATATTATTACATCGCAACAACTTCCTGTATGAAAGTCAACCGAATTATTTCCATTTGATATTGCATCCCATACTTGGTCTTTGAATTTCTTCCTGAGGTTCGCCTGCCAAAAGATTTTCAAAAGCAATGATGAGATCTTCACCCGTTACATCTTTATTATTTCCCGGCCTTGAGTCATCCATCTGACCCCGGTAGATAAGATCCAGCTTTTCATCAAAGAAAAAGAAATCCGGAGTACAGGCTGCATCGTATGCTTTTGCAATCGCCTGGCTTTCATCATATAAATAAGGAAAGTCAAAATTCTTTTCGATCTGGAATTCAATCATTTTTTCCGGAGAATCTGCAGGATATTTCTCAACATCATTTGAGTTGATGGCGATAAATTCAATCCCTCTTTCGTTATAGTCTTCGTACAATTCATTTAATTTATCAATAATATGCAGTACAAACGGACAGTGGTTGCACATAAAAATCACCAATGTACCTTTCTCACCTTTCAGATCATCCAATGACTGGATTTCATTGCTTTTTGAAGGGTTTGGCAATTCAAAAAAAGGTGCTTTCGTTCCGAGTGCAATCATATTAGAGGGAGTATTCATAACTTTTATATTTAAACACAAAGATAAAGATTCTTTTTATTTATTAATATGGGTGCGTAACATGACGGAAGTAAAATAATTTACAATTGAATCAGACTATCATCTTCATTAATTTTTACAATAATTCTTCAAACTGATCATCGTACCAGCTTCAAGCCCTTATTCTTCCAGCATTTCAGCCCGGTAAGAAATTCCTGATGATCTTTATTAAAAGTTAAATGCTAAAAATAGTTTGGAAGATATGTTTAAAAGTTTGTAGTTTTGCTAACACTGTTAGTAACAAAATATCATGGGTTTACATGAACGCCGACAAAGAGAAAAAGAAAATATTCGTACCAGTATCCTGAATGCGGCTTTTTCTTTGGCTAAAACTGAAGGCTGGGCTTCCCTTTCCATGAGAAAAATTGCCGATGCCATTGAGTACAGCGCACCGGTGGTATACGATCACTTTGAAAACAAAGAGGCTATTTTATACGAGATTTCGCTGAATGGTTTCCATTGTTTGCACATCGAATTGCTGAAAGCTCAGAGAGCACATGACAATCCGGAAGATCAGTTAAAAGCTATTGTGGATGCGTACTGGAAGTTTGCATTCAAAAACAAAGAGTATTACCAGCTGATGTTCGGATTGGGAATGCAGTGCAGCGGAAAAGGAATGATGAAAGAAGAATTTTCTTCGTTTCAGGATATGCTGTATGACTGCACGTATGAAATTATTAAGAAAAACGGATCAAAAACGGAAAATGCCTGTCACATGTCTCACGCTTTATTTTCAGCAGTACATGGATTGATTTCCATTATGATGATGCGTAATGATGATATCCCTTCAACGATGAATAAAACGACTTTGGATGAAACAGTTTCTGCTTTCATTAAGTCTTTATAATTTTTTTTGAATTAAAAATTAACACCGTTAGGAATATTAACACCGAATTAATATAAACTATTCATTTAAAAACAATTAAAAATTAAAACAATTATGTAAAAATATGAATTATCCGTAGTTTTTTTTATCCATCAAATTAACACTGTTAGAAAAAATAACACATTTTAAATCATTTTATCATTAAACTATCTACTATTAAAATGCCTGTTAGCCACTCATATTAAAAATTCTGTATATTTTTTTAAACAAATCATTAACACTGTTAGGAAATATAACAGACATTAAATTAAAAACTATCTTATTTTATTTAACACTTCATTAAAAAATTTAAACTCAAAATGAAAATATTTGGAAAAACGAGGATCATCGTACTTATCTCGAGTATTATCCTTTTACAAAATTGCACAAAGGCAGCAGAAGGATCTAATGCAGCGCCTCCCGCTCCTGAACTTCCGGTATATACCGTGATTACCTCACCTGCCACTGTTTACCAGGAATTCCCGACAGCTCTGGAAGGAAAAAACAATGTAGAAATCAGATCTCAGGTGGATGGTTATTTAGATAAAATTTATGTGGAAGAAGGTGCCTATGTGAGAGCCGGACAGCCTTTATTCAAAATAGATTCCAGAAGCTACGGCGAACAGATGAATATGGCAACAGCCAATTTGCAGGTTGCCAACGCCAACATCCAGAAAGCGAAAGTAGAAGTCGACCGGCTTCAGCCTCTTGTTGCCTCAAAAGTGGTTTCAGAAGTACAGCTGAGAACCGCAAAAGCCAACTACGCAGCCGCAGTTGCCGCTGCTTCCCAGGCAAAAGCTTCCGTAGGAAGTGCAAAAATCAATGTAGGGTTTACCACAATTACAGCTCCTGTAAGCGGATACATCGGAAGAATCCCCTACAAAAAAGGAAGTCTGATTTCCAAAACCGACCCTAGTCCATTGACTTTATTATCGGACATCAGTGAAATTTACGCCTACTTTTCTTTAAGCGAACTGGATTTTATTGCTTTTCAAAATAAATATCCGGGAGCTACTTTAAATGAAAAACTGAAAAACATGCCGTTGGTAGATCTGGTTATAGCAGACAACAGCATTTATCCTCAAAAAGGAAGAATGAGCATTGTTGACGGACAGTTTGATAAAACAACCGGAGCCATCAGCGTTCGTGCTGTATTCCCAAATTCAAACGGAGTATTGAGAACCGGAAATACCGGTAGAGTGCGCATGCCGCAGTTGTTCGACAAAACAATGGTTATTCCACAGGAATCTACTTACGAAATCCAGGATAAAACGTACGTTTATGTTGTTGGAAAAGATAAAAAAGTGACGGGAAAACCGGTAACTATATCCGGAAAAACAGACAGCTATTACTTTATTTCTGAAGGGCTTTCCGTAGGAGATAAAATTGTATTCACAGGAATCGGAGCCTTAAAAGATGGTGTTGCCATTCAGCCAAAAGTTATTTCTTCTGATAGCTTGCTTAAAACAAGACCTTTATAACTGTTTAAATTTCTTAACTACAAAGTCACAAAAATTGTCCTTTGTTTAAAAGTTAAAATGCTAATACTTTAAAGTCACAAAAATGAAAATCGAAGATTTTTAAAACTAATGTGTTCTTTTTTAAAGCACTAATTAAAACTTAATGTGACTAATGTGTTTAAAAGCTTTGTGTCTTTGTGGTGGAAAAGTTAAGCAACATTAAAAAATAAACTTCTTATGTTAAAACAATTTATAGAAAGACCGGTACTTTCAACGGTCATTTCCATCATACTTTTATTATTGGGTGCGTTATCGCTCTTTAATTTACCTATTGCCCTCTTTCCGGATATTGCGCCGCCAAGTGTTCAGGTGACGGCTTTCTATCCGGGTGCGAATGCGGAAGTAGTGGCCCGTTCGGTAGCTACCCCGATTGAAGAAGCTGTGAACGGAGTGGAAAATATGACTTACATGACTTCGAACTCAAGTAACGACGGTACGATGACGCTAAGCGTATTTTTCAAGCAGGGATCTGATCCCGATAATGCTGCCGTAAACGTTCAGAACCGGGTATCAAAAGCCATGAGCCAGCTTCCTCAGGAGGTGGTACAGGCAGGAATCTCTACGCAGAAAGTTCAGAACAGTATGATCATGTTTATGGGATTAACCAGTAACGATCCTAAGCAATATGACGAACTTTTCTTACAGAATTATTTGAAAATCAACATCATTCCACAAATTCAGCGTATTCCGGGAGTTGCCCAGGCACAAGTTTTCGGAACAAGAGATTATTCCATGAGACTCTGGCTGAAGCCAGACCGATTGGCTGCCAACGGACTTTCTCCACAGGAAGTTTTGAATGCCGTAAAAGATCATAACTTAGAGGCTGCTCCCGGACGTTTGGGACAGGGAAGCAAGGAAACTTATGAATATATTTTAAAGTATAAGGGTAAATTAAATAAAAACGAAGACTACGAAAACATAGCCATCAAAGCCAACAGCGACGGTTCTTTCCTGAGACTGAAAGACGTAGCAAGAGTAGAATTCGGCTCATACACGTATACAGCAGCCAACAGAGTGGATGGCAAACCGGTTTCAGGTTTTGCGATTATGCAGACCGCTGGATCTAATGCCAACGAAATTCTGACTGAAATTGAAAAACAGGTCGACCAGTTTAAAACGACTCTTCCAAAAGGAGTTGAGCCGATCATCATGTACAATTCCAAGGACTTTTTGGATGCTTCTATACATCAGGTGGTTGAAACATTGGTAATTGCTTTTATCCTAGTATTTATTGTAGTGTATATTTTCCTTCAGGATTTCAGGTCGACCTTAATTCCGGCGATTGCGGTTCCGGTAGCGATTATCGGTACATTCTTTTTCCTGCAATTATTCGGATTCAGTATCAATATGTTGACTTTGTTCGCTTTGGTACTCGCCATTGGTATTGTGGTGGATGATGCCATCGTTGTAGTGGAAGCCGTCCATTCCAAAATGGAACATACAGGAATGCCTGTAGAACATGCCACAATGAGTTCAATGAATGAAATTTCCGGTGCTATTATTTCCATAACATTAGTGATGTGTGCCGTATTTATTCCGGTTGGTTTCATGCAGGGTCCTGCGGGAGTTTTCTACAGACAGTTTGCTTTTACACTGGCAATTGCGATCATGATTTCTGCGGTGAATGCCTTAACCTTAAGTCCGGCTTTATGCGCGATGTTCCTAAATGATCCTCAGGGTGACCATGGTGAACACGGTAAGAAAACAGGTTTCGGAGCAAGATTCTTTAACGCATTTAATGTAAGCTTTAATAATTTAACTAAAAAATACATTTACAGCCTGAAATTTTTAATTAAAAACAAATGGGTGGCCGTAGGTGGATTAGTACTGATTACCGCTGCAAGTATTTTCCTAATTAAAAAAGCACCATCAGGATTTATCCCTACAGAAGATCAGGGATTCATTCTATATGCTGTGAATACTCCTCCTGGAAGTTCATTAGACAGAACCCACAGAGCAACCGAGCAAATTGACCAGATCATCAACGGTGAAAAAGCCAAAAATCACCTTTGGGTTGCAGACGGACTGAACTTCATCAGTAATGCCAATGCATCACCGTATTCTGCAGGTTTTATTAAATTAAAAGATCACGACCAGCGTGGCGAAATAACAGATCCTGATCAGATTGCCGCAGGATTAACAGGGAAAGTTTCCCAGGTTAAAGATGCCAATGCATTTTTCTTCAACTTCCCTACTGTTCAGGGATTTGGTAACGTTTCCGGTTTTGAGTTTATGCTTCAGGATAAAACCAACGGTTCCCTGGAAAATTTAGGAACAACTACACAGGCATTTATCGGGGAATTGATGAAACGCCCGGAAATTGCTTTTGCTTTCACAACCTATGCAGCCGGAAACCCGCAATTTACAATTGAGGTTGATAATGATAAAGCGAATCAGTTAGGAGTTTCCATCACAGAATTGATGCAGACGATGCAGATTTATTACGGAAGTAGTTTCGTTTCAGATTTCAACAGATTTGGAAAATACTATAGGGTAATGGCTCAGGCGGATATTCCATATAGAACAGATGCCAATTCTTTGGAAGGAATTTATGTGAAAAATAAATCTGGCGAAATGGTTCCTGTGAAAACATTAGTGACTTTAAAAAGAGCCTTCGGCCCTGAAACGGTAACCAGAAACAACCTTTTCAATGCAGTGACCATCAACGGAACGCCCAAACCAGGTTACAGTACCGGGGATGCAATTAAAGCAGTTGAAGAAGTGGCTGAAAAATCACTTCCAAGAGGATTTGGATATGAATGGACCGGGATTACCCGTGAAGAAATTAAAACCAGCGGACAGACAGCATTTATCTTTATGTTAAGTATTTTGTTTGTGTATTTCTTGTTGGCGGCTCAGTATGAAAGTTATATTCTTCCTTTTGCAGTTATTTTAACAATTCCAACAGGGATTTTCGGGGTATTTGCTTTCACCGGATTGGCTGGAATTGACAATAACATTTACGTTCAGGTTGGTTTGATCATGCTCGTCGGATTATTAGCGAAAAATGCCATTCTTATCGTAGAATTTGCGGTACAGAGAAGAAATGCGGGGAGATCCTTACTGGAATCTGCATTACAAGCGTCAAGACTGCGTTTAAGACCAATCTTAATGACCTCATTCGCATTCATTGTCGGAATGTTACCGCTTGTATTCACGCAGGGCGCTTCTGCAAAAGGGAATCATTCAATCGGCTTCAGTACCGTTGGCGGAATGTTGACAGGCGTTGTATTCGGGATTTTCATTATTCCGGTAATGTTTGTGATCTTCCAGTATTTGCATGAAAAAATGCCAAGCAGAAAAAAGAAAAGGCTCCAAAGACAAAAACTGGAGGCAGAACTTTTAGCTACAACTCATTAATAATATGCTCAACAAAGCTTAGAGAAAAATTTAAACTAAGATTTTAAATGCAAAGATTAATTATTAACACTAAATATTTTTAAAGGAGCAAAGAAAAGCGACAAATCGTTGATGAAGCTGGACGTTTAACAGTAAGCTTCTTAAAATCAATTTTAAATTGATTAAACTTTGCTCACTCAAATATTTTTACATTAAATATTTTTTTGCGTTAAGAAAATTATAAGAATTATAAAAATACTTTTTGCAACAATTTCTCAAGGTGCACTCAATTAAAAGTTTAAAAACTATGAAAAAAGTAAAAAATATCATCATCACTTTCGGACTGGCTTTAGCTTCGGTCTCCTGTGTGTCCAAACTGGCATACAAGGAGCCTAAGCTGGACCTTCCCGAAACGTTCAAATATACCGCAACTGCCGACACGGCGAGCGTTGCCAATTTAGAATGGAGACAGTTTTTCAATGATCCGATGCTGCAGACTCTGATTGAAAAAGGAATTAAAAACAACTACGATCTGCAGATTGCTCTGAAGCAGGTAGCATCTTCTCAGGAAAAGCTCAAACAGGCAAAATACCTGCAGTATCCTGATGTAGGTTTCGGAGTTGCTGCGCAGATTTCCAGGCCTTCAAAAAACAGCATGAACGGACAAAGCCTTAATTTATTTTTAGGGCAAAGCCATGTTGAAGACTACAACGCAGCCTTCAATTTATCCTGGGAGGCAGACATCTGGGGTAAAATAAAAAACCAGCAGGAAGTTTCCAGAATGCAGTATCTCCAGACGTATGAAGCGACAAAAGCCATTCAGACACAAGTGGTTGCAGCCATTGCACAGGGATATTATAATTTATTGATGCTTGATAAACAATTGCAGATTGCAAAAGCTAATTTAGAATTGAGCAGTAACACTCTTTCTCTTACGGAAAAGCTGTGGCAAAGCGGTGACACGACTTCTCTGGGAGTTCAGCAGGCAACAGCACAGAAGCAATCCACAGAACTGCTGATCACTCAACTGGAACAAAATATTGCGATTCAGGAAAATGCCCTGAGTATTTTGGTGGGTGAAAACCCAGGAAAAATCAGCAGAACGATTGAAATGTCCGAAACCTCTCTGCCGCAGGAAATTTCTGCAGGGCTTCCGGCAGCAATGGTAAGCCGTCGTCCGGATGTCCGTCAGCAGGAATTGGTGTTGTTAGAGTCAAACTCAATAGTCGGGATTGCTCAAGCCAATATGTATCCTTCTTTAAAAATTACCGCCAACGGAGGGGTAAATTCTTTTAAAATTGATAACTGGTTCCAGATTCCGGCTTCATTGTTCGGTTCTGTATTAGGAGGAATTACCCAGCCTATTTTCCAGAAAAGACAGTTGAAAACGGATTTGAATGTTGCTAAAATTCAGAGAGAAAAAAATGTACTGGCGTTCCGTCAGTCTGTTTTAAACGCAGTGGGTGAAGTTTCTGATGCCCTGGTTTCCAATGAAAGTTTAAAAGTTCAGGAACAGAAAGCAGCCGAACAGGCAGCCACTTTAAAGAATGGAATTAAAAGTGCCGAAATGCTGTACAAAGGCGGCATGGCAAACTATTTAGAAGTGATAACCGCTCAGGGAAATTCTCTGCAGGCAGAGCTGAATCTAGCGTCCGTAAAAAGACAACGATTAAGCAGCATTGTAGACTTGTACCGGGCGTTAGGAGGCGGTTGGAAGTAGTAAATTTTAAATTATATTGTTAATGGAATGCGGTCTTTCGGGGCTGCATTTTTTGTTTTTAAATTAAAAAAACACCCACGCTGTCATTCTGAACGGAACAACGTGAAGTGAAGAATCTATAAAATATTTATGGAGATTCTTCCTTCGTCAGAATGACAATCAGCAACTCTTTACATTAAAATATTTCCAAAAATCTATGCAGATCTGCGAAATCTGTGGGAAATAAAAAAAATTACTTCAAAGTTTGTTGACTAATATATCCAATCAACCCATCAAAATCCTCCTGCGAATATCCCAACGGTAAGTAATGAATATCATCCGCTTTCCGGTACCAGGTCAACTGGCGTTTTGCGTACCTCCTGCTGTTTTTCTTGATTTCAGAAACGGCAAAATCTAAGTCCCATTCTCCATCAAAATATTTGAACAATTCGGCATAACCAACCGTATTTAAAGCTGTCAGATGTTTAAATTTTTCTAAACTTTTCGCTTCTTCCAACAGGCCTTTTTCCATCATAATGTCTACCCTCCTGTTGATTCGGTCATACAATTCTTCTCTCGGCGCTTCAATTCCGATCCGGATCGTATTAAAATCCCGGGAATCCTGTGAAACTGCAATTAATTCAGAATATTTTTTTCCGGTCTGCCAAATAACATCAATTGCCCGTAAAAGCCTTCTGTGATTGTGAATATCTACCACGGTAAAATATTCAGGATCGAGTTCTTTGAGTATATCCTGAAGCTTTTCAATTCCTTCATTTTCGAAAATTCCCTGTAATTTCTTCTGATTTTCTTCATCAGCTTCCGGCAGATCATTAAGGCCTTCGATTACCACTTTTTCATACATCATGCTTCCGCCCACCAAAATGACAACATCATGATTTTCAAAAAGTTCATTGAGCTTTTTTAATGCATCTTCTTCATACTGACCTATAGAATAATACTCCTCAACGGAAAGGTTTCCGATGAAATGATGCGGAGCTTCCGCCAGCTCTTCTTCAGAAGGTGACGCGGTTCCGATTTTCATTTCTTTAAAAAACTGGCGGGAATCGCAGGAAATAATTTCCGTATCGAAATGTTTGGCCAGATCAATAGCCAGCCTTGTTTTTCCAATACCAGTAGGTCCTACAACAGAAATTAAGTTTTTCTTTTTCACACCGCTAATTTACGAAAATGGGTGGATTGTATTTTACCGCAAAAGACACAAAAGAAATAGGGTAAATATTTGGTTTGTCAAAAGTTCACAAAAGCAGAATAAAATTTGCAGACTTTTGAATATTTAAAGTACATTAAAAATCTTTTGCTCCTTTTGCGGTTAAAACGGAATATAGTTAATACATACGCTTAAATGTTTATCTTTGTACAACAATAAAAAACTATGATTTTATCAATGACCGGCTTCGGTAGAGCCGAAGATGTTTTTGAAGGAAAAAAGATTACCATAGATATTAAGTCACTGAACAGCAAAAGCTTTGATTTGAATATTAAAATTCCTTTACGGTATAAAGAAAAAGAATTCGAGATCAGAAAAATTCTCAACGACAGAATTATCCGTGGCAAAGTAGACTGCTATATCAATCTTGAAAATCTTGAGGAATCTACAGATGTAAAAATTAATAAAAATTTAATTGAATCCTACATCAGTGAGCTTCGTAATATCGCTCCGGACGGCCCCGATTTCGAATACCTGAAAATGGCGGTACGACTGCCGGATGCCATTACTTCAAGACCAGATGAACTTTCGGAAGGAGAATGGGAAGCATTGGCTAAAATTGTACATGCTGCCGTTAACCGGTTTGAAGAATTCAGAAAGACGGAAGGCAAGATCCTGCATGAAGAACTTGAGAGAAACCTGATGAATATTGAAAAAAGCCTTTCTGAAGTGATTCCTTTTGAGGAAGAGCGAATCATTGCCGTAAAAGAGCGTTATCAAAAATCTTTAAAGGAGTTTGAAAACGTAGATGAAACGCGTTTCTATCAGGAAATGGCTTATTTTACTGAAAAACTCGATATTTCTGAAGAGAAAGTAAGGCTTTCGCAACATCTTAAATATTATAAGGAAGTGATGGATAATGAAGATTTCAACGGGAAAAAACTGGGATTCATTTCTCAGGAAATCGGCCGTGAAATCAACACCTTAGGTTCAAAAGCCAACCATGCCCAAATCCAGAAACTGGTAGTAATGATGAAAGATGATTTAGAGAAAATTAAAGAACAAACGTTAAACGTTCTTTAATTCAAAATTTAATATTCAAGGTTTTTGACAACTTTGAATGAAAACATATTTTTTGAATCATGTAATAAACTTTAAACCCAAAACTAAAAACTTTGAATAATAAAGTTATCATATTTTCGGCACCGTCGGGAAGCGGAAAAACAACATTGGTAAAACACTCGCTGGAAGTATTTAGCGAACTTCAGTTCTCAATTTCCTGCACAACAAGACAGCCTAGGGGAAGTGAAGTTCATGCCGTAGATTATCACTTCTTAACACCTGATGAATTCAGGCAAAAAATTACGGAAGATGCCTTCGTGGAATTTGAAGAGGTGTACACCGATAAATATTACGGTACTTTAAAATCTGAAGTGGAAAAAATATGGAATCAGGGGAAAGTGGTGATTTTTGACGTCGATGTAAAAGGCGGAATTTCCCTTAAAAAATATTTCGGGGAGCAGGCTCTCTCGATTTTCATTGAACCACCTTCCATTGAAGAACTGGAACGCAGATTGATCACCAGAAACACGGATGATGCAGAAACCATCAGAACCCGTGTTGCAAAAGCGGAGGAAGAAATGTCTTATGCAAAAGATTTTGACAAAATTGTGATCAACAAAGATCTTGACGAAGCAAAAAGTGAAATAGAAAGTTTAATAAAAAATTTTATTGGAAGCTAAAAGAGGTTGATGATGGAAGCTGGAAGCTTAAGATGTAAAGTTTCAACTTCCACATTCCGATTTAACTTTCCATCTAAAACATTGAGGTAAATATGAGTACCGAAACATTAGAAAAAGCCAAATCCGCAATTCCGGTAAGAGGATTTCTGGATATCAAAGATATAGCAATTCCCCAGGGAGAAGAGCTTGTAAAAGCCATTCTTGCATTGAAAGAAGAGAAAAACGCGGTGATTTTGGCGCATTATTACCAGCCGGGCGAAATTCAGGATATTGCTGATTTCCTGGGCGATTCGCTTCAGTTGGCAAGACAGGCAAAAGATACCGATGCAGATATGATCGTATTCTGTGGGGTGCATTTTATGGCAGAAGCAGCGAAAATCCTTAACCCAACGAAAAAAGTCGTTCTTCCTGATACGCTGGCAGGCTGTTCTTTAGCAGACGGCTGTTCGGGAGAAGGCCTAAGAAAAATGCGCGAACAGCATCCGAATGCTTTAGTCGCAACCTATATCAACTGCAATGCAGAAACAAAGGCTGAAAGCGACATTATTGTCACCAGTTCCAATGCGGAAACGGTCATAGAAGCGCTGCCGAAAGACCGTCCGATTATTTTCGCCCCGGATAAAAACCTGGGACGATATTTATCCCAAAAAACAGGTCGCGACATGATCCTTTGGGACGGAAGCTGCATCGTACATGAAGCGTTCTCTATGGAAAGAATTGCCCAGCAGCTGGCCGATCATCCTGATGCCAAACTTATTGCCCATCCGGAAAGTGAAGAAGCCGTTTTAAAACTGGCTCATTTTATCGGCTCTACTTCTGCCCTGCTTAATTATGTGGAAAAAGAAGACTGCCAGAAATTCATCATTGCTACCGAAGAAGGAATTCTTCATGAAATGAAAAAACGTGCACCTCATAAAGAACTGATTCCGGCATTGGTTTTCGATGAAACCTGCAATTGTTCAGAATGTTTTTACATGAAACGAAATACAATGGAAAAACTCTATTTGTGCATGAAATATGAGCTTCCGGAAATCATCATTGATGAAGAGTTGAGATTGAAAGCATTAAAGCCTATTGAAGCGATGCTTGATCTTTCTAAAAGTATAAAATAAATTAAAATGCCCCAAAATTAACTTTAGGGGCATTTTTATTATTCCGTTCGTTACTTAAAGATCATTCGGCCCAGGAACATAACATTCTGAATTAATCAGGACACAGTTTCTGCAAAACTCGGAAAGGGCCCAATATTCATCACAGGTAAGATTAGAACCGGCAGGGCATTCATTACAATTCTTAGGATCTGCACCACCGTTAATCTGTTCTAAATTTCTTCTGTTTAATTTTTTTAAATTTTTCATAATAAATTGATTTGGTTCATTTTATAAATTTAATATTATTTCTGATACCTCCTAACCATCCTGAAAATAATTAACAAAAATATTTGCTATCCGAAATGTGCAGGCGATAAAAGTGGAAACCCGTTACTATAAATTGGGATTAAAGTTTTAAATATTTAAAAAAAGATAAAAAAAGTATCGGGATACACTATAATTCTGAAGAATTAAAACGATTTTTGCCTAAAATTAATGGAATGAGTAAAATATATCTTGAAGACGTAAAAATCTATGCCTATCACGGTGTTTTACCTGAGGAAAATATCATTGGGACCTACTATATTCTGAATGCGGAAATCCATACTGATCTGTGGAAGGCAGCGGAATCGGATGATCTTAAGGACACCATCAGCTATGCAGATATTAACGAAATTATTCATAATGAGATGAAAATCAAGTCTAAACTATTGGAACATGTAGCCGGAAGAATCATTTCAAAAATCCACGACAAATTTCCGGAAATCTCATACATAGGGCTGAAAATTACCAAGACCGCTCCGCCGATGAAAGGTGAAATGAAAGGAGCAAGCATTGAGCTGGAAAAAAGTTTTAAGCCCGATCATTAAAATTTATTATTTTAGTTAAAAATTATTGCAACTTGAAATTCATTAAGATAATTTTCCTATTAACTTTTATCAGTATTTACGGACAGACGAATACCGTCAGTCAGTCTCCTGTCTACAATTTTCCGAAGGTAAGATCCAACATCACCATGCCGGTTACCATTCCGCTTTCTGAGATCAGCAACATGATCAATGCTTCTGTAAAAGATCTCATTTATCAGGATGATTCTTATACCGACAATAACAACGATCAGTTTAAAGTGAAAGTATGGAAAACGCGTCCTATAAGGCTCGTTGGCGGAACCAATCAAAACATCCTGATTGAGGTGCCTTTAAAAATCTGGGCAGAAAAAGGAATCGGGACCCTTGGACTGTACACGTATCAAAGCACGACTTTTGAAACAGTCATGTCTTTCAATACCTCAATCAGCTTAAAAAATAACTGGACGCTTGTTACCCAGACCCGTACAAATGGGTTCAGATGGGTTACAAAACCTGTCCTTGATTTTGGGAAAATACAGATTCCTATTACCTCACTGGTAGAAAAAAGCCTGGTAGAACAGCAGAAGAAATTCTGCACCACCATCGATCAGCAAATGGCCACTCAGCTGAATTTTCAGAATTATGCCGTAATGGCGTGGAATGTTTTTGCCAACCCTTTTCAGATTTCGGAAGAATATAATACCTGGCTGAAAATTACACCGATCAGCGTTCATATTACACCGTTACAGTTTTACGGCAACCAGATCAATACCAGCCTTGGAATAGATATCTACTCCGAAACCTATACCGGCAATAAACCTGAATCTTCTGAACCTGTAAAATCGGCTTCCGACTTCGGGTTTGTTTCTTCACTGGCAGATCAGTTCCTGCTTCAGACTACCGCTAATGTTCCTTTTACGGAAGCAACTGCCATTGCCCGGAATATGTTCCTGAATAAAGAATATGATATACGGGGTTCTTCGGTAAAAATTAAAGACATCAAAGTATACGGTGAAGACAACCGCGTTATGATAGAGGCGGAAACTGAAGGGTACGTCAATGGTACTGCATTTATTTCAGGGATTCCTGTATATGATGTGATCAAAAAGAAAATCGTGCTTTCCGATACCAAATTTAAACTGAAAACTTCAAATATATTACAGAAAACGGCAACCCTTCTTTTCCGCGGAAGAATTGTAAAAATGATTGAGGAAGAATACGGCATTCCCACGCAGGATCTTGAGAACAGCTCGAAGAAGAGTATTGAAGAAGCCTTTAACAAAGAATACTATAAAGGACTGAAAATGTCCGGAACAGTATTTACCTTACAGCCGGGCAGCATCCTGATGAATCCGTCAGGAATTACTGCCGTGATCGATACCAAAGCAACTTTAAAACTTATATTAAACGGAATTTAAAACTAATACCAACATGAGAAAATATTTACGTGTAGTTGATAATAACAGAGCTACAAAATGGCAAAGGTTTGCAGAGTACATTCTGGACAGAATATTTATACAGATTATTTTTTACGGTGCTCTTTTTATCTTTGGGATATTAAATACCATGATTTTTAATGAAAATATAGATGAAACTTTTGAAGAAGACGATGCAGGACTGGGGTTTGTTTTTATACTCATTTATCTTACCTACATATTTGCCTATTACTGCCTGATGGAATATTATTTGGGAAGAACACTCGCAAAGTATATTACAGGTACAAAAGTAATTAGTATAGATGGTAAAAAACCTACCTTCATGCAAATACTTGGACGGACATTTTCAAGAGTTGTGCCTTTTGATGCCTTATCCTTTCTGGGAGAAAACGGATGGCACGACAGCTGGAGCGAAACCCGCGTGATTAATATTAAAAATTATGAGACTGAAACCCAGATGAAAAGCGAGATCGAAAGCCTGGGCACAAAAGAAATCGCCTGAAAAATTTTTGTTGAATCAGATATTTTGTTATATTTGCACACCTAAAAATGGTAAAGACATGGTACTTTGGCCGAGCGGCTAGGCAGTGGTCTGCAACACCATCTACAGCGGTTCGAATCCGCTAGGTACCTCCAACCTCTCTAATCTCAGAGAGGTTTTTTTGTTTCTATATGCCCCATATCTCAATGAAGCATTAAAAAGTTTCCATAAAAAATCCCCGGGCTTAACCGGGGACTAAAAACTAATAACCATGAAAAACTCAAATTGATGAGCTATATATTCTAATCATTTAAATCCGTCATTTATAAAAATAATTTGTCTTCGAAATTATATACGAGGAATTGATGAATACGGTTTGACCGAAAAGAGAATTTTACCTTAAATAGCAATAGCTCCCTCTCAGGAGCTATTATAATTTTAATGATAACCTAATATTAACGTATAATCTTTTCTACATTAGCTTTTGCATTGTTAAAAGCTTCTTCTGCTTCTTCATACAATATATTGACTGATATTTCAAAGCCGCTTGCCATAAAAAAAGTAACATTCCCATCCATATTAAAACTAAGGAAACCAATATGATTCACGTTGATCACCAACGGCTTTCCCAATACCTTTGCTCCTTCAATGGAGTTCGGCTTCTTTACATTGATAATGTTGGATGCTTTTACGTATATTAAGCCTTCTGATGTTGTTTTAATTATATAAGACACGTAAATAATTTTATGTAAAGATACGCATTTTAAAGAAAGCAAAAAAATCCCCAGCCACGGCGGAGGATTAAATGAAAAAATTAATATTTAAGTGATGGTGTTTCTTTAAAAATATTCTCAGATCGCTCCGAGAATATTGTAAGTTCCTTTAAAGGGATTTTTTAATAGTTGCGTTTAACTATTCAACTACTATGCCAGGAATAAGAATGAAAAGTTAAAATTTTAATTAAGAATTGAATTTTCAATTAAATATTTTTCAGCTGAAAATAAAAAAGCCCCTGAATAAACAGGGGCTAAAAACTAATAACCATGAAAACTCAATTAAACATGAGAATCACTGCAAATGTATAGATAATTTTCGTTAAAAGTGATGATTACGATCTATTAGTTATTTTTTTTGATCATTTATTTTTTTGTTTACATTTGTAAAAACCCAATGCCATGACATTCCCAAACGCCTTAAAACACAAAAAACTGATTCTTAAAAATTCAAGCGCTTTTACCAAAACTCTGTATGACTACGTTATTATACCTGCTATAGAAGAAGAGGGCAAAAAATATCTTGATGATTTCAGACAGTCCCCCACATCATTTACAGACGAAAGCTGTAAGTATTACAGCAGTAATTCTAGGTTTAAAATATATCTATACAGCAAAAGCTATAATTAAATAGTATTACTGATCAGGATGATATAGAGACAGTGTATGGTAATTAATAAAAAAATCCCCGTATTGCTACGAGGATAAAAACTAATAACCATGAAAACTCAAATTAAACATGAGTGACTGCAAATTTAAGCAATGTCTTACTTATAAAAAGTCTTTTAACCGATTTATTTTATCAATTAACAAATTTTATCAATTATTTAAAAAATATTTAGGTATTATTTTTTCGATAAGATATTATATAACAGACAGTTACAAAGCAATAACTAAACGAACAACATAAGAAAAAATTAAACAATCATTTAACAAATGTTAAAATTAAAGCATAAAAAAAGCTCTCATTTCTGAGAGCTTTAGTCATTTATAACATTTTTTTATTCTTTGATGAATTTCTTTTGGGCAGTACCCTTGGCATCATCAATATCAATCACATATACACCATTGATGAGTGTATGTACATCAATTTTATTATTAAGGATAATTCCTGTAGAAACTATTTGACCTGTAGAATTGTAGATTTTATAATTTGCTCTGCTGCTGATGTTCTTCACATTCAGTACCGTTTTTACCGGGTTTGGATAGATCAGGATTTCGTCCTGGTTTACCGGATTTGGAACGATCGGCTTGGTGATTCTTACAGTATAGTCTTCCACTTCACCATTCGGAACCGTTGTACAGTTCACCGGAATACCGTCTTTCTGAAGTGCTACCCGCATTACAACATATTTGAAGTCTGTAAGGCTGATGAATGCATCTACAGGCACAGAGAATGTTCCGCTTACGGTCTGCTCGTTATTCGGTCCTGAAACGAAAACTCTTTCATTAATATCAAAATATCCGTTTCTGTTGAAATCGATCCAGACAGCTACTCCTGCGGTGCTACTTCCTGAGATTTTTTTCTCAATGGTCAATTTATTATCAGAAGATCCCTGGATCAATTCAATGAACTTAGCAGTTACTCCTGTATAATCAGTATAGTTGGAAGCAACAGACTGGTTGATCATTTCCGGTTTTCCGTTTGGTGTTACCGTTACTTTTGAAATATACTCAGATGATGAGGTAGTAGCCGCCATCTGACAATACACTACTGTTGGTGTTGTAAATAAATAAGGTAAAGTATAGTTTCCAGCCGTTCCGCTACACACATTCGCCACCTGCATTTCATACTGAGTCAGCTCAAGAAGACCTGTCAATGTAATCGTGTTGGTATTAGAAGTTACCGTTGTCCAGCTCGGAATACCTACTTTTCTATATCTCAGCACATATGTTGCACCAGGGAAAGGATCCCAAGTTACCTGTGCCGTAGTAGTCGTAAGGTTGGTAATCGTTAATCCAGGAGGAGCAATTTCGCATGTTCTTTCCGTAGTAAATATTTTAGGATTAGACCAAGGATTCATTGTATTTTCATTATCACACATATTGGCGATCTGCACTTCATAAGTAGTATACACATTCAATCCTGTAAGAGGGAATGTATTGGCAGGAGCCGCAGGCAAAGGAATGTTTGCGCTCCAGCCACCGTTTCCGCTTCCTACGATTCTGTATCTGATGAAATAATGTGAACTTGCTGCCAACGGAGACCACGTAACCAATGCCGAAGTTGTAGTAATATTACTGATAGTAACATTCGGAGGTGTAGGATCACATCTCGTTGTAAATGTATTGTTGGAAGGCGTACCTTGATTACCGTTACAAACTGCAATTACCTGTACTTCATATAATGTTGCAGATAAAAGGTTCGTTAATGTCGTTGTATTGGTAGGCTGCGGATAAGTTGCCGCTGCAACACTTGTTGATTGCCAAGGTGCCCCCGTTCCCTGTGGTCTGTAGTTGATGATATAACTCGCACCACCGGTGTCCTGCGGCCACGTCAATACAATTGAATTATGTGTTGGGGTGCCTAACGTTACAACCGGAGTTGCCGTGCTGCATACCCTTATATTAACATTATCAATTGCTACAGGAGGCTGATTTCCTCCCGATGAGTCGTTTCTCCATTCAAACACAAGACGCATTGTCGTTCCTGCGAAACTTGAAATATTCAGGGCTGGGTTAAGAACAGTCTGCCATGTCGTCTGCTGATTGTAATTCCCTCCTATCTGTATCCTTCCTGTTCCGGCAGTAATCTGCGTTCCCGAAGTTGGCATGAATGTAGCCGGTACCAACCACACTCTCAAATAATCCCAGCTTGACTCCCCGTCTGCTTTCCAGTCGAAAGAGAAAGTAGCGGTAGCAGTACCGGTAGGAATCGTAATGTCTCTGTATGCATGAACCACACTTGATGATCCTGTATTGTAAGCGTTGGTAGTTCCGTTGGTATTGGAAATATAAAGTGAGTTCCCTGTATTTCCTGTTGCAGAACCATAAACCCATTTGTTAACCTGAGTTCCGTTGGTATACCCCATATCACTTCCGGTAGTAAACTGCTGTATATAAGGTAAATTAGCAGGAATCTGCGTTGTGGTAAAACTTGGTCCCGCTACCCAGAAACTTCTGTCTGACCCTGCACACACCGAACGCACCCAGAAATAGTAGGTCGTATTTGGTGTAAGTGGAGACAACGTTGCTGTAGTTGTTGCAGAAGTAGAAGTTGGTACAGTCGACGCTACAGGAGGCACATTCGTTGTAGTAAGGTAAATCTGATATCCTCCTACAGGTGCCGGTGACGGCGCCGTCCAGCTTATTGATGCTGTATTAGATCCTACACTTGTTACCTGTACATTTACCGGAACTTTACATGTAGGAATACTCAAATTAATATTATCGATGGCAATAGGAGGCTGTGTTCCCCCGGATGAGTCATTTCTCCATTCAAAAACAAGACGCATAACACCTCCGGCAAATGAGCTAAGGTTTAGTCCCGTATTGAAATAATTTTGCCATGTTGTCTGTTGGTTCATGTTTCCGCCAACCTGAATTCTTCCGCCTCCTGCAGTGATCTGAGTTCCTACAGTAGGTGTGAAGCTTGCTGGTACCATCCATACTCTTAAATAATCCCAGCTGGATTCGCCATCTCCTTTCCAGTCAAACATTAAAGTAGCATCCGTTGTTCCAGCAGGAACAATAAGATCCCTGAATGCATGCACAACACTTGAAGAACCTGTATTGTAAGCATTGGTGGTTCCGTTGGTATTGGAAATATATAATGAGTTGGCAGGATTTCCGGTAGCAGAACCGTAAACCCATTTGTTAACCTGAGTTCCGTTGGAAAGCTGAAGGTCGTTTGCCGTAGAAAAATTCTGTGTATAAGGAATTGTAGCCGGTACCTGAGTGGTAGAGAATGAAGGTCCTGCTACCCATACACTTTTATCACTTGCGCTGCAAACAGAACGTACCCACCAGTAGTAGGTAGTAGAAGTAGTCAGTCCGCCAGGGCTTACTGAAGTTCCTGCGTTGGCCACCCCTACCGTAGCAGGTGTAGGTGCTGTATTCGTCGTAGTTAGATAATATTCGTATCCCGATCCCGGAGTTGGTGTAGGGGCTGTCCAGGTTAATGTAGCAGTAGTAGTTCCTACCGTAGGAACAGCCATACCGGAAGGCATAATACAGGTTGGTATGCTGATATTAATATTGTCAACCGCGATTGGAGGCTGAGTTCCAAAAATACCGTCATTTCTCCATTCAAATACAAGTCTCATGTTTGCTCCCGCATATGCAGCAATATTCAGACTGGGAGAGCTGAATGTCTGCCATGTAGATTGCTGATTAAACTCTCCTACCTGAAACCTTCCGGTCCCGGCGGTAATCTGAGTACCTACAGTAGGTGTAAATGTGGCAGGAACCAACCATACCCTCAGATAGTCCCAACCCGATTCTCCCTCGCCTTTCCAGTCAAATGAAAAGTTGGCAATAGAAGATCCTGCAGGTATCGCAATATCCCTGTAAGCATGTACCACACTCGACGAGCTGGTATTGTAGTTGTTAGCAGTCCCATTATTATCTGAGATGTAAATAGAATTGCCTGGATTTCCGGTAACAGCACCATAAAACCACTTATTTGTAGCCGTCCCGTTGAGGAGGGTAAAATCATTGGCGGTATTAAAGTCTTGTGAATACGGTAATGTGGCAGGTGTTTGTCCATAGACATCCGGTATGGCGCCTAAATTTAACAAACACAGAAGAAGTACTATAAAAGTAGAAATTTTCTTCATAAGTTATCATTTAATATTAATCATTGCAAATCTAATTCGTTTTTTGATAATATAAAGCATACAACAGAATATTTTTTATAAAAAATGAGCAATATGTCAATATAGAATTTATCAAAAATAATATTATTTTACTTTAAAGGTAACGCTCTTTTCAGATTTTTATTATACTATAGGAGAATTATATGATCCTGCATCATCAGATATGATTTCTAAAAAAATAGGGTCCCACAAAGGAGACCCTAAAAACACAAATGATGAAAAAAAATTTTTATAGAATCAATTAATTTAATTCTGTAGTAAATATAAATACCGGACCATTTAAAATTTATGACCGAAATCACATTTCAATACATTTATATTCCATTACATTATAAAACTGCTGAAATCATATAAAAGCAAAACTCCTCAAGGGTCGTGAGGAGTTTTTAAAAAGGGTATATGGGGTCTAAAAAAGTGTCTTATCTCGCAGAATCTGATCTTGTACCTGAAGAATTCTGAGTTCCTCTGTTTGATCCTGTATTCTGGTTAGGATTTGTGGACTGGCTGGTGGTTCCGCTTCCCTGATTCATCGCACTGTCTCTTACACTGGCCGTAGTATCCATAGATGTTCCGGTTGTTGCATTGTCAGAAGACATTGTTCCTGTAGCAGTAGAATCCATTGAGTTGTTTTCATTCTGCGTTTGTTCCTTCTTGCAGCTTACAGCAAAAAGACTTGCTCCTAGCATTAATAGCATTATTTTTTTCATATGATAATTTTTGGTGTATGATGTTGAGTCAAAATTATACACAAAAGCTAAACAATAATATGAGTGAGATCATATTATCGTGATTTATTTGATTTTTTTTTAATTTTTCCGTGTATACTATTATTTAACAACAGTTATTCTTCCCACACAATAGGAATATATACCGTAATATAACCGTCAGCATCAACCTGGTCTTGGGAAACAACGCCTGTTACTGAGCCATATCCTACCCAGCCGCCCTGCCCCTGCATGGCTGTAAACGTGTAAGTTCCGGCAGGAATTCCCTCATAATATTTAGGCAAAGACTGGAAACCTCCACCTGCATAGGTTTCAAAAGACTCACCGGTAACGGTGTTGGTAGCAATAAAACTTCCGATGTCATAGCTTCCGGATAGCGTTTTGGTTCCGTTTTGCGATACCAGTCCGTAACGTATTGTATAAGTCTGGCTTTTAGAGGCTTCTTTTTTTTCTACAGGAGATTTGGTATCCTGTATCATCAAGTCATCGTTTGATGAACATCCTGTGATTACTGCCATCAAGATAGGCAGCATGAGCAGTTTACATGTTGTCGTTTTCATATTAATATAATTTGGTAATGGTAAAATTAGTTATTTTTATATTAATTCAACAACAAGAGAAAATTAATTAAAAGTTATATCTGTTATACCTTTATTAATGCAGCTTATGTAATTATTCTAAAATATTTTTAATATTTTTTCTAAAATTTTAACATTACTTAACTAAATATTGGCGCCATAATTGGAAATACCATATCATTAAGCTGGTCTTTGGACCCTATTAAAATTTGAATTATGAAAAGTATAGTGTTAACAGGATTATTATCAGTTTTTGTACTGACAGCCTGTAAAAAAGACGATCAGGTAGCCGAAAAATCTCTGGAACAGCAAAAAATGGAATTCCAGATGAGACAGTTGGAAATAGAAAAGCAGAAATTGGCTATTGAAAAGGAAAAGATAGCATACGAATCGCAGAAAAAAGCAGACAGTATTGCTGAAGTGCAGCAGGCTAAAACGGCTGCAGCGAATTCAAAACCTCAGGTAATTAAAGAAACGCATACCGTATACAGAGACAGACCGAGCTCTAGTGCAAGCAGCGGCACTTCTGCCAATAGCGGAACCACTGCCTCCCAGGGTACTACCCAGAAAAAGGGGATGAGCGAAGCTGCCAAAGGTACCATCATTGGAGCTGTCGGCGGGGCTGCATTGGGAGCAATTGTTAACAAGAAAAGTCCGGGCGCAGGTGCTGCCATTGGTGGTGTAATCGGTGGTGCCACAGGATATACATTAGGTAGAGCACAGGACAGAAAAAGCGGAAGAGTACAGCCACGTTAATTAATTATTTTTCACGATAACTTAGAAAAGATTGCTTATTTTTAAGCAATCTTTTTTGTATGCTCACGATTCTGCTTTCTGCTGTTATTCTGATTCCAGTTCTGATGGGTTGGGGAAACATAACCAGTGCAGTATTAAGATCCTGCATAAGCGGAATGGCAGGAAAAATATTGTCAGGAATATTGGGGGTCAGCATTGTTTTTACAATTCTGGCATTTTTTCACCCATTGAATATCTATATAGAAATTCCTGTATTACTAATAGGTCTTTTATTTTTTTTTAAAGATCATTTATATAAAGAATTCTCAGTTTTTTCTAAAAGAGATTATGGACTAATCCTGATGATTGCATTAATCATTGTGTTTTGCGGATCTTTTTATCCTTTCGTTTTAGATCATTTCGGTTATTATATCCCAACAATAAAATGGCTTACCGAATTTGGAATAGTAAAAGGTATTTCAAATCTTGATCTCACGCTAGGACAAATGTCTGTATGGCATATATTTCAAGGAGGATTTTCCAATGTTTCAGACCATTTTTTGAGAATAAATGCGATACTGCTGATCATTTATACATTATATATTGTCGAAAAAAAAACCTGGGTACAGTTGGTGTTTATACCGGTCTTATTATTATTTTCACAGTCGCCCAGTCCGGATCTGCCGGTGATTGTTTTTTCATTAATTATTTTAAATGAAATCATAAAGAAAACTGCACCCGCTCCTTTCCTATTTTGCTTATCGGTTTTTGCTTTTACCATTAAGCCTACCATGATCTGGCTTCCGGTCCTCAGTCTTTTGTATTCCGTTTTTATTATAAAATCAAATTTAAAAAAACTGATTCCGGGAATTGCTGTTGCTTTCCTTTTCTTTATCAAAAATATATACACCTTTGGTTACCCTGTTTTCCCTGTTTCAATACTGGATTTTGGAGTATCCTGGAAACCAAATCCTGAAATTTTAAAAATATCTTCCCGGTTTGCCATCCAGAAAACATATGACATGCAATATTCAGATGAAGAGATTCAAAAATTTTCACCATTTGATTATATTAAAAACTGGTTCTTCCTCAAAGGGATCAAGTCAAAAATCAACATTCTTTTTATAATAAGCCTGACGGCATTTATTATTTTCACCCTATTTAAAAAGAACAGAATTACTACTTTGATCTGTATTTCACTAATTATTAAAAGTATCCTGGTTCTGCTTTTTTCGGCCCAATACAGATTTTTCACGGATGTATTTTTCGCAATATTCTTTATCTTGTTGATGGATTATTTCAATAAGAAAACATCAATAGTCATATTTTCTGTTTTAAGCATTGCCGTTATTAGCTTTCTTTCTCTACCAGCTATACTGCAGACTTATGTTCCAAGTTTCCGACCGGGAAGTTTCATGGGGAAATTTGAAATAAAACAATTATACGAGCCATCCGAATATCATTATAATAAATTTCAATCCTACAAAATCGGAAATTTACAATTTAATATTGCTAAAAAATATCCGTTCAGCTTTGACACTCCGCTGCCTGCCATTTCAGAAAGTTATCTGTATAACGATGTAAAAGCCGGAATTTTTCCTCAGCGCATCGACGAGAAAAATATAAGGAAGGGATTCGTGTGGAAAACATTAAATGATCAGGAGAAAAAAGAAGCCGGAAAGATCATCAATTCTATCAACAATTCGTATAAACAGAAGTAATCCCAGATTATTTTTATCTGAAGAAAAAGCCGTAAATTTGTAGTATGTTAAATACTTTAGGTAATCTTCTCAGCCTTACAACATTCGGAGAAAGTCATGGCCCCGCTTACGGAGGAATCATTAATAATTTCCCTGCAGGATTAACGGTAGATTTCGATAAGATCCAGCATGAACTGGACCGCAGAAAACCAGGCCAGTCTGCCATTGTAACCCAAAGAAAAGAAAGTGATACGGTGAAATTTCTTTCAGGGATTTTTGAAGGAAAAACAACAGGTACTCCTATTGGCTTCATCATTGAAAATGAAAATCAGAAATCAAAAGATTATGATCATATTGCCAATTCGTACCGACCAAGCCATGCTGATTTTACATACGACCAAAAGTACGGATTAAGAGATTATCGCGGCGGCGGAAAATCCTCTGCCAGGGAAACCATAAACTGGGTAGTTGCGGGTGCTTTGGCAAAACAGCTTCTATCGGATATCAAGATTAACGCTTACGTTTCTTCCGTAGGTGACATTTTCTGTGAAAAACCTTACCAGGCGCTGGATTTTTCTAAAACCGAAAGCAATGAAGTACGTTGTCCAGATGCAGAAACTGCAGAAAAAATGATCGAAAGGATTAAAGAGATCAAAAAGGAAGGGAATACTATCGGCGGAACTATTACCTGTGTCATTAAAAATGTTCCGGTAGGAATCGGAGAGCCGGTTTTTTCGAAACTTCAGGCAGAGCTTGCCAAAGCGATGCTGAACATCAACGCTGCAAAAGGTTTTGAATACGGAAGCGGTTTCTGCGGTGCGAAAATGACAGGAAAAGAACATAACGATCTTTTTAATGAAGATTTTACCACAAAATCCAATCTTTCGGGAGGAATTCAGGGGGGAATCTCCAACGGAATGGATATTTACTTCAGAGTAGCCTTCAAGCCTGTTGCCACGATTTTAAGACCTCAGGAAAGCGTTGATAAAGACGGAAACGCTGTTACTGTAGAAGGAAAAGGACGCCATGATCCGTGTGTACTTCCGAGAGCTGTTCCCGTAGTAGAAAGTTTAGCTGCTTTTGTTCTTGCAGATCTGTTTCTGATTAACAAAACAAGAAATATCAATCAATTTTAAAACATAAAATTTTTAGTAATGGAAAATTACTGGGAAAAAGCCATCTCTTTCGAAGAGTATCTGGAAATAGGAAAACAGCGACTGGCAAATCCTGCCAATCAGCAGGAAGCTGATTATAAACAATATTACGAACTGGGCCTGCAGAGAATCGACAGGACTTTGAAAAAGTACATACCTGATGAAGAGCAGTTAAAAGAACTGGCATCCAAAAATTTTGACGGGAAGATTTTAATTATTTCCGAAGTATGGTGCGGCGATGCAAGCGCTACTGTTCCGGCTTTGGTTAAATTTTTCGAAGGCAGAAATGAAGTACGTATTTTCTTAAGAGACAGTGATAAAAGTTTAATCAATCAGTTTTTAACAAACGGAACGGAATCAATCCCGAAAGTGATTATTCTGGATAAAGATTTTCAGGTTAAAAATTCATGGGGACCTCGTCCGAAATTCGGGACAGAATTATTAATGAAATATAAAGCCAATCCTGAAGTGTATACCAAAGATCATTTCTATAACGATCTACAGGTCTATTATGCCAAAAACAGAGGAAAAGATGCCGTTCAGGAAATTCTGGAACTGTTATAATTTTAATTGCTAATTTTATACACTCAATTTGTCATTCCGTCGGAATCTTAGCAAAAACTTATTTTTTACTGAGATTGTTGCAGTATGATAAAAGCCCTATAATTTTATTAAAATTAAAATGAAGAAAAATCTAATCTATCTTGTCCTGATCGTTATTATTGCTGTAATTGCTTTTGTTCCCGGTGTAAAGGAAAAATTGCAGGACACCTTCTTTCCTATTGCCACTATTGAAAACGCGGTTCATGTAAGCGAGGAAGATTACGATATCGATCTGCAGGGAATCAATGTTCCGAGCACTAATCTGAAAACCTTTAAAAACAAAGCCGTATTTCTGAATTTCTGGGGCACCTGGTGTCCGCCGTGCAGAAAAGAATGGCCATCCATCCAGAAATTGTACGATACCCGGAAAGACCATGTGGATTTTGTTCTTATCGCAATGAATGACCAGGAAGATGCCGTAAGAAAGTTCCTTAAAGAAAACAATTACACGGTTCCCGTCTATATCGCTCAAAGCCCGATTTCCGAAAAGATACTTCCGAAAGTGTTCCCTACCACTTACCTTCTTGACAAGAACGGAAGAATCATCATTAAAGAAGATGCTTCAAGAGACTGGAACACAGAAACCGTACATCAGTTTATCGATAACATTATCAAATAATTTTTAACGTTCAGTAACAGGCTATTGGTACAGAATTTGTCAATTAAGTACCGTTGTAGAATTATTAAAATGAAACACAAAATGAAATATTCAAAATTAAGTCTGGCAAAAGAAGCCATCAATCACAAGGGATTTGTGAAAAAAATTCCCGACATCTTCAGAATGGTAAGAATGTGGAGGAAGGGAGAATACCCGATGCGGTCCATTGATATTATTTTGCCGCTTTTAGGAGTATTGTATATTATTTCACCAATTGATATTCTTCCGGAAGTTGCCGTTCCTGTGATTGGTGTGCTGGATGATCTCGCAGTTTTATCACTCACGATACCAAAACTCATTAAAGAAGTCGACAAATTTTTACTGTGGGAAGCCGAGCGCAAATACAATACAGACAATACGAAAGTAATTAACGCAGAAATCATTAATTAATAAAAACATCCTCTTCGGATGTTTTTTTGTGGTTACGGAGAAAGATTAGTCTAAAAATTTTTCTTAAAAAATTTCACTATTTACCTACGAAGTGAAATTCACAATTGACTTTCAACATCATTTCCTTAAATTTGCAAACATCTAATAAAAAATAATGGAAAGTAAAAAAGAATTCTTTTTAGAGTGTTATAAACTGGGCATCATCAAATTCGGAAGATTTACCTTAAAAAGCGGTATCGAAAGTCCGTTTTATGTAGATTTAAGACCTTTGGCTTCAGATCCGAAAATCTTGAAAAACTTAGCCAATTATTTACTGGATATGCTTCCTTTAGATAATTTTGATCTGATCTGCGGAGTTCCTTATGCTGCACTTCCGATGGCCACAGCAATGTCTCTTGAAAGCTATATTCCATTAATTATTAAAAGAAAAGAAGCTAAAAATTACGGTACCAAAAAACTTATTGAAGGAATTTACCAGAAAGGGCAAAACTGCCTTTTGGTAGAAGATGTCATCACTTCAGGGAAATCTTTGATCGAAACCATTGCAGAGGTTGAACAGGAAGACATTAAAGTAGCTGATATTGTAGTGGTTCTGGACAGAGAACAAGGCGGAAAACAACTTCTGGAAAGCAAAGGGTACAGAGTTCATACCCTTTTCAATATATCGGAAGTATGTTCTATTCTTTGGGAAAACGGAGAATTATCTGATGATGAAGTAAAAAGAATTCAGGATTTCTTACTTGGAAACCATATTCAGTTTGAAGAAAAAACAAGAGCTTCCTATGAACAGAAACATCATACGGCACAGCATTCCGTTTCTAAAAAACTATTAGAAACAGCACTGGCAAAACAATCAAACCTTATTGCTTCTGCCGATGTTACCACCACCCGGGAATTATTAGATCTTGCCGAAAAGGTTGGCCCTCATGTAATTGCTTTAAAAACACATATCGACATTATATCTGATTTCGAATACGAAAAAACAATTACCCCCCTGAAAGCTTTGGCTGCAAAACATAATTTTTTGCTTATGGAAGACAGAAAATTTGCAGATATCGGGAATACTCAGGAACTTCAGTTTACGAGCGGAGTATTTAAAATTACAGACTGGGCAGATTTCGTAACCTCTCAGGTGATCGGAGGGTTTGAATCATTAGACTGCTTTAAAAACGTTGGGGTTGTCGCGATTATCGGAATGTCTTCAAAAGGTGCTTTAACGACAAGTGCTTACAGAGAAGAAGCCTTAAAAATAGCAGCTTCGCATCCCAATGTTATCGGAGGCGTTTCCCAGAACCAGCTTCCTGAAGAAATGCTTTTGTTTACGCCGGGCGTCAATCTTGCAGATTCAGGTGACGGAAAAGGACAGCAATACAATACTCCGGAACATGTATTTAAAACACTTCACACCGATTTCATTATTGTAGGAAGAGGAATATATCAATCTGAAGATCCGGCTGAAGCTGCCATTCTTTATAAACACTCAGGCTGGAATGCCTATCTGAACTCTTTGGAAAAAAGTATAACTCAAAGTTAAATTTATTTTGGCAGACTTCTGTAAAATAAGTTATATTTGAACTTAATCACGGGTAATTGAGAAATATTTTCATTGGTTTTGCTTTGTTTTTGGGTGTTGTAGATATTGCAGCACAAAAGGACAGCATCTATATTGAGGCAAAATTGTCTTCAGATAAAAAAATATTAAGTGTAAACCAGGAAGTGGTATACCACAACAATTCGGAACATACCCTCAATACAGTAAAGCTTTTGAACTGGGTATCTGCTTACAACAAAAGAAATACCTCTCTTGTCTACCGAAAGCTCGAAGACCGGAATACAGATCTTCACTTTGCCAAAAAAAATGAGCTGGGAAAATTAATTAATTTACAAATTCAGAGTTCCGACGAAGAAATTCCGGTAAGCAATATTTCTGACGAGAATTTTTTTCTCCCATTAAAAAAAGCCCTACAGCCCGGAGAACAGGTAAAATTAAAACTGCGGTACGAAATTCAGCTTCCTGACAAAAAATTTACCGGATACGGAACTTCAGATAAAAACGCAGCATTAAAATATTTCTTTATTGTTCCGGATCGCTTTGATCCGGACAATATTTCCAAAAGAGATTACCATGATATTGAAGAATCCGTAAGCTTCAATACCTACTGGACGGTAAATTTTGACCTTCCGGTTAATTATTTTATTGAAAGTAATCTTCAGCAGTTTCAGATGAACTCATTCAGAGGATATCTTGATTCTGATCCAGAATTCCTTATTTCGCAGAATGAATACCCTTCAATTACCGTAAACAGCGATGACATCAGAACTGAAGTAAGATTCGGTTACAATCTGACACCTGAAGAAAAACAGAACCTGGAATTTTATCTTCCGCTTCATCTGAAATTCATCAAAGACAGGATTGGTATGATTCCTGAAAGGATTTTCATTTCAGAGAAATTCAGAACGAAAGAAGATTTCTTCGGAAATAATGATATTACCTTCTGGAAATTCAGATTTCAGCTCTTTACGGATGCTCAGAAAACAGATCTTGATTATTTCGGGATTGTAGCGAAAAAAGTCTTAGATGAAAGCGTTATTACCGATAAACAGAATTACCATTGGTTTAAAAACGGATTAAAATCTTATCTTGAAATTCAGTATTTGAAAAAGTTTTATGGTGATACCAAATTATTAGGCAGCCTGCCCGAAACCAAAATTTTCGGAATGAAGCCTTTAAAACTTTTTTATGCTTCCGATGTAAAGCTTATCGAACGGTACGGACTGGCCTATCAGTACATCATGTCCCAAAACCTTGATCAGAAAATCGACGAGAAATATGCAGTTCTGAGTAATTTTAATGACATGGCCATCAGCAGTTTTGAGACCGGCACGTTATTCAATTATTCGGCTGATAAAATGGGCTATGAAAATTTTGACAGCCTGGTACAGAATTTTATTGCAAAAAATACGGATAAGGAAATCAATCCCAATGACTTTATCAAAGAGTTGGCAGAAAAAGACAAAAGAACAGCTTATCTCTCTGATTTTTTAAAACATAAAAACAGAATTAATTTTAAACTTAAAAGATTTCAGAAAGAAGGTGATTCCCTGCACATAAAGGTTACTAAAAATACATTCTCTAATATTCCGGTAAAACTGGAAACCGAATCTAAAGACGGTGATAAAAAAGAATATTGGGTAGATACCGAAATCAGTGAAAAGACAAAAACGGTAACAATTCCTGATAACAACACCTATAAAATTACGCTGAACGACAATTATATTTTCCCGGAAGCCAATTACAGGGATAATTTTCTGTATGCAAAAGGATTTTTTTCCAACATGAGAAAAATTAAGCTGAAACTGATTAAAGATATACCGAATCCGGAATTCAATGAAATCTACATCAGCCCGAGGGTTCGTTTCAGCAATACCTATGATAAATTTTTAATTGGTTTCAACTTTAAGAACCAGTCTTTTTTTGACCAGAAATTTTTATATTCATTCACCCCCTCTTACAGTACGGGTACGGGAAAACTTACCGGTTCGGGAGCGGTTGCCTATTCTTTTCTTCCGGCCGAAAGTATTTTCAGAAGCCTGACCTTCGGGGTTTCGGGATCTTATTTCCATTATGATTATGATCTTGCCTACCGTAAAGGTTCCGTTTATTCTAATTTTAACTTCAGAAAAAACCCGAGAAGCACGGTAAGCAGGAGCGTCGGAATTTCTTATAATTATTTTGAAAGAGATCTCAGCCCTTTGATGATTGCCAATAATGATTATGACAAATACAATCTGTGGAGTGTAGGCTATGGATACAACGACAGCCAAAGTATTCACGAAAAAAGCCTTGGCATAAATACCCAATGGATGGAAGATTTTCATAAAGTAACGGCAGAAGGCTTTTACCGATGGGAATTTGCACCCAGACAAAAACTCAGTGTACGTCTTTTTGCAGGATATTTCGTTAAAAATAATGCCCGAAACAACACTTTCAATTATGGAATCTCAAGGGTTTCGGATTACTCTTTCTCCTATAATTTATTAGGTCAAAGCGCCACCGGAGGAATTCTTTCGCAACAGTATGTTTTGGCAGACGGAGGGTTTAAATCTTTTATTCCGGGAACCGTCAACAAATGGATTACTTCTGTAAACGTAGATACCAGTGTATGGAAAATTTTCCATGTCTATGCAGATGCAGGATTGTATGACAATAAAAACCAGCCTACCAAGTTCATCTGGGACAGTGGTATCAAAGTAAGGGTGATTCCTGATTTTCTTGAAATCTATTTTCCGGTACAGTCATCATTAGGCTTTGAACCTGGATTCAAAGATTATGGAAAGCGCATCCGTTATACCTTGATTCTTAATCTCAACTCCATTATTAATGCAGCAAGACGGGGTTGGTATTAAGCACTTCTATTTAATAAAAAATGCCTCAGAAATTATTCTGAGACATTGGTATTTTAGATGGTATGAAATTTAATCTTTCAGTATTTTTTGAGAAACCGGTTCATTATTAATGGTACCCGTTACGATATAATTTCCTTTTTGAAGTTCATCCACATTTAATGATTCATTCTCTCTTACAGAGGCCGTTTTCACAACCTGTCCCATCATATTATAGACTTTCACGTCTTTTACATCAGTGCCAAAAACAATTTCACTGTTTTTTACAAAAGTATTTTTAATGAAATTGGCACGTACACCGTTTGAGGATATGTCACTAACCGCTAAAGTTCCTCCCTGCGGCGTTGGCAATCCGATGGTAAAATCAACATTATTGTTGTTGGTATCACCTGAAACTCTTGTAATAGAATTCAGGATCGTAGGTGATGGAGCACTCCCCGCTCCTTCGTACTGATTTGCCGTTCCGTATCCTACAAAATCTAAAACATTGGACGCCGTAGGACCCGTTACCTGAGTTGTGTTGCTAGCTAATGCAACTTTTCCGGAAGTAAGCCCTATCCCTAGCCCGGCACCAACGACCGGACCGGAACCATCGAAGTTCAATACTACATTAACTATAAGGTTCGGATTTACAAGATTGATAATCCCTCCTCCATCGCCACCTTCCTGAATCAGGTATGTCTGTCCTGGATTTAAAGTGATCGTAGGTAAAGTGTGATACTGAGTAAATGCTCCGGTAGCAGAACCGTACTGAATTGTAGCTCCCGTTAATGTAGCCGTTGAATTACCGATGTTTCTCAATTCTATGAAATCATTCGTTAAGGTTGCTCCTAAAAGACCACCTCCTGTGTAAATTTCATTAATTACAATCTGCGCATAAGAACATGCTGCCATCGAGACAAGCCCGATAAAAGTAAATGCTTTTTTCATAATCAAGTGATTTATATGTTAACAAAATATCAACAAGATTAATGCCAAAAAATTAACCATATACCACATTTTTTACGAATTATTCAAATTATAATTAAATAATAAATAAAAAAAAGCCGCTTTTTAGAGCGGCTTTTTTTTATTTTAAGTGTGAATTAACTATTGCTTGATTACTTTTTTAACAATAATATTTCCGTTTTGATTAATCTGTACGAAATTTACACCTACCGGTAATTTTGATGCATCAATGCTAGCAAAGTCGGTTATTTTTTTATTTTCAAAAATTTGTCCAGAAGCTGATACAATTTTTACTTCTGCATTTCCTTTCAGATAAATATCAAATGAATTTTTCACTAGTGTACTTGATAATTTCACGCTATTTTTGATAATTTCAGGATTAACTACACCTAATGAAGAAGATTGAGCCAATACAATATCATCGAAATAAATCGCGCCTGTTGTCACACTATTTTGAGCATATACTCTCAAACTAAGCCTTAGAAATTCGGTTGTTGCCGGACTTGTTGCTGTAGCAGTTACATTTACCCAACTAGCACTATCTGATGTATATGTTGAAGGTTGGAAAGGACTTCCGCTAACAGTTATGTTACTGCTGGCTGTTCTGAACTGAATCCAGTGTCTGGCTCTTGCATTAGGATCATTATCTAACACCCAGTAAGAAACTGTGTAATTGGTATTTCCTGTTGCAGGTACATCAATATAATCTAAATTTCCATTAGTACTTACCGATACTGGTGAAATTTTAGCTGAATTACTTCCTCCGTGAACAAGTGCCGTTTCTTTAGCACCACCGCCCATGCTGAACCAACCGTCTGGTTTAACAGCAGCATCCGTCCATGTTTCAAGATCTCCATTTGAAATCAAATTTTGAGCATTTGTAAATGCACCTACAGCTACAACTGCCAAAACAGTAAAAATTTTTTTCATACTATATAATTTTAAAAATACAGCATAAAGATACAAAAAAAGCATTATTTGGTTAAAATAATGCTCATATTTAATAATTTGTTAAAATTATTTTTTAATAATCTTCTGTGAAATATTTTTTCCGTTTACCAAACCAGTAACAATATAATTACCTTTTAATAAATCTGATACATCAACTGCTTCATTTTCTTTTACTGAGAAAGTTTTAACGACCTGACCTGAAAGATTATAAATTTTCACATTTCCTGTCATTCCGAAGTTGAGTTCAGAATCTACCAAAGTATTTTTTACAAATAACCCTTTTACTTTAGATGATTCATTAACAGCAAGCGAACCAATTGATCCTGTTAACTTCAGATCATCGATTCTCCACTGTGCACTTGAAGTATTTGTAAATCTGATTCTCAAATTTGATGTTGAAGGAATAGTTCCTGTTGGCGTTATAAGTATATAGTTAGAAGTTCCTGCCCCTGTAGCTCTTGTATATGACAAGAGATCCCAAGAATTCCCATCTGTACTTACTTCAACTGTTAATTCATTATTGGCGGCATTGGTAGTTTTAAGCTGCCCAAAACTCATCTGGATATTGCTGTAGCTAGATGTGTCAATCCCACTCACAATAAAGTTTGTTCCTACAGTACCTGTAAAAAATATGTTCCCTCCGCCTGAAGCTCCTATATATCCTGTAGATGATGTGGTAGATCTTACATCAGCAGTGCCTGAATATAGGATTGGCGCCGCATTTTGAAATGAATTTGCAGCAATCGCAGTTGTTGTGGAAGGATTACCCATATTTTCTGAGTAGATTGTAGTTTGCGCAAACAAACTGATGCTTAACATTACTGTAGCAAATAAAGAATAAATTTTTTTCATGTCTTTAAAATTTAATTATTAATAATTTACAGGTCAAAATTACACCAATTTTTCGTCATAAGACAATAATAGGGTTAATTTTTTGTTAATAATAGTAAAACCCTTTCTATAAACAATTTTTGAGTATTTTTACGGATTATTTTTAAAGGCTTGCGGAATTACATTCTGATATTCACGATGTTTTGCATGGGCATTTTCTCAGGAAATGCACAAATATTCACCTGGAAAAATCCCAATCTTCCACAAGATAGTATCAAGCAGGACAGCATTAAACAGGACAGTATTCTTGCCGCCAGATTCGAACAGGATATTTTTGCCAAAGACACGATGGACTTCGTCAAAACCAGCAACCGAATTATTGTTGATGAAGCCGTTCTTGCGAGGAATGATAAAAAAAGATTTCTGGGCGAACTCAATTCTAAAGGTTCCATTATCCGGGGAATTACATTCGGTAACAATCAGGGCCAGTCGGTTCAAAGCTCCATGGATTTGCAGATCTCGGGAAGGCTTTCGAAAGATGTGACGATTCTTGCGAGTATTTCTGATCATAACTTGCCGATTCAGGCAGACGGATATACTCAGACGCTTGAAGAATTTGACAAAATTTATATGCAGCTTAATATCAAGGACAAGTCTATCCTCAGAGCCGGACATCTTGATCTTGTGGAAGCCAAAAATTATTTTGCCAAATATCAGAGACGAAGCATGGGTCTTGAATTTCAGACGGAATTCGGGAAAGATAACAAAACATTTGTAGATGTCTCAATGGGAGTTGCACGAAGTGAATTCCACAGAATCCGTTTTCAGGGAGTTGAAGGAAACCAGGGACCTTACCGGCTTACAGGAAAAAACGGAGAACAGTTTATTACCCTGATCTCCGGATCAGAACAGGTATTTATAGACGGTATTCTGATGAAACGCGGAGAAAACCAGGATTATATTATCAATTATAATACGGGAGAAGTAACATTTACCAGCTTCCGGCCTATTTTCCAGCAAAACTTTATTACCATTTCCTATAATTATACCAACAGGAATTATTCAAGATATTTGTTTACCGGAAAAGTTGAGCATAAAAGAGAAAAACTAAAGCTCGGACTTAACTGGTTTATGGAAAATGACAATAAAAATGCTCCGCTGGCATTGAATCTTTCCACGGAAGATCAGCAAATCCTGGCCGATGCAGGAAATAATCCGAATCTGATGTATGCTCCTTCCGGTGTTATTGCCGAATATGATGTCAATAAAATTCTTTACCGGCTTGTTCAGAATCCTTCGGGAAATTATTATGAATTTTCAACAGATGCAACCCAGACTCTTTATACGGTTTCATTCACGTATTTCGGAGCCAATCTCGGAGATTATAAAATAACACAGACTACCAATAACGGACGGGTTTTCCAGTACGTAGGCCCAAACATGGGAGACTATCGTGCCGTAAGAAAGCTTCCTTCGCCTGAAAAATCGCAGGTATATTCATTCAATTCCGAGTATCTTTTAAAAGACGGAAAAATAGGGGCAGATATCTCATTGAGCAATTACGATGTCAACCTGTTTTCTTCGAAAGATTCTGACCAGAATATAGGATATGCATGGAGGGTCTTCGGAAACAAAACTTTCACCAAAAATAGCTGGAAAGGAACTCCTAATTTTGAGTACCAGTACATCGACAGACAATTTCATATTTTAGACAGGATCAATGATGTGGAATTCTCCAGGGATTTCAACCTTGCACAAGAGTTTAGCGGAAGAACGCAAAACAGGTTTATCTTCAGCTTTTTAAATAAATGGAATAATAAATCTACCCTTAATTACAGAATCAATTATCTTGATGAACAGGATTCTTATAAAGGAGTAAAAAATGATCTGGACTTCGGCTGGATCAGTGGTAAGTTTTTTACCAAAGGAAATTTATCATACCTGAATACCAACGCTATCCTTCAGGATACCAAATTCATCAGAGGTGGCGCTTCTACCGAATATACAGGAAAAAAAGGAAGCTGGGCTATTGGCGGAAGCATGGAGCATAATGAAAAGAAATACAATGACACTCAGCTGATGGATGTCACGAGCTTCAGCTGGAGAGAAATTTTTGTGCAGAAAAAAATCGGTGACAGTACCCGTACAAAACTGCTTACAAAAGTTTATATGCGCGCCAATGACTCGGTACGTGACAACAGGTTGCAGAGAATGAATAACATTTTAGGATTCATGGCGGAAAGCCAGCTTATTAAAACAGAAAAAACAACTTTAAACGCTCTTCTTCATTACCGTAAATTTTTCTACCAGAACCAGGATGTGGATGCTTCCCGAAACAATGATTTTGTAGTGGGAAATATTCTTTATAACCAGCAGCTTTTCAGAAACGGCATGAGGCTACAGGCTTTCTATGAACTGGGAAATGGACAGGAGGCGCAGAGGGAATTCCAATATATAAAAGTAACCGACGGGCAGGGTATTTATAAATGGACAGACTATAATGGCGACGGCGTTCAGCAGCTTGACGAATTTGAAATTGCAGAATATTCGGATCTGGCGCAATATATCAGGATTTACACCAATTCCGTACGGTACATTCCTTCTAATAAAAATAAAATTCAGCTGGCGTTATTTGTAAACCCTTCTGTTGTTTTTAATTCTGAAAACAGATTTCTGAAACGCTGGAATTTTAATATTTCACTGAATTCCCAAAACTCATTTTATAAAAAAGATAAGGTTCTTGTGCTTAATCCTTTTGAGAAAAGTGATGACCAGATCCTGAAGAACCAGAATATTCTGGCATCTGCACAATTCAGCCCTACTGAAAAATCCGGATGGAACGGGAACTATCGTTTCATCTCCAATGACAACCTCATCAATGCGAATTTCAGCAATGAAGAACGGGAGCAGATTTCCCATTTTTTAAATATAGGATATTGGTTTAATAAAGAATTCAGGATCGACTGGGAGAATTCGGTACATGATATCCGGAATTCTTCACAACTATTTGCAACTCGGGATTACCGCCTGAATAATTTCGAAACAAAACCGAAAGCGACCTATAAATTTACTGATGCTATCCAAGCTGAGCTTTCTTCAGCTTTCCGCCAAAAAGACAGGATTGATGGTGAGGAACTTCTCAAAGCTTTTGATATCACCGGAACCATACAATGGGAGCGCAGAAAAACGTCCATCAGGGGGAACTTCTCTTTCATCAATAATAATTTTACGGGAAATAATTTCAGCATTGTGGGCAACCAGATGCTTGACGGGCTAAAGCCGGGAAAAAACCAGGTTTGGAGTGTATTCATCCAGCAGGCACTTAATTCTTTCATTCAACTTAACTTAAATTATGAAGGAAGAAATTCCGGGGACAGAACTATTCACATCGGAAGCATGCAGGTAAAAGCGAGCTTTTAATTCTTTTTTATTTTATTAACTTAAAATATTATTTAGATTAATAATTTCAACCGTTTCTTTATTAACAACAAGATGTAAAATATAAATATACTATTTGTATTAATAAATTTAACCAACCATTTAACAATCAATAACATATACCAATCCAAGCAACAAACTTTCACATTGTTTATTTATAATTATTTTATATTTTCGCATAATAAATAATAAAAAAACACATGAGAAAAATTTTATTTCTTGCGTGCGCTTTCCTGGCACACAGCTTAAACGCACAATTACTTTTAAATGATGATCTCAGCTCCTATACAGCAACTCAATTAAGCGGACAGGGAAGCTGGACAAACAGCTCAAGTACTTACGGAGGAGGTGCCTGTGCCTCATTCGGATGCAGTAATACCAAGGTGGCAGCATTTGCCCAAACTTATACAAACTACAGTTCCGCTACAAATTCTGCAAAAACTATCCCTGACCAGGATGCCGTAGGAAGAAACTTCACACCAATGGCTATGCCGGCCGACGGTACTACTTTTTATTTTTCTTTTTTGGTAAATGCGAGTGCCGTACCTGCAACAACACCTGGAGATTTCATCAGAATACTGAGCGGAGGTGCTTTTAATACAGCAATCAGGATTGCCTTTCAGAATGCAGCAGGCGGCTTCAAAGTAGGTGGATCAAAAAATACAGGCACCAATACTTATTCCACCACAGTATTACCGCTTAACACTACGCATTTAGTCGTGGTAAAATACACCTATAATGCAGGAAGTACAACAGATGACGTAATGTCTATATACCTCAATCCTTCATCTGCAGCAGAACCTACAACAGCAGATCTTACCATTTCCAGCGGAAGTGATTTTGGAAGCACATTAAATCTGGACCGGTTTCAAATAAGAACAAATACAACCAGTATTCCAACAACTAACATTACATCATTTAAGGCCGCTAAACTGTACAGTGACCTTTTCATTACAATCCTGGGAACATCCGAAACAGCAAATGGCAAAAAAGAAGTTAAAATACTTGAAAACCCTATAAGCAGTTCACTGAAAATAGCATTACCGGAAAGCTATAACAGCAAAAAAACCGTTATTACCATTTTCGATACGGCAGGAAGAAAGGTTTTCAAGGAAAGCTATTCCGAAAATATTAATGTTACTTATTTACAAAAAGGTGATTATACGGTTGAAATTTCAGATGGCAACCAAAGGTTTTCTTCTAAGATTATTAAAAAATAATTATTGATAAACACAGAGCTTATTTCAATAACAATTGATAATAAATCCTTTACTCAGAATAAAGGATTTATTTTTTTGAAAAAGTTGTAAATTTGCAGCATGATAAAAATTGGCAATATAGAACTGCCGGAATTTCCGCTTTTATTGGCACCCATGGAGGATGTAAGCGATCCGCCATTCAGAAGATTATGCAAAATGCACGGTGCAGACCTGATGTACTCTGAATTCATCTCTTCAGAAGGGTTAATTCGTGACGCGATTAAAAGCAGAAAAAAACTGGATATCTTCGACTATGAAAGACCTGTGGGAATTCAGATCTTTGGCGGTGATGAGGAAGCAATGGCCATGTCGGCAAGAATTGTAGAAACGGTAAATCCTGATCTTGTTGATATCAATTTCGGTTGTCCTGTAAAAAAAGTTGTCTGCAAAGGCGCGGGAGCCGGAGTTTTAAAAGATATAGATTTAATGGTTCGTCTTACCAAAGCGGTTGTACGCTCAACAAGCTTACCGGTAACCGTTAAAACACGTTTAGGCTGGGACAGTACTTCCATCAATATTGATGAAGTAGCGGAACGTCTGCAGGAAACGGGGATCAAAGCATTGACGATTCATGCCAGAACGCGTGCGCAGATGTATAAAGGCGAAGCAGACTGGGAGCATATTTCAAGAATCAAGCAAAATCCAAATATTGAGATTCCGATTTTTGGAAACGGGGATATTGATTCTCCTGAAAAAGCATTGGAGTACAAACAGAAGTACGCCTGCGACGGAATTATGATCGGAAGGGCTGCTATTGGGTATCCATGGATTTTTAATGAAATTAAACACTTCTTTAAGACCGGAGAGCATTTGCCTGCTCCAACTATCGAAGACAGATTACTGGCCGTTCGCCAGCACGCTGAATGGAGTGCAGAATGGAAAGGAGAACGATTAGGATTGGTTGAAATGAGACAGCATTACAGCAATTATTTCCGTGGTGTTCCTCACTTTAAAGATTTCAGAAAGAAATTCTTAGAAGTATTTACTTTAGAAGAAATGGATGCGCTCATTAAAGAAACTCAGGAGTTTTATACAGAATATTTAGCGCAACAGGCATAAAATAAAAACCATCACTATAAAGCTGATGGTTTTTTTATTACTGTTTCTTTTTTGAATTAATACCCTTCCGAAGCTGACTGATTTTTAATTAAAGCCAAAGCAGAGGAAGTTCCTATTCTTTTTACTCCGAGGCTGATCATTTTTTCGGCATCTTCCGGGGTTCTTACACCACCGGCAGCCTTTACGGGTAATTTTCCTGCGTTATCAAGCATAATCTTTATCCCTTCAAATGTAGCACCGTTTGGTTTCCCTTCTTTAGTTTCATAAAAACCTGTTGAAGATTTTACGAAAATTTTAGGCCAATCATTTTCTGAAAAGTTTTCTTTTGCCCAGATTGAAATATTTTGCGTAAGATCGGCGATTTGTGCATCTGTTAAAGCGGCAATTTCGATGATCCATTTTGCTACCTTATGATTTTGCAGGCACAGCGTGGTACACTTTACAAACTCATTTTTTACCAGATTTAAATTTCCTTGCAGGTAAGCACTGTAATTGATGACAAAATCCAGTTCGTCTGCTCCGTCTGCTATTGCTTTCTCAGCTTCTGCAAATTTTTCATCTACGGAATACGTCCCTTCATGAAAACCGATAACCGTTCCTACTACAACATCCGAATTCCTTTCCTGAATATATTTTTTAATTTCCGAAACATAATCCGGCCGGATCATGACGGCAAAAATTCCGTTATCGATCGCCTCCTGTGTAAGATCTTTATCTTTCTGTAAAGTTTCTTCAGCCGAAAGCCCCGATTGTTCGGGAGTCTTCAGATACGTTGAATCCAAATATTGAGCAATGTTCATAATGTTTATACTTTCAATTGTCTGTAAATACCCTGCTCCAAAGATATGAAAGTTTCTGTTCTTGTCACGCCTTTCAGTTTCTGAAGTTTGCTGAGAATCTGCATAAGGTGATCATTGTCTTTGCAGAGGACTTTCAGGAAAATGGTGTAATTTCCTGTGGTATAGTGTGCTTCCACCACTTCATTAATTTCTTTTAAGGCTTTTACCATATCAGGATAATGACTGGGCTTGTCGAGGAATACTCCTATGTACGAAATAACTTTATATCCTATTTTTTTAGGATTAAGAAATGAAATTGAATTTTCAATCACTCCTGCCTGCTCCAGTTTTTTAATTCTCTGGTGAACCGCAGTCGTTGAAATCCCTACTCCTTTGGAAATATGGGCGAGAGACGTTTTGGAGTTATCCATCAGCATGTAAATAATTTCCTTGTCGATCGAATCCAATTGATAGCTTGTGTTGTCTGAATTTTTCATTCTCTACTAATTTATGTTTTCACATTTGTTTTACACTTTACCGAGTGTTACATAGACCGGAAAATGATCGCTGTAACCGCCCAGGTACCTTGTTCCGGAATAGGTACGGAACGGTCTTCCCTCAAATTTTTTGTCATGGCTGCTGATTTTTTCGCATCGGAAAATTCCGGCATTTTGAAAAGAAAGGATACCGTCATCTTTAAAAAAAGATTCTGACAGCATAATCTGATCAAACAACAGCCCGGATTTGTAATGAAAAGTAGAATAATTTCCTGTAGAAAACAACTGCTGAAAAGGATTTTCCAAGACCTTTTCCTGCGAATTGCCATAGAGAATTTTTACTAAATTTTCATCATCTGGGTTTTCATTAAAATCTCCACACAGAATTACATGTTCACCTGCATTTACAAGATTAAGAATTCTATCTCTAATTTGATTGAGTATAAAGATTCTTTTAGGCCTGTTTATATCTTTTTCCCGCTTAGAGGGAAGATGGGCGGTAAAGACATTGATGACCTCATCTTTATACTTCAGCACTGAATACAGCACGTCTCTTGTAGTATCGTAGTTTTCTGTGTTTTTATTGTTATTTTCAAAGAAGAAAGTAATAGCTTCAGAGTCTATCAATTCAACTTTGTTTTTATCATACAGCAGGGCCACATCAACTTTTCTTTCATCCTTGGAATTGTAATGCACAATACCATATTCTGAATTAAACGGCTCCAACTGTATGAGATCTTCCAAAACTTCCCTTCCGGAAACTTCTGAAAGACCGATAATAAAGGGGAGAAAATCATTCTGCTCCTTTATCAGCTGAAAAACGTGTGCAATTTTATGAAGCTTATTTTTATATTTCCTTTCATCCCAGTTCCTTAATCCTGAAATGGTAGGATCAAGTTTGTGCCTGGGTTCAGGGTCTGGCAGAAATAAATTTTCAACATTATAAAAACTAAACAGCTCCATCAACACGCTTTTCTAATTATTAAAATTTTCATTTTAACTTTCAGGATGTAAATTTATTATTTTATTTAATAAATCATTAATTATTTAATAAAATTTTTACGCGAATTTTATCTCTAAACAACTAAAATTAAATAAAAAATTTAAACTTAAAAACAACAAAAAACTAAAATTATTAACATTATTCCTATTTACATCATATTTGCAAAAATAATTTAATAAACATAGTCGCAAAAATCGAGAATAAAATTAATAAAAAAGATTATTTTAATTAATATTTTTAAATATAACCGATTTTAAATAAAATAATATTCCGATATTAACCTAAACAGCTAACATAAAATCTTTAAACAGTAATAAATTCTACAATTTTGTCTTTTTAAAGTAAATCAGGACGTTTTTCTTTGGTAATTCTTACGGCTTCATCATGACGCCATTCTTCGATCTTCGCAAAATTTCCGCTTAGAAGAATTTTCGGAACTTCCAGTCCTTTGTAAATTTCCGGCCTTGTATAAATAGGAGGTGAAAGAAGATCATCCTGAAAACTATCTGTCAAAGCACTTTGCTCATCGTTCAGAACACCTGGAAGCAAACGGATCACTGAATCCGCAAGCACGCAGGCCGCCAGTTCGCCACCGGTAAGCACATAGTCCCCGATAGAAATTTCTTTTGTAATATGCAGATCTCTTACACGCTGGTCAATACCTTTATAATGACCACACAAAAAGATGAGATTTTGTTTAATGGAAAGCGTATTTGCTATTTTCTGGTTTAAGGTGATGCCATCCGGTGTAAGATAAATAACCTCATCATAATCCCTCTGTGCTTTTAGGTCAGAAATACATTTATCAAGAGGCTCTACCATCATTACCATTCCCGCTCCGCCACCATAAGGCTCATCATCAATCTGTCTATGTTTATTGATCGCCCAGTCTCTCAGGTGATGAAAATGCACTTCCACCAGTCCCTTATCCATTGCTCTTTTTAAAATAGATGTTTTAAAAGGGCTTTCCATCAGTTCCGGAAGCACGCTAATAATGTCAATTCTCATTGTAAAGTTTCGTTTTTCTTGTTAGGCGAAATGATTAATCTTAAGGAAGAATCTTTGTTGAAATAGCTCCACATCCAGTTGAAGAATACGGCAAGCTTATTTCTGACGCTCAAAATTAGCATTAAATGTAAAAACATCCAGAAAAACCACGCCAAAAAACCCTGAAATTTAATGAAAGGCAGATCTACAACCGCTCTGTGTTTCCCGATGGTAGCAAGAGAACCCTTATCTTCATATTCATATTCTTTCCAGTCGGATATATTTTTCTTTAAGAGATTTTTACCTAAATTTTTCGCCTGGGTAATTGCTACATTTGCCACCTGAGGATGCCCCTGAGGATATTTTGAAGTTTCCATATAAGAAATATCTCCGATGGCGAAAATATTGTCGTAGCCTTTTATTTTATTGTATCGGTCTGTAATATATCGGTTTCTGATGAGTTTTTCCTGAGGAAAGCCATTCACCACATTTCCGGTAACACCTGCTGCCCAAATAACATTATTGGAAGGAATCGTTTTCCCGCTTTTCATGTACACTTTATCGCCATCGTAATCAGTAACATATTCCTGACTTAAGAACGTTACACCGAGGTCTTTTAAGTACTCCTCAGATTTATTCTGCGCTTCGGAGCTCATCACGGCAAGCGGTTTTTCTGTGGAACTTACTAAGATAATCTCAAGGTGATCAAAATTCATGTACGGATAATCCCTGGGAAGAATTTCTTTTTTCATTTCGGCAAAAGCGCCGGCAAGCTCAACGCCGGTAGGTCCGCTTCCTACAATAACGATATTCCAGTTTCCGTCATCACTTCTTCTTTTCTCCAGGATCAGTTTCTCAAAAGTCATCAGAATATGGTTTCTGATACTGATAGCCTCCTGGGTATTCTTCATTCCGAAAGCTCTGCTTTCTAGATCTTTGTTTCCAAAAAAATTGGTTTTACAACCTGTTGCGATTACTAGCTTATCGTAACTGAATTCCGCTTCATCGGTAATTACCTTATTGTTGACGGTATCAATCTCTTTAACTTCCGTAAGCCGGAACTGAGTATTTCTGGAACGCTGAAAAATCTTTCTGAACGGAAAGGAAATATTGGAAGGTTCAATCCTTCCACACGCTACCTGATAAAAAAGAGGCTGAAACATATGATGGTTTACCCGGTCCAGAACAATTACTTTTTTATTTTTATTGTTCAATTTTTTCGCAAGTTGCAGTCCCGCAAAACCTCCTCCTATGATGATGATCTTTTCGCGTGTTTCCATAGTACACAAATTTACTGATTTATTTTAGCATTTAGCAGCGAAAAAAGTTAGTTTTGCAAAACTTTATGCCACATAAAAAGTACAGCAAAAAAACCGCCAAAAGGATTCATACAACCCGACGGAAGAACTATTTTTTCCGGCGCAAAGTCCTGTTGGCAATCCTTCTGCTTGCACTTATAGGAACAGGTTTTTACCTAAAAAAGACGGTGAGCTACTATTATGCTATGTACTTTAATAAATTTGTACACCGAAAACTTCACAATACAGAAACTGAAACAGTAAGAATACAGAAAATTATCTCTGATAATCTTGATAAAACGTATGGTTTTGATATTTCTCACTATCAGAATAAAGAAGATATCAAATGGGACAGCCTAAGCATCGGAAACAGAACTATTCCGCTGGAATTTGTGGTAATGCGCGCAACTATGGGAAACCGCAATGCAGATAAACATTTTGATGAGTTCTGGGAAATCGCTAAAAAACAGGAACTTATTCGCGGTGCGTATCATTTTTACAGGGCAGATGAAGATCCGGTAATGCAGGCGAATAATTTTCTTGAAAATGTAAAACTGGAAAGCGGCGACCTTCCTCCTATCCTGGATATTGAAAAGATCCCGAAGCGAAAAACCAATGAAAAACTTATTGAAGACCTTAAGGTATGGTGCCGGATTGTAGAAGAAGCTTACGGGGAAAAGCCTATTATCTACACGTATTATCACTATTATAAGGATTTTCTCAAAGGCGAGTTTGATGACTATCCGCTTTGGCTGGCCAATTACAACGATGTACCCGCTCCTTCCCCTGATTCGGAATGGAATTTTTGGCAGTTCACGGAAAACGGAATTGTTCATGGAATCAATACAAAAGTAGATTTGGATATCTACAACGGAAGCTCCTGGTCTCTAAAAAGACTGACGTTGGATTAGTTTTCATTCCTCAAATTTGCTGCTTAAGAAATGGTTGCGTTTTAAGGTTTGGCTAAAGCCAATCGAAGATATTACATTTATAAACGGGCTAAAGCCCGTTGCTATTCATGAAAACATGTGACTTCTGTAAACAAATTAAACATCACTTAAACGGTTTCCTTTGAACCCATTCTGTTTTGGGAGAAATAGATGGGAAAAGAATTTTCATGAAAGAATTAATTATGAAATTATTGTGTTTAATCAGACCAAAAATCTCAGTCGGTTCGGCTCCGACTGTGGATTTTATTTCTAAAGCTGTTCTTCCGAAAACAATTCTTTTAAATCGTCCGGTAATTCCAAATTCTACCATATCCAGAAGCATATTGAGATAGATTTGCTTTTCCTTCTGAAGCTCTTTATCATAACCTAAAAAATAGGTATCAACATCGATGTTATTTATAATCAGGGTATAAAAACCAACAAGCTTCCCCTCTGAAAAATATCCGAAAATTCTAAAATTTTCCGCTAAATTTTCCTTCATTTTTTCAAAATGATTCCCTGCCAGAAAAAATGTATTGAACGAAGCGTTATCTGCTACGTTGTGGTAAAGATCATTCATATTCGGCTGATATTTCTTTACCAAGTCTAACTCTAGTTCACGCTTTTCGACGCCCTGCAGTTTCTTTTTTGCAGCTCTTGTTCTGGACCTGTATTTTTTTGAAAAATCATTGATATAATCTTCAAATGTCTGCCAATTTTCCCGTATGTTTAGTTTCATATTGGGCTGTACTGAAAACCGGAAATATGCCTTAAATTCTTTTCCTTTAAATTGTTCGGCAAAAATCTCCTGATAGTCTTTAAAAACAATCAAAGATGTTTTTCTGATTTCACTCTGCATTTTATTAACAGCCGTATCTAAAAGCATAAGGACATTTTTTACAGAAATTTTCGAAAAATCAAAATAAAATCCATTCTGTCCTGTCAGCATATTGTTTCCCAGAATCATAACGTCTTTAATAAACAGTTGCCCAAAAAAGCTTTTAAGACTCCAGCCGGAACTATCTTTCATAGATTCTTCATATCCTATGAAATCAATAAATTGAAACAGAGCACCTCCAACGAGTTCATTACTTTTATAAAATCCGACCATGAAGCACTTCATATTAGCAGGTAAGGAAGCCTGAAGTGCACGAAAATAATTTTCCGAAAGCATGATATTGCGATCTCCGACCGTTGAAGACCAACACTCCGGGAAATCTGCATCTGCAGTGTATATTTTTAAGTAATATGACATAAAAAAGGCTACGCAAAAGTAGCCTTATATTTAATTTTTCACAATTATTTTTGTGTCATCCAATGAAATCCATCTACGGCATACCATCCGCAAATAATACCTCCCATAATGGTAATAGTCAGGGTCCAGTATCCTGCATTAATCATTGTATACTTCCACGACTTCCTTTCAAACATGGCATTAATGGCAATAACAGGAAATACAAACATAAATCCTGTCATAAAAGAATGCAAGGAGCCATGTCCAAATGACCGGTAAGCCATTCCGTAGTCTTTCATAAAGGCATGATAAGATTCGTTGGCGTTCATTTCGTCGCCGCCAATCATTCCTAACGCTCCCATCTGATGAACTACAACAAACTGCAGAAAATAGGCAATAAGCAATGAAAGAATGACAGAGAAAACGAATACACCCACCATCTGTCCTTTCATTTTATCTTCAGACAGTCCGGCTTCTTTCATCCAGATGGTTCCGAAAATTTTTGGATGATACCATACAAATCCCATAATCAGAGGGATAACAGAAGCAGCTAACACTGCCCAAAAGTTGATTTGCACCATTGTTATATTTTTAAAGTTACAATAATGAATTTACAATAAAAATCAATTCAAAATAGTTTTAAATTAAAAAAAATAAGTAATCAATTTAAATATCACAAACATTAACCCATTTAATGGAAAATAATCTAAAACGAAGCTTTTTCAATTATTAATTTAAACTTTATCAAACTTTACCCTTAACTTAAGTTTATCAATGGTTCTAAAAATTTTATGCCTTTAATTTTTGTACTTTTGCTGCTCAATTTTAAGCTAATCAAAGTACCACTTTCATGAATTACGTTTCTGCAGAAAATCTTACAAAATCTTATGGCATCAAAGTTTTGTTTGAAAATATTTCCTTCCACATCAATGAGGGTGACAAGATTGCCATTGTTGCCAAAAACGGAAGCGGAAAATCAACCCTGTTGAAAATCTTAATGGGTAAAGAAATCGCAGACAGCGGAACGGTCATGATCAATAAAGATATCCAGGTTGTACTTTTTGATCAGGAAATTGATTTTAATCCGGATCTTACCATAGATGAATTTATGATGGCATTAGACTCCGCACCTATTTTAGCATTAAAAAACTATCATCAGTCACTTTACTCCACCGACCACGATTTTATTGAAAAAGCTTTAGCAGGAATGGAAGCGCATAAAGCATGGGATCTGGAAAATGAAATGAAGCAGATTCTTTCCCAGCTTAAAATCACCGATCTTGATGCTAAAATGGGAACGCTTTCTGGTGGGCAGATCAAACGTGTTGCTCTGGCAAAACTTTTAACTGAAACAAGAGCTGAACATCGCCATACCTTACTAATCATGGATGAACCAACCAACCACCTTGATGTGGAAATGGTAGAGTGGCTCGAAAATTACCTTAATAAAGCTAAAATTACACTTCTTCTGGTAACACACGACAGATATTTCCTGGACAGTGTCTGTGATATGATCTGGGAGATGGAAGACAAAAACCTGTACGTTCATAACGGTTCTTATGCTACTTATCTGGAAAATAAAATGATCCGGGAAGACAACCTCAACGCGACCATCGACAAAGCCAACAACCTTTACAGAAAGGAACTTGAGTGGATGCGCCGACAGCCGAAAGCCAGAACCACCAAATCCAAATCCAGAATTGATGCTTTCTATGAAACTGAAAAAGTGGCCAAAACAGACACTTCCAAACAAGGTCTTGAACTTGATTTTGAAATGAAAAGACTGGGTAATAAAATTCTTGAACTCAAACATATTGATAAAAGTTTCGGGAACAAAGTTTTATTGAAAGATTTCAGCTATTCTTTCCAGCGGGGTGAAAAAGTGGGCATTGTGGGAAAAAATGGTGCAGGAAAATCCACCCTTTTGAACATTATCCAGGGATTTGAAAAGGCCGATCATGGTGAAATTGAAACCGGAGAAACCATTCATTTCGGGTATTTTTCACAAAAAGGACTTACCTATAAAGAAGATGAAAGAGTAATTGACTTCATCAAGGAAGTTGCAGAATATTATCCTCTGGCTAACGGAAAAAGCCTTTCGGCATCACAATTCTTAAGATTGTTTTTATTTGATGACCAGACACAGTACTCTCCTATCGCAAAGCTTTCGGGTGGCGAAAAGAGAAGGCTGCACCTGATGTATATCTTATATCAGAATCCTAATTTCCTGATTTTTGATGAACCGACGAACGATCTTGACCTGCCAACCCTCACGGTTTTGGAGAATTTTCTTCAGCAATTTCAGGGTTCACTGATTATTGTTTCGCACGACAGATATTTTATGGACCGTATTGTGGATCATATTCTGGCATTTGAAGGCGATGGAAAAATTAAAGATTTTACAGGAAATTTTTCAGAATACAGAGAGGCTAAAAGCAAACAGGACTCACCCGAAAAACCGGTTGTACAAAAAACGGAACCTTTAAAAGATGTTTCTCCAGCCATATCTTCTCCTAGCGCAGTAAAAAAGAAAAAGCTTTCTTTTAAAGAGCAACGCGAACTTGAGACTATCGAAAAAGAAATGCCTGAACTGGAAGAGCAACGCAAAAAAATTCTCGATCAGCTTAATAATGAATCTGACTATGAGAAAATTTCAAAACTGTCCGACGATCTGGAAAAGATCTCAGAAAAACTGGAAGATTATGAGATGAGGTGGCTTGAGCTGCAGGAAATTTTGGGTGAAGGGTAATGGTCTGAGCGAGATAGCGTTTTAGGGTAAAAGTGATTTTTATTAAACAACTAAAACCCTAAAACTCTAATATCCCATTACAGGTAAACTACTTTTTCAGTATTTGAACTTTCCAATGCCGCATCAATAATCTTCATATTCCTGATGATCTCTTCTGCGGGGGAAGGCAATGCATATCCGAAAACGATAAATTCGTAAATCTGCTGATAGTAATTCATATAATTTCCAGCTTCACTGGAAGTTACAACTCTTTCGGTTTCTTTATTATCATTTAAAAAATTCAGAATTCCGTCCGGCTCTCCAATAGGCTGAGTCCATTCTTTACCATATTCAGGAATGGCTCCTGACGCCAGTTCATTTTCCTGATTGTCTGTCCTTTTCTGGAGGAAGCTTCCTTTTTCTCCATGAATGGCATAAGCATAATGTGCTTCTTTAGTAAACACTGAAGACTTCAGCCTTACCCTCAATTCATCAGGATAATATAAAATAATTTCAAAATAATCATTGGCAAAATCTTTTCCTTTCATGGAAAATACATCGGCAAATAATTTTTCCGGGAACCCAAAATATTGGGTTGCCTGATCGATCAGGTGAGAGCCTAAATCATGCAATGATCCAGAACCTGTAGCGTCAGGATTTTCTTTATGGGCCTTTCCGCTGGGTTCGGTACGGAATCTGTCGAAACGGATTTCAGCCTCTTTTATACTCCCGAGTTTACCTTCATTCATAATTTTCTGGACCTGAAGATAATCACGGTCAAATCTTCTGTTCTGATAAACACTCAAAAACAGCCCTTTTTCTTCTGCCAGCCTTACCAGTTCTTCTGCTTCGGACACATTCACCGTAAAAGGTTTTTCAACAATTACATTTTTCCCTGCCTCCAAAGCCATTTTTACATATTCAAAATGAGTCTGAACCGGCGTATTTACCACTACCAAATCGATGTCTGCATGCTCAAGCATTTCTTCTACAGAGCGATAAATGGTTGCTTCAGGATATTTTTCCTTAGAATCTTCCTTACTTCTTTCCACAACAGCCGACAAAAAAAATCCCGGATGTTCTTTTAAAAAGGGAGCGTGAAATATTTTTCCGCTCATTCCGAATGCACAGAGCCCTGTTTTTACCAATTGCATAATTTATTTTTTACCAAAGTTATTCATTCCCCTGCAATATATCCGCCAAATCTCTATTCTGATTTATCTAAAAAATGACAAATATCACTTATTAATTTTTATTAATTCTAAATAATAATATACATTTGCACTTTATTTAAAATCACTCTAAATAATAAGCTATCATGAATAAACAGCTAGTAACCTTAGGATTATTATTCACAGCCTTGTCCTTAGGTGCACAAATGAGAAATACGGAAGCTGATACCATTAGGATACAGACCATTGAAGATGTAAACCTTCATAAAACAGGAAATCCTAATAAGGCCAGACCATTATCTACAAAGTCTAATCTTACAATAATGGAAACACCGCAACCTATTGCCATCGTAACTCATGAAATTATTGAGCAGCAACAGGCGAAGCAATTGAGTGACGTACTTCAAAACGTTAACGGTATCTACGTAACTTCATCAAGAGGAAATTCTCAGGATAGTTTTGGCGGACGTGGTTTCATTTTAGGAAATGACAATATCTTTAAGAACGGATCAAGAATAAACAGTGGTATTTTCCCTGAGGTAAGCGGTCTGGAGAGGGTTGAAGTTCTTAAAGGAGCCAACGCCATGCTGTACGGTAATACGGCCGCCGGTGGAGTGATCAACATGATTACGAAAAAGCCTAAATTCAATTTTGGAGGCAGTGTGGGAATGAATGCCGGAAGCTGGAACTCTTATAAACCAATGGTTGATATCTATGGTCCACTTTCTAAAAATATAGCTTTCAGAGTTAATGGAACTTATGAATATGCGGAAAGTTTCAGAGATGTTGTTCAGTCAGAAAAATATTATTTCAATCCGTCGTTTTTATTTAATTTAAGTGACAGGTCACAACTAATTGTTGAAGCCGATTATCTTAAAAATGATTTTACCCCGGATTTCGGTATAGGATCGATCACTAAACAGGATGGTCTTACTTATGAAATGAACAACCTGCTTCCGAGAAATGCATTTTTAGGTACAGATTGGCAGTTTCAAAATGTTGAGCAGGTATCTACAAATACTACATTTAACCATCAGTTTAACGAAAGATGGTCATTAAATGCTACAGCATCTTATCAGAATTACACTAAGGATTATTTTTCTACAGAAAGGGTACAATGGGGTTATGTAAGTAATCGATTATCCTGGAAGAGACCATTGAACAGAACTTATAATGAACAAAACTATACCTCTGCACAGGTAAACCTTAATGGTGAATTCTTTACCGGAAAAATAAACCATAAAGTTTTGTTTGGAGCAGATGCAGACTATGGAGCTGCAGATTCTTATACCTATTATAATCCAACTAATAACCTGGCTTACGGAAACAGTTATTTATATGGAACTAACGGCAACAGCAATGGAACACTCTATTTAGATGATCCTTCATCATGGGCTAGCGGAAGTACACCGGATGCGCAAAGACTTGAAAAAAACCGCATCAATACAAGAAGAATCGGGGTTTACGCTCAAGATTTTATGAGTCTTACTAAGCAATTTAAAGTGATTGCAGGATTACGTTGGTCCTATATTGAAAACATGCCAACAATCAATACTAAATTTAAAACCAGCAAAAACGGAGTTGTTGATCCAAATTCCACCGAAAGCAAAAATTTAGTAAACAATACTTCGTCTTCAGATCAGGCAATATCACCAAAAGTTGGTTTGGTATATGCTCCAAACGACAATTTATCTGTTTTCGCAACCTATACAAACTCTTTTGTAGCCAACACCGGGAGATTAAGAAATGACGAAGCCCTCACGCCGACAAATATTGATCAGTATGAAGTAGGTGCAAAGAAGAACCTTTGGAATAATGCATTAGCCATCAACCTAACAGTCTACCAGATATTATATAGAAATTACTATCAGGTCGCTTTAAACGATGCAGGACAACAATTAGATCCTAATGGCCTGATCAAAGATTTTGCAGGAAAAATGAGAAGTCGTGGTGTAGAACTTGATATCACAGGAAATCCTACCGAAAACCTTTCTATTATCGGAGGATTTTCATATAACAACTCCGTATATTTAGATACACCCGAAGCTTTTGGATATGTAGAGAATCAAAGATTGGTAAGAACTCCTGCCACTACAGCGAACGCATCAATATTTTACAAATTCACCAATTATATTCCGGGATTGAAGGTCGGTGCCAGTGTTTATTATATTGGTGACAGATTAGCTGGCTGGAATGACACAAAAACAGGAAGCAACAGTTTAGCATCAAGAAACGGAATTAGTAGAATTTTCGAATTGAAAGACTATACAACAGTTTCTTTGTCTGTAGGCTACGAATGGAAAAAATTCATGATCCAGGGAAGAGTAGGAAACCTGTTTGATGTAGTGAACTATAATGTTCATGAAAATTACTCGGTAAACCCAATCACTCCAAGAAATTACTATTTCACATTAACGTACAAGCTTTAAAAGACTAATACTATTTTTTCATAGAAAGTGGGAATTGCATTGTTGCGGTTTCCACTTTGAAATTTAAAAACAAAAACTACATTATGGATAAGATTAAGGACACAAGAAGTTTCATGAGAATTACCCACCGTTATCTGGGCTATTTCCTGGCCGGCATCATGGCAGTGTATGCAGTAAGCGGCATTTTGCTGGTGTACAGGGATACTGATTTTCTTAAAAAAGAAAAAAAATATGACAAAGTAATTGAGAAAAACCTTGATGAAAAGGCATTGGGTAAAGAATTAAGAATAAAAAATTTCGAGGTTGAAAAAACCGAAGGAACCGTTTTAAAATTTAAACAGGGAACTTATGATGCCGCCACAGGACAGGCAAAATATTCAAAAAAAGAACTGCCATTTGTTTTGGATAAAATGACAAAACTTCACAAAGCACAATCAAAAGACACCCTATCGCCATTAAACACTTTTTTCGGGATTTCGTTATTCTTTTTCGTTATTTCAAGTTTCTGGATGTTTAATCCGAAAACCAAAGCATTCAAACGTGGAATGATTTTTACGGCAGTAGGTCTTGTGGTATCAATTATATTACTTTTGTTATAATTTTAGAAAAAAATACATACCACACTATGGTATTTTAAAAAATTTTAATTGATGCTGTCAAATTCACCAAACATTGATTAGTTGGCACATTTATTGTTTTTCAGAAACCACAAATGATAAACATAAACTTAAAATAATAAATTATGAAAAAGCTAATTTTATCAGGAATACTAGCGGTAGCAGGTTTGGCTACAACCATGAATGCACAAATTCAAAAAGGAAACTGGTTAGTAGGAAGCAGTTTAATATCAAGTAATTTCGGACTGAATACAGGTGGCGGATACAATATTGGAATCCAACCAAAAGGAGCATATTTCATTGAAGATAATGTTGCCTTAGGAGGTTATGTAGATTTAGGATTCAATAAGGTTACCAACGGAAGCCCTACAGAATTTACGTATGGAGTTGGTGCATTAGGCCGCTATTTTCTTTCACCGGGAGAAAAAGGTGTAGATAATCTGCTTAACCACGGGCGTTGGTTCTTCGAAGGAAATGTAGGAATCGGAGGAAGATCTGTTGAAAACGGAGATTCTACTACAGGTTTGGATTTTGGTGTAGGACCAGGTTACTCTTACTTCATCACACCGAATATCGGTCTTGAAGGATTGGTAAAATACAGAGGAAGAGCAGGCTTCGGAAACGAAGGGCTTAATTCTAATATTACTTTCAACGTAGGTTTCAGCATTTATATTCCGACATCAAAAGCTAAGCAGGTAGCTAACGATGTTGCACAATAAGAATCACTTCACACACACTATATACACGTAAATGAAATCGCCGCGGAAAAAATTTTCCGCGGCGATTTTCGTACAAATTAAAACTAAACTATAAAAAATCAAATAAATCATGTATTAGGTTGTGGCGTATATCGCAGATACGGTTTTACCTCTTTAACGCCTTTCGGAAATATTTTCCTTGCTTCCTCAGTGGAAACACTTGGCGGAACAATAACATCATCTCCTTCTTCCCAGTTTACCGGAGTGGCCACCTTGTAGGAATCTACAAGCTGAAGTGAATCCAGCACTCTAAGGATTTCATTAAAATTTCTTCCCGTTGAGGCAGGATAAGTAATAATGAGCCTTACTTTTTTTTCAGGATCAATAATCAGCAGAGAACGTACAGTAGCTGTAGCCGAAGCATTGGGATGAATAAAATCGTACAGCTCGGAAATTGTACGGTCTTTATCTGCAATGATAGGAAACTGCACATCCGTATCCTGGGTTTCATTAATATCTCTGATCCAGTTCTGATGGTCTTCCACCCCGTCTACACTTAAAGCGATAACTTTCGTTCCTCTTTTCTCAAATTCCGATTTCAGTTTTGAGGTGTAGCCGAGTTCCGTGGTACACACCGGGGTGTAATCTGCAGGATGGGAAAACAGTATTCCCCAGGAATCTCCCAAATACTCATAAAAATTAATATCTCCTAAAGACGTTTCCGCCTGAAAGTCCGGTGCTGTATCTCCTAGTTTAATTGACATAATATTTTGTTCTTATTAGTCTACAAATTTAGTAGAGTTTTTGAGACTGGCAAAATTTTTGTTTAAAAAAATGTAATTATTTAAAAAAATTATTCATGCAGAAAAGCAGTTTGAGCTATATTGATGTTGTTTATAATGTTCTTCAAAACTGGTACCTGAAGTTTGCAGAAATCACTCCGAAACTTATTGTGGGGATTATTGTATTTTCATTTTTTCTTTTTACCAGTAAGTATTTAAGTCAGATTTCGGTTAAAATATTTCACAAGCTTTTTCCAAAAAGTAAAAAAGAAAGCTCTCTGGTAACCCTCATTGGCGTATTCAGATTTCTCATTATGATTATGGGAACATTTATCGCACTTGAAATTATGGGTTTCAGCGGGTTTTTGTGGAAGTTTATCGGAAGTCTTGGTGTTGCGGGGGTAATTGCCGGTGTTGCTTTAAAGGATCTTGTTTCAAGCATCTTTTCAGGAATGCTGATCGGCATTGATAAAGCATTTAAAGTAGGTGATTATGTTACGATCGGAAATAATTCCGGAACCGTTTCTGAAATTGGTTTTCTTACAACAAAAGTGATTGCTGACGATGGAAAGAAAGTTTATATTCCGAACCAGGTAATTTTCAGCTCCTCTTTTTATAATTTCACGGCTTCTCCCCAAAGAAAAATATATCTGAATTTTGAAATTCCGGCTGATCAGGATATTGCAAAGGCGCAGCAATCTGTTCTGGAAGTAGTACGCAGCCTTGAAAATGTAGACCGCCCGGAAACCGCTACAGCCATACTAACCGATCTTAAGCAGGGTATTTTTAATCTTCAGGTTAAATTTCCCATGGTGATAGGTGCCGATATGATGCTGCTGAAAAGCATTGCCTATTTTGAAATAAAGAAAAAATTGGATTCGGAAGGCATTCAGCTGGTAACTCCAATGAGCATCAGCATTACCGATACGAATAGCGTGACCAGCAAAAGTCAGGAAGAAAAAAGCAACCTTTAAAAGGTTGCTTTCATAATATATAGAAAAACATTATTTCTTAATGATTAATTTTTCAGATATTTTTTCACCATTCTCCAAAACGAGTGAAATGATATAGTTTCCGTTCGTCAGATCATTCACACTCAACTCAGTCGTACCTTTGAAATTTCCTGTTTTCAACAATCTCCCTGACGCGTCGAATAATTGGTAATCTGCCTTTTGGGAAGAACGCTTTAGTTTGATATGAACCACATCATGAGAAGGATTCGGGTAGATGGAAAAACTTTTTACATCTGATTCAGCAGTTGCCAAAAACTGTACGATGGAAAAAGGCGAAGTATTAAGTGCATAATAAATGTTATTAACTGCTTTTACCATGATTCTTGCTGAAGCAATATTTTCATTAGGCAATGTTACATTGGCAGATCCGTTATTAGGAACGCTTGCAGCTAAAACTGTATTGAAAGTCAGCCCACCGTCTTTGGAAAGCAAGATACTTACATTCTGTGTATTAATGGTTCCGGTATTGGTTCCGGCTACATTCCATGTTATCGGAATGCTTGTATTCCCGTTATAGCTTTCTCCTGCAAGTGCCTGTGAAGTTACTGTAAAAGGTCCGTCATTGGTAACCGTTACTACCATTGCATCTCTTGCAGCCTGATTCCCGGTAGCTTTATTATCATTTACCACCAGTGAAAAGTTTAGTGTTCTGGCAACAGCAGGTGTAACCTCCCATTTCGGAAACAAATTATTCGCTACCACAGAACTCAGCGTAGGAAAATATCTTGAGGGTGAAGTTGTAGGTGTTAAAGATCGGTAAACCGGCCCGGCTGTTGCTGTAGATACAGGAGGCTGAGTATTGCTTGTATTATCGTACTGTTCCCATAAATATGTTAAAGGATCTCCGTTAGGATCTGTTCCTGTACCTGTTAAAACAAACGCTGTCTCTTTCGGAATAATATAATCAGCTCCTGCATCTGCGGTAGGGACACCATTGTTGTTGGATACTTTACTCGCACAATCCGAAGCTCTCTGCAAAACAGCATACATTTCCAAAATGCTTGCTGCATGAAAATAAGCATCACTATTATTCTGAACATTATTGGTCACCCCGCAGATCCCTGCATATGCCATAATGGTACTTCCGCTTCCCGGTTCATACGCTGTGGCATTATTAAAGTTACCGCTACAGGCAGAAGTCGCCGCCCTGAAAGTATGATTAGCCCCAAACTGATGTCCCATTTCGTGAGCTACATAATCAATATCAAAAGGATCTCCTATTGGCGCTCCGGAACCTGTAACACCTCTCGCCTTATTAGACGAAACACAAACCACTCCCAACCCGGCTAATCCTCCACTGTTAGTTCCGAAAACATGACCTATATCGTAATTGGCAGAGCCAATAATATTTGTAGTATTTGTTTGGTTTTCATTGATCATCGTACTCGGATTTCCATTGGTAAAAGGATCGGTAGAGGCATTGGTATAAATGAGCTGATTGTTATTGCTCACCATAACCATTGTCGTGGAAATTGTTTTTTCATAAATTCCGTTTACCCTGGTCATCGTGGTAGCCATAGCGGCCATTGCCAGGGATACAGTTCCGCCATGAAAAGTGGTATACTCTCCAGTGGCAGAAAGTGCAAGTCTGTAGGTTCTGAACTGTCCGTCGGAAACCAACGGCGCTTTGTTCGCAGACCCGTTATTTTTTAATTGATCCAATTCATTTTCAACATGGCATTCAAAAAGCCTATTATTGAGCGGTAAATCTTTTCTTTTATATAGTATAAATGCAGAGTTATCTTTTGTATAGCTGTCTAAGTAACTAATGTCCCAATTATCAAAATACATGACACTGATTCCTGTGGAAGGGGTTACGCTGAAACGGATCGTATTTTCAGGATGGTTTTTCTGCCAGCCTGTGTAGGATCTTATTTCAGGAAATTTTGCCTGCAACTCCGGTTCCATTACGGAAGCTTCCTGTACGATATAGTCCCGGACATTACCGTCCGCGTCAGGAAACTGCATGATATGGCTTTCATCACCGGAAAAACGTTGCGGAACTTTTTTCAGATCGGCTTTAATTTTGTCGAGATCGGCATGATACAAAGAAAAAGCGTTCGGTGTAGTCCATCTTGGATTAAGATTTTCTCTGTCGATCTTAGGATTTTTAATCTTTGACCAATAATTTTGTCCAAAAACCTGCGCCGCGATAAGCAGGCATAAGAAGATAAATGTTTTATTTTTCATAACAGTCTTTGTTTATTAGTATTTGATGATGACGTCTTTTACATTTAATTTTTCATTTAACTTTAATAAAATATTAGGTGAAATTCTGCTTGTTTTACTGAAATTGGGATTCTGAAATTCACTGACTTTTATATACAGTTTATTGTTCTGTAGAACTATTGAATCTATTGACACGTCATTGGAATTTTTTAATTGAGGCTTGCAAATAAGATAGATCTCATTCTCAACTATGGCAGGAATCGGTGAAAATCGGTTGCCGCTGTTTTTTCGATGAATACTACTGAAAATCTCATCCATTTTTTCCTGGCTGTCGATGATTAAAAAATTTTTGGAAGTAAGTGTAAAAGGATAATGATTTTTGTCTTCGAAAGAGATCTGTCTTTGACGCATTGCGTTATTTACACCGACCTGAGACTGGCAGCTAAGAAATAAAAAGAGAAAAAAGTATACTAACCTTCTCATTTCAAAATCCTTTTACTGTAAATATAATGAAATTAACGTGAATGTTTTATAGTTTTTTTTTGAAATTCATCAAATATTACCGCACAAAAAAAACCGTTTCAAAAAGAAACGGTTTTATATTCTATTGAGAAATTCAGCTTATGCTAAAACTTCTTTTACTTTGTTTGCAGCTTCTTCAAGCGTGATTGCAGAATGTACAGGCAATCCTGAATCATCAATTAACTGCTTAGCTTCAACAGCATTTGTTCCCTGTAGTCTTACGATCAATGGAACCGGAAGGCTACCCATTGCTTTGTAAGCGTCTACAACACCCTGAGCAACTCTGTCACATCTTACGATCCCTCCGAAGATGTTGATTAAGATTGCTTTTACATTCGGATCTCTTAAGATGATTCCGAAAGCAGTCTGCACTCTCTGAGCATCAGCAGTACCTCCTACGTCAAGGAAGTTAGCAGGATTACCACCTGATAATTTGATGATATCCATTGTTGCCATTGCAAGACCTGCTCCGTTTACCATACAAGCAACGTTACCGTCTAATTTTACGAAGTTAAGCCCCGCTTCACCGGCTTCTACATCCATTGGATCTTCTTCTCTTGTATCTCTAAGCTCAGCGAGATCTTTGTGACGGAACAATGAATTGTCATCCAAAGTTACTTTAGCATCAACGGCAATGATTTTATTGTCAGAAGTTTTCAAAACAGGGTTGATCTCAAAAAGAGAAGCATCGATTCCTGTATAAGCGTTGTATAAAGAAGTGATGAATTTTACGAATTCTTTGAAAGCGTTTCCTTCAAGACCAAGGTTGAAAGCAATTTTTCTCGCCTGGAATCCCTGAAGACCTAATGCAGGATCAATGATTTCTTTGTGGATAAGATGAGGAGTTACTTCTGCAACATGCTCAATATCCATTCCTCCTTCTGTAGAGTACACAACGGTATTTTTACCTTCCGCTCTGTCTAAAAGGATAGAAACATAAAATTCTTTTGTTTCAGATTCTCCCGGATAATATACATCCTCAGCAACCAAAACAGAGTTTACTTTTTTACCTTCAGCAGAAGTTTGTGGGGTGATCAGCTGCATTCCGATGATGTTCTGAGCGTTTTCTTTAAGCTTATCCATATTCGGAGAAAACTTTACACCGCCTCCTTTACCACGGCCTCCTGCGTGAATCTGTGCTTTTACCACCCATCCCTGAGCTCCGGTTTCAGCAGTTAGCTTTTCAGCAGCAGCTACAGCTTCATCTACGTTGTTTGCAACGAAACCACGTTGGATAGCTACTCCATACTTTGATAAAATCTCTTTTGATTGATACTCGTGAAGATTCATATTATTTTTATTATTTTATTTTAATATTTAAAGGTTGACAAATTTAATAAAAATGAACAAGGCAGGAAAGTATTTTATTAATGTTTAAAGTCACTTTATTGCAAAATCTGTTATTTTTTCTCCAGCAGGAATTCAAGAGGGATATGAAGCCTTTTATTCCACGCTTCTTCGCTATGGTTTTCTCCAGGGAAATAAAGGGTTTTCCAGTTGGCATCCGTATAGCCTGCTTCAGTCATGATTATATCCGCTTTTTTCTGGATCTCAGGATAAAGTGCATCCAGGGTCTGATCTCCGCAGTCGAAATAGATTTTGTGTGTTTTGGGATCCGGAAGGTTTTTATTGAAATATTTTAAAACCGATTCCGGAAACGGATTATTCTTATTTGTGAAAGTTCCCGTCCAGTGTGTTGAGAGACAGGCTGCGCCACCGAAAACTTTGGGATATTCACAGATGGCATACATAGAAATAAGCCCTCCCATGCTACTCCCTGCTATAAAAGTATTGGCTATGTCTTTGTAGGTAGAATATTTTTCATCAATAAGCGGTTTGAGTTCTTTTACCAGAAATTTCAGATAATTATCAGAATTGGGAGAAAAAATCTGATCGGATCTTCCCGATTTTGTTAATTGGGTCCGAACTGTGTCTTTTTCTGCTGCCGTAAGGCTCTCAAAAGGTTTTTGAGGAAAATAGTCGAAATGTCTCAGTTTTGAATCATTCCAGACTCCGACCACGATAGTATTTCGAATTTCCCCGTTTTTAAGAAGGCCTGAAATTATATCATCTACATTCCACGACTGTTTATTCCAGGTCATTTCCGGATCATAGAGCATCTGCCCGTCCTGCATATAAAGCACCGCATATTTTTTAGAGGTAGAATAATCTGCAGGAAGCCAAACATCCACATTTCTAGGCGTTACATATTTAGATTTAAAATCTGCTATTCTTTCAATTTTGCCGCCGATAACTTTTGGAATTTGTGCACTATATTGTACAGTGAGAAAAAGTAAACTTATAATGGCTAAAATTTTCTGCATTATTTTATCATTTGTACAAATATAACTTTTTAGCATCTTACACTTTACTCTTTTTTCTTGCCTGCATCAATTGTTACATTGGCGTTGACGATGAACCCGTGATTATTCTGGAAAACATTCTGACCGTTGATCTGTCTTCCGAATTGAAGTGTCTGGTTAAGATATCCTGCCTCCAGCCTGAAGTTTTTGTTGAATCGATATCCCAGCAACGCACCAATTCGGTTCTGATCAAAAACATTGGCATTCACATTTTTTCCAAATCCTATGAAAACCTCATCATAAACTGCCGCATACGGTGTTTTATCTTTTATTTCCCTGCCTTTCAGAGGAACCTGCAGACGAATCATATAGCGCATCCTGTTTAGTAAAGGAAAGTCGTCCTCAGAGTTGACATTTGCAGAGGTATATCTTCCCACGAAACGCTGTTCCAGCATAAAACGATGGGAAAAATCTACCAGCCCTTCTTTGTGGGAAAGCTGTATCATTTCGAAAATCCGGTGTTCCGTAAAGTCCCTTCCCAAGCCGTTGATGGGAATTTCACCGTAAGGAAAAGTTTCGATCCATGCATAACCTATACGAAACAGTATTCTGGGATTGAGCTGATAATTTACACCGATTCTTAACAGACTCTGCTGCCAGTCGGTAATGAAATTATCTCTCCGCCATTGATATTCGGTGTGCAGTCCCCATTTATCATTAAGCTTGATGGTTCCGAAAAAATTGTACCAACCAATGTTTCCGGAGGTATTGATCCTGTTATTCTGCGCAGAAGTAAAAGCAGAAATGAAAATTGCTGCGAGAAACTGTATTTTAAATAAATTTATTTTCATCTGTATTTTGATTGGATTAATTCTGGATGTAATTAATTCCCAATGGAAAACAATGAGTTTTAAATGATTGCTGACGCTACAATTAAAACCTCAAAAGTGTTCCGTACCGGGAGCTGAGCCTGTCGATATCACTTGGCATAAAAAGGTTGTTATTGAGATGAATATTCTTAAGGTTATTCATCCTTTCTTTCGGAAAATCGAATTTTTTAAGCTGGTTATCATTAAGATAAATCGATTCCAGATAATTAAGTTTCCAGAAATTTGCAGGAAGTTCTTTCAGCTTATCATTTTCAATATGCAATACCTTTAAATGTTTCATTTTACTGAGCAGATCTATATTTTGCGAAAGATCAATATTCTTTTCGTCGTTCAGGAAAAGTTCTTCCAGCTTGGTAAGCTTGGTGAAGCCTGATGGCAACACTTTAAAATCATTCCCGCTGATATCCAGTACTTTCAGTTGCGGTAATGCAGTAATACCTTCCGGAATCTTTTTCAGATGCAGGTCTTTGAGACTGAGATATTCAAGATTTCGGAATTTTTTCCAGTCTATACCCGCTAAGCTTGCTTTTTCATGATCAAGATTAAGCCTAAGCACTTTTTCAGGATTCTTGTTTGCCTCATTGATACTTGTAAATTCAGATTTATCCTGAGATCTTGCTGTTATTCCAAAAAACAGAATAAAAAATGATAGTTTTATTAAATTTTTCATATTCAATGTTTAAAAAAATGCGGGCCTTAATCGCAAAAATAAAATCAGATATGAAAAAACTAACTTGTGGCCCGCATAATTATCTATTTAATAAATTCAAATGTCCCGTCTGTAAGACGATAAAACGCCCCAACAATTTTAATCTCTCCCTTATCCTCCATTTCTTTCAGAATCGGACTTTTCTCACGAATCTGCCGGATGGCATGTTTCACATTGTTTTCAGAAACATGTCTTACGAATTGATCATTTTTTGAAGTCTTTTCACCGGCAAAATCCTGGCTCATTTCAACTGCAGGTTTTATCTTTGACAGCATGGCCGTAATATTTCCGAGTCTGACGTCATCAATTGCTCCTTTGACGGCGCCGCAATGCTGATGACCCATTACAAGAATCAGTTTTGCTCCGGCAACTTTACACGCAAACTCCATGCTTCCCAACAGATCTTCGTTTACAAAATTACCGGCGACTCTCCCTACAAAAACATCGCCTAATCCCTGACCAAAAACATCTTCCACAGGAACACGGCTGTCAAGACAACTCAGTACAACGGCCTTAGGATATTGTCCCGGAGCAGATTTTCTTGCCTGCATAGACAAATCTCTAGGGGTGCTATTTCCGGTATTAAATCTTTTATTCCCTTCAATAAAATCCTGCAAAACCTGATCAGGAGTTAGTGCCGCCTGCTGCTCTTTGGTCATCACTTCCGTAACCACAGGCTTCACATCTGCCTGTTCTTTTGTTGAACTATCTTTTACAGGATTTTCTTTACAGGACAAGAGTATAAGTCCGGCGAATGCGCTAAAAAAAAATGTAGTTTTCATCATTTAATTTTTTTGTTATGCCTACTAATTAATTCCGGCTTCGGCTTTCCGGGATTGCATTACACATACCACAAAAACAAATACTATGCCATTTGATAGCAATACTATTACAAATTATATTAAAATTACTTTTGGTATAAGTTTTGCTAAATATAATAGCAATACTGCTACAATCAGAAAAAATTTAAAATGGAATTTCAAGTAAAATTTAAAGTCAACGAAACATTATATCTTAAAAATCCTGAAAACAGTGAAATAGGAAAATCTATTGTGAAAAATTCTATTGAGCTCATCTACGAAACAGGTTTTGAGAGCTTTACCTTTAAAAAGCTGGCTCAGAAAATTAATTCTACCGAAGCTACCGTATACCGGTACTTCCCTTCCAAGCATAAATTATTAACCTATATCTTAAACTGGTATTGGTCTTATATTGAATTTATTTCCAAGCTCAGACTGGAAGAAATGAAAGAACCATTGCAGAAAATGGAGAAAATTCTGGAGATCATTACCCATAATGATGATACCCACGACATGGTTGAAGACTATGATCTTGTCAAGCTTCACAGCATCGTCATCGCGGAAAGCAGCAAATCTTATCTTGTAAAAGAGGTAGATGAGATCAATCAGGAAATGGTTTTCAGCCCGCTGAAAAGTCTCTGTAACTTTTTTGGTGAAGTTATCACACAGGCAAAACCGGATTTTCCTTATCCGAAATCATTTGCCAGCACCTTGCTTGAAACCGCCCACGATCAGCAATTTTTCAGCGAACACCTCCCCAAACTTACGGATAATCATACCAAAAGAACGGAACACAAAAAATATGTTCTGGAATATTTACGTTTCATCACCTTTAATTTGATAAAATAATAAGCACAAATGGAAACCTCTCCTAAACAGTACGGTTACAAACTTTTCAAATACGTTACTAAAGAAAAAAAAGATGTTACCAACATTTATTTTTATGCCATTCTCAACGGTCTTGTGCAGCTTAGCGTTCCGTTGGGAATTCAGTCTATTATAAGCTTTGTAATGGGTGCCACCATGGCAACATCTATCTATATTTTAATATTTTTTGTAGTAATCGGAACATGGCTTGTGGGATATTTCAGATTGAAAGTGATGCAGATTATTGAAAAAATCCAACAGAAAATTTTCGTAGAGTTTTCGATTGCCTTTACCGAAAAGATTCCTAAAGTCAGTCTTTCCAGCACCAGAAAATATTACCTTCCGGAGCTTGTGAACCGTTTTTTTGACACCCAAAATCTTCAGAAAGGTATTTCAAAAATCTTACTGGAAATTCCCACCGCTCTTATACAGATTCTTTTCGGCCTTCTCCTGCTGTCATTTTATCATCCGTGGTTTTTAATTTTCGGTGTTCTGGTGGTGCTGACCGTTGTGATTATTTTTAATTTCACTATGGAAAGCGGCATCAAATCCAGTCTTGAAGAAAGCAATAAAAAGTATGAGACGGCAGCATGGATAGAAGATATAGCAGCCTCGGTAAAATCTTTTAAGATCAATTCAGAAACCGATATTCATCTCAAGGGAATCGATGAGCGTGTAACCGGATATCTTGAGCACAGAACTTCTCATTTCCGGGTTCTGGAAATTCAGTATAAAACCATCATAGCATTCAAAGTAATCATTACATTGGCAATGCTGGCTATCGGTACGTATCTCCTGGTAAACCAGAAGCTCAATATCGGGGCGTTCATTGCTACAGAAATTGTTGTACTAAGCATTATGTCTGCGGTAGAAAAACTAATTATAAGCTTAGAAAGCTACTATGATGTAATCGCATCGCTTGCAAAACTCAACAAAGTGACAGAACTGAATGAAGAGAAAAACGGAGAGATTGTTTTTGCCAACCAAAATGAAAGTATTGAAATTGAATTTAAAAATGTAGACTTTTATTTTAACAGCAGTGTTCATATTCTTCAGGATATCAACTGTACGATCCGAGAAAATACCATTACCGTAATTTCAGGCGAACTGGGATCAGGGAAATCATTGTTACTGAATATGATGGCCGGATTTTACGAACCACCAGCGGGAAGTGTTCTTTTTAATAAAATTCCGCTTAAAAATATTGACAAAGAAAAGCTCCGGATGGAAATGGGAGTCTATCTTGAAGATATGAGAATGATCCAGGGAACCGTTCAGGATAATATTCTTATGGGGAACGAAAATATCAATATGGAAGATGTCCTGGAACTGTCGGAAAAAATTGGTGCCGAGAATATTTCAAGCCAGTTTACCAGCGGTTTCTTTACTGAAGTAAGCGAAACAGATCCGGAAATCTCATTCAGCTCCAAGAAAAAAATCCTGCTGCTCCGGGCATTGATCGGAGAGAAAAAGCTCCTGCTGCTTGAAGATCCTATCGACGGCATGAACGAAGTTTTTAAACATAAGATGCTGCAATATCTTAAAGAAATCAGCCATAAAACCACTATTGTCATTGTTTCTCAAAATTCCGAAATTCTGGAATATGCAGATCAGCATCTGCACCTGGAAAACGGAACTTTAAAAACTTTATCTTAAAAATACAGGTATGAAAATTCAGTCTTTTGATAAAATATATAATATTGACAAAGAATCGCACGCAAAAAGATGGTTTCTATTAATCTTTCTTACGGCTTTCATTGTACTGTTCCTGCCCTGGACACAAAATATAAAAGTAATGGGAAATGTAACTTCCCTGTACCAGGAACAACGTCCGCAACAGCTTAATTCACCAATTCCCGGGAAAATCATTAAATGGTATGTAAAAAACGGAGATTATGTTAAAAAAGGAGACACCATTCTCCAGCTTTCAGAAGTAAAGGATGATTACTTTGATCCTCTGCTTGTAAAAAGAACACAGCAGCAGGTGGAAGCAAAAAAAGGAGTTCGGAATTATTATGAAGCCAAAGTAGGAACCACCAACAGCCAGCTTGAGGCTCTAGCTGCGGCAAAGGATCTTAAACTGAGCCAGATCCAGATAAAAATAAGCCAGCTGAAAAACAAACTTGCAGGTGAAGAAGCTGAACTCGCCGCTGTAAGCAATGAGCTTAAACTTTCCGAAGACCAATATGCAAGGCAGAAAAAGATGTATGATGAAGGCCTGGTTTCCTTAACGCAGTTTCAGCAGCGAAGCATCTCTTACCAGAATGCAATTGCTAAAAAGACCTCAGCTGAGAATAAGATAGCCCAGACCAGACAGGAAATTTCGACTATGGGAATTGAGCAGAATGCTGTGATTCAGGATTATACCGAAAAGCTCAGCAAAACAGAAGGCGAAAGGTTTCAGAGTATGGGGCAGATAGAAGGCAGCGAAGGAGATATCGCGAAACTTGAAAATCAGGTTGCCAATTACAAATTCCGTCAGGGACTATATTATATCGTCGCTTCCCAGGACGGACAGATCGTTCAGCTGAACAAAGCAGGAATCGGGGAAATTCTTAAAGAAACGGAAAGCATCGGGATTATTGTGCCGAAAACGGTAGATTATGCTGTTGAAATTTACATTAAACCGGTTGATCTTCCGCTTATCAAAGAAGGGCAGCGCGTAATGTGTATTTTTGATGGTTTCCCGGCGATTGTATTTTCGGGATGGCCAGATTCAAGCTACGGAACTTTTGCAGGAAAAGTGATTGCTATAGAAAACAATATCAGCGCCAACGGGCTTTTCAAAGCATTGGTAGTAGAAGATAAGGCCGAGAAAAGATGGCCCCCTAAAATCAGGATGGGTACCGGCGTACAGGGAATCGCTATTCTGAATGATGTTCCTATCTGGTATGAGCTGTGGAGGAATATCAATGGCTTCCCGCCGGATTATTATGAAGTTAAAATTGAAAAAACCGGTCAGAATGAAAAACAGAAATAAAATTATATTTCTCTTTGTCCTGCTCTGCAGTGGGATATTTTCAGCACAGGATTCACTAAAGATGTCGGCAGGAGAATTTATTTCCATTGTAAAAAACTATCATCCTTTAGCCATAAAATATCAGCTGCAGAATAAAATTGCAGCTTCAGAAGTCACACGCGCAAGAGGAAACTTTGACCCTGTTTTGGGTGGAAAACTTGGAGAAAAGAATATCGATGGCGTACAATATTACAGACAAAAAAATCTGGAACTCGGAATTCCTACATGGTACGGGATTGATCTGACAGCAAGTTACAATTATCTGGACGGGGAAAAAATCAATAACAGCGACACCAAAGGTGGGCTCTACCAGTTCGGGGTCACCATTCCACTGGCTAAAAACCTGTTGTATGACAAAAGAAGAGCTATGCTGGAACAGGCCAGGTATGCCGTGAAAATGACAGAGGCAGAACAGGCAGTTCTTACCAACGATCTTCTTCTGGAAGCCGAAAATACCTATTGGGAATGGGTTAAAAATTTCGAAATTTACCAGCTTCAGCGTAAAGCTGTTTTAATTAATGAAAAAAGACTTGAACTTACTAAAAAGACATTTGATTTTGGCGAACGGCCCGCTATTGACACCGTTGAAGCAGCATCGCAGCTACAGAGTTTCCGTCTTCAGGAAAGAGATGCTTTTCTGAATTTTGTAAAAAGCACGCAGGAGCTTCAGCTTTTTTTATGGAAAGACAATAGAGAATTGTATGATCTCACCGCGATGATTTATCCTTCAGACAGAATGGCCAGCAGCGAAGCTTTTAATAATTTTGAAATGCTCATACAACAGGTAGAAAATCAAAATCTGAATGATCATTTTTCGCTGCTGTATTATTTTCAGAAACAAAATATCCTGGAAAGTGAAAGAAGGCTGAAGTGGCAGAGCTTTCTTCCTAAGCTGGATTTTACCTATAATTTTTTTAACAAAGAGAATTACAGAGCAGAATATCTTCCGGTTTTTGATAATAATTTCCAATATGGATTAAAATTGGAAATTCCTGTTTTTCAAAGAGAGGCCAGGGCCAATTATCAGATTGCAAAACTTAAGATTGAACAAAATACTTTGGATACTCAGGTTAAAAGAAGAGAACTGGAAACCAAGATCCTGACGTATAAAAATGAAGTCATTAATTATCATTCACAGATTGATATTGCGCGGAACAATCTTACGAATTACCAACGGCTTCTTCAGGCTGAAGAAACAAGATTCAGCAATGGAGAGAGTTCACTTTTCCTGATTAATTCCAGGGAAAACAAGATGATCGACGCACAGGAAAAATTTATTCTTCTCAACAATAAATTCCTGAAAAGCTACAACAAACTAAAATGGATGAAAGAAAATTTTCAGCCTTAGATTAATTGTTAAACAAGCAGTTATTCTTCAGACAATTTTTCAGACTGTGAGCCGATGAACGGAATCTTCGGAGCCAGAAAATAACCGGTAAGGCTGGCAAAAAGTATTGGGACAAAATAGGTAAAGCCCGTTAAGGTTCCCAAGATAATTGTTGTACTCATCGGCGTTCTGGTAACACATGCGTTAATGGCCGCCATGCAGCTTACAATGGCAAGCGTTATATCAACAGCCGGAAACAATTGATGAATGATCAATCCTAAAGTCGTTCCTACGAAGAAAAGCGGAATAATGAAACCACCTCTCCATCCGGAAGTTACGGTAACAGCAATGGCTAAAATTTTGAAAATCAACACAACAATTAAAAAGCTTAATGCAAAATTGCCATTGATTAATTGGTTGATTTCATTATGCCCGAAATATCTTGTAATCGGAAAATAAAAAGCGATGACACCCAGAATAATTCCTCCGGTTAACGTTTTAATATAGATCGGAAATGTTCTGTATTCAAAAATGCGTTTGAAAAATTTAACGATGAAAATAAAAATCCATCCGAAAATAGTGCCGATAATCCCGAAGGCCGTTGCATAGGCAAAATCATAAACTCCGGTATAATGATATGCTTTCAAGTCCCAGGTGGCTCCTATTCCCAAATGAATAATAAGCGCAAACATCAGATAGCTGAAACAGCTGGCCACCAGTGCAGGAATAATTGCTTTGTAATATTCAACAGCATGTTTATGATGAAGGATTTCAAGAGAAAAAAGACTTCCTCCCAGCGGAGCGCCGAAAAGCGCTGTAAAACCGGAAGCCATTCCTGCAATACTCAAAGAACGCAGCTCCTCTCCCTTCAGCCTGAAAATCTTTCCCAAGAGAGTTCCTGTAGAACCCGTAACCTGTACCAAAGGAGCTTCAGGTCCCAAACTTCCACCAGATGCTACACAAAATAGTGAAGACAAAATCATGGAAGGATTGTTTTTAGGCTCAAGCTTTCCTTTATTGAAACGGATGTTATTAACGATAAGATGAATTTCGCCCGGATCGCCGATAAAATGAATAACCAGACCAGCCAGCAGACCGCATATTGCCATCGTAGGAATCACCATCCAACCCTGGAATTCGGCTAAAAACGCTGTGAAATGTTCAAGGACAATCCAATATAACCCGGCAATTACACCGCCGACTAATCCTGTAATGGCCCACATGAAAAAAGTACGGCTGAATACAAATGGATTGAACCGGATCGGCTGATCCAAAAGGTTGAATGTTCTTATAATACGCCGTCTTCTGTTGATTTTCATTTTAATTATTTTTAAAATTACGATCATCATTTGTTGTCATGGGAATGACTATTTGAAACTTCCGTTGAATGAATATTTATAAACGAAGTTTCTCTAAAAGATTTATGAGATGCTTCGACAAGCTCAGCATGACACTGCTAATACTAACCGTTTCGACGCTCGCTTCGCTCGCGCCTCATTTTTAAATTCAGTCTGAACCTGTCGAAGACCAATTATATTCTGTTTTTAGCAAAATAAAAAATAAGAAGGCCCCAGCTCAGGATCATTAAGAGCCCTCCAAGAGGAGTGATGGGTCCCAGAAATTTCAGATTCATCCCGAAATAATCCTGCATACTCAGTCCGTAAATGCTGAAAGAGAAAAGCATGGTCCCGAAAATCATCAGCCATGAAATCCAGTTTTCGGTTTTCGTTTCAAATTTTAAAATATAACCTACAATTAAGAGGAAAAAAGCAGCATACATTTGATAACGTACACCTGTCTCAAAACTTTCCAACCTTTCCACGGACAGTATTTTTTTTAAAGCGTGTGCTCCGAATGCACCTAAGATTACTGAAAGCAAGCCATATACCGCTCCAAAAATTAATGTTATTGTTTTCATTTATAATGTAAAATTTTAAATATTAATGATACCAGTCCGATTCCGATGAAGATCCAGGCAAACTTTTTACTCTGTTCAAAACCCGGATTTTTAGTTACTTTCAGGAATATTCCGAAAGCCAACATAAAAGCAGAGACGATAATTCCAAACATTATTGCGCTCTCAATCTGTTGAATTCACTGATTACCTCGTGGTGGCTTACGGTTTTATCTTTGAAGTAGGTCACGAAATATTGCTTTTCTTCTTCCGTTGCTCCCATTTGGTTGAGAATGTTCAGCAAATGCATTTTCATATGTCCTTTCTGGATTCCTGTGGTTACCAGAGAACGTAGTGCTCCGAAGTTCTGAGCTAGTCCGGATACCGCCAAAATACTCATTAATTCCTGCGCAGAAGGTTTTCCTAACAATGCGAGAGAAAACTTTACCAAAGGATGAAGATTCGTAAGACCGCCTACAACTCCCACTGAAATAGGAAGATCAATCCAGAACCGGAAAATCCCATTATCTGTTGTACAATGCGTTAAAGAAGAATACTTTCCATTTCTCGCAGCGTAGGCATGCGCACAAGCTTCCGTTGCCCTGAAGTCGTTTCCGGTAGCAATGACTACGGCATCTACTCCATTCATAATTCCTTTATTGTGGGTGGTGGCACGGAAAGGTTCAATTTCGGCAATCGTAACTGCCTGCTTGAATTTCCAGGCAAACTCTTCATTGGAAATACCGCTGTCATCTTTCAGGTCCTCAATTTTGCAGGAAACTTCAGCTCTAACAATACAATCCGGTGTAAAATTGGAAAGAATATTCATGACAATCTGTAATGAATCTTTTTCTTCCTGGGTAAAATCTTCATTTTCTGCAACCTCCTGCTTCAATGTTTTTCCGAATTGTTCCAGACACGAATTAATAAAATTCGCACCCATGGAATCTACGGTGTCAAAACTGGCTTTTAACTGATAATAATTCGGCATTTCAGAAGTTTTATCAATCAGCTTAATATCTAAAATTCCGCCGCCGCGTTTCCGCATATTCGCGGTAATATCTTCCGTAGTTTCAAAAAGTTTTTTCTTTAGCCTAAAGTTGAAAAAATGTAATAATTTATGGGATTCTACGTTAAATATAAAGTGCGTATGACCAAGCTTCTCGGTGTTGATAATGGTTGTTTTAAAGCCACCTTTGTCAATCCAGAATTTTGCTGCTTTGGACGCTGCCGCTACCACGGAACTTTCTTCAACAGCCATAGGTAAAGCCAGCAATTTTCCGTCAATCAGGAAGTTTGGAGCTATTCCGTAAGGCATGTAAAAGTTGGAAATGGTATTTTCAGAAAACTCTTCGTGAAGCTTCTGAATTTCGGCATTATTGTTCCAGTATTGCTGTAAAATCTGTTCGTAACTGCGATCGTTGCTAAGGTATTCTGAGATGAGCCAATCGATTTTTCTTTGCTTGGAAAGTTTGGAAAAACCTTCTACCGGTTGATGATTCATAGTTTATCTTTAAAGAAATGTAAATATAGTGATTTTGTAACTTTCCGTTGTTGATAACTTCAATCGAAAAAGATTGATATTTATCAATTTTGGAGCTAAATTTGAACCGTTCATCTTATTCAACTTTAAGATAATCAATTTAAAATATGAATTTTGACCGCCTGAAAGAAAAACTTGAAATCCTTGCTGATGCAGCAAAATACGATGTATCGTGCTCATCAAGCGGAGGGACGAGGAAAAATAAAAAAGGCGCTTTGGGAGACAGTTCCGTAAGCGGAATCTGTCATACTTATACTGAAGATGGCCGTTGTGTCTCTCTTCTAAAAATTCTCCTTACCAATCATTGTATTTACGACTGTGCCTACTGTGTTTCCAGAAGTTCGAATGATATTAAAAGAGCGGCTTTTACAGTAGAGGAAGTTGTGGATCTTACCATTAATTTTTACCGGAGAAATTATATTGAAGGCTTGTTTCTGAGTTCAGGGATTTTCAAAAATGCAGACACCACAATGGAACGTCTGGTGAGAGTAGCTAAAAAGCTTCGTCTTGAAGAAAATTTTAACGGCTATATTCATTTAAAATCAATTCCCGGAGCAAGTGACGAGCTGATGCAGGAAGCAGCATTATATGCGGACCGGTTATCTGTAAACCTTGAAATCCCAACGGAGAGCGGACTGAAACTTCTGGCTCCTGAAAAGAACAGACAGGACATGATCAACCCGATGCGGTATATTCAGAAGGGCATTGACCAATATAAAGATGAGAAAAAGATTTTCAGGAAGGTTCCCAAGTTTGCTCCGGCGGGACAGTCAACCCAAATGATTGTAGGTGCTACCAACGAAAACGACCTTCAGATCATTAAAGTTGCTGATCATTTTTATAAAAATTTTAATCTGAAAAGAGTGTATTATTCGGGATACGTGCCGGTTTTGGAGGATAAGCGGCTCCCCTCTTTAACGACAGAAGTTCCAATGCTCCGCGAAAACAGATTGTATCAATCCGACTGGCTCATGAGGTTTTACGGCTTTAAAGCAGAAGAAATTCTGGATCCGAATATGCCTTTCCTTGATCTTGAAATGGATCCGAAAATGAGTTGGGCGTTAAGACATCTCGATCAATTTCCTGTTAATCTTCAGACTGCCGATTACCAGATGATCTTAAGAATTCCGGGTATTGGTGTAAAAACAGCCAAAAAAATTGTTAGCGCGAGACGTTTTCAGGTTCTTACGATGGATCATCTAAGCAAACTGGGTGCAGCGGTTAACCGCGCCCGGTATTTTATCGATTTTAATGCAGGAAATGCTTATCTGAAATATTTAACGGATAAAAATTTCAGGAGATTGCTTATTGGCGGAAGCTCTTCCAAATTTCATAATCAATTCTCGCAACAACTGACTTTGTTTTAAAACCACCTATATTTAAATCCATGTCCAATTTTGCTAAATATGGATATATTTTGTAATTTCGAAAAAAGATTAACAATGAATGTCAGTTTTACAAAAAAGCAGGAAGATTATATTGCAGAACAGATACAATCGGGAGATTTTCAGAATGCCAGTGAAGTGGTACGGGATGCGTTGCGATTACACGAAGTATACCGTCACAGAGTAATTCAGGATTTAAAGGCTGAAATTGAAAAAGGATGGGACAGTAATTCCAGTTCGCGGTCGGTAAAAGATATTATTGACTCTAAGAAGAAAAAAAAGGATGCCTGAAAGAATCTATATTCTGTCTGAAGCGGCAGACCAAGATCTGGAAGACATTTTTGATTATACAGTACATTATTTCGGATTCGATCAGGCTGAAAAATATCTGCTGGAGATAGAGGAAATTTTCAAAGCTTGCTTTTAAATCCAACATCAGGAAAAACACGTAATGAAATAAAACAAGGTTTATATAGTTTTCCGAAAGGCAATCATATCATTTTTTACAGATTGTCGGACACACATATCATCATTGTGCGGATATTGCATGGAAGCAGGGATATACCAAACTTTTTCTGATAAGCTTTTAGAAATAAATGAATTAATTTTCAAATTTTAATTTAAATATTGAGATGCTTCAGCATGAGAAATAGATCTCAAATTGTTACATTGTTACATTGTTACATTGTTACATTGTTACATTGTTACATTGTTCAATTGTTCAATTAATAAATTGTTATATTAAAAAATGACCACCCTACTCTACGACGGAAGTTTCGACGGACTTTTCACTGCAGTATTTGAAGTATTTGAATATAAATATAAAGACGTAGAAATTATCAGCAGGGAACGGTTTCATCAGGAAAATATTTTTGCTGAAATTCATGAAGTGATTACGCAGAATGATAAATCCGAAAGGGTTTTAAATAAACTCGAAGCAAACATCAGCAAGCAGGGCATTCATGAATTGCTGAAAGTATATTTATCGGAAGATCCTGAGGCCGAACAGCTTATTTTATCTGCGGTAAGGCAATCCATAAAATATCCTGATGAAAATATTCTCCAGAATTACGCTGATGAAGCTATTTTAAAGATCGCTAAAATCTGCAAATCTGTCAGTCGGGAACGGCACAGGATGACCGCTTTTGTCCGTTTTGAAAAAATGCAGGACGATGTCTTTTTTGCTAAAATCGATCCCGATTTCAATGTACTTCCATTGATCCGCAAACATTTTAAAGACCGATATCAGGACCAGAAATGGATGATCTATGATTTGCGCAGAAATTACGGGATTATTTATGATCTTGAGACCTGCGACTTCTTCTATCCTGATGAAAAAATTGACCTCAACAAATATGAGCAGAAATTTCATGATCAGGAAAAAAACTATCAGACGTTGTGGCAGCGGTATTTTACCAAAACGAATATTGTCGAAAGGAAGAATCTGAAGCTGCATGTTCAGCATGTACCCAAGCGATACTGGAAATATTTAACGGAAAAGTGGTAACCATTCAGCTCGCAGTAAATCTGATTTTAGAATTATTTATATCTTTCGGACAAATATAAACCATGAAAAAAATTATTTGGGGAATTACTTTCTTATTATTAATCAGCAGCTGTAGCGAGAAAAAAGCAGAGAATAAAAATTCAACTAAAATAAATGAAGATTCTCAAGATATTCAACTGAAAATCAATAAGAACAAAAACGCCATAAAAGAAAGATTTCCGGCTCCGGAAGGCTACGAGTGGGTAGAAGAACGGCCTGGTTCTTTCGGATATTTTATTGAACAATTTCCCTTAAAGCCATACAGAAGTCCCATTCTGAGATATGACGGTAATAAAATCGGAACACAACACCTTCATGAAGCGGTTTTTGATCTTGATACAGGAAACAGGGATCTTCAGCAGTGTGCTGATGCTGTTATTCGACTAAGAGCAGAATATTTATTTAAAACCAAAAAATTTGATACAATACAGTTTCATTTTACCAGCGGTGATCTCGTTTCCTGGAATGACTATAAAAACGGGATAAGAGCTTTTGTAAACGGCAGCGCTGTGAGTTTCAGAAAAACTGCAGGATTTGATGATTCGTATACTAATTTCAGAAATTATCTGGACCTGATTTTCAACTATGCGGGAACGATATCATTAAACAAGGAAACACTGTCTGTAACTGACAACAGAAAGCTCAAAACCGGAGATATCCTGATTACACCCCGAAGTCCCGGCCACGTGGTTTTCATTACCGGAGTATGCACAAATAATAAAGGTGAAAAACTATATCTTCTGGGAGAAGGTTTCACACCTGCACAATCTGTTCATATTATTTCGAATCCTTTCCGGAAAACAATTTCACCATGGTATCAGCTGGATGTTGATGCGCCGGAAATTGCTACGGCAAGATATCTTTTCAGATCGGTAAATTTTAGACATTTTAAATAATGAATATCCAAAACTCTTCTCAACATACTGTTATTATCTGAACTTGTTTTTGTAAATTTGTGTTCGAAACTTTTTACTAGATGAAAGAGAGTGCTGTAAAAAAAATTGCAGTTCTTACCTCTGGAGGTGATTCTCCGGGTATGAATGCAGCATTAAGGGCGGTGGTGAGAACCGCAAATTATTACAATATCGAATGCTACGGAGTTAGAGAAGGCTATAATGGTCTTATCAACGGAGATTTCCTTAAAATGGGCCCCCGTTCCGTAAAAAATATAATCAATCAGGGCGGAACGATTCTGAAATCTGCCAGATCCATGGAATTTAGAACCAAAGAAGGCCGTCAGAAAGCTTACGACAATTGTGTGAAGCTGGGTATCGACGGATTGGTATGCATTGGTGGTGACGGAACCTTTACGGGAGCCAAAATTTTTAATGAAGAATTCGGGATCAGGGTAATCGGGATACCGGGAACCATTGATAATGATATCTTCGGAACCGATAATACGATCGGCTATGATACGGCTTTAAATACAGCCATGGAAGCGATTGACAAAATCCGTGATACAGCAACCTCACACAACAGGGTCTTCTTTGTAGAAGTGATGGGCCGTGATGCAGGGTTTATTGCACTAAACAGCGGATTGGCAACAGGGGCACTGGATATTTTAATCCCTGAAAGAAAAGACAGCATCGATGAACTCTTCAATAATTTCAGAAATGCTGAAAAAACAGGAAAAGCATCCAGTATTGTTGTGGTAGCTGAAGGTGAAAAATTAGCAAACGTTTATGAACTTGCTGAAAAAACCAAGCAGGAATTCCCGGATTATGATATTCGTGTTGCAATCTTAGGACATATGCAGAGAGGAGGCTCACCAAGCTGTGCCGACAGGGTTTTGGCAAGCCGATTGGGCTATGGTGCCGTAACGGGACTGATGGAAGGACAAAATAATGTAATGGCAGGGATGCGTTCTAATGATTTGGTATATACACCGATTGAAGAAGCCATTAAAAAACACAATGAAATCAATAAAGATCTTCTGTTGATTTCAGAAATTTTAGCAATCTAATATTTTAATATAATTTAAAACAAACTATTATGTCAACAATTAAAGTAGGTATCAACGGGTTTGGTAGAATCGGACGTCTTGTGTTCAGAGCAATGACTGAGAGAGATAATATCGAAGTAGTAGGAATCAATGACCTGATCAATGCAGAATACATGGCTTATATGCTAAAGTATGACTCTGTACACGGTATCTTCCCGGGAGAAGTTTCTGTAGAAGGAAATGACCTTGTGGTGAACGGAAAAAAAATCAGAGTAACTGCAGAAAGAGACCCTAACAACCTGAAATGGAATGAAATCGGTGCTGATTATATCGTTGAATCTACAGGCTTATTCTTAGATAAAGAAAATGCCGCAAAGCACATTAACGCCGGTGCTAAAAAAGTAATCCTTTCCGCACCTTCTAAAGACGATACTCCAATGTTCGTAATGGGTGTAAACCATACTGAACTTACTGACGATATCAAAATTTTATCAAACGCTTCTTGTACAACCAACTGTTTAGCGCCTTTAGCTAAAGTAATCCACGATAACTTCGGGATTGTAGAAGGTTTAATGACTACGGTACACGCTACAACAGCAACTCAGAAAACAGTTGACGGCCCTTCAATGAAAGACTGGAGAGGTGGTAGAGCTGCTTTGAATAACATCATCCCTTCTTCTACTGGTGCTGCTAAAGCAGTAGGAAAAGTAATTCCTTCATTGAACGGAAAATTAACAGGAATGTCCTTCAGAGTTCCAACCGTTGACGTTTCTGTAGTAGACTTAACGGTAAGATTGGAAAAAGCAACTTCTTATGATGAAATCTGTGCAGCAATCAAAGCAGCTTCAGAAGGTGAATTAAAAGGCATTTTAGGATACACTGAAGATGCTGTGGTTTCTCAGGATTTCGTAGGAGATAAGAGAACTTCAATCTTCGATAAAGATGCCGGTATCATGCTTTCTCCAAACTTTGTAAAACTTGTTTCATGGTATGACAACGAAATGGGTTACTCTAACAAGTTGGTAGATATGTTGGTACACGCTGCTTCTTTATAATTTGTAAACAAGCAATGAGTAATATAAAACCTTCCCGATGGGAAGGTTTTTTTGGTTTTGTACATTATTATTACCATTCATTTTAAAATATCTGGTTAAGAGGAACACCAAACTTAACTCCCCAAAAACTTTCATCCAATCCTGAATCATAATTATCGAAGGATGTCGATTTCCAGAAAGGCTCAATATTTATTGTTATTTTACCATCCTTATCTCTCAAAGGAAACATAATTCCCACACTATAAATATTTTTATTGCTCGTAAACGTTTTTGTACCCGGTGTAATAAATTGTTTATTTTGATATGACAGATCCAAACCGATTAAGTTCTGTTGCCCTAATGGTACAAAGCATAAAAGTTGTACCGCTACATCACGCTTATATTTTTTTTCAAATTTAGTAAGATCGGCGATATAAACACTTTGCTCGCCCATATCATAATAAACTGTATTATTAGTTCCCCCTCCATACATAACTTTATTCCAGTCGACTGTTGAAAATATTTCAGATAGAGAAGTTTTCCTCGAATATGCCAATTGGGCATTTAAATAAAAACTAAAGCCATTTTTTAAGCCATAAAATATATTTCCTGACAAGGAAAAGTAGGCGCCTTTTATATTTTTATTAATTGGCTCCATCACAGAATTCTGCACATTAATACTATCTACAATTTTGAGTTTATCTTCCGAATATCCAATATCAAGTTTAGTCCAGGCTAAAACTTTTCTTGTCCAATAATTCTTATATAATGCATCTTCATATTTTTCTACTTCCTGGTGGTACAGATTTTTATAATCTCCAACATTTCTTTCATTATTTACAAGTTTTTCCAAATCATCTGTGCCTTCAACATTATTCAGTATATTATCTTTTACCAAACCATATATTTGCCTGTACTTCACTTTATTTTTTGGAAAACTGTAACGAGAATACCAGAGAGAAGTCCAACTTCCGCCAATCTGAAGCTTCTTTCTGTCAGAAAAATCAAAAAACCCATCATTATTAAGCTTTCCGTTTGCATTTATTGCCAATACATGTTTAAATGGTTTAGAAGCATCGTTGCCATTAATAATATAGTTAATAGGACTAAAAGAAAAACTCTGTTCATTTTTATCAACCGATAGGGCTGCATATTTTCCCACTTGTGTATTTTCTGCAGACCCGGTAACCAACAACGAAAAATCTTTTTTGACCATCTGACTAAATGTATATGCCGAGACTAGTGAATTGGTGTCATTAATATAGGCATTATCATATTTAACCAATTTATTAAGCAAACTATCAAGATATTTTGTTCTCTCCCCTTGTCCGAACGCCATGCCAATTGAAAACATCAGCAACAGCAATAAAATTTTTGTTTTCATGATAAATAATTTTATACAAATTTTCAAAATCCTTCAACACAAAGAAATTACCCGTTTGTGGTATTTTTCAGGAGCCTGATAAGATGAATGACAAATCTCACCTTCTCTTTTCGGCGTAAAACTTGTATTTTTATTGTAATGAAAACCACCAATGTACAGCCTCGTTATAAAGATTCACCGCATTTTAAAGACTTCTGGACAAAAGGTAATGGAAAGCTGCTGATCGATTTTTCGGGAGCCGAAGTAAGTTTAAGGGATTTTGAAAAATTCTCACCCTATTTTTATCACGTGGATGAAACGGGAGACCAGGTTGTAAAAGATATTTATTTTACCAAAAATTTCCGGGAGGCTTCGAAAGAAATAGAAGAATATATTCGAAAAGGTATTTCCGAAAATAAAAATATTCCGGAAAGCGCCAGACAAATGTTTTCCCAGACAGAAACAGTTCCGGAATGGCTGGATTATGGTTTATTAAAAAGCGGTGCCGAACTCTGTATGAGGGCCAATCTGGATTCCCTGATTTCCCTTCGGGATTACTGCCTGATGGGAGGATATGATTTTGCCTACCTGAACAAACCGCTTATCATAACCGAAGCTTTAAAAAAAGGCGCCGTTAAAAGACTTTCCGAAACACTGGATTTTTGGGTAAATGTTACACGGTACAACGCACTGGAACTTCATCATAAAGGCTATGAGTTTGCGATTAAAACAAGATTAATTCATTCTTACGCAAGACTTTTCATCAGAAAACATTACCAAAACTGGGATACAGAAAACTGGGGCGAACCTATTAATTCCTGGGATATGATGGCAACTTATATCGGGTTCAGTCTGGTTTTTCTGCACAGCCTTCATAAGCTTGGGAACACCTTCTCCCTAGAAGAGGAAAAAGGACTTTTTCATCTCTGGAAATATGTAGGGTATCTTCTGGGAATCCCTGAAAAACTATTACCGGACAACAAAAAACAGGCTGCTGAATTTTTCTATATGTGGACTTCTATTCAGCCCCCTGCAGATAAAGACTCAGTACTCCTCGCCCATTCATTATTGAACGAATCCCTTGAAAACCCTATTTTAAAATACAAATTCCAAAGGAAAAACCTTCGCTATCTGCATATTTCCTGCACCTGGTTTTTACTGGACGACGAGGTTTGCAAAAGACTGCAGATTCCGGAGGTAAGCAACAGAAATGCCTTTCCGGTTACCAAAAAAATGATCAACAAAATTTACAATAAAATAGTGAGCCGGGACCTGAGAATCAGAAAAGGAAATAAAGACCAGATGAAAGTATTGACAGACTATCTCAGCATTACTGATAATTCAGTTTTCCATTAGTAAGCCTCTGATAGTCTTGATGATTTACATTTGGAAAGATTAAAAAAAATAACTTTGTCCGAAAATTAAAAAATGAATTGCCGTATTAAAATTTTATCATTTTTTTAACTATAAAAACTGGTTTTAATGGTATGCAATATTAGTTTTTCACTGTATTTTTTTGTATTTTTGATAAATTATTTAACAACAGATGAGTAATATAGACGACAAGAAAAAAGCACTGGCACTGGTGCTTGACAAGCTAGATAAAACATACGGAAAAGGAACGGTAATGACCTTGGGCGACAGCTCTGTGGACAATACCATTGAAGTGATTCCTTCCGGATCATTAGGATTGGATATCGCTCTTGGAGTGGGCGGTTATCCAAGAGGAAGAATCATTGAGATCTATGGTCCTGAATCTTCCGGTAAAACAACATTGACTCTTCATGCGATTGCAGAGGCTCAGAAAGCAGGAGGAATTGCCGCATTTATTGATGCAGAGCATGCTTTCGACAGAACATATGCTGCAAAATTAGGAATTGATCTGGAAAACCTTATCATTTCCCAGCCGGATAACGGGGAACAGGCTTTGGAAATTGCCGACAACCTGATCCGTTCCGGAGCTATTGATATTGTAGTTATTGACTCGGTTGCAGCACTTACACCAAAAGCGGAAATTGAAGGCGAAATGGGAGATTCAAAAATGGGTCTTCATGCAAGATTGATGTCTCAGGCGTTGAGAAAACTAACGGCAACGATTTCAAGGACGAAATGTACCGTAATTTTCATTAACCAGCTGAGAGAAAAAATCGGGGTGATGTTCGGAAATCCTGAAACAACAACCGGTGGTAATGCCTTGAAATTCTACGCTTCCGTAAGAGTAGATATCAGAAAAGCGAGCGCACCGATTAAAAATGGTGATGAAGCTGTCGGTAGCCGCGTAAAGGTGAAAATTGTAAAAAATAAAGTTGCTCCACCTTTCAAACAGGCAGAATTTGACATCATGTACGGAGAAGGAGTTTCCAAAACCGGAGAAATCCTGGATCAGGCTGTAGAACAGGGAATCGTAAAGAAAAGCGGATCTTGGTTCAGCTATGAAGATACAAAGCTTGGACAGGGCCGTGATGCGGTGAAAGATGTGCTGAAAGACAATCCTGAACTTTCCGAAGAGCTTGAAAATAAAATCAAGGAAGAATTAAAAAACAAGTAATTATTTGTTTTAAAATATTAAAAGACAGTCTGAAAAGGCTGTCTTTTTTAGTTTTAAGCGGAAGATATTCTGTCAGTGTGATAACTTTCTGAATGAATAATGATTGTTCTAGTTTATTGAACCACCCTTCAAAACCATTTGAATTTTAGACACTCCTCCGAAGGAATGGAATTTAAGCTATATAAAAGTCGTTCTTAATTAAATATAAAAATGTCAAAATGTCAGTTTTTCCCGAACGGTATTTTTTTTGAGAAATAAAAGCAAAATCAAAACTAAATTATTATGACTAAAGGAAATATTAATGTATCAGTGGAAAATATTTTTCCCTTAATTAAAAAATTTCTTTACAGTGACCACGAAATATTCTTAAGAGAATTGATCTCCAATGCAACGGATGCGACTTTGAAATTAAAGCACTTAACAAGCATCGGAGAAGCAAAGGTTGAATACGGGAATCCGAAAATTGAAGTGAAGATCGATAAAGAGCACAAGGTGCTTCATATTATTGATCAGGGAATCGGGATGACTGGTGAGGAGGTTGAAAAATACATCAATCAGGTAGCGTTTTCAGGAGCTGAAGAGTTTTTGGAAAAATATAAGGACACGGCGAAAGATTCCGGAATTATCGGACATTTCGGACTTGGATTCTATTCTGCGTTTATGGTTGCCGAAAAAGTTGAAATTCTGACAAAGTCTTATAAAGATGAGCCTGCAGTTCGATGGATCTGCGACGGCAGCCCGGAATTCACTTTAGAAGAAACAACAGATAAAACAGAGCGTGGAACAGAAATCATTCTTCATATTGCTGAAGATTCTGTTGAATTCCTTGAAGAAGCAAAAATCCGTGAACTGTTGTTGAAATATAACAAATTCATGCCTGTTCCTATTAAATTCGGAACAAAAACACATACGCTGCCTCTACCGGAGGATGCGCCGGAAGATGCTGTTGCAGAGACAGAAGAAATTGACAATATCATCAACAATCCGACTCCGGCATGGACAATCGCTCCAAGTGAGCTGACCAATGAGGATTACATGAAATTCTATCATGAATTGTATCCGATGCAGTTTGAGGAGCCTTTATTTAACATCCATTTGAATGTTGATTACCCATTCAACCTTACCGGAATTTTATTCTTCCCTAAACTGAGCAACAATTTAAATATTGAAAAAGATAAAATCCAGCTGTACCAAAACCAGGTTTTTGTAACCGATGAGGTAAAAGGTATTGTTCCGGATTTCTTAATGCTTCTTCGCGGGGTAATTGATTCTCCGGATATTCCGCTAAATGTTTCCCGTTCATACCTGCAGGCAGATGGTGCCGTAAAGAAAATTTCTTCTTATATCACTAAGAAAGTGGCCGACAAAATGTCTTCTCTTATTAATGAAAATCGGGAAGATTACGAAAAGAAATGGAATGACATCAAAGTCGTTATTGAGTATGGAATCGTTACGGAAGAAAAATTTGCCGAAAAATCGGATAAATTTACCCTTTACCCAACTACAGACGGAAAATATTTCCTATGGAATGAATTAGAAGAAAAAATTAAGCCTAATCAAACCGATAAAGACGGTAATCTTATTGTTCTTTACGCTTCTAATGAAGATGAACAACACAGTTATATCCAGGCGGCAAAAGATAAAGGATATGAAGTGCTTCTTTTAGATTCTCCGATCATTCCTCACGTGATCCAAAAACTGGAAACTTCAAAAGAGAAAATTTCTTTTGCAAGAGTAGACGCCGATCACATCAATAATCTGATCAAAAAAGACGAGCCCGTTATTGCTAAATTAAATGAAACGGAAAAAGAATCATTAAAAAAATCTGTTGAAGAAGCGATCACCGATAAGAAGTTTACCGTTCAGCTTGAAGATCTTGACAGTACAGATGCTCCATTCACTATCACGCAGCCTGAATTCATGAGGAGAATGAAAGATATGCAGGCAACCGGCGGCGGTGGAATGTTCGGAATGGGAGGATTCCCGGAAATGTATAATCTTGTGGTTAATTCCAACAGTGAATTTGCAGGTCAAATTCTGAAAGCAGAAAATACAGAAGAAAAAACAGGTCTGATTCAGCATGCTCTGGATCTGGCAAAGCTTTCCCAGAATTTATTGAAAGGAAAAGAGCTTACCGATTTTATTCAAAGAAGCTATAAGCAACTGGAGAAGTAATTGATGAGTTATATCAGTTTCGGGGCGACTTTGTCGCCCCGAAACTTTTTTATTACATTAATATGGTCGGACACCATCCGACCCTGATATAGGTCGCCACTTCGTGGCTTCGCTTGGTCGACATTAATTTTTTAGATTGGATTCGCATCCAATCCTGATGTAAGCCGCCACTTCGTGGCTCCGGTTTGCTGAAACAGTAATTCCGGATTTTAATAAATCACAATTCCATCATCGGATCCCAAAACAATTTTTTAAAATCTTTAATCCTGAAATTTTCGACAATAATTTCTTCGGCTTCAAGCCTTTGCTGAAATTCCGGGACCGATAACGTTCCTGAACTTGAAATGACACGGTGCGCAGGAACATCCGGCGGACAGCCTCCCATTGCTTTCCCCACATGCCGCGAATGGTTTGGAAAACCTACTGCTTTGGCTATCGCGCCATAGCTGGTTATTCTTCCTTTGGGAATTAGTTTTGAAATTTCCCAGACCTGTTGTTTAAAAACTTCATTCATAATAAAAGGATCATCAATCAAAAATAAGAAAATTGTACAACTTTAAGTAATTACTTACCATAGATCAAGATGCAACTTGTTTCTAATTTGTAAATTTAATGCATAATCAAAGTGAATTTAAAAAATATACGGAAACCCGTACATAGTGTGATGAAGTGTTAAGATTGCCTGCAGCAATGCCGGCAATTTTTTATTTGCTGTATCTATATCAGCATTGCATAATTTTTGAATATCAACATAAAAATATCTGCTATGAAAAAAACATTTTTCCGTTGGCTGAATAAAGTCAATAAAGCGGTACTTCCGAAATTAAGCAATAAAGATCCCAATAAGCTGACAAAGATCCAAAAAGGAATCTTAGCCTACCGGTATTTTGTGCTGGTGAATTCACTGGACTGATTTGCGTGAGGGATACGGAGGGTGCGAGCGAAGCAAGCAGTCTCTTGAGACCGGAACGAAGTGGAGCCCGGAGAAGCCCGACCTGAGCCTTGGGATTGGTGCTGCGAAGGGCACGCCATTGTTAAAAATAACTCGTTGATTATACGGATTCATCTTTACAATAAACTAAAAAAAACGTCCCAAAAATTGAAACGTTTATGTAATTGTAAGCTTTAAACTTTTTCCTGCTTATGAATTTTCTAAAATATAAGAGAACATCAAAGGCGCACAGATGGTGGCATCACTTTCAACGATAAATTTCGGTGTGGTGATATCAAGCTTACCCCAAGTAATCTTCTCATTTGGAACCGCTCCCGAATAAGAACCGTAAGAAGTGGTAGAATCTGAGATCTGACAGAAATATGACCAGAAAGGTATATCATGCATTTCCATATCCTGATACAGCATCGGTACAACACAAATCGGGAAATCACCCGCAATACCTCCACCGATCTGGAAGAAACCTACTCCTTTTCCTGAAGAGTTCTTTGTGTACCAGTCTGCAAGGTATGCCATGTATTCGATTCCGGATTTCATGGTAGAAAATTTAAGTTCTCCTTTGATGCAGTATGATGCAAAAATATTTCCCATGGTAGAATCTTCCCATCCCGGAACAACGATCGGCAGGTTTTTCTCTGCTGCAGCGATCATCCATGAGTTTTCTCTAGGAATTTCGTAATACTGCTCAAGAACTCCTGAAAGAATCATTTTGTACATATATTCGTGAGGAAAATATCTTTCTCCTTTGTTGTCGGCATCTTTCCAGATTTCATAGATGTGTTTCTGCAGTCTTCTGAAAGCTTCCTCTTCAGGAATACAGGTATCTGTAACTCTGTTCAACCCTCTTTCCAGAAGGCCCCACTCTTCCTGCGGTGTAAGGTCTCTATAATGAGGAACTCTTTCGTAGTGAGAGTGCGCTACAAGATTCATCAGATCTTCTTCAAGATTCGCTCCTGTACAAGAGATAAAATCTACCTTGTCCTGACGGATCATTTCTGCAAGAATTTTTCCTAATTCTGCCGTAGACATTGCTCCTGCCAGTGTAATCATCATTTTCCCGCCATCCTTAAGATGCGCTACATATCCTTTTGAAGCATCTACCAATGCCGCTGCATTAAAGTGCAGATAATACTTTTCTATGAATTCAGTAATCGGTTTGCTCATTTAATTATTTTTTGCAAAGATAAAACTTAAAAACGGAATGTAGCCGCTGCACTCAAAGAAACTCTGTGCAAACCTTCTTTTTGGTCTTCGCCAAAATCATAGGTAACACCGTTAATTTTCATTTTATTAAGCGTTCCTGCCGTAAGCCCAAGCTTTGGCCCAATCAGAATATTTTTTGTGATCTGGTATTGATAGGCAAAATTAAGTTCGGCTCCTAAATTAGACCCTGTTCCTTTCACATTTGCCGTTTTAGTGCTGTATGAAATTACACCCAAACCTACATCAACGAACATTTTATGCCTGGTCTGCTCAGTAAAATTGGAAATCATAACAGCAGGACCGAAAAAATTGATCTGATCTTTTGTCGTTACGGAAATCGAAACAGGCATATTATTCACATACCCTAAAATATATCCGTCACTGGAAGCGCTGAAGTTGGAATATTTTAATCCGACAGATACAATAGGATTTACCTGATAGTATGCAGAAATATCGAAATTCATTCCGCTTTTTAATCCTTTTACGTATTCTTCTTCCTCTCTGGAAAGTCCCGAAACTGTTTTAGCTGTTCTCCAGGCATATCCTACCGATGGAATAATTGAAAATTTCTGTGCAGATGAAAGCGCCGATATAGAAATGAATGCGGCCGCAAAAAGTTTTCTGATCATTAGTTAACTATTTTGGGCGCAAAAATATAGTATTAAGGTGAATTATCCCATAGAAAATAAAAATTTAACACCTTTCGCAGTCAACTACAACTGCAGTTGAGTTAATACCTGAATTTCCGGTTCTCTTTTTTATCAGACAGTTTCTTTTTGGTGTCCAGCCGTTTTTGTTTTTGTGATTTTGAAGGTTTTGTAGCGAGCCGTTTTTTTGGAATAATCAGCGCTTGGTTTACAAGCTCGAGAATTTTTTCGATGGCTCTGGTTTTATTCATCAGCTGGGTTCTGGTTTCGGATACCGTTAAAAACAGAAAGCCTTCGGCGTTGATCCTGTTGTTCAGTTTATGATGAATGCGATCTTTCTGTTCGTCATTAAAAAATCCCGAATCGGAAACTTTCCAGAGAACCGTCACAGAAGTTTCAACCTTATTGACGTTCTGCCCTCCTGCGCCACTGCTACGGGAAGTTTTAAAGGTCAGTTCTTTTGAAAAATCTTTCATAATTTATCGTATGCGTTAATCGGTTACAGTATATTTTTTAATTCTATCCTGTTAACCTTCCCATTTGGTGTTCTCGGAATTTTTTCTGTAAAAATAATTTCTTTTGGCCTGTGATAACTTTTTTCAAAAGGTATTTTTGAAATTTCATCAATAATTTCCTTAGATTTTTGTCCTTCGATAACCAGTATTAATTTTTGCCCCAAACTCTCATCTTCCCTTCCTATAAAAACTGCTTCATTCGGAATTTCTTTTTTTACTAAAGCTTCCAGCTGTTCCGGGAAAATTTTAGCTCCGCCGGAATTAATTACATTATCAATTCTTCCTAAAAACCTGAATTGGTTATTATTTTTAATTTCGACTAAATCATTAGTTTGCAATACTTCTGTATTAAGATGTGGTGCAAAAATTTTTAAACACCCTTTTTCATCCGTGGAAATATCAACATTTTCAAAAGCGGTGAAAAAAGATTCTGAAACAGGGTAAATCTGTTTCAGAGCGATATGGGAAAGTGTTTCTGACATTCCGTAGGTCTCAAAAATCTTTTGCGTTCCTTTCGATCCGAGGGAATCAAAAATTTTATGCTTTAAGCTTTCTGAAACGGCAGCTCCTCCGATAATTATATTTTTTATCCAATGTAAATGGTCTAGAGAATTTTCTATCTGAAGCGGCGTCATAGCACAAAAATCTATTTCTTCATTGATATTCTCCAAGGGTTTTACTGAAGGATTTGTAATGATGAGTTTAAGATTTCTTATAATGGAGCGTACTGTCATCATTTTTCCGGAGATGTATTCGACCGGGAGGCATAACAAAGCCGTATCACCTTCTTTCAATCCTAAAAAGTTACAGGTCATTTCAGCAGAAGCGATCATTTTATCTTTTTCAATTTCAAAAATCTTCGGAGTTCCGGTAGAACCTGAGGTCTGCACCTGTACCGTTTTTTCATCTGAAAACCATTCTTCCAGAAAAGCTCCGACTTTCTTTTCAAATTCGGTTCCGGCGGGTAATTGATTCATATTGAGATTTTTGAAGTCTATCAGCATAATGGTCGCAAATAAAGGAAATGTAAATTTAAAAAAAACTTGAAAAAGTTCTTGCAAATAATTAAAAAAGCTGTAAATTTGCACCACTCAAACAGAGATAGACTCATGGTGTAGCGGTAACACTACTGATTTTGGTTCAGTCATCTGGGGTTCGAATCCCTGTGAGTCTACATTTAAGGAGAAACGATCAATGTGATTGTTTCTCTTTTTTTTTGTAGTACTGGCTTATTTTTTAATATATAATAGGTGTTTTCATAGCCGCCTTTCTTTTGATTGAAACCATTTCAAATTCATAAAATAGTTCAAAATAAAAAATAAGATAGCCCATACTATCTCCATATTCATCCATCCTTGGGTCACCTTTTTATATCCTATTACTTGCTTAAAAACAAATCAAGGCTTCCATTCTCTCTTCACTTTTAAAGTAATTAATTTCTACCATTCATCATATTACATGAGCTAACTGATTGATAGAGTCATTATTCCTCTTCTTTCCCAGACCTGAAAACATTCTTGCATCGTATATTTTTCTAATTTGTGTGAAAAAAATTACAAATACTTGCTTTTTTATAAAATATATTTCTTAAGTTTGTGACATATCACAACTCAACCAACAACCAAACCACTACTAACTATGAATAATTTACACTTATTCCATAATTTTTCTAAACTTAAATCCATTTCGTCTTTTTGCAATTCCTTTAAGCTTATTCAATCTTTGCATTTCTCTACACCTAGCTATTCATCAATAGTTTATTAGATACCATCAAATAACTAATGCAGGAAATTCTTGTTTTACATTAGATCAAAAATGAAAAAGAGGTCGTTTTTTCTAATATGTTTGTTGTTACATATTGTACTTTACGCTCAAATTACAATTCAAGGTAAAGTGAAAAATATGGAAAATGAAATTTTGCCTTATTGCAATATTGGTATTAAGGATACCAACATTGGCTCCTTTACGAATAAATCCGGAGATTATAAGATGATAATCCCAAAAGAATTTCAAAACAAATCAATTGTTTTTAAGGCTGAAGGCTACGCGGAAAATACTAAACCAATATCAGAATTGCTGCAGAATGCAGATGTTTATCTGGATTTTAAGATTAGAAATATCCAAGAAGTTGTACTGGAGGGAGAAAAATTAAAAGAGAAAACTATCGGACAAAAGTCACGCCCAATTTTAACTTTCTCGAAAATGTTTGATAAAAATACGCTTACAGTTGAGCAGGGAAATATTTTTGATATTTATAAGAAAACAAAGTTAAAATCATTTAGTTTTCATATCATGCCAAGTTCAAGGTTTGAAAGCATCACTTTAAAACTGAATATTTATGATGTTAAAAATGGCTTGCCCAATCAGTCACTTTTAAATGAAAATATTATTTTTAAAACTTCTACAACCGGCTGGCAAAATATAGAATTATCGAACTACAAACTAGTCTTCAATAATTTGGATAAAATTGCAATCACTTTGCAGCTGTTAGAATATGAACCTTTAAAAGATTCAGACTTTGTTTTTGGAATTTCAGCGAAAAAATCTCTTTCGAAAAATTTATTGTTCAGACATCAAAGTCAGTCGCAGTGGGATATAAGTGACGGAACCTTTCTTTCAAATATTAATGTCGGCTACAATAATAAAGGTATAGATACTGTCGAGAAGAGCGATAATAACAATGACTCTAAGTTAACAGACGAAGAGAAAAATTTAGTTACTTTTTACGAAGCACGAGAAGATGCAAAAAAGACTATTTATGGAAAAAATCCGGAGGGTAAATTTATTAAGCTTACTGATGCAAATATTTATTACGAAGAATACGGAACCGGTGAACCTTTAATCTTATTAGAAGGCAACAATGGAATTATTTCGGATTTCTATCATCAGATTTCCTTTTTTTCAAAATATTTTCATGTGATTACCATAGATACCAGAAATCAGGGTAAAAGTCAGGATTTTTCTAACGTTGATTATGGTTATGAAAAATTAGCTGATGATTTGTCTGATATCGTAGATCAATTAAAACTTCAAAAAATAAATATTCTGGGCTGGAGTGATGGCGGAATAACAGGTTTATTATTTAGCATCAAAAACCCGAAAATAATAAATAAACTTGTAGTGATTGGCGCCAATACCAATCCAAAAGGGGTAGATGATAAATTTATTAATTCCATAAAAAAAAGATACGAAAATTCGGATGACCTTTTAGAAAAAAGACGATTAAACTTAATGATTAATCACCCGGATATACAATCAAATGATTTAAAAAAAATAGAAAATCCTGTTTTGGTAATTGCAGGAAGTAATGATCTGGTAAAAATCGAAGACACAAACTTAATTCACAAAAATATTCCAAACTCAGTATTGCTTGTGGTGCCAGATACGACCCATAACGCCCCACTAGAAAAGCCAGATTTTGTCAATCAGCAAATATTGAATTTTATAAAAAAATAAATTACAGTAAACAATATAGCGGAAACCGAAAAGCTAACGAGTAGGTATCAAATTAAATTTTTTTTATTATGAGCAAAAAATTAACTAAAAAATTGACACTTAAAAAAGAAAAATTAAGTCAATTGAATTCTGAAGAAATGAAATCTGTAAAAGCAGGAAAAGAGCTAGTAACATCCGTTGTTGATTGTTCACACTGGACATGCACGGCTGGAAGCAGCAGATCTACTAATCTTTGCGTTTGCCCTGCTTAGTAAATCAGAAACATTTTACAAAAATTGTAGCTACTCCTTTCGGAGTAGCTGCTTTTAACAGCTCTACTATGGCAAATAAATTAAAAATAGGCCTTTTAGAATTTGGCATTAGAGAAAACTCGCTTAATAATTCTAAGAAATCATTATACGATATCATTGACTATGCTTCAAGAGCTGATGAACTTGGCTTTTCCCGATTCTGGGTCACCGAAAACTACTTTTCAAAAGCGCATGATATGGCTTGGTCTACTCCTGAAATGTTAATTCCCATATTATTAGGATTAACCGAGAAAATAAAAATAGGGATTGCAGGAGTTATCTTACCATTACAAAGCCCATTCCGAGTAGCTCACAATTATAAACTCCTTTCAAGTTTATATCCAAGAAGATTAGATCTTGGCTTCGTTAAAGGTCTCGTAGGTGAATATGACCTTAAATATTTTAATGTTGATGTCGACAAAGACAATTATTTTTCATCATTTCTTCCAAAACTGGAATCTACTTTAAGCTTTCTGAGAGATGAAAGTGAATTTCTTAAAAAGGATTTGATCATCCCACCCTACAAAGGAAATATTCCTGATGTATGGTATATGGGATCTTCACACTCAGGATTAAAAGTAGCTTTAGAGCATGATCTTAATTTTGCACGATCCATATTTCATGGAGAGTCAAACAAAGAATATCTCAAAGAAGAATTACAAAATTTCAAAGCAGCATATAAAGCAAAATATGGAAAAGAACCATCAATGGTGCTTACTTTTTCAGGATGCTGCCATAAAACAAAACAAAAGGCAATCAATGTTGCAAAAAAAAGTACCAACAATGATATAAGCAATATAAGCCTTGTAGGAGACGGAAGTTTTTTTCAGGAAAAACTGCTGGAATTTAAAGAGCTCTACGGATATAATGAATTTATGTTCAATAACATTGCGAGATCACACAAAGATTCTTTAACAGCTATCGAAATATTAAGCCAATATGTATAAAGATAAAATTGACTTTTTTTTAACCCAAATTTCAGAAAAATGTAATGAAGACAAAGGTGAAAATATTACATTCAGCCTGGGAAACGGATACTATTCATTATTTTACAACAATGATGTTGAGATTGAAAAAATTGAGGATCTTATTGATATGGCATCAGAAGCATCATATTCGTCTTTTGGTACAGGTAGTTTAGCGATTATCTATTTTATGAGACTTCTGCATAATGCTGATATTATTACGGATGAGGATATTGAAAGCATAGAAGAAGATTCTTTTGAGTTTTTCCTCGAACTTCTTTCTGCTGCTGCAGACAAAAAGGAATATGATTTATTTACCGGTCTGATCGGATTAGGTATTTATTTTCTTGAAATTAAGAAATTTGATACCGTAGCAAAAATAGTGTCTTATATAGACCATTTAAAACATGAAAAAAACGAATCCTTTTTCTGGATTGATCATATAGTAAAAGAAGATAATATTATTGACCTTGGCCTTGCCCACGGGCAGCCCTCCATTATATCTTTTTTAGTAGAATGTTATCATAAAGGCTGTGAGAAAGAAACATGCAAGAAGCTGATTAATGGAAGTGTCAACTTTTTAAAGGAGCTCTACGAACAAAATAAAGATTCAGAATTCATATTTCCTTCAAAACTTAATATTGCCACAGGAGAAACACAGTTATCAGAAAGACTTGCCTGGTGCTATGGTGATTTAGGAGTTACAATAAGTATCTGGAAAGCTTATACAGTTTTGCAGGACGAAGAGCTGAAAACAATGTGTCATTCCATTATTTTGAATTCATCAAAAATAAAAGCGAATAGGTCAGGCGTATTTTATAGTCAAAAAAATAAGTGTATAGACACAGGAATTTGCCATGGAACATCCGGAATTTCGCATATATTCAATAAGTTCTATAGAATATTTCAAGATGAAGAGCTGAAAGCAGCGCACGATTACTGGATGTCTCTTACCCTGGAACAACTGGAAAAAGGAGTTAAATTTCCTTACGATCTTAAAAATGACATGTGGGTAGAACATACTGGTCTTTTAGAAGGCATTTCTGGTGTGGGAATGGTGCTGCTGGACTATCAATATCCCGAAAAAGCAAAAGATTGGGATAAAATTTATTTAATGAATATAGGATGAAATACAACGATATAGAAAAACTGAACTTTTACCTGCTGAGAACACCACTCCTTCCACAGAAAAATATCGATCAGTGGGAAGAGGATATCAATACAGAAAGTTTTCGTAATACCATTTATTTATCATCACCGGACTTATATGAACAACTCATTCTGTGGGACAAAAAAAAGCTGTCTAAAGAAAAAGCTGATAAAATAAAAAAATCTCTATTGAAGTACTGGCTGAGAACCCACTTCAGAACAATCCCATTCGGGACCAATGCCGGTGTAAGTATGGGCGAATGGAGCGACAGTACTCACATTGCTTTGGATAAAGAACAGGATAAAATATATGCCCGACTGGATATGCAGCTTTTGCATGATATTACGGTAAAACTGGAAGAGAATATGCAGGTTAGAAAAGTTTGCAAATTCTTTACTAATAATACAGTATACAACACTAAAAATAAATACCGTTATATTGAACCCTCTATCAAGAATTCCGGGTTGAAATATGAAATTATCTCTACTGAAAAAAATAAATATCTGAACTCAATCATAAAGGCCTGTCAGGATGGCCTGAAGCTTTCAGAGATTATAGAAATATTGGTTAATCAGGACATTTCTTATGAAGATAGTTTCGACTATATCAACGAATTGATAGATTCAAAAATTCTTATCAGTGAACTTTCTCCAAAGGTTACCGATAAGAATTTCCAGAATTTTATATATCAGTTTTTGAAAGATCTGAAAATACCGGAAAACGAAGAAAACAAAAAGGATGCAGAATTGATTCGCAGCCTGATTATCATATTTGAAATTGTACAAAAAGCTAATGAAACCAATAATGCATTTCTTGCTGTTGATCAGATTTCCGAAATTTTGACTTCAGTCGGAATTAAGAATCACAAAAAAAATATCCTCCAAACCGATTTGCTGAAAGGTAAAAAATCCAATACACTGGATAAAAATATTTTTAAAGACTTTAAAAAAGTACTTTCAACCGTTTTTCATATTGGATCTGCAGATACGATTGACTCTCTGGATAAATTCAAAAAGGAATTTGCGGCAAGATATGATCAGCAGGAAATTCCGATACTGTTAGCCCTTGATCCTTTATCAGGTATCAATTATCCTTTACATTCTGATAATGAAAGTTCCAACCTTTCAGACGGAATTCAGTTTAAGTCAGAAAACACCACTAATATTATTCAGGGCTCTTTGAAATGGAATCAGTTTTTAGGGGAAAAGCTCATTAATGCTTTAAAAGACAGTCGAGATTTAATACAAATTACACAAGAAGAAGTTAGTCCTTTTTTAGAGGAGAATAAAAATATTCCTTTTTCAATGTCTTCACTGGTTCATATCTATGAGGATGAAAAAGGGAAGCCTGTCATTTTCCATAAATTTAGTGACGGACCTTCATCTTCTACCTATTTGGGTCGCTTTTGTCATTTGGATGGTCATTTGGAAGAATCAGTAAAAAATGCCCTGTCAGAAGAAGAGTCTTTCTTTGATGAGCAGATTATTGCTGAAGTGGTACACAATCCACAGCCCAGGGTTGGAAATATTACGATCAGACCTCATCTGAGGAAGTATGAAATACCTATTATAAATCGCCATAACACTGATGGTGAGCCAATCTATCTGAATGATATTATGATTTCTGTAAAAAATGACAGAATTATTCTTCGTTCAAAAAAATACAATAAAGAAATTATCCCAAGTCTTTCATCTGCACACAATTATAACCTGCATAAAGTACCGATGTATCATTTTCTATGTGATCTGCAGTATCAGGATACAACTCCTTCTTATAACTGGAACTGGGGCATGTTTGCCAATTATGATTTTCTACCGAGAATAATGATTCATAATGTGATTCTTTCGAGAGCGTCCTGGCTACTGGATCATGATAAAATTTTCAATGGAAAAAAAGCTTCAATTGAGGTATTCAAAACGTATTTAAAAGAAAAAAACATTCCGGAAATTTGTATTTTCACAGAAAAAGATATGGAACTTCCCATATTTATAAACAATGCTCTTTCACTGGAAATCCTGTTTGACCATTTATTAAAAGAAAAGAAGATAAGAGTGTTGGAAAATCTTTCATCCCAATACAACACCGTAACAAAGGATGCAGAAGGAAATCTTCACAGCAATGAGTTCCTTATTCCATGGCATAATTTCAGTAGCAAAAAGAGAGAAAAACTTATTTCCTTCCCAGTAAAAAACACAGTCACCAGAAATTTTGTTCCGGGGAGTGAATGGCTTTTCTATAAAATATATTGCAGTACAAAGGTTTCTGATCAGATCCTTAAAGATACCGTGTATAAATTCGCCAATGGACTTGTACGAAAAAGAATTATAAAAAAATGGTTCTTCATCCGTTACAGCGATCCGGATATGCATATCAGAATAAGGTTTTTAACGACATCTCAAGATCATAGTCTTTCTAGCCAGATCTATCAGTTACTTGACAAATATCTGAACCGGGAAATGATTATCCATAAAATTGTTCTGGACACCTATAATAGAGAAATTGAGCGTTATGGTGAAACTACAATTGATCAGATGGAAAGTATTTTCTACTTGGATAGTGAATGTGTATGCCAGTTACTGAAAGAAGCAGAATACACAGAAACTTCAATCTGGAAAGCTGCTGTTGCCGGAATAAACAGAATTCTTGATGATTTTGGATATAACATGACAGAAAAACGAGATATTCTGCACAAACTCTCCAACGGATACGGAAGCATGTTGGATGATAGCTCTAAGCAGACATTGAAGGATAAATATAGAGAGCACAGACACCAAACTTTGGAGCTTCTTGCAGGTGTTGATGAGTTTTCTAAAATTTTGGATATAAGATCTAAAAAAACTGCCTGCTACATTACCGAAATTAAAGAACTGCAATCTCCACAAATGGTAAAATCATTGGTTGTAAGCTATATCCATATGTTTATCAACAGAATATTTGCCTCGAAACCGAATATACATGAGTCTATTTTATATTATTTTTTGCATAAAAGCTATGACTCATTACTGAATATTAAAAAAACTGTGTAAGATGACCAGAATCGCATTAATAAACTGTTATTTTGGCAAAAGCTGGCCTGAATATTTCAAACATTTTTTGTTCAGCTGCAAATACAATCCAGATGTTGATTTTTTTTTATTCACCAATCTGGAAGCCCCTTTTCATGTCCCTAATGTTCATTTTATCAAGATCAGCAGCCTTACTGAATTTAGTAAATTGGCAAGCGAAAAGCTGAACTTATCCATCAATATTCTGGATGGTTACAAACTTTGTGATTTTAAACCTGCTTATGGACTGATTTTTCAGGATTATTTACAGGGATATGATTTTTGGGGATACTGTGACATCGATATTATTTTCGGGAATATCCGATATTTTATTACGGAGAAACTCCTGAAAAAATATGATGTTATTTCTCCCCACAAAAACTACCCCGCCGGATTCTTTACACTGTTGAAAAATAATGAACAGTGTATTAACCTATTCAAACAGAGTAAGGACTATGCACACATTTTACAAAATACACGTCATTTTTGTTTTGATGAATGCAACTTTGAATTTAATCTTGTTCATCTAAAAGATATTACTGAGATTAAAACCGAAATTGAAAGCTTCACTCTGGTTCTTAGAAGACTAGAACTTCAAAATCAGATTAAATATTATCACAAAAATATTGTTCAGGAATTTGTTTATTCCACTGTAGATCATCATTGGGTACAAGGTAATATTTATAATACAGTAACAGAAAAACAATACCTGTTGATTCACCTTATCAACCTTAAAGACAATCAGAATTTCTTTATAGAAACTTTTGAACCGAAAGGGAATTTTTTAATTTCGCCAAAGGGGATCTATTATAAGCCCAACAAAATTTCTTATTCTCTAAAAAAACTTGGTAGAAATCTAGAGAGAAGAATGAACAATACCCGCTACAGATTTTTACTGTTGAAATCTAAGCTCCTGGCTTACACACAAAAACAGCATATTGATTTTCTTGAAGAGCAGTCCTATAAAATTGGTAAAACACATCTCACTTTTTATCCCCAAGATAAAAACAGATTAATTATTATTAACGAAGACGAAAATGGTATTCTTTATAATCAATTTTATCTCTATAAACTTAAAGGTAATCGATGGATAGGAACAAGTAGAAAGAATATCAGTACTATTGATTTTCATTATAAAAATGAAAAAAATGTTCCTTACAAAATAAATATAAAGAGCATAAAAAATTGTGTAACAGAGAATGCATACTATATCTATTAAAAACATTCAGCTTTTATGATTGAAAAACAAGATTATCTACTATCCTTTAATTTTTTGCTGAAGAAATTTATAAAGCATAATAAAAAAGTAAGAAAAATAAAGGATTATACCTTATCATTCGACGATTATAATTTCTTTAGTTTTTACAATATACTGCAAGATGATTTTGATATCGAATCAATGGTCATTAGACTGGATGACTGGGAAGATATTGAAGAGCTTACTTTTCCCGCTATTGCTTTCTTAAATATTAATGGTGGGATGTTCGTTATAATCAGTGATTATAAAGATGGCAAAATTTACTGGGAGAACAGAGAATTCGGAAAACAGACCAACACAATCAAATTATTCAAAAGAATTAGTGAAGGAATTTTTCTCGTACCTGCATAACTTTATTTTTGAATGATAATATTTAGCAGCGAAAGGGATTCAAAAAGTAGCTTGCTAATAAAGTTTAATAAAATATCAGTTTTAATATTCAATAGAGGTCTCCTAAGTTAAGATTCTGACCTAAAATATTTACTGAAAATATGTTTTATTTCTTCTGAACCGAACGGTAATAATTCCCGATATTTACGGCAATAGAAATCACGAAACCTCTTATCAATGACCAAAACAAAATTTCATTGACATTGTCTTTGGTAAAATCCTGGGCGTTATAAAAATTGATGTCAATATAAAATAACACAACTGTCATTGCCAAAGCCACTAATGATATAATTCCCATTCTTCGTAAGTTCATATCAAGCTTATTTTTAGGAAAGTTCATCCGGTATGGAGATTCCCTTTTTCTTCATGTATTCCAAAAGTCCGTTATATTTTTCTTCGTAATCATTGGTACCGCACTTATCGGAAATACTGCAAATCTCGGACGGTTTGATCCCTAAGATATCAGAAATTTTCGTAAGAATTTCCAGATTGATTTTCACTTTAGAGTTTTCAATATCAGAATAGGCTTTCTGTGATATTCCCATCTCAAAAGCCATATATTCCTGGGTAAAATCCTTGCTCCTCCGGATTTTCCTTATGTTTTGACCACATATTTTCATACCATGCCGTTTTAGAAGTTTTCAGTATAATTTAGAAGTATATCTATTAGACTTACACAAAGTTAGTGAATACCTTTGGCAAAACATTATTACGCTACATGATATTTTTATTTATTGAGACTTAAGTTAAAATTTTACATTAAAACTTATGCTTTAAAAGAAAAGAATATCACTTCAGGACAACACTTTAGGAATTATGGAGACGCAAAAATTTAATTATGACAATAATATTGTCAGAGCATTTCTCTATGCTACAATTGCATTCGGTCTGGTTGGTTTTTTACTCGGTCTTACCGCTGCACTGATGCTTTTTTACCCCGAACTTCCGGAATTTTTATTTGGAACAGACGACACCACCATTAAAAGTCTGGCTTCAGGAAACATCCAGGGATTAATTAATACACAGGGAGCTTTAGGCTTCGGAAGAATCAGAATGCTGCATACAAGTGCCGTAATTTTCGCCTTTGTATGTAATTCGTTTTTCTGCGGTGCTTACTACAGCATGCAGCGACTGCTGAAAACAAGAATGTACAGCGATACCCTGTCTTGGATGCACTTCTGGACCTGGCAGATTATGATCGTTTCCGTAGTCATTACTTTCCTTATGGGAATCAATACTTCCAAAGAATACGCAGAGCACGAGTGGCCAATCGATATTTTAATTACTATTTCATGGGTGATTTTCGGAATTAATATGTTCGGAACTATTGCCAAAAGAAGGGTAAGACACCTTTATGTAGCCATCTGGTTCTATCTGGGAACCTGGATTGCCGTAGCAATGCTGCACATTTTCAATAATCTTGAAGTACCATTATCATTTACTTCATGGAAATCATATTCTATTTATGCAGGAGCTAAAGATGCCTTGGTACAGTGGTGGTATGGTCACAATGCAGTTGCATTTGTATTGACAACACCGGTTTTAGGTCTGATGTATTATTTCTTACCTAAAGCAGCAGACAGACCGGTATTCTCTTACAAACTGTCAATCATTCACTTCTGGTCACTGATCTTCGTTTATCTTTGGGCAGGCCCTCACCACCTTCAGTATACCGCTTTACCAGCTTGGGCACAGGCCGTAGGAACAGGTTTCTCTATTATGCTTATCGCGCCGTCTTGGGGAGGTATGTTAAATGGACTTTTAACCCTGAGAGGAGCCTGGGATAAGGTAAGAGAAAATCCTATTCTTAAATTCTTCGTGGTAGCGGTAACCTGTTATGGTATGGCAACGTTTGAAGGACCGTTATTGGCAACAAAATCTTTAAACAAAATAGGACATTACACCGACTGGGTAATTGGTCACGTACATATCGGAGCATTAGGATGGAACGGCTTCATGGCATTCGGGATTGTCTATTACCTGATTCCGGTAATGTGGAGAACACCGCTTTGGTCTAAAAAACTAGCTAACTGGCATTTCTGGCTGGGAACACTGGGAATCATTTTCTATGCGGTACCAATGTATATTTCAGGTTTCACACAAGGATTAATGTGGAAGCAGTTCAACCCGGACGGAACATTGGTTTGGAAAAACTGGCTGGATACGGTAACGGCAATTATTCCATACTACAAAATGAGATTTTTAGGAGGTTTATTCTATATCTCAGGTGCCATTTTAATGGTTGTAAACGTCATCAAAACCATTAGAGCCGGCTCATTCCAGAAAAACGTACCTGCAGAAGCTCCGGCGTTAGCCAACATCGGAAGCGCCAGAAAAGAAGGTGAAGGACTGCACCTTTGGATTGAAAGAACCCCGAGAATCATGGCCATACTGGCGTTCATTACTGTGGCAATCGGTGGTTTGGTAGAAATCATTCCTACTTTAACATTAAAACAAAGCGTCCCTACGATCACTGCTGTAAAACCTTACTCTCCGCTGGAACTGGAAGGAAGAGACCTATACATCAGAGAAGGATGTAATGCCTGTCACTCCCAGATGATCAGACCTTTCAGAGATGAAATCGTACGATTTGAAGGTAAAAACGGACAGTATTCTAAAGCAGGTGAATTCGTATATGACAGACCATTCCTTTGGGGATCAAAAAGAACAGGACCGGATCTACACAGAGAAGGCGGAAGAAACCCTGATTCATGGCACTTTAAACACATGTATAACCCAAGAATTACTTCAGCCGGTTCCATCATGCCGCGTTTCCCTTGGTTAATAAGTAACAAGCTGGATAAAAAGCAGATGGTAGACAAAATGAAACTGATGAAAAATTATTTTGATGTTCCTTATACAAAAGCACAGATCGATTCTGCGAATCAGTGGGCAGACAATCAGGCAAAAGGTATTGTTAAAAGAATTTATTCTGAAGCCGCAGATGTAAAACAGCAGGTTGAAAAAGACAGAATAGCAAAAGGAGGATCTTTCGTTCCGCTTGAAGACAGAGAAATCGTAGCTATGATTGCTTATCTCCAAAGATTAGGAACCGATATTAAAACCACTCAGATTCAAACCGCAAGTGCAGATAATTAAAATTAATTAGCAATGAAAACAAGAACCCCAATTTCAGTATACATCCTTGTCACCATAGGTTTGACGATCATGGCATTTGAAATGTTCGCACACGATTCAGGATATTTTTCCTCTCCTTTTTTCTGGGGACTGATGCTGATCGCGGTTATCCTGCTTCTCATCATGAACTCCATCGGAGACCTAATCGAAAATCAGAATTTTAGCAGGCTTTCGGATGAAGAGAAAGCTTTATACCTGAAAGAAAAAAGCACACCTTATTTCCAGAAACTTTGGAATTCGGCTTTCAAAAAACAATCTGCAACAGAAGAAAAAGATATTCTTATTGATCATGGATTCGATGGAATTACAGAGTTGGATAATTCACTCCCAAAATGGTGGATCGGCCTTTTCTGGTTCGGATGTATCTTCTGTGCCGTATATCTTACAGCATTTTCTTTCACCGATTATGCGCACCCTGAAGCAGAATTGACACACGAAACCAAAACCATGCTGGCTTCCATCGCAGAATTTGAAAAAACCGCGCCGCAGATTAATCTTGAGTCTGCAAAATACAATGCAGATAATATAGCAGAAGGTAAGGAGCTCTTTAAAACCAACTGCGCAACCTGCCACGGAGAAGGAGCAAAAGGAGGTATCGGCCCAAATCTTACCGATTCACACTGGATCAACGTGAAAGAAAAAAGCCTGTTCAAAAATGTATTCTGGATGCTTGAAAACGGATCTCCGAATAACCCTACCATGCGTCCTCTGATTAAAGAAGGAACTATCACCGGGCGGGATGCCGAGAAAATTGCAGCCTATATTTACCATATCAACCAGGAGACAGCACCCATCACTCCTGCTCAGGGAGGTGCAGCACCTCAGGGACAGGAAGTGCACTGGGAAAACGGAAACAATTAAAAACTATAATCTCAATATAATCTTAAACCATGCCAAGCCCCCTTTGATAACTTAACTTATACTTGAATTCATTTTTGCTAATACCTTTTCAGTAAAGAAAAATGGAAAAAAGGGGGCTTTTTTATTACACAAATCCGAGCTTTGACTGTCAGCATCAACTATTCACTTGACACTCAACTAAACTAAATTCCATTAGATTGGCAGTCAAGGCAGGATTTTTGCATACGCAAAGGGTACCACAACAGATGAGCAGTACGATTAGTATTGCTATATTTGTTATAAACCCAATCACTCTTGAAACTGAAAATCAACAAAAGAAAACTCTTTCGGCGTTTTGTTATTACCATTATATCCATCTTGGTATTTCTTGTGTTACTGATCCTTAGCTTAAGACTTCCCGTTGTTCAGAATTTTGTAAAAGACAAGCTGGTTGTTTACCTAGAAAAAAAAATCAAAACAAAAGTAAGCCTGGAAAGGGTTTATATAGGATTTCCAAACAGCCTTGTTATGGAAAATCTTTATTTAAAAGGCCAGAATATCGACACCTTACTGGCTGTAAAAAAGCTTGACGTAGGTCTGAATATGATCAAACTGATCAGTTCTACCGCAGATATTACCTCCGTAGATCTGGAAGGTGCGCGAGCCAATGTCGTAAGAAAGCCGGACGGAACATTCAATTTCGACTATATTCTTGATGCGTTTGCCACCACAGACAAAGAAGAAAGCACTTCAAAACCTTTCATTATTTCTTTAGATAAAATTAAGCTTAAAGATATTGGTGTTACCTTCAACGATCAGCAGTCGCGCAATGATATTAAATTCTATTTTAAATCTTTTGACACCAGGGTAAAAACTTTTGATCTTCAGAATAATTCTTACGCCGTTAATGATATCAATCTTGACGGGCTGAAACTTAAACTCAAGCAGGATCTCGTAGAAGAAGTTTCCAAAAAAGTTGAAAAGAAAGTAGATTCTCTCAACAATAAAAAACCTATGCAGCTTGGACTGAGAGGTGTTAAGCTGACCAATTTCGATATTGATTACGGTGATGACAATACCAGGACTTTTGCCAAAGTGTTGTTTAAAGAACTGAGCACAAAAGTCAACAAACTTGATCTTGAAAAAAATGCATACGATGTTGACAATGTTTTTCTTTCCGGCGCTAATATTAACGCAAATCTTTATCTTCCGGCAAATAATGCCAACCCCAAAAATGAAGATTCTAAAGATTCTAAAACGTCCGAACAGCAGAAGGCACTTAGTCTTTTGCTGGGTAAACTTGTTCTTAATGACGTAAAAGTAGCTTATAACAATACTGCAATAGCTCCTACAAAACAGGGAATGGATTTTAACCACCTGAACTTTTCCAAATTAAATCTTGAGGTGAAAAAATTCAAAATGCAGAACAATACGTTTGCCGGATCGGTAAATTCTGCTGAAATTCAGGAAGCAAGAGGATTAGATATCCGTGAATTCAATACCGATTTTGTGTATAATGAAAAAGAAGCTTATCTAAAAGATCTTTACCTGGAAACTTCCAGAACGGTTTTGCGTGATGAGGTAATATTAAATTATAATTCCATCGAGCAGCTCAGTTCAAATCTGGGAGCCGTAAAAATTTCAGCAAATATCAAAGATTCAAAAGTAGGTTTTGCAGATATCCTGAACCTTGCGCCGAACCTCAGAAATACTGCACCATTTAACAGATACCCGAACGCCATTTTAAATGTTAATGCCAACGTAAAAGGAAATGTAAATGACCTTCTGATCAACAATCTTAAAGTGTCGGGCATCGATCAGCTGAGAGTAGCAGCATCAGGAAGAATTAAAAATGCTACCAATCCCGACAATTTATATTACGATCTGAGAATTGCGGAATTGTCTTCTTCAGCGAGAACAATTTACAATCTGGTTCCAAAAAACACCATCCCTTCCAATATTGCTCTTCCTTCTAATATGAGCATTAAAGGAACGGCAAAAGGCACAACCAAAGTGGTAGATACCAACCTTAACCTCTACTCTACTTCAGGAAATGCATCCGTTGTAGCCAAAGTGGATATGCGTAGGAAAAACCGCGAACTGTATGATGTAAAAGCCAATCTTCAGGGATTACAGATCGGAAGAATTATAAAAAACAAAGACATCGGTTCTGTCTCTGCACAGATTTATGCGAAAGGAGAAAGCTTCGATTTCAAAAATGCCAATGCAGACCTGAGAGGACATGTTGCATCCGCTGTATATAAAGGATACCGCTATCAGAATATGAATCTTACCGGAAAAATACGACGTGGCGCTTACAATATTGTTTTAAATTCCAAAGATCCTAATGCCAACTTGCAGCTTACGGCATCCGGAGTATATAATGAAAAAAATCCTACGGTAAAGGTAAACGGAAATGTGTTGAAACTCGATCTTAATAAACTGGGATTCTATAAAGATCCTATGATTCTTGCAGGGAAGATAGACGGGGATTTCACCAATTTAGATCCGGACCACCTAAACGGATATCTGAATTTAAAAGATTTTGCTTTCTCGGATACCAAAGAAATTTATCCTGTTCAGGAAATTAACCTGAAAGCATCATCGACATCCGATTCTACTAATATTATTTTCAATTCCCAGATTGCGGATATAGAATTAAGAGGAAAATACCGACTTACCCAGATATTCGGAGCTCTAAGCCAGACGATCAACCAATATTACCAGTTCCAGAAGCCAGCGAAAAATCAAAAAATTGGAGCAGGACAGTTTTTTACTTTTAATGCTAAAATTAAAAATGATGATCTCATCAGAAAATTTGTACCGGAGCTGAAGAGTTTTGAAACCATTAATCTTACCGGAAATTACGATGCTGATTCTCAGAAAATAGAAATTGACGGACAGATTCCACAGCTTCTTTATGGAAATAATTCTATTGAAAATGCAAGATTGCAGGTTACCAATGAAAATCAGGCCTTACAGTACAACCTGAATGTCGCCGCATTAAAAAGCTCAAGCTTTGCTTTAAACAAAATAAACATCGGGGGAAATATTGCCGATAATATCATCAATTACAACATTACTACAAAAGATACAAAGGATGAAACGCAATTCCTGATTGCGGGGAATGCAAAATCGATGAATGATATCACGGAAATTTCACTTAACCCAAATGGATTAAAACTCAATTATACTGACTGGACTGTAGCGGAAGGGAATAAAATACAGATCAGCAGCGGAGGTATTCTGGCTGATAATTTCAGGCTGTCGAACGGAGGCAGTGAAATTCTTTTACAATCCGAAACCCAGTCTCCGAACGCACCTTTAAATGTTTCGTTAAAAGATTTTAAGATAGAGACTCTTACCGAACTTATTAAAAAAGATACTTTACTGGCAAGAGGAAATATCAACGGAACGGCTCAATTGCGGGATCTGACCAAAAACATGACGTTTACTTCAGACTTAAATATTTCGGATCTTATTGTTTATGAAAATCCTGTAGGAAATCTTGCTGTAAAAGTCAATAATACTTCACCGAAAATATTAAATGCAGATATTGCGCTTTCCGGGAATAACAATGATGTCAAAATTCTTGGAGATTATAATACGTCTTCCAGTACGTTTGACCTGAATATGGCCATCAACCAGCTTCAGATGAAATCCGTACAGGGCTTTTCGATGAATGCAATCACGAATACGGAAGGCTACATTTCCGGAAACCTTAAAATTACAGGAACTACTGCGCAACCGAATATTTTAGGTAAAGTAAAATTCAATAATGCCGGATTAGAAATTGCCAAAACAGGAAGTGATTTCAGGAATCTTGATGATGAAATTGATTTTACAAGCCGCGGAATTGAATTCAACAATTTCAAAATCAAGGACAGAGACGGAAATTCTATGAATATTGACGGGCAGGTTCTTACAGAGACGTACAGAGACTTTGCCTTTAACCTAGATCTTAATGCCAAAAATTTCAAAGTGGTGAATTCAGAAAAATCAAATGAAGCCATCATGTACGGCATACTTTCTATTGATGCCGCATTACAGGTTCGCGGAAATCTGGATTTACCGAAAGTGGACGGGAGATTAGCCGTTGCCGACAATACCGATTTCACTTTTGTCCTTCCGCAGTCCTCTCCTACCCTTCAGGAAAGAGAAGGAATTGTAGAATTTATCGATCAGGATCAGGTTGCTTTAAATAAAACCATCAAGGCAGATTCTTTAGATTCCCAGAGCAGAATCAAAGGAATGGATGTGAACGTTAATATCGAATTGAGCAAAGAAGCCAAATTATCTTTATTAATTGATAAAGCCAACGGAGATTTTGTAAAACTTCAGGGTGAAGCAGAATTGACAGGCGGAATCGATCCTTCAGGAAAAACCACTCTGGTCGGCGTATATGAAGTAGAATCAGGAAGCTATGAAATGACCGTAAGTGTTTTAAAAAGAAAATTTGACATCCAAAAAGGAAGTACGATTACCTGGACCGGTGAACCTACAACCGCCACGCTAGACATTACAGCCGTTTATAAAACGGAAGCTGCACCGATTGATCTTGTACAACAGCAGATCAGCGGTGAAGACGCCGGAACACTGAATCAGTTTAAGCAGAGAATTCCTTTTAATACTTTATTGAAAATGCAGGGCGAACTGCTGAAGCCTGTCATTACGTTTGATATTACCACAGATGAGAAAAACAATGCTGTTTCTTCAACGGTTACGGACATTGTGGATCAGAAACTTTCACAGCTGAGAACCCAGGAATCTGAAATGAACAAACAGGTTTTTGCTTTATTGTTATTAAACCGGTTTATCGGTGAAAACCCTTTTGAATCGGGAGCAGGACTTTCCGGAGAAATGATGGCCAGACAAAGTGTGAGTAAAATTCTTTCCCAACAATTGAATAATCTCGCTTCGGATCTTATCAAGGGAGTCGATCTTAATTTCGACCTGGAATCATCAGAAGATTATTCCACAGGGACCCAGAATACCAGAACCGACCTGAATGTAGACATCAGCAAGAAACTGTTGAACGACCGTCTGAAGGTTTCGGTAGGAAGTAATTTCGGGCTGGAAGGAGAAGCCCGCCAGAATGAAAACATGACCAACATTGCCGGAGATGTAACCGTAGATTACAGCTTATCCAAAGACGGCAGATATATGCTTCGGGCATACCGTAAAAACGAATACCAGGTGGCACTTCAGGGACAGATCGTAGAAACAGGTTTAGGATTTATCATTACGCTGGACTATGATAAATTCCGTGATATTTTCCAAAGATCACGAAAGGATAAAAAGAAGAAGGAAACGAGAAAAAATAATCAAAACCAAGTCGTAGAATTTAAATAAATGAAAAAAAATTATCAAACATACTTCAAATATGCACTTACTTTCGGGATGGCTTATGTTGTGGTTTCCTGCAACACGAGGTATCTGAAGGAAGGGGAAATGCTGTATACGGGAGCGGAGATCAACATCGAAAATGATACGATTTCAAAGAAAGATAAAAAAGATCTTAAAGCTGCTCTGGAAGCGAATCTCACCCCAAAACCCAATTCCAGTTTTTTAGGATTAAGACCAAAGCTTTTCTTCTACAATATTGCCAAAGAGCCTAAAAAAGAAAAAGGATTTAATTACTGGCTAAAATATAAAGTCGGGGAAAAACCCGTACTGCTTGGTGATGTTGACCGTGAATTCAATAAAGATATCATCGAAAATTATTCTGAGAATAAAGGATATTTTAATGCAAACGCCACCTACGATACGGTTTCTCATAATAAAAAGGTAAAGGTAATTTATACGCTACGCCCCGGGGCCAGATACCTGATCAGCAACGTAAAATTTCAGGAAGATTCTACACTGGTTAACAGAGAAATCCAGAATCTTACGGATAAAACTTTCCTGAAAAAAGGACAGCCTTTTGACCTTGATGTTATAAAATCTGAAAGAGAACGAATTGATAATGGCCTGAAAGAACGTGGTTTTTATTATTTCCATCCCGACAATATCATTGTTCAGGCAGACAGCACCATAAGTAAAAATCATAAAGTAGAGCTGAATGTAAAACTGAAAGACAACACACCGGATCTTTCTACGCAACAGTTCAGCATCGACAAGGTGATTGTATTTCCAAATTATAATATACGCGATGTTAAAAACGGAAAATACAGTGTTCCTATGAATTCTGATTCTCTTCAGAAATATGCTCATGAAGACATCTACGTCATCGATCCCGAACATAAATTCAAACCAAAGATCTTTGACAGGGCTTTATATTTCAAAAGAGGAGATCTTTACAACCGTACCAATCATAATCTTACGTTGAACAGGCTTATCAGTCTTGGCGTATTTAAATTTGTTAAAAACGAATTCGTAGTTTCAGATTCGTTGCAGCATAAGTTTGATGCCTATTATTTGTTAACTCCGCGTGAGTTGCAGTCGCTCCGTCTGGAAGCTTTAGGAAGAACCAACTCCGCCAATTATGCCGGAAGCGAGCTGAATCTGAACTGGACCCACAGGAACTTCTTCAGAGGTGCCGAGCAGTTTAAAGCTTCTGTATATGGTGCTTTTGATGTACAGATCGGAGGTCCGGAAAATGCCAAAAACATTTTCAGGGCAGGATCTAACGTGCAGCTTTCCATCCCGAGAATCGTAGCGCCATTCAGGTTTAATTCGTCCAGTGCTTTTGTTCCGAGAACGAATATTACATTAGGCTATGAATTCCAGAACCGTACGGAATATTACACCCTGAATACGTTCAGCGGTTCCTTCGGCTATGTATGGAAAGAAAATGCAAGAAAGGAACATGACCTGAAAATCCTGGATATCACTTATGTTTCTCCGGCTAATATTACGCCTTTATATATGGAGCGGTCGGCCGGTAATGATGCGATGAAAAGAGTTGTGGAAAAACAGCTGATTTTCGGACCAACCTATTCCTACACTTACACCAACACCATGCTGCCAAAACCCAATACGGTATATTATAAAGGAACATTGGATCTTGCAGGAAATATTACAGGTTTATTAACGGGAGCGAATGTAAAAAAAGATAAGGAAAAAACCATTTTCGGCGTACCGTTCAGCCAGTATGCAAAAATTGAAAACGACTTCAGGTTTTATCATAAATTTAACGAAAAAACTTCTCTTGCAACAAGGGCTATTGCAGGGATTGCCTATCCGTATGGAAATTCTGAGCATATTCCTTTCTCAAGGCAGTTCTTTTCCGGAGGGAGCAACAGTGTGAGAGCTTTCAGGGCGAGAACATTAGGTCCGGGAAGCTTTGATCCGAGAACGATACCGGAAGGATTTTATTTTGACCAGTCCGGAGATGTAAAGCTTGAGCTGAATGCCGAATACAGAGCTAATTTATATAAATTCTTAAATGTTGCCGTTTTTGCAGATGCAGGAAATGTATGGCTTATTAATGATGACCCTCAAAGACCCGGTGCGAAGTTTTCCAAAGAATTTTTAAGTGAAATCGCCGTAGGAGCCGGAGTTGGTCTGAGACTTGATTTCTCTATCCTGATTCTGAGACTCGATCTCGCAATGCCATTGAGAGTGCCATATTATGAAAGAGGCGACCGATGGACTTTTGATAAGATTAATTTCGGTGATGCAAGCTGGAGGAAAGATAATCTGATTCTGAATATTGCGATCGGGTATCCTTTCTAAATTTTAATACATGGTAAAAAGAATAAAATTTTTCTGGGAAGCACTGCGCGAAACTTTTAAAAAGTGGAATGACTCATCGGCATCAAATGACTCGGCGAGTCTTGCATATTATGCTATTTTCTCTATTCCGGGTCTGCTGATTATCATTATCTGGATAGCAGGTAATTTTTTCGGTGAAGAAGCGATACGCGGACAGATCACAAGTCAGATCAGCGGGATTATGGGACAGGATGCTGCAAAAAGTGTTCAGGATATGATTGCAGGTGCTCTCATCGATAAGGAGAATATTTTTATGAAAGCGGTAGGTATCGGTTCTTTGGTATTTGGTTCCACCACCTTATTTTTTCAGCTTCAGCGTTCCCTGAATAATCTTTGGGATGTGCAGCCAGCGCCTAAAAAGGCTTTCGTTAAATTTCTTCTTGACAGAGCCAACTCATTGGGAATGATTCTTATTTTAGGATTTTTACTGATGATCACAATGGTTCTTTCTTCTTTAATAAGCCTGCTCAATAACTGGATCACTACCTACTTCGGACTGGAAACCTATATGCTGGTAGAACTGGTGAATTACCTCATCGGGTTTATAGTGATCATGATTCTTTTTGCATTGATGTTTAAGGTTCTTCCGGATGTCCAGATCAGCTGGAGACCAGTATGGCGGGGCGCTTTCCTTACCACCATTTTATTTACATTGGGAAAATTCTTGCTGAGCCTTTATTTCGGGACCGCAAAACCTACCTCAGCATTTGGTGCGGCGGGAACGGTTATCCTGATCATGATGTGGATCAATTATTCGTGTATGCTCGTTTTCTTCGGAGCTGAGTTTACCAAAATATATGCTTATAAAAGAGGCTACAAAATCATTCCTTCCAAACATGCGAAATGGAGTGATGCCAAGTTATATGAAGACAGTCTTCACAGTAAAACATAAAAAAACCTTCAGCATATATGCTGAAGGTTTTTTATTACATTCTGTTCACTGTTTCTACTCCCAATAAACGTAAAGATTTTTTTATGGTTTTTGCGGTAAGATCTGATAAATTTAATCTGATCTGCTTTACATTTTCATCTTCCTGAATCATAATAGGATTGCTTTGATAGAAAGAGTTGTATGTTTTTACCAGATCATACACATAGTTGGCAACCAGGGCCGGACTCAGCACTTCTGCTGCTTTCTCAACTACCGGTTTATAATTCGCCAGCTGCATGATCAGTGCTTTTTCATACTCATTCAATTCAACATGGTCAACTTCTTTAAATGTAAAATTCGCTTTAGCCAATAAAGATTGAATACGGGCAAAGGTATATTGAATAAAAGGACCCGTGTTTCCATTAAAGTCAATACTTTCTTCCGGATTGAAAAGCATTTTTTTCTTCGGATCCACTTTTAGCATGAAATATTTCAGAGCAGCCTGTCCTATTTTTTCATAAGATTTTTCCTTTTCTTCTTCTGAAAGACTTTCTAATCTTCCCTGTTCTGTCGATTTTAATTTTGCTTCCTCGTACATTTCCTGCATCAGGTCATCGGCATCTACCACCGTTCCTTCACGGGATTTCATTTTACCGTTCGGAAGCTCCACCATTCCGTAAGATAAATGGTACAGCTGATCTGCCCATGAATATCCAAGCTTTCCTAAAATTTTAAATAAAACCTGGAAATGATAATCCTGTTCATTTCCTACGGTATAAATTAATTTCTGAATATCATTTTGTTTAAAACGTTCAACCGCAGTACCCAAATCCTGAGTCATGTACACGGATGTTCCGTCTGAACGTAACAGTAATTTCTGATCGAGACCTTCATCTGTAAGATCGCACCATACGGAACCGTCTTCTTTCTGATAAAGAACCCCCTTATCCAATCCTTCCTGAATAAGGTCTTTTCCTAAAATGTAGGTATTGCTTTCGTACTGAACCTGATCAAAATTCACTCCCAATCTTTTGTAGGTATCAGCAAATCCTTTATACACCCATGAATTCATTTCGTTCCAAAGGTTTCGTACATGCTCATCACCATTTTCCCAATCAAGCAGCATTTTTTGTGCTTCCTTCATTAGCGGAGCGTCTTTTTTAGCCTGATCTTCAGAAATTCCCTGAGCCATAAGCTCAGCAATTTCTTTTTTATATTCCTGGTCGAATTTTACATAGTAATTTCCCACAAATTTATCTCCTTTAATCCCTGTAGAATCCGGTGTTTCGCCGTTTCCGAATTTTTCCCAGGCAAGCATCGATTTGCAGATATGAATTCCTCTGTCGTTAATAATCTGTGTTTTAATAACGTCATATCCTGCTTCTTCAAGGATCTGGGAAACCGAAAATCCGAGCAGATTGTTTCTGATGTGCCCGAGGTGGAGTGGTTTATTGGTATTTGGGGATGAATATTCTACCATTACTGTAGCATTCTTCTTTTCTATAGCCTCAAAATTCTGCCCCAAGGAATTGAAGTTATCTATAAAAAGCTGATTCTTTACTTTAATATTTAAAAAACCTTTTACTACATTGAAGCTTTCCACAAGGTCGGTTTGCTCTGTTAAAGTATGTCCCAACTCTACTCCAATGGTTTCAGGATTTTTCTTCAGCTGTTTAACCAGAGGAAATGTAACAATCGTAAAATCGCCCTCAAATTCTGTCTTATTTTCCTGAACTTCCAAAGCAACGCCGTTCAACTGATAAACATTGAGGATTACTTCATGAAGCTTTTCTTCTATTATATTTTTAATATTCATTATATGTTATTTAAAAAACTGTCGTTTCTATCCGACATGCAAATATACGGAAATAAAAAAACCGCCCCTAAAGGCGGATTAAATATGAATGTTAACTAATGTGTTTGAGTTTAATTAATGTCCCAGAATACTTTAGTGGTTAGCTTATCGCCACCGATAGCTGTAGATGCCTGTGACCAGTTTGTACCATTAACAGTTTGTTCATTGATAGGATATGTTAATCTTGTAGGAACTTTACCTGCTGCTGCTGCTACGGCATTAGGAGCCGTAAGTACGGGATAATCTAATCTTCTGTAGAAATTCCATGATTCAAATCCTCTGTTAAACATTGCTATCCAAGCTTGCTGACCAATACTTTGTTTCCAGTTGACTGAAGAAAATGTGACAGCTGGGTTTGACAAATAAGTTGCAATACTTGCAGGAGTTACCCCCCATTGTTCCATCGATGCAGTAATAGCATCATTATAATACTGCTGTGCACTAGCTCCAACATTATAACCTCTTGCTGCTGCTTCGGCTAGATAAAAATTAACTTCTGATGCATCAAACAATACGCCCGGTTTGTTAGGAGCTAATAAGCTTGGGCCGATGTGCGAGTAATCACTGTAAGTATTTGTTAGACCAACCGTACCTCCTACATAGTTTCCGTTAACTGTAGTAAAATAAAATGGTCTTCTCGGATCAGCCAGAGTGTTCATTACGTCAACAATTCCTTCTTCTGCAACAAAATCATTTCTATTGCTGGCAATAACTTCAGCATATACACGGTTGAAGTTTGGAGATGTAGAGTCATATCGGAATAATGCATTCTCAGAATTCTCTGTCATTACACCACCAGCAAAAGCTGATTCGACTGTTTGTTTTGCTAAGGTTGGATTGACATCAGCAAGATTAATACCTATTTTTAGTTTCAAACTATTTGCAACAATAATCCAGTCGGCTACATTACCATTGTAAATGTTATCCCCTGTTTCAAAACTAGGGTATCCGGAATCTAATGTTGCAGTTATTGAATTTAATCTATTAATTAAATCCGAATAAATCGTTTTAGCATCATCATATTTAGGAAGTACAAATGTTTCCGGCTTCGCAGCTTCAGAATATGGAACATTTCCAAAACTGTCTACTAAAACCTGATAAGTATATATTTCCATTAAATTTAAAATTGCCATTTTATTGGCTTGTTGTTTGTCCCAAACAGTCTGCGAGATTTGGGGAGGTTTTACCTCTGAAGGAATTATTTTTTTTGCCTGATTTAAATTTCCCAGCACATCAGTATACAATGCAAGCCACATATTATCCGGAACTTTTCTTGTTCCTGTAAAGTTGAAACGTGCATCATTTCTATATATCGTAGTTGCTAAATAATGCTGGAAGAATCGGAAAACATTCAAGTTCACACTCGGTGTTTCCATCTGATCCATAAGTTCCTTCTGTGCATTTGTTAAAAGTGGCTCTGCGGGAACCTGATATGGCTGGCTTTGATTGTTATTAAAATCATCATCTCCATTGATACAGCTAGTAAGCATAACCAATGAACTTATAGTGAATATTGAAAATATTTTTTTCATTTTAATTTTTTTGATTTAGAAATCTAATTTAACATTGAATGAATAAATGCGGGTTGTTGGCATAACTCCTGATTGGAAACCCTGAATATTTCCTGAAGATGTACCTGCTTCAGGATCTGCATCCGGAAGATTTTTGTGAATAATCCATAAGTTTTGTCCTAATAAGCTAAAAGTCATTCCTTTGATAAAAGTATTCTTTAACAAATCAGATGGTAAACTATAAGAGATTTTTGCCTCACGCAATTTTACATATGATGCATCATAGATAAATGCTTCTTGTGGCAAACCGGCATCGGTTCCAAAAGCTCCTCCTGCAAAAGATGCATCTACTCTCACGTCATTAGGTGTACCATCCTGTTTTACACCAGGTAAGATAATACCCCCTCCATTAGCTAATGAGTTTCTTATCGGATTTCCTAAATCATTTAGTCCTGCAGTATATTCATACAGTCCTGTAAAGCTTCCATATGACTGGTCGAGAGAATACACACTTCCTCCTTTTCTGACGTCAATCAAAAATCCGAGTGAGAAGTTTTTGTACCTAAAGGTATTATAAACCCCTCCAATCCAATCTGGTTGTATATTACCTAAAACTTTGTCTGTTGCAACCAAATAATGTCCGTCTTCATCTACAACTTTATTTCCGTTAGCGTCATAAACATAACCAGTACCTCTAAACGTACCGTAAGCCTCTCCTACTGTTGCATTTAGACTGGTTTCCTGAAAACTTGCCAATTGTAAATTTTCTCTTCCTTGATTTAACGCAACAACCATATTTCTATTCTTAGCCCAATTTAAATTAATATCCCATTGAAAATCTTGACTTTTTAATGGAACTAATCCTAAAGCTATTTCAATACCTTTGTTTTCGGTTTCCCCTGCGTTGATAAGAGATGAACTATAAGCAGTTGAAGGAGACTGAGGTACACTAAATAATAGATCTTGGGTATTAGTTTTATACAATGAAACATCTAAAGAAACTCTTCTCTTGAACATTGATGCTTCTAAACCAACTTCCCAGCTTTTCTGTCTTTCAGGTTTTAAAGCATCAAAATTAACATACGTTGTATTTATATCAGCCATTGGAAGCCCACTGGTTGTTCCTCTATTAGCAAAGAAGCCTGGTCTACCGAAAGGCATATCATTACCAACTTCTGCATAACTTAATCTTATTTTTCCAAAGCTTAACCAATTATTTTTAATAAGTTCAGAAAAAACAAAACTTGAACCAAGAGAATAATACGTATAATTTCTATTGGCTTTAGGAAGTGCTGAAGATGTATCATTACGAATAGTACCTTCTAGGAATAAAAATTTATCAAAATCAAATGATGCTTGTGCATATACTCCTGCCTTCTGACCTCTGATATTTGTTTCTACAGGCGGGAAATATGCTCTTGAATTTGCAATAGTATATAATCCCGGAATAATTAAGCCTCCTGTTGTAGAATTTTCCATGCTTCGTTGATGCTGGTCCATAAACTGGCCCCCTGCAATGAATAAAGCATTCATTTTATCTGAGATATTCCATGTATATCTTCCAATCAAATCATAAGTCTGCCTCATTATCGTGTCATCATATACCCAGTATCCTGAAGTCTCATCAGCCTGTGAAAGACCAAATTCTTCAGCATGGCTGCCTACTGCTTTTCTGATTTCCTGCTTACTACCTGTATAATCAATAGTTGCCCTACCTAAAATATTCAGTTTACTTGTAACATCATATGATAATTCAGCACCTGTAATTAGCCTAGTTTTATCGTCAGAAGAATAATTTTCATATCTATCCCAATAAGGATTGTTCCAAAATGCAGGTGACAGATCCCCTCCTAGAGCATCATTCATATTCCATGTATAATTCTGTCTTGTTCTGAAATATGTGTCTCTAAGCTGCAAAATATCAACATTTAAAGGATACCATTGTCTGAAACCAGTAAGAATGTTATCTCCATATCCTACCGAATTTCGTCCTATAGTTGTCTGGTCATTAAATGTTAAAAATGTACGTGCAGTGAAGTTATCTGAAAATTTTCTGCTGTAGCTACCGCTCAACATATTTTTATTTAATCTACTATTTGGTAATACACCTGTTTCGTAGTTATTGGTAACCGTTAAGTTATATGTATTTAGTTCATCTCCTCCATTTAAGTTAAAACTATTAACAAATGAGAGTGAATTTTGAAAAAACTTGGTTGGATTATTTTTTGGAGCTACCCAAGGAGTAGCCTTTCCATAATTCGGGTCCCCGGGAACAAATGCATCCCATTGATATACTAACAGATTTGGATTAAATCTTGGACCGTAAGAAGCGTCATCGCCAGTAGGTGCGATGAGATCGTCTACCCCATCTAAGTTTACATCGCCAGAAAGGAAACTATCTTCTCCCCCGTATCCTCCACCATATTGATTCTGATATTTTGGAAAAGTTTTTTTATCAATTTCTCCTACGGAAACTGTGGAACTTAATGAAAGTCCTAAACTTTTATTTCTTTTACCTTTTTTTGTAGTAATAATTACCGCACCATTTGAAGCCATACTACCATATAAGGCAGTAGCTGCAGCGCCTTTGAGTACGTTAATTGATTCGATATTATTTGGGTCAATATCCGCAGTGGCGTTACCAAAGTCAAAACCATCACGTCCCCTTGAAGCATCGCTTGAATTTAGATTTCCACTGATAATCGGTACACCATCGAGTACAATTAATGCTTGGTTATCACCTGTGATACTTTTAGTTCCTCTTAAAACAATATTACTTGATCCCCCGAAGTTTCCGTTATTTTTGATTTCCATCCCGGCGACCTTACCCGAGAGATTATTAATAAAGTTGTTTGTAGGAACTGAATTTACTTTTTCGGCATCTAAAGTTTGGGAAGCGTAACCCAAAGATTTTTTTTCTCTTTTGATTCCCAGTGCGGTCACCACCACACCTTCGATGTCTTGTGTCCTTACTGTATCATTCTTTTGCTGAGCTTGTGCAATGGCTAAAGATGATGATAGTACGGATGCAAGTACACCCATTGTTAGTTTCTTCATATCTAATTAAATTTTGCTAAACAAAGTTGTAAAACTTTCTTAAAATAACAAAAGAAAATCAATAAAATTTAACACTTTTTAAATAAATTAGAACAAAAACCTATAAATATTCATTAATATTAGTTAATAATAATGTTTTTAACAAAGTTTAATCAATACTATCAAATTAAAATTATATAAAAAACAATTTTTATCAATTGTTTTTTTCTATATCATTATAATGTATAAAAAATATCTATAAATAGTGATAAACAGTACGTTACAATATAAAATATCACCAACAAGTGAATGAAAATAAATTCACATACCATGCGATGCATATAATTTATTTGAAATATTTCTTAAATTTTAACATTTATGATGATAAATTTTAGTGACGAAATAATCTATATTTTGCTGTTCATTTGTCCAAATAGTAACATGATTAAAATTCCCTAATTTCAAAATTTATATCAGTTTCATTTGATTTAAGGATTCGATATTATAATAAAATATCTATTTAATTTTTTTTAATTTTACAACGTTTTAATTTCCTAAGTAATCTTGAGAATGGATTTACAAAAAAAATGGTCTACTTATATTGAAGCAGGATGCGATGAGGTTGGCAGAGGCTGCTTAAGTGGTCCTGTAGTAGCTGCTGCTGTGATTTTGGATGAAAACTTTAACCAGAATATGGTTGATGATTCCAAGAAACTGAGTTTCAAGACTAGAATGGATCTGGATCAGTATATAAAAGACAATGTGAAAGACTACGCCATTGCAGAGTTGCCACCTGGATTTATTGATGAGCATAATATTCTTAATGCAAGTATTCATGCCATGCATCAGGCTCTTGATAAGTTAACCATACGCCCTGAATTCATCGTGGTAGACGGAAACAGATTTCATCCCTACAATTACATTCCTCATCAATGTATTATCAAAGGAGATTCTAAGATTTTATCCATTGCAGCCGCCTCAATACTTGCAAAAAATTACAGGGATAAGCTGATGATGGAACTTCACCACGAGCATCCTGAATACGGCTGGGATACCAATTTTGGATATGCAACGAAAAAACATCAACAGGCATTAATAGAATTCGGGCCAACAAAATATCATAGAAGATCATTTCGTTTAGATTACAGCATACAGGATGAATGTGATTAAAATTATCTAATAAAAAAGAGAAGCAAATGCTTCTCTTTTCTTTTGTATACTAAACTTATTTTTTCTTATTTTTTTGCTGCTCCTGATATTTTTGTTGCTCCTGAGCCTTTTCCATCATTTCTCTCATTCTTTTCTGGAACTTTCCTTCAGTTTTAGGTTTTTCTTTATTCGCCTGAATCTGCGCATGAATCTTTTTCTCATCCAAAATCACATATTTAATGACAAGGATAATGAGAATATTAATTGCATTTGATACAAAATAGTACCAGGACAGACCTGATGCTGAAGTATTCAGGAAGAATAGGAAAGTAACCGGGAAAATATACATTAACACCTTCATATTCGGCATTCCTTCCTGTTGAGGCTGCTGCATATTTCCTGAAGTCATAATGGTATAAATCAAAATTACGATAGTACAAGCCAACGCAAAGATACTTAAATGATCTCCCAGGAAAGGAACTTTAAACGGCAACTTGATTATATCGTCATAAGCAGTCAGATCTTTTGCAAACCAAAAGCCCTGTCCCCTCAAATCTATAAAGTTCGGGAAGAAACGGAACAATGCATAGAAAATAGGAATCTGAACCAACGCCGGCAAACATCCTGCCATCTGATTCACACCTGCTTTCCTGTAAACTTCCATGGTAGCCTGTTGCTTCTTCATTGGATCAGCATCTTTAAGCTTGGCATTCACCTCATCAATTTCCGGTCGAATTACTCGCATCATCGCACTCAGCTTGTGCTGCTTATACATAATTGGCGATAAGATCAACTTAACAATAATCGTCATAAGGAAAATCACCCACCCTGCAGTAAGTCCCCAGTCTGCAATAATATTGTACATCGGGATAAAGAAGTAGCGGTTCATTGCCCCAATAAAAGACCAGCCTAACGGAAGAATCTCGTCAAAGTTTTTATCGTAAGATTTTAACAATGGTAATTCCAGTGGCATAAAATACCAGGTGAAATCCTGATTAAGCTCACTGCCTGTCATCTGAACAAATCCTTGGTAATTAAGCTTTTTCAGATATTCGCCTTCTTCAATGGTTTCCTGATTTCCTTTACTTTGGGTGAATCCTACCTTAGATTCAATTACAGAAGCAAAGAACTGCTGCTTTACACCAATCCAGTTGAGGGTTTCCTTTTCTTCTTCCATAGTAGTTCTCCCGTCATAATCATAATTTTTATAATTATTGAATGCATAAGAGAATTCCGAGTGAGATTGTTCCTGGGCTCTACCCTTTTCAAGATTTCTTACATTATAGTCCCAGATAAAATCTGCTTTATTATCTGAAGTAATTTTAGCAAGCCCCTGAGTTCTTACTTTAAAATCAAGCGTATATTTCGGAAGTAAAGTATAAATAAACTGGATAACCGCACCATTGTAATTTGCCGTCATAGTAACCGCATTTCCATTGACTGTGGGAGAAAAAACCAAATCTTTTGTATTGATTACTTTTCCCGTTTTATCTTTAAACTGAAAACCGTAATTCGAATTATTTTTTGTGATCAGATACAGCGGAAGATCTGCTTTATCTGTTTTATGATCGTATGCTTTATATTCTGCAAGCTCTACTTTCGAAACCTGCCCTCCAAGACTGTTGAATTCTATTTTCAGCTCTTTGTTGGAAAGATTGGCTGTCTGAATAGCATTGGGAGTTACATTAGGATTGATATTATTTGCCTGAGTTGGTTTTACGGCATTCTTTACCTGCTCGGTCTTTTGTTGTTCAGCTTTTACCTGTTCCTCCTTAGATTGTTTGTTTTGGAAATAAAACATAAATCCGAAGAGTACCAAACATAAAACCGCAAAACTGATAATCTGACTTTTATCGAGTCCGTTGTTCTGTTGCATTTTATTTTTATTAAAATTTTACCTATTTAATATATTATGTGACAATATATTTTGAGTCGACAAAAATACTGTTTTTTTATCAAACCTCTATACAATACTGTGTTACTATATAATAAACTCAGGCTGAGAATAATCAGTCTGAGTTTATGATATAACGTTTTAAGTATTCAATTACTTTATATTCCCAAAATCTTCAAGCTTTTTGAAACCCTGAAGGTTGTCTGACAAGTTATTATTTCGATGTACAAGCCTTAATGAAAGCTCTGAACAAAGGATGCGGTGTTGCTACCGTACTCTTATATTCCGGGTGATACTGTACTCCTACGTAGAAAGGATGACCAGGCATTTCAAGCGCTTCAACCAATCCCGTTTCAGGATTTGTACCTGTAGCCAGGAAGCCGTTCTTTTCAAACTCACCGATGTAATCACTATTGAACTCGTATCTGTGACGGTGTCTTTCCGTGATATTTTTAGCTCCATAAATATCATTTAGTTTAGAGCCATTTTTCAAAGTACATTTCCAGGCACCCAAACGCATAGTCCCGCCTTTATCTACCACATTTTTCTGCTCTTCCATTAATGAAATTACGGGATGTTCGGTAGAAGTATCGAACTCCATGGAATTGGCTTTTGTATAACCTAAAACATTTCTGGCAAATTCAACCGTCATAATCTGCATTCCTAAACAAATTCCCAGCATAGGAACTTTATTTTCTCTTGCATATTGAGCGGTAAGAACTTTACCTTCAATCCCTCTGTCTCCGAAGCCCGGAGCAATAAGAATCCCCGAAACACCGGCTAACGTTTCTTTAATATTTTCCTGGGTTAAATCTCCACTATATACCCATCTTACTTTTACTTCTGTTTCCAGATCTGCACCTGCGTGTTTAAAAGCTTCCGCAATGGAAATATAGGAATCCTGAAGAGATACATATTTTCCAACCAAAGCAATTTCCACTGATTTTTTAGGGTTCTGGAATTTCTTTAAGAATGATTTCCAGTCTTTAAGATCTGCTTCTTTATCACTTTTAAGATCCAATTCTTTGAGCACTACATCGTCAAAATTCTGTTTCTGAAGATACATCGGAACTTCATAGATCGTTTCCAAATCTTTACATTCGATCACGTTATCCAAAGGAACATTACAGAACTGGGCCAATTTTGCTCTTTGGTCTTTCGGGATTTTATGCTCGGTACGGCAAACGAGAACATCCGCCATAATTCCGCTTTCCATTAACTGGCGAACAGAATGCTGAGAAGGTTTTGTCTTTAATTCCCCGCTAGAAGCCAGATAAGGCAGCAAAGTAAGGTGAATCACCATTGAATTTTTTTCACCAAGTTCCCATTTCAGCTGGCGAACCGTTTCGATATATGGCAAAGATTCAATATCTCCTACCGTTCCTCCGATTTCCGTAATGATGATATCGTAGTTCTGTTTAGATAAAATTTTAATTCTCCGCTTAATTTCGTTGGTGATATGAGGAATTACCTGAACCGTTTTTCCAAGGAAATCTCCTTTTCTTTCTTTTTCAATGACTGTCTGATAAATTTTCCCGGTGGTAACATTGTTGTTTTGAGAAGTAGGAGCATCGAGATAACGCTCGTAGTGACCTAAATCCAGATCCGTCTCCGCACCATCTTCGGTTACATAACATTCTCCGTGTTCATAAGGATTCAAAGTTCCCGGATCAATATTGATATAAGGATCAAGCTTTTGAATAGTTACGTTGAAGCCACGTGATTTTAGCAGAAGTCCAAGAGAAGCTGAAACGATTCCCTTTCCCAAAGATGAAGTTACACCTCCTGTCACAAAGATGTACTTAGTATTCTTTTTACTCATTAGATTAGGTTTGTGCAAAGTTATGGGAAAAAGAAATACAAAGCAATTTTGTATTAAAATTTGATTATGTATTTTAGGGACTATAAAGTTTAATAATGAAAATTCTTAATAAATTAGTTTATCTGAAAAATGTCGAACTTTTACCTGAAAATGGTTTATTATTAAAATTCGACAATCTATCAATCTGGAAAAATAATCATCTTAACACATATTTTACAGATCGTCATCATGATTATTACGAATGTATTTCTGTTCATTTCAAAGAAAATGTTTTAAACTACCATATGACTTTTAAAAGCCTGATTGGAGAACAACTGTACATCGAAATTTCAGAACAGCTTCTTAATGTTTGGTATGCTGAATATTTTGACCATATTGAAGATAGAAATACGGTAGACCATCTCGAAGAAATTGAAGTTTCAAATGTTAAGTTTGAAAAAATGGATAAAACCGCTCAGGACTGGAAAAATGAATACATCAGTTTAGAAAAAACCTATCTTGATCTTCTCACAGAAAATCAATAAAAAAGGTTCCCAGCAAACTGAAAACCTTTTCTAAATCAAATTTATAGATGAAAATTATTGCTTAACTAACTCAAAATATAAGTTAACATCAACCTCTTTCGCAACACCTGCTCCCGTAGGATCATATTTAATGTTGTAATCCAGACGGTTTACTTTAAATGCAGCCTGGAAGCCCATCACTTCTTTACCCTGCTGGTTTTTGGTAACCCCACCGAAAGTAACAGGAACGCTTATTTCTTTGGTAACATCTTTTATCGTTAATTTTCCTTTAACCATATAAGAATTGTTCTTTTCTTTAACAACTGAACTTGTTACAAAAGTCATGGCAGGAAATTTTTCTGCATCGAAGAAATCCGCACTTTTCAGGTGATTATCTCTCATCTCAACACCCGTGTTGACTGAACTTACATTCACATTAAAGCTCAGTTCAGCATTATCAAGGGTATTTCCTTTAGTAACTGCCTTACCGTCAAACTTATCAAACCTCCCCTGCACAAAGCTGATTCCCATATGCTTAATATTAAAATTAACAGAAGAATGCATCGGATCTACCTGCCACCCTGTCTGTGCAAAGCCTACCATGCTTAAAAGCGCAAATACAAAAGTTAAAAATACCTTTTTCATTGGATTTATTTTTTAGATTAAAATTATGATACAAAAGTAAGTCCGTTCTTGTAATTTAACATTGATCTATGTTAGTTTTTTGATTTGGATAAAATTATTTTAGAATAAATTAGATGAACCAAATACATAATAAATAGAACGATAAATGAAATTACATACATGAAAATTTTCAGGAGATTTTCACTAGTGTAGTCTGAAAAATAAATAAAAGGATTATTTCCTGAAATTACTAAAAACAACAAATAAATAATTTCAAACAACATTGCAATCCGAAGAATTGAATAATAATGTTTTCGGAAAATAATCACCGTTAGCAAACCAATTGCAGTAATAACAGAACAAAAAATAAGAATAAATATTGAGTACATACCATAATCTCCTCCGGGAAGACTGAGGTATTTCACAATACAATCTGTTAACTGCGCATGTAAAAGTGACATCACCACAAAAACCATCAAACTCAAAAAAATATTTTTCATGCCCGAAAATTAATTAAAATTCGAAAGAAAAATTCAAAAAAAATTTTGAACTTCGCAGTATGGCAAAACTTAAAACAGCATATTTCTGTCAGAACTGCGGAACACAATATTCCCAATGGATGGGGCAATGCAAAAACTGCGGGCAATGGAATACCCTGGTGGAAGAAGTTGTGGAAAAAACCTCATCAAAAACACCTCCGTTTTCAAAATCAAAACAGCACGTCATCAACATCATTGAGGTTGAAACCAGCGAAGAACCAAGAATAAAAACCCCTTCCGAAGAACTCAACCGCGTTTTGGGTGGCGGAATTGTTTTAGGATCCGTAACCCTTATTGGCGGAGAGCCCGGAATCGGCAAATCTACCCTGCTTCTTCAGCTGGCTTTAAAGATGAAGAAAAAAATCTTCTATGTTTCCGGGGAAGAAAGTGCTTCGCAGATCAAGATGAGAGCCGACAGATTAACGGATATTCAGAATCCCAACTGTTTTTTGTTCACAGAAACCAGTCTTGAAAAAATTCTTCATGAAGCCAAAAAACTGGACCCTGATTTCGTTATTATCGATTCCATTCAGACGCTGCAGTCTCAATTAATTGAAAGCTCGCCCGGAACGGTTTCTCAAATCCGGGAATGTTCAAACGAAATTATTAAATATGCTAAAGAAAACAATGTTCCCGTATTTTTAGTGGGTCACATTACCAAAGACGGGCAGATTGCCGGCCCAAAGGTGCTGGAACACATGGTTGATGTCGTTTTAAATTTTGACGGCGACAGAAATCATCTCTTCCGATTATTAAGAGCCAACAAAAACCGTTTCGGATCCACTTCGGAAATCGGAATTTATGAAATGGTTTCCCAGGGATTAAAAGAAATTAAAAATCCTTCCGAAATCCTGATTACCAAAAAATTTGAAGAACTTTCCGGAAACTCTGTAGCCGTGACTTTGGAAGGAAACCGCCCGATGCTGCTGGAAATTCAGGCATTGGTAAGTACGGCCGTTTATGGAACCCCGCAAAGAAGTTCCACAGGTTTCGATGCCAAAAGATTAAACATGCTTCTTGCCGTTTTGGAAAAAAGAGCTGGTTTTCAGCTGGGAGCAAAAGATGTTTTCTTAAATATCACAGGAGGAATAAAAACAGATGATCCGGCACTGGATCTAGCCGTTGTCGCCTCTATTCTTTCCTCTAATGAAGATATTGCGATTTCCGAACATTATTGTTTTGCAGGAGAAATTGGCTTAAGCGGGGAAATTCGTCCGATTGCACAGGCGGAACAGCGGATTACAGAAGCTGAAAAATTAGGCTATGAGAAAATTTTTATTTCCAATCTCAATAAACTTCCAAAAAGAAAATTTGGAATCAAGATCGAAGAAGTAAGCAAAATTGAAGATTTCCATGAACGCCTTTTCTAAGACTGTTAGAGCTTAGAGCTCTAACAGCCTTGCCCTTTGCCAAACTAAAAAAAACACGCATGAAAAAAAATATTTACCCTTTAGAGGCAGAATGCTTCTATCATATTTTCAACAGAGGAATTAATAGTCAAAAGATATTTTTTAATGATAGAAATTATCATTATTTTATCAAACTAATGGAATCCAAACTATCTTCAGTTGTCAATATCTATGCATATTGCTTGCTACAAAATCATTTTCACATTCTTGTTAAGATTAAATCAGAAAAGGAAATCCGATTAATATTCCCTCACAAAGATACAATTGAAGTTTCCAAGATCATAAGTCAGCAATTTTCCAATATGTTTAGCAGCTATACCCAGGCTATCAATAAGCAATTACGGAAGAACAGGAAAATTATTTGAACTGCCATTCAGGAGAAAGCTCATTGGCTCTCATGAGCAGTTGACCAATACCATCCTTTACATCCATAACAATCCGGTAAAACACGGAATAAACATGAATGCAGAAAATTATCGCTATTCGTCGTTATTTAGTATTAAAAATGGAATTAATGATCCATTGGTATCTTTGGACGCAATTAAAGCTTTGCTGGAAAGCTAAAGAGCACTGTTAGAGCTTTGAACTCTAACAGTGCTCTGCAGTAAATTTCTTATCTTCACGCTATGAATTACCTTGCGCATTCCTTTCTTACTTTTACAGACGGACAGATTGTCGGTCAGTTTTTGGAGGATTTTATTAAAAACAGAGACCGTTATTCTTTTCCGAAAGATATTCAGGATGGGATCACTTTACACCGCGCTATTGACACTTTTACTGATGCTCATCCCGCCATTCATGAAGCAAAAAAAGTTTTTGCGCCCTTGGTAAGATTATACGCCGGAGCTTTTGTGGATGTTTCGATGGATTATTTTGTAGCCAATGATCTAAGTCTGAATTCTTTGGAAGGCTGGAAAAATCATTCTCAAAAAGTGTATCGTGTTTTAAATGAAAATTATGAATTTCTTCCTGAAAACTTCAGAATAATGCTTGAAAAAATGGAAGAAGGCGACTGGCTCTATAATTACCGTTTCGAGAAAAACATCGGTTACAGCATGAGAAATGTTCTGAACAAAGCAAAATATTTAGAAACAGATATTCCTGTTCATGATGCTTTTTTAAGGAATAAAAGTTTCCTTCAAGAATGTTACGATGATTTTTTTTCCGATCTCATGGAACATGCAAAAGGAATCAACGCACTTCTGCAATTGGAAAATTGATTTAAAACTGTTGAAACAAATAGCGATTCGGATAGGTTAATTTTTCGCTTTTACGGTTTCCGTTAACGATGATGTGGACAATATTGATCTGATCGTCAAACAGGTTATACAGAAAACTTACCGCTGCTTCTACTTTTTTAGGATTGTCTATCTTTTCGGATTCGAGGTAAACATTTACCGATTCGTGATCTTCTTCATACCCTACAAAGTTCACATTTAGGAATTTATTGTTGCCTTTTAGCTTAAAATATTCCGCAGAATAATTTTTAAGAGATTCGTTGAGCTGTGCTTTGAATTTCGGATCGTTGAAATGCAGCGACTTTCCATATTTATTATTCAGTCCGTTTTCCAGATCATCAAGAAAAAAACGGCCTGTAATTTCAAAAGTTTTTGATTTCTGATTGTAATTGATTTCTACGGAACCTACATGATAAGGATGTTTCACCTCCGTGAAAGAAAAAAATATAATAAGAACGGAAAGGAAGAAAAAGAGTTTTTTCATTGTAATAATTCAAGGATTTTTTGTGGATCTTGGCGCATATCGAAAAACAGAAGAACTTTGATTAGAGTATCATTTTCTTTGCGGAAAAACATTCTTACATGCTTTTTGCCGATGAGTGCGGAACGAATATCATTGGAATATTTTTGATAAAGACGGAATTTGCCTTCTTTTAATTTAATAATTACTTTTTCAGCTTCATCTATAAACACAACTATTTCTTTCTCAGTCCAAGTTTGGGAAAGAAACTCAAGAATATTTTCATAACTCTGCCTGGCTACTTTCGAGAATATAATTCGCATGCTTTTTTTCTTGCATTTGAAAAAAACTCTTCTTCCGAAACCATGTCTTTATCTTCAAGACGATCTGCGTAATCCGCCAATTTATCAATAACCCATTTTGGTGTTCCATCTTCATAAAACTCTTCCTCTTCTTTTACCGAAACAGATTTCACGCCTTTTATTTTCTCTAAAAGTTGCTTGATAAATATAAAATCTTCATCATTCTCTAATTCTATATTGACAATCATAATATTGAATTTTCAACAAAGTTAAAATAAATTTTGTATCATCGCATTTCAAAAAAATATTGGAAAAAATGCAGGATTTTTTATTCTATCTGAATCTCGGCTGGGAACATATTATTTCTTTGGATGCACTCGATCATCAGCTTTTTGTTTTAGCTTTAATTGCTGTTTATTCTTTTAACGATTTCAAGAAAATTTTGATTCTTGTCACCGCCTTTACGATAGGACACTCTATTACATTAGCGTTAAGTACTTTTGACATCATAAGAATCAATTCCGCTTGGGTAGAATTTCTTATTCCGCTTACCATTGTTTTAACTTCTCTGAATAATATTTTCATCCGAAATAAAAAGAAATCTCAAAATAACGTCAATTATTATTTAGCCTTAATTTTCGGCCTTATCCACGGGATGGGATTTGCCAATACGGCGCGGGTCATGATTGCCAAAAGCCAAAGTATTGCCGTTCCTCTTTTAGGGTTCAATATTGGGCTGGAATTGGGACAAATTGCCATTGTCTTTGGAATTTTAATGATTCTGTTTGTTTTATTTAAAGTTTTCAAGGTCAATCAGAAAGACTGGGTTCTTTTCGTGTCTTCAGGAGTCTTTGCCTTATCCTTAAAAATGACTTTAGAAAGAATTCCTTTTTAAGGCTGAAACATTTTCAATTTTTCAGCTACTTATTATTATATTTGAAAATCTTTAAAACAATTTCGGTTATGAAACTAAAAGTTATCATACTTTCTCTTTCTGTATTTGCATATACAGGTTTCACCGCACAAAATATTCAGAATAATCCGGGGAGCAATCACGGAAATAAATTTGAACAGCTTGGGACTATTCTTCCCACTCCTAATATTTACAGAACCGCTTCAGGAGCGCCCGGTCACGGATACTGGCAAAACAAAGCAGATTACGATATTACGGCTTACCTTGATGAAGATAAAAGAAATCTCAAAGGTTCCGAGACGATAACCTATTACAACAATTCTCCGGATGACCTCGATTACATCTGGCTGCAGCTGGATGAAAACCAGCAGTCAAGCGTAAAAAAGGCAGACTTTCCATACTCCTCTACCCTTCCGAAGGCTTCAAACGATCAGCAATTACGCCCTACCGACCTTCCTGTTTCAGATAACGGATACGGCGTGAATCTTGAAAAAGTAACAGACGCTTCAGGAACTCCTTTAAAATATACGGTAAACAAAACCATGATGCGTATTGATTTACCGAAAGTGCTTAAAAAAGGAGAAAAGCTTGTTTTTAAAATAGACTGGAATTACAACATTCCGAACAGAATGAAAATGGGCGGCCGCGGAGGCTACGAAAACTTTCCTGAAGACGGAAACGATCTTTATACGATGACTCAATGGTATCCCAGAATGTGCGTATACAGCGATTTTCACGGATGGCAGAATCACCAGTTTACGGGAAGAGGTGAGTTCGCCTTGGTTTTCGGAAATTTTAAAGTTTCGATGAATGTTCCAGCAGATCATATCGTAGGCGGAACGGGAGAATGTAAAAACTACGATCAGGTTTTAACTTCAGAACAGTTAGCAAGGTATAATAAGTCCAAAACTTCAACAGAACCTGTAGAAATCGTAACGCTGGATGAAGCTAAAAAAGCAGAGAAAAACCATTCAAAACAAAGAAAAACCTGGACTTTCGAGGCGAATGACGTAAGAGATTTTGCATGGACTTCTTCCAGAAAATTCGTTTGGGACGGAATGGGCGTGCTTATTCCTGAAAACAACAACAAAGTGATGGCAATGAGCTTCTACCCGAAAGAAGCATATAACTTATACAGAAAATACTCAACCAAAGCAGTAGCGCACACGATCAAAACGTATTCGGAGTTTACCATTCCTTATCCGTATCCTGTCGCACAATCTGTAGAAGCGGCAAACGGAATGGAATATCCTATGATCTGCTTCAACTACGGAAGAACAGAAAAAGACGGAACGTATTCGGAGGGAATTAAAAACGGAATGCTGGGTGTAGTGATTCACGAAGTGGGCCACAACTTCTTCCCGATGATCATTAATTCGGATGAAAGACAATGGAGCTGGATGGATGAAGGGCTGAATACTTTTGTAGAATATCTTACCGAAGAAAGATGGGATAATAAATTCCCGTCAAAAAGAGGTCCGGCATGGACCATTGTAGATTATATGAAGCTTCCGAAAGACCAGCTTGAACCGATCATGTCGAATTCGGAAAACATCGTTCAGTTTGGCCCGAATGCCTATTCTAAACCGGCAACAGGACTAAACATCCTTCGTGAAACCATCATGGGAAGAGAGCTTTTTGATAAAGCATTTAAAACCTATGCTAAAAGATGGGCTTTCAGACATCCTGAACCGGCAGATTTTTTCAGAACAATGGAAGATGCAAGCGGTGAAGACCTGGATTGGTTCTGGAGAGGATGGTTCTACGGAACAGATCCTGTAGATATTGCCATCGATAAGGTAACCATGGCAACTCCCGATCTGGATACACCTCCAAGAGAAGCTAAAGAAACGAAATATAAGGTAGACAAGCCTGCCCTGAACGAATTTGAAGATATTTCTAAAATCAGAAACAGGGAAGATAAAAACATCACTTTCTACGTAGAGAAAGATAAGGATGCACAGGATTTCTACTACAGATACGACCGCGGACAGGAAAAAGTAGATAACAACAAAGAATACACTTCCAAATTTGAAGGTACCGAACCTTTAACGCAAAAAGAAAAAGATAAGTTTAAAAATATTACCGCTTATCAGATTGATTTTGTGAACAAAGGCGGATTGGTAATGCCGATCATCCTTGAGTTTACCTTTGAAGACGGAACAAAACTTACCGACAAATCTTCAGCACAAATCTGGAGAATGAACGAGCAGAAAGCGTCTAAGACTTATTATTTTGATAAGAAATTAAAATCAATTCAGCTTGACCCTATGAGAGAAACTGCCGACATTGATACCTCCAATAATTTCTGGAGCAATGATGGCGGAAATGCCCAGATATCCAAATTTGAATTATTCAAACAAAAAGAAAGCGGAAGTGCAAGAGGTGCTTCCAATGGGAAAGTAAACCCGATGCAGGCGGCAGGAAAGAAATAAACTTATTTTTACAATATAAAAGAGGCTGTTTTCTATGGTGATAACGGCCTCTTTTTGGTTTTTACAAAATAGAAAAAGTTGCTATGATGGTACTTTTTTCATCCAGTGAATTCGGATTGGTTACCGTAATACCATATTCACCTGGAGGCTTATCTTTTAAGGTAATAAGATAAGAACTCTGTCCAAATTTTTTTCCGGTAAATGCAAGATAATGCAGCTTATTGGTTTTGGCCGTTCCAAAAGTATTTACAGAAGCCATTTCTGCTCTCCTGAACTTTTTATTGGAGTCAAACTGAAAAATTCTAATAATAGCCATCGGGTCTGTATTGTTATCGACAGCACGTACAATAAATTGAATATTATCTCCGGAGCTTATTTTTGTAGCAGAACAACAGCCATCAATTTGAAGCTTGGATTTTACACTTCCAAAACCCGTTAAAACCATTCCCGCGTTCATAGCAGATCTTGTTTGGGTTGTATGTTTTTCCAGCAATACCGTACTGTTATCAGGTTTTAAAAATAAGCATTCTCCAATAAATTCTGGTTCTTCAGTTGTTTGAGAGTAGGCAAGAATGCTGCTTAAAGACATTGCAGCCAATAATAATACTTTTTTCATCTCATTATTTTTTTAACATATCATTTAATTCAAATAAAAAAATTTCTTCAGAGTTTTTTACTAGTTACTCGGTTTAAAAGCAGTCCAGTTAAAACCATCGCTAATGAACATAACTGTTTTCGTCTTAGCAGCATTATTATCCAGGCCGACCATGAAAAAATTACTGGAGCCTCCTACATTGGATGCATTAATTATAGTTCCGACATTAGTTCTTATTTCAGCCGTATTCGTATTGGAGATATTCCTTACAAAAATAATTGCTCCGGGTGACGACGTAGGGCTTGGCAGGAAAAAGTCATCATCATTGGCGGCAGGATTTACGTTGACAACGGTGCTTGTTATATTGCTTCCATTGGAAGTCAGGGTCTGTGGTGTTGAACTGATTACGCCATTGACCTCCAGCTTTGTATTGGCTGTTCTTACAGTAGGGTCTACCCCAATGCCGAAATTACCATCCTTATCAATAGAGCTGTTATAGTGGTTGGCGTAATTGCTTGAATTGGTAGGAGATGTTCCAAACCAGACCTCACCACCACCGTTGCGGCCTGTTCTCAATACCAAAGATCCCAATAAATTGGGTGCGGCAGCGGCAACATTATACGCATATCCTTCAAATGCGGCAATTGATCTTCCGTTTCCTACAACCGTAGGTGAAGCAGGCGTTCCACCTGTCATTACATTGTGATACGCTATAGACTGCGAAGTATTGGAGCCGGAAAACAACCCGACATTGATATCGGCATCTCCCTGTCCCGCCATAGATAACAGATCTATAGGATCAGCGGTGCCAATGCCAACCTTCCCATCCGATTTCACGACAAAATCATTAAGTTCCTGGGTAGGCGTTGAAGTGGTGGAATTGTCTTTCGCTCCGTCAATATGGAAAATACCTTTAGGATTGGTTGTGTTTATACCCACTTGTGCGTTGTATATAAGCGGGCAGAACAAAAGTAGCAAAACTTTGTTTTTCATCATGTTGGTTTTTTTTGAAAACCAAATGTACAAATTTGTTTATATCAAAAAATAAAAAGTGTCAAAATTTCATATAAAAAAATAAAAATCTGCCATTTCAGCCATACAAAAACGGTTGGCATACAATTAGCGAGTTACAAGACAGAAATAATTAAAAAATTAAATATATTATGTCAGTAAACTTTAAACCATTAGCAGACAGAGTTTTGATCGAGCCGATCGCTGCAGAAACTAAAACAGCTTCAGGTATTATTATTCCGGACACCGCAAAAGAAAAACCGCAGGAAGGTACGGTAGTGGCAGTAGGACCAGGAAAAAAAGATGAGCCTACAACTGTTAAAGTAGGTGACAAAGTTCTTTATGGAAAATATTCAGGTTCTGAATTAAAGCTGGAAGGAAAAGATTATTTAATTGTAAAAGAAGGAGACTTGTTGGGTATCATCGGGTAAGATTTTATTCTGAATTTAAATTTTAAACATTAAGAAATTTAGAGCATTAAATCTTAAAGGCCCGTTAAGGATATCTTTGATATGTAAGCGTCCTGCTTAATTTTACCAAAGGTAAATTCTTCAAACACCTTTTGTAAGAATATTTTCTTAAATTCTTAATGTTGATATAAAATTTAAACAAACTAAGATTAAATTAAAAAATTAAAATAAACTCGCGAATTGCTGAAGCCAAAAGCTAAAAGCAAATCGCCAAAAGCTTAAAACAATGGCAAAAGAAATAAAATTCGATATTGAATCAAGAGACGCTTTAAAAAGAGGGGTTGATGCATTGGCTAATGCAGTAAAAGTAACATTAGGTCCAAAAGGGAGAAACGTGGTAATCGAAAAATCTTTCGGTGCGCCTCACGTTACCAAAGATGGAGTTTCTGTAGCTAAAGAAATCGAACTTGAAGACAAAGTAGAAAATATGGGTGCTCAGATGGTAAAGGAAGTTGCTTCCAAAACCAATGACATCGCAGGTGACGGTACTACTACCGCTACCGTATTGGCACAGGCTATCGTAAGAGAAGGTCTTAAAAACGTAGCTGCTGGTGCAAACCCGATGGATCTTAAAAGAGGAATCGACAAAGCGGTAACCGCTGTTGTTGAAAACCTTAAATCTCAGTCTAAAACAGTGGGAGATTCTACGGAAATGGTAAAACAGGTGGCTTCCGTATCTGCTAACAACGATGAAACGATCGGTGCTTTGATCGCTGAAGCTTTCGGAAAAGTAGGTAAAGAAGGAGTAATCACCGTAGAAGAAGCAAAAGGAATCGATACAACCGTAGACGTTGTAGAAGGGATGCAGTTTGACAGAGGTTACCAGTCACCGTATTTCGTGACCAACCCTGAGAAAATGTTGGCTGAATTGGAGAATCCATATATCCTTTTGGTAGAGAAAAAAATCTCTTCCATGAAAGAATTGCTTCCTGTTCTTGAGCCGATTGCTCAGGGAGGTAAGTCTCTATTGATCATCTCTGAAGAAGTAGAAGGTGAAGCTTTAGCTACTTTGGTAGTAAACAAATTAAGAGGTTCTCTTAAAATTGCTGCCGTTAAAGCTCCTGGATTCGGGGACAGAAGAAAAGCAATGTTGGAAGATATCGCAATCTTAACTGGCGGACAGGTAATCTCTGAAGAGCAAGGTTTCACTATGGAAAACATCTCTTTGGATATGCTGGGAACTGCTGAAAAAGTTTCTATCGATAAAGACAACACAACGATCGTAAACGGTGGTGGTGAAGACAGCAAGATCAAAGGCAGAGTAAACCAGATCAAAGCACAAATGGAAACTACAACTTCCGACTACGACAGAGAAAAGCTTCAGGAAAGATTGGCTAAATTAGCCGGAGGTGTTGCGGTTCTTTACGTAGGTGCTGCTTCTGAAGTGGAAATGAAAGAGAAAAAAGACAGAGTGGATGATGCGCTTCACGCTACAAGAGCAGCTGTTGAAGAAGGTATCGTTGCAGGAGGTGGTGTTGCTTTGGTAAGAGCGATTGCTGCGTTGGAAAACCTTACAGGTATCAACTCTGACGAAACTACCGGTATCAAAATCGTGAGAAGAGCGATCGAAGAGCCATTGAGACAAATCGTTGCCAACGCTGGTGGTGAAGGTTCTGTAATCGTTGCGAAAGTAGCAGAAGGACAAGGTGACTTCGGGTACAACGCAAAAACAGACGAGTATGTAAACATGCTTGAAGCAGGAATCATTGACCCTACGAAAGTAACAAGAGTAGCTCTTGAAAACGCAGCTTCCGTATCCGGAATGTTATTAACCACTGAGTGTGTGATCACTGAAGTGAAAAAAGACGAACCGGCTATGCCAATGGGCGGAGGAATGCCAGGAATGATGTAACAGCGTGTCGCTGAGACAATTTAATATATTAACCGTTCTGATTTCAGAGCGGTTTTTTTATATATTTGACTACTAATCAGAGGAAAATAACTCAAATGAAAATCAATATTTTTTTTAACGTATATATTCTACTATTATTAATAGCTTTACCAGGAACTGCATTTTCCCAGTCGGCCGACTTTACCATTCAGGATGTAAAGTTTGAAAGTCAGGGCATCACTCTTGCGGGCTCCATCCTGAAGCCTGAAAAAGCCTTTGCAGCCGTAGTAATTGTCCACGGGTCCGATCCTGTAAAAAGAGAAATGGAGTTTGCAAAGCGTCTCGCTAAAGAAGGCATTGCTGTATTGACCTATGACAAACGTGGCGTTGGAGAATCTGGCGGTGTGTATGTAGGCCCTTCCGTCGGCACAAATAATATCGACACGGCCAATCTTAACCTGCTGGCTCAGGATGCAGATGCTGCAGTAAAAACATTTCGCACCTATTTAAAAGACAAAATACCAATGGGATTATTGGGCTTCAGTCAGGCAGGATGGATAATCCCGATCGCGGCAGGCAAAAATTCACAAATTCGCTTCATGGTTTTATTTAGCTGCCCTACCATTACCACGCTGGAACAGCTCCGGTTTCAGTTTTACACCAATGGAAACAATAATTTCTGGGAAAATCATACAGATGCAGATGCCATTGAGCATACCAGAAATGACCCTGACCGGTATCAATTTGCAGCGACTGACCCAAAAGCCTATCTCAATACGCTTTCAATTCCCGGGCTTTGGCTTTTTGGCGAAAAAGACATCCAGATTCCCGTAAAGTTGTGTATAGAACAGTTAAATGCATTTAAAGCGCAGGGCAAGCCTTTTGAATACACATTTTTTTCTAAATTGGGCCACAATACTTCTTTTACAGATGATCCGGCACCTGTTGATATTGCCATCCAATGGATAAAACAGAAGGCGGTCAGCGACCGAGGCAATTAAAACATCAACCGTTCTGATTTCAGAGCGGTTTTTATTTTACGGTTTTACATAATAAATATTATTATAATATTTTAATTTAGCAAAAAATCACCCTATAAGTGTATAAAGATGTCAAAAAAAATAAATTCTTTATTCATTCCTATTAGAGTAAATCTAAGAAAGCATGGTGCAGAAATAGCTGAAGATGTTTTCTACAGATTTCACCCGGCAACATTAAATGTTGGTTCGGAGATTTGCGTATTTTGCAAGACACAAAAGAATTTAACAAAAGAACATGTTCTTCCAAAATGGTTATTTCAAAATAAAATAAATATTGGGTTTGAAATAAGAGCAAATCAACAATCAATTTCTTATTTAAAAAGTGTCGTCCCAGCATGTAATAATTGTAATAATTCAATTTTAGCAGAAATTGAAAAAAAAATAATTTTTATTTTAGAAAATCTTGAAAAAAATAAATATTATGATATTAATGATTTAGAAAATATTATTCGATGGCTTGAGATTTTAGAATATAAACTTCAGTGTTTTCTAATAGGTTAAAATACATAAAATACGCTAATGAACCTTTCTCCGATTTCGGGACACTGCCCGTTTCTTGGATGAATTATTTTTGGGAGATGAAGCCTTTTAAAGCATTAAGTAATCTTAAATTTATGCAAAGGAATATTTCTATAAAAAATAAGTCGTCAAATTTAAACTCATTAATAATTTTTAAAACAAAGAAATCACATTTTGAGTTTTTTCATCAAGACTCTGAATATATTTTTATTAGTTTTCCAATGTACAATTATGCTGTATTTTATTTTTTTCGAAAAAAATTTAAAATTGCCAAAGATGCTCAATCCGAAGCAATTGAAATTATGAAAAAAATTCTTGACTAGATATAAAAGCTGTTATTAACCAGTGAATGTGGATCACTCAAGTGAAAAAAGAAGGATCAGTCATGTTATGGCGAAGGAATGCTAGGAATGATATAATACAGCCTTTAGCTGAGACAATTACCCTAACCATTCTAATTTCAGTATTTTTCTTATTACAAAAAATCAAAATATAAACTTAAATCACTATATTTACTTAATTAATTATAAATCAATATTATAATTATTAATTAAACTTTTACCATAACCATGGAGCAATCAACTTTAAAAAATTTGAGACTACTCGTCCCAGGAATAATAATATACATTATTACTCAATTATTTTATTCTACGTTGCAAAAAAAAGAATTTTCTGATTTCAATATGTCTGATATTGGAATTCCTTTAATATCAGCAGTTGTTTTAGGCGCAATATACCAAATAAGCGGATTAAGATATTTAGTTACAAATTTTTCGCACAAACAAATAGATATAAATATCAAAAAAAAAATCATCAATCTATATAACGGACATCTCTCTAATAATCAAAGACAATTTTTGTTTGATAAAAACAGATTAAAACAAATTTTTTATAAAATAATTGATAATGATACATCCCTAAGTATCAAGAAAGGTAATGTTTTTTTTAACGGATTATTGTGGACTTCATTCGCTGATATATTCATAATTTTATTTTTAAGTGCAATAATTTTTTTTATTTATTCAATATTTGGAAGCTATGAAAAATTAGAAATAAGAAATTATTCTATTTATTTGCTTGTAGGATCTTTTTTATCATTAACTGCGCACATTTTGACATCTTTTAATCAAATAAAATTATCAAATGATCAAATAGAATTCATAGAAACACATCATATTAATACAATCAAAACTACTATTGAACAAAGTCTAAGGGAAAACAATGTCAATTAGAAATAAGAATAACGAAGTAATTTCATATATTAAGAAGGAATATCTTAAGAGTGAAAATGATTGGCATTTAGGATTTAGTGGAGGGAAAGATTCATCCGCTTCTTTGAAATTAATTTATTCAGCAGTCAAAGAATTAGATTATTATCATAAAAAGATATATGTATTATTTTGTGATACAGGTGTCGAAAATCCTATTATCAGTCAATATGTTTATGATCTATTTGACAAACTTCAAAAAGAAAATGATGCTGAAAATTTACCTTTTACTTTTAAAATTTTAAAACCTAAATTAAATGATAGATTTTTTGTCAAAGTAATTGGAAGAGGATATCCTACACCTACCAATATATTCAGATGGTGTACTAAAAAACTTCGTGTTGATCCAATAAATAACTTTATACAGTCAGAAAAAAGCTCTTTTGTAATCTTAGGTGTTAGATTAAATGAAAGTCAACAACGAGATCGTACAATAAATAAATATAAATTGGAAGAGAAATTTTTGTTGAAACAAAATAATTCTGTAAATCGAATAATTTTCTCTCCCATTCTTTATCATGATTTAGAAGAAGTATGGATGACAATTAATTCCTTAAAATACCCTATATCATTAAATGCAATAGAAATTAGAAAAATTTATAAAGACGCAGAATCTGACTGTACTTCCATAAGATTAAAAAATCAAGCTTGTGGCAGCTCTAGATTTGGATGTTGGACTTGTACCGTTGTAAGAAAAGACAAGTCAATTGCAAATTTAATTTCTAATGGTTATGATCAATTAGAAGAGATGCACGAGTTTCGTAATTGGATTGCTGAATTTCGTGATAATATAAATTACAGATGTAAGTATAGAAGAAATGGACAAAAATCTTTAGGCCCAATTACTTTAGAGGGGCGTAAAGTAATTTTAGAAAAATTATTAAAAATTCAATATGAATCAAACTTTAATCTGATCGATAAAGAAGAAATTGATCTAATTTATGAGTTATGGGAAAAAGACAAGAAGTCCTCTAATTACAGAGAATACTAAATTTACCCCTAGTAATGAGTGAAATTTCATCTTAAGAAATGAATATAAAAAGCATCATAAAGCTGCATTTCTAACTTTAGATCTAATTATTTATAATCTATAATTAATGCTATACGAGTGTCTAGCTCTTTCCATCTTGAATTTAAAGTAAAACATCACTTCAAATCCACCAACTCCCCCAAAGAAATTTCCAAAGCATTAGCTAATTCCAACAAAGTATAAAGCGTAGGATTTACTTTTCCGTTCTCAAGCTTTTCAATCGCTTGTCGGTCTTTATTGCACGCACGTGCGAAATCAGACTGGCTCCAACCCTTCTGTTCACGAAGCATGATAATTCGTTTACCAAATTCTTTTTTTAACTGATCTCTGGTCATGATCCAAATGTCAGCCAATCCGATGACAAATTTGTCATATAGTAAGTTGACAAATTGAAAAATTATTTTATATTTGCATCATAAATTAAGCTTTGAATAAAACACAAATTCTATATATTACCTTGGTTGTTACAGGCAGGAAGTTCAGAAATGATCGGGGCTTCCGCCTTTACAGCCGGTAAACAACAAAAAACAGCACCATGATGAACGCAAGAAAAATTAAAATCCACACCCGGTACCAGAAAAGTACCCACCGCCTGATCACCGTCCCTGAAATCCGGCTTAGAGGGAAATGGCTTGATGCGCTGGGTTTCGGAAAAGGAAAAACGGTACACATCCGGGAAAAGAAAAACAAGCTTACCATTACGGTTTCCAAATAGCATATTGAAAACTGCATTTGGTTTCCCACAAGTTGCGGGAAACTTCCTGCAATTGCATTTGGTTTCCTGCAAGTTGCGCAAGACCTCCTGCAATTGCATTTTGTTATAAACACACCTGTTTGTAACTTCCTGCAACTGCATTTTGTTTCCTGCAGGTTGCGGGAGACTTCCTGCAATTGCAGTTGGTTTCCCGCAGGGTTGCGCGGGACTTCCGTACTCCTCCGAAGGTTTCCCGCAGATTGCGCGAGACTTCCGTAGACCTCCGAAGGTTCCCGCAAGTTGTGGGAGACTTCTGTAGACCTCCGTTGGTTTCCTGCAAGTTGTGGGAGACTTCCGGAGACCTCCGGAAGGGTAAACAATTAATTAACTGAGTTCGATGTAAAAACAGTACAAAATATCAATAGAAATGGGCTTTAGCCCATTTTAATAATTAAGGAAACAGTAGGCTTTAGCCAAAACCTATACTAAATTATGGTTAAAGTTAATTTTGATTGGGAATCTTTACATCGAACTCACGTTCATTAAATATCATTCTCAATTATTCATCATCTTTTTATTTACCAAAGTCGTATTTTATTATTTTTGCAGCTAAAATTAAACTGATAAAACCATTCAAAACTGTCGATGGAAGAAAATTTCAAGAATTACGAAAAAACAATTACTAAAAAGCACAGAATCAGCTTTTCTCCAAAATACAAAGAAGAATTTAAGACATCTGTTAATGAGATCATCTTTATTGCGGTTGCAGAAAAAGCATTTGAAAAATTGGGATGGGACATCGTTTATAAGGATGATTTCAACATAGAAGCAAAACGTAAGGAAGCAGGCTGGATGAATGAACGCTGGACGGAAATCATTACCGCAACCTACACAAACGGGAATATTTCTGTAAAAAGCGAGTCTCTGGGTAACGAAATCTGGGATGCAGGCAAAAACTCAAAACGGGTAAAACTGTTCATCTATGCCTATCATGAAATCTTAAAAACTTTCGATCAGAAAGCCCTTCAGGAACTGGAAGAGGAAGCAGAGAGAAAAAACAACTGGGATGATTATGTCATTCCGGATACTTTGCCAAAGCCCGTAAAAACAAAGACTCCTACCCTTGCCATTCCGCTATATGGCGGCTTATTCACTTCCCTTGTTCTTGGGTTTGCAGTAGCATTTCTTTCCGTAAAAGGGGTCTATTTAATCGGCTTATTTGAATTTTTGGTAGCAACAGCGCTTGTTTTTGCCATGAAATATTTCATAAAATTTTCAAACTATACCGATTTGAAAAAGCTGCAGTATCTGTTAGCCGGTATGATCATATTGGTGTACGCTTCGAGTCAATATTTTCAGTATGAAATAATTCTTCATGAAAAGAATCTGGAAAGAATCGGATTCTGGAGATTTTTACAGATCAGGTTTTATGGGGGGGGGTTACTGTCAATAAGACAAATTTGGGCTGGATAGGCTGGATCATTATCTGGATTGTACAGTTAGGGTTAACCGGCCTTGTCGCTTATCTGAGAATAGTTGTTGTTCTTACAAAATATGTCCTTGAAAGAATACCGGTAGAAGTAGTAGATTTTGCCTGTTATCATTTTATTAAAAGTAAATCAGAAGAGGAAGTCAGAAGAGCACTTGCTGAAAAAGGATGGTCGGATAAAAAAGATCAGGATGAAGTTTTTGATGCCATCGGAGGTCTGCAAAATGTTACGGCGTTAAACAGAATCAAATAAATAGCTTTACATAAGTTGCAGTTTATTCTCACTCGTGCCAAAACAGTACATAAAAAAAACAATAATCATTCATGGAAAAAACAGAATTGTACGAAGCCTATTTTCAGGATAGCAGTAACTATTACCTGGAGCAGTTAAACTATTATGAGAAAGGTAAGAAATTCAGGTTTAGTTTTTCTGCTGTACTATTTGGGGTATTCTGGTTTCTGTACAGGAAAATGTATCTGGAATTTTTTGTGATTATCATCATCTTTTATGCCGAGTCTCAGTTTGAAAATTATGTTTTAGCAGAACTGATAGGTACTGAGAAGACCAAATTGTTAAGTTTTGTTATCAGTATTATTCTTACGATCACAATGGGGATTATCAGAAACAATCTATACCTTAAAAAAGCAAAAAGAATGGTAGAACAAGCCCAAATGACATCCATCGATCCCGAACAGCAAAAAGAATTTCTTACTAAAAAAGGAGGGACAAGCGTTTTATTTGTAATGATTGCTTTTGCCCTGTTCGTTCTTGCTGTTATCATGCAGGCAAAATAAATACGCCTGAATAGATTTGCAACCTGTAAAATCAATTCATAAAGTCAGGTCAATTAATTCCGAAGTGTTCTTAAAATCAGATTTAATAACTATAACTATGATCAGGAAACTCTATAACAAACTAAATACAAAATGGATGTACTCCGTTTTCATCATGTTTTGTGGATTTATACTAAGCTTTTTTATTTTACGGGTTCCTTCTGAGATTGCATTTAATACTAGTATTATCATTTTTTTCATTTCAATATTAATCCCTTTATTGTTTGGATTGATCAGAGTATTTAAAAAGGATTTTTTAGCAGGAACTTTACAAATTTTATCAAGCATTATCTTCGGAGGCAGCGGTTTTCTTTGCCTTTCAATATTCTTGATGTTATATCCTTATGACTTTTTTGCAGATAATCTTGAAATTCCAAAAAATATACAATTCGAAAAACCCATAAATCTTAATGATAACTTAGCATCTGGACCAAATAAAATAACAGATAAAAAAGAAACTTTTTTCCTTTATGACGGATTTCAGCCAGGAATTTATCAATATGAAATATTTCTAAACAAAATTGAGAAAGGCACCGTTTATTTAAAAATTTATGAAATAACAAAAAATCAAATTTTATCAGAAACAGATGTAGCAAACAATAGTAAAATGCAGGTATATAATTCAACAAACGAATTGAAACGATACCAATTGAAGGATGACTTCACTGTTTATGAAGGAAATTGGGGCGAATTTTACGGAAGCAAAATTGAAATTTGGTTTCAGCCGGATGATAAAAAACAAAAGGAAAGAAAACTAATGTCAAAAAATTATATAATTCAAGGCTGGCAACGCTAAAACAACAACGAATAAATTGTTAAACGACTATTCGTTTTTCCCGTAAATTTAAAATCTGCGAAAATCATTACGAAAAATTAAAAAATAACCTATGAAGAAAATACTCACAATTTCACTTATGCTTTTTTTATCCTTCTTCTCATTGGGCTGTGCCCAAAATTCAGAATCTAAAAATAAACCGGATTCTAACGAAGAAGAGTTTAGTGAAATTATAGCTTTTGAGGATTATGACATTTCTATGCTGAGATTGATTGTTACTCCTGAAAAATACCATAATAAAACGGTCCAGATTATTGGATATTTAAATCTGGAGTTTGAAGGTAATGCCATTTATTTTCATAAGGAAGATTATGAAAAAGGATCATCAAGAGATGGGATGTGGGTTAATTTCAGTGATGATTTAGCGAAGAAAACAGATTTCAAAAAATACAATAAGAAATATGTAATTATAAAAGGAAAATTTGATATGAATTCAAAGGGACATATGGGAATGTTTGGTGGCACGATCAAAAATATATCCCGGCTTGACGTCTGGAATTGAACACTCAACAATCCTGGTTTCGGAACAGTAAAAACGAAACACTTCTGATAGAAAAAATAAGCTGACGATTGCTGTGAGAAGTAAACCCAATTATCAAGGAATTACAGTCGTAAAATGATGAACATAAAATACCTGGCAAAAATTTCTTGCTATTAATGCAGTAATGTGTAAATTTGAATTTTAACAATTACACAAATGAAACAAAATCAGGAAAAATTTGACGAAATCAAAAACCTGCTCCTTGATAAAATAGGATACAGAGTTGATTATGCAAGAGAGAAGGACGGAACAGAATACTTAAACATCAGAGAAACAAATTTCTGGATTTCCGCAACTTTTGAAGAATTCGTGGTGGGCTACGGTTTGAATCATACCCATTTCAGCGAAGAACAAAAAAATTTAGATGAAGGCGTATTGCTGGCAATTGATCTTCTGACCAACAGAATCAAAACAACAAATTACATCAAAGGCAACACCCTGTTTAAAACAACCGTTGAAATTGAATATCCGGATTCTACCCTTGTAAATATCGGTTCTACAAATATCATCCTCTTTCCGTTCTGGAAAAAAACAAAAATCGAAACCATCTACGATGAAAAAATTTTAGAAAAAAAAGACATTGAGAACGAGGTACATTCAATTTTAAATCCCGGAATTGATGAATAGAAAAAACGGCATCAGAGTACTTTTATTTAATTCATAGTATTGTAAGCAAAAATAAAACGCATGAAAAATAAATATATTCTCATTCCGGTAGTTGTGCTGACGGTTTTCTTTCAGTCATGCCTGTCAAATAAAAGCGGACCGCAAAATAATTCAAACCACATCTGGACATTTACCTATATAAAAGCTCAGGAGAACCAAAAGGCCAACTTGAAAATATACCTTGAAAAAAACTGGTTCGAAATGGATCGTATAGCAGTTAAACAAGGATTATTAGGACAGTACGAACTCTATGAAAACAAAAGTTCCGAAAGCAGGGACTGGGATTACATAGTCGCCGTAGAATATCTTTCGCCCGAAGGCTATGACGCTATTGCCGCAGAATTTGAAGCAATAAGAGCCGGACACAAGGTTATAAAAGTAAATGGTCTTGGAATGAAAGAATTAGGCAGCATCGTAAAAACAGAGACTGTTTCCCAAAAAAAATATTAATTGTCACTGATAAAAAACATTACAATGAAAAATTTACATTACTACCTTATTCTGCCAGTGTTTATGCTCATCATTGGCTGTACAGCTACCCAAAACAGACACTCCTACAGCCAGCTCAACGGCAGCTGGACTCCTGTAAAACAGGAAATGGGCGGTAAAGAATTACCGGAAAATTATTTCCGCACCCAGAAGCTTATTATTCAGGATACCGTTTATTCACTTACCGCAGAAAGTGTAGATACAGGAACCCTGACGTATAAAAACGGACAAATGGATATTTACGGAAAGGAAGGCGTGAATAAAAACAAACATTTCACTGCATTATATAAACTGGAGGGCAAGCAACTTACCATCGTGTACAATTTAAAAGGTGACAGTTACCCATCCACTTTTGAAACAAAATCAAAGCCTGCTTTATTTCTTTCCGTATATCAAAAAGATTAACGGCATAAACAGCCGATAGAACACAAAATTCAACCGCTTTCACCAGAAAGCAATTATAAAAAATACGCATGAAAAAAAATTTAATTTCAATTATCACGATTCTGATAATTGCCGGCTGTACGGCTGCTCACAAAACCGATTCAGCAAAAAATGACCGCGAACTTGAAGATCTTGCTTCTTTAATGACCGGAAAGTTTTCCAGTGAACTGCAATCTAAAGCCGACAGCACTTATTTCAACATCAGCCTGGTAATGACCCCGATCTGGGCCGAAAGAAAAGACGGAAAATGGCTTTATGTAGAGCAGGCCGTAGCCGCCAATGCAGGCAAACCTTACCGGCAACGGGTTTATCATTTGCAGCATCCGTCAAAAGACACTTTTACAAGCGAAATCTATACGATTAAAGATCCTCTGGTTTTCGCAGGCCTGCAGAATGACAAAATGAAAAAAGACAAGCTCACTTTTGACCTCATCGAACTGAAAGACGGCTGTACCGTAACCCTCAAAAAGCAGGGTGACACTTACCTGGGAGGAACCGATGCAGATAAATGTCCGTCCGATTTACGCGGTGCAAAATACGCAACCACAAAAATTATTTTGAAAAAAGGAATGCTTGAATCCTGGGATCAGGGTTTTGACGCTTCCGGAAAACAGGTCTGGGGCGCTGCTAAAAGAGGTTATATTTTTATGAAGCAATAATGAACAATCCAATTGATGATGAAATAATATCTGAAAACCATAGAAAGGCAATCCATATTCTGCTGGATTATTTAGAACAGCAATCTATAGAATATCAGTTTACAGGAGGTTTGGCTGGCAACCTTTTTGGCTCCCGCTGGAAACTCCACGACATAGATATCGAAGTACATCTGGAAAGTTTATATACTATTGAAAAAGGATTCCAGCCACTTGTAATCAACAGTGTTCACAGATACAGTGATGAAGAGTTTGAAATCTGGCTGTTACAGTTAAGAATTGAAAATATTGATGTTGACATCAACGCCGTTGAAGATTTTATCACAAAGCCTGCTATTAAAATAGAAACCAACATTGAAAATGCAATGGATCTCTTATTTGAAAACAGGCCTGTAAAAGTGCAGCCGTTAGAGGATATCATTGCCTATAAAAAGCTGCTTGGCAGGGATAAAGATGTACAGGAACTTATTGACTTATCACTGAAAAGAACATGAGAAATGTATTATAATACAAAAGTAAATCAGCGGGATAGACGTACGAAAACGCTCATCACAAAAGCTGCTATGGCAGATTCCCGAGATAAAAATTAAGAGATGAAATAGAATTTGAAAATTATCTCATCTATAATCATTAACATTTTAATCGGCGGAATTTTTTTATTTTGTTGAGTAAACGAAATCCTGAAAATAACTAATTTTCTGAATAACCAAACACACCACAATGGAAAACAAAAAGGAGGAACACATTCTTGATCATGGCCCATTTTACCATGGAACAAAGGCTGATTTGAAAATCGGAGATCTGCTCACTGCCGGATTTGGGTCAAATTATTATCCCGAAATCATTATGAATCACATCTATTTTACGGCTTTACAAAACGGAGCAGGCCTTGCCGCCGCTCTGGCAAAAGGTGATGGGAAAGAACGGATCTATATGGTGGAACCCACCGGAGCATTTGAAAACGATCCGAATGTAACGGATAAAAAATTCCCGGGAAACCCTACCCGATCCTATCGCAGTACCGCACCCCTGAAAATTGTAGGCGAAATAACCGACTGGATCAGGCTGACCGATGATGAACTTCAAAACTGGAAAGAAAGAATAGCGAAGTTACGTGAAAATCCGGATGCGGAGATTATCAATTAAAGATCTTAGCTGATGAAAGAGGTATTTCCGTTTTATTCAATCGGGCATTTTATCAATCAACCTTCAAATCGAACGGAATTTGAAATAACATATTTTGATGAAATGGAAGAGCCCGATGTAGATGATATCCACAAACACACTTTTTATGAAATTCTCTGGACCGAAGAGGGCTTAAGCAAGCAAACTATTGATTATAAAGAATACGAAGTTTCGCCCAACAGCTTATTTTTTATATCTCCCGGTCAGGTTCATCAGTTCGAGGAATGGAAACCCCTGAAAGGCGGAACCATTCTGTTTACCGAAGATTTTTTTCTGCTCAACTACAATAATAAAGACCGGTTATTTGAGCTGAGCTTTTTGGATAATTTTTACACAAATCCCTGCATACAGCTTTCAGAAAAAGATTTTGCAGAAATCAGGCATATTATAAATCTCATTACCACAGAACACAGGCGAACCGACAGCAGCAGTACGATCATACAGTCAATGCTGCATATATTGCTGGCGCAGGTTCAGCGCCTCGTCGATACCGAAACAGCTCAACCTGTTTCAAAGAAATATCTGATTCTTTTTAAACATTTTAAAATTCTTTTGGATCAATATTTCGCAGACAATAAAACCGCCTCGTTCTTTGCCGGAGAACTGCATGTTACCCCACATCACCTTAATGTTATCACAAAAGAAGTAACCGGGAAAACAGCCAGTGAAGTCATAAGAGCGAGAAGCATTTTAGAAGCAAAAAGGCTGCTCACATTTACTGACAAAACAGTTTCTGAAATTGCTTTTGAACTCAGTTATACCGACAGTTCTTACTTTGCAAAAGCATTTAAGGCAGAAACGGGGATTACTCCGATGATATTTAAAAATAAAATGTCCGAAAAATACCGAACAAGATAATTTTCATCCTACCACAAGTACTCATCTTCACCTCATCTTTGCATTGTCGATAATGACATATAACATTTAATATAAGACAATGCAGAATTCAGCAAAATGGGTAATAGACCCGAGCCACACTAAAATAGGTTTCAGTGTAAGACATTTCGGAATTTCAGAAACAGATGGATTTTTCAGGAACTACACCGCAACGGTACATTCAGAAAAAGAAAATTTTTCGGATTTATCCGTACAGGTAACGGTACAGACAGACAGCATAGATACCAATGACGCCCAACGAGATGCTCACCTGAAAGCTGATGATTTCTTTAATGCCGAACAATTTCCGGAAATGATATTTGAGAGCACAAAACTGGAAACCACCGCAATCGCCAACGAGTATAAATTGCACGGAAATTTAACCATCCGCGATGTAACAAAATCAGTTGTATTCGACTTGGAGTATGCAGGCACTGTTCCACAAGATCCGTTTGGCAATACAAAGGCAGGTTTCTTTATTTCAGGCAGCATCAACCGCCAGGATTTCGGACTGTCATTTAATGTATTGTTGGGTACCGGAAACCTTGCAGTATCTGATAAAGTAAAAATTAATATTCCATTTCAGCTGTTAAAAGTACAGTGAGCTCCAGACATAACCGGTTAAAAAAATTACTGAATCATCATCAGGAAAAAGTATACAATCATCCTGAATTTGTATTAACAATAAAATGTTTTTCCTGATGATATTTGTACTCTAATTTAAATCATACAAATGAATAAAAAAGTAGTTTTAATTACAGGTGCAAGTTCAGGAATGGGTAAAGAAACCGCGAAAACACTTATAAAACAAGGCCATACCGTGTATACCGTTGCAAGACGTATTGACCAGATGCAGGATCTGAAAATTTTAGGCGGTCACCCGATTCAGATGGACATCACCAGTGAAAATGACATTCAAAATGTGGTAGATGTCATTATTGAAAAAGAAGGAAAGATAGATGTTTTGTGGAATAATGCCGGCTACGGACTATTTGGTTCAGTTGAAGACATTCCCGTAGATGAAGCCAGACAACAGTTTGAGGTAAATCTTTTCGGGTTGGCGGCGATCACACAAAAAGTACTTCCTTATATGCGGAAAGCCAATGCCGGTACCATCATCAACACTTCCTCAATGGGAGGGAAAATGTACACTCCAATGGGAGCATGGTATCATGCAAGCAAGCACGCCGTTGAAGGATTCAGTGACTGTTTGCGCCTGGAACTTAAACCGTTTAACATCAATGTCGTCGTTCTGGAACCCGGAATTATCGTTACTGAGTTTAGTGATGTCATGCTGAAAAATATCAGCAAGTTTTCTTCCCAGGGAGCATATTCTTCATTAACCGATAAACTCGTAGCGGCTACAAAAAAGATGTATGACAGCGGAAAGGGTTCAAAAACGACAGTCATTTCAGAAACTGTTGCTAAAATTGTAAATACAGACCGGCCTAAAACAAGATATAGAGTCGGACTGTGGGCAAAACCGATGGTTTGGATGAGGATATATCTGGGTGACAAACTTTTTGATAAAATTGTAATGAGCCAGGTAAATTAAAATCTGATTTGGATTTTAGCGGTCCTGCTATGTTTCTCAAAAAGAATTTGTTAATGACTTATCAAATTATTATTTTTAATTAATTATTTTAAAAAGTGAAGCCAATAATCCATCTGAAAAGTATTTCGGAAATCAACAGGTTTGTACAGAACAAAACACAACATCCGCTTGTTTCGGTAATTGATTTCAGCACGGCAGATGAGTATCTTGAAGAAGGAACCCGCCTGAGTGCTGATTTTTATACCATTATGTTTAAAAACTACTGCTCCAACCACATGAAATACGGAAGACAGTCGGTTGATTTTCAGGACGGAAGTTTAATTTGTATTGCTCCAAAGCAGCTCATCACACTGGATAATGACATAGAGAAAAAGGAAAATATGATGGGTTGGGGATTGTTTTTTCATCCCGATCTGCTTCGCGGTACTTCTTTAGGAAATAAAATGGGCGATTACAGTTTCTTTTCTTATGAGACTTCGGAAGCGCTGCATTTATCCGAAAAAGAGAAGCAAATTTTGTACGATTGCATCCAAAAAATAGAAACTGAGCTACAGGAGAATATAGACAGCCATAGCCAGAATTTAATCGTAACCAATATTGAGCTTTTGCTGAATTACTGTTCACGGTATTACGGAAGGCAATTTATTACCCGAAAAAGCAGCAGTTCCAATACACTTTCGCAGGTAGAAAATGTATTGAAAGATTATTTCAGATCAGATAAGCTAAAAGAAACAGGTTTGCCCACCGTAAAATATCTGGCAGATCAGGTGCATTTATCAGCCAGCTATTTAAGCGACTTACTCAAAAAAGAGACCGGAATGAATGCACAGGATCATATTCATTATTATCTGATTGAAGAAGCTAAAAATATTCTTTTAAATACAGACTGTTCAGTAGGTGAAATAGCTTATTCATTGGGTTTTGAATATCCTCAGTATTTCAGTAAGCTTTTTAAGCAAAAAACAGGGCAGACTCCTGTTGAATATAGAAATTTCAATTGAAAAGTCTAATCAATTCGTGCAATATATTTTGTGTGGTTATTATTATCATTAATTGTTTTTTAGGATTATTGCGGTTTCTTTTGAGGCAGCTTTTTATATATTTCAATAAAAAAATGTGGTATCTTTAACAAAAAACTATTGTTAAATAGTTGTTTTATTTATCTTTGCACCGTGAAATAAAAAACTCAAATGAAAAAAACTTTATTCTGTATGCTATCGGCTTATGGCCTATGCACCGCTCAAACAACGATCACAAAAGCTTTTAATGACCCCGTTGCTGGCGAGACCGTCAACAATCTCACGGTAAACGGAACTGTAGATAATTCTACTACCGGAGCCAATGTCACATTTAATAACGCTTCTTTAACATTAGGATCCCCATTTACCGCAACCTATTCTGTTCCTACAGCAGGTGAAGTAACTACTTTTCCGGGTTCTACTTTAAAACAAGTATCTTCCGGAGCTACATTTATGTATAAACAGTCAGCCTCGAAACTTGAAATCACAGGGATAATTATACCAGATGCAACTTTAAACTTATCTGCAAATAACGGAACTTTCATTTCTTATCCCACAGCGTACGGGCATACAGAAACAGATCAGGCGCAGGGAACGTTCACCTCAACGACTGCCAATGGTTTGTGTAAAGGAACAATTAATATTTCTGCAGACGCTTCAGGTACATTAATTTTAGGTTCTTCAACATATCCTAATGTATTGAGAATTAAATCCATTCAGAATTTTAACCTACACTTACCTACCGATACAACTTTTCTTTTCCCGGTGGGTACTCTTACGATTACGGCTTATTCATATTATGACAGTACTCATAAATTTCCTTTGCTAAGCACCTTACAGACTGTGATCAATGCTCCTATAGCAGGAATAAACAACCAGACTACAAACACTGCACAAGCTCTTAATTTAATGACCTTATCTACAAGAGAACTTGCCGCACAAAAAGAAGGTTTAAAAGTTTATCCGAATCCGGCACAGGAATTTATAGAATTCAAAGGAGGAAAAGAGAATTACACTACTGCAAAAATCTACACCCTGGATGGCAGACTGATTAAAACATCCGATATAAAATCAGGAAAAATTCAGGTTTCTGAACTTCCTTCTGCCTCTTATTTTATTGAAGTTTCAGGAAAAGATAATAAAAAATCGGAAGCTTCAAAATTCATCAAAAATTAAATGTATGCTGCAATAGCTTAGAAACTTATTTAATCGACCTAATAATAATTGATCCGTTCAGAATTTTTCTGAGCGGATTTTAGTATACAATCATTACAAATGCTAAATAATATCTTCAGAAAAATAATCCAAACCATATAAAGAGGTTATAGAGAAAAACTTAATTTTTAATAATAAATTATATTTATGCTAAAAATTTTGCCCGTTTTTTGCTTTTACCTGAATACAACAAATCACAAAATATTAAAATCATGAAAAAACTTCTCCTCATCATTTCCTGTTTTATTCTTTCCGGAATACAGGCACAGGAACTTTCTGCTCCACCGACGGAAAAAATGAATATTGTTAAAACAAATGTGACAGCTTATGCCTTCAGGAATATTAATTTATCCTATGAAAGAGCCATTAACCGCTGGTTTTCCGTAAACATGGGCTTTGGCGCCATGCCGCAAGGAAAAGTTCCTTTTATCAATTCTTTTTTAAGCGACAATGACGAGAAAAGATTTCAGAATCTGGAAGCAAAAGCCTTTAACTTCACCATAGAACCTCGTTTTTATCTTGGTGCAGGATACGGAAAAGGATTTTATATCGCGCCCTATTACCGCTACTCAAAGGTCACCTCCAATACATTTGATTTTTATTATGATTATACCTTCAGCGGAACTACCTTCCAAATTCCTTTGAAAGGCTTTGGAAATGCCAATGGAAATAGTGGTGGTGTAATGGTAGGTGCACAGTTTTTCTTAACAGCCAGCAGAAACCTCGTTCTTGATTTCTGGATTGCCGGAGCGCATTACGGCTCAGGAAAAGGAGATTTTACGATGACCAGTGATATCCCTCTTACACCGGATATGCAGGCAGAACTGAAACGGGAAATTGAAAATCTCGATATTCCTTATGTCAATTACACAGTGGAAACCAATACCAATGGAGCAAGGGTTATTATAGACGGTCCCTGGATTGGCTTCAGAACGGGATTATCGTTGGGATATAGATTTTAATCCAATAATAAAATAAAAAGCAGAAGTTAGTCCTTCTGCTTTTTATTTTTCTGCACAGTAAGAAACCATAATAAGGTTTAATGTTTTTTTAACCCATTAAACTTTTTTGCCATCACTTGAGAGCCTAACTTTGCATAAAATTTAAATAATGAAGCAAGGATTGGCAATAGTAATGACGTTTTTATCACTATTTGTTTTCAGCCAGCACGGAAGTACAGACACCGCACAGGTCGTCGTAGCAAACAGATACAATCGCGCAGAAGCCCAGACAAAACCTTATGTAATCATGATCTCTGCAGATGGATTCCGTTATGATTATGCAAAGAAATACAATGCGCGCAATCTATTGAACTTTTCAGGCGAAGGCATCCGGGCTAAAGCGATGATTCCCAGTTACCCCAGCATTACTTTCCCGAATCACTGGACGTTAATTACCGGCCTATACCCTTCTCACCACGGTCTTATTGATAATTATTTTTATGATTATAAAAGAAAAGCACCGTATGCCATGAGCGACAAAACAAATGCAGAAGACGGAAGCTGGTACGGCGGCCTCCCACTTTGGGGACTGGCAGAACAAGAGGGAATGCTTTCAGCATCTTTAATGTGGGTAGGTTCAGCAAGTGATGCCGGAGGAATAAGACCTACCTATTATTATCCTTACCATGAAAAATTTTCACCTGCGGAAAAAGTCGATAAAGTGATCAGCTTGCTGAAGCTTCCAATGGACAAACGACCCCATTTTATTTCCCTTTATTTTCCGGAAGTCGATGCAGCCGGACACCATTTCGGACCCGATGCAAAAGAAACGGAAGATGCAGTACATAAAGTGGATAATGCTATAGGTGAACTGGCACAGAAAGTAAAGGAACTGGGGCTGAAAAATGTAAATTTTGTCTTCGTCTCCGATCACGGGATGATACAGGTAGACGGTACCCATCCTCTAGAAATACCTCAAATACTGCTGAATAAAGAAAGGTTTGATATTTACAATTCCCAGACTTTATTGAGAGTATATGTTAAGAACAAAACTGAAATTAAAAATGTTTATAAGGAATTAAAAGCTAAAAAGACCTCAGATTACGAGGTATATCTGGATAAAAAGTTTCCTAAATATCTGCACTTCTCCACGAAAGATGACCACTACGGCAGAATCGGGCAAATTCTTTTGGTTCCCAAAGCACCTAAAATATTTCTGGAGAGAGGTAAAAAACCGTCAGCAGGAAAACATGGCTATAACTCCGCGACAGTTCCTGAAATGAAGTCCGTATTCTTTGCATGGGGACCGGCATTCAAAAGTAATATGACCGTTGATGAGTTTGAAAATGTAAATGTTTATCCGCTTGTTACTGCTATTTTAAATTTAAAAATGATTCAGCCGGTAGACGGAAAGCTTAAGGTTCTGAAAAAAACGCTTAATTCCAAAAAATAAAACTAGCAATAAATTTTAGGTTTCGGCGGGCCTTTGGCCCGCCGAAACCTAAACTAAAAGCTCATGATAAACAATCAGGCACTAAACTTTTCGGCAAATTCTTTTGCAAAAGTTTCCAGCTTAACGTCACCAGTCACCATCGGCCCCCGTTCCATAAAGTCTTTCTGAATGATCCCTTTCCTGATGCCTCTTCCCATTTCTGTATAAAGTTTGGCAATTTCCTTAGGAACACCTGCCTGAAGCATCCCGTTTAAGGCATCTTCATCTTTGAATTCAATCCATGGAAGCTCCGGTTTTCCTACAGCACTGCCAAAAGCAGTCGCGAAATCCCCTGCCGGACGGAGATCACTTACAATGTATCTTATATTTTTACCTTCAGCTTGTTTCAGCAGTTCTTCGGCTGCAGCTTTTGCAATATCATTAGGATGAACCAAAGGAACAATAACATCTGAAGGATAGTTAGACCCTATAATTCCTGCATTTTTAATCAGAGGGATATCATTAAAGAAATTAATATAGAAATATCCGGCTCTCAGAAAAGTAACCGATGTGTTTTCAAGTTCGTTATATAATTTTTCTATAAAATGAAGACCTTTAATTGGTCCGTTCTCTACAGGAGAATCTGCACCGATACTGCTCAACATCACTACTCGTCTTACTCCGGTCCGTCGAATGGCTTCTGCATAATTTTTACCTACATTAACGGTATTTTCAACAATATTTTCAAAACCTATGTTGGGAGGAGTCATTAAAAAAGCTGCATCGGCGTTTTCAAATGTTTCGATTAAAAAATTCAGGTCTGTTATAGAGCCTATAGCGGCTTTGGCACCTAAACTCTCAATTTCATTTTTCTTTGCTTCGTTGCTGCTGACTACAGTGATATCATGTCCTGCAGAGATTAATTGTTGGGCGAGAGGTTTTGCTACATTTCCTAATGAGCCTGTGATTATAATTTTCATAATAAAATATTTTTTTATTTCCTGAGACAAAGTTATATTTGTACTTACTTTTATACAAGTACTTACCCTAAAGTATGTTATCATGACAGCCATTAAAGAAAGCTCTACCATCCAGCAGAATAAAAAATATGCATTGAATACATGCCCGGTCACCTATTTTATGGAAAAAATAGGAGGATTCTGGAAGCCTATTATTTTATATCATCTTTCAACCGGAGACAAACGCTACAGCGAACTGAAACGGGCAATTCCTGCCGTTACGGAAAAAATGCTTATCCAGCATCTGAAGCAGCTTGAAAAAGACGGCATTGTTATAAGGACCGCAAAGCCGGTTGTACCGCCGCATGTAGTATATGAATTAAGCACGGCAGGGAAAAGCCTTGTTCCTGTTATTCAATCAATGTCAGAATGGGCATTTAAAGATATGGCAGGAAACTATGACCATTCCTAAATAAAAAAAACTCTCCGAAGAGAGTTTTAGTTAAAAAGATATTTAAATTAAAGAGACTGCATATCAATTACAAACCGGTATTTCACATCGCTCTTCAGCATTCTTTCATACGCTTCATTAATTTCACTCATTTTGATAAGCTCAATGTCTGAAACAATATTATGCTCTCCGCAGAAATCCAGCAATTCCTGAGTTTCGGCAATACCGCCAATCAATGACCCTGCCACAGAACGTCGCTGGAAAATCAATGGTCTTGTACTTGGTTCAGTTTCCTTAAATTCTCCCACAAAACCGACAAGAACTAAGGTACCGTTCAATGCTACCGTCTGCATGTAAGGATTGATATCATGCTCATAAGGCACCGTATCGATAATGACATCAAACTTACCTTTAACAGCATCCATCTGCTCCTGTTCAGTTGAAATCACCACATGATCGGCTCCTAATTTTTTAGCATCTTCGGTTTTTCCGGGTGTACGGGAAAATAAAGTAACCTCAGCTCCCAGACCTTTGGCAAGTTTAATCGCCATATGCCCCAAACCACCAAGTCCTACAACGGCCACTTTAGAATTCGGACCTACGTTCCAGTGTCGTAAAGGAGACCAGGTTGTAATTCCTGCACAAAGAAGCGGTGCCACTGCAGCAAGATCTAAATTTTCCGGAACACTGAGAACAAAATGTTCGTCTACCACAACTTTTTGAGAATATCCTCCGAATGTATGCCCGCCCAAATGCTTATCTTTTCCGTTATAGGTACCGGTAAATCCTTTCTGGCAGTATTGTTCCAAATCATGTTTACAGCTTTCGCATTCTTTACAGGAATCAACCATACATCCTACTGCTGCAAGATCCCCTACTTTAAATTTAGAAACTTCAGCTCCGACATTAGTTACCCTTCCTACAATTTCATGTCCGGGAACCACCGGATACATGGATCCGCCCCAGTCGTTTCTTGCGGTATGAAGATCAGAATGGCATACGCCACAGTAGAGAATTTCAATCTCTACATCAGTAGGTGTTACTTCTCTTCTTTCAATATTCATTTCGGCTAAATCTGCTGTGTTGGATTCTGTACCGAACGCTTTTACTGTGAATGTGTTCATATTGTATTTAAGTTTGTAATAAAATTAATTGTTATTCTGCAAAAATCGTCTGTTTATGATAAATTAAACTTATATAAATTACAGAATGATGTACCAATTTTACTGTAACCGCAAAATCTGCGCCTTAAAAACGGTAATTTTGATTTCAGTAAAAACTTTATTATGAACAATCAGGCTGAGTTTATCAACAGTATTTCAGAATATAATAAAATGACGAATCATGAAACGCTGCATCCTCTGGTAAGCGTTGTGGATTTTTCAAAATCAGATCCCATCTGCCAGTTCAGGAGGATATTCGGGTTTTATACCGTTTTTTTGAAAGACGTAATGTGCGGTGATATGTTTTACGGTAAAAACAGCTACGATTACCAGGAAGGCACCTTAGTTTTTATCGCTCCTGGACAGGAATACGGAATCAATAACGACGGTAATTATGTGCAGCCGGCAGGTTTTGCGCTGCTGTTTCATCCCGACCTTATTAAAGGAACAAATCTGGGCAAAAACATTAGGAATTATAATTTCTTTTCCTATGAAGTTCATGAGGCCCTGCATCTTTCGGAAAAGGAACGGGAAATTATTCTGGATTGTTTTAAAAATATCAGGTTCGAACTGGACCAGGCTATTGACAAGCACAGTAAATCTCTGATCGTCAACAATATTGAGCTGTTCCTCAACTACTGCACGCGTTTTTATGACCGTCAGTTCATTACCCGGGACCACATCAACCGTGGCGTGATCGGAAAATTTGAAAAACTTGTGGATGATTATCTGTATTCCGAAAAGCCCAAAACCATTGGTTTTCCGATGGTTAATTATTTTGCTGAACAGCTTAATCTTTCAGCGAATTATTTCGGAGATGTCATGAAAAAAGAACTTGGCATTTCGGCACAGGAGTTTATTCACAATAAGCTTATTGATGCTGCAAAACAGCAGATTACCGACCCTGCAAAATCCATCAGTGAGATTTCTTATGATCTTGGCTTCAGGTACCCGCAGCATTTTACGAGATTATTCAAAAGCAAAACAGGAGTATCTCCTACCTTTTATAAAGCTTTACATTAGATTTTTATTGGCTTAAAAAAGATAATTTACTACATTTATGTAAAACATAATTTTGTTGATGACAACACAGCAGCATAAGAGAATCCATATCTTTCATACTTCTTTCGGAACCATTTCAGCATTGAGAGAAAACGGCGTTATCCGGGCAAAAAGCATTCGTTATGCCCGTTCACAAAGATTTAAAAAACCTGAGCTTTTAGAATATGCCGAAAACCATGAAATCCGTGATAAAACTCCGGTATGTCCGCAAAATGTAAGTCCGCTGCTGGACAGATTGATTCAGAAAACAGATATAGAACAATTTGAACCTGATGAATCCCCTCAATTTCTTACCATTACACGTCCCGAACACTTTAATGAAAACGAAAAGCTTTCGGTTGTTGTGTGGATTCACGGTGGTTCCTACGAAATAGGATGTGGTGATCTGCCTACTTCCGACCCTTCCGTGTGGGTGAAAGAACAGAATATTATTGTTGTTTCGGTTTCCTACCGTTTGGGGCTGTTCGGCTTTTTAGGCGGTAATGAAGAAAGGCCTGCCAACATCGGATTGTATGATCTGATCGCTGCCTTGAAATGGATTAAAAAAAATATTCGGGATTTTGGCGGAGATCCGGAAAACATTACATTGTTCGGACAGTCTTCCGGAGGCGACGCCATTGCTCACATCATGATTTCTGAAGGCACCGACGGTTTATTCCGGAGGGCCATTATCCATAGTGCACCGCTGGGTTTCAGGATCAACAGACAAAAGATGTCAAATGAATTTTTTCTGAAAACGGATGCTTTGAAAGATGAGCCGGATGCTTTGAAGATGGTAGCAGATTACGTCAGTTTTTTACCTTCTTTCAGAAAATACGGGTTGAAAACATCGATGCCGTTCTGTACTCAATATGGTCATCCACCGTTATGCAGAGAGGAAGAAAGCATGGATAAGTGGAAAGTAAATGCACGGAAGTATGATGTTTTAATCGGCTCCAATCAGGATGAAACGGCTTTTTATGTAAAGACAGCCCAAACAGGAATCTACACTTATCTCCCTCATAAAATCCTGAATAAGATCGTGAGAAGGACAACAGAATCAATTTATGAAAAGCCCGCTAAAATCTTTGCAGAAAATTTTTCAGCCGGTGGTGGGAATATCTATCAGTTTATTATTCAATCTACTTTAAAAAATAATTACATCGGTGCATCACATTGTGTAGATTTACCTTTAATATTTGAAAATAAAGAAGCTTGGAAATCAGCTGAACTGCTAAAGGATGTTCCGTGGGAATATATCCAGGAAAACGGAAAAAAGCTCCGTGCACTCTGGGCTGAGTTTGCGAGATCCGGTTCAATTTCAGAAGATTCAGAGAGGCCCGAAATCCTTAAGCTTAAAAAAGTTTAGTTATATTCATTGATCATAAAAATATCCGCAAGATTTGTCACTTTACAGATTTCTGAAGGTAACAAAACTTACGGATGATTATTTTTTTAAATATTGTGTAACTCTATACTATTCCTCAATCCAGACACTCACATTTCCTGCAGGAACAGGGAAATTTCCCCAACCGTTTTCATCAATCGTTACTTTATCTTCAAATCTTCCCAATACATCATAAAAAGTTTTACCGATATATCTTTCACCCATTTCCATAGGCTTTTCATACGCTTCTTTATTGCTGAGCACAACCGCACATCCCGAATGTTCATCATCTCCTTCACGAACCCATCCCAGACAATTGGCATCTTCAAAATAATCGCGCTGTTCTCCATAAGCATGATCTCTCCTCGCCTTCAGCATTTCCTCAATACCGTCTACCTTATCCAGAAATATTTCCTGGTCATTGCCTTCACGGTCTTTATCTACGTAATGGGCACCATATAAATCCGGATAAAATACACAAGGATATCCTTCCTGACGAAGCAAAATTAAGGCATACGCTAAAGGTTTAAACCATTGCTCTACCGGTGCTTCAAGATCCTGGAGCGGCTGGGTGTCATGATTATCAACCAGACTTACCGAGTGCATAGGATCTGCCTGGGTAAGGGTTTCATCAAAAATTCTCCGTAAATCGTATGAATCGCCTTCATTGGAAGCAGTATGAAAATTATTCTGTAAAGAGCTGTCGAAAAGGCTCATGCATCCTTCGGTAACTTCAATATATTTCTGAAGCAAGCTTAGATATCCCGGTGCCCAGTATTCTCCTACCGCAAAAATATTCTTACCAGAGTTGGATCGAAGCAGCGTAAGCCATTCTTTATAAAAATCAAATGAAATATGTTTCAGGGCATCCAGCCTTACACCGTCAAAATCTGTTTCATCAAAATACCATTTTGCCCAGTTATTGAGCTCTTCCCGTACGAAAGGATTGCGGTGTTCCACATCATTGAACATGAGGTAATCATAGTTTCCCTTTTCATCATCAATCATTTCTTCCCAATCGGTACCATATTCGTTTTTAATCTTAAAAATATGGGAATCCATGCCTTCTGCATAATCTACACCGCTGAAGCAGGTAAAATTCCATACAAAATCAGAATATTTTTTTCCGCGCCCGGGAAAGGTGAATTTTGTATACGACTGTATCTCGATTTCATCGGAAATAATTTTATCCCTGTTTTCTTCATCTACTTTCAGGGCCTTGAAGGTTTCAAGTTCATCTCCTCCAGCTTTGTGCCCGAGAACGATATCAACAATAACCTTAATGTTGTGTTTTTTTAAAGCTTTTATAGCTTTTATATAATCTTCTTTCGTTCCGTATTTTGTGGGGATGGTTTCTTTCTGATCAAATTCTCCCAGATCAAAGAGATCGTAGGCATCATAACCGGTAGAATGACCGCCTCCCGTTCCTTTGTAAGCGGGCGGAAACCATACTGATGTAATTCCTAATTCAGCCAGATATTGTGCGTTATCTTCTGCCTCTTTCCACAGTTTCCCTTCTCCTTCCGAGTACCAGTGGAAGTATTGAATCATCGTTTCATTCATAAAATTGTAAATTTGGTTACTACAATGTAGTGAAAATTTTCGAGATTATTGATCTTCAAATTCTTTGAACGGAATTTTTAGTTGAACCGATATTTGTTTTTTCTCTTCGGTATTAAGCTGGGAAAGAGACAATCCCAGAAGCCGAACGGCTTTATCGAACGGACGAAGTTCCCAGAGCTGTTTTCCGGTATTGAAATACTGCTCTGCAGAGGAGAAATATTCTTCTTTGGTAATGCTTCGCGTAAAAAGGGAAAAATCTTTATATTTAATTTTAAGAGTTAATGTTCGCCCGAGAATATTATTTTTCTGAAGGCGGTTGTGAAGTTCTTCGCTCAGGCTCTTCAGCTTTTCATTAATCTGCTGTTCGTCAAAAAGGTCTTCAAAAAAAGTTCTTTCCACTGCAACGCTTTTCTGAATACGGTGAGGTTTCACTTCGGAATGATGAATTCCACGGACGACATTATAATAGTAAGCTCCTGATTTCCCGAATAGCCTTGTTAAGTCTTCTATCGATCTTTTCTTTAAATCTTTTCCCTTATAAATGCCTAAACTAAACATTTTATTCGCCGTCACTTTTCCTACGCCGTAAAATTTTTCGACCGGCAACTCTTCAAGAAAGCTTTCTACTTTATCGGGATGAATGGTTTTCTGTCCGTTCGGTTTATTAATATCCGAGGCTACTTTTGCTAAGAATTTATTAATGGAAATACCTGCGGAAGCCGTTAATCCGGTCTGTTCAAAAATCTTCTGCCGAATCTCTCTGGCAATTTGGTTGGCAGACTCGATCTCTTTTTTATTTTCTGTGACATCAAGATAGGCTTCATCTAATGATAAAGGTTCTACCAGATCGGTATATTCGTAAAAAATTTCCCGTATTTTCCTGGAAATCTCCTTGTACCGCTGAAATCTGGGTGAGACGAAAATAAGATGAGGACACTTCTCTTTGGCTGTTTTGCTGGGCATGGCAGACCGCACCCCGAATTTTCTGGCTTCATAGCTTGCCGCCGCAACAACGCCGCGGTGCTCTCCTCCTACTGCAATTGCCTTACCTTTCAATTCAGGGTTATCATGCTGCTCTACAGAAGCATAAAATGCATCCATATCAACGTGAATAATTTTGCGGAGAGGAAATGAAGAATCCATACCGCAAAGATATGGATTCCTGTATTCTTTAATTTAGATTAATTTCTTTGTCTTGAATTCTTTAATCGCAAGGACAGACAAAGTTTATAAAATAAAATGCTTTTAATAAACAATGCCGTTTCACTGATTTACGATATACAATTGAATAAATTCGTCTTACTTTATTAAGCGAAGCGCCTTTGTATGACTTAAAAATTAAACAGCATATTAAGATAAAAACTTTGTTTTACTTTGCGACAAAAATAAAAATCATTTCAAAAGCTTATCAATGGTTGCCTGAATATCGGGATCTTCCGGTGAAATGGCATAATATTTTGCAATGGCAGATTTCTGATCGATCACCATATATCTTGGGATCCAGTTAAGATCAATATAGTTGTTGAAATCATTCTTCCAGCCGGAAGAAAACCAGTAATTTTCTTTATCTTTCATTTCAAATCTTTCCAGGCTTTTATCGAAACCTTCTTTGGAACGGTCTAATGAAAGAAAAACAAAATCGATATTTTTATTGTTTTCTTCTAATTCTCTGGCTTTTGGAAGCGCCTTTAAACAATCTCTGCACCATCCTGCCCAGAAATCGAGAACTAAAACTTTCCCTTTATGCTGATCAAGAATTTGCTGTATGGTAATGGTTTTGCCTTCTTCATCTTCCAGTTTCTGAAGCAGCGCTTCTTTGGAAAAATTGGTTTTAAGAACTTTGGGAGCCTGCTGTGAACAGCTTAAACCGAAAATTCCGAGCATGAATAATAAAAACAGCTTCTTCATTTTTTTAAATCTTTTCTGCAAATCTAAACAATGAAAAATTATTAGAAAGCCACTGCCGGAAATTTGTACTATTGAAAAATTCTATAATGGTTGCGGATAGCTTTTAACGAGACCTTTTACTACTGTAATTACATGGGGCATCGCCTTGTTGGCAGCATTGAGTACTTCTTCATGGGAAACCGAAAATGCAATATCCGGTCCGCCAAGGTCAGTAATTACCGAGATCCCGAAAACGTTCATTCCCATATGCCGGGCTGCAATAACTTCCGGAACGGTGCTCATTCCTACCATATCGCCGCCGATGGCTTTAATCATTCCGTATTCTGCAGGCGTTTCAAAAGTAGGGCCCTGTAGCGCCACATAAACGCCCTGATGAACAGTAATATTATTATCGGAAGCAACTTTTTGTGCCATGGCGATCATATTTCTATTATACGGCTCACTCATATCTACAAAACGGGGACCCAACTCGTCCATATTTCTTCCACGCAGCGGATGTTTGGGCATCATATTGATATGATCTTTAATGATGGCAATATCTGCAATATTGTAGGCAGAATTTACCCCACCTGAAGCATTGGAAAGAATAAGATTTTTTATTCCCAGTAAATGAAAAACTTTGATCGGCAGCACTACATTTTCAATGGGATGACCTTCGTAATAGTGAAAACGGCCGCTCATCATGAGTACTCTTTTGCCCTCCAGCATTCCATAGATCAGATTTCCGCTGTGGCCCGCAACTGTAGTCTGCGGAAAATCAGGAATTTCAGCGTATTCAAATGTATGAATGATTTCTACCTCATCCTGTAGTTTTCCTAATCCCGAACCTAAAACGATGGCAAAATCAGGAGTATCATTGACAACGTTTTGTATGAAGGCCGTTATTTTTTTAATTTTTTCTAACATAATCCAGAATGATTTGGTTAAATTCTTCTTTCTTGTCAATAATCACATTGATAGGCCAGTAATACACGATATCCCTCAGGTAATCAAATGTTTTAAGCCGCACGTAATCTTTTTCTGTTGTTAAGATTAATTTGTACTCCCCCAGCTTTTTATATTCTGCTACAATATTTTTAATATCTGCTTCCGTAAAATTATGATGGTCACGGAATTTCAAATGCTTTACTCTCTGCGAAAATTTAGCAAGATGACTGACTAAAGGCTTTGGGTTGGCAATTCCTGTAATGAGGAGAATGTCGTAATAATTCAGGTTATTGTCCGGAAGTATTTTTTCTTTTCCGTACACATTTTCGTCATAGCCTATGGATGAAAAGAATACTTTCTGGCGTCCGGAAGGTCTGATTCTCGAAATATAATATTGTTTGGTTTCTTCGGTGAGTTCGTCGGGGCATTTGCTGACCATGATGATGTCTGCCCTTTTGGATCCTGCTCTTGACTCTCTTAAATCTCCTGCAGGAAGCAGATGATCTTTAAAATAAGGATCATTAAAGTCGGTCATCATAATGGTAAAGCCTGGCTTTATAGCTCTATGCTGCATCGCGTCATCCAGTACGAGAACATCGAGATCCATATCGGAGATTACTTTTTTAGCGCCGGGAACTCTTTCTTCAGAAACAGCTATCACGAAACGGTTTTTGAAACGCTCAAACAGCTGCATGGCTTCATCGCCCACCATTTTGTAGTTGCTTTCATAATTTGTTACTGCATAACCTTTGGTGAGTCTTCCATAGCCTCTGGAAAGAACTCCTGTTCTGTAATGTTTTGACAAAAACTGCGCAAGGTACATCACCATAGGAGATTTTCCGCTTCCGCCCACAGAAAGGTTACCGACACATATTATCGGTGTTCTGAATGTTGTCGACTTAAAAATTCCCAGATCATACATTGTGTTTCGGACACCCGTTACCATGCGATAACCTAGAGAAAAGGGATAAAGGTACCATCTTTTCATACCTTGCAAAAATAGGAATTTTCATATGGATTCAGCTCACTATGGTACCTACTTTTCGAGATTTATTTTAAAAATTGTATTGATGTTTATCACTTAATTAAAGTAATTTTGTAGACTTATTTTATTACAGTGAGGTATTTTATAGAATTTTCCTACAACGGCAAAAATTATTTCGGCTATCAGATTCAGCCAAATGCCGTTTCCGTGCAGGAAGAAATGGAAAAAGCACTTTCTACGATATTAAGAGAAGAGATCAAAACTACCGGCGCGGGAAGAACGGATACAGGTGTGCATGCTAAGAAAATTTTCGCGCATTTTGATACGGAGAAAATTCTTGATCAGGATCTAACCAGAAAGCTGAACAGCTTTTTACCTCCGGATATTTCGGTTAAAAGAATTTTTCAGGTAAAGGATGATTTTCATGCCCGTTTTGATGCTACATACAGGACGTATGAATATTATATTTCGCTAGAAAAAAATCCCTTCACGGAAGAATCTGCCTGGCAGCACTGGAGAAGACCGCTTGATATCGAACCCATGAATGAAGCGTGCAAAATCCTTTTCGAGTATGAAGATTTTACCAGCTTTGCCAAGCTTCATACGGATAATAAAACCAACCTCTGCAAAATATATAAAGCAGAATGGGAACAAAACGGAAGCGAACTAAAATTCACCGTTTCGGCCAACCGTTTTCTGAGAAACATGGTGAGAGCTATCGTAGGGACTATGGTAGATATTGGTGCCGGAAAGTTACAACCTGAAGACCTGCGCAAGGTCATTGAGAATAAGAACAGGAATTCAGCGGGTACTTCTGCACCGGCTCATGGGTTATACCTGGTGGATGTGGGCTATGATTTTGAGCAATAATTTAATTTTAACCTTTATAAATAAATCTTCAAGTTGCGATCGACTGAACTTTACTGCTCAATAGTTAATCTATATCATAAATAATAACGATCTGAAATTTTCTATGACTATTTGTACGGTTGGTAAGATTGTCAAATTTTAAAGTCTTATTTTTGCATAGAATTTAAATACCATTCTTTTCGTCAATCATACAATGAAAAAACAAGATACCTGGGGCATAATCAAAAGACTGTTCTTTATCGGAATGAAATTCCGTTCCTGGTTCGTCCTTACCCTGATTATCTCCCTCATACTGGCAATGGTTTCTACCTACAGGCCATACCTTACCATGCAGGTGGTGGATAATGATATCACCAAGCTACAGGATAAAACTCTAATGATGAAGCACATCTACATTTTAGTAGGTTTGGTTTTCGCAGAAACTGTTTTAAACTTTTTCCTGGTTTATTTTTCCAATTATATTTCACAGAATGTAATCAGGGATATCAGACAGAGGCTTTATAACAAACTGATCTATTTTAAAACTTCATTCTTCGATAAAACACCTATCGGCCAGCTGGTTACAAGGGCGGTAGGAGATGTAGAAACAATCGCTACGGTATATACGGATGGTTTCCTGATGGTTTTCGGGGACGTGCTGAGGATTGTTTTTGTGCTGGTAATGATGTTCAGCACCAATGTTCATCTCAGTTATATTACGCTGGCTATTCTTCCTTTAATGGTTGTTATCACACGTTTTTTCCAGAAGAGACTGAAGAAAGCATTTGGTGATGAAAGAAACTGGACTTCCAACCAGAACTCTTTTGTTCAGGAAAGGCTTGCAGGAATGCCTATTATTCAGGTATTCAACAGGCAGGAGTCTGAGTTTAAAAAGTTTGACGAAATTAATATAACATTAAAAGGCGCACTGCTGAGAACGGTGTTTATTTTCTCATTATTCTTTCCGGTGGTAGAACTAATTTCTTCACTTTTTATTGGATTTATTCTATTTTACGGAGGTTATATCACGATCAGTGCTGGAGTGGTTATAGCATTTATCCAGTATATTTCTATGCTGATACGTCCTTTGAGACAAATCGCAGACCGATTCAACAATATCCAGAGAGGTATTGTGGGTGCCGAAAGAGTATTGGGGCTGATGGATGAGGAAAATTCAATGCCGAATACAGGAACCGTACAGAAAGATCATTTTGACGGAAAGATAGAATTCAGAAATGTTCATTTTGCTTATGATGAAAAGCAGGAAGTATTAAAGGGAATTGATTTTAAGGTAAATCCGGGAGAAACGGTAGCCATTGTAGGAGCAACCGGAGCCGGGAAATCAACCATTATCAGTTTGATTACAAGACTTTATGATATCAATTCCGGGAGTATTCTTATTGACGATGTAGATCTTAAAAATTATGAACTCTACTGCCTCCGAAGCCATATAGGCGTGGTGCTGCAGGATGTTTTCCTGTTCCACGGAAGTATTTTTGAGAATCTTTCTTTTGGTGATGATACCATCACGCTTGAAAAGATTAAAGCCGGAGCGAAGGAAATTGAGGTCGACGAATTTATAGAAAGTCTGCCGGGAGGATATGATTATGTGGTAAGCGAAAGAGGTTCTTCTATTTCGCTTGGCCAGAGACAGCTGTTGTCTTTCCTGAGAGCGTATCTTTCGGATCCTAAGATTCTGATTCTGGATGAAGCTACCTCATCCATAGACCACGAAAGTGAAAAGCTGATCCAAAGGGCTACGGAAAAAATTACGAGAAACAGAACATCAATTATCATTGCGCACAGGCTTTCCACGATTGAAAAGGCAGATAAAATCATCGTTATGGAACATGGTAAAATTGTTGAAGAAGGCAAACACCTGGAGCTTCTGGATAAGAACGGATATTATGCTACCTTATACAAAGCGCAGCTGAGACATGAAGTGGAACTGAAGGAAGAGTAAGACAAATAATTAAGATATTTAATAAGAGGTTAGAATTACAGATATTTTAACCTCTTATTTTTTTTATTTTTATTTAACACAAAGATTTTAATAATACAATTAAAAGCTTATCATTAAGATAAAAGAGATACCTAAGTCTTAAAAATCTATGATCTTTATTTTTGAAAGCTTATTATGTCTAAATTTATAAGATAATTTTTATCTCTTTACGGTTAAATTGAAATTAGCGTAAACACACTTTCTCATTCAATATCATATTTCCTCCGTAGGATCTTCAAAAACTCTTCTTTGGAAATTCCCTTTTTTGATTCAAAATTAATATCAATCAAACCTTCATCAGTGCTGAGCTTTCCTTTTTCATATATATAGTCTAATAAATCCTGAAACTGATACCGCCTGGCCGTGATCTCATATATTTTGTCACCTTCAATTTGCGCATGAATTGTAACAGTGCTGACAAAAGCTTTTTCTTCGATCTTTATCTGATATTCTGAAGTGCTCTCCACAAAAACCGGAGTAAAAAGCACATATAACGAAGGAATAATAATAGCAAAAAGGAAATTCCAAATGGCATGATACAGCATACTGTACAAAATATTGAGCCTTACTCTGATATAGCTGAGAACTAACCCTCCTGACAGCTGTGATGCGATAATTAAAGGTGACAAGGCATAAAATTCCCAGGAATCATTTACGTAATTATTCAGGTGGATAAATCCGAATAAAATTGAGAATCCATAAACTAGAAACGGGAAAATCTGGTTCCACTTTTCTCTTCTCATGAATGTGGAAAATATTTTTTTATACCGTAAAGAATACCGGAAAATTAATTCTTCCGATAACGGTGCAAGAATAACGGTCAAGAATACGGCATTTAATAAAGTTAGATTTTTAAATATTTCACTTTCTTCGACCGCTATGAGTTTTTCAACGACATATTGTAAGGGAAATATAAATATCAGTGAAAAAATAATTTCCAAAGCAAGCATATTAAATATTAAAGAAACTTTTTTTCCGGCAGTACCATTAAACTGAACATCATTTGGTTTCCTAATGAATCGTATTAAGTCAGCAGCATCATCTTTAAATTTTATTAAATAACTCACGAAAATTTTTCATCAATAAGTTGTTCCGCGATACTTATTGTTACAGGGATCCCTAGTTTAAAAGTTTTGTTTAATTTTTTCATTCAATAACAAAATATTCAATTGATTTAAAATTTTATTAAAATAACTTGAAAACAAAGAAATTCTTGCTAAAATCCTAATAAATTCTTGCATATGTATTCATAAATTCATTATCTTTATGTTAGATTTTAGATAGACCCCCGAATTTTGGTAGGGTGTTTGATATAAAAACATAGTTTTAATTAAAATTCAAAAATATAGATGAAAAATATCCAAGACGAATTTCAGGTTTTTAAAGATGAATTGAGAAAGTTGAATATCGAAGTTCAGAAAGTAGTGAAGGTGGGAAACGGAAGTATGGATTTCCACGAAGTATTTTACAAATCGCCAAGATATGAAGATGTAAAGAGTGTATATGTTCAGCGACATAACCTGGACAATATTCTCGCCAAATTTAAGCAAGCCTATCATTAAATAGAACCCGCGGCTCAGATTCTCTGAGCCGCGGGTCTTTTATACACTATTATTTTATTTAATCTTTATCAAGGGAAGATGTTTTCTTTGTCTCTCTCATTCTTGAATAGACGACAAAAGAAAAGAAAATACAGGCTGTGATGTACCAGTAAAAATAATGCTCTACATGCTGCTGCTTAAACCACAACGCCAGATATTCTGCCGTTCCTCCGAAAATCGCTACCGTCAATGCATATGGAAGCCCTACTCCCAACGCTCTTACTTCAGCCGGGAAAAGTTCTGCCTTTACCACCGCATTAATAGAAGTATAACCGCTCACAATAAGTAGTGCTGCCATGATCAGGAAAAAGGCTCCCCACATAGACGTAGTTGTACTTAGAGCATTCAGTAATGGATAGGTGAATACAGTACCGAGAATCCCGAAGCTCAGCAACAGCGGTCTTCTTCCTATTTTATCTGATAAAGCTCCAAAGACAGGCTGCAGACAAGCAAAAATAAAAAGGGAAATAAAGGAAATCAATGTCGATTCTTCTTTTGTAAGATGAACGGTGTTTACCAGAAATTTCTGCATGTAAGTGGTGTAAGTATAAAAGGCAAGTGTTCCGCCTAAGGTAAGCCCTACAACAGTCAGTAACGCTTTTGGATGTTTCAATAATTCTTTGAGGGTTCCTTTTTTGTTTTCATCCACACTTTTTTTAGTTTCAAATGCTTCGGTTTCATGAAGATTGGCCCGCAGATATAAGGCAATGACCGAAAGGAGTGCTCCGACAACAAAGGGAATTCTCCAACCCCAGCTTTCAAGCTGGCTTTCCGTCAGTAGAAGTTTCTGTAAAATAAGCTGAATTCCCAAAGCGATTAGCTGTCCGCCAATAAGGGTAACATATTGGAAGCTGGAGTAAAATCCGCGACGGTCCGGAGTTGCCATTTCGCTGAGGTAGGTTGCAGAAACACCGTACTCTCCTCCCACACTCAGTCCTTGCAGAAGCCTTGCTATTAATAAAAGTAACGGTGCCAAGACTCCTATTGTATTATAAGTCGGGGTAAGCGCAATCAGAAGTGATCCGAAAGACATAAGTAATACCGAAAACGTCATCGCTTTTTTACGGCCGATCCGGTCTGCAATACTTCCAAAGAGCCATCCGCCTACAGGGCGCATAAGAAATCCTACGGCAAAAATCCCCGCGGTATTCAGCAGCTGTGCCGTCATATCAGAATCAGGAAAAAAGGAATTTGAAAAGTAAATGGCAAATGCTGCGTAAGCATACCAATCGTACCATTCAACGAGATTTCCGATGGATCCGCCCACAATAGCTTTTATTCTCTGCGCAGTGGTGATTTGAGAAGTTTTCATACCGGAAAGATATTTCTTTTTTGATAGATGTAAAAGATGCCGGGTAAAATTTTCTTTTATAAATGGTAAATGAGCCTACTTTTGCTAACCAGCAGAAGAGAATCTTGTGGATTGTTATTAAATTTCGGGGCGGCGGCTTTGCCGCCGCCCCGAAATTATTCTTAGGCACTTAATTATTCTTTGATGAGCTGTTCAAAAGCTGTTGAACCGTCTTTTAGAGTAATTTCAAGATAATAATTTCCTGATTTCAGATCGGAAATATTAATTTGTTTACCATCCACTTTCACGCTCCTGATTTTTCTTCCCGTAGACTCAAAAATATCAACCGATTTTATTTTATCAGCATTTTTTAAGCTTACCGTTTCTTTTGCAGGATTTGGATAAAGAACAACTTTTTTACTTTCAAGATCCAAATCATTTGTTCCTAAAACTGAAGTTCTTGTAAGAGTTGCATACCCTCTGTTTCCTCCACCATGATATCCTGAGGACAAAGCAGTTCCTGGCCCTTTTGCAAAGAAAATATTAATTGATGTAGCCGAATTGGTAATTGCCGTATCTCCTGATCCTCCCGTAAGAGATCTTGTAGCAACTACGGTTCGTATTCCTCCAGAAGTTGTGTTTGAGGTTTCCGTCCAATCTTGAGAGACATCTGCAGTAGGTGTTACTCCAACTCCTCCAAATGTATAATCTCTGTTTGTAGAAGAATTATAAATAAATCCGTCTGCACCATTTGCCATTCCACTGCTTCCGAAACCAATTCCCAAATATGATGTATCGGGTCCGGTTAATGTAATTGTAGCTTGAGTTGGTGACGTTACAAGTTTAACAGTCATTCCGGTTGATCCGAGATTTACTGTTCCTGTCGAAAAAAACTGAGCTCCGAGCGAAGATGCCAGAGCCATTGATAAAGTAAGTAAAACTTTTTTCATTCGCTAATTTTTTAAAAGATTAATAATTTCTTTGTTGTTTGTCTGAAGGGCATACTCAAAAGGTGTCATTCCCTGTGAATCTTTAATAGATTTATCGGCTTTGTATTTCAGTAATAATTCCGTCAATTCTTTATTACCGAATTTTACTGCCCAGAACAATGGTGTAGCGCCGTTTGCATCTGCAATATTCGGGTTTGCATTTTTTATTAAAATATACTCTACCAAATCTTTATTATATTTCACCGCAAGTCCTGCTAATGCAGTTCCTTCCTGGCTTTTATAATTTACATCTTTCACGTTGTCTATTAAAAATTTAGCAACTTCTACATTTCCTCTATAACATGCTAAAATTAATGGGGAGAAGCCGCTTTCATTGGTTTGATTAATAATATCCGGATTCTGTTTCATAAGTTCTTTTACTTCCTCAACAGTTCCTGTGCGGGCAATATCAAAAATTGATTTTGCCTTATCCTGGGCCGTTGTAAATGTGAATCCCAGAAATATACTTAAAAGTAGTATCAGCTTTTTCATTGTTTTACCAAAACATAATTATATTCAACATTCACTGTTTCCGCTACTTTCTTCATCACCATTTTGGGGATTGTCACTTTATGGTCGGCCGCTTTTACCGCAAATCCTCCTGACATATAAATTTTGCCGTCTTTAGCATACATTGTAGCAGTGGATGTATATGCTTTTGCCACTCCATGGAAATTAAGCGTACCCTGAACAGTATATTTCTGAGGTGAAGCTGTAAGTTTCGACTTATCAAAATTTACAATTTTACCACTAAAAGTGGTCTTCGGAAATTTGGCTGTTTCTGCGTAGCTTTCATTGAAATGCTCTTCCATAAGCTTGGTTTTAAAATGAAAATTTTTAACTACCGAAACGGAAGCAATATCGCCGTTATCTGCATTGAGCACAACAACATTGTTGTCATCCTGCGCAAAGACGTCTTCAAAAAGAGGGACAGATGCTTCGAATGTTATCTTTCCTGTTTTAGACATATATTTCTGGGCAAAAAGAAAATTACCCGATATCATTAAAATGATTAATAATGCTAGCTTTTTCATAATACTATTTTAGTTTTCGGAAAGACCGTCGGCTTTCCATTTGGTGATGATGTTGATTTGTGCCGGCGATAAACTTCCGCTCTGCGGCATTTTCAGTGGATCACCATTGGGTCTGCTGATCCGATTTATAATATTATCTATATTATTTTTAACCTGGGTATAATTGGTTAAAGCCTGAGCACCAGGAGAATGACAGCTTACACAGTTACCATCAATAATTGCTTTAACATCTTTATTGTAGGTTACTGTTTCCGGAACAGGAGTATTGTCGGATATCTCTTCATAGGTTCTGCTTTCACAGGCAATCAATACTGCTGCTGTAGCAATGATATATATACACTTTTTCATATTAAAAAACTCTATAAAGATTAAATCCAAAGAAAATCTGTCCTTTTTCCCACTTTCCTGTAGCGTTCGTGAGATATCCTATATCTGAATTGATTTGTGAATTGGTAAACAACAGCTGAAAAACATGCCCTCCCGTTTCAATATCCATCCCTACTGAAAGCGGGTTTTTATAAAAGCTGTGGTTATCGAAATTCACAAAATACTCTGCGTTGATGGATATTCTTTTGGATATTTTATATCTTCCTCCAAGACCTGCCAGAAACTGATTCTTATCTTCTATTGCAGGTTCATAAAGATTTTTATGAACATAAGAAGGGGTAAGCTGTAAAGAAAAATTATCATTAAATCGTCTGGAAATTAAAGCTTGGGTAAGGTAAGCCAACCTGTCTCCGAATTTAAGATGAGGATAATTATCTGTACTCAGATCTGTGTTTACGGCCATCACATTATAACCGACAATATCGACAGGGAAATTTTCATTCTGCTTCAATAGTCTGTATTTTGCTCCTCCTTCAAAAGTTTTCTGGTTGGTTTCTCTTGATAAATTGAATGAGAGCCAATCTGTAGCTCCATATATGACTCCCAGCTTTGTAGAAGCATCATCCAGTCCGAAAAAATCTTTAAATCCTTTGCTTACATCCCCGAAACGGTGTGCTACAACAATATACCATTCTTTTTTTGCAGCGAGTTTGGTAGATTGGCCTGTAACGATCTGTAATGCCTTAAAAGCAGGTTGAGAAGTATCTGTGTTTTTTGTTTGAATAGTGTCAATATCTTTTAGCAGATCTTCCTGTGCAAAGGTGAAACCTGAAATTAATACTGACAAAAAGAGTAAGGTTTTTGTCATACAGTTTATATTATAATTAATATGACAAACTTATATACTTATGCTATCAAAATTGTGTGATAAAAGTCACCGACAGGATTGTTTTTATCAATTAAATTGTTAAATAAGTTATATATAATTTATTAGCCTTGTATAACATTTTCATTTATAGGAACTTTTATCCCTTCTTTTGTCTGTGAAATTTCTCCCTCATTTTCCATTTTCTTCAATACACGGCTTACCACTTCCCTGGAAGTTCCCAGATTACTGGCAATTTCTCTATGCGTAAGTCTGACAGGATTGTTTCCGGTAAGAGAGATCTGGTGCCGAATATAGTTCAGCACTCTTTTGTCGAGACGATGAAAAACGGCATCATTTACCATATTCATTACGTCTGAAAACCTTTTATCATATTCATGATAAAAAAGCCTGTTGATCTCAGGGAATTGTATCAGCCAGTCATGAACAACTGAAACAGGAATAAGCAAGACTTCGGAATCTTCTTCGGCCACTGCATAAACCCGGCTTATATAGTCCGTAAAAATGGAGGAAAACGTCATAAGACAGCTATCATTAGCCCTGATATAATAGTAAATGAGTTCACGCCCGTCATTTAAGGTAAAGACCCTTATCGATCCTTTAATTAAAAAAGGGACGAATTTATTTTTCTGGCCTTCACGAATGATTTCAGTTTTTGACTTAACTTCGGTAATGACCGCGTTTTTTTCAAGCTCACTTAAAAATTTTGCACCTAAGAAGCCAAATTTATTGAGAATAAATTGATTGTTTATCATATCCTTATACCATATATAAAACAAAGATATAAAATTGTGAATTCTGTAGGCGATTTTTTTGATCTATTAATAAAATTTACATAAAACGGAAAATTATTAATAATATTATAATCAAAATATTTTTAATGAATAAAAAAACCAAAAAAAAATGCCCCATAAATGGAGCATTTTCTTTATGATTATGAGTAATCTTAAGCGTTTACGTTGTTTCCTCCTAATACGAAAGGCTCAACTTCTTTGATTTCTCCGAATTGCTGTTCGTAGTTAGCAATATTTTGTTGAAGAGCAGAAAGTACTCTTTTTGCATGAAGCGGAGCAAGAATCACTCTTGATCTTACCTTCGCCTGCTGTACACCCGGCATTAACTGGATGAAATCTACTACAAACTCAGATGGAGAATGGTTTACCAAAGCTAAATTAGCATAGATACCAGCCGCTACCATTTCGTTTAATTCGATGTTGATGTTTCCGTCTTGTGGGTTTTGATTGTTGTCCATTTGTTATAAATTATATTTTAAAAAATTCGAAATTTGAGATTGTGAAAGTATAAAAATAATTTCAAACCTCAAATTTCAAATTATAAATTTTAGTTAAGATCTTCGAATTCCTTCTTAGAACCAACGATTACATTTTGGTATTCTTTAAGACCTGTACCTGCAGGAATTCTATGCCCTACAATTACATTTTCTTTAAGACCTCCAAGATAGTCTACTTTTCCGGCAACAGCAGCTTCGTTAAGAACTTTTGTTGTTTCCTGGAATGATGCTGCAGACATGAATGATTTCGTTTGAAGTGCTGCTCTTGTAATCCCCTGCAATACAGGCGTTGCTGTAGCTGGCAAAGCTTCTCTCACTTCTACTAAAGCCTGGTCTTCACGCTTCAACTTAGAGTTTTCATCTCTTAATTCTCTTGCCGTAATCATCTGTCCCGGTTTGAAGATTTTAGAATCTCCCGCTTCAGTCACTACTTTAAGGCCAAATACTCTGTTGTTCTCTTCCAAGAAATCATATTTGTGTTCAAGAGCTCCTTCAAGGAACTGAGTATCACCTCCGTCAACAATAGATACTTTTGTCATCATCTGTCTTACGATGATTTCGAAGTGTTTGTCGTCGATTTTTACCCCCTGAAGACGGTAAACTTCCTGAATTTCATTTACTAAATATTCCTGAACAGCTGTTGGACCTTTGATTCTTAAGATATCGTCCGGTGTGATTGATCCGTCAGAAAGTGGTGAACCAGCTCTTACGAAGTCATTCTCCTGTACCAAAATCTGGTTGGATAATTTAACCAAATAAATTTTTCTCTCTCCAGTTTTAGCTTCAACGATCAATTCTCGGTTACCTCTTTTGATTTTTCCGTAAGAAACTACCCCATCGATTTCTGTAACCACCGCTGGGTTTGAAGGGTTTCTTGCTTCGAATAATTCGGTAACTCTCGGAAGACCTCCGGTAATATCCCCTGCTTTTGCAGATTTTCTCGGGATTTTGATTAAGACTTTACCTGCCTTAATTTTTTCACCATCATTTACCATTAAGTGGGCTCCTACCGGTAAGTTGTACGCTTTCTGCTCAACTCCTTTAGAATCTACCACTTTCAAAGTAGGTACGGCTTTTTTATTTCTTGATTCGGAGATTACTTTCTCTTCAAATCCTGTCTGTTCGTCAATTTCCAACTGGAATGAAACCCCCTGGATGATATCTTCGTATTCAACCTTACCTGCAGTCTCTGCAATAATAACGGCGTTATACGGATCCCATCTACAGATTACGTCTCCTTTTTTCACTTTATCACCAGGTTTTACTGATAATATGGAACCGTAAGGTACGTTGGCAACCATTAATGGAGTTCTTGACTCATTATCAGCAACCAATCTGAATTCTGTTGAACGGGAAACGACAACTTCCGCTGTATTACCGTTTTCATCTTCAGAAGTAATGGTTCTTACTTCATCCATTTCAACGATACCGTCTCTTCTTGCAACGATGGAAGGGTTCTCTGATACGTTTCCTGCAGTACCCCCCTGGTGGAAGGTTCTCAACGTAAGCTGAGTTCCCGGCTCCCCGATGGATTGTGCTGCAATTACACCTACCGCTTCACCCATGTGGATCATCTTACCTGTTGCTAAGTTTCTACCGTAACATTTTGCACAGATTCCTTTCTTAGCCTCACAAGTTAATGGTGAACGAACTTCCACGGCTTCTAATCCTGCTTCTTCTATTCTCTTAGCTAAAGCTTCAGAGATTACCTGATCTGCCTCAGTAATTAATTCGTCTGATTCTGGATCATAAATATTATGTAAAGAAACTCTACCTAAAATTCTTTCAGAGATTCTTTCAACGATCTCGTCATTTTTCTTAAGTGCAGTAACTTCTGTACCTCTTAAAGTTCCACAGTCGTCTTCTGTAACAATAACGTCCTGTGCAACGTCTACCAATCTTCTCGTTAAGTAACCTGCATCGGCAGTCTTAAGAGCGGTATCCGCAAGACCTTTACGGGCACCGTGGGTAGAGATAAAGTATTCTAGGATGGAAAGACCTTCTTTAAAGTTTGCAAGAATCGGGTTTTCAATGATCTCCGCTCCGGTGGAACCGGCTTTCTGTGGTTTTGCCATCAAACCTCTCATCCCTGATAACTGACGGATCTGTTCCTTAGAACCCCTCGCTCCGGAGTCAAGCATCATGTATACAGAGTTGAAACCACCCTGATCAACTTTCATTCTGCTCATGATCATTTCGGTCAATCCGGCATTGGTATTTGTCCAAACGTCGATTACCTGGTTATAACGTTCTGTATCGGTAATAAGACCCATGTTATAGTTGGCTCTAATTTCGTCTACAGTTTCGATAGATTGTGCAATCATCTGTTTTTTCTCAACAGGAACTACGATGTCTCCTAATGAGAATGAAAGACCTCCTTTGAATGCGTTTGAATACCCTAAGTCTTTCATGGCATCAAGGAACTTCACGGTTGTAGGGAAATCCGTGTCAGCAAGGATCTTACCGATAACGTTTCTTAATGATTTCTTCGTAAGAAGTTCATTGATATATCCTACTTGCTTAGGTACAATCTGGTTGAATAAAATTCTACCTACAGAAGTTTCGATAAGTCTCGTAACGATTTCTCCGTTTTCTTTGATTGGCAGTCTACATCTTACTTTAGCATTTAAAGATACTCTTCCTTCTGCATAAGCGATTTCCGCTTCCTCAGGAGAATAGAATGCAAGACCTTCACCTTTCACTTTCATATCTTCTGTAGAGCTTAATTCTTTAGTCATGAAATAAAGACCAAGAACCATGTCCTGAGAAGGTACCGTAATCGGAGAACCGTTTGCCGGGTTCAAAATGTTTTGAGAACCTAACATTAATAACTGAGCTTCAAGGATTGCTTCAGGACCCAACGGTAAATGTACCGCCATCTGGTCACCGTCGAAATCGGCGTTGAATGCCGTTGTTACCAACGGGTGAAGCTGAATCGCTTTACCTTCAATCATTTTAGGCTGGAATGCCTGAATACCCAGTCTGTGAAGCGTAGGCGCCCTGTTCAATAGTACCGGGTGGCCTTTCATCACGTTTTCAAGAATATCGTATACAACAGGCTCTTTTCTGTCGATGATTCTCTTTGCAGATTTCACTGTTTTTACAATTCCTCTTTCAATCAGTTTTCTGATGATGAATGGTTTGTAAAGCTCAGCAGCCATATCTTTAGGAATACCACACTCATGAAGCTGTAAGTTTGGACCTACAACAATTACCGAACGCGCAGAGTAATCTACCCTTTTTCCTAATAAGTTCTGACGGAAACGACCTTGCTTACCTTTCAATGAATCTGAAAGTGATTTCAATGGTCTGTTTGATTCAGATTTTACAGCTGAAGATTTTCTTGTATTATCGAATAATGAATCTACCGATTCCTGAAGCATACGCTTTTCGTTTCTTAAGATTACTTCAGGAGCTTTGATCTCCAATAATCTTTTCAAACGGTTATTTCTGATAATAACCCTTCTGTAAAGGTCATTCAAATCGGAAGTAGCGAAACGTCCACCATCCAACGGAACCAATGGTCTTAATTCCGGCGGGATAACTGGAAGCACACGCATGATCATCCACTCAGGCTTGTTGATCATTCTTGTATTAGCACCTCTTAATGCTTCTACAACGTTCAATCTTTTAAGAGCTTCAGTTCTTCTTTGTTTTGAACCTTCATTGTGCGCTTTGTGTCTCAGGTCGAAAGACAATGCATCAAGGTCGATTCTTTTTAATAATTCCTCAACCGCTTCAGCACCCATTTTAGCGATGAATTTGTTTGGATCAGAATCATCAAGATACTGGTTCTCGATTGGAAGAGTTTCCATGATATCAAGGTACTCTTCTTCAGTTAAGAACTCCATATTTTCGAAATCGGAGCCGTCTAACTTTTTAGCAATACCCTGCTGAATCACCACATATCTTTCGTAGTAGATGATCATATCCAACTTCTTGGAAGGAATTCCTAAAAGGTAACCGATTTTGTTCGGTAAAGAACGGAAATACCAGATGTGCGCAATTGGAACAACAAGGTTAATATGCCCTATTCTTTCTCTACGTACTTTTTTCTCTGTAACTTCTACTCCACAACGGTCACAAACGATCCCTTTGTAACGAATTCTCTTGTATTTACCACAAGCACATTCGTAATCCTTTACAGGACCGAAGATTTTTTCACAGAACAAACCATCTCTTTCAGGCTTATGCGTTCTGTAGTTAATAGTTTCCGGCTTAAGAACCTCCCCTCTTGACTCCTGAAGAATCGATTCCGGAGAAGCTAAACCGATGGTTATTTTATTAAATCTACTTGATTTATTTTTATTTGACATAATTTTTTTGGTTTAAGGTTCAGTGTTTAAAGTTTCAGGTAATGTCCCTTTAAAATCAAAACCATTTAAATTAAATTTAGGCTAAAGCCAAATTGTCAATTTTATTTATATGGACGGGCTAAAGCCCGCCGCTATTGAACATTATTAATTAACAAAAATTAATAATTACTCCTCCAATCTTACGTCTAATCCAAGACCTTGCAACTCGTGAAGCAATACATTGAATGATTCCGGAATACCTGGTTCAGGCATGGATTCACCTTTTGCAATGGCTTCATAAGTCTTCGCTCTACCAATCACGTCATCCGACTTCACGGTAAGGATCTCTCTAAGGATATTTGATGCTCCGAATGCTTCAAGAGCCCAAACCTCCATCTCCCCGAATCTCTGACCTCCGAACTGAGCTTTACCTCCTAACGGCTGCTGAGTAATCAATGAGTATGGACCGATAGAACGTGCGTGCATTTTATCATCAACCATGTGACCTAGTTTCAACATGTAGATTACCCCTACTGTTGCAGCCTGACTAAATCTTTCTCCGGTACCACCATCATAAAGATACGTGTGACCGAATTTAGGAAGTCCTGCTTTCTCAGTATATTCAGTAATCTGATCAAGACTTGCTCCGTCGAAGATCGGTGTCGCGAACTTCAATCCTAATTTCTGACCAGCCCATCCAAGAACTGTTTCATAGATCTGACCAATGTTCATACGAGAAGGTACCCCAAGTGGATTCAGTACGATATCTACCGGTGTTCCGTCTTCAAGGAATGGCATATCTTCTTCACGAACGATTCTCGAAACGATACCTTTGTTACCGTGACGACCTGCCATTTTATCTCCTACGTTAAGCTTACGTTTTTTAGCGATGTACACTTTCGCAAGTTTCATGATACCTGCAGGAAGCTCGTCTCCGATTGAAATTGCAAATTTCTCACGGTTTTTAACCCCTTGAATATCGTTGTACTTGATTTTATAATTGTGAATTAATTGTTTGATCAATTCATTTTTATCGTTATCAACAGTCCAGTCTGAACCGCTAACGTTTACATAATCTTCAACTGAAGTCAATAATTTGTGAGTGAACTTCACCCCTTTACCGATAATTTCCTCATCAAGGTCATTTTTAACCCCTTGAGAAGTTTTACCGCTTACCAGTGTATTTAATTTTTCAATTAAAGTATTTCTTAAATCATCAAACTTAGCCTTGTAAGTGTTTTCAATTTCTTCAAGTTTAAGTTTTTCTTCAGTTCTTTTCTTTTTATCTTTAATATTTCTAGAGAACAATTTCTTGTCGATCACAACACCTCGTAATGATGAATCTGCTTTCAATGAAGCATCTTTCACATCACCGGCTTTGTCACCGAAGATCGCTCTAAGAAGTTTTTCTTCAGGCGTTGGGTCAGATTCACCTTTTGGAGTGATTTTACCAATCATGATATCTCCAGGCTTCACTTCAGCACCGATTCTGATCATACCGTTCTCGTCAAGATCTTTTGTAGCTTCTTCAGAAACGTTCGGAATATCTGCTGTCAATTCTTCCATACCTAATTTGGTATCACGAACTTCAAGAGAATATTCATCTACGTGAATTGAAGTAAACCAGTCTTCACGAACAACTTTTTCGTTGATTACAATCGCATCCTCGAAGTTGTACCCTTTCCAAGGCATGAACGCAACCACTAAGTTTCTACCAAGAGCCAATTCTCCTTTTTCAGTAGCATAACCGTCGCAAAGAACCTGTCCTTTTTCCACTACATCACCTACTCTTACGTTTGGTCTTAGGGTAATGGTTGTACTCTGGTTGGTTTTTCTGAACTTAGTTAAGTTATATGTTTTCGTAGCAGACTCAAATTGTACTAAATCTTCGTCTTCGCTTCTTTCATATTTGATAACGATTTTGTCGGCATCTACATACTCTACCGTACCTGTACCTTCAGCGTTAATCAAAATTCTTGAATCTCTTGCAACCTGCTGCTCAAGACCTGTACCCACTACCGGAGCCTGTGGCTTCAATAAAGGCACTGCCTGACGCATCATGTTGGATCCCATCAATGCACGGTTCGCATCATCATGCTCCAGGAACGGAATTAACGAAGCTGAAATACCGGAAATCTGGTTTGGTGCTACATCGATAAGATTAACCTGAGAAGGTTCCACCACCGGATAGTCACCATCCAATCTTGCAATAATTCTGTCTGTTAAGAAGTCACCATTATCACTCAATTCAACGTTTGCCTGAGCAATTACTTTATCTTCTTCATCCTCAGCATTTAAGTAGATAGGATCAGCATTAAGATCAATCTTGCTGTCTGCTACTTTTCTGTACGGAGTTTCGATGAAACCAAGTCTGTTGATTTTAGCATAAATACCTAAAGATGAAATCAAACCGATGTTTGGTCCTTCTGGAGTTTCAATTGGACAAATTCTTCCGTAGTGGGTATGGTGAACGTCTCGAACCTCGAAACCTGCTCTTTCTCTTGACAAACCTCCAGGCCCTAGTGCAGAAAGTCTACGCTTGTGCGTGATTTCTGAAAGCGGGTTGGTTTGGTCCATAAACTGAGAAAGCTGGTTGGTACCAAAGAATGAGTTGATTACAGATGTTAACGTTTTCGCATTAACAAGATCAAGCGGTGTAAAGATTTCGTTATCTCTAACGTTCATTCTTTCCTTGATTGTTCTCGCGATTCTTGAAAGACCTACCCCGAACTGTCCTGCCAATTGCTCACCAACAGTTTTGATTCTTCTATTTGATAAGTGATCGATATCATCAACATCAGTTTTTGAGTTCACCAATTCGATCAGGTGTCTTACAATTGCAATGATATCTTCTTTTGTAAGAACCTCAGTTGTTGTAGGAATGTTTAGACTTAATTTTTTGTTCAGTCTGTAACGTCCAACTTCACCAAGAGAATATCTTTGCTCAGAGAAGAATAATTTTTCAATGATTCCTCTTGCTGTTTCCTCATCTGGTGGATCTGCGTTTCTTAACTGACGGTAGATATATTCTACCGCTTCTTTTTCAGAGTTGGTAGGGTCTTTTTGTAGTGTATTCTGGATGATAGAGAATTCATTGCTGTTTTCTTTGTGGATCAAAATAGACTTCACACCAGCATCAAGAATAAGATCTAAATGTTCCTTTTCAAGAATTGTTTCTCTATCCAGGATAATTTCGTTTCTTTCAATAGAAACTACTTCACCTGTATCTTCGTCTACGAAATCTTCAAACCAAGTGTTCAAAACTCTCGCAGCTAATGTTCTTCCTTCTACTTTTTTAAGGGCAGCTTTAGAAACTTTAACTTCTTCGGCAAGGTCAAAGATCTGAAGGATATCTTTATCAGATTCGTAACCAATTGCTCTTAACAAAGTTGTTAACGGTAATTTTTTCTTACGGTCGATATACGCGTACATTACGCTGTTGATATCGGTTGTAAATTCCATCCAAGATCCTTTGAAAGGGATAATTCTTGAATAGTATAATTTGGTTCCGTTTGCGTGGTATGTCTGCCCGAAGAATACACCTGGTGAACGGTGTAACTGGGTAACGATAACTCTTTCAGCACCATTGATGATGAAAGATCCACTAGGCGTCATATAAGGAACCGGACCTAAGTATACATCCTGAACTACGGTTTGGAAATCTTCGTGCTCAGGGTCTGTACAATACAATTTAAGCCTTGCTTTAAGAGGGACAGAATATGTCAATCCTCTTTCCACACACTCATCGATTGAATAACGCGGAGAATCTACCAGATAATCAAGGAATTCCAACACAAATTGGTTTCTGGAATCCGTAATCGGGAAGTTTTCCTGAAAAGTCTTGTAAAGACCTTCATTCGTTCTGTCTTCAGGAAGCGTATCAAGCTGGAAAAACTCTTTAAAAGACTCGATCTGGATATCCAGGAAGTCAGGAGTGATAATTTTTCCTTTTGCTGATGAGAAATTAATTCTCGGCGTTCCCTTAGTTGTTGCTGTTGTTTTACTCATAAAACTTTTAAGAAAGGGTTAAAAAATATTTTGATTCATTAAAAAATATCAGAAAAGAACAAGAAAAGAAAAAATAAGGTAAAAGTGTTTTGGCGCTCACGAAGGACCTTGAATTCTTTAACTTTGCACTTGGCTCTTTCTAACTGCAACACTGGTATATCTTTTCACAGCGTAATGCAAAATATTTTTATTACTTTTGAGGCAGAATAGCCATAATATCTATATACAACAAAGCCCTTTCATATAATGAAAGAGTTGATTAACAGTATTTTATAGAATTATAAACAATTTTTCGCGCCAAAAGAGACTGCAAATTTACGAAAAGTTATCCACATTTACAACTTTATTGAATAATTTAATATTGATTATACTTATTCGAAATGCTTGTTTAAAAGCTAGTCAAAAATTCCTGAAATTCCTCGTATAATTTAAAGAAAAAATTCTCATCTGTAAAAATCAATGTCATATTGATAGGAAAACTTCTATTCGTATGGTGCTGAGGCTCCGAAGCCACCAGTCCTAACATCATAGCCCCGATAGGAGCATTTGTTTGAGCTCATTTTTTTGGTTTCAGCGCGGCGGCTTCGCCGCCGCGCTGAAACCAAAAAAATAGCGAGTGCGGATAGCGGGATCAAGCTCCTCAACAAAAAAAGCCCGGACAAATGTCCGGGCTTTATATTATAGATAATTGAAATTACTTCAATTCTACTTCAGCACCAGCTTCTTCTAATTGCTTCTTAAGAGCTTCAGCTTCGTCTTTAGAGATACCAGTTTTGATTGGAGCAGGAGCACCATCTACGATATCTTTAGCTTCTTTAAGACCAGCACCAGTTAAATCTTTTACTAATTTAACGATCGCTAATTTAGAAGCACCTGCAGACTTAAGAATTACGTCGAATTCAGTTTTTTCTTCAGCAGCTTCAGCAGCACCTCCACCTGCAACTACAACTGCAGCAGCAGCTGGCTCAATTCCGTACTCATCCTTAAGGATAGCAGCTAATTCGTTTACGTCTTTTACTGTTAAGTTTACTAGCGTTTCAGCTAAATTTTTTAAATCTGACATTGTTGTAATGTTTTTGTTGATTATTTATTTAATTTTTTGAGTATAATTATTCAGCAGCTGGCGTTTCGTCAGTGCTTTCTGCAGCAGGAGCTTCCGGAGCTTCCGTAGCAGGTGTTTCTTCTACTGCAGGAGCTGCTTCTTCAACTTGAGCTTCTGTAGTTTCAGATTTGTTTTGAAGAGCAGAAACCACTCTCTGGATTGGAGACTGAAGTAATCCGATGATTTCACCGATCATTTCTTCTCTAGACTTGATGCTCACCAAAGTATCAAGGTTATTGTCACCAAGATAGAAAGTTTCCTGTACGAAAGCTGATTTCAATGCAGGTTTTTCTTCTTTCTTTCTGAAGTCTTTGATTAATTTTGCAGGAGCGTTAGCTGTTTCAGCAATCATTAATGCAGAGTTCCCTTTGAAAGTTTCGAACATTTCAGAGAAATTCACTCCGTCAATCTGCTCCATTGCTTTTTGCAAAAGTGTATTTTTTACCACTTTCACTTTGATATTTTGCTTGAAAGCCTGTCTTCTGAATTCTGAAGATCTAGCAGCATTCAAACCGTCCAGATCAGCTACATATACTACTTTAGCATCCTGAAGCAAATCTTTGATCTCTTGTATCGCTACAACTTTTTGGTCTTTTGTCATTGTCTTAGGATTTAGTATTAGTTAATAGCTTTAGTATCGATTGCAATACCAGGACTCATTGTAGAAGATAAATAGATAGACTTCACATAAGTACCTTTAGCAGCAGTTGGCTTCATTTTGATCAAAGTAGAGATCAATTCCTGAGCATTTTCCTTGATTTTAGCAGCATCGAAAGATACTTTACCAATACCAGCGTGGATAATTCCGTATTTGTCTACTTTAAAGTCAATTTTACCAGCTTTTACTTCAGTTACTGCTTTACCAATTTCCATAGTTACAGTTCCTGATTTTGGGTTTGGCATTAAACCTCTTGGCCCTAATACTCTACCTAATGGTCCTAATTTACCCATTACAGCTGGCATTGTAACGATAACGTCAACATCTGTCCAGCCTTCTTTGATTTTTTGTAAATATTCATCAAGACCTACATAATCAGCACCAGCTTCTTTAGCTTCAGCTTCTTTATCCGGAGTTACCAAAGCCAAAACTTTAACATCCTTACCGGTTCCGTGAGGAAGAGATACTACACCTCTTACCATTTGGTTTGCTTTTCTTGGATCTACACCCAATCTTACAGCGATATCTACAGAAGCATCAAACTTTGCAGTGTTCACTTCTTTTACAAGAGCTGAACCTTCTTCAAGGTTATAGATTCTTCCTTTTTCTACTTTGCTTAAAGCTTCCTTTTGCTTTTTAGTCAATTTTGCCATTTCTTTAAGTATTAAGCGTTAAAAGTTGGTTTAGTTCCTGTTACTCTTAATCCCATAGATCTAGCAGTACCTGCAACCATAGAAACTGCAGAATCCATTGTAAAGCAGTTAAGGTCGGTCATTTTATCTTCAGCGATTTTCTTCACCTGATCCCAAGATACAGAACCTACTTTGTTTCTGTTTGGTTCTCCGGAACCACCCTTGATTTTAGCCGCATCCATTAACTGGATTGCTGCAGGAGGAGTTTTAATTACGAATTCAAAAGATTTGTCTTCGTATACTGTAATTACTACAGGTAAAACTTGTCCCGGCTTATCTTGAGTTCTTCCGTTAAATTGCTTACAAAACTCCATGATGTTCACACCTGCAGAACCCAATGCTGGACCTACTGGTGGAGAAGGGTTAGCTGCGCCACCTTTCACCTGAAGCTTTACCATTTTAAAGACTTTTTTAGCCATTGTTTGTTTTTTAAATTTGAATAATTAATGAGTTTGGAAGCATTATTATTCAGCAGGTTATCATTCTCACATTAGATAAGCCTACTTTTCGGACTGCAAAATTATAAAATATTTTTGAAATAGCAAATTGATATTCTTATTTTTATATAATTTTTAAAATAAAAAACCACTTATTGTTTAATAAGTGGTTTTTAAAATATTTTTAAGTATGATTTATACCTTTTCAACCTGCATGTAGCTAAGTTCCATTGGTGTTTTTCTTCCGAAGATCAAAACTGAAACTTCAATTTTCTTTTTATCTTCAAGAATTTTTTCAACGGTTCCGTTAAATCCATTGAATGGTCCGTCAATTACTTTAACGTTTTCACCCACTACATAAGGAATTTCAACATCGCTGGCAAATTCTGAAAGTTCATCCATTCTTCCAAGCATTCTGTTCACTTCAGATTTTCTCATCGGAACAGGGTCTCCGCCTTTTGTTAAACTTAAGAAGGAAATAACTCCCGGAATATTTTTAATAACGTGAGGAATTTCTCCCATCAGATCAGCTTCAATCATTAGGTATCCAGGATAGTAAGGTCTTTCTTTAGGAACTTTTTTACCGTTTCTGATCTGAATAACCTTTTCCATAGGAATAACCACTTGAGTAACGTACTGCTCAAACCCTAAACGTTTGATTTCTGTCTCAATATAGTTTTTCACTTTATTTTCCTGTCCGCTGATTGCTTTCAGCACATACCATTTCAATTCGCTCATTATGGGAAAATAGTTTTATTATTAATTGAACAAGTTGATAAGCATTCCTATTATGTTGCTGATTGCTTTAGAAAACAACTCATCAACACCAAAGGTAAATAACGCCAGAATTACTGTTGCAATCGTTACTACAATTGTAGAAGACTGCAGATCAGACCATTTTGGCCATTCAACTTTATGTCTGAATTCGTTATAAGAACCTTTTAAAAAATCGATAAATGAACTCATAATTGTTATTTGCACGGGCACAAGGATTCGAACCCTGATCAACGGTTTTGGAGACCGGTATCCTACCATTGGACGATGCCCGTAGTTAAAAAAAAGCTTCCGTAAAGAAGTTCCTTACGGAAGCTTTATATTGTAATAGATGATTAGTCTAAGATTTCAGTAACCTGACCTGAACCAACTGTTCTACCTCCTTCTCTGATCGCGAATCTAAGACCCTCGTTAAGAGCGATTGGCTGTAACAATTCTACAGTGATCTCTAAGTTATCACCAGGCATTACCATTTCTACACCTTCTGGTAAGAAGATCTCACCTGTAACGTCAGTAGTTCTTACGTAGAACTGAGGACGGTATTTGTTGTGGAATGGAGTGTGACGTCCACCTTCTTCTTTAGAAAGGATATAAACTGATGCTTTGAATTTTTTGTGTGGCTTCACAGAGTCTTTCTTAGCGATTACCATACCTCTCTTGATGTCAGTTTTTTCAATACCTCTCAACAATAGACCTACGTTATCACCAGCTTCACCTCTGTCTAGGATTTTTCTGAACATCTCAACTCCTGTAATTGTAGAAGTTAATTTTTCATCACCCATACCTACGATATCTACAGGATCACCAGTGTTGATGATACCAGCTTCGATTCTACCAGTTGCTACAGTACCTCTACCAGTAATAGAGAATACATCTTCGATTGGCATCAAGAATGGCTTGTCTGTATCTCTGATTGGCTCTTCGATCCACTCATCAACAGCATCCATTAACTGCTCAACAGACTTAAACCACTTATCATCAGAGTTACCTTCAGTAGCAGCAGTAAGTGCACCAAGAGCAGAACCTTGGATTACAGGAGAGTTATCACCATCAAATTCATAAGTAGATAATAAGTCTCTAAGCTCCATTTCAACAAGCTCTAATAACTCAGCATCATCTACCATGTCAACTTTATTCATGAAAACAACGATTCTTGGTACGTTTACCTGACGGCAAAGTAGAATGTGTTCTCTTGTTTGAGGCATTGGTCCGTCAGTCGCAGCACATACCACGATAGCTCCGTCCATCTGAGCAGCACCTGTTACCATGTTCTTTACGTAATCCGCGTGACCTGGACAGTCAACGTGAGCATAGTGTCTTTTTTCAGTTTCGTATTCGATGTGAGCTGTATTGATAGTAATACCTCTTTCTTTTTCTTCTGGAGCAGAGTCAATTGCAGAGAAGTCTTTTTTCTCAGCAAGACCTTTGCTAGCTAATACAGCAGAAATAGCAGCTGTAAGAGTAGTTTTACCATGGTCAACGTGACCAATAGTACCAATGTTCAAGTGTGGTTTGTTACGATTAAACGTTTCCTTTGCCATGATTTAAAATTATTTATTTATTGTTTTTCAAATTTTCGGTGTGCAAATATAATGAATTTTTAAATACCAAAACCTTTTTCTTTAAAAAAGTTTCAATATTCAAATCCAATGAAGTACAAACCTTATATTTCAATGTATTGAGATTGCAAATTTACACAAATTTCTTAATTGAAAAAATCCTTCTGAAGCTTTTCATTAAATTATAAACTATCTCTTTAATTCTGAATCAAATAGATCCAAATTAAAAAAATTCCAGGAATATAAAACCATCATTCACATTTTGTCGTAGATACAAATATGAACATTTGTTGCAGTTTACCTAATGCTGTTAAAGATTTATGGCAGCCTAAAGGACTTTAAACCTCATAATAATTATTTCAATAGTAAGAATCGCGGAAAACTTCGTTTTCCGCGATTCTTTTAATAAATATGAATGTAAGAAATAATTACATCTGCTGGGACTTTTTAGTTCTGTTGAAAATCCAGAAAATAATCGGGAAGATCAGCAAGGTTAAAACAGTTGCGGTAATTAATCCTCCGATAATTACAATAGCCAAAGGCTTTTGAGACTCTGAACCGATACCGGTAGACAATGCTGCCGGCATTAATCCGATGGATGCCATTAATGCTGTCATGATTACAGGACGCGTTCGTGATTTTACCCCGTTGAGCAATGAGCTGTCCAGATCCATCCCATTTTTAACATTCTGATGAAATTCTGTGATCAGGATCACTCCGTTCTGAATACATATTCCCAGAAGGGCGATCATTCCCACTCCGGCTGAAATCCCGAAATTAATTCCGGTGATGTGAAGCGCGATAATTCCTCCAATTAAAGCAAAAGGAACATTGGCCAAAACCAGTAAAGAGTCTTTCATGTTTCCAAAAAGGATAAATAAAAGGAAGAAAATTCCCAAAATACTGACCGGAACAACCTGTGTCAATCTTTTTGAGGCTCTCTGCTGATTTTCAAACTGGCCGGTCCATCCTACGGAATAGCCATCCGGAAGATCAATTGTAGAGACTGCTTTTTGTGCGTCAGCAATGGTGCTTCCCAGATCACGGTCGCGGATGGAAAATTTGATTCCGATATATCTTTTAATATCATCTCGATATATAAATGCGGCTCCGTTGTCTTTTTCAATCGTACTGATCTCTTTTAACGGAATCTTGGTGCCGTCCTGTGTAGGAACCATTAATGCGGCAATATCATTTTCGTCTTTTCTATACTCCTGCGAATAACGGAGGCGAATCGGAAATTTCCTTTCTCCATCAAACATTTCCGATGCGGTTTTACCACCGAAAGCCATTTCGAGAACAGACTGTGCATCATCCGGCATTACGCCATAGGCGGCCATTTTATCTCGATCCAATATCACACTTACTTCCGGCTGCCCAATATTTTTAATGATTCCGGCATCTTTTACTCCTTCAATATCTTTAACCTGTTTTAAAACTTTTTCGGCAAGTACATCCAAAGTCTGAAGATTATCCCCATAAATTTTAATTCCGTTTTCTGCCTTGAACCCCGCAACTGCTTCGGCTACATTATCCGAAATAGGCTGGGAATAATTGAAGGTAATTCCCTGATAATTTCTAAGTTTTTTATCAATCTCTTCAATGAATTCCTCGTAGGTAATCTTTCTTTTCCAATCTTCTTTAGGTTTTAGATTTACGGCAAACTGTACAAATCCGAAACCGTTCGGGTCTGTTCCGTCGTTACTTCTACCGGTTTGCGCAAGAACATCCGTCACCTCCGGGAAACTCATGATGTCTTTTTTGAGGAGATCGGCGGTTTTCAGGGATTCTTTTAATGATGAGCTCATCGGCATCTCCGCAGTGATCCATAATGAACCCTCATTGAGCTGCGGTAAAAATTCTGTTCCTAAAAATTTTCCCGAGAATAAGGTTACGGCTAAAAATGACAGCGAAACTATTAAGCTTAATTTTTTATGTCTAAATGTAAAACTGAATCCTTTTAAAACAATTCTGTCCCAGAAATTCACAAACGGATTATTTTTTTCCTTTACATTTTTATTTAAAAGAATGTGTGAAAGTACCGGAACGAGCGTTAAAGTGAAAATCAAAGCCCCCATTAATGCAAAACCTAAGGTAAATGCCAACGGCGAAAACATTTTTCCTTCCACTTTCTGGAACGAGAAAATCGGAATTAGAGAAGTAATGATGATTAATTTTGAGAAGAAAATTGCCTTTCCAAGACCTGTTCCGGTTTGTTTGATCCAGCCGGCTTTTGCTAATTTGTTGAATTTTTCATTACCGTATTTATGGGCTTTATGGTCGAGCATGACAAAGAGCCCTTCCACCATGACGACGGCTCCGTCGATGATAATTCCGAAATCGACCGCTCCTAATGACAATAAGTTGGCGCTCATTCCCGCCAGTTTTAAACATAAGAAAGCAAACAATAAAGATAAGGGGATAATAATGGAGACTATTAATGTCGTTCTCCAGTCTGCCATAAAAATCAAAACAATCACTGTTACCAGAATAATTCCTTCGATAAGGTTATGCATTACAGTGTGTGTGGTAAAATCCATCAGGTTGTCACGATCATAAAAGGTGACCATTTTGACGTCTTTTGGCAGAACTTTTTCGTTTAATTCTTTAATTTTAGCCTTCACACCTACCAAAACATCGCGTGGATTTTCCCCTTTTCTCATCACTACGATTCCTTCCACAGTATCTTCCTGACTGTTGAGTCCAGCCTGCCCGACCCTCGGCATTGAGCTTTCGTGAACTTCGGCAACATTCTTCACCAAGACCGGATTACCGTTTTCATTCTGGATGGTGATATTTCCGATATCTGCGACAGATTTTACCAAACCGATTCCACGGACAACATACGCCTGTCCGTTTTTTTCAATAACATCCCCTCCAACATTCAGATTGCTTTTGGTAACAGCATCATAAACCTGAAGCGGTGTAAGATTATATTTATCCAACGCTCTCGGATCAATACTTAATTCAAAAACTTTATCCTGGCCTCCGAAAACGTTGATGTCTGCAACGCCGGGAACGCCTCTCAAAGCACGGTCGATCACCCAGTTCTGTAATGTCAGCAATTCCCTGGAATCTTTGGTTTTACTCTGTAAAGTATATCTGAAAATTTCTCCGGTGGGACCATAAGGCGGCTGTACTTCGGGGTCAACCTCATCAGGAAGGCTTACTGCTCTTAACTGGTTATTCACCTGATTTCTGGCAAAAGTATCGTCTACCCCATCATCAAAAAGTATTTTGACAATGGAAAGCCCGAACATCGTGGTGCTTCTTACGCTGGTTTTCTTCTGAACCGGACTCATTGCCAATTCAATAGGTGTTGTTACAAAACGTTCAACTTCTTCTGCGCTTCGGCCGTTCCATTGGGTAATAATGACGATCTGGGTGTTAGTAACGTCAGGAAAGGCTTCGATGGGCATATTCTTGAAGCTGATGAATCCCGCCACCGCCAGAACGGCTACCCAGATAAAGGTAAACGTTTTATTTTTTAATGAAAAGGCAATTATATTTTTAATGAATTTGTTCATGATGGATTTTTTTGACCTAAAAAAGCCGTTGAATTATTTTCTTTAACGCAAAGCGCGCAAAGTTTTTTTGATAAACTATACGTTTTTAAGTTCGCAAAAGGCGTTTCACTTAACAAAGAATCCGAATTTTTGAACCATTAAGGACATTTAAGGACTTAAGAATTATTAAGTGACTCATAACGAGTTTAAAATCGATGTTTATAATATCTTTAGATATTTCTTAATTAGACTTAATTTCTAAATTATACATTATTAAAAGTCTTAATGGTTTAAATAAATCAACTATTCAGTGAGCGGTAAATCAGCAACTGATTATTGGTAACCACCTGCTCTCCTTCTGATAGTCCTTCGGAAACATAGGTAACATCACCGACCTGTTTCAGCACTTTTATCTCACGAATTTTCACATCTGTCCTTGATTTATAGATGATTACAAAACTTCTGTTGTCATCAAAGATTACCGCTTTGGACGGAACAGTAAGTGCTGTCGTATTTTCTGAGCTGGATACTTTAATAGTGGCCTTGCTATCAGGGATCAGTAGCCCGCTTTGGTTATCGAGTACTACCCTGGCCTGCATGGCATTGGTTTCGGGATCGATGATTTTAAAAATCTTGTCGATTTTCCCGTCAAAGACTTTATCCGGATACGATAAAGTGGAAACCTGGGCTTTCATGCCGAGACTGATTTTATCAATATCAGATTCATTAACGTTCATAATGGCCCAAACATTGGTGGTATTGGCTACATCGAAGATATTTTCGCTTCTGTCACTTCTCAACTGCATATCTTTATTAATATTTTTCTGAACAATATATCCGCTGATCGGCGCTACGACACTGTAAATATTTCCTTTTTTTACATTGTATACCGTGCTTACGGCATTTGCCCGTTGCATTTGGTCCTGGGCTTTCTGCAATTCGCTTTTTGCTTCCAAAACATCTCTTTCCGTATTTAGCTTTCCTTCATACATTTCTTTTGCTACCCGGAGATTGTTTTGCGCTACTACGAGGTCTGTTCTTGCATCGCTTACATCTTTCTGAACTTCAGCCATTTCAGTACTCCTTATAGTTGCCAGCACCTGTCCTTTTCTTACGTAATCTCCCAGTTCAACATTTACACTTAAAACATTTCCTCCAACTAACGGATATACATCGATATAACTGTTTTTATCTGCAGAAATCTTACCGTAGAAATTATAATCATCTTCAATATATTTTTTTTCAACTTTTGCAAGAGAAATGGAATGAAGCATGGTATTGCTCAGTTCAAAGCCTTTTTTTGCCTGAGCCTGTTGTGCTTCTTGTTTTTTTGAACAAGAAAAAAGTAAGACTGCAATGAATAAGGGAATAATATATGTTTTCATGTTTAATAGAAAATTTTTGTTTGTACGAGTTGATTTAATTGTTCTGCAGATTGCATGATTCCGTTTTTCATATCATAGATCTGAAGCGCGGTTTCTCTGTAGCTATCCATAAAATCTACAAATTCGATGAGGCTTATATTTCCTTTCCGAAAGTTGGCCAGCATACCGTTGTAAACGAGCTCCATGTTATTAAGATCTTCGGATTTTATCTGGGAAAGCTGATCGTATTGCATTTTCCAGGTTTTATAGGCGGACTGCACTCTAGTTTCAAGGTTAAGCTTTTGAAAATCTGCATTTTTTTGGTTTTGCTGTATCGCAAAGTTTGCTTTTTCAACATTTCCCCTGTTGGATTTCCATAAAGGCAGCGGAATACCTATCACAAGATTAACCTCATTTTTAAAAGTTCCTCCGTTCTGGTCCCAGCCCGCTCCCAGATTAAGGTCGGGAATATTCAGAGATTTTTGCCATTGAGCATATAGCTTGCTGTTGTCGATTAATTTCAGATTATATTGATAATCGGCATTGTTATCAACCGCTTTTTTCTGTAATTCTATTTCATCCCCGAAAGGTTGTGCTGTAAGAATATCTTTAGCTTCTGAATCAGAAAGTTTAGGTTCTATATCGTCTGTGATCCCTGTTAAAACTTTAAGGTTTTGTTCAAATTCAAGAATATTTTTATTAATAGCCATTTTATCGTTATTCAGCTGGATAACAATACTTTGAAGCCTTACTTCGTCTTTAAGCGACACATTTCCTTTTGCAGACTGTACTTTATAAGCAGCAAGGAGATCACTCATATAACCAAGCTGTCTTTTGGTGTTTTCAAGTTTAAGTCTTTCGTAATAAAGATTATAATACGTTGTGTGAAGCTGTGTCCTGAGATCGACAAGCAATTGGGAAAACTGAAGCTGAGCCAGTTCCTTATTTGATTTCGCAAAGGCAATTTCATTTTTCTTTTTCCCGCCCATATAAATAAGCTGGGTGATTTCCGCTCCTTTCGCACGGCCGATATCAAAAACTTTCCGGTCTTCAGGATTATAGGCATTGATTTGTCCGCTTAGCTGCGGCAACTCCCAGATTTTAGCCTGCAAAATATCTGCGTCGGCCATGTTGATGTTATACTGTTCGGCGAGCAGTTGTAAATTGTTCCTTTGAAAAGCTTCTTCGCAATCCGAAAGTGACATTTGCTGTTGTGCTGCCATAAGTGATGAGGCAACAATCAACAGCCCTGCAATTTTGTTCATTTTTTTATTTTATGATACAAAGTTGCCTTTATGGTATTAAAATGCTCTTAAAGAATGCTTAAAAAAAAATTAAATTTAGCTTGAAACTATTTATAACAAATTGATTTAAAGAATCTTGACTAAAACTCAGGATTATACATACACTATACGACACCATTCAACGGCCTTAAACGCATGCACGGACTTTACTAATTATTAAAGCTTGTAAGCGCATAGTTTTAGTTTAAAATTTATTTTTGAAAAATAACACTGAATTTATTCAGGAGATTAGCAGGTGCTGTGTAGGTAATTTCAGCGCCGTGATATTCCAGAATTCTTTTCACGATCCGAAGTCCCAGGCCGGAACCGGAAATATTCTGAGAATTATTCCCCCTCATGAAAGCTTCAAAAAGTTTTGGCTGTTCTTCTTTGGGAATTGTATTTCCGTGGGAAATAACGTCAACAATAAGCCGGTGCTCCGTTTCTGTAATCAGAACATCAACTTCCGCATCATCAGAATAGACCGCGGCATTTTTGAATAGATTAATAAATACAATATCCAATAATGACTGTACTCCTTTTATGGTAAGCAATGCGCTTTCGGAAGTATTTTCGGAGATCAGAAAATCCATCTTCAGCTTTGGATAGCTTTTTTCTACTGCTTCAAAGGATTCAAAAATAACCTCGTCAATTCTTACTTCTTCATATATGCTCTGGATATTTTCCTTATCAAACTTTGTTAACAGCAAAAGTGAATTGGTGAGATCAGACAACTGATACACATCTCTCTGGATCTGCTGAAGTGAAGTTAAGGTTTCCGGTGAATGTTGTTCGAGTTTAATTAAATTTTCGAGCTGAAAAGCCATTCTCGTAATCGGAGTACGGATTTCATGAGAGGCACTTGCCGTAAAATCTTTCTGCGACTGAAATACGTCATCCAGCCTCTTGATCATGGTGTTGAAAGATTTGGCAAGAACATCAATCTCATCGTTGGAATCACGTACCGGAATTTCCGTGGTCAGTTTGTGCGCAGTGACTTCCGAAATTTCTTTATTAAGATCTTCCAAAGGTTTTAAAAACTGCCCCATAAAATAATAGCTGAAAAAACCAATCAGTAGCGTGCTCATAACATAGGCTGTAATCAGAAGATATTTGAGATACTCCAGCTTAGAATTTCCGTTGGTATCATAAGCACTGGTAAGAATGTAGTAGTTTTCTCCATTGATCTTTTTTAATGCAGCATAGATTTCTGGAACCGTTTTTTCAGAGTAAATGATTTTCTTTTCATCCAGCTCCTTCAGTAAGGTATCATCCCAGGTTACATTTCTGTCCTTGATGGTACTGTAGATTAGTTCTTTATTAGCATTAAAGATTAAAATGGTTTCGTTTAAAAGAATATTATCTGAGTTTTCATTGAAAAAGACAGGTGCCTCTTCCTCAAAGTCTTTGGATTTTGCTATAAAATGAGAAGTAAATTCCAGTCTTTGCCTGAATCTTTCTTTAAATTCGTCTTTCCTGAAATCATTAAAAGACATGTAAATAACCGCCATCACAATACCGAAAAGCAATGAAAAAGCAATACTGAGATTGAGGGCAATTTTTCTTTTTAAAGACATTCTACAGCGGGCTTAAATAATATCCAAATCCTGAACGTGTATGAATAAGCTTAATTTTAAAATCCTTATCTATTTTTTTTCTTAAAAAGTTGATGTATACTTCTACCGTATTGGTATTGGTATTGAAATTATGTTCCCACACATGTTCCGTAATCTGCTGTTTCGAAACCGTTCTTCCCTGCGCCTCGGCAAGATAAACCAGCAGCTGGAATTCTTTAAGGGTAAGCGCGATTTCATTTCCTGCCCGGTATACTTTCTGCTCGGTTTTATTGATAATAAGATCATCAATTCTTACAATATCCTGATCGTTGTTTTCGGAGGGGGCTTTTCTTCTCAGGAGCGAGTTCATTCGCAGCAGCAGTTCTTCAAACTGAAAAGGCTTTACCAGATAATCATCTGCCAGCCTTGTAAAAGCATCTTTTTTATCAGAAAGATCTCCGTATGCCGAGATAATAATAATCGGGGTATTCTTATCAAAAGAACGTATGGTCTGGCAGACATCCAGCCCGTTGATCTTCGGGACATTGATGTCCAGCAGGTACAGGTCGTACGAGCTGTTCTTGATCTGGCGAAGAAAAGTTTCTCCGTCATAGATTTTATCACAGGTAAAATTATTCGATTCTAAAAACTTACAAAGTTCCGCCGAAAGAATCAGATCGTCTTCCAATAAAAGAATATGCATCGAAAATTATTTTATACGAATGTAAAGAAAATTTTCATGACCGTAAAGGAATTCAAATTTGCGGGAAGTATTTTAATTGAATTTTAAGGTTAAAAATATTTTAAACGCTATGGACGCAATAGATATTTGAATTCTACTGAATATTTGCGTTCGCAAAGACACTTCGTTCAGCAAATGATAGTAGCGTTGAAATTACTTATTATATTTACTAATCTCTGGAATATTTTATAGAAAAGAAACATAGCATTAAGTATACATACAATTTTCATTACATTATAATCTGGGGAAATATTTCGACAAATTCCGAATAAACATTAATTTATGGATCAGAACAGGTAATGCAATTCGTAAAAATTAAAATCTTTAAATTTTAAAAACTTAAATATCGCATATCTTTCATTTGCATGGAATGCCTTTTCGAACGGAATTAAAAGAGTTAAAGGTAATCCTGGCGGCGTTAGCGTTAATGAATATTTAAAAATAAAAAATCCCGAAGAAATCGGGATTGAAACGAGAGCCAACTACGGGACTTGAACCCGTGACCTCTTCCTTACCAAGGAAGCACTCTACCGCTGAGCTAAGTCGGCATGAATCAAAAAAATCACACTGAAAGCGTGATTTTATGTGAGCGGAAGACGGGGGTCGAACCCGCGACATTCAGCTTGGAAGGCTGACGCTCTACCAACTGAGCTACTTCCGCAATTTTGTTTCCAAAATTATTGGTAACGCTGTGCAAACTTAAGGAAAATCCTTTATTCATGCAACTTTTTTTCTACTATAAATGTGGGGAGAGCAGGATTCGAACCTACGAAGCCGAAGCAACTGAGTTACAGTCAGTCCCATTTAGCCACTCTGGAATCTCCCCAGATATTTTATAGTAAATGAGCCTCCAGAGGGATTCGAACCCACGACCCCGAGATTACAAATCACGTGCTCTGGCCAGCTGAGCTATGGAGGCATTTTAACAAATGGGCTGAAAGCTGTGAGAAACTCTACTCTACATCATTTCAGCAGTTAAAAAAAAATCACCCTGCAATAAGTGTGATTATTCTGAGCGGAAGACGGGGGTCGAACCCGCGACATTCAGCTTGGAAGGCTGACGCTCTACCAACTGAGCTACTTCCGCAATTTTGTTTCCAAAATTATTGGTAATGCTGTGCAAACTTAAGGAAAATCCTTTATTCATGCAACTTTTTTTCTACTATAAATGTGGGGAGAGCAGGATTCGAACCTACGAAGCCGAAGCAACTGAGTTACAGTCAGTCCCATTTAGCCACTCTGGAATCTCCCCAGATATTTTATAGTAAATGAGCCTCCAGAGGGATTCGAACCCACGACCCCGAGATTACAAATCACGTGCTCTGGCCAGCTGAGCTATGGAGGCATTTAATAAAAAAGAATTCAAAAGATCACTGTTCCTTTTTGCGAGTGCAAATATAGAACGGATTTTTTGAATTCTCAAACTTTTTAATAATTTTTTTTGACTTTTTTTATTACGCCATTTCTTTTTTCTTGATTAGTAGCTTTTTAGCAGCATCAACGCATAGGTCTAAGCTTTCTTCAAAACTTGTCGATGTCTTTTTTACCACGATATCGTCTCCCGGAACCGCTAAAATAATCTCAGCCGTTTTGTTGGCCTTATCAGAGTTATTTTCCACTTTTAAAAAGACTTTGCAATCCTGAATTTTATCATAAAAAGTATCCAGTTTGCTTACTTTTTTCTCGATGTGTGATTCTAATGGTTCGTGTGGAGTTAAACCAATTGATTGTACTGTGATCTTCATAATTCGTCATTTTTTGCAGCTCTTGGATGAGCCTGATTAAAAACTTTTTTCAATTGTTCGATATTGGCATTCGTATAGACTTGAGTACTTGCAAGGCTGGAATGTCCTAATATTTTTTTTACTTTAGAGATCTCTGCCCCATTATCCAAAACGTGTGTCGCAAAGCTGTGCCGAAGGATGTGAGGACTTCTTTTTTCCTTTGTTGTTATAAGACTAAGGTACTTATTAACCACCACATAAACAAATTTTTCGGTGAGTTTTTTACCTTTCCTGTTGACAAAAAAGTATGATTTAAATTCTGTTGCCGGTTTGCGGATTTGTGCGTAACTTTTTAAAATCGCCGCCAGATTTTCGGAGATCGGAATGACTCTTTGCTTATTCCCTTTCCCGATGATCTTTATTTCGTTAACAGACAGGTTTACATTTTCAAAAGTCATACCACAAAGCTCCGCCTTCCGTATTCCGGTTTGATAAAGCACTTCCAGAATTGATTTTTCGAGAACATCCTGAACGTTCGTAAAAACCTGATCGCTGAGGTTTTGCATCTCCTGTTCGGACATGGGAATCTGTTTTTCGGGATAAAATTTTAAGGAAGAAATATTTTCGGTGGGAGAAACTTCAATATCGCCAATTTTTAAAAGGAAGAGATAAAAGCTGCGAAGGGAAGAAAGTTTACGGTTGATGCTTCTTTTGGATATATTGTTTTCGCTTAGTTCGACAATAAAATTGCGGATGATTTTTTTGTCGGCTTTTGAAATATCTTCCGAAGATTCCGTTTTGAGGTAAAAACGGTAAAAATCCTCAAGATCTTTTCTGTAACTTGTAATCGTATGAGGTGAATACCTCTTTTCGAGTTCTAAATGTTCTAAGAATTTGTCCAGCATCATTAAAGTATAAAAACAAAAAATTCACTCTTCAAATATAACTATTTAAAGAGTGAATTCGTATGCGAATTAAGAAAATTTTCTTAAGCCTGCTCTTCTTTGCTAAGCGCTCTTTGTTTGTGAGCAGCTTTCAATCTAGCTTGTCTTAACGTTACAGAAGGCTTGATAAACTGTTGTCTTGCTCTAAGCTGACGAACGGTACCTGTTTTATCAAATTTTCTTTTATATTTTTTTAATGCTCTGTCGATGGATTCACCATCTTTAACTGGAATTATTAACATATTTTACATCTCATTTTGGATTGCAAAAATACTAATTTTTTATAAATCTGCAAATTTTTACCTGAATTGTTTGACAATCATTTGTAAAAAGACATGCATGCAGGCTGATAAATCTTCAAAATCAACACGGTATTAAAATCATATTACAATTATTTAATTGAATTTTATAATAAAATTTTAGTTAAATTTGCCGAAAAACTAACATTATTTAAAATGAACACGTTTTCATTACGGCTCATCTCAGTCAAAACATAAGGTCTTCTGCCTTATTCTCATATTATCTCCTATATTTCTCTATTCATATTTAAACTTGTAACAGGGTTATGATCAAAAGATTACTGTTTTTTTTACTCTCCATTTTTTATATTTCTCTTTCTGCTCAGGAAGATTGTGTTTCAGCAATCACGGTTTGCGGAAATTCCAACATCAATTACACCCCTTCAGGAGTCGGAAATGATTTTGAAGATCTGGGAGGATGTTTGTCTTCCGGCGAACATCATTCCGTGTGGTATAAATTTACCATCGCTACCAGCGGGACGCTTACCTTTAACCTTACTCCTACCGGACCTGTTGATTACGACTGGGCGATTTACGGCCCGAATACATCGTGCGGCAATCTTGGGTTTCCGATTCGATGCAATGCATCCGGAACACTTTCAAGCACGGGCATGAACATGACCAACACGAATACAAGTTCTGCCGGCGGAAATACAAGCCCGTATTGTAAATATATGGATGTTGTTGCCGGGGAAACTTATTATCTATATATAGACAATTGGTCTACTACCGTGTATACTTTTAACCTTACATGGGGTGGAACAGCCACTTTTGTATCTCCTTTTTCCAGTTCTACAATTGCAACAAATCCCTTTATCGCACCGGGTGTGGCAGGGCCTAATCCGAATTCGCCGAGAGTGATATCCATCTGCGACAGCAGCGTTCCTTTTAATTTTAACACTTTATCTCCGGGAATTATTAATGGAAATACCAACTTTACAGTAAGCTATTTCAATGATGCCAATGATGCTGCGACAGGCAGCAACCCGATTACAGCACCTACTGCTATAATACCAAGCTCTGTTTATTACTATAATATCAATTACAACAACCCCACTAATCCGAGCAGCAGCCTGAATGCCTGTAAACAGACCGGTTCTTTCATTTTTGCAGTCAGCAATTTAACAGCTTCCATTACCACATCATCAATGACTTTATGCCCCGGCGGAAATGTTACATTAACCTCAAGCAATACAACCGGCAACACCTGGTCTACAGGCGCTACCACTCCGTCTATTACCGTTACAGCACCGGGAACCTATACCCTTGTAACCACGAATGGGAATTGTACTAGTCCTACGGCATCCGTAACCATTACCGCTGCTACAAATCCAAACGTACAAATTACCGGCAATCTTGTGCTGTGTGATACTTCTACACAACTCATCGCTACGTCTACCGGAACAGGAAATCTCTACACCTGGTCTAACGGTGCTACCGGAAATACCATTTCCGTTGCAGCACCGGGAACCTATACAGTGACCGTTACAACACCTGCCAACTGTACCTATCAAAAATCGGTTACGGTTACACAAGGCGTTGTTCCTGCTGTGCAGAATGCAAGTTTAAGTATCTGTTCGGATACGGCGACCGCTACTTTTAATTTAACCTCAGCACAAAACAATATAAGCACAACGCCTGGAGTAACTTTTGATTACTATCTTAACCAGGCTGATGCGGTAGCCGGAAATACGAATACGATTTCTAATCCTGCAGCTCATATTTCCGGGAATGCAACAGTATATGTTCGGGTAAAATCCAGCACATGTTCTAAGGTGGCCAACCTGCAATTGACAGTCAATCAAAAACCGGTTGCAGTGATCACGGCTTCCGCTTCAGTTATCTGTAATAACGGAAGCATCACGCTGACTTCCAATTACGCGACAGGAAATACCTGGTCGACCGGACAAACCACGCAAAGCATTACGGTAAACACACCCGGCGTATACACTTTAACCAACAATAACGGATTGTGTACAAGTGACACAACCTCCGTTACGATCAGCAGCAGTCCCAACCCGAATGTTCAGATTGCAGGAAACTTAACCTTCTGCGAAGGATCTTCAACGGTATTAACAGCTTCTGCCACAGGAACCGGAAATACATTCTCCTGGTCGAACGGTGTAACAGGAACAACCAATACGGTGACTGCATCCGGAACCTATACGGTTACGGTAACCACTCCGTTAGGATGCCAATACCAAAGTTCTGCAACGGTTACGATGGATCCTGCCATTTCGTTAAATATTGCCGCTCCTGCTGAAATCAATTGTGCCAATACACAAATTACCCTAAATGCATCAGGCTCAACATTTCCTAATGGTTCAACCTTTTTATGGACAGCTTCCGGCGGCGGAACGATTGTTTCAGGAGCGAATACATTAACTCCGGTTGTGAATAATGCCGGAACATATACGCTGAAAATTACCAGTCCGTTCGGTTGTACGAAACAATCGTCGGTAACAGTTATAAAAAATATTACGCCCCCAACAATTACACTAAACGCTTCATCCATCAATATCTGTAAAGGAGATTCTGTTGTGCTTACTGCTTCAGGCGCTGCAAGTTATACCTGGACCGGACTTTCGGGCAATGGAAATACGCAAACTGTTTCCCCTACCTCTACTACCACTTACACGGTAACAGGAATCGGAAGCAATGGCTGTCCTGCCCAAGCAACCACTTCCCTTACGATTAATGTTGTTCCTGCCATTTCAGCCTCTTTGCCGAATGTTGAAGTGTGTCAGGGAGACAATGCCATTCTGGATGCTGGCGCCGGACAGAATTATTCTTACAGCTGGAATACCGGAGCTGCCACGCAAACCATAAGCACCGCCATTCCGGGAACGTACACGGTAACCATCAACAACGGGTCTTGTTCCAAAGTGCTTACCGCCGTAGTTTCCTATATTAAAACTCCTGAAATTACAGGGATTACGTATGAAAACGGCTTCTTAACCATCAACGTTAAAAATCCGGCAGGTGATCCTCTGGAATATTCTATTGACGGCGGTGTAACGTGGCAATCGTATAATATTTTCAAAAATGTTTTGAGAAATACGCAGTATTCTATCAGAGTAAGAAAGAGGGGCGTTTTGTGTGATACCCATACGGAATACTATACTTTCTTAATGAATAACACGATTACGCCAAACAGTGATGGAATCAACGATAATATCGACTTCAGCATCATCAGCAAGTTCGGAGATTTTAAAGGAAGTATTTTTGATAAATACGGTAAAGTTGTTTTCGAGGTAAGTTCTAAAAATCCGGTATGGAATGGAAAATATGTCGGAATGCCGTTGCCAACCGACACGTATTGGTACAGCCTATCCTGGACCGACCAGATTACAAAACAGCCTGTACAATTATCCGGGTGGATCTTATTGAAGAACAGGGAGTAACAGCGCTTCTCTAAAAAGATTAGCGTATGTTAATTATATTTGAATAAAAAGCCTTATTTTTGCATACTCTATTCATGGGGTTGACTGGTTTCGACAGCAAGACCAATGGGTAAGTAAGCATGCAGAGAACCGTAGCGCGATCTCTATAATCCCTTGCTACACAATTTTAACTGGCAACGAAGAGTTCGCTCTTGCAGCTTAATATCGAAGTATAGTAGATCAAGCGTTTTCCCGAAGACTTTAGTAGGGAAGCAAGATATTCCACAAATGCTCTGTTCTGCGGCGTTTGATCCTGGGATATAGGAATGCGGAAATAAGGCTTTAGATACTTCGGCTAAAGCTCGAAAACCTCAGAAGATAAGTTGAATGTTGGGTGTCTGCTCTCTGCATTCAGTCGAAAACCAATAGCAGAATAAGCATGTAGAAATCTTATGTATTGCTTGTTTGGACGAGGGTTCGAATCCCTCCAACTCCACATTAAATAAAATTAGGGACTTTTAAATAAGTCCCTTTTTTATTGCAAAAATCCCTGATAAAGCACAACGAGGAATAAAATCCATATATTTAAATAGTGTTTTCACGATGCATAAAATTGTATAAAATTTCAAATTTGTCGGTACAACAGTTGGTACAAATTGCAATTTGTACCAACATTTATTACCTTTGACTTGTAAAATACAATTACAATGGCAAAAAAATTTTTTATTCGTACAAAGACAGGAACAAATTCAACAATCTATTTTCGTTATAATAAAGGTAGGGAGTTTGAGGTCACTCTTAAAACTCCTTATTCTATCAACCCTGAATACTGGGATGATAAAAACGAATGCTATAATGCAGCAGCAATTAAAAAAAATGCGAAAACCACATTAGAAAAAAATTTTAATACCGAAATCTCATTATTGAATAATAATCTTGCCTTATTAAAATCTGAAATATCCATATACTTAACTAATAACCCGCATGCAAATAAAGAGGAGGTTAAAGATTTTTATAATACTAAGTATTTTCCCGAAAAATCAAAACCAAAAACTGTAAAAAATATAATCCCACAAGTCTTCACTGATTTCATAGAATATTATATTAAAGAAAAAAGTAAAAGAATAGAAGGAAAACAAGAACCCATAACAGAAGCTACACGTAAAAAGCTTATAACTATTAAAAATAGGATTATACTGTTTGATAAAAAATTATTTATAAAAGATATAAACGATGACTTTAGAGATGATTTAACTCAATGGATGCAAAGTGAAAAGTATAGTGGAAGCACAATTATAAAAGATTTAAAATACATTAAGACTATCTGTAGTTTTGCATCGAAAAAGAAGATAGATGTAAATAATGAGGTTTTACATTGGGAGTTTATGAGAGCCAGACAAACTTATACACCTCCAATTTTATCTTTTGAAGAATTAAAGAAGATACAATCAACAATTTATCCGCATGATTATCTAAAAAATGCCAAAGATTGGATAATTATAGGATTTTATACTGGTGCGAGAGTATCAGACTTATTAAATTTTGATTCGAAAAATATTATTCATGGAAACATATTAAAGTTTCAACAAAAGAAAATTCAAAATCAAACTCATGATGCCGAAGAATGTATCTATTTACATCCAGAAGTTTTAAAAGTATTAGAAAAGAGAGAAGGACAATTTCCACGTAAAATTTCGGACGTAAAATTAAACCTTTACATTAAAGAAGTTTGCAAAATAGCTGGATTAACACAAAAAATGATTGGTGGCATTAAAGATAAAGAACAAGGCGAACGAGGTAAGAAAGTTGTTAAAGAATATGAAAAATGGGAGCTTATAACAACCCATATTTTTAGACGCTCTTTTGTAACCAATTTCATTGATATATTAGGCAAAGAAAACATAAAAACACAAACAGGACATAAAACAGATGATATGGTGAACTTATATAACAAAACAGCTAAATTGGATAAAGCACTGAGAGTTGCAGAGAAAATGAGTTCCATCTTCAAAATAAGTTCATAAATATAATATTCAATTATGATAAACTATGAATTTCCCATATACCCTACTTTTGATCTTTTCTTTGAATCATATTTAGAGGAATATGTAAAATACAATAAATACGAGCCTATTTCCTTAGAAGAGTATAATTATCAGCTTGCATATAAGTATGCAAAAATTTTTAGAGATTTACCTTTTGATGAAAATCGTTTAAAAGAAGAAAAAGAATATATTGAAAAGAAATATGGCATTTTTCTTATTTTCTATCTTCTGGAAGAATATGAAATTGAAGAAAGATCTATTACATTGCAGAATACAAAAAAAATATCAAAAATATTACGCAAAGAAGCATTTAAAATTGCTAATTACTTAAAAAATGAAATTTTAAAAGATGAAATAAAGAATACAGAAGATAAAGGCGGCAAAATAGCTAATTTAAATAATGTACTTCAATATTCTAAGGAAATTAGGGATTATGCTCGTGCTTTTTTTGGAGATCTATCTAAAATTGAATTATTAAAATATCTTTCAACAAACTTTATTTCAACAAGTAAAAAATTTACAGAACTCACAAAGTATAATCAAATTTTCGCATATTTCCACGATGTTCATTCCGAAACTGAAGAAAATAAATCAAGATCCGAAAAAATCCCTTATGTTGAAAAACAAGCCTATAAAAATTTAATCAAAGAACTATTTGGATTTGAATATTATGGAAGTGAAATAAAAGGAAGTACGCCAAAGCATATTGAACAACTAAAAAAATTAGCATTAGAGTTCCAAAATATTAAAGATTAATTTCATTCTATTGCATTGGAATAAAAAAGGAATAAAGCGGGAATATAAACCTTTTTCAACTCAATACCTTCGCAGTGTAAAATTATAAATACATTGCATATGAATACTATACAGTTTATTGGTACAACACCTAAAGATTTAATTACAGAAATTAAAAACGCTCTTATTCCAGAGTTACGAGAGCAACTTTCAAAAGATTTCCAACCTAAAGAGCCCACAGAATATCTTACTCGTTCCGAAGTCTGCGAACTTTTACAAATTGACCTTAGCACTTTACATAGGTGGCGTAAAGATGGAACTCTTACTGCATATGGAGTTGGAAATAGAGTCTATTTCAAACGCTCCGAAATTGACGAGTATATTAACAAAAATAAACTTCTTTGATTAATTAACCATGATTGATTTTCCGTCATGGGAAATCAATCATGGCTCAAAATGCATTGCAAGCCCTCTTTTTAATCTTATCGGGCTACTTAAAAGAAAGGGATTGCATAGGCAGTCCTTTTTCAAATATTTTCTTTCATAGCATTCATAACTACGATAAAGTAATCAGGTAAATAATGGACGGTTTCGGTTTATTATGTGGTATACAGCCCTCTAAGTGGCTATCGAACCGTAATTTAGGATTTACAGGTGAATTTGATGTGTCTACAGGTGAGATATATGAGAATAAAAGCAAAGCAAAATATAAAGGTTTATTTTTATCTGTAGTAAAGGGAGAGAAATCCATTTACTGCAATTTAAGAGGCTCTTTACCTATGTTTTTTAGTGATGGTCACACCAATTCCTATGACTATACCCGTGAAATGTTTTTAGCTACTCTTCTGAAACTCGAAGCTGAATTAAAAATAAAACCAGAGCAAAATTCTGTTAAAACAATTGAAATTAAGGTTGATATTATTTGCCCATTGAAAGTGCAGGAATTTATTTCTGCTGTCAAAAGCTATAAAGGAACGGGATTTAAAAATTACCTTGATAATGGCAAACGAATAGGTGTTGTTTTCGAATTCCAGCAATATCATTTTAAGATGTACTTTAAAGACCTTGATTCACAATTATTAAGACTTGAAATAGCTGTAAAAAAAATGGTTTGGATAAAAGATACTAAAATTAAAAACCTCTCGGATTTGGCACCTCCTCTTGCGTGGGAATTACTTTTGAAAAAACTGATACAGGCTTGGAATGAGGTTGTTTTTATTGATGAAAATAATTTTGACTACAGGCTTATGAAAAATTACGAAATAAGAAAATTTTTTCGTCTTTTGGATGCTTCATACTGGTTAAGTTTAAGCCCCAAGCAGCAAAGCAAAGCTAAAGAATTCATTCAAAAAATCAAACAAAAGTATTGTAAAGCTGCCAATACAAAAGAAATCATTACACAATTATTATTCGAAAAATGTCAAAAACTAATAACGGTAAATTCTAAAAAAGGAGAAGAATTAACCCTTTTTTCAGACTTTAAAAATATTATAAAAGTAAATGAAAATTCACAACTGCAAAAAATTGAAAATGAGGTATGTTTTAACCATTTAAATAAAGGGTTAAACGATGAGTATAATTGGTCACAGGAAAAAGAAGCAGTAATATCTATAAAGAGGATCAGGAGATGTAGGCGGAGGGAGTGTCGCAAATCATTAAAAAATAAAAGGGTTACGGCTATTTTTTGTTCAGATGCTTGCAGGCATAAATATTATCAGCAACAAAAAAAGAAAAAGCGGATAAATTGAATAATTCTATGACATAACCCATTTTCTTTTATTCATAGTCTTTTGCTTGTAAAAAGAAACAGAAAAATGGGTCACACTATGGTATCTCCAAGGAAGGCAAAAAATGAAAGGGTGTAACGCATCCTTGCAGAAAACAAAAAAGCTTTATTCATAGCCCTTTCAGTTCTTTATCTCGCTTTGCTATGGTTTGCGATAAAGAAGCTTTACAATTGATAAAAAGTATTTTTTTTGACTGTTTTTCTTTTTCTCATTAAATAAAAGCTATGCTTTCACATGAGAAATTATTTTACAAGCATTTTATGAAGTGTGCTTTTCATTATTAGTTACTTTTCAAAATGATGAGACTAATTACTGCTTTAAATATTCTGTTTCTGGCTGTTTGAACATATAAAATAAACCGCAAGCGAAAAGCAAAAAAATGCAGTTCTTTCTCAATCACCAAGTGATAAAAAAACGCCTAATTTTTAGTAAATCTATTTCGGGCGATGAAAAAGCAATGAATCGCCTCTATTCATGGGTATTTTAGCCAATTGAGCACATTCAATCGCCTTACAAAAAAAGACTATAGTAGCAACGCCAAAACAAAACCTTTCCAATTTTTCGTTTTTAATCCCATTTTGTAGGAAAGAAAAAAACACTATTTTTGACATTCAAATTTTAACGAAATAAAGGCGTAAGCTATTATAATTGGTTCAAGAAAACCGCGAATTTTCTAAAAACATCCAAAGAATAATAGGCTTATGCCCGTGTCCTATATTGGCGCGGGCTGAGTCATTCTGGATGTTAGGTTCTTCGCGGTACCTCTTGACCGATTGGCTTCAGTTCCGCGCTTTCTTTATTAATAATTACTATTATCGGAGCTGGTAGAATAAAAAATTCAAGATGATAAAAAGTGTTTTACTTAGCTTTCTTGCCCTATCATATGGAATCCCGTAAGGAATAATTAAGAATAAATGCTTAATTGCACTTGTATAAGCCCTAAAATCACTTTAAAATTAAAGGCAATAATATTTAATTATACTAAAATACTTATTACAACAAATTATGAATAGAAAAAATTACACTTTTATAGGTTTACTATTTTTGGCTTTTTCCAACAGCCTATTTTCACAGGAAGCAACCTCAACGCAAACAGCCCCACCAAAGGAATTTACTATAACTAAGACACAAGGATTAACCAACTTTATTGTAGTTATATGCGAAGGAAAAAGCAAAGAAGAACTTTATAAGAAAACAATAGAATGGATTAATAAAAATTATAATAAACCCAGCGAGGTTATAAAAGCACAAGTTGAAAATGATTATATCCGCTTTCAAGGTATAAGTTCGGAAGAGATTTACTGTTCAAATAATATTGTAAAGGTTTGCAGTAATATCAAGTATGACATCGAAATTTCTTTCAAAGATGGAAAATATAAATTTGCTGTACTTGGGCTTGAAAATAATGGTAAAGATTTAAGAGGTATACCGCATTGGGGTGAACTGAATTTTATAAATAGTTGGACACACTTTAAAAAGGATGGTGAAGTAAGAAAAATGTATCAGGATGCAATTAACAGCGTTTCTGGTTATTTTAACAACCTCAGCAAAAGTCTTTATGACTACATCTATAATCAGAATAATGCAGCTAAAAAAGATAATTGGTAAGATATAAAGAGCGACAATTTTGTCGCTTTATTATTTTATTCATGGGAATTATAAATTCAGGGAAAATACCTATACCATGAAATGTACTTTTTGCATATATTGTTGCAAAATAAATTATTGTATAAAATATTCGCAAATATTATGGAAAAAATTATTGAGGAATCCATCTATATCTTTAGAAATACTAAATCAGTATTGAAATTATCTCAAAAATCTTACCTTTTTATGAAAGTGCTATACCGAAATGTAATTGTCTTAAAGTATACTCTATACAATTAGCAACAAAGGTATCTCAAAATCTTTTAATGAAATAGAAAAGTAAAATTAATATAGTTTATAATGTTGACAAAAGTTAATATATAAGGTAAAAAATCTTAAAATATATGGGAGGTAATGCAGGAATAAGAGGATATTTAATACAAACGTTTATTTGTGTATTAGATTCACTCGAAGCTGATAATTTATGGACTTCAGTAACACTTGAGCCATTAGACGAATCGGAAAAAGTAGACATTAGATGGAAATATGCTAATGATGTTGCAAAACTTTGTCAAATAAAATCTTCCGAAAACATAATTCGACACTCTGCTGCTAAAAAATGGTGTGAAGAGCTTGAAACTCATTCTCCAAACGCATCGGAATATGAATTAATTGTAATTGGAAATGTTGACGAAAAACTCTCAAAAGCAAAAGATATTGGTAATGTAAAAGTTGGAGAAATTAAACCTTTAAATGTTCAAGTTTTAATTGACCAAGCATCGACAAAAATTGATAAATACTATGAAAACAAGAACAAGCCTAAGATTTCATCGCAGGTTAGAGAGCTTATAGTAAAAGCATTAACATTGGAATTTGGAACAAGTTCTATTATTGGAAAAGAAGTATCAAGGGCTGATTTTGACACAAAACTTTTAGAATGGATTAGTGCAGTTGAAAAGCAACTTGACAACAATCCTTATGCTTCCTTAGCTCCACCAACGGAAAATCTAAATACTCCTATCAATCATAGGATAGTTAAGAAAATATTAGAGCTTATTGGTTGGCATCAGTTTGGCGAAAACTATACTGTAGAATGTTTTAATGAAAAAACAGAAGAAAATGAAGTGCATTCGGTCAATTTTCTTGGAGATTTTGAAAGTAAGTTAAAAGAAAATTCGGGAGATTTGATAATGGTCTCCTCTCTCCATTCACTTAAATACCCTGACACTTCCAAGATAGAGATATCAAAATATTTAAACGATACTGATATTGTATATTTGGATTTGGAAAAAAAGAATAAAATTCCACTAAAAAAATTTGATTCTACGGATATTTACAGTCTTTTATTTTGGCTTTCAACGGATAACAGTGAGGTTTCAACGGATTTTATTCATTACACCAAAGAAAACTATAAACGAAATTTACTCAATGAAAATATGAATTATTTTCTAATAGATAATAATAAAGCTAACTTTTTGATTAGCAGTATTACAACTGCAAAAAATTATAGACCAGACGTACCTGTAAAATTTGCATATCCAATAACAGAAGCTACTCAAAGCCCAAATCGCATTGGAGCAAGAGGATTAAAGCTGCCTCCCCAATACATTAATTCTTCTGTGCTGCCTATTACAAAAGAAAGTAAATCTAAAATTAGTTTTCTCCTTTTTTGTTCTGACCCATTTTCACAGGAAGCTTTAAAAAAGCTCATTTGGTTAACAATTAGCCTTACAAGTGGTTATGGAAATGAATATATTCTTTATTTTCCTGATTATAATGAAGCAGATAATAAAAATGATGCCCTTGAAGTTATCCGTTCTTTTAACGAAGAATTATTAGATGAAAAGATTAAAGTGCTAAAATACAATAGCATTGATACAGAAGCATTGGATTCATTGTCAAATACAAAGGTAATTACAAGTAAGAATGAAACATACGAGGAAGATAATCAGCCATCTTTAGTAAATTCAAAACATTTAAACGAAGCTTTTGTCAATATACTTCCGTATGGAGATATTATAAAACCTTTTCTTAAAACGGATGCAATAACAGCGAATGATATTAAATTCTTTCTTGGCAAAAAGGGAATTTACACAAGAAACGCAGACATAAAAAAATTAATTGATTTAATGACTTCATTACTTTTTAGCCCTAAAGAGCTTGAAGATTTTAAATCCTATATTGATGTAAAAGGGAAAACTGTAAACAGTTCTGATGCATTTTTTAATATTAAACAAGATGAAACATTAGAATCTGTATTTAAGAAAGTAAAAATAAACACAGATAATTTGACAGATGGTCTAAATGTCAAAATTATCAATTCAGATAGTTTAAAATTTGAAGCCAGTCCTGCAAAAGATGAATTCAAATTAACGTTGATTACAGAAACAAAAGATCCTACAAGTAGCTTATTGGTTAATACAAAACCAGGAAAAGCAGAGGTTGTAGTTAAGAAAAAAGATAATCAGTTAGTAGTAGTAACCGAAAACACGATTAATAAAGCAGACAAATATATAGTTAACCGCTTAGTAAAGCTTGTTGAAGAAGAGTTTAAACGTATAGATTTTATTGAAGAGGAAAAAATAAAAGCAATGTTCAAGAATTTTAGCTCAAATACTGAAAGGGTAAATTTCTTGCTTAGCTTTAGTAATATTGCTTCTTCTGCAATGTTCCACGAGGCGGATATTCAAAATATCAGATTTAAGTTCGATGAAAACACAGAAATTCCAGAATTCTATCGTGATAAAGTCGACAAGGACTTAATTATAAATTTTGAAGGAAAAGGGTTACAAACACTAACAGAGTTGAGTGAGTTAAATGCAAAAGAATCAATTTTTCTAGAAGAAATGAGAGTGCTATACAAATTTAACTTTTTAAATATAAAAAATGGAATGTATAAGGTTACATATAACTTTTCAAATGCTCTTAAAAACAAACCCGAATTTGACGGAGTATTCAAATCTGCTCCTTATTTAATGAAAACAAATTCAGTGAAATCTTTATCAAGTATTGAAAATCTTGAAAAGGAATTAGGAAAGGAAATTGAAAATCTTAAACTTGAAAAATTAAAACTATTCAATATAATAAAATGATTGATTTTACTCAAATAACATTTGAATCTATCTACATCCATAAAGTTGGAAATAAGCTTAGGGACGAAGGAATCGAAGTATCTGATAAAAACCTAAATTTAGAAAATGAAGACACAAAAAAATATTTGTTAAGGTATTTTCTTTCTCCATTCAGCAATAATGAGGTTTATAATTTTCATTATCCAACTGACCTTAACCTCAATGACACCTACACTTTTGCTAAAAGAATTTTTGCAAAGCCAGAAAATCTTTATGAATTATCAATAGATGTTTCAAAGCATTTATATGAAAAGTCTTCGCATCCCAAAATAAATGGAGGAGAGTTTTGTATTTGTTATTTTAAAGACTGTTTATTTGAGGGGCAAAAAACAGATGCGATAGGTTTGTTCAAGTCTGAAAAAAAAGACATTTTTTTAAAACTAACGTCTTCAAAAATTGGACACGAAAGTGGTGTCAATATTGATAAATTAGACAAAGGATGTTTAATCTTTAATTTAGAGGAAGAAAACGGCTATAAAGTATGTATAGTAGATTCAAATAAATCAAACGATACACAATACTGGAAAGACGACTTTTTAAGTATAACACCTGCAAGTGATAATTATCATTTCACAAAAGATTTTCTTTCTATAACCAAGGACTTTATTACTAAACAAATTCCTGAAGATTTTAAAATATCTAAGGCAGAGAAAATAGACTTTCTCAACCGTTCAGTAGACTATTTTAAAAAGCACGAAACTTTCGACAAACAAGAATTCGAATCAGAGGTTTTTGCAGACAGCAGTGTTATTGAATCATTTCGAAAGTTTGATGAAAATTATAGACAGGAAAATGAGGTAGAGCTTTCAGATAATTTTGATATCTCTGTACAAGCAGTAAAAAAACAAGCAAGGGTTTTCAAAAACGTCTTAAAGCTTGATAAAAATTTTGACATATACATTCACGGAAATAGTGAATTAATAGAACAAGGTATTGACGAAAGTGGACGAAAATACTATAAAATATTTTATGAGCAAGAAAACTAACTAATAAAAAACTATGAGACGACATGACTTCAAATATGAAGAAAATTCAATAAGACAGGTCGAAATGTTATTACCGAAATTAAAATTTTCTGTTCGTCCTACTGTTATTGTTCAATGGTTAGAAAACTTTGAAGAAAATGATGTGTCCCATGCTTTAGATTTACTAAGAATTTTTGAATATATTCCTTTTAATGAATTCATGTTAAGGATAGATTATTTATTAAAGGAAATTTTTAAAAAAATTCCTAAAAATGAAAGAGCTATTATTTATCCTTATGGAAAAGTTGGAAAGAGTGGTACGTTAGTTACTTATCCTCTAAGAAACACTATAGCTTATAAAAATAGACAAGCATTAGCTATAAAAAACAAGTATATTAGTAGAAATGAAGAGTATAATTTAATTACTCATGATTTTCAAATGATTAAAAGACCTCATGATTTTCAACATATAATTTTTCTAGATGATTTTATTGGAAGTGGTAAAACGTTTATCAAAGAATATAGTAATTCCGATTTACAAAAATGGATAAGTGATAATGGCTTTAATAGTATTTTTATTCTTTCATCTATCATAATGGATGAAGGAAAAAATGAAATCTTAAAGAAGGATAACAAAATTCAAATTTACTCCGAGACAAGACATAAACTGTTTCACTCACCACTTTCACCATTACATTTATTTAAGAATAAATACGATATTAAAAGAATTACTAAATATTACGGTAATAAAATTGAGGTTATTAGACCTCCAAAATCTTATTTACCTTTTGGTTATGATAATAGTGAAGCCCTTGTTGCTTTCTTTCATGGAACCCCAAATAATACAATTCCTCTGATTTGGGGCGATTCGGATTGGAAGCCATTATTTCCTAGAAAATCTGAAATTAGAATGTCAGAGTCCAAAAAGTTTAAAAAAGAAATTGTTTATTATCTGAGCATATGTGATAAATTAGGTATTGATATAATTAATGGCAGCTCAATTATAGCTATACAGCCAGATATAAGGGATGCTGATTATCAAAAATTAAATGAGCAAAATCATGCTGTTGTTGCGTTAATATATTTAAAATCGTTAGGGCTTGAAAATGTTTTTATATGTCAAATGTTGGGGTTAACAAGAGAAGAACTTAGATTAATTTATTTAGAAGCTTTAAACAAAGGTTTGGTTCAAAAAAGAAGCTATGAACTTACAAGTAATGCACTTTTAATATTAGATAATCTTAAAACACTGTCTAAAAAAGACAAAATTAGAAATGAATCAAAAAGTAATTTAGAAATCAAAAAATACATATATTTACCAAAAACGTTCAATGGGATGACGTAATTTGTTAGCATTTAACTGTAAAAGGTTTTCTCAGTGCCTTGTTGCTGAGAATCATTAAGGAGTCTTTTTAAAGCAGCATAAAATACTATGCATAATAGATATTAAATGTTGCCATTTCTAATCCTTACTAACATTTAATATCTGTTATGAATATTATCAAACAACCGAGTAAGAGTAACAAATGAAATCATTTCCCATTGAACAATTTAAAGAAGCAGCCAAAGAACAGGGACACTCTAAGGAATATATAGATCTCTGTTTAAAATATGCGAATCAATTAATTGATAAAGATTATCCTGTAATATTTACAATAGAGCATTTAGCTGTTGTAATAGGAGTTGAGTCAGATTATTTAAGATTTTTAGTTGGTGATATTAAATGGGAAGAAGTTGAATTTGATAGATTCGAATATAAAGAAAAAAGATATAAATATTTTAAATTCAAAAAGAAAAGAAGCGGATATCGCGAAATAATAGCTCCTCATAAAGATTTAAAATATATTCAAAAATGGCTTCTTTTTAATATACTGAACAAATATCCTTTGAAAGAAAGTTGCAAAGGGTTTAGGCAAGGCATTTCGATCAAAGATAATGCTAAAACTCATGAAAAGTCAGATATAATTCTAAAAGTAGACCTTTTAAAATTTTATGATACTATTACAGAGAAAAGAGTCTATGGAGTTTTTAGAGCTATGGGATTCCATGGTAATTTATCGGTAAGTTTAGCCAAACTTTGTACAGCAAAGCATCAACCTGATTACTGGGAAGCTTTTACTGAAAGAGAAAAATTAATTTTATCTGAACTTGTTAAAACAAAACCTTCAATTTTGCCGCAAGGTGCTCCTTCTAGCCCAGCTTTGGCAAACATTATAGCTACTAAAATGGATAGTAGATTTGAAGCATTATCTAAAAAAATGAATTTCTTTTATTCTCGTTATGCCGATGACCTTACATTTTCAATTAAGGGTGATGGAATGTTGCCTCCTATAAAACTTGTATTAAGAATTATTAACGATGAAGGTTTTTATATTAATGAAGATAAAATTCAATATATGAAGAAGGGAACAAAACAATTCGTGACAGGATTAACTATTACAAATGGAGTTCATACTTCCAAAAAATATAGAAAGCAAATTGCCCGTCATATTCATTTTTGTAGAAAACATGGGGTTGAAAATCATTTAAACAAAAATTACAACGAATTTAAAGGATATAATTCACTTAATTTTTATGATTGGTTGTATGGTCATATCTGTTATATCCATTCTATTGATGAAAAGTATAGCAATAGACTTTTAAATGATTTCAATAAAATAAATTGGTTTATCTAGATTAACTAATTGTATATAAAATGTCTAGAAATAAAGAACGTTTAAAATTTAATCATAATGCAAAGACCCATGAATATTTATATTGCTTGGGAAATATGATTCATTGGTCTAAAATATTGCTCAAACAAAACAATAAAAAGCCTTATAATGATTTTTTAAATTGGATTATTATTAACCAATATTTTAATAGTATAGAGGAAGGAATTAGCCTAAAAAAAATTGCAGAATTAAGTTGTTATAGCAATACCAAAATTAGCAGATGGCGTCGTGAGATGTATATAGATATTTTAGAGCTCAATCAGAAATATCCTGTTTTATTTTATGACGAAAGGGGCTATAATGTGGAACTACATTTTAAACATTATGATGATTATTGCTTTATTAATTTAACACTTCCATTTATCCCAAGAGTCTATGAAAGCTTGGAATTCTATTTTATTAAAGCTGCTGTGGGAACAAATTACTTTTGGGTTAAAGATATCACGTATTATATTGAAGAAAATAAAGTTCAAATCGTAGTATCATTACAAGGAGGACATCTTAATAAATATCGTGAGTTCGTATTAGACAAGGCTCTTTTTAACGGAAATCTCAATTTTATGGACTTACATCAAAAATTTGATTTCCAAATTGATGATGAATTAAGACATCTAAAATAAAATATTATAAGTATCATATCATTAGATCAACATTTTAAATTTATCTACACAATTATGAACATAAATATTTACATAACATCTATTAAAAAAGGGAAAAATTTAATAAAATTTCTTTTAATGGATGAATTTAATATTAATGAAATTAATAGCAAAAATCTTTTTAAGCAATATGTTAAACCAAGTTTTGACAACTTTAAGGATGAAACATACATTCTTGCTGAAACCGAATATGTAGATAAAGTTTATAGAGATAGCTATTATCATTATTATTCTTCAAAATTACCTGATTACAAAAGAAATTGTATTCGATTATCATTTTTTGAAGGGAAAATTTCAGATACAGATTTCAGGGATAAAAATAAATATAAAAAACTTCAACAGAAATATAGAGGATTCATTGTTTTACGCCCAACTGACCCTTTTATAATTGGCAGAAGTGTAATATCTCCTTTACTATTAAAAAATAATAATTTTACCGCTTGCGTAAGTAAATTCCACACAACGGTTTATGGTTTAAAGTTTACTGTAAAAGGATTTCCTCATTCATCACAAGATACCGAAACAATAAGTTGCGCAGAAACAAGTTTATGGGCTATTATGGAGTATTTTAGTAATAAGTATTCCGATTATCAACCATTGCTGCCTTCCAAAATAACCAATACATTACGTCAGATGTCTTCAGAAAGGCAAATTCCTTCGAAAGGTTTAAGCATAAGTGAAATGTCATATGCTCTCAAAGAGTTTGGATTTGGAGCAAGAATCTACAGTAAAAGAGAATATGGAAAAGAATTTGAGGGTCTATTAAGTTGTTATGTTGAAAGTGGTATTCCCATTATTGTTACCGTTGATGATGAAGAAAATATTGCTCATGCATTATTGGCTATCGGTCATACAAAAGTAGAAAATTCTAAAATAGACGCCATGTGGCCTCATATAAATTCATCTATAGAACATATTCTACAGTCCAAAAACATTAAAATATATGATTTTGATACTATAAATAAAGATTTTATTTTTATTGATGATAATCAACCTTCATATCAAAGAGCTTCATTGAATGAACCTACAATACATTATTCAGCAGAATGGCACAAATGTAAAATAACTCATTTTATAGTTCCTTTATATACTAAAATTTATTTAGAGGCATATGAGGCAAAAAACTATATATTAGAATTTTTAACAACAGGCCCCGAACCTCTCATTGATAATAGTACAGTTTTATTAAGAACATTTCTTGCATCAAGTAGATCTTTTAAGCATGAGATTTCTAAAAACGAAACAATACAAGACGATTTAAAATCCCTAATAATAGAATCTGCCATGCCTAAATTCATTTGGATAACGGAAATTAGCTCAAAAGAACTTATGAAAAATAAAATGGCAAATGGTTTGATTATATTAGATGCAACACAGAAAATTATATATTCTAATAAACCATTAATTATTGCTGCATATCAAGAGAAATTGATATTATTTGATGAAAAAAGTGGTATTTTACAAAGTAATGTGTTAACTTTGCCACGATTTCAAATATTTGAGCACAACCTTAATAATTTCGAAATATGATAAAAAAAGTAAGTAAAACAGAAGCTATTAAAGCAAAAATGGCGCGAGAAGGTAAAGTAACCTCTTTAAATAGCCCTCGCCATATATCAGCTATTGCTTCTATGAATAAGCAGTTAGAAACTGTCCGAAGAGAATATCAAACTAAAGATAGAAATTCTCAAATAGAAGCAAATAAGGTAATTTTAACTGCATAAGTTAATTGATAGAAATATAAAAATCTCACTAATTCCAGTGGGATTTTTATTTATATATTATTTAATAAAATAAGATTAAAATATCGGGAAAATACGTATAGTATTATTTATATCTTTTATTTATCTTGCTACAAATTGAAATCAATCCTATAACAATGAAAACTCACGCTTTTCTTTTAGAGTGGTATTATAAAGAAGATGAAAGAAGGTATGCCCTAGACAACTCATTAAATATCCCCATAGGGATCCTAACAGCTTTTGTTGCCGCAATTTATTACCTTGTAACTAAATATAATTATGAGCAGGAAAATAGCATTTTACAAATAGCATTTTGGGGATTAATTGGATTATCAATAATATTTTGGATTATTAGTATTATATTTATTTTATTATCTTATAATGGCATGTATAAAGGCTATACGTATGAATATTTTCCTTGCACCGATTTTATTCAAAAGGAAGAGGTAAACATAAGAACCTATTACGAATCAAATAAAGCATATTTTGTACAAAACGGAATAACTTTTGAGAGCCTCTTAGAAGATAATGTTAATAAAATAATTTCAGAATGCCTTACCACTAATATTTATAATAATGATAAGAAAGCGAATTATCTATACTGGTCAAAAATACATTTAATAAATAGTCTCATTGCTATTTTTATTGGTGGAATTATATTTAGTACAAACTATATGCGACATGAAAAACAAGAAACTTATAATATAAAAGTTATGAATCAATTACGTTTTGCTAATCAGCCAACTCCACCACCTCCACCACCACCTCAAACTCCAAGAAGAGTAAAACAAGGGACACCACCAACTCCCCCACCAAATCAACCTAAAAAATGATAACATTAAATATTTAAAATCTTTTAGTCACTGTAAAAAATAAACCACCGCATGTTAAAAACATCCAGTGGTTTATTTTTTAATTAATTGTGTTAATTCATATAATATTTACTATTTGTTCTATATGGTTTATAATACCTAATTTTTTATTTATAGGTAGGCCTGGAAAGTGCTTTCTTTTATGTAAGTCTCTGTATGTGGTTATTCCAATACCTTCAAAAATTGTATGCTTATCAATAAATTTCATCATATGATTCAAAGCTTCAATAAACTTCCCCCCCGGGTTTTCTCTTCCTGTAACTGTATCTGAAACAAAATGATGAACATTTGCGGTTTTATTTTGAGCGTTTGTTATATGTATAGCAACAGCATACGCTGCTCCACCTCCATCTTTTAAATCATGGCCAATAATAGTAAAATCACCAAATCCTATTCCACCTCTTGATTTATAAGAATAATGATTATCTGAAAAACTACTTATTTTTGGGTAATCTGCATTCTTTTTTTGTCTTTTAAAACCATCTTGAATATACACCTTATTATTATTTTCAAATAAGTCTATATAATCTTGATCTACATAATTTTCAATGAAAATATTATATTTAAAATCTTGTTTATTTAAATATGAAATATTAGAAAAATTCTCTCTATGAATTATAGATTTTTCCAATTCTACATTTTGATTAATAAAATTTTGAATTTCTAATTTAGAAGTATCATTATAAGTCCAATATGCTAATGAATAATTCTTATAGTCTTTGAGAACATCATTAATTAAATCGTTCTCAATATCACTTATGGTTGGATAACCAATTCTTTTAAAATTTAGAACAATAATAAAATAGATATTTTTATCTACTATTTTTTTGATATTTTTTTTAAAATCTTTATGATAATGAGGTATTAAAATAGGAATAGTATTTTTAAATAATCTCTCATCTAAATCACAGAGTGCTAAAATGTCATATTTTTTAGCTAAAAAAATTGGAAAATACATAGTTAAAGTTTTTATATTATCATCTAATATAAATATTTTCAACTAATTATACAAAATAGCTAAGTTTTTAATAATGTTATCACATTTTAATTTATTGTACCGCTTTGAAATAGAAATGCTTTTTAAACTTTCAGGTAATAGCTTTATAAGATTGATTTGGTCATTTTTGAATTGTCTAAACTTCAAAGCTTCAGTTACTAAGGAATGTGCTTCATATATATCAATTTTACTAAATAAATCAAAGCAGTATTCAAAGATTTGAGTATTTGGAATTTTAGGAATAAAACCAAATTTTCGCTCAATAATATATAAATATTCAGGTTTTCTTAAAGAATAAAATAGGCTCCTGTGTTTCAAATTATGCAAATTACTTGTAGAGTCTCTTTCTAAAATAATTTTGTTTTTTTCATCATATATGTATATACCTGCAGTGGAGGGAATGATTTTTTTCACTTTGCTTAAATGTTTTCTCGAAATCACAACATTTAAAAATTCGAAAAAATTTTCATAATCGTCCATCTGTGATTTCAATCTTTCAGTAGAATCAATTTCAGATTTAATTTCATAAACAGTTGATGTACCATTAAAAACAGCTAAATCAGCCTTTGAAGCACCAACATTAAATTCAGGAATAACAACACATTTATTTATGTTATGGTTTAATAAAATTAGACTTTTATAAATTCCATTTTTAAATACATATTCATTCCTGTAATTTTGTTTTAACAATTTATAGAGATTGTTATAAATATCAAGAATAGAAACACTTCCTGTACAATGAAAGTATTTTTTATATGTTGTGATAATATGATTTATTTCCTCATATTGATTGTTCGCAATAAAATCAATATAAATTGGAGAAAATAATTTCGCAATATCTGCAAAATCAGAACTATTAAGTGAATTATAAATTTTCATTTCAACAAATGACTGGACAAATTTAATTTTTTTTTCAAAGTAAACTACTACTAAAATAAATATGACATTTAAATTTTTTAGACATGACGAATAATTATCAATTTATACACTGTTTATAGTAAATTTAGAAAAGTAAAAATAAGAATTTTGTTGGTACAATTGTTGGTACAAGAAAAAATAAATAAATGTAAAACATTAATTATCAAACAAATCAAGTTGAGCCTCCAACTCCACAAAATTAAAAAGAGAAAATGCGTTTGTATTTTCTCTTTTTTGTTTTTATAACACCTAATATCCTATTCAATTACAAGATAAATATATTTATTATATACATATTTAAACAAAGCCAAATCATTAATCTTAAAATTTCAACCCCTCACCCCTCCGTACAAACACCTAACCCAACAATTGGTCATTTCCACGCTATTCCGGATGTTTTTTTCTGCGTTACTTTGACCTACAAAACAACCTATAAAAACAAACATCATGGAAGCAAACACAAGCTACAACGCAAATTCTACGGGAGAATTAAAGTTAGGAGGAGGTGCTCAGTTCTGGGTATACCTTTCACCGCAAAATGACACGGCAAAAATGATCGGACAGTGGAGAGTAACCTTTTCACAAGGAAACTGGAAAGACATGATCTCCAGCGAAAACCCAACCAAGCAACTTCAGACTCCGGGTCTTTCAGGAATTTTTGATATTAAAGTAGAATTGTTAAGCGGTTCTACCGGAACATGGAGAGAAATCCCGGCTCAGGAAGGAAGCAGAAACCAGATCGGATGCAACTCCAACTGTGCTTCTATGGTAGGAATTGTTGCGGATAGCACCAGCCCGGCTCCGGGAGCCATCAATGCTCACTTCTGGACAACATGGGACGCATTCTGCAAAGCATAAAATTTACTGTCATCTGAAATATAATTTATTTTCACCAATGATTTGGTGGGATGATTTTATCAACATGATACACTCTAATATCAATTGGAGTGTATTTTATTTTGTCTTGTTCTTTTTATTTTTCCTGAATTCCCAGGGCGCAACGGCTTTTTTATCACTCCACAAGCCCAGTCTCTTTTCCATCGCTTCATCCTGGAGCTTTTGCAGTTCCGTATTTTTAGAAGCCTTAAAATACCACCACCCGAATCCGGCTTTGACTATTTCCCTTGACAGATATTTGTCGCCATCATAGAAAACCCCGGCAACACTCCTTCCGTAGCGGTCATTCCCTATGGTATAGAAAACAACCGTTTTTCCAAACACCTGGCCGGCGGTAAATTGTCTGGCATTGCTTCCGAAGGCCTGTCCGTTTTCGGGGCAGTCGATTTCCGCCAGTCTCAGCGTTTTCTGGGTATTGTCCGCCAATAAAACCACCACCGTATCGCCATCCTTTATTTTAATAACCTTTCCTTTGGTCTGTGCCGGTAATGCTAAGGAAACTGAAAATAATACAACGCAAATAATTTTTTTCATTCAGATAAAAACTAGTGTTTAAAAAAATAAATGCAAAACTAATGATAATACTGTGTGCATTAAAATGAAAAGAACACGTTGGGATTTCACGACGCAACAAACAATAAAAGAAGATTTGTATTTTAAATAAATCAGGCTTAAATAAGATTGGGAAACAACAAAATATAAAGCTCTGAAAACGAAAATACTAAACACTGATGCGATAAAATACATACCTATGGGCGACAAAAAGCATTAAAAAAATGTTTTATCGTAAAGAATTTTATATATTTGCACCATCTAACAATTAAAAAAAAATTTACTATGTCAGACATTGCATCAAGAGTAAAAGCTATCATCGCTGATAAGCTTGACGTTGAAGAAACAGAAGTAACTCCTGAAGCTAGCTTCACTAACGACCTGGGAGCTGATTCATTGGATACAGTTGAACTAATCATGGAGTTTGAAAAAGAATTCAACATTCAAATCCCTGATGATCAGGCTGAAAAAATTACTACTGTAGGACACGCTATCGCTTATATCGAGGAAGTAGTAAATAAATAATATTCTTCAACAAAAAAGAAAATTAAACTAAGTTTATGGAATTAAAAAGAGTAGTTGTAACCGGTTTTGGAGCAATAACACCGATTGGAAATAATGCAAAAGAATACTGGGAAAATCTTGTGAAAGGTGAGAGCGGTGCCGCTCCGATTACTCTTTTTGATGCCACAAACTTCAAGACAAAATTCGCCTGCGAAGTAAAAAATTTCGATCCGCTGCAGCATTTCGATAAGAAAGAAGCAAAAAAAATGGACAGAAATACGCAACTCGGGCTGGTAGCTGCAAGAGAAGCAGTACAACATTCAAGAATTATTGAAGACAGCGTAGATAAAAACAGAGTCGGTGTAATCTGGGGCTCCGGTATCGGAGGTCTGGAAACATTTGAAACTGAAGTTTTAGGATGGGCCAATACGGAAATTCCGAGATTCAATCCCTTCTTTATTCCTAAAATGATTGCTGATATCACACCAGGACATATCTCCATCGAATATGGTTTCCACGGTCCCAACTACACTACGGTTTCTGCCTGTGCCTCTTCGGCCAATGCATTAATTGATTCCAAAATGCTTATCCAGCTGGGTAAAGCAGACGTAATTGTATGTGGAGGCTCCGAAGCAGCCGTTACGGCAAGCGGTGTCGGCGGATTTAATGCTATGATGGCATTATCTACAAGAAACGATGATCCTAAAACAGCTTCAAGACCTTTTGATAAAGACAGAGATGGCTTTGTACTGGGCGAAGGTGCAGGATGTATCATCCTTGAAGAATATGAGCACGCTGTAAAACGTGGGGCAACAATTTATGCAGAATTAAAAGGCGGAGGTCTGAGTGCAGATGCACATCACATGACCGCACCGCATCCTGAAGGATTAGGCGCTTATCTGGTAATGAAAAACTGCCTGGAAGATGCAGGACTAACTGCTGATGAAGTAGATCATATCAATATGCACGGTACTTCTACTCCATTAGGAGACATTGCAGAATCCAATGCAATTTCAAAATTACTGGGAGAGCATGCTTTCGACATTCAGATTAATTCTACAAAATCAATGACCGGCCACCTGTTGGGTGCTGCAGGAGTTATTGAAGCTATTGCTGCGTTAGGAACGATTATTCATGGTATTGTTCCTCCTACCATCAACCATTTTACGGATGATGAAAATATCGACAGCAGACTGAATTTCACATTTAACGAAGCTGCGAAGAAAGACGTAAAAGTAGCCATGAGCAATACTTTTGGATTTGGCGGGCACAACGCCTGCGTTCTATTTAAGAAAATCTAAATCTACTGAATGGAGTTACAGAAATACTTTTCTAAATTCCTTCTCAAACAAAGAAAAAGAAAATTAACGGAGAGAGACTATTTTCTCAGTACTGAATTAAATAAAATTCTGGGTACTGAGGTGCAAAATGTTGCTCTTTACCGTGAAGCTTTTTCTGTGAAAAACTCTTCTAAAAATAAAGACAGCAATTACGAAAGACTTGAATTTTTAGGAGATTCTGTTTTGGGCACAATCATTTCATGCCACTTGTTTCAGACGTATCCTCAGGCTAATGAAGGCTACCTGACGCAAATGAAATCCAAGATTGTGAATAGGAAAAATCTTAATAAATTAGGAGAAGATCTAAAGCTTACCGACCTTTTGCAAAAGCAGACCTCTGTGGCATTAGGCGAAAATATTTCCGGAAATTTATTTGAGGCATTAATAGGTGCCGTTTACCTGGATTTTCAGTATGAAACATGCAGGAGGATTATTTTAGAAAGGCTTCTCACGCCCACTGAGATGAACAAGCTTGAAAATAAAATTGTAAGCTACAAAGGTCTCCTTCTCGAATGGAGCCAAAAGAAAAAATTAAATATAAAGTACGAAACCTGTGAAGAAATACAGGTAAACAAATCGATTGTGTTCCGCTGCCACGTGTGGCTCGGGGAAGAAAAAATCGCGAATGCTACCGAAACCTCCAAGAAAAAGGCGGAAGAAAAAGCAGCACAGAGAGCATTTTATATTTTAAACAAAAAAGAAAACATACTTGGAAATTCAAAAGCTTTATGATCTCGACGAAACAGAATTTGAAGATGTTACCATAGGATTGGTAAGATTAGCCAAAAATGTACCTGATCATGAGTTTTTCTTTACTGTTAATCAAAAAAACGATCTGAACTTTAAACGGATTGATGACCTCATCTATCACGGGTCTTATTATGATTACTTTTTTCCAAGATTTGAAGCATATCATAAGTTTACAAAAACTTGCTTCACTTTCATTTCCAACCGATGTTCGGAAAGTAAACAAAAAAAATTACAGACCGAGCTCTTTACAGGAGAAGAAAACATTAAATTTTTATTAAATAATCACATAGAAGTACAATATATTTTGCATAGTTCGGAACAGTTTCCTGATTTTTCCGTAATTTTGCTCCCTGAAAATCTTGTATTTCCTATTCAAGATTATACATTAGGTTCTGAAGAAGAACTTTATCAAATTATCCAGTATTATGAATAAGTATTTAAAGAAGACAAAAATTATCGCAACACTTGGTCCGGCTTCATCGTCGAAGGAAGTAATGTTAGGGTTAATGAAAGCAGGTGTTGACATTTTCAGAATCAATTTTTCACACGCTGATTACGATTTAGTTCGTTCAAATATTGAAATCATCAGAGAGCTTAATAAAGAATATGGCTTTTCTGTTGGTATTTTAGGAGACTTGCAGGGCCCAAAACTAAGAGTTGGGGTGGTAAAGGAAGGTTCTTACCTTAATCCGGGCGACATCCTTACTTTCACCAATGAAAAGATTGAGGGAGATTCTACAAAAGTTTATATGACTTATCAGCAATTTCCTCAGGATGTAAAAGTTGGGGAAAGAATCCTGATCGATGACGGTAAACTGGTGTTGGAAGTTATGGAAACCAACCTTATCGATACTGTAAAAGCAAAGACCATTCAAGGGGGACCATTAAGCTCCAAAAAAGGTGTTAACCTACCAAATACGAATGTTTCTCTTCCTGCTTTAACGGAAAAGGATATTCAGGATGCCAATTTCATGCTGGACCAGGATGTTGACTGGATAGCACTGTCTTTCGTTCGTCATGCACAGGATATTATTGACCTGAAAGAACTTATTGCCAAACACCCGAACGGAAAATTCAAAACGCCGATTATTGCTAAAATTGAAAAGCCGGAAGGGGTAAAAAATATCGATGAAATCTTATTGGAATGCGACGGATTAATGGTTGCCCGTGGAGATTTAGGAGTTGAGGTTCCAATGGAAGAAGTTCCGGCTATCCAGAAGACTCTGGTAGAAAAAGCAAGATTCTATTCCAAACCGGTAATCATTGCTACCCAGATGATGGAAACAATGATCAACAGCCTTACGCCTACAAGAGCAGAGGTAAACGACGTAGCCAACTCCGTACTTGACGGTGCCGATGCGGTAATGCTTTCAGGAGAAACTTCAGTAGGTAGATATCCGGTACAGGTAGTGGAAAACATGACCAAAATTGTAAAAAATATTGAGACCACACACTTCTATCAACATAAAAATGAGCCCATCGAAAAAGACTTCAATTGTATCGACGAGAGATTCATTACCAACAGGGTTTGTCTGGCAGCAGTAAGAATTGCAAAAACAACCAATGTTTCTGCTATCGTTACTTTAACAAGTTCAGGATATACTGCATTCCAGCTTTCAGCACACAGACCGAATTCCCACATTATCGTGTACAGTGGAAACAGAAGAGTCATTACCATGCTGAACCTTCTTTGGGGTGTTCACGCCTATTATTATGATATGAAGAAATCTACTGATGAAACGATTATCCAGGTAAATATGCTTACGCACAACTACGGATATATTGAGGCTGGTGATTTTGTAATCAACATCAACGCTACTCCATCCTATGAAGGCGGAAAAACAAATACATTAAGATTAACTACCGTTTAATTTGAATGGTTTATCATAAAGCAAAACTCCCGGATAATCGGGAGTTTTTTATTTTATTTCTTTTCTAATAATGGCAAAACGATTCTTTTTATGGTAGAAGTATCATCTTTCCACCAACTGTACTTCTGAGGTGTTTACTTTTCTTCAAAACTAATAAATCCAATTTAAAATTAGTTTTATTATTGACCTAAAATCGTTTTTGCGTTTACAAATTCCTTTAAAGCCAATAGAGAAAGCTCGGTTCCATATCCTGAAGACTTAGTACCGCCAAAAGGAAAACGAGGATCAGAACTTGTCATTCTGTTGATATTTACCGTTCCCGATTCCAAATTTTCAATAAAAAATAATTGTCGCTCTTTATCTTGTGTCCATACAGAATTTGAAAGCCCGAAAGGAATATCATTGGCCAGTTGTAATGCTTCCTCATCATTTTTAGCAGTCATTACCATTCCCAGTGGTCCGAATAGTTCTTCCTGCAGAATGGGGTTTCCTTCCCGCACACGAATCAGACCGGGTTTGAATTCGTTGTCAGAAATTCTTTCCAGGGGAAGAATAATTTCAGCTCCGTTTTCCAATGCTTTACGAAACTGCTTTTCCAAATCATCTGCAAGATCAGGTCTTGCCATTCCGGCAATTTTCGTTTCTTTATCCATGGGATCAGCAGGAATGTATTTCTGATATTCTTCAATGAATTTCGGAAGAAAAGCATCCTCAATTTTTTCGTCAATGATAAATCTTTTTGCTGCAACGCATGTCTGCCCGCAATTCTGAAGTCTCGCCAAAGCTCCTACCTTAGCCGCTTCATCCAGATCTGCATCATCCAAAACGATAAACGCATCGCTGCCGCCTAATTCCAGTAGGGATTTTTTAATATGCTGCCCGGCAATGGAAGCAACCTCAGCTCCTGCTTTTTCACTTCCTGTAAGACTCACACCGGAAATCGTTTTATGTTCAAGAACTTCCTTTACATCTTTATGTCCTATCTCAAGATTTTGGAAAACGCCTTCAGGAAAGCCCGCTTCAAGAAATACTTTTTCAATAGCATTTCCGCTGCCGAAACAGATTGATGCATGTTTCAGCACGACGGTATTACCTGCAAGAATAGCCGGAATAGCAAATCTCAGAACCTGCCAGAAAGGAAAATTCCATGGCATAACTCCCAAAATTACCCCTTTCGGAACGTAATGTATCTCGGAGTAAGAATATTCGGACTGTATTTTTTCAGGTTGTAAAATGTTTTCGGCATCTGCGTAATAATTCATCATTAAAGCACACTTCTCAATCTCTGCAATGGACTGTGAAATTGGCTTGTTCATTTCTAAAGTAATAATAGTTCCAAATTCTTCTGATCGTGATTTTAAAATTTCAGCTGCCTTGGCAATGAGTTGTTGCCGATGATCGAATGGAATTTTCTTCCATTCTGAAAATGCCTTATCTGCTCTGATAAGTTTATTTTCAATTAATTGTTCCATAAAATAGTCTCTGTTTTAAATTCAAAATGAATTTATTATTGCTTTAAAAGCGTAATGAAAGGAGCAAAATATATTCCTTGTATACTAATAAAATAATGATTCTCTCTATCGGGTTGATGTTAAATCATAAACCATTCGTTAACGAGTGTTGCTGCGAGCCTTGCGGTTCTGTCCTGAATATCATATAACGGATTGACTTCGGCCACATCCAGTGCCAACAGTTTTTCACTTTTTAAAATATGCCTGTAAAGATGCATAAATGCTGCGTCCGCAAAAATACCGTTATAAGCTGAAGCAGAAACTCCGGGAGCTATAGAAGAATTGAAAACATCCATACAGATAGTAAGATAAAGATAATCAACACTTTCTGCCAAATCATTAATTCTCTGATAAATTGATGGAAGGTTTTCAAAAAAGATTTCATCGGCCAGTATGTACTTCATTCCATATTGGTGAGCTGTATCGAATAATTTAAGCGTATTCGAATTTCTCTGAATTCCGATATGTAAAGAATTGATTGGCCCACCCTGAGCGATCTGCCAGAATCCGGTACCCGAACTCGGCCCTACTCCGTTTTCAGGCTCACGGTTGTCAAAATGGGCATCAATATTGATAATTCCAATCTTTTGTTCGGGAAAAGCGGTTTTTACGCCAAGATAATGGGCATAGGTAACTTCATGTCCGCCGCCAAAAACGACAGATCGGCCATTTTTCAGCAGCACCTTAGATACATTTTTTGCAAGGCTGTTCTGAGCATCTTCCAGATTTTCTCCGTCACAGGTAATATTTCCGAAATCGAGCAAGGTAAAATCCGGGCGGATAACAGGGAAATTTGATATATTTTTTCTAATAATATCAGGAGCATCTTTTGCACCTTCTCTTCCTTTGTTTCTACGAACGCCTTCATCCACAGCAAATCCGTGTAAAACGAAATCCTTCGTTGAGATAAGATCATAGTTGGTTTCTTCTTTAACTCTCTGAAATATTCTGTGGAAAAGCAACTCTTCTCCGTCTAATCTTCCCTGCCAGATATTGTTCATTATCAATTATTAATTTGTGTGGTTCGTATTTGTCATGCTGGAAGCATCTCAGCTCATTTATTCAAAAAGATAATTAAGAAAATCTAAATTAGGATTTGCAGTTCTTATTAATTCAAGTTTTTATTCCTTTTTAAAAGTTTGATTTCTTTTTCTCTTTCAATAGCTTGTTGTATCCAGCCAAAGCTTTCATAATAAATTAAGAAACAAGCATTATACCTTGAAGTAAAACTATTCGGATTAACTTTATGTACATGCTGAATAATCTTTGATGTAAATTTCCTGTAACTCCTGTGTATAAAACTGTTCTGCTTTTATTGGTTAAGATATAAACATAAAATTTATAAATTCCTTCATTCAATTAGAACATTATTTTTTATCATCTGTATTATGATTGTGTCTGGATGCTTTCAGCATGACAATACGCGCAGAGCAAAAACGCAAGATTGTCATCTCCTTCTAAGAACACCTAAACATATTCTTTATTATAATAAATTATTTAATTTTCATTCCATCAACATAAACATTATCCGCTTTTAAACTCCCCTGATTATATAAAACATTCTGGAAATTATCGGTTTTAAATGTCACAAAATCTGCTTTTAAACCGCTTTCCAGTTTTCCCCTGTCTTCCAGTCCGAGTGCAAAAGCCGAACGGAAAGTAATTCCGGCTAAAACTTCAGCGGTTGTCAGCTTTTCAAAAGTTGCTAAAATTGATGCCTGTGTAATAAGGTTGCCCATCGGTGCCGACCCTGGATTCCAGTCGCTGGCAATAGCCAAAATTGCTCCTGCATCCAATAACTTTCTCGCAGGAGTAAACTTTTCTCCCAACCCAAGACTTGCGCCCGGTAAAGCTGTTGCAACCGTTTCCGATTGTGCCAAAAATTCAATATCTTCATCAACAGTTGCTTCCAGATGATCTGCAGATTTTGCGCCAACTTCTACGGCAATCCTGGAGCTTCCCGCTGTAAATTGGTCTGCATGAACCGTTATTTCAAAACCTAAATCTTTAGTTTTTAATAAAAACACTTTACTTTCTTCCGGCAGAAATGCTGATTTTTCAATAAAAATATCCACACGTTTCGCCAGATTCTCTTCTCTTACTTTAGGCAAAATTTCTGTTAAAATATACTGCAGATAATCCTGATTGCTTCCTTCAAAATCTCTCGGCTTTAAATGGGCAGAAAGGCAGGTAGGAACAAGTGTCGCGTTTGTTTTCTGCTGTGCCTTTTTGATAATCCGAAGCATTTTCAGCTCATTTTCAACATCAAGACCATATCCGCTTTTTATTTCGATGGTGGTAATTCCGAGAGCGATTAAAAAGTTTATGCGCTCCAGTAATGTTTTCAACAATTCATCTTCGGACGCATTTCTTGTGTGCTGAACGGAACTCCAGATTCCTCCTCCGCTTTCGGCAATTTCGAGATATGTCTTGCCTGCGTTGCGCATTGCAAAATCATTGGCACGATTGCCCCCAAAACAGATATGAGTATGGGAATCCGTAAAAGCTGGCAATACAATTTGCTCCTCTTCTATTCTTTCAATTTCTATATTCGGATATTCGGATTGTAAAGCTTCAAAATTTCCAACTTTCTGGATTTTATTTTGACTGACTATAAGTCCGCCATCTTCAATAATTTCCAGCTGTTCATCGGATAGCTTTCCTCTTAACGGAAGATTGGCAAGAGTTACCACTTGCTTAAAGGGTCCAATTAGTTTCATTTATTCTAAAGTTGATGTTAAAAACTTTGCAAAGTTTAAATGCTTTGACTATGTCTAACCTAAAGGTTTCAACATGACAAAATTGTGCGGATGCTTGTCATTTAATAGGAATCTAAGCAAATCAAACATCAGAGCAAACTTTGATTTTCAGTTTTATTTCTCTTTCAAAAATACTTAAAATATATCAATCTGATACATGATCGGTACATATGCTTTCTGTCATAACCTTAATCTTATATTTCAATCTTTATTCTTAACCTCAATTTTCCTATCTTTACAGTAAATGAAACTGAATTAATGCCCGATTTTTTACACCCGGATAAAGATAATTATTCCCGTGAAGAGCTTGCACAGGAAGAACAGATCCGCCCGCAGAGTTTTAAAGACTTTGCTGGACAGAGAAAAACGCTGGAAAACCTCGAAGTTTTTGTAACTGCTGCCAAAAAACGTGGCGGAGCACTGGATCATGTCTTACTTCATGGTCCGCCTGGACTCGGTAAAACAACATTAGCAAATATTATCGCCAACGAGCTTGGCGTAAACTGCAAAATTACCTCAGGGCCCGTTCTGGACAAGCCGGGAAGTCTTGCCGGATTGCTAACAAATCTTGAAGAAAATGATGTCCTTTTTATTGACGAAATTCATAGGCTGTCTCCGGTTGTAGAAGAATATTTATATTCTGCAATGGAAGATTATAAAATTGACATTATGCTCGAAACGGGTCCGAATGCGAGAAGTGTTCAGATCGGCTTAAATCCTTTTACGTTGGTAGGTGCCACCACAAGAAGCGGAATGCTCACCAAACCGATGCTGGCAAGATTCGGGATCCAAAGCAGGCTGGAATATTATACCATCGAGCTTTTATCGATGATCATTCAAAGAAGTTCCAGGGTTTTAGGCGTAAGGATTTATGAAGATGCTGCCATCGAAATTGCCCGCAGAAGCCGCGGAACTCCCAGAATTGCCAATGCTCTTCTGAGAAGGGTACGCGATTTTGCTGAAATCAAAGGAAATGGAGAAATTGAAATCAACATTACGAAATATGCTCTTGATTCTTTGAATGTGGATGAGTTCGGACTCGATGAGATGGATAACAAGATTATGCGCGTCATGATTGAAAATTTTAAAGGAAAACCTGTTGGTATTTCTGCTTTGGCAACATCCATCGGGGAAAATCCGGAAACCTTGGAAGAGGTTTATGAGCCTTTTTTAATCCAGGAAGGATTTATTATCAGAACGCCGAGAGGGCGTGAAGTAACCGATAAAGCATACAAACATTTAAATATTTCCAGACCAAAAAATCCGGGCGAACTTTTTTAATTGCACAGGTTATGACCTATTTATTCGTCAACAAAAAATTACTTAAAATTATTTTTCCGGTTGCCGTGAAAATCTTATTTTTCAGAAATAAACAAACATTATAAATCTTAATATGAAACTATATCCAATACAGTGCGGAAAATTTAAACTGGATGGCGGCGCCATGTTCGGGGTCGTCCCAAAGAGTCTGTGGGAAAAAACCAATCCTGCAGACGAAAGAAACCTGATTGAGCTGGGAACCCGTTCCCTGCTTGTAGAAGACGGCAAAAAGCTGATCCTGATTGACTGCGGACTGGGTAATAAGCAGGACGATAAATTCTTCAGCCACTATTCGCTTTGGGGAGATGATAATTTAGACAAAAACTTAAAAAAATACGGTTTTGTAAGAGAAGATATTACGGATGTATTCCTCACGCATCTTCACTTTGACCACTGCGGTGGCGCTATCAAGTGGAACGATGACAGAACAGGATACCGACCAGCTTTCAAAAATGCACAGTTCTGGACCAATGAAAACCACTGGAAATGGGCAACAGAACCCAACGCCAGAGAGAAGGCAAGTTTTTTAAAAGAAAATATTATTCCGATCCAGGAAAGCGGTCAGCTTAATTTCTTACCCCTTCCTACAACCGGGAACTACGGTTTTGCCCCGGATCTTAAAATGGATGTCATCTTTGTAGACGGCCATACAGAAAAACAAATGCTTCCTGTAATTCAGTATCAGGAAAAAACCATTGTTTTTGCAGCGGATCTTATTCCTACTGCAGGACATATTAACCAGGTTTATGTCATGGGATATGATACACGACCTCTCCTTACGCTTGAAGAGAAAGGAAAATTCTTAAAACAGTGTGTGGATAATGAATATTTGTTGTTCTTTGAACATGATGCTCACAATGAACTGGCAAGTCTTAAAATGACAGAAAAAGGAGTGAGGCTTGATGAGACATTTAGTTTTAATGATGTTTTCGGATATTAATATAAATTATGGAAGAACTACATTCAGAAACTCAGAAGGCTGAGCCGGAACCATTATCTTCACCCAAAATTATCGGCCTTACCGGGGGAATAGGCTCGGGAAAAACTACCGTCGCAAAATTTATTGAGGAATTCGGATTTCCGGTGTATTATTCTGATGAAAGGGCAAAAGATATCGTCAATGAAAATGAAGCGCTGAAATCAAAGATTAAAGAGCTTCTGGGTGAAGAGGCATATGATGAAAATAGCTTTTATAACAGAAAATTTGTAGCTGATAAAGTTTTCAACAACACAGATCTGCTGGAACAACTAAATCAGATCATCCACCCGGTGGTACGCCTCGATTTTCAAGATTGGGTAAAAAAGCAGACCAAGTATTTAATTTTTAAAGAAACCGCTTTATTATTTGAGCTTAAACTTAACAGAGAATGTTATAGATCTGTATTGGTAACTGCAGAAGATAATATCAGGATCAAAAGGGTAATGGACAGGGACAGCAAAACATACAGAGAAGTACAGTCCATAATGGAAAAGCAGATGCCTGAAAAAGATAAAATCAAATTGGCAGACTGTATTATTTACAACAACACCAATTTGGAAGATTTAAAAGAACATACGGAAAAGGTCATTTTTGACATTGAATAAAGGATAACAAAGCCCGCTGAATTCAGCGGGTTTTATTTATGATGAAAATTGAGTCAAGAATTATTAACATTTATCAATTCTATACAGACGCTATTTTGTTTGATTTAAGTCCGCCTTTTTTTTCAATTATTTAATGAATAAATAAGCTTGAATAAATTACTTATTTTAAAAAAGTCATTAATTTCAAAGAAAAACAGGCTCCCATTACTGAGAGCCTGTGAAGTGATTAATAATTAAATGATTTATTCTTTGATGAATTTCTTCTGAGCGGTAATCTCATTTCCATCCTGAATATCGATTAAGTAAACACCATTGATAAGGGTGTGCACATCGATTTTGTTATTCAGAATAATTCCGCTTGACACCAACTGTCCTGCTGCATTGTAGATCTTATAATTCGCTTTTTTGCTGATATTTTTCACATACAATACTGAACTAACCGGGTTAGGATAAATTAAGATATCCGTCTGGTTGATCGGGTTAGGAACAGGAAGTTTAGAAATCCTTACAGTATAATCTTCTACTTCACCGTTAGGAATATTGGTACAGTTCACCGGAATAGCATCTTTTGCCAACGCCACTCTCATTACAACATATTTATAGTCTGTTAAGCTGATGAAAGCATCTGCCGGTACTGTAAATGTTGTACTCACCGTAGGATCGGTATTCGGTGCAACTGCCATTACTCTTTCATTGATATCGAAATATCCATTTCGGTTGAAGTCGATCCAAACTGCTACTCCTGCTTCGGTATTTCCGGAAAGTTTTTTATCGATTGTAATCTGGTTATTTGATGAACCCTGAATCAATTCTATAAACTTAGTTGTAACACCTGTATAATCTGTATAGTTGGAAGCTCCTGATGGATTTTCCATAACAGGTTTACCATTCGGAGTAACCTTAACTTTCGAAACATATCCCGCAGTGGATGATGCCGCTGACATCTGACAATACACAATTGTAGGAGTTGTGAAGAAATATGGAAGTGTATATGTTCCCGGTGTTCCGCTACATACATTGGCAACCTGCATTTCGTATTGTGTCAATTCCAGTAAACCTGTCAGTGTAATGGTGTTCGTATTTGAAGTCACTGTTGTCCAGCTTGGAATACCTACTTTTCTATATCTCAGGATATAGGTAGCTCCAGGGAAAGGATCCCATACCACAACTGCTGTTGTAGGAGTAAGATTGGTAATCGTTAATCCCGGAGGTGGTAATTCACACGTTCTTTCTGTTGTAAATACTTTAGGGTTAGACCATGTATTTACTGTTGTCTCACCATTACATTTATTAGCAACCTGTACCTCATATGTTGTATACGGGCTTAAACCAGTAAGAGTATATGTATTTAATGGTGCTGCTGTAATATTTACAGTAGTCCAAATACCTGTTCCTGTGATTCTGTATCTTAATACATAGGTTGCACTCGCTACAATCGGAGACCAACTTACTACCGCAGTGGTTGCTGTTACCGTACCGATAGTTACATTCGGAGGTGTAGGGTCACATCTTGTTGTGAATGTCTGAACTGGTGTAAATGTTCCCGGCGTTGTACCGCAGCTTGCCGCAATCTGTACTTCATAGGTTGTTGCAGGTGTTAATCCTGTAAGTGCCAATGGTGGGTTTCCGGTTAATGTAGAAGCCACCACTTGTGACCAGGTTCCTGTACCGGCTACTCTATATCTTACGATAAAAGTAAGACCTCCGGTAGGTACTGTCCAGGTAACATTAGCAGATGTATGTGTAATCGTGTTGAACGTTATGTTGGTAGGAGCCGTTGTTGCACACGGTCTCAATCTCACTGCATAATCTTCAACTTCTCCGTTTACGGCATTCTGACACATTACAGGAGCAGTCGTACGTCTGAGAACAACCCTCATTGTAGTAGTAAGGTTTCCGTTATATGCATTGGCAGGTACACCAAACAATGCTGTTACAGGACTGGTGGTACTAGCTGCAGAAGCCATAATCTGCTCTGAAGTTTCAAAGACTCCGTTTCTGTTAAAATCAATCCAAGCAGAGACTGCATCATTTTGAGTTGCTCCTTTGGATACTGAAAGTTGATTTCCGGTAGATCCAATTTCAAGATTAATTAAAGTAGCCGGAGTCGTATAGCTGATGTAATTAGTTTGAACAGACGTATTACTCATTGGAGGAATACCCGGATTCACTGAAGTTACCGTCACATTAGAAATGAAATCAGTTGTGCCTGTACCCGTCATATTACAATAGCTAATCGGCGGCGTCGTAAATGGTGTAGAAGGAGACCAAGGTCCCTGAGTTCCACCACAAATCGTAGCAACCTGTACTTCATAAGCTGTCTGCTCGGTAAGAGCTGTAATATTAAAGCTGTTTCCTGTAATTGGCGCAGGAGACACATTCCATGCTCCTACCGGGTTTGTTGTTCTCCATCTTACAAGATAAGTAGCACCTGTAGATGAAATCCAAGATATGGTAGCAGTAGTAGCACTAAGATTTGACACGGTAATTCCCGTAGGAGCCGCCGTTGTACATGGCTGAATATCTACAAATTTCACCTGATAATCTTCAACTTCCCCATTACTTGTAAGAGGTGAACATGCATCTGTTGGTGTAAGGAAATATACAATAACACGCATTTTCACTTTGTTTGTTCCTGCATATGCTCCTGCCGGAACTGGGAATGTCGCCGTAACTGGTGTTGTAGAAGAATATCCAAGATTCATAATTCTTTCACCTCCTGCAACCGTTGTCGGATTATTATTAAATATTCCGTCACCGTTAAAGTCTATCCAGGCATAAGTAGAATATGTACTTGACAAAATTGTTCTTCCAACAGAAAGTACGTTGTTGGTAGAGTTTCTTGCTAACGTGATGATTTTAGTAGGATCGTTAGAATAATCGGTATAGGTGCTTGCTCCGGAGTTATTAGACATCGTAGGCGTAGCTGTACCTGTTACCGTAATATTATTAATAAACCCATCACTAACCGTTGCTGTACCTGAGTTACAATATGATATAGCAGGCGTTGTAAAGTTCACTGAAGTAGACCATGGCCCTGTAGTACCGCCACAAGTAGTAGCTACCTGTACTTCATAAGTTGTAGCACCGTTCAGGTTTATAATAGTATAAGGATTTGTTGCAGGGGCAATAGTTGTCCATGCACCAGTACCTGTTCTGTATCTTAAAGAGTATGTAGCTCCCGTAGCATTAATCCAAGAAACTAAAGCTGTAGAAGCAGTAATATTTGAAACAACAATCGGAGATGGCGCTGCTGTTGTACAAGGCGCAAGATCAATGATCTTAACAGCGTAATCTTCAATTTCACCATTGGCTACCGTTGCACAAGGATCTGTAATGCTGCTTGTGGAGAAAATAACTCTCATTCTTAAAGTCAGCGGTCCATTGTATGAAGTTCCGGGAACAGTAAATGTAGCACTTATCGGAGTAGTGGTATTCGCAGTAGTGCTGATTACTCTTTCCGTTGTCTCAAAAATTCCGTTTCTGTTGAAATCGATCCATGCTCCAACAGCTAATGAAGAAGTTGTTGTCGTTAACCATGATTTTGAAACGGAGATACTGTTGTTTGTGGAGTTACGAACTAATGTAACCAATTTAGCAGGATCTGCTGAATAGTTTGTATATGTATTTGCCCCTGAATTATTACTCATAACATATGAGTTGGTAGGAGCCACTGTTACATTAGAAATATAACCATTGGTATTATTTGTTGAAGTAATATTACAATAGGTTACTTGCGGTGTCGTGAACTGGTAAGGAGCCGTAAATGTTCCTGTAGTTCCTGAACATACATAGGCAACCTGAACTTCATAAGAAGTCTGTTCTGTTAAACCATTGATGGTGTATGCATTCGATGTTAAAGGAACTGTTGTCCATGTTGTAGAGCCAACGGGTCTGTACTGTAATACATAAGTAGCTCCCGCAGCCGGATCCCACATTACATAAGCGGAAGTCGCCGTAAGGTTGGTAACCGTAAGGTTCAACGGGGCATTGCTTGTACAAGGAATAGGCTGAATTAATTTTACAGCATAATCTTCCACTTCTCCATATGTAAAACTTGTACACATTACAGGAGAAGAACTGAACTGCATTACCACTCTCATTCTTGTTGTAGCAGGACCGTTATAGGCATTTGCAGGAACAGCGAAAGTAGCTGAAACAGGAGTTGTTGTATTAGCCGGAGAGTTCATTACCTGCTCAGATGTTTCAAAAACGCCGTTTCTGTTGAAATCAATCCAAACACCTACCGCTTCACTGAATGTAGTTCCTGTCCAGAATTTGGTAACAGATACTGTATTGTTTGCAGATCCTATCACAAGATTTACAAGAGCACTTGGTGTGGTTGTATAATCTGTATAGGTAGAACCTCCTGAGTTATTACTCATTACTGAAGCGCCAGTAGGAGTTACCGTAACATTAGAAATATATTCATCATTAAAGTTACTTGACGTCATGTTACAGTAAGTAAGACCTAAAGTCGTAAAGTTTGTTGAGGAAGAGAAAGCTCCCTGCACTCCGTTACAAACTGTAGCAACCTGTACTTCATACTGAATACCATCACTTAAACCGGTAAGGTTCACAGAGTTTCCTGTAGACGTAACCGTAGTCCATGTAGTACTTCCTACCGGACGGTACTGAATTACATACGTTGCATTTGCCGCAGCAGTCCATGTCACAGTAGCGGTAGTTTGCGTAATAGCAGATACTGCAATACCTGTTGGAGCTGCACCTGTACAACTTGCTAAACTCGTTACCGTAGCACTTCCAATTGCATAGAATACATTTCCAATGGCACTTACTCTGATTTTAACATTACCTCCAACAGTAAGACCTGTAAGAGTTAAAGACTCATTACCATCGTTAGCCGTAGAAGCTGATGCTACTGTCCAAGTAACTCCGTTATCGGTTGTATAATCAATTTTAACATTAGCTACATTGTATGGTGCCGCCGTAGTATTCACCACATCCCATGTAATAGGAGTTGGTGCATTGTTATAAGCGGTTGTGGAAGTTACTTTAAAAGGTCCATCGTTACCTACTACAATCTGCTGATTGGCAAACTGTGTCTGCTGTTGCGTAGGAACGGGATTATTGTCTCTTACCGTAACTCTGAAATTTGTAGTTCTCGCAACAGTAGATACCGATTCCCATCCATTATTAGAATTATTTAAAACACCAGCTAATACTGATGATAACTTAGGGAAATATCTTGTAGGGCTAGTAGTCGGATTAAATGACCTGAACATAGCTCCACTTGCTGTTGTTCCAAGATTGTTTTTATTAATAGTTACATTAGCATTATCTACCTGTTCCCAGCAATAGGTCATCGGATCGTTTTCGGCATCTGTTGCAGATGCTGTTAATACGAATGCCGTTCCTTTAGGAATATTATAGGTAGGTAATGGTGTTATTACAGGCGGATTATTGGTAATGGACGTTTCAACATCACAGGTCTTACTGGTAAGATTGTTCTGAACCTGGGTAATACTTACTGCATGGAAATAAGGATCTGAATGAGCCTGAACGTCAGTATTGGTTCCTGTAATTCCTGCATATCCCATAATAGTAGAACCAGAACCAGGTTCCACGTTTACACCTGCTGTTTCAAGAGCATGTGAAAATGTATGATTTGCTCCTAACTGGTGTCCCATCTCATGAGCTACATAGTCAATATCAAAATTGTCTCCCTGTGGAATACCATCCGCAGGAGAAGTGTATCCCGAACCTTTCTGTGTTGCATTATTGTTAGCCGGATCAATACATACACATCCTATACATCCTGCATTTCCTCCACCTCCTGAAGCTCCGAATAAGTGCCCGATATCATAATTGGCACTTCCCACGTTAGCAGTTAGCGTTTGTTGCAGCTGCAGATTCCAGTTGTTCATCTGTGCTGCAGGAGAATACGGATCCGTTCCCGGATCTGTATAAATTACTCCCGGATAGTTCTGTAAATTAAGGTGTAAAGCAAAATCTTTTTCAAACACTCCATTCACTCTGGTTAATGTAGCATTTACAGCTGTTAAAGCATTAGCTACCGTACCTCCGAAATATTGGGTATATTCTCCAGTTACAGACATTGCAAGACGCATTGTCCTGTATTTTTTGTCAGAAGACTTTGAGAAATCATTGGTTTGGTTATTAAATGATTTCCCTGTTTTATAAAGGTTAGCTATCTCTTGTTTTGATAGTCTATCCTCGTTCATAGAGCATAGGAAGCCTTCATTGCTTTTGTCAGTTTTTGGGTGCACGCCATAAACAGTTTTGCCTTTGTCGGCCGGCTCTATAAATTCATAGACACCGTTTTTAATGATCATCGACTGAAAATCATCCGGTGCTAAGCTGAATCTTAAGTATTTACCGGGATCATCAATCCCAACTCCTACGTAAGATCCCAGCTGATACTGGTCTGCCAGTTCCTTAACTACAACGGGGAAGCTGTAGACGGCAAATTTTTCGATTTTTCCTTCTACAGTTGGCAACGAGATGGTGACGGGCTTTGCATTTTTACCCGTTTCCTGTGCTTTTGCCAATTGAGACTTTAGTAAAGAAATGTCCAGAGTGTAATAGCTCTTATTATCTGAGCCTGCTCTTGTTTTTTCTCCCCTGAATGTCGTGGGACTCCATTGTGCACTGGTAATCGCAAACAAAAAGAGGAAAAAGAAAGAAGTAAATTTTTTCTTCATAACTTTCTCAATATTATATTAATTACACAAATCTAATCATTTTTTATTATTAATATGAAAATGCATATATTTTTTTTATACAAATTTCACAATTTTTATCCCCTATATTAGAATAAATATTATTGATCCAGTTGTTTCCGTACGTTGTCTGCAATTATATTATTGAAAATAACATCACCAAATTTATTATAGCAAAAAAAAATCCTCAGGTTGCCCTGAGGATTACAATTAATCATTTAAATTATCTTATTATTTTTTGATGAATTTGGAAGTGAATACATCTTTTCCTTTTTCTTCAATCGTAATTACATAACCACCTTTAATCAATTCAGAAACATTGATTTTTCCGCTGTTGATATTACCTTGTCTTACCAATTGACCGGCAGCGCTGTAGATTTTATACGATGTTTTATCAGAAACTTTAGTAACATTTAAAATATCTGATACTGGGTTCGGATATATCTGAATTCCGTTGGCAGGTCCAGTCACATCATTGGTTGCTAAAACCTGCGCTTTTAATGTTCTGCTTTGAGTGGTGCTATAATGAGAACCCGTAAGTAATATTGCTCCGGATTGAGAAGTAATGCTATAGTTTCCACCGAACTGATAAATACCGTCACCATAAGTATCATTAATTGTAAAAGTATAACACTCATTAGGGTTTAGGGTCCAGTTTTGAGTAATTAAGGCTGGTAGACCAGCTGAATTGCCATAACCACCTGCAGGACTGCTATATACAGTAGTTCCGGCACTGTTTTTAAGAGTCCAAGATGTTTCGCTTCCATAAGGATCAAGCTGAAGCTTGAAAACAACATTTAAATCAACTCTTGTAGGAGCACCTAAATAATTAACTATAATATTGCTGTTGGAAGTACGTTGATCAGCAACTCCATTTACAGAAGTTACGTTAATATTCATTCTACCTCCTAAAGCCGTTGCACTTATAGGAAGTGAAATTACAACATATTTATTCGGAGCTAAATTACCACTCCAGTTATAAGTCTGTGTATTACCATTAACAGTATAAGTAATTACCGCAGAAGTCATAGGGCTTGTACCTCTGTTATAAAGTGAAATCTTAGGATTTTGTGTTGTACTTGAGCAGTTAACGGTTGTACATTCTCTTTCTAATTTAACCTCAGCATCATTCGGAAATAAAGCAATTGCAACATCTTTTGTAGATGTCTTCAGTTCAATTCTTCTTGGTGAATTATCCATAACAGTACGAAGTCTGTCTTTCTGGTTAATTGTAAAAATATTCATACATGTATCATCAGTATAATCCATGTAATTTTGTACCATCTCATAAAGTGAAAGATCATTACAGCTCACTATACCCTGCGGACAATTATAATTTTCATGATGTGCAGTTGGGGTATCGTCGCAATAATCTGTTCCGCAAGTATCATCTCCCCAAATATGTCTTAATCCTAAGAAGTGACCAACTTCATGGGTCATTGTTCTTCCCTTATCATAAGGAGCATCGAGATTAAAAGTGTTATTGGTATCATAATCACTGCTTCCAAAAGTAGAGTATCTCGCTACAACTCCATCAGTATATGCTTCTCCACCAATAGGATCTAGCCCTGGAAGATTAGAATCTGGAAACTGAGCATATCCCAATATAGAAGAAGTATTAGGGAAATTAACACTCCACATATTCATATACTGTGTTGGATCCCAAATTGTTTCAGGTTTCACAAATGTTTCAATCTGAGCCTGAGACCATGAGGCCTGACAAAGATTTACTCTATCAATTCCATTGGTAGGATTGCCGTTGGGATCTACTTTAGCCAAAGCAAACTGAATTTGTGTATCTGCACCGACAGGGTTGGAATTGAAACCCGGCGTAGAAGCAAGCCTGCGATAATCATTATTCATAACTGTAATTTGAGACATTACCTGCTCATCAACAATATTTGGCCCGACTCCTACGTTTTGCCCATTATGGATAACATGTACTACTACCGGTATTGTGATAATATTACCGTTTTGTGATTTTTCTACTTTTGCATTTTTAATGAGAGGAGCCAGCCATGATTCAAACTGTTCCTTTGTCATCCTTTTTGGATTTTTTTCCTGAAGATATTTCTCATATTCCTCAGTAGAGCACCTTTCAAATCCATGAGAATTTACAAGCTCAGATGGAGATTTTGTACTAACAAACTCTGCTTTCTTTTTATCATTCTTGTTCTGAGCATTAACAAGAGTAATACACATTGAGGAAAGCAAAAGTACAGCCTTAAAAGATTTAGATTTTTGCATTAGAAATATTTAGTTTGCAAATATATATTATTTGCTAGTTTTCACCTAATAAAAACGCAATATCACCGATGTTTTAATGTTAATAAATAAATTATTATTAATATTATTTATAAATAAAGTATTATTATTTAACAGTTTTAAGAAATTATACACTTTATAACTAAAAAAATATTTTTAATTATTCAACGAATTATTAAAAATAATGAAAATATCATAATTTCTAATAAATTAATATTTTAACATTAACATTCAAAAAGAAATCCTCCCAAATAAGGAAGGATCAGATTAATATTTTAAAATATTTTTAAAACTTATAAGCAATATTCCACGCAAATCCCATATTGAATTTTGAAGAGCTTTTTCCAAAGCCCGGAACAATCATTGGCTGTATATCGTCCTGTTTGGTAGTGGCTACAAGATATCTGGGCTGAAGGTTTACATCAATGAAAAAATTGGATTCGAACAGCTGTACCCTACCACCGATTGTTCCTTCAAGCCAATAAGAAGATTGTGACGAAGATGGAAAAGAAACGGAAGAACTGCTTCCTCCATAGCCACGAACCGGCACGGCCATATATTCCTGGGTATAAAAAGCTCCCCCTGCTTTTCCGCCGGCATAGAAACCATTGAATTCATTCTCCGGATCTTTTGCAAGCATATAGAAAGCTCCTATTTTCACAAAAGGTCCATTTGCCTTAACGTCGTAGTTATTCTTCTGGTAAATATTAGATTCGAATCCGGCTTCCACAATGGCATGCAGATTATTTTTTATTTTAGAAGAAATAAAGCCCTGATAGAGCTTTCGGTCTGAAAAAAAAGAAACTCCGGCATTCAGCACATCGCCACCAACCATAAAATTGGGTTCGTATTTCCATTTTTCTTTTTTTGTTTCCTGGGTATTCTGAGCAAAACTCAGGATACTTATTACACTAAAAAAGAAGGTAAAGATTTGTCTTGTCTTCATTCTCAATAAAGTTTTGTCCGGCCTGAATAGTTTTTACAGGTGCTGTCGCCGATGTGGTTAATACCGAATTTAAATTTTCATATGTTTTTTTGATTCCGCATCCCGGAGAAACGTAAACCGACTTGGTCGTGTAATTCACTCTCACTTTGGATTCTGCTCCAAGATTTTCTGTCCGGAAATAAATATCCGTGTATGGAGAGTCGTCTACTCTTAAAGGAATTATCCTGGAAGTTATCTTTGCCTGCCCTCCCAGCTGAACTTTTCCGGATCCGTAATCAACTGCAACATACAGAGAGTCAACCGGTTTTTCTTTACCGGTTTCTGCGCTCAGGAAAGAGACTTTCATTCGGGGAGTCCCTTCTCCGCTTTCACAGATATCATCATCAGCTCCGCAGGAAAAAAGCATACTGATTAAACATAGGGCCAATAGAATTTTAAAAGATTTCATATGAATAGTGATCTTTTTCAAATTTAAATAAATTATTTCTTAATCAGCAATGCAATATTTTCAACATGGTGGGTTTGCGGAAACATATCCACCGGTAAAATTTTCACTACATCATAATGTTCTTTCATTAAAGCCAGGTCACGGGCCTGTGTTGCAGAATTACAGCTTACATAAACCACTTTTTCCGGTGACAGCTTCAGAATCTGCTCTACCACTTTCTGATGCATTCCGTCTCTTGGAGGGTCGGTAATCAGAACATCTGCTTTCGGATGGTTGGCGAGAAATTCATCGTTAAAAATGTCTTTCATATCACCACAATAAAACGTTGTATTGGTAAGCCCGTTCAGTTGCGCATGCTCTATAGCCGCATCAATTGCTTCCTGAACAGATTCTATCCCAATAACCTGTTTTGCTTTTCTTGCAACGTACTGTGCAATTGTACCAGTTCCTGTATAGAGATCATAAACCACTTCATCACCTTTCAAGTCTGCAAATTCCAGCGTCTTTCTATACAGTTCCAGCGCCTGTTTATAATTAGTCTGAAAGAAGGATTTCGGACCGATTTTGAATTTCAGACCGTCCATTTCTTCCATTAAATATCCTTCCCCGAAGTAAACGTTGATATCCAGATCGTAGATAGAATCATTAGCTTTCGGATTGATAGCGTATACCAGGGTTTTAATCTGAGGAAATGTTTCAAGCATAAACTGGAAAAGTTTTTCCCTGTTTTCTTTTTCTTCCCTGTACAACTGAAAAAGAACCATCCATTCTCCTTTTGAGTTTTGCCTCATCATTAAAGTTCTTAAAAACCCTTCGTGATTTTTCACATCAAAAAAATCGAGACCGTTTTTAACGGCATATTCTTTCACCGCAAGTCTAATGGTATTGGAGGGCTCCTCTTGCAGGAAACATTCTTTAAGATCAAGGATTTTACTCCACATACCGGGAATATGGAAGCCCAGTGCATCTCTGTTTCCGAAATTCTCTTCCGAGCTTATTTCATATTGGGTCAACCAGCGGGCATTTGAAAAGGAGAATTCCATTTTATTTCTGTAATAATATTGCTCTGCTGAACCTAAAATCGGCACTGTTTCAAAATGTTCAATACCTCCGATTCTTTTGATATTATTATATACTTCTTCCTGTTTGAAATCCAGCTGTTTTTCATAGCTCATATTCTGCCATTTGCAACCTCCGCACACACCGAAATGAATACATTTTGGGTCTACTCTGTAAGGTGACTTTTGAAGCAAGTCTACCGCTTCTCCTTCATAATATCTGGATTTCGCTTTTTTTACTTTTACATTTACAATATCTCCCGGAATTGCACCTGTAACCATTACTGTTTTTCCTTCTTCGGTTCTGCCTATAGCAACACCTTTCGCGCCTGCATTTAAGAGTTCTATATTTTCAAGAATAATATTTTTCTTACTTCTCTTTTTCATTAAGAATTTTTTCTGTTTTACTGTTTAAACTTTGTCAAAGATCCGAACTTTGACAAAGTACCCCGGAAACGATAATCTTCCGGTCTGCAAAAATACAATAAAAAAAACCTTATCCGAAGACAAGGTTTTATCTATATTGAATTTAAATTATTTTGTTTGAGCAGGCTGTGGGTTTGCCGGTTGCTGAGGTACCGGTTGTGGCGCTGCCGCAGGATCCATTCCTGCTCCAGGCTGCAGCTGAACGTTAGGATTTACTTTTGGCGCAGAAAGCCCGGTCTGTTTATCAAGAACCGTTACCAATTCAGGATCTCCAAGATTGAAGAACGGCTTGCTTGCTATTTTTCCATCTTTATCAACGATCACGAAACATGGCAATTTGAAACCATATACACCGTATTTTTTAGCAATATCAGAATTTAAACCTTCCTCACCATAAACATTAGTTCCTGGAATTCCTTTCAGAAGAGAATTGCTTGTTTTCACAAACTGATCTTTGGTATCGTCTACATTTACAAACACAAAGTTCATTTTTGATTTGTAGAAGTTCACCACTTCTTTCAAAACAGGAATTGACGCTTCACCAATGTATGGATTCCATGATGCGTAAAACATCATCATATAAGGTTTTCCTTTGTTTGAAGAAAGATTGTATGATTTTCCATCAGCCTTGATCAGAGATGCTTCAGGAGCCTGCTCTCCGGTTTTGAAACCGTTAATGGCAAACTGAATTTTCTTTAAATCTTCTTTAATATTAGCATCTTTGATATCTGTATCAATGATCTTCTTAATTTTTTCAATTGTTTTTTCAGGAGATCCCGGATGAATATCTGACTGAGCCATTACAAAAGCAAGCAAATAATCTTTAGCGGTTTGTGAAAGATCTTTCTGATTCTTCTTTAAATATTCTGAAAATAATTCAGAAGTGGTAACATCTGTTTTCCCAGCGCTGTTCGCCTGTGCATACTTTTGGAAATCCGGACTCATTTTTGTTAAAAGATATTGTCTGTAGTAAGGATTTTCTTTTACCATTACATCCTTATTTTCCTGAAGCTTGTTTTCGTAATCAGTGAAAGCTTTTGTCACTTTGAACGAAGGGTTGCCCATTTGTTTATGGCTCATTTCGTACTGATTCAGAATCGTAAGCAGCGTACTTGCCAGGTCGTTCTTTTTCCACTCTACCAACTCGCTGTCCGGACTGAATTTTTTAACATTTTCTTCAATGTTTTTAGTAACATCTGCCTGAACTTTTTCAATTCCTTTCAGGAAGGTTTTTTCATCCTTTGTCATCAGCTCATTCATATTTACGGTCTGAGCATAGGTAGAAAGGTATTTTTGGGTGGCATTAAAGAAATCGTTATTATTTTTGGCATCACCGGTAACCACGAATTCGGAAGGGAAGCTCATTCCGTTTCCGGTAATTTCAAGCTTTTGGCCGCCTTTCAGGTAGATCAGGTTTTGTTTTCCGCCATACGACATTACATACATTCCGCTTTTCGGAGCTTCAAAACTTCCTGCAAAGGTTCCGTCTTTGTTGATTCCGATATTAATCAGTGGTAAAGTAGCAACACCTGATGCTTCAATAAATTCGATTCTCTCTAGTGGAGAACCGCCGGTAATTTTTCCTTTTACTTCTACTTTTTTAGAGCAAGACATCGCAAAAACCGCGATGATAAACAATAAAAGATATTTTTTCATTTCGAATTTTATAATTACGCAAAAATAAGTTTTTCATCTCAAGTAAATATCATATTTTATGGGATTTTATGAAAGATTTAACTAAAAGAAATAAAAGCTTTGATTTCGCATATTAAACAATTAAATTTATAAGTATTATTTTTGAAATTATGTAAATATTACGTGATTATTCAAATATCACCTACATTAATAAAACATTTATATGCAGTAATTTATAAATGGGATTTACTATTGCAGACTTATAAGAAATCAACAGAATATTGTTTTATATTATAATCAAAAAAGCAGCTTCCAATTGAAAGCTGCTTTTTAATATAATTAATAATTTTATCCTCTGTCAACAAACGCTGCCATGTATTCTCTGTTCATTCTGGCAATATTCTCAAGAGAAATTCCTTTCGGACATTCTACTTCACACGCACCGGTATTTGAACAGTTTCCGAATCCTTCTTCATCCATGGCTTTTACCATATTCAGTACTCTTCTCTTCGCTTCTACTCTACCCTGAGGTAAAAGAGCATATTGAGAAACTTTTGCACCGACGAATAACATTGCAGAACCGTTTTTACATGAAGCAACGCAGGCACCACAGGAGATACACGCTGCAGCATCCATTGCTTTATCGGCATCTTCTTTCGGAACCGGAATCGCATTGGCATCCAATGTATTTCCTGAAGTATTTACCGAAATAAATCCTCCTGCAGCCATCACTCTGTCGAATGCGCTTCTGTCTACAATTAAATCTTTAATAACCGGGAAAGCAGCACTTCTCCATGGCTCGATAACGATCGTTTCGCCATCTTTAAACATTCTCATGTGAAGCTGGCAAGTAGTGATTCCGGTATCCGGGCCGTGCGCTCTACCGTTGATGTAAAGAGAACACATTCCGCAGATTCCTTCACGGCAGTCGTGATCAAAAGCGATAGGCTCTTTTCCTTCGTTAATAAGATTTTCGTTTAGGATGTCCAACATTTCCAAAAATGAGGAATCTGTAGAAACATCCGATATTTTATAAGTCTCAAACTGACCTTTAGATTTATTATTTTTTTGTCTCCAAATTTTCAGCGTAAGATGTAAGCCTTTTTTTGCACTCATAATGTTATATTTATAGGTTGGAGATTATTTGTAACTTCTAGTTTTTACCTCAATATTTTCGTAGACCAGTTCTTCCTTGTGCAATACTTCTGTATTGATATCATCTCCCTGATATTCCCAGGCTCCTACATATTTGAAGTTTACGTCATCTCTTTCAGCTTCTCCGTCCGGAGTTGAGTGATCTTCACGGAAATGTCCTCCACAAGATTCATTTCTGTGCAATGCATCAATGGCCATTAACTGCCCAAGCTCTAAGAAATCTGCTACTCTGAATGCTTTTTCAAGCTCAGTATTCATTCCGTCATTATCTCCGGGAACCTTTACATTTTTCCAGAAATCATTTCTTACTTCTTCAATTTCTCTGATGGCTTCTCTTAAACCTTCAGGTGTTCTTCCCATTCCTACTTTATTCCACATAATGTTTCCTAATCTCTTATGGAAATGATCAACAGAATGTGTTCCGTTGTTATTAAGGAAGAAATCTATCTTTTCTTTGATCCCTTTTTCTGCTTCGTCGAAAGATGAAGAATTGGTAGGAATTGCTCCTGTTCTGATATCAGCAGAAAGGTAATCTGCAATGGTATAAGGAAGTACGAAATATCCGTCTGCAAGTCCCTGCATTAGAGCAGAAGCTCCCAATCTGTTAGCTCCGTGATCAGAGAAATTAGCTTCTCCGATTACGAAACAGCCAGGAATGGTAGACTGAAGGTTATAATCAACCCAAACACCACCCATGGTGTAGTGAACGGCAGGATAGATTTTCATCGGTGTCTTGTAAGGATCATCAGCCGTAATTTTTTCATACATTACGAATAAGTTACCATATTTTTCTTCAACCCAGCTTTTTCCTAAATCATAGATCTGCTGCTCAGTAGGATTATGAATATGCTTTTCAATAGCCGATTCTCTACCTTTTTTCATAATCTCTGTAGAGAAATCCAGGTAAACACCTTCCTGAGTATCATTATTTTCGATTCCGTAACCGGCGTCACATCTTTCTTTAGCAGCTCTTGATGCAACATCTCTCGGTACAAGGTTACCGAAAGCCGGATATCTTCTTTCCAGATAATAGTCTCTATCTTCTTCTTTAATATTTTCAGGTCTTAATTTTCCTTCTCTGATAGCCTGTGCATCTTCAATCTTTTTAGGAACCCAGATTCTTCCTGAGTTTCTTAAAGATTCTGACATCAAAGTCAGTTTAGACTGCTGTGTTCCGTGAACCGGAATACATGTAGGGTGAATCTGCACATAACAAGGGTTTGCGAAATACGCTCCTTTTTTGTGGATTTTCCAGGCTGCAGAAACGTTGGAGCCCATTGCATTCGTAGACAAGAAATATACGTTTCCGTATCCTCCGGATGCAATTACTACCGCGTGTGCAGAATGTCTTTCGATTTCACCTGTTACAAGGTTTCTTGCGATAATCCCTCTTGCTTTTCCGTCAACAATCACAAGGTCCATCATTTCATGACGGTTGTACATCTTGATTCTTCCTTTACCGATCTGACGGCTCATGGCTGAATAAGCACCTAATAACAACTGCTGACCGGTTTGTCCTTTTGCGTAGAACGTTCTTTTTACCTGAACCCCACCAAATGAACGGTTATCAAGCTGGCCCCCGTACTCACGTCCGAAAGGAACACCCTGAGCAACACACTGGTCGATAATATTTGCAGAAACTTCTGCCAATCGGTATACGTTTGCTTCTCTTGCTCTATAGTCACCACCTTTGATGGTATCATAGAATAATCTGTAGGTAGAGTCACCGTCTCCCTGATAATTTTTAGCTGCGTTGATACCTCCCTGAGCGGCAATAGAGTGCGCTCTTCTCGGAGAATCCTGATAGCAGAATGCTTTTACATTATATCCCTGCTCTGCCAGTGTAGCAGCAGCAGAACCTCCTGCCAAACCTGTTCCAACAACAATAATATCAATCTTATCTCTGTTGTTTGGTGCAACAAGGTTCATATGATCTTTATGATTTTTCCACTTATCCTTTAAAGGACCCGCCGGAATTTTTGAATCTAATTTACTCATATTAGTATATTGATATTATTGAGTTACAAAGTGATAAATTGCGATAAAAATAAAACCTGCAGGAATCAGGATGGAATACCATTTTCCTAATGCCATGATTACAGGAGTATATTTTGGATGTCTTGCACCGATAGACTGGAAAGAAGACTGGAAACCGTGTCCCAGGTGTAATCCCAGCAGAATGAAAGAAATAATATAAAGGATTACTCTCCACGCATCTGCAAATTTAGCGTGCAGATCTCCCCAGAAGCGTGATTCTTCAATTGGCAACCCGTCCAGATACTTGTAGTTCATTTCGTGAAACCAGAAATCATACATGTGAAGAAAAATAAAAGCCAGCACCACAGCACCCGAAATGATCATATTTCTAGACATCCAGGTAGAATTGTGAGAAGGATTATTAGCCTCGTATTTAACAGGACGTGCTTTTTGATTTTTAATTTCCAAAACAAATCCCATTACAAAATGGAAGACAACAGCAAATATCAATACCGGCTGCATTACAAATTGAATAAGAGGATTATACCCCATAAACTGCGAAGCATTGTTGTAAGCATCTGCTCCAAAAACCGACAAAAGGTTTACAGAAAGGTGCATTACCAGAAATATCAGCAAAAAGATAGCCGACAATGCCATAGCATATTTTCTACCTATTGTAGAACTCGTTAAACCTGCCATATAAGTTTAAATTTGATTTTCCACAAAATTAAGAAATGTTAACTACAACAAAAAGTGAGAAATCTCACATATAGCCAGTTTGTAATCTTTCTAAATAAGTCTTAAAATATTATAAATAAAGGAAAACATTAAGTGTCAAAATTAATTTATTTCATAAATTTTATGTTTATAAACAATTTTCCGAACTGCATTAGGAAGCCTCCTTATCTCTGTTCTTTTTATACGCCGTGAGGCACAGTAAGGGTTTATGACAAATTTTACAATTTTAGATTTATCCGAATTTTCTTCAATCCAGAAACAGACTTCATCATTTTTTTTAACAGATAAAACTTTGCTTTTAGAGAAATCATGTATAAGAATTTCGGACGTACTGCTTTCATAGACATCAGAACTCAATTTTAGCATGAAAAATGTAAGTGCTGCTATCATACATCTTATAAAATTTTTAAAATTGAATGGTAGAATTACCGATCTCAATAAAAAAACAATTAAAAAGAGAGAAAAAACTTCAGGCAGGTTCATAGGAATATTTTCATAAAATACAGCATCAGAACTTGCAAACCAGTGAATCACCTTAAGCAGAACCTTAATAACAAATCCATATATTAAGTTTACATATTCTAAATCTGCATTGAAAGCTATTAAAAAAGTCATTAAAAATGAAAACACAATAATAACTTCTGAAAATGGAACGATAAAAAAATTGGCTACGATTGAAATAAATGAAAACTGATGAAAATAATACAGCACCAAAGGAAGCGTTGCCAGCTGAGCCGAAATGGAAATTGAAATGGTATTGAAAATAATCTTTTTAAACCAGTTATCCTGTGCCGGAAAATGACTGAGAATAGGTTGATTCAGCCAGAATATCCCAAGAACGGCAAGAAAGCTCAATTGAAATCCAACGTCGAATAACTGCTGAGTATCAAACAATAAAATGATAAAAGCCGACAAAGCGAGCGCATGCAGAAGGTCAGGTTTTCTTTGAAGAAGAATATACATAAAATAAATACTGAGCATCAGACCTGAACGGACCACAGAACTCCCAAAACCGATAAAAACAGTGAAAAGCCAAATGAAAATGAGGCTTACAATAATGGCGTATTTCCTATATTTTACCGGCAATAGTTTCGTTAATAAAAAAAAGAACAATCCGAAAATCACAACAATATGGGTTCCCGAAATAGCGAGAAAATGCACCAGCCCGGACCTGTTGAAATCCTGAACCGTTTGTGCATCAATTTCCGTGCGGTCAGCAAGAATAATTCCCTTGAGAAATTCTTTAGTCCTTAAAGACATGTGCGTTTCGTCAATGTTTTGGAGAACTTCAAGTCTTTTCTGAGAAAATTGTTCGCCCCAGCTCAAATCATTTCTTACTGTAGTCTGGATCTCATCATTCGCATAACATTGAAAGTCTATATTTTTACGTTTCAGGTATTTTGAATAATCAAATTGAAAATCATATTGCGGGGCTTTTGGCATCAATACAAAAGCCTGAGCTTTATAATAATGATTAAAGTCTAGCGCTCCTTTACTTTTCGGGATATAAATGATGCCCTTAAAAACGTCCTTCTCTAATTGTACAAATGCCTCATATTTTCTGTTCTTTTCGTTAGAATTAAGCTTTCCCGATATTTTAAAGGTTATCGTCTGGTTACCGGTAACAGAAATATGACTGTTGTGAGTATTGAAAAAATGCAGAATAACCCCGACTCCAAAAAAAATTACACACAGTAAATATTTTTTTAACCTATACAGAAAAAAGCTTTTAAAAAATGTGGCAACAAAAGCAATCATGCTTATACCTATAATTGCAAAAATGTAAATTTCATCCAGAGAAAACCGATCCTGAAAAAGAATTCCAAGAATAAAAAACAGGGCAAGAATGAGAAGAGGCTGCTTATTCAACAGTTTGTGTTTTTCCAAAAATATATATTTCAGAAAAAATCTGCACAGCAATATTTTAAAACTTTAGAAAAACTCCTAAATTCTTTACACAAAAGAAAAATCGCAGAAAAAATTTCTGCGATTAATTATTATTTATTTAAATTTTACATTTTTAAAATGACGTCAGCTGCATTATCGCTGGCTCCTTTACCGCCCAGCTTTTGCCGTAAAAGCTCATAATCCCGGAATACTTCAAATCTTTTTTCAGTTGCAAGTATTTTTGTTAGCTCTTCTACAAGATTATTGGTATTTAAATCATTCTGAATCAATTCTTTTACCACCTCTCGATCCATAATGAGATTAACCAGAGAAATGTATTTTATATTTTTTACCAGTCTTTTTGCAATTGCATAAGATACCTTACTTCCACGGTAGCAGACTACTTCCGGCACGTTAAGCAAAGCCGTTTCAAGGGTTGCTGTTCCGGAAGTTACCAATGCTGCCCTGGAACACCTCAACAGATCATAGGTTTTATTAGACACAAAATGCACATTATCATCTACATATTTTTCATAAAATTCTTTAGGAAGACTTGGTGCACCGGCAATCACAAACTGATATTCCTTAAAATAAGGCCTTACCGAAAGCATGATTTGCAGCATTTTTTCGACTTCCTGTTTTCTTGATCCGGGAAGCAATGCGATAATTTCCTTTTCATTTAAACCATTATCTCTTTTAAAATCTTCATTATTAACATCCTGCAAGGTAGAAATAGCATCCAGTAAAGGGTGTCCCACAAAATGAGAATGAACACCATGCTTCTTGTAAAAATCTTCTTCAAACGGAAGAATCACCATCATTTCATCCACATATTTTTTTATAATCTCCACCCTTCCCTCTTTCCAGGCCCAAAGCTGAGGAGAAATATAATAGACTACTTTTATCCCAAGTTCTTTTGCAAACCTGGCAATCCTTAAATTAAAACCCGGATAATCTACGAGAATAAGAACGTCAGGTCTGTTATTTTGAATGTCTTCTTTACAGAATTTAATATTATTAAGAATGGTCCGAAGGTTCATCGCAACTTCCAGAAAACCCATGAAAGCAAGATCACGGTAATGCTTTACGATAGTTCCGCCCTGTTTTGTCATCAGATCGCCCCCCCAAAACCTGAACTCAGCGTCAGGATCTTTCTGCTTAAGCGCTTTCATTAAATTGCTTCCATGTAAATCTCCGGAAGCTTCTCCGGCTATGATGTAATACTTCATTTCTGAAATCTTTTATTTTTAACTGCCATCAGGGACCTCTTTTGAATTACAACCGAAGTTATGGGAGGTTTCTATGACAAGTATAGAGAACAAAATAAGACTTTATAGCATCTTAATTTGTAAATTTGTTCAAAGATAATGATAAAAATGTCAGAAGAATTTGAAATCCGAAATAAAGTTGCAGAGAGTGGCCTCATCAATTTTGATCTCACCGATCTTGTCCCGAAGGGGGTAAGAAAGGGCATTGATCTTAAAGATTTTCTTTTCATGGAGATGATTTTGAAGGAGAAAGATTTCCGGGAAAAAGTCGCAGCAATCGACCTGGAAGAATACCGTGATGCTTATGTATATATTTACAACTCTGCAGATGCTATTGTTCCGCTGTGGGCATATTTCTTAATTACAGCCAGATTAACCGATGTTACGAAAAAAATTGTTTTCGGAAACCGCGAAGATCTGGAAGTGATTCTGATGCACAATGCCATTAAAAATCATGATTTCGGGGAAATGCGTGGTAAAAGAGTTCTGGTAAAAGGCTGTTCGGATAAAGAAATTCCTGAAAACGCCTATATTGAACTTGTTGAGCAGCTAAAACCCATTGTAAAATCCTTAATGTTCGGCGAAGCCTGCTCAAACGTACCCATCTTGAAAAACTGATTATTGTAAACGATTCAGCCTGTTTCAGCCATTCGCACAAAAGCGTTAGGAATATTTTTTGATAACTTGAGTTTAGTGTAATAATAAAAACATAAACTATGAGTTTAATTGATTTACTTACAGGAAATACCGGCAATCAGGTAGCAGAGCGGGCTGAAAGCAAATTCGGAATCAATAAAAACCAGGTGCTTGCATTACTTGCAGTAGCTGCACCCTTGATCATTTCTTATCTCAGTAAAAAATCTCAGTCTTCCGGTGAAGCTGAATCTTTAAATACAGCATTGGATAAAGACCATGACGGAAGTATCCTTAATGATGTAAGCCAGGCCGAAGCAAGACAATCTGAAGGAAATTCTATTCTCAACCATATTTTCGGTGGCGAAAAACAGGACGTAGAAAATCAGCTGTCTCAGAAAACAGGAATTTCCATTGATAAAATCGGGCCTGTATTGTCGATGTTGGCACCAATCATTATGGGATACATCGGGAAAGAAAAACAGCAGAACAATGTAGGAGCCGGAGGTTTGGGAGGCCTCCTTGAAAGTATTCTTGGCACCGCTTCCAGCCAGGCGCAAAATACAGAGTCAAACCCTTTGAATGATATTCTGGGAAGTGTTTTAGGAAACAATAACGATCAGAAAAAAGATGGCGGCGGACTCGGAAGTATTTTGGGAAATATTTTTGGCGGAAAATAAATTTTGATTAATACTATAAAAAAGACCGGAAATATTTTCCGGTCTTTTTAGCTTTTAGATTTATCTTCAGAAGCCGCAACAGTTTTTGAAGATTTTCTCGGTCTTCTTTTTCCGTAGCTTCCGTTGTTAATCTTGCCTCTCTTTGATTTTTTGTCTCCTTTTCCCATAGTAAATATAATTTAGTTGTTCTTACGAAATTAGAGAATACCATTTTAAAATCAAAAGTTCAGCTGTTAAAATTTTTATAAATATTGGCTGGAGGTATAGATTATGGAGGTAAATCTTTAGCCTAAGAAATTTAAATTCAGTATTAAACTTTACCTTCTTTCTCCTTATACTTTCACCGTTTTCCATTTTCCTCTTTTAAACAATATAAAAGCGACGATTGTTATTAAAGCTTCAGCGACGGGAATTGATATAAATACTCCTTTCGGTCCCCATTCAAAATATTTTGCAAGAAGATAGGCCAGTGGAATCTGAAACAGCCAGAAACCGCAAAGATTCACCCAGGTTGGCGTCCATGTATCTCCGGCTCCGTTAAAAGCATTAATCATCACCATCCCGATTCCATAAAAGATAAATCCTACAGCCATAATATGCAATGCGTTGGTTGCTATATTTCTGATTTCGGCTTCATTGGTAAAAAATCCAACTAAAAAATCACCCAGAAAAAAGAAAACAACACTTACGGTCACCATAAAAATCACATTATATTTCACGGTTTTCATGACAGACTGTTCTGCTCTCAGCATTTCGTTGGCTCCCATATTTTGTCCGACAAGCGTAGATGCTGCATTGCTGAGTCCCCATGCCGGAAGCATAAAGAACATCATTAACCGTAAAGCGGTCTGATAACCTGCGGAAGCATTTTCGCCGCCTGTGGTTGCCACGAGCTGAGCAAGAAATATCCAGCTGCAGGAAGCAATTACAAACTGGAAAATTCCGGGTGTTGCAATTTTTATAACAGATTTTATGATTTCAAAATCGGGTTTAAAATATTTTGAGTGGATTCTGATCTGTGTATCTGCAATTAAGAGGTGATACAATTGGTAAATTACTCCAATACTTCTCCCGATGGTCGTAGCCAGAGCCGCTCCTGTCAATCCCATTGCCGGAATTGGCCCAAAGCCTCTGATCAAAACCGGGCACAAAATAATATTCGCAATATTGGCAATCCAGAGAGATTTCATGGCGACCGCAGCGTTTCCTGCTCCCCGGAAAATTCCGTTGATCAAAAATAAAAGCATAATGATCACGCTGCTTCCCATCATAATTCTTGTAAATTCTTTGCCATAAGCTGCTGCCTCAGGCTTTGAACCCATCAGAATTAAAATTTCTTCGGCATAAATCACTCCGAATACACTTAAAATAAAAGTCACGGCAAAAGAAACCAATAAAACCTGTGCTGCACTTCTGGAAGCATATTCAGGATTTTTTTCGCCAATTCTTCTTGCAACCATCGCTGTTGCAGCCATACTCATCCCGATTGCGATAGAATACATCACAGAGAGTACTGATTCTGTGAGACCGACTGTCTGTATTGCAAAGCCGCTCTCTTTCAGATGTCCTACAAAATACAGATCTACCAATGCAAATACAGATTCCATCGCCATTTCCAGCATCATGGGAATAGCGAGAAGAAGAACAGCGCTTCTTATGGTTGCCTTTGTATAGTCGACGTCTTCTCCGCTTAAAGCTTTCTTCAGAAAATTGAAATATTTTGACATTGGTTCGGTTTTGTATCCCGCAAAAATAGAGATTCAAAAGTGATTACTTCTTGGCATAGGGAAAGTTTTGTAAAAATATCTGAACATGTTGACGGAAGTATTCTTTTTTCGAGCTTTAAAATAAAAAAATCAATAAAACAATTATCGTTAAACGATAATTAATTATACATTTGCAATAAAAAAGACTATGAAAAATTATTCTTCCACGATTCTGAGCATTCTCACTACTTTTTTATGGCTTTATTTAATCATTTCATATATAACCATATTTATTCTTGCTATTTTATTGATTACAAAAATAGTTGGAATTGATGTTGGTGTTTTAAGCAAAATAAAAATAGACAGTAAAAGATTACACGTAGAGGATATTCAGTCATTAAAAAAAGAAGTTTCAATAGTGATCATTTTTATGACAATCATAATAGTAATATTACAAACTAGACTTTTTTCAAATGTTTTAAATCTGGCAAATAAAATCCAGATCAAGAGTCCGTTTTCATTAGAAATCTACAAGATTATTTCAAAAATTGCTATTTACACTTTAGCTTTAGGATGCTTTTCTGTTATAAGTGATACAATTATAGAAGCATTACTAGATAAAGTTACTTTTAATTTGAGCATTGATAATCAAAATTTTCAGCTATTTTTGGTATCTGCAATTATATATATTGTTTCCCAGGTTTACAAACAAGCTGTCGATCTTAAAGCTGAAAATGATTTAACAATTTAAGTTATGCCCATAATCATCAACGTAGACGTCATGTTGGCGAAAAGGAAAATGCAGTCTCAGGAACTTGCCGAGAAAATTGGCATTACACAAGCTAATCTTTCTATTCTTAAAACAGGGAAAGCCAAAGCGGTAAAGCTTTCAACACTGGAAGCGATTTGCAAAGCACTGGATTGTCAGCCCGGAGACATCCTTGAATATGTAAAAAACTAAACCAGTAATCATGAAGAAATACATCATCTTATTTTTGACATTTTGGACACCACTATCTTTTGCCCAAACAGTCATTAAAACTGAGAATTCTAAAAATCCAACAACAGAATTTGACCAAAGTTCAAAAGTTTCATTAGAATCACTGAACAAAATCGGCAATAAAAAATTACAGCAACTGGGAATAATATGGGGATTCCTGAAATACTACCACCCTGCTATTTCGTCTGGAAAATATAACTGGGATAAAGAGCTTTTTAAAATTATCACTCAATTGTCTAATGCACCTGCTGAACAAAGTAACAAAATATTAACAGACTGGATCAAGAGTTTTGGAGTATTTACAACTCAGAATTATCCTGTATCGGAAAATATTAAAATGAAAGCCGATCTTGAGTGGATTACATCTTCAGGTTTCTCAAAGGAGCTTACGGACATCCTGTTAAAGGTGAAAAATGCTGAAAGAAAAAATAAAAATTATTACGTAGCACTTCTTCCCGACGGCAATCCCGATTTTAAAAATGAAAACCCTTATTCTGCAATGATGTATCCGGATGAGGGATACAGACTTCTGAGCCTTTACCGATATTGGAATATCATTCAGTATTATTTTCCTTACCGATACGCAATCGGCAGGGACTGGAAAGAAGTTTTAGAAGAATTCATACCGAAATTTCTTTCCGACGAAGATGCAACAGCCTATAATCTCACCTGCCTCGAACTTACTACGCGTACCAACGATTCTCATGCAGGAATATATAATGCCGTAACACGTCATTTTTTTGGAGAAAGAGTTCTTCCCTTAGAAATAGTTTTTGTAGAAAATAAAGCAGTGGTAAAAAATTATTATGACGAACAACGCGGAAAAGAAACAGGACTAAAAATAGGAGATATTATTCTGGCAATCAACAACAAACCCGTTGAAAAGGTCATCGAAGAATACTCTGTATACCTTCCGGCTTCTAATTATCCCACCCAATTAAGAAAATTATCTTTTGAACTTCTAAGCTCTAATGATCTCACTACTGATATCAGATATGTTACCGACGGAACAGAGAAAACAGCAACTCTTCAAACCTATATTCCTGATAAAATAAATTATACCCAAAAACCTGCGGCAGCTTTTAAAATGATTGATGAGCAAACAGCGTATATTAATTTAGGAACTATAAGATCAGACAATTTTAAAGAAATTTTTGAAAAGATAAAGGATACAAAAGGTTTGATCATCGATATCAGAGCATATCCGGCCGAGTTCAACGTATACAAATTTGGGAAATACCTGATGCCACACCCTGAAAAATTTGCAAAATTTACGATACCGTCAATAATTTCGCCGGGAGTATTCTCGATGAAAGAAGGAATTACCGTCGGTAATAATAACAAAGATTTTTACCCCGGTAAAATCGCCATACTCGTTAATGAAACAACTCAAAGCAGTGCAGAATACCACACCATGGCTTTCAGAAAAGCTCCCAAAGCAAAAGTTTTCGGATCACAAACTGCGGGTGCCGACGGTAATGTTTCTTACTTCATGCTTCCAGGAAAAATTTCAACACAAATAACAGGCATCGGTGTTTATACCCCGGAAGGATCTGAAACCCAGAGAATAGGCATCATCCCTGATATAGAAATAAAACCCACCGTGGAAGGCATTAAAAATAACAAAGATGAGGTTCTGGACAAAGCTGTAGAATGGATTAAAAACTAAGATGCAGGCATTTTATCATTTCCATAATGAATTGAAATTTTAAAATTTTCCCTAAAAACAACACATAACCATCAAAACTCAGATCAAAAACTTCCGAAAGGGAGTTTTTTTCTTTTAAAAACCTCTAAAAATCTTATCTTTGCCAACGGAAAATTTAAAGTTCGAATCTGAACTTTAAACCTTGAACTTTAAACAAATAATTTATGTTTCGATCGCACACCAACGGAGAATTATCTCTCAAAAATCTAAATGAAGAAGTTACACTTTCAGGATGGGTACAGACCATTCGGGACAAAGGATTTATGATTTGGATAGACCTTCGGGATCGTTACGGAATTACCCAATTGGTCTTCGATCAGGAACGTTCTACAGCGGAACTGATGGAAAACGCAAAAAAACTGGGACGTGAATTTGTGATTCAGGTTACAGGAAAAGTGATCGAAAGAGTAAGCAAAAACCCAAATATTCCGACAGGAGAAATTGAAATCCTTGTAGAAAAACTAACGGTCCTTAATGAATCTCAGCTTCCGCCATTCACCATTGAAGATGAAACAGACGGCGGTGAAGAATTAAGAATGAAATACCGTTACCTGGATATCAGAAGAAATCCGGTAAAAGACAAACTGATATTCCGTCACAAAATGGCACAGAAAGTAAGAAATTATCTTTCAGACAACGGATTTATAGAGGTTGAAACACCTGTTTTAATTAAGTCTACTCCGGAAGGAGCTAGAGATTTCGTAGTGCCGAGCAGAATGAATCCGGGACAGTTTTACGCTTTACCGCAATCTCCACAAACTTTCAAACAATTGTTGATGGTTGGTGGAATGGACAAATATTTCCAGATCGTAAAGTGTTTCCGTGATGAGGACTTAAGAGCCGACCGACAGCCGGAATTTACACAAATCGATTGTGAAATGGCTTTTGTAGAGCAGGAAGATGTGATGAATGTTTTTGAAGGAATGACCAAAACTTTACTTAAAGACATCACCGGCCAGGAGTTTGGAGACTTTCCAAGAATGACGTTTGCTGATGCCATGAAAAAATATGGAAACGACAAACCGGATATCCGTTTCGGAATGGAGTTCGTAGAACTGAATGATTTGGTAAAAGGAAAAGATTTCAAAATATTTGATGAAGCAGAACTGGTAGTAGGAATTAACGTTGAGGGGTGTGCAGATTATACAAGAAAACAGATTGACGAGCTGGTGGATTGGGTAAAAAGACCTCAGATCGGAGCTTCAGGAATGGTTTGGGTAAAATTCCAGAATGACGGTGTGAAAACCTCTTCGGTAAACAAATTCTACAGCGAGGAAGATTTAGCCAAAATCATAGAAAAGTTCGGAGCAAAAGAAGGTGATTTAATGTTAATCCTTTCCGGCAACGAAAATAAAGTAAGAACGCAGCTTTCTGCCTTGAGAATGGAGCTGGGTAACCGTTTAGGATTGAGAAAAGGGAATGAATTCGCTCCACTTTGGGTTGTAGATTTCCCATTATTGGAATTTGATGAAGAAAGCGGCCGTTACCATGCCATGCACCACCCTTTCACCTCTCCGAAGCCGGAAGATATTCATTTGCTGGAAAGCGATCCGGGGAAAGCAAGAGCCAATGCTTACGACATGGTGTTGAACGGAAACGAAATTGGCGGAGGTTCGATCAGAATATTTGATAAAGATTTACAGTCAAAAATGTTTGATCTATTGGGCTTTACCCGAGAAGAAGCTGAGGCTCAGTTCGGATTCCTGATGAATGCCTTCAAATATGGCGCTCCGCCTCACGGTGGATTGGCTTTCGGGTTTGACCGTCTGGTGGCAATTCTTGACGGAAATGAAGTGATCAGAGATTATATTGCATTTCCTAAAAACAATTCAGGACGAGATGTAATGATTGACGCACCGGCTTCTATTGCTGATGAGCAGCTTGATGAACTGGAACTGAAATTGAATTTAAAATCATAAACTACAAGCGGAGATAATTTCTTCGCTTTTTTGTTTCAACACAAATTTGATTTAAATTAATGAAAAAAAATAAAAGAAAGTCTTGGGAAATTCCTGTTGTTATTCTTTGGTATATCGGATTGTTTATTTTCTATTATGGAATCGGATATTCACAAGAGAAAAATGCTTTTGATTTTAAAGGGGGATATTTTGTAATTGGAATTCTGATTATGGCTCCAATTTATATCTTCATTCGCTCCATTATCGAAAAGGAAAAAAGTTTTCCTATAGAAAACTTTCACAAAGAAGTTGTTATTAAAGAGATAAAAGGTTATAAACTCTTTGAAGACATTAATTTAACCAAGGCCACAATAGAAGATTATGTCTTTGGTATTGGTAAAGATCAGAACGAATATGCTAATATTTTTTATAACAAAAATGATATAGAATTTGTAAAAACCAAGGTTACAATAGAATATTATAATAAATCCCTACCTCTGCTTACAGCGTTTACCAATATTGACGCGCATCCATACATCTGCAAAAGTCTATTTCGATAAATATATTCCTACCAATTATTATCTGGATCTAGAATTTTTGATTGATTCGCCTAAAACATAAAGAAAGCGGAGACATTCTCCGCTTTTCTATTTCTTAGCTTCAGATTCCCTGAAAAAAAAATCATCCATCTGCATAATTAACTTATTTACCGCATTTATCAAAATATTATCATATTTCGAAATAGCATGAGCATCTGCATTGTTAAAAAAATCAGGGTAAAGCTTTCTTACTTCTTTTTGAACGGCTTCATCTATCGTCTCCGCAAAGATGGTTCTCCTGAAATTATTGGATGCAAGCTCAGGATGTGGCAAAATGTCAGATTTCTCTTGCACATCCCCGGTGTGCGGTTCATCGATACTTTGCGACCATTTGATATGATTCAGTATTTTATCGGCAGGCATATTCCTTACGTATTTCTCTACAAAAGAATGAACGGGAAAACCGTCTTCATGAAGCACTTTAAGAACTTTTCCGTCTTTGGCGCCGTAGTATCGTATGCTTTCGCTTACTTTAACCAAATAAGCAAAAGCCTGAGGCTCATGAGTGCTCATATATTTTTTGAGATCCCACATGTAGATAATTAAAGGCATAGTCACTTCACTGCCGTCTGTACCCTGCAGAAAAACATAAAAACGGATAAGATCAATGCCAAGATCCTGAAGATCACTTACCTCCTCTATTCTCGTAATCATTGCTGTTTGATTTTACATGGTGAATATTCAGCAGTTTTGCATAGAAAGAATCCAGGTAAGCTTGTGTATCATCAATTTTAGCACAGAAATTACTAAAATTGTTTCGGGAGCCTGGTGGATTGCCTTTCACGACGGAAAGGCAGTTGTTTTTTTCTGCATTCATTTGTGTTTTGTTTTTATTAAAACAAATATATAGAAAATATTTTCATATTGATCTTTATTTCAATGCAATAAGTATAATTTTTTCAGAGAATAAATTAAAATGCAGAAATTAATAATTCCTCAGCTTTTTGATAATAAAATTCCGGATGTAATTACATCAAAATAAACCATTTAATTAAGTACCACATTTGTAAAGTGTTGTTTAGACGGCACAATCATTGTACGCTATATTTAAAATTAGATTACAATGAAAGCAATCTGGAACGGCGCCATTGGCTTTGGCTTAGTAAATATCCCTGTAAAAATTTATTCAGCAACAGAAACCACCAAACTGGATCTGGATATGCTTGATAAATCCGATTTTTCAAATATCCGCTTTAAAAGGGTGAATGAAAGTACAGGAAAAGAAGTAAAATGGGAAAACATTGTAAAAGGTTATCTCATGGACGATAAATACATTATTCTCGATGAAGAAGATTACGAGGCGGCCAGCCCCGAAAAATCAAAAATATTATCGATTGATCAGTTCGTAAAAGAATCTGAAGTAGATTCTGTTTATTTCGAAAATCCTTATTATCTGGAACCACAGAAAAACGGTGAAAATGCCTATAGGCTGCTCTTAAAGGCACTCGCCAAAACAGAGATGGTAGGAGTAGGAACTTTTGTTCTTCGTGAAAGTGAAGCCATCGGAATGATCCGTCCCTATAAAGATGATGTCCTGGTACTTAACCGCTTAAGGTTTGCACAGGAAATCAGAGATTACAGCGATCTAAAGATACCTGCCAAAAAACCACCCAAGCCGGCAGAGCTAAAGATGGCCATCAGCCTCATAGAACAGCTTTCACAGGAATTTGATCCGGAAATGTATAAAGACACCTATTCTGAATCGTTAATGAAAATTATTAAGCAGAAAGCCAAAGGTAAAAACATAAAAGCGAAAAAAGCTGAACCTGCCAAAGAAGGAAAAGTAATTGACCTGATGGCCCAGCTGAAAGCAAGTCTACAAAGTCCCAAATCTAAAAACGCATCATAATGGCTTTAAAAGATTACAACGAAAAAAGAAAGTTTGATGAAACCACTGAGCCTGAAGGAAAAACAAAGAAAAGCAAAGACAAGCTGATTTTTGTGATTCAGCGCCATGCAGCTTCACGCCTTCATTATGACTTCAGGCTTGAGATGGATGGTGTTTTGAAGAGTTGGGCAGTTCCAAAAGGCCCGTCACTAGACCCTAAAGACAAACGCCTGGCAATGATGGTTGAGGACCACCCTTACGATTACAAAGATTTTGAAGGAAATATTCCTGAAGGAAATTATGGTGCCGGGCAGGTTGAAGTTTGGGACAGCGGAACGTATGAGCCTTTGGATAATAACTCAAAGCTTTCTGATGAAAAAGAATTGCTGAAAGAATTGCATGCAGGTTCATTAAAATTTATCCTCCACGGAAGAAAACTGAAAGGTGAATTTGCCCTGGTAAAAATGAAAAATACCGAAGAGAATTCATGGCTGCTGATCAAACATAAAGATAATTTTGCAGAAAGTGATTACGATGCGGAAGAAAATACCGCGAAAAATTCACTGGTTACGAAATTTTTAGAGGAAAAAAAAAGCCCGGACGCCGGCAAAAAAAAGCGGTAGAGACTGAAACAAAACCGCGGTTTCAAAGATTCAATTCTTTAGTTGATGAAAAAAAGCTTGAAAGCTTTATTAAGCCAATGCTTGCCAAACCGCATCCCGACGCATTTGATGACGAAGACTGGATTTTTGAAATAAAATGGGATGGCTATCGTGCTATTGCCGATCTTAGCGAAGAAGAACATCTATTCTATTCACGAAACGGAATTTCCTTTTTATCGAAGTTTAAAAAGGTTACCAAAGATTTCAGTCTTCAGAAACATAAAATGATCCTGGATGGTGAAATTGTTGCATATGACGAAAACGGCAGACCGAACTTCCAGCTGCTTCAGCAAATCGGTGATAATCCGGATATGGCTCTGGTCTATCAGGTTTTTGATATTCTCTGGCTGAACGGGCATTCCACGGAAGAACTCCCGTTAATTCAGCGAAAAGAGCTCCTGAAAGAGGCATTAGTCGAGACCGATGTTATCAAGTATTGCGATCATATTCAGGAAAAAGGCATTTCTTTTTTCAACCAGATGAAAAAAATGAAGCTGGAAGGAATGATTGCGAAAAAAGCAGACAGCGAATACACGGAGAACCACAGAACTTCCGACTGGCTCAAAATAAAATTTACCAATACGGAGGAAGCTATTATCTGTGGCTTTACTGAACCGCGCGGATCAAGGGAAGGTTTCGGAGCGCTGATTCTGGGAAAATATATAGACGGAAAACTGGTTTACTCCGGACATACGGGAACCGGTTTCAACCGCGAATCTATCCTTGAACTTCACGAAAGGCTAAAGAAAATGGTGGTAAAAACCTCGCCGTTTGAAACCAGACCTAAAACCAATATGCCTGTAACCTGGACTGAGCCAGAACTGGTATGTGAAATCAAATATTCTGAAATTACAGAAGACGGTATTTTCAGGCACCCAGTGTTCGTTGCACTGCGTGAAGATAAAGAACCTGAAGAAGTTAAAAATACCGCCGGTGAAGAAGATGAAGTAAATCAAAATACAAAAGTTATGAAAACCACACCCCATAAAAAAATGCGTCCATCCGAAAAGGAAAAAGAAATAACACTGAATAAACATAAGGTAAAACTTACCAATCAGGATAAAATTTATTTTCCAAAAGACAATGTGACCAAAGGCGATGTTATTGATTATTATCAGTCTGTTGCAGATTATATTCTGCCGCATTTAAAAAACCGGCCGCTTTCCCTGAACCGTTTTCCGAACGGTATCGAAGAGCAGAATTTTTATCAGAAAGACGCCAGCGACAATATTCCGGACTGGATCAAAACCACGCAGGTATATTCAGAGTCTAACGATAAATATATTGATTATATCTACTGTAATGACAAAGCAACCCTTGCTTACCTGAATAATTTAGGATGTATTGATATGAACCCCTGGAACTCCTCCCTACCTGATCTCGATCATCCGGACTTTCTTGTTTTAGATCTGGATCCTTCCAAAAAGAATACATTTGACGATGTTATCGAAACAGCTTTGCAGGTAAACGAGGTTTTAAATGCCGTTAAAGTCAATGGGTACTGCAAAACTTCAGGAAGCACAGGAATCCACGTCTATATTCCAATGGGCGGAAAGTACGATTTTGACCAGGTTAAGGATTTTGCTCATATCCTGATGAAACAGGTTCATGAAAAGCTTCCGGAAATCACTACATTGGAAAGGAGCCTTCAGAAAAGAGATAACAGTAAAATTTACCTTGATTATCTGCAAAACAGAACAGGCCAGACTTTAGCCAGTGCTTACAGTATCAGACCTAAAGAAGGAGCATCTGTTTCCATGCCGCTGGAATGGAATGAGGTAAAAAAAGGCATGAAACCAACCGACTTCAATATTCACAATGCATTAGAAAGAATGAAAGAAAAAGGAGATTTGTTTAAGCCTGTTTTAGGTAAAGGAATTGATATGATTAAGGCGCTTGAGCTGTTGCAGGAGATTGAGTAATCCGATAGTACAAATATCTATTAGCACATAATAGATGTATTGCCGTAAGCGTCAACAGGTTTAATTAAGCTTAGATGCTTTCAGCATGACAAAGGCAATGTAAAAATTGTAATCTGATATTTAAAAGAAATTATGGCAGCTTCGCCACCAGACTTTCCGGCAACAGTTTTAAAATCAGGTAAATGATTTTCCATTTAAAATTCGGGACAATGGTAAAAGTATTTCCTGCATTGACGATGAATTTTGCAACGTAATCAGGCTCCATGACCAGGTTTTTATTTAATGCTAAACCCTGATTAATTTTTGTATTAATATATCCAATTACCAAAGCATTCACTGTAATATTTCTATGTTTTAATTCCTGTCTTAATCCGGCTAAATACGTTGTAAAGGCTGCTTTTGTACTTCCGTACACGAAATTACTTTTCCTGCCGCGAACTCCTGAAAGAGAGGATAAGCCGATGATTCTTTCTAAATTCTTGTTGCTTTTATCCATCGCAATGATATTCAAGATGGAAACGGCTCCCATGTAATTCACCAACATCATTTGTTGGGTTCCTTTAAAGTCTTTTAAAGCGGTTTCATTATCCACTAAAAAACCTGCCGCATAAACTACAATGTGAGGTTTTATGGGAAGTTCATTATAAAATTTCTGATGAGAATCAAAACCAACAGCATCAAAAGATAAAACCGAAACCTTTGAATGAAGACTACTTTTCTGAACAAATTCTTCCAAAGATTCTATATCTCGGGAAGCAGCAATAATGAAAAAACCTTTTTGAATATATTGCTTAATGGCTTGTTTCGCAACATCGGAACTGGCGCCTAAAATGAGAACGGTTTTGTTTGTGTTTTGATCCATTGGGCAAAGATAACTTAAACCACAAATAACACAAATATTTTCACTAATGGCACAAAGGTTTACTGTTACTTTTGTCATTTCGGAAAAGGAGAAATCTATTTCTTTTTTTAACCATTAAGTTTATTAAGTAATTAAGATGATTTAAGATAGATTCTTCACTCCGCTTTTGAACTATGCTCGTAGACTTTCAGTCTATGTTCAGAATGACAGCATTATGTACAATTTATAAAAAGTTTCGGCGGGGTGAGCTTTGCTCACCCCGCCGAAACGAGTATCGTAAAACGAAAAGCATTATTTCTTTTCAGTTTCTATTTCTTTTTTGTCTCCTGCTTTTTCAGCAGCTTTAGCCTTATCTCCAAAACGTGCTTCCGTAAATTCTCTCGAAACAGCCGCTTTTTCAAATTTTAGCTTTCCCGATAATGTTTCGATTACAAAACCATCATCCTGAACCTGAGCAATTCTTCCGTGAAGACCTGACGTAAGGACTACTCTTGTTCCTACTTTAAGCGTTTCCTGAAAGTTTTTCTCCTGTTTCTGCTTTCTCATTTGCGGTCTTATCATTAAGAAATAAAACCCTACAAACATTACCCCCATCATGATCAGCATCATGGAAGAGTTACCTCCCGGAGCAGGTGCCTGTAAAAAAATTGATAATAAATTCATGGTATTATGGTTGAATATTCGCAGTGAAAGTTAATTTGATAGGTGCTTTTTCCACATTGGCAAAAACATCTGCGTATTTGTTTACGTTTCCGTCAAAATTGGCAGAATCGAAATGCAAAGTAATTTTTCCTTTTTTACCCGGCATAATCGGTTCTTTAGTAAAGTCAGGAACAGTACATCCACATCCCGGTTTTACTTCTGAAATCACCAAAGGATTGCTTCCTGTATTTGTAATTTCATATACGTGCTGCACTTTATCTCCTTTTTTAACTTTTCCGAAATCGAAGTTGCTTTCAGAAAGAGCAATGGTTGTTAATGGCTGATTGGATGCAGGAGCAGCAGCTGTTTCACCTGCAACCGAAGCTACAGCAGCAGAATCTCCGGAAGTTGCCGGCATTGCAGCAGTAGAATCTATTGCAGCAATTTCTGTTCCCGTAATTTCTTTATTTTCTTTCTTACATGAAACAAATCCAAAGCCTATTACTGATAAAGCGATAATTGATAGCGTCTTTTTCATATTGAAATATTTATATTCTGTTTAAATCTTTGCAGTATTTATCTAAAATTCCGTTAATAAAAATATTGGAGCGGTCGGTAGCGAATACTTTCGCAATCTCAATATATTCATTAATGATAACTCTTGAAGGCGTAAAAGGAAAATTATCGAGTTCCGTAAGAGCGGCTAACAAAATTACTTTATCCATCAGCGAGACTCTTTCCAGATCCCAGTTCTCTAATCTTTCTTCTAATTTCTTTTCATTATTTTCCCAGCTGTCCAGTGTATTTCTTAGAAGTTTGATGGCAAAAGTTTTATCTTCATCATCTTTAATCATTTTGATTAAGGTTCTGCTTTCTTCATCCTCTTTCAGGAAACCGATTGTTTTCTGTACCATAGAATTGGCAATGTGAATATCATCATACCAGGAAAGTTCCTTATCCCCAAGATAATCATGAAAATCATCGTTTTCAGCAATATATCTCAAAAATAATTTACCGATAAATTTTTGATCTTCTTCAAAAGAATAGCCATCTTCTTTCATGAAATCCTGATATCTTTTTCCAGCTGTAATTCTCTGGAAAGTTTTTACCAGAAGGTCGTCATGCAGATCCCATTTAAGCTGCTTATGCTGACCGGTGAAGAATAATCTTTCCGGATTTTCTTCCAGCTTAATCAAAACCTTATTGTTGATGAATTTTTGGTTAGGATTAATATCTGCATCAGTTTTAATGAATTTGTTTTTACCGATTTCAATCTGGTTTTCCGCCAGTTCTTTCAGGGCCACCAGAAAATTCAGTTCATAAATATAGAGATGATAGATTTTCTCTATTCCGGTAAACATGTTTTTCTCTAAAACATCAAATTTTACTGGATTCTGGTAATACGAATACACAGTCTGTACTATCTTTTCACGGATTTGTCGTCTTCCTAACATTCAAAGAGCTTTTTATGGGTGCAAAGATACGAAATTTAAAATTTATGAAATTCGTAGTGTGATGACATTTTCGTAAATTTGTAAAAGTTTATGAAAGCTTTAAAAACCCTGAACCCCTACTTCTGGAAACACAAAATATTATTATTTTGGGGGGTATTATTTATCATTACCAGTAATTTCTTTAATATTTATAAAGTTCAGTACGTCGGGAAATCGGTAGATGAGCTTACTAGAAACGGAAATCTTGGGTTTAACAGACAGGTATTGATTTATGTAGCGATTATCGTAGGCTGTTCACTGCTTACCGGATTTTTCACATTTATGATGCGACAGACCATTATTGTTGCTTCAAGAAGGATTGAATACGAGCTTAAAAATAAAATCTACAGACATTACCAGGATTTATCTTTAACGGATTATAAGCAGACTACCATAGGAGATCTCATGAACAGGCTAAGTGAAGATGTCGTTGCAGTAAGAATGTATCTGGGACCTGGTGTAATGTATGTTGCCAACCTTGTAGTGCTGGTAGTGATTACGGCAATTTATATGATTAAGACAGACGTTTCCATGACGTTATGGACCTTACTTCCGTTACCGCTCTTATCTTACGCTATATATAAGGTAAGTTCAATAATCAACAGGAAATCAAAGATTATGCAGAAAAGCCAGTCTGCCATTTCAACATTTGTGCAGGATAGCTTTTCGGGGATCCGGGTGGTAAAATTTTTTGCCCGCGAAAAATATATTGAAAAGAATTATGGAGTAAAAGTTACCGATTATCAGAACAAAGCTCTTGATCTTGCAAAAACAGAGGCTTATTTTTTCACTATTATCCTTTTTGTGATCGGACTCTTGAATGTGGCGATCATATGGATCGGCGGTCAGAAATATATTGCAGGGGAACTGAGCATCGGTAAAATTGCAGATTTCTTTATGTACATCAATACCCTGATATTTCCATTCTCTATGGTAGGCTGGGTAACTTCGGTTAACCAGAGGGCTGAAGCATCTATGCAGAGAATCAATGAATTTATGGATAAGAAATCCGAAATCGTTAATAGAAACTTTGAAAGTGAACCTATTAAAGGAGATATTGAATTCAGAAATGTATCTTACGTTTATCCGAACACCGGAATTAAAGCTCTTGAAAATCTCAGTTTCAAAGTAAAAGCCGGGGAGTCTATTGCCATTATGGGTAAAACAGGTAGCGGAAAGTCTACCATCGCACTATTACTTTGCAGACTTATTGATCCTACAGAAGGAGAAATTTTAATTGACGGAAAAAATTTAAAAGAACACAATCTGAACAATTACAGAAAATTCATAGGATATATTCCTCAGGAAAGTTACCTGTTTTCTGATTCTATTGAAAATAATATCGGCTTTGCCATTGATCATCCGACCCATGAAAAAGTGGTTGAATATGCTAAAATTGCTGATGTTGATAAAAATATTGTTGAGTTTAAAGATCAGTACAGAACCATGGTAGGTGAACGTGGTGTCATGCTTTCGGGAGGCCAGAAGCAAAGAATCTGTATTGCAAGAGCATTAATTAAAGATCCAGGCATCATTATCTTTGATGATTCGCTGTCTGCATTGGATACTGAAACCGAGCAGAATATCCTTGAAAATATCGAGAGAAAAATCCATAATGCAACCTCTATAATCATCACGCATAGAGAGTCTAGCGCCCAACGGGCAGATAAAATCCTGAACCTGACAGAAATTAGCAATTCCGTAACTGCATAGCCCATTCTTTCACAAATGTTAAATAAATCATAAAAATAATTTTGTGATTAAAAGAAAACTTTTATATTTGTTCTTAACAAGATTAAAAAATATCTAACAATGAGTGAATACAAGGAACGCCATGAAAATGAAATTTTCACGAAGGTGTTAAAAGCAGGAAGAAGAACTTATTTCTTTGATGTGCGCGAGACGAAAGCAGGAGATTATTATCTTACGATTACCGAAAGTAAAAAGAACTTCGGAGAGAATGGAGAAGCTACATTCGAGAAACACAAAATTTATCTTTATAAAGAGGATTTTAAAAGTTTTCAGGAGATGTTTAATGAGTCCACAGATTTCATCATTAACGAGAAGGGTGAGGATGTAATATCAGAAAAGCATGACAAAGACTTCAAAAGCAGAACCTACACTATTGATTCTGACGACGAAGTTTAAAATACCAACAACATCAAAAAACACAAGCATCTGGAAAAAGATGCTTTTTTTGTGATTAAATTTGTAAGCCAATTATTTAACTGCACCAATTAAGAAAATAGTAATTCTTGTATTTTCTTAATAATATAAAAAGAAGCACCCTGCTTATTAGTAAGCAGGGTGCTATTTTGGGTGAATGATGGGTCTCGAACCCACGACCTTCGGAACCACAATCCGACGCTCTAACCAACTGAGCTACAATCACCGTTTTGTGAGTGCAAATATAGGAAAGATTTTTTAATTACCAAACAATTCCGTCAAAATTTTTCATCGCAATCAGCTTCTCAGACGTAAATCCCTCAGCATAAGTCACTCCCGATAATCTTCCTAAATCTTGAGCCCTATATGTTAAGCTCTCATAGAAATCTTTAGAAGTAATTGGCGTTTCCGGTTCTTTAGATTCAGGATCGTAAAACTGTGTTTTAAATGCCATACAGGCCTCAATTTTTTTATCAAGATGCTCAGAAATATCAATTACAAATTCCGGCTCAATATTTTTCCATTGTATATAGTGGAAAATATGCTTAGGTCTCCATATTTCCTGATTTTCTCCTTCCAGAACTGTTTCAATCTTTCTTAACCCCGCCAGAAAGCACGCATCAGACACTAATTTCGCGCCTTTTGCATGATCGGGATGTCTATCATCGATTGCATTTGCTAAAACGATTTCCGGCCTGTATTTGCGGATCATTTTTACAATTCTCATCTGGTATTCTTCAGAGTTTTCCAGAAACCCGTCTTTCATTCCAAGATTTTCCCTAGCCGCAACACCTAAAATCTTTGCCGAATCCATGGCTTCTGCTTTTCTGGTTTCTTCAGTTCCTCTAGTTCCCAGTTCCCCTTTGGTAAGATCAACAATAGCGCAGATCTTTCCTTCAGAAACCATTTTAACGATTGTCCCGCCGCAACCTAATTCTACATCGTCAGGATGTGCACCAAAAGCTAATACATCTGTTTTCATATATTCAAAGATATGACTTAAATAAAAACTTCCCAAACATAACGATTGGGAAGCTTTGTATTATTAAATTTAAATTATTTATTGATTTCAGCATTCAGCTTAACAGCATCCTGATAACTAGGATCCAACTGAACCGATTTTGCAACATAGTCCTTAGCTTTAGCAATATCAGAATCTTTGCTCATATATGCTACAGCGAAATAAGCGTAGGCAAGAGTTTGCTTGTTGGCTTCCTGATCTGCCGGTTTTACTGTGCTGATGAATTTCTCATAGGCAATTTTTGCAGCATCATTATTACCTGCCTGCTGATAAGAATATCCTAAGCTGTAATAACCAGGTGCCCAATCAGGAAGAAGAGCATTCATCTTCTGCCATGTCTGGATTGCCCCGTTCCAGTTTTTCGCATCCTGATATGCAGTTGCTAACTTAAATAAAGAATCTGAATCCTGAGCATTAGCTGCAACTTTTTGTTTCAACCCTTCAATTACAGGATTTGTAGGTCCTGCGTCAACATCCGCTTGAGATGCCCCTCCTCCGGAAATTTTTGCTAGCTCCATATCCCATTTCATGGTCTCATCTTTAGCTGCTTTTGCAATAGCAATTTTCTGTTGGGCTTCAGTTGTCAAAGCTGTTTTTTTAGCGGCATCCGTTTCCGTTTTAGCTAAGCCAGCAGCGATTAATCCCATCAATCCCTGGTCTGCAGGCTGTACTCTTGATTTGTCTGCCTGAGAAACGAAATTATCTATATTTTGTTTTGCTTCTGCATATTTACCGTCTGCATACAATTGATAAGCTCTCAGTTTAAATTTAATTGGGTCATTGATTTTATCAAAAATCTTATCTAAAACCTGCTTCGAGTTTGCATAATCTTCATTGGTGAAGTAAAGCTTGGAAATTTCTAATTGTGTATACGGATCTTCATCAGCATATTTAGTATAGTTGATAAGATCCTGTGTTGCTTTTGCATTTTGCTGATATCGGATATCGTATGCAGCCAATGCTTTGTAAGCCGGTGCATACGTTGGATCTGTAGCAATAGCTTTATCGATACTTGTTTTAGCCTGCTGCCATTGCTGTGCTGCCATCCATAATGTTCCTATTCTTGTATAAACGGAAGCTTTATTTTTGGCTAATGGAAGTGCTTTATCATAAGCTGACATGGCATCTCCAGGCATTCTCTTTAATCTGTACGCATCACCTAAGGTATAGTAATAGTGCGCCGGAACATCTTTTCTCGATGCTCTTTCAATAGCCTTATTAAGGAATTGAATAGCTAAATCCGGGGAATTATTTTTTTCAAATAAAGTTAAAGCTTCTGCAGCTCTGAATAATACTTCGGCATCTTTTTCTCTTGAATCCGAAACAATATTCTGAATTTCCGAAACAGCATTTTTATCTCCTTTTCCGAGTTTTACGGTTGCCAGACCTAGTCTGTTTAAATAGCTTTTTTTATCTGCTGCAAGACCTTTGTTAAAATTATCTGTCGCCGCTGCAAAATCAGGTTCTCCCTGTTTTAAATATGTATTTCCAAGATAGAAATAGTTTTCGGCAGTAGGTGCCGATGCAATCATATTGGTGAAGTTAGTTTTTGCTTGAGCAAACTTGTCGCTGTCCATACTGTTAATTCCATCCTGTACAGTTTGCGCAAAGGCAAAATTGGTAAAAAATACCACTGCTGCTCCAAAAGCAATCTTCTTTACATTCATATTCATTATATCTCTCATTTTATATTTTCAAATCGAATTTCAATTTATATTGTACACAATTTTCAGACCAAAATAGGGATTTATTTTGGGGTAACATGCTTATTTAATATATTTTAACGCATCTGTACTTCTCTTCTGTAGATGTTGTAAGGCTGTAAACCTTCCTTCTGAACAATCATCTGACCGAGTTGCGTACAGGAATATCTTATGAAGCCGTTTGCAATATTGAAGTTACCTTCATTTGTTAAAAAATATAAAACTCTGGTAAAAGGATAGTTCATTTTGCGAAGATTTTCATAATCGGTGTTGTACTGCTTTCCTTTATATTCTACAGGAAGTATCTTCACCATATTCCTCAGTGCTTCAGATTCTTTGTCATAGGGACGGCTGAAAGTATTAAGACCTATAACGCCAATTTTATCAGGATATTTAGTAAGCTCTTCAATAATATTTTTATTTCCCGGAATAATTGAAAACTTCAAATCTTTTGCCTGTTTTTTTAGTTTCTGGGCAACAAAATTAAGGTTGCTTGAATTGGTACCGTCAAAAATAAATTTTTTATCATCAGATTGCATTCCCTGTTCAATTTCTTCCATAGAGATACTTTCTTTAGGCGAATCTTTAGGAACAACAAAAACAACTGCATCTGCAGCAAATTTTGCAGGTAAAAATTTAAGATCTACTCTTTCTTCGTACGTTTTTATCTCTTCTGGGGTTAAATCTCTGGACATCACTACAATTCTAGCTTTGTCATTCAGTAGATCAATAAAACCGAGATCCTCCTTTTTGGTAACCACTTTTATTTTGGTTTCAGGATAATTGATCATATAGCCTTCTGCTAGTGCTTCCGTAACACTTTTAAATGATTCATCGGTAAAGATGGTCATTTCTCCTTTGTGATAAGATGGAGATTTTTCTTCTTTTTTACAGCCAACAGCTATTATACTGAAAAAGAACAGCATTATGATTTTAATACTATTTCTCATGATCCGTATTTTTAATTTTTGAGATGGCCCTGTAGATTCTGAAAATACCGTAGAGAATTAGCAATCCTCCTAATGCATACGCAACGCCGGGATCCAGAACAGTAAAAAAGAATTTGTAGAGAATGACAACAATTCCCAAAACGATATAAAATAATCCCGTTACAAGGGATAACCAGTTGAACATCATATAACAAAAATACCAAAAAAAATAAAAAGAGAAGCATATGCTTCTCTTTTTTAATTATTATTTAAAGATAAATTATCCTTCAAAATTCATAGTCAGAGGTAATCTGAATCTATAACGTACAGATTGTCCGTTGATTTTGGCAGGAGTCCATTTATTTTTAATAGACTTAATAGTTCTGATCGCTTCAGCATTGAAATCTGAATTTCCTCCACTTGCTTTAACGTCTGTAATACTACCGTCTCTTTCTACAACGAAAGTAACTTCAGCTTTTACCGTACCTTCATCTCCGTTCATTGCAGAACCATCGAAATTACTTGCCACTTTATTTCTGAAAGCATTAATACCTCCAGGGAATTCAGCAGTCTGCTCTACCTCAGTATAAACCTGGGTATCACTTACCTGAGGCTTAACTTCAGCTGTTGAAGCTTTTGTACCTGTTGATGGTGGCGGTGGCGGTGGCGTATAAGCCGGAGCTTTAACCCCTTCCTGATTTACCAGACCAGTCGTAGTTTCTAACTGCTTAGAAATCGGCGGTGGTGGCGTTTCAATTTTCGGAGCTTTTACAGGCTCCGGAACCACGTTCTGAATAATTTCAATCTTCTCCTCTTCTTTTGGTGGTGGAGGAGGCGGTGGTTCTTCTTCTTTCGGCTGCTCAATGATTGGATCATCCTCAAGAATATTAATCAAATCTGCCTTAACTTCTTGTTTAGGCGGTTCAGTTAATCTTTTAATAGTAAGATAAATAAAAGGAGACAATGCCAGAACTAAGAATATTGCTGTTCCAACGATGAAAGATTTTGTCAGAAGTTTTGGGTACTGATGTCTTAAATCGTATGCACCATATTCCTTGTTTCTATTTTCAAATACAATCTCATCTAAAGTAAGATTCGGATCGTATACATTTTCATTTGCCATAGATTTACAATTTTTATGGTTTAAATTACTTAGTAGCCGGTGCTGCAGCAGCTCCTGAATTCCCAACCTTTCTGTCGTAAATAGCTTTTTCCCAAGGCTTAAGATCGGTAACCCCATACTGTTCGCTTTTGGTAATCGCCATTTCGTCAAGAATATCTACAAAGTTTTTATATACAGCATCGTCAGTAGGCTTGATAATCACGGTAAATTTGGATTTATCAGCTGCATTTGCTTTTGCCTGCTCAATTACTTTTCTGATTCCTTCTCTGTCAAAAGTAGTTTCATTAAGATTTTGGTCTGTTAAGGATGTATTATCCTGTTGGTGCCAGAAAATCTTATTGTCTTTACCTAATAATAAGGAGATGGAATTAGAAAGTTTAATTTCTGTTGGAGGTGGTTTTTTTGTTTCATCTTTCGGTTTTGCCGGAAGACCCAAATCCATTACATTCGGTTTAGAGAATGTGGTTGTGAACATAAAGAAGGTAATCAATAGAAAACCCAAGTCCACCATCGGAGTCATATCGACTCTGGTACTCTGTTTCTTGGAACGTACCTTGCCGCCTTTGGCGCCTTTTTCCTGTACTTGTACTTCTGCCATTTCTAATCGATATTATTCGTTAGGTTTACCTTCTTGTGATGTAATCAACCAAAATTTAAGAAAATCCATATCTCTTAAACCCTCAAATAAGTTTTTTACTTTAGGATATTCTGTAGAAACGTCTCCTTTAATCGCCAATTTGTAATCAGGATTAACAGCAAGACTTTCTTTTACCCAGTCTACCAATTGCTTATTTGTACTATCCATAGGAATCCCTGTAGGACTCTTGAAATTCTTCTGCGCGTCATCTGGCAAATCAAGATAGCTTTTCAGCTGGTTCATAGGAACCCCGATAGCCTGTACTTTCTGGAATGCAGCTTTTTCGTTATTGTCAAAAGTAATACCATACTTTTTACCCATATTGTCTAAAAGCTGTAATCTCTCTGATGCATTTTCTACGGGCTGGAAATAGAATTTTCCGTCCGGAGTAGCGTTGATGGTCATCAAACTTGCATCAGGAAGTAACTTCTCTGATATTGAAGATGGCGGTTTAATCTGCTCCACGTCAGGTTTTTTAAACTGAGTGGTTAAGATAAAGAACGTAAGCAGCAGGAACGCAACGTCACACATTGCCGTCATATCCGTTACTACTCCATGTCTTTTTGGTTTGACTCTCGCCATTATTATTAATAATTTTTAATTAGACTTCTTTTTACTTAGTGCAAATTCTTTGCTAAGATTCTTAGTTGAATTCAGCGAAAGACTGTTGGATACTCATTGCGATCTCATCGATCTTATAAGTTAATCCGTCGATTTTAGAAGTAAAGAAGTTATAAAGGATGATAGCGATTGCTGAAGTACCGATACCTAACGCCGTGTTGATCAAAGCTTCAGAGATACCTGTAGAAAGTGCAGCAGCATCCGGAGTACCACCTCCTGAACCTAACGCGAAGAATGCCTTGATCATCCCGATTACCGTACCTAAAAGCGCTACTAACGTTGCAACAGTACCTAAAGTAGAAAGGATCATCATGTTTTTCTCAAGCATTGGCATCTCAAGAGTAGTAGCTTCTTCGATTGCTTTGTTAAGCGCTACCATTTTTTGCTCTTTGTTAAGCGTAGTATCATGAGATAAAGCTTTGTAAGTAGTAAGACCTTCTTTAACTACGTTTCCAACAGAACCTTGTTGTCTGTCGCACTCTTCTAAAGCTTCATCAATTTTGTTTTGGTTTAGTAAGCTTCTTACCTGTACAACGAAGTTATCTAAATTTCCTTTTCCTGCTGCTCTTCCTAAAACCAATGCTCTTTCAATTGAGAACACGATTACGGTTAGCATGAAAGTAATCAAGATTGGTACGATAACCCCTCCCTTGTAGATAATTCCTAAGAAAGAATCTGGGTGAATGTCTTTTCCTTCAACATCTGAAAACGCTACCGATCCTGCTCCTAATTTGTCAGCATCTTTAAAGTTTCCAGGGCTACCCAAAACGAATAAATAAATACAAATTCCTATAGCTAAGATAATAGGAATAATTACAGCTGGGTTTAGACCTCCCGCTTTTTTAGCAACTACTTGCTCATCATTTTTTGAAACATTCATTTCCATATTTAACTAAATTATATTGTTTTAAAATTTTACAAGGTGTAAATTAAAGGCAAAATTAATTAAAATGCAAGAGTCTCAAATAAACATTTCTGTTTTTTTTGACAATAAAATTTTAATACGATTTCGATATTATAATTATTTTCTCTTTTTTTGGCAATAATCATTAAATTTTAGCATTACATTAAAAATTTAAAAAATATCCGCCTTCATTTTTTTTAATTTGCCAATGTTAATTTTTATTTAAATTACAATGTTCACAATTCTTCCCGGCACCACAATGATTTTCTTCGGTGCTTTGCCTTCCAGAAACTGCTGAACTTTTTCATCCTGCAATACCAAATCTTCCACTTCTTTGGGAGAAAGTTGTGCAGATAATGATAATTTATGCTTTGTTTTCCCGTTTATACTTATTGGGTAAGCAAATTCATCTTCTACCAGATAATCCTCGTTCAGCACAGGGAATTTCTCAAATTCAATTGACGCTGTATGGCCAAGCAAACTCCAGAGTTCTTCACAAATGTGTGGCGCATACGGAGAAATGATAACGGACAAAGGTTCCAAAATATTGCGTTTGTTGCATTTTATTTTTTGCAGTTCGTTCACTGCAATCATAAATGAAGAAACAGATGTATTAAAAGAGAAGTTTTCAATATCGTAAACTACTTTTTTAATTAAGGTGTGCAATATTTTATATTCTGCTTTTGTCGGTTCCTCTTCAGACACTTCAAAAACTTCGCCATTAAAATATAAATTCCAGAATTTTTTAAGAAAACCGTATACTCCGCTTAGTCCTTGTGTATTCCAAGGCTTGGATTGCTCCAGCGGACCCAGGAACATTTCATACAATCTTAATCCGTCCGCTCCGTATTCTTCACAGATATCGTCCGGGTTTACCACATTGTATTTTGACTTGGACATTTTCTCTACTTCACGGCCAGTAATATATTTTCCGTCTTCCAAAATAAATTCTGCATCTGTATAATCAGGTCTCCATGCTTTGAATGCTTCCGTATCCAATTCATCGGAGGTTCCTTTTAACAAGGATACATCAACGTGAATCTGTTGTGTTTGAAATTCTTTAGCTAAATTTTTAGAAACATATTGATTGGTTCCTTCAATTCTATACACAAAAGCACTCATCCCCAAAATCATCCCCTGATTGATTAACTTTTGGAAAGGTTCATTATGATCAATATATCCTCTGTCTTTTAAGAACATATTCCAAAATCTTGAATACAATAGATGTCCGGTCGCATGCTCACTTCCACCGATATACAGATCAACCTGTCCCCAATAATCAGCCAGATCTTTTTTAACGAAAACATTCTCGTCATGCGGATCCATATACCGTAAAAAATACCATGAGCTTCCCGCCCAACCCGGCATTGTAGATAATTCTAAAGGGAAAACTGTTTTATCGTCGATGAGATTTGTATCAACTACTTTCTGATTCGCCTCATCCCACGCAAAAGTTTTTGCATTTCCTAATGGCGGATCTCCATCCTCTGTCGGTAAATATTTTTCAACTTCAGGAAGTTCCAAAGGCAGCGCAGAAGTCGGCAAAGTATATGGCATTCCATCCTTATAATATATAGGAACCGGCTCACCCCAATATCTTTGTCTGGAGAAAATCGCATCACGTTGTCTGTAATTGGTTGTTCCGTGCCCGATACCTCTTTTTTCAATAGCGGAAATAATTAAAGCTTTTGCTTCGTCATATTTTAAACCATTTAAAAAATCAGAGTTTACACATACAGAATCTTTGGAATCGAAAGATTTCTCCTGAATATCTTCATCGGTTTCTACAACCTTTTTTATTTCTAAATTAAATTTCTTCGCAAACCTATGATCACGTTCATCATGCGCCGGAACTGCCATTACGGCTCCTGTTCCATAGCCCATCAATACATAATCTGAAATATAGACCGGCATTCGTTCATTGCTGAACGGATTAAGTGCATAACTTCCCGTGAAGGCTCCTGAAACATTTTTCACATCCGCCATACGGTCTCTTTCCGTTTTCTTGGAAGTTTCTTCGATATAGCTATCGACTTCTGCCTTTTGTTCCGGCGTGGTGATGGTTTCTACCAAAGGATTTTCCGGAGCCAGCACCATAAAAGTTGCCCCAAAAATAGTATCAGGCCTTGTTGTGAATACTTCAATTGTTTCATCAGGATGGCCTTCGATTTCAAATTTCACCTGTGCTCCCTGCGATTTTCCGATCCAGTATTCCTGAGAATCTTTCAAAGGCTGTGGCCAATCTAAAGTTTTAAGTCCCTGCAGTAATCTCTCGGAGTATGCGGAAATCCTCATGCTCCACTGCATCATTTTCTTTTGAAACACCGGGAAACCTCCTCTTTCGGATTTTCCGTCTTTCACCTCATCGTTTGCCAGTACGGTTCCAAGCGCGGGACACCAATTTACGGTAGTTTCTGCTCTGTACGCCAAACGGTAATTTAAAAGAATATCTTCTTTATCTATTTCAGAAGCCGTATTCCATTCTTCTGCCGTAAAGTGAAGCTCTTCGGTCTGGTTCGCATGTAAATCTTGCGTTCCTTTATCTTCAAAATGTTTGATCAGCTTGGAAATCGGTTCTGCTTTATCCGTATTTTTATTGTACCAGGAATGGAATAGTTCAATGAAAATCCATTGGGTCCATTTATAATAAGAAGGATCTGAAGTTCTTACTTCCCTACTCCAGTCAAAAGAAAAGCCTATTTTTCTAAGCTGCTCTTCGTATCTGGTAATATTCTGTTCGGTAGTTACGGCAGGATGCTGCCCGGTCTGGATGGCATACTGCTCAGCAGGAAGCCCGAAACTGTCGTAGCCTACCGGATGCAGCACATTGAATCCCTGATGTCTTTTATATCTCGCATAAATATCTGACGCAATATATCCGAGAGGATGCCCTACGTGAAGTCCGGCCCCTGAAGGATACGGAAACATATCGAGAACATAAAACTTAGGTTTATCAGTGCTGTCGGAAGTTTTATAGGTTTGGTTTTCTTCCCAGTATTTCTGCCACTTTTTTTCTATCTGCTGATGATCGTAAAACACTTTTTGTAAATTAGATTAGATGTTAGACTTCGATATTTAGATTAAATTTCTTTTAACTCTAAAAAATCAAGATTCACAAAAATAATGATTTTAACAGAAATAGGATTTAATTTTAAATGAAATCTCATAAAACAAAAATCTCATCCGAAGATGAGATCGTAAGCTTTAGTAAGAAAGCTATTATTATTGAGGAATTCTCTTTAAGGTATAAGTTTTTGACTGGTATTTAGTAGGGTTTGAAGTATCCTCTATCTTAATATTCAAAGTAGTTTCATTAAGGGTAACCACGCTTCCTTTGTCCGGTTCAACAATTCCCTGGTATTTTACCTGAATAGCCTTACTATCTTTATCATAAGTATATGTAAAATTTCTGTCGAAAGTTGGCTGACAGGTTCCTGGTGTAGATCCGTCTCCGTTTTCGGTTCTTTTTCCTGAGCCTGCCGCTGCAAATACCCATCTTGATGTTTTCTGGCAGTCGGTATCAAAAGAAATTCCGTCTGAAACAGGAGTCCCTGCTGTTGGCACCGTGGTAACAACCACTTTCATGGGCTGCCAGGTTCCCACAATCGGATATTCCATTGTGTTATCGTCGTCGTTATTACATCCTGTCGCTACTAATAATGATAGACCTGCAAATAGTAATGCTAATTTCTTCATGTATCAAATTTTTCAAGTGCTAAAATTATAATTTTTTTGATTTATTTAATAATATTTTGCAAAAAATAATTGTAAACTTAATTATTTTTAAAATATTAAGGCTTAGAAGTATCTATATTGCAGGAAAAAGCTATTTTTGTACAAAACAACACAAATGATAACGAAAAATAATTTCGACTTTATCCGCGTTCTCCTGGCTTTCATTGTCTTTGTGGGCCATCTTGGAACTTTAAGTGTCTCTCCGGAGCTGAAAATTCTTCAATGCAGCCCCATTGAAATAGCGGTTTTCGGTTTTTTTGTTGTAAGCGGTTTTCTTATTGCAAGGAGCTATGAACGTTCTTCAGGTTTAAAAAGCTATCTGGAAAAAAGAATCAGGAGAATTGTTCCTGCGTATCTGCTGGTCGTTTTTCTGTGTGCTGTTTTACTGAGCCTGGTAAGCACTTATTCTTTTGCTGAATATTTCACCAATCCACAGGTCTGTAAATACCTTTTCTGGAATTCTTTATTTCTGAATTTCAAAGCACCCTGGTTACCCGGAGTCTTCGGTAATCAGGCAGTAAACGGAGCGTTGTGGACTCTGAAAGTTGAAATGTCCTATTACTTCTGTGTCCCTTTACTTTTTTTATTGTTTGGAAAAAATAATAAGTATAGAAACACCAGTCTGGTGATTATGTATTTTCTGTCTCTTATTTATCTTAATTATTTTGAATCTTTAAACAACATGTCAGCAGCTAAGCAACTGCCGGGATCACTTTCTTATTTTATTCCGGGAATGCTGATCTACTTTAATTTTGATCATTTCATAAAACATAAAAACACTCTGTTTATTATTGCTTTAATCACGGTCTGGATTGATCTGATTTTTAATTTTAAACTATTCTCTCCCATGATGATCGGCATTATTGTACTGTATATTGCCTATTCCTTTTCATTCCTGAATAATTTTGGGAAATACGGGGATTTCACTTACGGAATTTATATTTTTCATTTTCCCATCATCCGGGTTTTTACTACCTTAGGATTATTTCAGGATTATAATCCTTATGTAATGGCGGTAGTCTGCATGCTTGTCGTCGTTGCAGTAGGGATTTGCTCATGGCATTTTTTTGAGAAAAAATTTTTATAAATCAACACAAATGAAAGAACTTGTTTCCATTATCACACCTTCATACAATTCGGCAGAATTTATTGAGGAAACGATACAGTGTGTACTTGGCCAGACCTATGAAAACTGGGAATGGCTGATTACGGATGACCTTTCCAGGGATAATACTGTTGAAATTTTACAGAAATATAATGATCCGCGAATACAGCTTCACGTTCTGGAGCAGAATGGCGGGGCGGGCAATGCCAGAAATAAAAGCCTTGAAAGAGCTCAGGGAAGGTATATTGCCTTTCTTGATTCCGACGATCTTTGGCAACCGGAATATCTCGAAACCATGATCCGTTATATGGAAGAGTATAATGCAGAACTCGTTTACTGTAACTATTCGAGATGCGACGAACACACCATGAAGCCCGTACTGAAAGATTTCCAGGCAGATAAAATCGTAACTTTTTCAAATTTGCTTAAAACCTGCAGACTGGCGCCGGTATCAACAATGTACGACACAAAGAGAGTCGGCAAATTTTTCTTCCCAATAAAAAGCAAACGTGAAGACCACGTAATGTGGCTGAATCTTCTGAAAGAAATTCCGAAAGGCTATCCTTTACAAAAAACTCTTGCCAAATACAGAATGCGTCAAAACAGCGTTTCCCGCAAGAAACAAAACATTATTAAAGATCAATATCTGGTGTATAAGGATTTTATGGGGTTTTCTACAATTAAATCTTTGTATTACACGGCAAATTGGGCATTAAACGGATTTATAAAATATTCCAGAATTTTTAATTAAATTTAAAAAATGGAATATTCAAAAGATTTCAAAGCTGCAATAAGCAATTTTTCTCCCGCAGAAAAGGACAGGCTTATATTCAGATTATTGAAAAAAGACAAACTTTTATCCAAAAAATTATATTTCGAACTTATTGATCCTGAAACTACTGACAATAAGAGGGACACTATGGAAGATATTGTTGAAGAGAAGGTAATACTTGCTTCAAAATACATCAGCAACCAAAAATATTTCCTGAGCATCGTCAGAAAAATAAGTGCGGAAATCACGGAACATGTAAAAATCACGACCGATAAATTCGGAGAAGTAAGCCTTAATCTTTTGCTGATAAATACAATCCTGAATTATAATGATGATCTTGGACGTCTGAGATTTGATAATGTGTATAAGCTTTACCTCTATATTATTAATAAAACCGTAAAAGCTCTGCTTCTTACCAAAAAGCTGGATGTAGATTACTGGATGGAAATTGATGAATATCTGGATGAACTGAAAGGAAAAATTCTTCAAAACCATTATCTCTCAAAACTTTTCATTAACAACGGAATAGATCTTAACTGGCTTACAAGCGACAAAATTCCGGAAAATTTTGATCAGATGATAAAAGAAATTAAAAGTCAGGGATTTTTACGATAAAATTTTATTGATAATTAATTCCGTTGAACCCGGTTTATCATCAACGAATTTTTTAGCATTTGCAGACATCATCTGAAGTGTTTCTTCATTATTGATCAGGAACATCACAAAATCTGCCGCCAAACCTGTTTTTTCAAAAGATTTCCCACCATCTGCGGAGATTAGCTCATCGGCTTCCGGATTTTTGCGGTAATGATCTCCGAAAATTACAGGTACACCGAAAGTTGCCGCTTCCAGAATATTGTGCAATCCTGCATCATGAAAGCCGCCTCCCACGACTGCAATATCTGCATATGAATACAATCTTGAAAGAAGACCGATACTATCGATAATTAAAACTCTGGAGTTAAAATTTTCTGCCGAATCTTTAATCGTACTGTACAAGATAGCTTCCGGAAACACCTGTTTCAGATGCTGGACTCTTTTAAGATCATGAGGCGCAATAATCAGTTTTGCATATGGGGTTCCCAAAAAGACTTCTTCAGCCATTTTTTCTTCGGCCTGCCAGGAACTTCCAAAAACAACAGCTTTATCCCGTCCTATGAAATCTTTAATACATTCAACATGATTGTCCCGGTTTCGGAGCTGCTTTACGCGGTCAAAACGGGTATCTCCTGTTACGGAAGATTGAGTAAGCCCCACACTTTTCGCCAGTGCATAAGACATTTCTGTCTGATGGAAGAACCAGTCAATATTTTTCTGCAGCTGTTTTACAAACCATTTACCATACGAAGTAAAGAAGGATTGTGTATCATAAAAGAGAGCGGAAATAACATACGTTTTTATACCTTTTTGTTTAAGCTCTTCTAAAAGGTTATACCAATAATCATATTTTACGGTGAAAAACAAGGCAACATTGATCTGAGCGACAAATTCCTTAATATCTGCCTTTTTGTCGAACGGCAGATAACAAATGACATCTGCAATATTTTTCTTTTTCACAATATGTTCATATCCGGAAGGTGAAAAGAAAGTGACCAGGATTTTATGATCCGAAAGGTTTTTCTTCAGCTGCTCCAGCACCGGCAGTCCCTGTTCGTACTCGCCAAGACTTGCAGCATGCATCCAGATTACTTTATCCTTCGCAGAAAAAGCCGACTGTACTTTTTTTAACGATTCTTTTCTTCCGAGGACTCCTTTCTTTGCTTTCTCGTTAAACAAAGCAAAAACCTTCATTCCGAAGATCATTAAGCTGATAAATATGTTGTAGAAAAAAGCCATTTTAAAATTTCATTTAAAAAGTCCTACAAAAATGAATAGGACAACCAAACTTCCAATGATTGAGAATAACAATGTTGAAAATGCAACCCGCGGTTTTGCATTTTCATTAAGTGAATATCTAAGCATGTAGTCCTGGCTATTAAGAAAGATCAATGCTACTAAAAGGAAAAGCCATCTTATGAAAATTCCCATGATGAGAAACTGAGCATTTTCATTCTCTTCAGTAATTGGTACAGGAAAATTGGATGACTCCGGACTTCTGACGAGAAATACAAATAAAAAATAAATGATTGTAAGTACAGCAGGCATCAGATAAAAATATTTTTTATTTCCGAAATTATCTGCTTTTCCGTCAAAATCAAAATGAATAGGAATGGTCTTCGGTAATGCTTTGTAATTTTTAATACTGAACCACCATAGAAACACAAGCAGCCCGAAATTTAAAACATCAAAAATCAGCAACAGAATATTTTCCATTTCAATTTTGTTTAAAAAATTTATAATATGCTTTTGATTACTCTCAGTTTGTGGGTATGTTTATTCATTTCTTTATTAAAAATCCCGGTAGAATCCAGCGTATCGATTCTTACTTTTCCGGATGCATGAATGATTTTCTGGTTATCCAGCATAATTCCCACATGAATAATTTTGCCCTCAGGATTTTCAAAAAAAGCAAGATCTCCGGGCTGGCTTTCTTCAACAAAGGTTAAAGACTCTCCCACTTCTACTTGTTGCGAGGTATCTCTTGGCAATTTTATATTATGAATTTTGTATACCAATTGTGTAAATCCGGAACAGTCTACCGCAAAAAAACTTTTGCCGCCCCACAAATAAGGGACATTAAGAAACTCTTTCGCTGTTAAAGCGATACTCTGCCGTATATCGTGGCTTCTTCTGGATGCAACTACCGGGAATTCTACTTCAGAACCCATAGAAAGCAGTGTTTTTCCGTCATTCATCATTACGGAAGCGAAATCTTCGGTTACAATGGTTACTTTTCGAGCCCCCAGTTCTTCATCGGTTACGGGCTTCAGCTGTTTGGTATCCATCCAGCCTTCATATCCGTCATAGTGCATTTTTATCCGGGTCCAGTTTTTATTCACTTCGAGGATATCGGCGCTTTCGCCAAAAAGTATTTCCGTAACAATTTCAGCCTTGTCTGAACTTTCCGCACGCACAGGTGCCACCGTTACAATACAAACTCCTTTATTCATTAATTTATATTAAAGGTTTAGAATGAAGATAAGATTGAAATTCATAATAAATTTTCAGCCTTACACTCAGCCTTATTTTATTTTCTGCGTAAAAAATTTACACCATCCCGCAAAGGTAAAATAAGATTTTCAAAATCATCATCTTTCGCGATCAGATCATTGAGTTCTTTAATAGCCTGTGTAGACTTCTGCTTGGGATTTTCTTCCAGTACTTTCCCATACCAGAGTACATTGTCGAACATTACTACCGAACCGGATTTTGTGCGCGGCTTGATCAATTTGAAATATTCCGCATAATTTTCTTTGTCTGCATCGATAAAAACAAGATCGAAAAACTGGTCGGTTTCTTTCAAAAATTCTTTTGCGTCCTGAAGCCTGAAGTCAATTTGAGAAGAACGCCCGCTTTCTGCAAAATACTTTTCAGGCAGATAAGCAAGATCTTCATTCACATCAAGTGTAGTAATCCTGGCGTTTTCTTTAAGTCCTGATGCAAGGCAAAGCGTGGCATATCCGGTAAATGTTCCTATTTCAAGAATATTTTCGGGCTGCATCATTTGGGAAATAATCGTAAGCAATCTTCCCTGCTGATACCCGGAAATCATGTGGGGCTGAGTTGTTTTCTGATAGGTTTCCCTTCTCAGCTTTTTCAGTATTTCGGGTTCCGATGAAGCATGGGTTTCCAGATAACGGTCCATTTCCGGATTCTTTTCTTCAAAAAAGCTCATTCTACAAATTTTGTTGATTCAAATTTACTTAAATATAAGCAAAAAGCCCAACGAATCACAAATATTCCGAGTCATGGGAGAATCCCCGGAAAAATTACCGTAAAAACACGGGTGTTTTGGCTTTCGGAATAGCTATATCTTTGGACGAGGGTAAAAACACTAACTAAAATGAATGCGGGAGTAAAACAAATTAACCAGGAGAAAAAGAGAAATGCGCTATCTAAAGACAGAACAGAATCTCTGAAGAAAACTAAGCCGGAAATATCCAATTCATTTTTACAGCGAATTATTTCATTATTGAAAAAAGAAGAATTAATTTGATTAAAAAAATAAATCCCGAATTACTTCGGGATTTATTTATATTGATTGAATGTTTGCTCTTATTATTTTTTCGGCGCGATGTCCATTAATTTCATGAATTCATCCAGCTTCGGCATGATGATGATTTCCGTTCTTCTGTTTTCAGCTCTTCCGGAAACGCTCATATTAGTTGCTTTAGGATTGTATTCTGATCTACCACCGGCTGTGATTCTCGCTGGATCTACTCCGAACTGAGTCTGTAATACTTTAGCAACGGCAGTACCTCTCAATGCAGAAAGATCCCAGTTATCTTTAGGCAGGTTTGGAGAGTTTAAAGGAGCATTGTCGGTATTTCCTTCGATTAGTACAGAATATTTGTCGTAATCGTTGATTACTTTCGCTACTTTTCCTAAAACTTCCTGTGCTGCAGGCAATACGTTGTAATCTCCTGTTTTGTAAAGCATTTTGTCAGAAAGAGAGATCATAACCACTCCTTTCAGAACTTTCACCTGAACATCGCTGTCTGCTACATTATCCAACGATCTTTTCAGTTTGTTTGATAATGCCAGATTCAAGCTGTCATTTTTAGCATTGCTGGAGATAAGCTGCTTGATGTAAGAGTTTGAAGAGTTGATCTCTCCCACCAGCTTATCGATATTGGCAGAGCTTTTCCCTGTATTGGAAAGACATGCATCCAATGATGATTTCAAAGCATCGTGCTGACTTTTTAACAGGTTGTTTTCGCTCGTCAAAGCAGAGTTCTGAGACTTCAGATCCTGAATTTCTCTCTGTCTTTCTCCCACGTTCTCAATACATTGTTTGTAATTTGAGCTCAGTGCATCATACTGTTTTTTGCTGATACAAGATGTCATTCCCAACACCATTGCAGATACTGCTAAGATTTTAAAAATTTTCATAAATAATCATTTTTAGACGATCAAAGGTAACAAAATTCATTTTAATTATATCGATTATCTTTGCACAAAGAAATTCTTAGCATACCTATTGAAAACGTCTGACCTAAAAAACCAATTGCAAGATCTTGTCCCGGCTCCCGAAACAGGCACCTATCTTCTGGCAGTAAGCGGCGGTGCAGATTCTATGGTTTTGGCCCAGTGTTTTAATGATTTAGGAGTAACATTCCAAGTTGCTCATATCAATTATAAACTGCGTGGTGAAGATTCTGACCTGGATCAAAAAGTAGTGGAGGATTTTTGTGAAAACAATAATATCAAATTCCATTTATATACAGTTTCTAATAAAGATAACAAACCTGCAGGTTCCATTCAGCTGTGGGCACGGGAACTGAGATATAATTTCTTTAAAGAAATCCGCGAAAAAGAAAGCCTTGATTTTCTGGTAACTGCCCATCATCTGAACGACCAGCTGGAAACCTTTATTATTAATCTTTCAAAAGCAGCAGGAATAAACGGATTGGCAGGAATCCCAGCCAATGATAATCATATTTTACGGCCGCTTTTACCTTTTAGCAAAGAAGAAATTTATGCTTTTGCCAAAGAAAACCATATTGAATACCGCGAAGATATTTCCAACTCGAAAAATGATTACCTGAGAAATAAAATACGACATGAAATTGTTCCTAAACTAACGGAAACCAATGGACATTTCCTGGAAAATTTCAAAAAAAGTTCGTTATACCTCAACCGGACAAAACATTTTGTTCAGCAACAGATTGAAGAAATCGAAAAACGCATTACCGTTTTTAACAAGTACCACAAAATATTATCCAAGGAACAGTTTGCCGCAAAAAGCGATTTTGTAAAATTTGAAATTTTAAGAAAGTACGGCTTTACACAGGAAGAAGAAATTGCAAAAATTTTTATAGCAGAAAACGGAAGCGTATTTTTTTCGAGAGAATACCAGTTAGCTGTCGATCGGAATGGTTTTGTCATCACAGAACTTAAAGAGCATATTTCAAAAGAGTCTGAAGAAATTATTTTAGAAAACAATGATAATGAGATATTACTCCACGAAAACAAGGGATATCAATTTATTGATTTAAAATCATTTGACTGGCTTGTAGACCTTGAAAAGATCAGCCTCCCATTAAAATTAAGAAAGAAAAAAGAAGGAGATGTATTTTTCCCCGTTGGGATGAAAGGCAAAAAGAAGATTTCCAAATTCCTGCGTGACGAAAAATTATCTATTTTAGAAAAACAAAATATATGGCTGCTCTGCGATTCGGAAGATCAGGTGCTCGGTGTAGTACCTTATAGACAGGACAGGAGATTTTACGCAGAACAGCACACCGAAAAAACACTGAAAATACGATGGATAAAAGAACAACAAACACTTTAGCAATAGAGGACTTCAGAAAGGACAGCAACGTTGCTTTCGCGATTTTATATCAAAAATATTTTGTCTACACAAAAAAGTTTGTTCTTAACAACAACGGAAACCTTGAAGATGCTGAAGATATTTTTCAGGATGCACTTATTATTTTATACGAAAAATTATACGCCGATAATTTCAAAGCATATACTTGCCTCGCCAATTATCTATCGGGAATTTCTAAAAATTTATGGCTGAAGAAGCTGAGAAATAAAGAGTTTTTGACAGAAATCCCTGATAATTACTATATAACCCATCAGGAAGAAATAAACACCGCCATTGAAAATGAACGTGATTATTGGGATAAGCTTAACGATTATATGAATGCCATATCTTCACACTGCAAAAATTTGATCCAGGATATTTTTATGAATAATAAAAACATTGAAGAAATTCAAAGCAAATACAAATATTCCAGCAAGCACAATGCACAGAACCAAAAGCATAAATGTGTAGAGCAAATCAGAAAAATTAAAGATAAGGATAATTTTTAGCATTGAAATGCTGACAGTTACAAAAAATCACTCGGTTTCCGGGTGATTTTTTTTTGTTTTTGGAACTTATGGATAAGTAACAATATCATGACAAAAAAAATAATACTAAGCCTGTGTTTTTTAATAGCAATCTTTGCAAATGCACAGGGTAAAAAAGGAATCAACTTCCAAAAGGTAAGTTTGGAAACGGCAAAACAAATTGCAAAGAAAGAAAACAAGCTCATCTTCATAGACATCTACACAACATGGTGCGGGCCGTGCAAACTGATGCAGAAAAATACTTTTACCGATGCAAAGGTTGGTGATTTTTTTAATAAAAACTTCGTGAATCTTGCCATAGATGCAGAAAAGGAAGGTGTAGCACTGGCAAAAGAGTTTAAAATTGTAAATTTCCCGTCATTCTTGTTTTTAAATGCAAGCGGCAAATTGGTTCAGTATGATTTCGGATATTATAACGCCGAACAATTCTCATCCATAGGAATGTCGGTGGTGAATAAAATTTCATCAGCCTCACTTCCGAAAACAATTGATATGGTAAAAGGAAAGATGGTAGGAGATAAAATTCCGGACTTTTCTGCGAAAGATCATTTGGGAAATACATTTTCATCATCAAATCAAAAGGAAAAACTGGTCGTGGTTTTCATTCGCGGGCAATGGTGTCCTTACTGCAACAGATATATAGAATCTCTTCAAAACATTTCTCCTGAATTAAAAGCTAAAAATGCGAAACTGGTTATTATATCTCCGGAAAAACCGGAATTTATAGAAAAAACCATCGAAAAAACCAAAACATCATATACGGTTCTATATGACGACGGCTACAAGATCGCCGAAGCGTTTGACGTACTTTATACTCCGGATACAAAAATACTGGATCTCTACAATTCAAAGGTAGAAGGTTTTGCCACTAGCAGATCTGATAATTCCGGGAGGCTTCCGGTTTCCGCAACTTTTATTCTGGATGAAAATAAAATCATCTCGTGGAGACATTTTAATCCGGATTATAAAGAAAGAGCATCAATAGAAGATATTTTAAAACAATTATAAAAATAAACATAGTATGAAAACATTTTATTTCGCTTTTCTAAGCATTTTTTTGATGACTATTCCCGGAATTTCACATGCCCAGGGTTGCAGTGACGCCGGTTTTTGTACCGTAAACAGTTTAAAGCCGCATAATGCTGCTGACTCTGCCAATAGTCACAGAAATGAACTGAAAGCAGGATTTTCTTTCGGAAAAGCTGATAATTCCATATCTGTTTACGGACAGTATCTGGAATATAACAGACAGATCAATTCTAAATTTGGCATCAGCGCCAAAGCTACTTCTATTGCCCAAACAGGAAATGGCATCAGTGTATTTGGATTATCAGACATTTACCTGAATTCAAATTACCGGGCAAACAAAAACTTTACATTCACATTAGGCACGAAAATCCCGCTCAATAATGGGAATAAGGCAGACAACGGAAATATTCTTCCCATGGATTATCAATCCAGCTTAGGAACCTTTGATCTTATTGCAGGGGTTGGATATCAGATTAAAAAACTGCAATTGGTTGCGGCCTTACAGCAGCCTTTAACACAAAACGAAAATCAGTTTAACGCTAAAAATTATCCTGCCGGTTCCGCATTAGCAGATTTTCAGAGCACGAAAGATTTCAAGCGAAGTGGTGACGTGCTTTTGAGAGCTTCTTATCCTATAAAAATTACGGAAAAACTATTATTAACACCTGGCTTGTTAAATATTTATCATCTTTCTAAAGATAAATTCACCAATTCAGCCGGCTTCCAGCAGGAAATTGACGGTTCTGACGGCTTAACTATTAATGGAAATGTATTCCTGGATTATAAATTGAATAATACCAACGCGTTGCAGCTGAATGTAGGGGTTCCGTTTTTAGTGCGCGATACAAGACCCGACGGATTGACAAGAAGCTTCATTGCTAATCTGGAATACAGTTTTAAATTTTAAAAACATCATTATTTATAATTAAAAAATAAACAAATGGAACATGTTTTCATGTCCTGAATGTTACCATAACTCTTTATAAATAACTGTTATTTAAAAAAAAGAAAGTTCCTAAGTTTTTTAGGGACGAAAAAATATCTAATTTAGCGACACAAAATCCGGTTCCGGACCGATCGGGATTCTGTATTCGGGATAATTCCCTACAGACAAGATCGGAAACATGCAGGGAGTGAGAAGTCCCGACACCTTCTCAAAATTTTTAATAAGAAGCAAAATGAAATTTAAAAACTGGTTTTTATTAATTCTGCTGTTTTTAGCAACAGGAATTAATGCACAAATCAAAAATCCTGTAAAATTTAAATTTACAATCAACGAATTAGGCGACAATCAATATGAAGCCGTGCTGAATGCTACGATGGAAAGCGGGTGGCATATTTATTCCAAAGACATTCCGGAAGACACGGGAATTCCTACTGATTATAAAGTTTCCGGGAAAAATATTGAACTGATCGGCAAATTTACCGAAGTTGGAAAAAAGCATGAAGAATTTTCAGAAGCTTTCGGAGGAACGATTGTGTATTACTCCAATTCAGCAGGTTTTAAACAGAAATTTAAACTCAAAGACGGTACAAAACCAGGTGATGTTGTTGCTGAAATTACCTACCAGACCTGTGACGACAGGGTTTGTCTGGCGCCAAATACTTTAGAATTCAACAAACAGGTAACACCAAAAGGTGCTGTGGAAGAAGCGGCTGAAGTACCTGCAAAAGATTCTGCAAAAACAGACACTGCAGTAGTGAATCCGGTAAAAGGCACTGTTATTGTAACAGAAACAGCAAAGCTGGATCCTAAGCAATTAAAGATAGCATCGATCAATTTCCAGAAACCGCTTACCGATTGCGGAGTTGCCACTGAAAAAGTATCTGAAAACTATTGGACCTACCTTCTTCTGGGGTTCATAGGAGGACTTATCGCATTGCTTACACCGTGCGTTTTCCCGATGATTCCGCTTACGGTTTCATTCTTTACGAAAGGCAGCCTAAATAAGGCCAAAGGAAAAAGAGATGCCTTTATCTACGGATTTTTCATTTTCCTGATCTTTGTTTTGCTGAGTGTGCCTTTTCATATTATTGATGGCATTGCGGGAAATATTTTTAACGAAATATCCACCAGTGTATGGCTGAATATCGCATTTTTCATCATATTCATTTTCTTTGCGGGAAGCTTCTTCGGATATTATGATATCACATTGCCAAGTGCCATTGCCAATAAATCTTCAAAAGCGGAAGAAGCAGGCGGAATTGTAGGCATTTTCTTTATGGCTTTAACATTGGTGATCGTTTCATTCTCCTGTACGGGTCCTATTTTAGGAAGCTTATTGGGAAGCGCAGTGACAGGCTCGGCAAATGTTCCGATGTTACTTACCTTTGCATTAGCAGGTTTTGGTTTGGCGTGGGCGATTATTTTCGGATTGCTGGCTTTATTCCCGCAGGCACTGCAAAGTCTTCCAAAATCCGGAGGATGGATGAATACCGTAAAAGTTGTTTTAGGTTTCGTAGAATTGGCTTTAGCGTTAAAATTCTTATCAAAAGCAGATTTGGTTTCCAAAACATTCTTATTGAAAAGAGAACTTTTCATTGTGATCTGGATTCTTGTAGCTTTAGGTTTAGCACTCTATTTATTTGGTGTGATCAGATTTCCGCATGATGATAAAAAACCGAAAATTTCAATTACCCGAAAAATCCTGGGGGTTTTAGGATTCGGATTTGTGATTTATCTTGTTCAGGGATTAATTCCTTCAGAGCGTCCGAAGTTGCAACTGTTAAGCGGAATTTTGCCTCCATTGAACGTCAGTTATTTCCATGATGAAAAAGACGGAATTTTAGGAATGCATCCGGAACATGATTTCTTTAAAGCGGTTGAAATCGCTAAAAAAGAAGATAAACCGATCTTAATTGACTTCACTGGTTATGGTTGTGAAAACTGCAGAAAGATGGAAGAATTCGTGTGGAGCGAAAGCGATATCCTGCCTATTCTTCAGAATGATGTCGTCCTTGCTTCACTTTATGTCGATGATAAGGAAGAACTTCCCGAAGATCAGAAAACAAAAATTGATCTTGGTGACGGACAGGTGAAAAAGGTAAAAACAATCGGCGACCGATGGAGTTTGTTCCAACAGGTTAATTTTAATAACAATTCACAACCACACTACGTTTTGCTGACTCCGGACGGAAAAGTTATTAATACTCCGGTTTCAGGATACATGCCTAAAGAGGATTTCAAAAAATTCCTTGAATGCGGAGTAAATTATTATAAGAACAATAAATAATTTTACGATTAATAGAGAGTAAAGTCTTATCAATTCTTTGGTAAGGCTTTTTTATTATGCTGATTTGCAGAAAAATACAAAATATCCTATTTAAAGAATATAAAATCTATATTTAATTTAAGAATCAGGTATATAATTTGCATATAATTTTACAAATAAGTAAAAATTCGACACGCTTATTTAGAAACTATTTAACATTTAAAAACTATTAACTATGGCTGAAATTATCGCACAAGAAAAGCAGGGAGTCAGCAAGCAGAGAAAAAAAATGATCCGCGTAGACATGACTCCAATGGTAGATTTAGGATTTCTCTTAATTACCTTCTTTATGTTTACCACTAATTTTACAAAACCTAACGTGATGGATTTAGGATTGCCGGCGAAAGATCCGAATCCTATTCCACAACCAACTCCTCCAATAGATGTTAATAATCAAATTACCTTCATTTTGGGTAAAGACAACCGGGTATTTTATCATCAGAAAACGAAGGAAGATCTAGACAAAAGCAATTTAAAGGAAACAGATTTCAGTGGAATTAATATCACTAAAATTATTTCCGAAGCTTATAATAATGCTCCAAATAAAGAAAACTTTACCATTATCATTGAGCCTACCGATGATGCCAATTACAAAAACTTCGTAGATATTCTGGATAATATCGCGATCTCCAAAAAAGAGCGCTACGGCGTTACCGACATCAAGCCCTGGGAAAAGAAAGTTTACGACGAATTAACCCAATAACAATCAAGAGCATTTTCAAAATGCTCTTTTTTTATTTATTTTTGGCTATAATTTTATATAATGAAAAACTTTTTAACCGCAGCTGCTGTAGCCGCTTTTTTGGTTTCCTGTTCCAAGAAGGAAGCAACTTCCACTCCCGATAAGACCGACAGTACAAAAATTATAGATTCCATTAACGCTGCAAGAACAAAAATCAACGATAGCATTAAATCTAAAAATCATTTTAAAGATTTCAGCGGGTCCCACAAACTCACCCACAATTCCATACAAGGCTCAGGAACCATTTCATTCGAAAAAATTAAAGGTGAAAGAGACCATTATAATGTCTCCGGACAAATAAAATCCGGAAAAAATTCCCTTGAAATCAAAGGTTTTATGGCTGTAGTTTCCGATAAGCACATGAATTTTACAGGAACCATTTCACAACGTATTTCTGACTATGAAAACGGAAAGCCATATCTTAGAAAAGGAACAAAAACATTCATGTCTAAAGATGGCGGCAAAACATACAGACTTCAGGATATGGTAAATGGTTCGGGATTTGTTGACTATATTGATATTCATTTTTAATCTGAAATTATGCTAAACTTCGAGAGAAAAGGAAACGGAAAGGAAACACTGGTCTTACTTCATGGTTTTATGGAAAACATTACGATCTGGAGTGACATGGAACCTCATCTTTCTGAAAATTTTTCATTACTGAAAATCGACCTTCCGGGACATGGGCAATCGGATATTATTGCGGACGTTCAGACTATGGAACTGATGACAGAAGAGGTAAAAAAAGTTCTTGACGATCAAAATTTGCAAAAAGTTCATTTGTTAGGACATTCAATGGGCGGCTATATTTCTCTCGGTTTTGCTGAAAAATATCCTGAGTATCTGAAAAGTTTAACCCTATTTTTCTCATCCTATCTTGCTGATGATGCTGAAAAAAAAGAGCAGCGCATCAAAAGTTACCGAATCATTGAAGATGCTTTTGCACACTACGTCAGAGCTGGAGTTCCCAATCTTTTCAATCCGAATGAAAGAGATGTTCTTGAAGGCAAAATAGAAACAGCGCTTGAAGTTGCTCTTTCTACCAATAACCTTGGCGCTCTGGCATCCGTAAAAGGAATGGTAGAGCGAACAGACAAAAAGAACATTCTGGAAAATCTTGACTGCAAAATTTTAGTGCTTGCCGGGAAACATGACAATGCGGTAAAAACAGAAACGATGATAAAGAATCTTCCGGACAGAACCAACATCAAATCTTACGTGCTCGACTGTGGACATAACGGTCATTGGGAAAAGCCGACAATCTGCGCAGAAATCATTAATACGGAGCTTCTTCATCATTTACCGAAACATTTAGTTTTCTAAGATGCTGGATTTTCTGTTCAAAAAAAAGAAACCCGTAATCGGCCTTACACTTTCAGGCGGAGGAATGCGTGGGATTGCCCATATTGCAGTTTTAAAAGCGTTGGAAGAATACAACCTTAAACCCGATATCATTTCCGGAACCAGTGCCGGATCTATTGTAGGCGCATTTTATTCCCTTGGGAAATCGCCGGATGAAATGATGGAAATTGTAAAACAGACTACTTTTTTCTCCAGATCGTATTTAAAGCTTTCTAAAAACGGAATTTTCAGTTCGAAATTTATACTGAAATTATTTATGGATCATTTCCCGGAAGATGATTTTAAAATTTTAAAAATCCCGGTATATGTCGCTGCAACCGAAATGACACATGGAATTGTAGATTTCTTTTCGGAAGGCGAACTTTTCGGGCCGCTGCTCGCTTCATCCAGCGTACCTTTTATTTTACCCCCTGTAAAAATGGGTGAGAAAATTTATGTAGACGGTGGTGTTTTAGACAACCTTCCTATTGAGCCCATTATTGATAAATGCGATTTCCTGATTGCTTCACACGTTAATTCCATCAGCTATGACAGTCTCGAAAAAATGAGTTTGATGAAGGAATTCGATAGAATTTTACACTTGGCAATCGCAAAATCCGTTTACTCCAAAGCAAAATCCTGTGATATTTTTCTGGATCCGCCTAAAATGACAAAGTTCAGTTTATTCAACAAAAAATTCCTTGATATCATGTTTCAGGAAGTGTATGAATATACCTGCAAAGAACTTGAGGAAAAAGGACATTCACGGTTTCAGAACTAAACTGAAAGTTTGAAAGTTTAATGTATGAGTGTTAAGTGTATGTTACGAGGAACAAAACGACAAAGCATCCTCAAATAAAATTTGAATTCTGAGTATATTATTTAAACACTGAGATGCAGCTGAATGACAACAAAACGCAATTTGCTTAGACTAAACCTTAACCTAAATATTATTTACAAACTTTCTTCAGCTTGAATTTTATTTTTGAACGTTTCAATGGTGTCCGGCAGAGATTCATGGGACTTCCCACCTGCTGCATTGATGTGGCCTCCTCCGTTAAAATATTTTCTTGAGAATTGATTAACATCCATATCATCCTTGCTTCTGAAAGAAATCTTAATAAAATTCTCATATAGATCTTCCATAAAGAATGCCGCCATTTTCACTCCCATAATACTCAGTCCGTAGTTTACAAAACCTTCTGTATCTCCTTTCTGGAAACCATATTCTTTTAATTCTTCCCTTGTTAAATAAAGAACAGCAACTTTTCCGTCTTTTACCACTTCGATTCTTCCTAAAATTAAGGCTAATAAATGAAGACGTGAAACGGTATTCGTATCCCAGGTATTCGAGGTAATCATTGCAGGATCTGCTCCATGCTCAATAAGGTTTGCAATAATCCTGTGGGTGGCCGAACTGGTAGAGCGGAAACGGAAACCTCCTGTATCTGTCATAATTCCCGTATAAAGACATTCGGCAATATCTTTATTAACGAGATTTTCGTCATCAAGTGCTTCAATAAAATGATACACCATCTGGCAGGTTGCCGGAATAACCGTATCCGAATATACAAAATCAAACGGCTCAGGCTGCTGATGATGGTCGATAAGAATTTTTTTTGCTTTTGCATGAGCCAGCCAGTCACCTAGCAGACCAATTCTGGAATGGGCATTAAAATCAAGACAGAAAATAACATCCGCTTCACTGATAAGGTCAGAAGCTACTTTTCTTTTGTACTCCCCTATCAGAACTTTTTTAGCTTCCGGCATCCATTTCAGAAATTTAGGAAAATCGTTCGGAACGATCACTTCCGCAAAAATTCCTCTTGCTTTCAGATAATGTTTTAAACCCAGGCTGGAACCGATCGCATCCCCATCAGGATTGTAATGGGTAAGGATTACGATTTTGTTTTCCGGAGTCAGTAACGTATTGATTTCTAAAAGTTCCGCGGGTGTAAACATGGGATGTTTTATTTTCTTTAAAATTTAAGTTTCCAAAGATAGAGCTTTTAAATAAATCATTACCTATTATTTTGTACCTTTATAAATTCTTATCTGGCGGGACTTAGCAATAATTCCAAAGAAAGGGGTAAAAAATTCAAAAAAACATTAGTAAAGTTTGCAACTTTTAAAAAATTGCATATCTTTGCAACCTGAAAATTAATAGATAATTACGATTTAAACATATAGTAATGAGTAAAAGAACATTCCAGCCATCAGAAAGAAAAAGAAGAAACAAACACGGTTTCAGAGAAAGAATGTCTACGCCAAATGGAAGAAGAGTTTTGGCTGCGAGAAGAGCTAAAGGCAGAAAGAGTTTAACTGTAAGTGCATCACGCGCTAAGAGATAATCTTTTTATTATCATATACAAATCATGCTTGAAAAGAAGTTTTTCAGGCATTTTTTGTTGTTAAAATTTCCTAAAATTTAGGTTCCTTATTCTTCTTTTTCCTATTTTTAAAATCTGAAAAAATTTTAGAAAAAGTACTTTTAAAACTGAATTATGCCACATACAAATATTGCCGGAGACAACATCATCAGCCTGCAGCACGCCAAGATCGCACAGAAAAATTTTACGGTGCTTTCCGATGTAAATCTGAACATTAAGAAAGGACGTTTCTGCTATCTTATCGGGAAAACAGGTTCAGGAAAAAGTTCACTGCTGAAAACTTTGTACGGGCATATTCCTTTAGCTTCAGGTCACGGAGCTGTGGTTGGCTTTGATCTTGCCAAGCTGAGAGCTTCTGACGTTCCCAACCTAAGAAGAAAATTAGGAATTGTTTTCCAGGATTTCCAGCTGCTTTCCGACAGAACCGTGGAAAAAAACCTGAAATTCGTACTGGAAGCGACAGGATGGAGTGACAAAATTAAAATGGAAGACCGTATCAACGAGGTGCTGGGAAGCGTAAACATGAAAAGCAAGAAACACAAGATGCCTCATGAACTTTCGGGTGGCGAGCAGCAGCGTGTGGCGATTGCAAGAGCTTTACTTAATCATCCTGACTTAATTTTAGCAGATGAACCTACCGGAAATCTTGATCCTGAAACGTCTAATGAAATTATGACCCTGTTAAAACAGGTTGCCCTTGAAAATGGAGCAGCTGTAGTAATGGCGACACATGATTATCATATGATACAGAATTTCCCCGGTGAAGCAATCAGATGTGAAGACGGAAAAGTTTCTGTGCTTGATACCGCAGAATTATTTGAATAAAAAGTAAGAATTTAGATAATACTAAAATCTAACTTTCTTTTTTAAAAACATGAAACTCTTTGGTGAGTTCAAGATATTGGTCCGAGTATTGTCTCGGACTTTTTTCTATAATCAATTCAGATTCTTCCAGTCTTTTTTCAGACTTGGAAAATTCAAGAACCAGCCTTTTTACTTTTGAATTTTCAATTCCTTTTACAATAATTTTCCGCACTAAATACATTCCACTTTCATACGCGGTCGTCATGAAATTATTTCCCGCTTCAGCCGGAATAATTACCGACAAAATTCCTTTCTTAGAAAGCATCTGTGAAGACTTTACAATTAGCTGACGAAAATTCAATTCTACGGTCTGCCGGGCAATTTTGTCCTTTTCAGAATCAGAGACTTCAAAATATGGAGGATTAGAAACAATAAGATCAAATTCCTGCTCCGTTTCAAAATCTTTGAAATCCTGATGAATATTTTTTAACCTTGAAAAAAAAGGTGCATTTTGAAAATTAACTTTCGTGAGTTCTGCAGCATCCTTATTAATGTCAATTCCCAAGAACTTCGCTTCAGGATTCCGCTGGGCAAGCATTAGAGAAATCAGGCCCGTTCCTGTTCCGATTTCAAGAACACTGAAGGCATTTTTAACATCCGCAAGAGCACCGAGCAGGACACCGTCAGTTCCCACCCGAAAAACATTTTTCGACTGCTGAATGGTAAATTGTTTAAAGCTAAAAGGTTTCACTATAGGTTTGTAGGCAAAGTAATGGTAAACGTAGAACCCTTTCCAACTTCAGATTTTACGGCAATTTCACCTTTATAGTCTTCTACCATCTTTCTGACCATGGATAATCCAAGGCCCATACCGCTGTTTTTAGAGGTAAAATTAGGCTCGAAAATTCTTTCGTAAATATTCTCAGGGATGCCTATTCCGTTATCCTGAACAGAGATCATCACTCTTCTCTGATGCTGTTCTACATCAACATTAATAATTAATTTCCGCTCATCACTTTCTGCCTGTTTTGCATTGGTAACAAGGTTGGTAATGATCCTGGACAGATAAATCCTGTCCATATTAATCATAATATTATTTTTATTGGAATGCATAAAAATGCTGTCGTCATTAAAAACGCGGAGAATATCTTCCACTTCATTATTGAGGTTAATGATCTCGTTATTTTTTTCCGGAAGCTTGGCAAATTCAGAAAATGCCGATGCTACAGTAGCGATAAGGTCGATCTGGTCTACCATCGTTTTGCTCATCTGCTTCACTTTTTCCCTTACGTTAGGATCTTCAGGATCAAATTTTCTTTCAAAATTCTGGATGGTAAGCTTCATGGGCGTCAGCGGATTTTTAACTTCGTGAGCTACCTGTTTGGCCATTTCTCTCCAGGCTTCTTCCGAAGCCTTAAAACGAAGCCTCTCTTTCTGATCCTGAATTTGAAGAATCATCCTGTTATAAGCTCTTGCCAAAGCATTTAGTTCATCGTTTTTATAATAACGGATCGGCCGCATTTCATTTTCAAATAGTGTAATGCGGGTTATCATATCAGAAAATTTCGTGATATTTTTAGCAAGACTATTTGACATCACCCAGCTAAACCATACACTGAACAACATCAGAAAAACATCAACAAGGATAATGTATTTCACATACGTATTAAGAACATCCAGATAGGCAGATTCATTGTGATATAAAGGAATATACACGATAGCAATAGGCTCAAGATCATTATTTTTCAGAAGCAGGTAAGACGATGTAAGCACAGCATCTTTAGAGGCGTCGTACCCTTTTATGTCTACCCTTGCATTTGTTGCTAGAATCCTGTTTACAATCGTAATAGGAACCTTCTTCTGCTCAACAAGGCTTTCATCTTTATTTGAAAGTAAGTAATTTCCTTTTAAGTCGTATAAAATTATGTCGTGCTGATTGATATCTGCAATTTCGAAAATTTTATTATCAAGAAGAGTGGGAAGATCTTTTGTCTCGGTATGTTTCATGCTCACTGCATAATCAAGGTACCGGATCACTGCTCCCGTTTTTTCCTGCATATCAATTTTGCTTTTCGTCATAGAATTTTCCCTTAAAACAAAATAAGGAACTAGCGAAGAAGCCACTACACTTAAAAGACATACCAATAAGAATCCGAAAAAAACACGGTTTCTTAAGCTATATCCTTTATACATAATCATTGACATTCTGTTTATTAATTAAACTAGCAATATACTTACCAATTATATCGAATTCTAAATTAACTTTGTCACCTTTTTTCAGATACTGCATATTTGTAAAGTCCCAAGTATACGGAATAATAGCAACGGAAAACTGGTTGTCCTGACTTTTTGCAACCGTAAGACTGATCCCGTTTACGGTAATGGAACCCTGAGGAACCGTTACGAAACCTCCGTTACTTTCGTACGCTATGGTAATAAAGTAACTTCCGTCTTTATTTTCAATGCTTACTACTTCACCGGTTTTGTCAACATGGCCCTGAACAATGTGCCCGTCCAGCCGCCCGTCCATTTTCATACAACGTTCAAGATTTACCACGGTGCCCACTTTCCATTTACCGAGGTTTGTTTTTTCCAGCGTTTCATTGATTGCAGTTACGACATATTGATCTCCTTCAATCTTTACAACCGTAAGGCAGCAACCATTATGCGCTAAGCTCTGATCAATTTTCAATTCGTTCGTGAAAGGGCATGTTAATGTAAAATCAATATTGCTTCCGTTTTCTTCAATCTTCTCAATTACTCCTACCGCTTCAATTATTCCTGTGAACATATTATTTTTTGCTAAATTTGTAGTTTATTAATCTTCAAAGATAATCAAAATGAGCCCAAAAAACCATAAAGTACGAGTAGGAATTTCAATAGGAGATTTCAACGGCATCGGTCCCGAAATCATTATGAAATCCCTTACAGACAAAACCATTACGGATTTTTTCACCCCTGTAATTTTTGGTTCGGGAAAATTATTTACCTATCAGAAAAACATTTTTAAACTGAACCTGAACTTCAACTACATTAATGAAGCGTCACAGGCTCAGGCCGGAAAGCTGAATATGGTGAATCTGGCAAAGGAAAACTCTGTAGTAGAACTGGGTACTCCAACGGAGGAATCTACCAAAATGGCCATTGATTCTCTTGAAGCCGCCACGGAAGCCTTATTAAAAGGAGAAATTGATGTACTGGTAACAGCACCCATCAATAAAGATGAAATGGTAAAAATGGGCTTCAAACACGCCGGGCACACAGGGTATTTTGAAGAAAAGTTCAACAAAAAAGGACTGATGTTCCTGGTAACGGAAGATTTAAAGGTAGCTGTTCTTACGCACCATATTCCGATTGCTGAAGTTGCTGAAAATATTTCCAAAGAAAAAATTAAAAAGCAGATCAGGGTTTTAAATCAGACTTTAATTGAAGATTTTAATATTTCAAGGCCTAAAATTGCGGTTCTTGGGCTGAATCCGCATGCGGGTGACGGAGGCGTGATCGGAAAAGAGGAAATTGAAATCATTGCTCCGGCTATCAAGGAACTTTCAGATAACGGAATTCTGGCATTCGGACCTTTCCCGGCAGACAGTTTTTTCCAGCCGGGAAAATATAAAAGCTTTGATGCGGTTTTGGCAATGTACCACGATCAGGGTCTTGCCCCGTTTAAAACATTAGCTTATGAAGAAGGGGTAAACTATACGGCAGGCCTTCCCTTCATAAGAACATCTCCTGACCACGGAACAGCGTATGATATTGCCGGTAAAAACATAGCCGATGAGCAAAGTTTTACCGAAGCCATCTTTACCGCGATTAAAATTTTCAGGAACAGAAGTGAATATAATGATTTGATGGCCAACCGACTGCAGCCGAGAAAAATGGCTGTAGATAACGGAATAGATGAAGATTTGCCGGATGAATCCGAAGGCTAAATCTTTAATATGGATTTTAAGTTAATTTGTTTTAGAAATTATTTGTTATTATAAAAAAATTGCATATTTTTGCACACTCATTTTATGGACAAGTTAAGAAACTATGACGTAAGCTTTTCCGGGTTGAAAACCGGCAGGCACGTGTTCAGGTTTGAGATAGATAAAGAGTTCTTTCAATTATTTGATACTGAACAGGAATTTACAAATCCCAGAATCTCAGTAGATGTTTTACTTGACAAACATTCTACATTTCTGGAGTTTGAGATAAAAGTAAAGGGTACGGTAGAGCTTGTTTGTGATATTACAAACGAAAATTTCGACCATGCCATTGAAAATGAGATCAGGGTATTGGTGAAATTCGGGGAAGAATATGACGACAGTGAGGAAGATGTTATTACGATTCCTTCCAGTGATCATGCTTTCAATGTTGCGCAATTAATTTATGAAAATGTTGCACTCTCCATCCCGATGAAAAAGATATCACCGAATGTAAGTGATGAAGATCTGGAAATCCTTGAGAAGTTCAGTCCAAAAGAAAATGATGCAGAAGAAGAACATGAAAGTGACCCTAGATGGGACGCACTGAAAAATTTGAAGAATAAAAATTAAATAGTTTAATGATGAGATGATGAATCTCATCGCTCATCAATTAAAAAAGTTATTAGAAAATGGCACATCCAAAGAGAAGACAATCGTCTACAAGAAGAGATAAGAGAAGAACTCACTACAAAGCTGTAGTTCCTCAATTAGCTAAAGATGCAACAACAGGAGAGCTTCACCTATACCACAGAGCTCACTGGCATGAAGGAAAACTTTACTACAGAGGTAAAGTAGTATTGGAAAAAGAAGTAACAGCTACTGAAGAAAACTAAGAGTCGTTTTTCACTGGAAAACACTCGTTTTAATACAAAAACCGCCCGATTTTTATAAAATTTGGCGGTTTTTTGTTGTTTTTTACGATTTTTTGGTATCTTTGACCCAAAATCAAATATCAAATTTATGGACATTAAAGACATACAAAATCTTATTAAGTTTGTATCTAAAGCAGAAGTTTCTGAAGTAAAATACAAAACTAAAGATTTCGAAATCACTATTAAAACTCCATTAGCGGGTAGCGAAGTTGCTTATGCTCAACCTGCAGTTTACCACACTGCACCTCAGCAGGTAGCTGCTGCGCCTGCGCCGGCTTCTGCTCCTGCAGCTGCCCCAGCCGAAAAAGCTGAAGCAGCATCTGATGACAGTAAATATGTGACCATCAAGTCTCCAATGATCGGAACTTTCTACAGAAAACCATCTCCCGATAAAGATGTATTTGTAAATGTAGGTGACGAAGTTTCTATTGGCAAAACAGTTTGCGTAATCGAAGCAATGAAACTATTCAACCAGATCGAATCCGAAGTAAGTGGAAAAATCATTAAGATTTTAGTGGATGACGCTACCCCTGTAGAGTACGACCAACCTTTATTCTTAGTAGATCCATCTTAATTATATAATTGATTAATGATGATTGACAATTGATTGTAAATCAATTTCAAATTCTCAAATTTTCAAATTTAAAATAGCATTAAGATGTTCAAAAAAATATTAATTGCCAATCGTGGCGAAATTGCAATGCGTATTTTACGTACTTGTAAAGAAATGGGGATCAAAACCGTAGCAGTTTATTCAACTGCAGACAAAGACAGTCTTCATGTAAGATTTGCAGACGAAGCGGTTTGTATAGGTCCTGCAATGAGTAAAGACTCCTATCTTAAAATTCCTAATATTATTGCTGCTGCAGAAATTACCAATGCAGACGCCATTCACCCAGGTTACGGTTTCCTATCAGAAAACGCTAACTTCTCAAGAATCTGCCAAAAAAACGGCATCAAATTCATCGGTGCTACTCCTGAACAGATTGAAAAAATGGGAGACAAAGCAAATGCCAAAGCAACCATGAAAGCCGCAGGTGTACCTTGCGTACCGGGTTCAGACGGTTTGATTGAGTCTTATGAAATCGCTGCAACAACTGCTGAGGAAATTGGTTATCCGGTGATGATCAAAGCTACTGCAGGAGGTGGCGGAAAAGGGATGAGAGCCGTTTGGAAAGCCGAAGACCTTAAAGATCACTGGGAATCTGCTATCCAGGAAGCTGTTGCAGCCTTCGGAAATGGAGGAATGTATATGGAAAAACTGATTGAAGAGCCGAGACATATAGAAATCCAGGTTGCTGGAGACCAGTTTGGTAAAGCTTGTCACCTTTCTGAAAGAGACTGTTCGGTTCAGAGAAGAAATCAGAAACTTACGGAAGAAACTCCTTCTCCTTTCATGACGGATGAACTTCGTGAAAAAATGGGAGAAGCTGCTGTAAAAGCTGCTGAATTCATTGGATATGAAGGTGTGGGAACCATTGAATTCCTTGTAGACAAGCACAGAAATTTCTATTTCATGGAAATGAATACAAGAATCCAGGTAGAACACCCGATCACTGAGCAGGTAATTGATTATGACCTGATCAGAGAACAAATTCTTCTGGCTGCGGGAACTCCAATTTCAGGAATCAATTATTATCCGAAATTACATTCCATCGAATGCAGAATCAACGCAGAAGATCCTTACATGGATTTCAGGCCTTCTCCGGGAAAAATCACAGGATTAAATATTCCGGGAGGACATGGTGTAAGAGTAGATACTCACGTTTATTCAGGATATACGATTCCTTCTAATTACGATTCCATGATTGCAAAACTCATCACAACGGCACAGACCCGTGAAGAAGCGATTGCAAAAATGAGAAGAGCATTGGAAGAATTTTATATTGAAGGGGTGAAAACTACGATTCCTTTCCACAGACAGCTGATGGATAACGAAGCTTATCTTTCAGGAAACTACACTACAAAATTCATGGAGGATTTTGTAATGGACAGAAAGTATGACAATCATTAATTGATTTGTATATAATTTGTAACCGCCTTTAAAAAGGCGGTTTTTTTATGCGTCAGATCTAAACAATTGTTAAATTCTGAGTTTTGTAAAGGTCTGACTGAAATTTGACATTTTAATTTTAAATTAAGGAAAATTTAATTTTTATATTTTAAAGATAGAATAACTATAACAGATTATCTGTATAAGAAATATTTTCTGATTCAGTTTTAGAAGCGGCTTAAAAGTTCTTAAATTCCCTTTATTTTCAGCACAGGATTTCTGTTTAGCTATCTCATTTATAATGTTTACATTTGCGCAAAATCAAATATATGTCAACAGCAGAAATAGTTAAAGATTCACAATATTTTATCGATCTTGAAGACAAACATGGTGCTCACAATTACCACCCTCTTCCCGTTGTGCTGGACAAAGGAGAAGGCGTTTTCGTCTGGGATGTGGAAGGTAAAAAATATTATGATTTCTTATCTGCTTATTCCGCTGTAAACCAAGGACATTCACACCCAAAAATTGTAGAAGCTCTGGTAGAGCAGGCTAAAAAACTGGCTTTAACATCAAGAGCTTTTTATAACTCAAAACTGGGCGAGTATGAGCAAAAGATTACTGCTCTTTTTGGGTTTGATAAAGTATTACCGATGAACTCCGGAGCCGAGGCTGTGGAAACCGCTGTAAAATTGGCCAGAAAATGGAGCTATGAAGTAAAAGGCATTTCAGAAAATGCTGCTAAAATTGTTGTTTGTGAGAATAACTTCCACGGAAGAACAACCACTATTGTTTCCTTTTCAAACGATCCGGATGCCAATCAGAATTACGGACCTTTTACTCCGGGATTCATAAAAATTCCATACAATGACCTTGCTGCACTGGAAGAAGTTCTAAGCAGGGAGTCAGATAATATTGCTGCATTTCTGGTTGAGCCGATCCAAGGTGAAGCGGGAGTTTACGTTCCTGATAACGGCTATCTGAAAAACGCTTCTGAATTGTGTAAAAAAAACAATGTTCTTTTTATTGCAGATGAAGTTCAGACAGGAATTGCAAGAACAGGTCAATTGATTGCATGTCATCATGAGGACGTACAGCCGGATATTTTAATTTTAGGAAAAGCCCTTTCCGGTGGAATGTATCCTGTTTCGGCAGTACTGGCCAATAATGAGATCATGAATGTCATAAAACCCGGCCAACATGGCTCTACCTTTGGAGGAAATCCTGTTGCCTGTGCTGTAGCCGTTGCCGCACTGGATGTTGTAAAGGAAGAAAAACTGTCTGAGAGAGCTGAAGAGCTTGGAAGATTATTCCGTTCCGAAATTGAAAAAGTAATCGAAAAGACCGATCTTATTACCAAAGTAAGAGGAAAAGGATTGCTGAATGCTATTTTGATTAATGATACTCCGGAAAGTTCTACAGCCTGGAATATCTGTTTACAATTAAAAGAAAACGGACTTCTGGCCAAACCAACCCACGGAAATATCATCAGACTGGCACCACCATTGGTGATTACGGAAGAACAGCTTCTAGACTGTGTAAAAATTATTGAAAAAACCATTCTTTCATTTCAGCAGAAATGAAACTTTCACTAGCAGTTATTACTTACAATGAACAGGATAATATTGTAAGGCTTTTCAACTCAATTTCGGAAATTGTTGACGAAATTATTGTCGTAGACAGCTTTTCAACAGACAGAACCAAAGAAATCTGCCTGCAGCATTGTCCTAAAATACAGTTTTTTGAAAAGAAATTTAACGGATATGGTGAGCAGAAAAACCATGCGCTCGGGCTATGTTCCGGCGAATGGATTCTTTTTCTTGATGCTGATGAAGTTCCTGATGAAGAATTAAAACAATCTATTCAGAAAGTAATATCTCAGCAAAATCCTGAATTTTCAGTTTATCGGGCAAAGTACAATAATCATTTAGGCATTCACCTGATTAAATTCGGAGGATGGGGAGATGTTTGCAAGGAAAGACTTTTCAGAAATGGTTCTGCAAAATATTCTGACGATAAAGTACATGAGTTTTTAGTAACTCACGAAAAAGCAGGCATCCTGGAAGGAAAAATCAACCATTACACGTATAAGAATATTCATCATCATGTTACGAAAATCAACAGGTATTCTGATATGATGGCTGAAAAAATGTTTGAAAGAGGCAAAAAGATCAACCGTTTCAAAATTATCATCAATCCTATTTTTGTATTTATAAAAGTTTTTATTTTTAAATTTGGTTTTCTGGATGGGTTTCCGGGCTTCTATATAGCTAAAACTATGTCGTATTATACTTTTCTAAAATACATCAAACTGTTTGAAAAAATACGGATGATAGAATTGGAGCAAAAATACGGCAACTTTTTATGATATTTTATTTAATAATTATTATAATTCTCTTTCTGTTTCTGTATTTCCGGATTTATCTTTTTCTTTTTCCGAAAAAACGGCTGATCATTTTAATGTATCATCAGATCATGGAGGAAAGTAATGATGATCTCACGGTAAGCCTCAAAAATCTCGAAGAACAGTTCAGCTATTTACAGCGAAAAAATTATACTTCAAAATTTTTCAGCGAACTTAATATTCCATCTCGACGAAGCATTGTTATTACCTTTGATGACGGCTATAAAAACAATGAAACATATCTCCCTCCCCTACTGGAAAAGTATAATCTGAAAGCCACCATTTTTATACCCACAGAATTTATCCTGAAAGGATATAAAGAAAACAAGATGATGTCTTTTGAAGAAATTCGGCGGCTGAACAGAAAATATTTTGAGATTGGTCTCCACAGCCACTCTCATCAAAACTTTAAAACCGTTTCTGCAGATTTTATAGAAAATGATCTTAAAAGAAACATGCAGATTCTCGATAAAGAAAATATAAACTATTCTAAAGTCCTTGCTTATCCCTACGGAAAGTATCCTAAAAAGAATTCTGACAAACAGGCTGTTTTTTCAGTTTTACAGCGTCTTAATATTCTTTATGCCGTAAGAATCGGAAACAAAATTAATTCGTCCCCCTACCATAAACCTTATGAATTATGCAGAATCGATATTAAGGGGAAAGACACGCTGATACATTTCAAATTAAAACTTATCTTTGGAAGATTAAAAATGTTTTAGGAAAGAAAAATTAATTGGAATGGCAGAACAGGTTATGATGAATGTAAGTGGCTTAATCATAACGTATAACGAAGAAAAAAACATTCAGGAAGTATTGGAGTGCTTTGATTTCTGTGACGAGATTATCGTGGTAGATTCATTCAGTACGGACAAAACAATAGAAATTGCAAAGCAATTTTCTAAAGTAAAAGTAATTCAAAATGCGTTTGAGGACTTTACAAAGCAAAGAAATATAGCTTTGGACGCCGCAAAAAATGATTGGGTATTATTTCTGGACGGAGATGAGAGAATCACTACGCCTTTAAAAAAGGAAATTCTGGAAGAATTAAATAGCCCTGTTCAGAAAGATGCTTATTATTTTTTCAGAAAGTTCTATTTTGCCGGGAAACCCATTCATTACTCCGGAACACAAACCGATAAGAATTTCAGGCTTTTCAGAAAGTCTAAAGCGAGATACATCAGTGGAAAAAAAGTTCACGAAACGCTGCATGTAAACGGAAGCATAGGGATAATGAAAAATAAACTCCTGCATTTTTCCGTTAATGATTATGAATCCTATAAAACAAAAATGCTTCACTACGGTATTCTGAAAGGGCAGGAACTGGCAGCCCGTGGAAAAAAATACAGTCGTGCAGCACAATATTCAAAAACAGCCTTTAAATTTTTTAAGGCATACATTTTGCGTTTAGGTATTCTTGACGGAAAAGAAGGCTACCAGCTTTCTTATTTACAGTCCTTAAGTGTTTTTGAAACTTATGAATCATTAAAAGGAGCAAACTAACTGAATGAAAATTTGTGTAATTAGTTTCGATTTCTGGGGATACGACCACTATATAGTTGATGCTTTACGTTCTAAAAATATAGATGCCCATCACATTAAAATTGGCGATGTAACCCATTCTAATTTTAGTGAAAGGGCAACGAATGCAGTAAGTAAAATTTTCCTTAATAAAAACCTGAAAACAGAAAAAAGACAACGGTTTGTTACCGAGGCTCTTGAAAAACTGGGATATCAGGATCAGATTCTTGTGATGAATCCTGACACGTTTGATCTGTCTACGCTTCAGGAAATCAGAAAATATACCGCCCGTCTTATCACCTATCTTTACGACAGCCTTGACCGTGTGGTGGTAGATGAAAAAAAACTTGATCTTTTTGATAAAATTTTTTCATTTGATATCGCCGATGTAGAAAAATACGGCTTCGAAAAACTCACTAATTATATATATCTTCCGTCTTGCCCATGCGAAAAACAAAAGCCTGAAATAGATCTCTTTTACATTACATCTTACGACACTAAAAGAGTAGAATTCATCAAGCTGCTTACCAAAAGATTACTCCAGATACAGGCTAGATTTCAGATTATTATCATCGGAAAAAAGGGATGGAAACATCAATTGAGAAATGCGTTTTTTAAGATCCCTGAAAATCTCCATATTATCTTCAGTATTAAAAAAATAAGTCATAAAAAGCTTCCGAAATATTATAAAAATTCGCGAGCTTTGCTTGACCTTACCCGTGAAAACCAATATGGTCTTAGTTTCAGGGTTTTTGAAGCCATGGCTTTGGAAAAGAAAATTGTTACTGATAATGAATTAATTAAAAGCTATGATTTTTACAATCCTCAGAACATTTTAGTTTTGAACGAAACATGCAATAACCTGGAAAAATCTTTTTTTGAGACCCCGTATGAAAAAGTTCCGAAAGAGATTTATAACAGATATACCTTGGATTATTGGACGGATAAAGTCTTCAGGCTCAATGAAAAAACTCAATAATGGGAATTATAAAGAAAATAAAAAAACACTTTGAAAGAAAAGAAAAACTCAAAATTTTAAATACACAGGAGATTGTTAACATAACATCTTTTAACCCTTCAAAAAGAACTATTTTATTTGCATCAAGAGATATTCCTTCCCATGATAAGGATTCCGGGTCCAACAGGCTCAAAGAAATTATTATGATCTATAAAAAGGCAGGCTTTAATTGTATTCTTTTTGCTCCTCATATTTTTGAAGATAATTCTTATGTACAATTTTACCAGCAGCACGATATCATTGTATTTGTAGAAAACACAAAATATAAAAACATTTACGAATTTCTTACTCATTTTAAAAAAGTAAATTATGTCTGGTTTAACGGACCGCTTGCATTGAATTTATTCTATAAAAAAATAAAAAACATTCTGCCTTCATCAAAATTCATCTATGATATGGTGGATATTCATTTTTTACGCTTTAAAAGAGCTATTGAGCTTGAGCCAAACCGTATTTCGTTAAAGAAAAACTTCAAACACTTCTATCGTTTAGAAACGGTAATTGCACCTCAACTGGATTATATTATTGCCATTTCCGATAAGGAAAAAGACATCATGCGAAAATACGCCGATGAAGAAAAAATTCTTACCATTTCCAATATACACTATCCTAAAATTGATATCTCCGAAAGGAATGATTTTGAAGCAAGTAGCGGAATTATATTTATAGGATCCATTCACGAGCCGAACATTGATGCCGTGAAGTTTCTGTATGAAAAAATAATGCCTCTGGTATGGAAAGAAAATCCTGAACTTGAAGTAAGCGTAATAGGAAACGTTGCAGAAAAGCTCGATTTGAAACAATATCCAAAATTTAAGTTTTTAGGATTTGTGGAAAGTATTGAGGATCATTTTATGAAATCTAAACTGATGGTGGCCCCATTACGTTTCGGGGCAGGAGTGAAAGGAAAAATAGGCCAGGCTTTCGAATATTTCCTGCCGGTAGTCACTACCGACATCGGGGCCGAAGGCATGCAGCTTTTAAATGAAAAGAATGTCCTCATCGCTAATGATGAGAAATCCTTTGCAGAAGCCATTATCCAGCTGAATAATGACGAAAAGCTATGGGGTACGCTCTGCGAAAACTCGGCGGACAGCCTGAAGCCTTTTTCAGTAGAACAAATAGAAGGAAAAATAAAAAATTTATAACCTATGCAGCTCAGTGTAAATTATCACGGATTTTTTGACGGCCAGTTCGGAATTGCTGAGGCAACAAGAGTTAATGCCATTGCCATGGAAAATGCAGGCATTAAAGTCAATAGAATCAATTATTCTGCAACTACTCTTGAAAGAATAACAAACGATGCTGAAAAGAAACTTGACGCACCTGTTAACATTTTTCACATCAACAGCAATGTAACCTACGAATTCTTCTCTAAAAATCAGGATATTCGTCTTTCCGATTATTATAATATTGTTTACTGGGCATGGGAATTTCCAGAAGTATCAGATAAAACAGCAGAATTTTTAAATATATTTGACGAGCTATGGGTGCCAAGCGATTTTTGTGTTAATATCTTCACAAAATACACCGGAATTCCGGTGATCCGCTTTTCACACCCCATTCAAAAATTTAACCCTTCTCAAGAATTTGACCGGAATGAATACCTCATTAAGCCGGAAGCTAAAATATACATCACTATTTTTGATTCATTAAGTACTACGATTAGAAAAAACCCTGAGGGTACGATCAGTGCCTTTCTCAATATTTTTGAAAATGATTCTGAAAACATTCTCATTGTAAAAACCCACAATCTCGAAAGGAGTAAAGATGCTGCTAAAGCATTAGAAAAATACAGCGGTATTTCAAATGTCATCATCATTAATGAGCATTTTTCCAAAGGAAAACTTCACTCCCTAATTCAGCAATCTGATGTGCTAATCTCACTTCACGGCTCAGAAGGCTTCGGATTAACTTTGGCCGAAGCCATGTCTTACGGAAAAATTGTAGTTGGAACAGGTTACTCGGGAAATTTGGACTTCATGAATGTAAACAACTCTTTTTTAGTACGTTATAATTTAATTAAAACCTCAAATACAAAAGGATTGATTGAAGAAGGGCTTACCCTGGCTAAACCAGACGTTTCCGATGCCGCAGAAAAACTTGAGTATATTAAAAATAATTTTTCCAATTTAGGTAAAATAAGAGATAATGCAGAAGCGCATATCAGAGATCATTTTTCTGTGGAAACAATAGGAAAATTATTTGAAATAAGATTATCTTTTATTAGCCGGTTAAAGAAAAAGGAAAGCAGCGGCAATAATGCAGACACTATTTTTTATCTGGCAGAGATCGATAAGCTGACCAGGAGAGTTCATTATCTCGAAAAGACACTATACAATAAAATAAGGAAAAAGATCAATATTTTCTTAAAAAAAATAAAAGGAAAAAAATAAAAGTGCAGCAAAGTATTACACTTTGCTGCACTTTTATTTTACTGATAATAAATTTGTTATTTCTTCTGCTTTCTGTTTCTAAAATACATTTTAATTTTGTAAACAGCTTCTATAAGTTTGCTCTTTTTATAAATTCTAAGATCTTTTTTTAGGCTGATATTTTCAGCATACATGGAAATGAGTCCCGATCTGCTTTGTACAATTTTTTGGTCTTCGATGATCTCTTCACATCTTTTTTTGATCATGCTTCCAATTCCGGCAAGAGAAAAATGATTTCTTATCGTTGCCTGTCCTTGATCTGCTTGCTTTTTAACGGCTTCTCCCCCACTGTATATTTTTTTCAAATATTCTGAAGCTTCATCTAAAGATGGCTCCGACCATATGGTCTCAGAGTTGTAATTAAGATCATCTGATCCATAAGAAACTTTTTGTGCTTTTACCAGAAAGCTGTTTTCATCATTCATGAACTGTAAATTCCCTGAATAACCCGTACCAATTGTTGGTTTACCGAAATACATCGCCTCGGCCATTGTAAGCCCGAAACCCTCCGACCGATGTAAAGAAATATAGCTGTCACATCGGCTGATGATATAATTCAGAACATTTTTAGCAAAAATTTTCTCAACAATTTTTATTTTTCCCGAATCTCCTACAGCCTGTATAATCTGATCTTTCTCGGCAGAAAACTTTTCCGACTTCGAGGTTTTGATCGTTAAAAAAGCATTATTATCCCAGCCTTCAAAAGTGCTTCTGAAAGTCTGAATTAAATTGATCACATTTTTTCTTTCAATAGAACTGTTGTAATCGAAAATAAACAGAAAATTGAACATTTCTTTATTATAAAAATGTTCTGCATCGGTATCATAGGTAGGCTTTAATTCAATATCGATAGGATGAGGAATAACTTTTATAGGCAATGCTATAAACTTTTCAAGACATGTTTTACAATACTCGGAAGGCGTCCACACCTCATCAAAGAGGTTAATGTTAACAATATAATCTCCCGGCAGTGTTTCGGATTCCCATGCTACATAAAGAATATTATATTTTTCTTTAAATAATGAAGAGTCGAAATATTCAAAAAAATGTACGATTTCCGTTGTTGACGGGGAAACCTGTACCAAATTTATAGGATGGGGCGCATCCTCCGAAAACTCCGTGAAAGTATGATCATTAGTATTGTGATTTGTCTTTACATCATAATTGAGGATACTTAAAGGAAGTCCCGCAGCCTGAATTGCCTTACAATTCAGACGGGTAGCTTCGGCGATACCAAATTCCCCAGTAATAAATCCAAAAACATTGATGCCTGTATTCATGATTTTATTTTTTTAATCTTCAAGTGTTTCGTAGAAATCGTTCTGTTTTTTCTGTTTTTCAAAATTTTTTTTATGAATCAGAGATAAGCGGTAATCTTTCGGAATTTCTGTAAAATTTTTATTTCCGAAAAGTACTTCATGTACTTTATTTTTCCAGAATATTTTTTTATTATTCTTGAGAATTCTTGCTTGGTAATCAGGGAAATTAATATATCCTTCATTATTCAGGTTCCAGCCCATTTTATCTACATAATCCTGAGTAATTCCTTCTACGATATTAATTCTGGGAACAAAAAATACGTCCACGCTTTTTTCTTTCTTCAGATAAGGCTTTAACGTTTTAATAACATGTTCTGTTGGATATTCATCCGCATCAATCTGAAAAAGATATTGAGAAGTTGCTTTCTCAATCAGTTTATTTTTAAAGGCAGCAAAGTCGCCATTCAGTTTTGCTTTAAGCAAAATAATATTGCTGTAATTTTCAAGCAGTTGAGACACTTCCCTATTTTCATTGGTAATATCCTGAAGTACAATAACCTCATCATTTTTGTCAATTAATGGGAGAAGAGTATCCAGTAAATATTTTAATTCTCTGGTTTCATCATTGACTGTAATTCCGTACGTGATGGTAATAAATCTGCTTGAAATGCGTGAAAGTAAGCTCATAATCAGTTATATATTATAGGGTAATTCCCGGAAAAATGGATAAAATAATTTTCAGCGATAATTTGGTTTACATAGTCTTTGTAGGCTTTTGTGGGATACATGCAGCTACCAGTTTTTTTGTAATAATATTTCAGAAAAAATCGAGGAAGCTTTTGTTCTTTCTCTAGTATTGAATTGCCTTTATCTGTTCCTTTTATCTTATATAAGATTTGGGTATTAAACTCAATCGGCAACGCTTCAAACCAATTATTGATCTGGGAAAAATAGGCAAAAGGAGTTTCTTCAAAACTATTTAATTCGCCTTGGTTATGGTCTGAAAAATAGTAATCTTTAAAGATTTCTGCAACTTTTCCTGGCCGAAAGATAAAAACTCCTCCGTTAATACTTCCCTCAAGCAGCTCATTATTTTCAAAATGACGGTCTGTGAAATATATTTCATTGGTTTCCTCAAGAATTCTTGGGATGTGCCCCCAGGTTTTGTTAAACTCTTCTGTTCCTCTCGGATCAAGGATTGCTCCAAAAAACTTATTTTCAGGAAGATAATCAAAAGCAGAAGGTGCCTTTTCTGAAATTACAATATCCAGATCCATAAAAAGAACCATATCATATTCTTTAGTTGCATCAGGAATCAATAACTTTTGAGACAAAAGCGGACGGTGAAATTTGTCATCCAGCGGTTGATTAATAATTTTAATATCTGCGCCGCACTTCCGTGCATACATTTCAAACTGTGCTTTGCTTTTATCGTACATTTTTCGGTACTTCTCACCTACGATAAAAAGGCAGATTGCTTTTCTCATCATGAATTATTTGGCTACAAAAATACATTTAAAAAAAATATGAGCTGTATGAAATTCACACAGCCCTTCAGTTTGCTATTATTTAGAATCAATTTCTATCATACTCATCCTCAATCCTCACAATATCATCTTCCCCGAAATAGGTTCCTGTCTGCACTTCAATAAAGACAACAGGCTTATCGGAAAGGTTCATCATCCGGTGTCTGGCTCCCAGCGGAATGAAAATACTTTCACCATATTTCAGGCTGATTTCCTTATCATCAAGAACAACAGTAGCGTCGCCCTCAATAATGGTCCATTGCTCCTGTCTTTTGTGATGATATTGATATGATAATTTCTGTCCCGGGTTTACTTCTATTCTTTTTAGCTTATAATTCGGTTCATCTGCCAAAACATAATATTTTCCCCAAGGTCTTTCGCCTATTTCTAACATAATTTTTTATTACAAATTTAAATATTTAAGCATTTAAAAAAACCAAAATTACATAATCTTTTTCAGTTGTAATAAAAAAGAAGGAGACTGTTTTACAGCCTCCCTATGTTTGATTCGATTGCTTTTTACACAGATTTATAAAATGTCTAAATAAATCACTTTATAATAGCATCCAATAAAAGTTTTAATAAGCATAAAAAGGAATACCTTCAGATACATATCCATTTGGTGTGCCCGGATAAGTACTGTAGTAATGATCTCTCTGGCTTCCGCTATAGAATTGGTAAATAGGCTTTTTAGAACTATCCATTGTGGCGTAGAATGCAATTCCCTCATATGTATAATTCCATGGCGTACCCGCGTAAGTTGAGTAATAGTGATCTCTGTCGCTTGCACTATAGAACTGGTAAACCGGAACTGTATTCGGTGCCTTATAACTATATACTTTAAACTGTTCACCTTCCGCCTGATAATTATAAGGTGTTCCTGCATGTGTTGAAAGTAAGTGATCTCTATCAGCTGGGCTATAAAATCCATAAACAGGTACAGGTATATAATCTAAAAACACTTTATTATCAATCAAATATTGATCTACATAAGCTTTTAATGCAGCCTTTTTAGCAGGATCTTTTACCAAATCATAGATAAATACAAGACCGTTTTGCCCAAAATCAACCAAAACAGAGTTGTTTACAGTCGAGCTGCTCTGCCAGTTAGAAATATTAATTTTTGTAGTCGGCTGTTCTAGATTAATTTCACCAATTAAACCTTTTGAAGGATCTCCTCCTCTCGTTCTATACCATAATTTGCTAGAGTAATTCTTATAAGATTCTGATGTATTTACATCATTGGTAACGTTTACATCAAAGACTTTATCCATACCTACTTTAACTCCGATTCTCGCAGCACGTTCACGATTTTCGTTAGTCGTTTCTGATTGGAACATAATATCCATTTTAGCTCCGGTATAAATATCGGTCATGACATGAGTACCATAATCTTGCACAATCTGCTGAGGTGTTTTCGTTTGTAAATCTTCAGTGAATTGAGTTGTGAGATAATTACTAAGCATATCTATAGTTGCATTGAAATTTACTCTTTTGCGTATAATAGTGAGGTTATAGCTTCCATAAATATATTTTGCATCGAATTTATTGTTTGTAGTTACTGCAGAATTAAAACCTACAGAAATACTTTTTTTAAACAATGAAAATCCGGCAGTAACATCTACTTTTGTTGAAATCATTTTAGAATAACTTTCTGCATTCTCACCATACTCTTCCTTATATTCCTGGGAAGATATTATATTTTCATCTACTCTATTTTGTTCCGCTTTAAGTTTTTCAACATCAATAACCTTAGCCCCTGCTGACGTAGCATTAGCATATTCCCCGGCAGCATTATAACCGTGCCCTAAAACATCATAAATGCCATCACCAGAATATTTCGCTGCTGAAATGTTGCTTCTTGAAGCTTTTGTACTTTCTACATTGGCATTGTTATCAAGTTCTTCAACTGAACATGAAGTCATAAAAACCAAAGGTAGAGCACTTAAAAAAAGTGCAAATTGTCTTTTCATAGTATAATTTTTATCTGCACAAAAATATTAATCATTATTTAGTGATAAAAAACTGAGGTCCTGATTTTTATCATAAAACAGTGAAAAAAAATATAAGGTATTATTTACCAAACCATTGCATTTAAAAAAAATATTGTTGAATAAAAAAATCATACAGATGAACAAAACTTAAAATAAAAGAAATTTAGAAATTTCTACCTTTATAATTTTAACTAAATTTGCACCAAATATTATTTACAATGGAGAAAGTAAGAGTACGTTTCGCTCCGAGTCCTACAGGACCATTACATTTGGGAGGCGTAAGAACCGCATTATATGATTATCTTTTTGCTAAAAACCAGGGTGGTGAATTTGTATTGAGAATTGAAGATACCGATACCGCCAGATACGTGGAAGGCGCAGAAGAATATATAGAGGAAGCCCTTGAATGGTGTGGGATTATAGCCGATGAAAGCCCTAAAAAAGGAGGGAAATTTGCTCCGTACCGACAATCTGAAAGAAGAGATATTTACGATCGTTATACAGAGCAAATCCTAAAAACGGATTATGCCTATATCGCTTTCGATACAGCTGAAGAACTGGACGCTACACGTGCAGAGTACGAAGCAAAAGGTGACGTTTTCTCTTACGACAACAAAACAAGGAACCAGTTACGAAACAGCCTGGCTCTTTCTGAAGAAGAAGTAAAGAAGCTGCTCGACGAAAAAACGCCGTATGTAGTAAGATTCAAAATGCCGGTAGACCGAACGCTGAATCTTGAAGATATTATCCGCGGAAAATTTTCTGTCAATACCAACACTTTAGATGATAAAGTGCTGGTAAAAAACGACGGGATGCCAACTTATCATTTTGCCAACATCATCGATGACCACGAAATGGAAATATCCCACGTGATCCGGGGTGAAGAATGGCTGCCATCTTTGGGCCTGCATACTCTGTTGTACGAAGCTATGGGTTGGGAAGCTCCCCAGTTCGCACATCTTTCTTTGATTTTAAAGCCGGATGTGTCAACATTAATTAATAAAGAAAATATTGACAGTATTACAAAATCTTTCTCTGAAGAATTTGTAACTAAAAACAGTGAATTTTCTTTTGACGAATCTGCAGAACTTATTAAATCTTTCTTTTCAGAAGTAAAAAGCCCAAGATTCAAATCTATGTTGGGAGAAAATGAAAAAGATAATGCTTTAACTGCTGCTGTAAAACAATTTTTAAAGAAGGGACTTTCCGGAAAATTAAGCAAAAGAGACGGCGATAAATTCGGGTTCCCGGTATTTCCTCTGAATTTTACGGATTATGCAACAGGAAACGTTTCCAAAGGATACAGAGAAAGCGGATATCTTCCTGAAGCATTCATCAATATGGTGGCTCTTTTAGGCTGGTCTCCTGCGGACGATAAAGAAATTTTATCTCTGGAGGAAATGGCAAAAGAATTTGATTTAAATAAAGTTCATAAAGCCGGGGCAAGATTCAGCAAAGAGAAAGCAGAATGGTTCAACCACCAGTATATCCAGCAAAAATCTGATGAAGAATTGCTTGAAATTTTAAAAAGTTCAGACTTTAACACAACACTTTCAGATGAAAAATTACTGAAAATAATTTCATTAATGAAGGAAAGGCTGACCTTTGTGAAAGATCTTACACTGGATAACGAAAAAGGAAAATTCTTTTTCGAAGCACCTGTTTCTTATGATGAAAAGGCAGCAAAAAAAGCATGGAATGATCAGACTTCGGTTATTTTAGGAGAATTAGCTTCGGATTTGGAAAATACAGAATTTATTGCCGAAAACCTGAAGCAGGCTGTTCATGATTTTGCCGAAAAGAAAAGCTTGGGAATGGGGAAAGTGATGATGCCTTTGCGTCTTTCGTTGGTTGGAGAACTTAAGGGCCCTGACGTACCGGACATCATGGAACTTCTTGGAAAAGAGGAAACTATCTCCAGAATAAACAATGCGATCAATAATTTTTAAATAGATTCATATAATTTTTCATAAATTTGAAAGATTTAATTTACTTCAAGAAATGGAATATTTAAGTTTCGAACTTCCTATCAAAGACCTGATGGATCAACTGCAGACCTGTTCTTTAGTAGGAGAAGAAAGTGGTGTTGATGTAAAATTAGCATGTAGCCAAATCGAGGATAAGATTTTAGAAAAGAAAAAAGAGATCTACGGAAATCTTACGCCTTGGCAAAGAGTACAACTGTCCCGTCACCCGGATCGTCCTTACGCATTGGATTATATCAACGGAATGGCAGATAAAGGCAGTTTCCTTGAACTTCATGGAGACAGAAATTTCGCTGATGACCCGGCAATGGTAGGTGGCTTACTTACACTGGACGGACAAAAAGTGATGGTAATCGGTACCCAGAAAGGAAGAACAACAAAAGAAAGACAACACAGAAGATTCGGAATGCCGAATCCTGAAGGATATAGAAAAGCCCTGCGATTGATGAAACTTGCCGAAAAGTTTCAGATCCCTGTTGTAACGTTAGTAGACACACCGGGAGCATATCCGGGACTGGAAGCTGAAGAAAGAGGCCAGGGTGAAGCCATCGCAAGAAATATTTTTGAAATGGTTCAGCTTAAAACGCCAATCTTCACTTACATCATCGGTGAAGGAGCAAGTGGCGGCGCATTGGGAATCGGAGTAGGTAATAAAGTATACATGCTTGAAAATACCTGGTACACCGTAATCGCTCCGGAAAGCTGCTCATCCATTCTCTGGAGAAACTGGGATCATAAGGAAGATGCTGCCAATGCATTGAACCTTACCCCGAAAGATGCTTTAAGAGAGAAATTCATTGACGGAATCATTGAAGAGCCTCTTGGAGGAGCCCACTACGATCCGGCAGCTACTTTTCAGAATCTGAAGACTTCTATTTTACAGAATATCAAAGCCTTCGCAAAATTCACAGGACAGGAACTTGAAACCCAAAGGCAGGATAAATTCATTGCAATGGGTCAATTTAAAGGATAAAAATAAAAATCGGATGAGAAATTCTCATCCGATTTTTATTTTTATATTCTAAAATTTATTAGTCTTCCCTTAAATTCAGCTCGATCTCAATATCTTTATTGATCTTCTTTAAAGATGAATATTTTGCATCACAAACCATTGTTGTAAGAATGTATTCTCCTTTTTCCACAAGCAGGAAATTCTGGCCGTTGGCAGGAACATCAAGGTTATAATATTTTTTACCGTTGATCTTTACAATCAGGTTACATTTTGATCTATTCTTGATATTAATGTATGCTTCCTTATCCATAGGATCATTATTAAACAAGTGCGTAAGCATTGCGGCAGTTTTTTTATTCTGCTCACTCGCTCCTGATTTTTTACTTGTTGCCCCGCCAACACTGGCGTAGTTAACTGTTCTTTCAGGTGTTGCACTACCGGTATTAGCAGCAATAGCTTTACCTTTGTTAAGATTATTGTTATCAATGACCATTTGTTTGATCTTATCTTCACTCAGCGCTTTTATCGTAGGCTTGGCTTCGGGAGAGTTGTTTGCCATAACGATCTGCATAAGCTTTCTCTTGAAATAATCGGTTTTGGCGTGTCCCGGGTTCTGTTTCAGAAATCCTGCAACCACTCTTGCTTCAGCCGTAGTTTCCGCATCATTTTCGGTATAAATAATTGCCGTTTCTTTTTCTACAATAGCTTTCGATTTTGTTTTTTTCTTTTTCTGTGAAAAACCAAGGGCAAATACGCATAAAAATATAAGGAGAAGTATTTTTTTCATTAAAGAGACATTTAAAATTTTATTAAATATATAAATAACGCAAAAAGTCATTTTTTAGTTTATCATTAAAATCATTATCTTTGCATCGCTTTAAAATTAAGCTAAAAATTAATACTAATCTTAAATAAAAAAAATAATAGATATTATGTCTTATACACCAGCTGCTGCAGACGTAGCAAAATTGAGAAACCAAACAGGTGCAGGTATGATGGACTGCAAAAAAGCTTTAGTAGAAGCTGAAGGAGATTTCGAAAAAGCGGTAGATATCCTTAGAAAAAAAGGACAGAAAGTGGCTGCAAACAGAGCAGACAGAGAATCTACTGAAGGGGCAGTGATCGCAAGAGTAAACGAAGACAACACTTTAGGTGCTGTTATTTCATTAAACTGCGAAACTGACTTCGTTGGTAAAAACGAAGCTTTCATTGAACTGGCTTACGAACTAGCTGAAATGGCGATCTTTGCTGCTACAAAAGAAGAACTTTTGGCTACAGATTTCCACGGAATTACTGTTGCTGAAAAATTAGTTGAGCAGACAGGTGTAATCGGTGAAAAAATTGAGATCGGTGCATTCGAAAGAATTGAAGGGCCTTTCTTAGGAGCTTATATTCACGCTGGAAACAAAATCGCTGCGATCACTTCACTTTCTGCTAATGTAGAAGGAGCTTCTGAAGCTGCTAAAGCTGTTTCTATGCAGGTAGCTGCTATGAACCCTATCGCTCTTGATGAAACTTCTGTTTCTCAGGCAACAATTGATAAGGAATTAGAAATTGAAAGAGAACTTCTTATTAAAGAAGGAAAACCTGAAAATATTATTGAGAACATCCTTAAAGGTAAAATGCAGAGATTCTACAAAGACAACACTCTTGTACACCAGTCTTTCATTAAAGACGCAAACATGACTGTTGCTGACTATGTAAAATCTGTAAATTCAGATCTTAAAGTAACCGGATTTGTAAGAGTAAGCTTATAATCCTTTTTTGATTTAAAATACAGATCCCGGTGAATATCACCGGGATTTTTTTGTATTTCACAATTATGAGATCTTATGACACATTAAAAATATATTAAATATTCAATAATTGTTAAAATTATATAATTTATCTGTTAAATTTATATAAATAATTGATTTTTAATACTTACATTTGCATCCCTTATCTAAAAACATGAAAAAACTTCTACTAACCATTTGTACTTTTTTTTGTTTATTATTCAATGCCCAGCTGGATACGGATCATTGGTTTGCTCCCATGTCATCAAGAGTCGGAAACAGTGCATTGCAGGGATATCTATATCTTTCTACGAATGAGGCAACTCCTTTTAGTGTCCAGATTTTCAATAACAATATATTATATACAACGGTACAGGTAAGTAAAGGTAATCCTGTGGAAGTGGCCATCCCAAATTCTTTTCTTATCACGACTGATCAACAGGATCTTTTCACCCCCAACTCTATGGGAATGTATGTGAAAGGCTCTAAAAAGTTTTTTGCCAACTACCGTTTTTCTCTCCAGAATCACGCAGAAATTATCACATCAAAAGGCCTCGCCGGATTAGGCACTACTTTTTATGCGGCAATGGCTCCCAATAATACGAATTCGCCGAATATAAGTTCGCCGATCATCAATTCAACAATAGGAGTAACGGCTACCGAAGATAATACAGCAGTTGTTGTTTCAGGATATAATCCTAATGTCATTTTTTCCGATGGTTCCTCAACCCCCACAAAAAATTTCACTCTAAATAAAGGACAGTCCTACATTATGGACGTGCGCGCCACAGACAGCTTTTTCAACCTGGACGGACTGATCGGTGCTAAAATTACAGCAACAAAACCCATATCCGTAACCAATGGAAATTTTAACGGAATGCATTACCCTGCAAACGGTCTTACCAACAACGACATCCTTATGGATCAGGCAGTTCCTGTAGACAGGCTTGGAAAGGATTTTGTGGTGGTGAAAGGAAATGGTTCCGTATCCTCACAAATGGAATCCGCATTGGTGATCGCTACAGAAAACAATACGCAGATTACGATTAACGGAGTCAATTCGGGAATTACCCTGAATGAAGGACAATATTATATGATCCCAAGCATCAATTACATCAATCAGGGAAACGGGATCTACAATATGGGGATTTCCACTAATAAAAACGCATACGTATATCAGTTTCTGGCAGGAGTTTCAGGGGGTAACGAATATCCTACGGGAGGAATGAATTTTATCCCGCCGCTCAGTTGTTTCCTTCCGAACAAAATTGATGAAATCGGCTTTATTAACCAAATCGGGAATCAGGCGTACAGCACAAGGCTGAATATCATTACCCAAACCGGTGCAACCGTAACTTTAAACGGGAATCCTATTGCTGCAAGTAATGGCCCGGTTCCTGTAACCGGTAATCCAAACTGGGTAACTTATTCTATCCCAAGCGTCTCAGGAACAGTTACGGTAAATTCGACCAAACCTGTTACAGCCGGAATTGCAGCCGGAAGCGGTGCTGTAGGATACGGCGGATATTTTGCAGGATTTTCATCAGTTCCTGTAATTTCAAAAACCGGAGACTGCTATCTGGGAATTTTACTACAGGTAGACAATACTTATGACGCTTATCAGTGGTACCTCAACGGCAACCCGATTCCGGGTGCAACCTCATATTCAATTAATCCAGAATTGTACGGAGCCGGAACGTATACCTGTCTTGTGACAAAAAACAACTGCGAGTCGAAACTTACAACCGGCTACAATTATACACTGTGCCCACCCATTACAACTACCACTTATACTATCGGCTCGTGTAATACAAAACTTATTTCTCCAGCTTTTACAACATCCACTCAAACCATTGTACCTGCCAATACAAGTATTATTCTGGCACCGACCTCGGGAACAGCAACTATAAATCCTACGACGGGGCAAATCACCTATACTCCGAATCCGGGTCTTACGGCAGACACTACAGATACTTTTATTTATTATACCGAAGGAAACGGCAACCCTGCTGATTTTGAATACTTTAAAATAATCATCAATATAGATGTTTTACAAACATCCAATGGCTCATTAACATCATGTACTGACACAAATGGAAACGGGACATTCAATCTTAGTTCCGTAAGCGTTTCCCCGGATCCCGGAACTACGGTTCAGTACTTTACCAATGCTGTATTAAGCGGCACTCCTATTGCCAATCCTGCAGCTTATAACGGACCTGCCGGAACAGTTTATGCCAATGTTACTTCTCAATATGGATGTACAAAAGCCGCACAGATCACATTAACAACAACTCCCTCTCCGTCTGTAAATACAGGAAACTTCAATGCTACTCTTTGCGATGATAATTTCGACGGAATTGTAAATGTTAATTTTCAAACCGTTACTTCATCCATTGTACCTAATCCGGCTATCGTTAACGTAAGATACTACCTTCTGCAAACAGATGCCAATGCTGGAAATACTAACAGTTTACCAGCCAACTGGAGTTATACTGCCAATACAACGGTTTATGTTCGTGTCGATGCACTTACAGGAAGCTGCCCCCCGGCTTTTGGTCAAATTAATTTTAAGATAGGTAACAGAATTGCATTGCTGACCTCAACGGTAAATGCTGATGTCTGTGATAATGATATCAACGGCTCCGAGAGCATAAATTTAAATGACTATAAAAATCAGTTCACTACAAATGCGGGAGTAACACTCACCTTTCATAGCACTCTGGCGAATGCACAGTCAGGAACCAATGCTATATCTCCTGCCCAGATTATTACTTCACCTTTAACTACTTTTTATATAAGATTTACAAGTGCAGCGGAGTGTCCGAGCACGGGCATTTTAATGATTAATTTAAAAGCTCCGAAAAAATCTAATATTCTGAAAGACCAGACGGTATGTCCTAACGAAAAAGCAATTCTGGATGCCGGCCCAGGCTTTACGTCATACAAATGGAGCACCGGAGCAACCACTCAAACTATAACTGTGGGAGCAGGAAGTTATTATGTCGATCTGGAATTCAACGGATGTATATACCGCCAGTCTGTAAATGTCACGACTTCAACATCTCCAACCATTACGAAGATTGAAGTATCAGGCTATAATGCCACGGTTTCCGTTTCAGGCGGAACACCTCCTTACCAATATTCGTTAAACGGAATTGATTATCAGACCTCTAATATTTTTACAGGTTTATCCAGAGGACTTCATAGTGTTTATGTTTTAAGTGCAGACGGATGTTTTCCGGTTATTAAAGAGTTTTTAATTTTAAATTTAATTAATGCGATCACGCCTAACGGAGACGGCATTAATGATGTCCTGAACTACTCAGATTTAAAAATTAAACAAAATGTCTCTATAGAAGTTGTAGACCGGTATGGTGCGCCTGTTTACAAATCTACAGACAAGAACTACATCTGGGACGGAAAAGTAAATGGAAGGCCTCTACCTACGGGAACATATTGGTATGTACTAAAATGGACAGAACCTGACACCAAATTACCAGTTTCCTATTCAGGGTGGCTTTTAATTAAAAATCGTGAATAAAAACAACTTTTTAATGTTTTATTAACAATATATTGAATAATAGTTTATTTTTGTAGAAATCATAATCCATACCATATGAAAAGATTTCTATTATCTTTCGTATTAATGCTTTTTGCTGTTAATACTCTTTTTGCACAGAGAGATACGGAACATTGGTTTGCACCGATGAAGAACAGAACAGGTTTAACTGGTGGTGCAACCAGCCAATCTATCTATTTCTCTACCGACTCCACAGTTCCTTTTGATGTAGACATTTACAACAACAACACCGTAATTGAAACCGTGAGTATTGTTAAAGGAAACCCGGTAATATACAATCTACCTATAAACGCTGGAAACTCAAACCTTGTCACATCATTACAAACTGATGTTTTCACAACGGGTACAAAGGGCATTTATACAAAAGGTTCCAAACCTTATTATGCCAATTTCAGAATTTCGGTTCCAAGTCACGGTGAAGTTATAACTTCCAAAGGAAAAGCCGGAATCGGTAAAAAGTTTTATGCAGCTGCCGCCCCGATTACAGATATCAGCGGAGGAGGCATTTACAATTTTACGACAGGAATTCTTGCAACGGAGAATAATACCGTTGTTACAGTTTCAGGATATTCTCCCAGCGTTATATTTTCAAACGGTGTTACCGGAGCGTCTACTCCATCCATGTCTTTTACGCTCAACAAAGGCCAATCTTATATTATTGAAGGAGTAGGAAACCAATCCGGAAATGCAACAGGTTTTATAGGCGCTAAAATAGAGGCTGACAAACCTATTTCCGTAACCAATGGCAACTTTAACGGCCAGTTTGCATGGGGCATTGTAGGAGGAAGCTCGGATATCATTATGGACCAGTCTGTACCGGTAGAGCGATTAGGAAATGAATTTGTTTTGGTAAAAGGAAATGGTAATGTAGATGCCAAGATGGAAGATGCTCTGATCATTGCCACTGAAAATAATACAGAAGTACGCATCAATGGAGGACCCGTTGTAGCAACCCTTAACGAAGGACAATTCTACAGAGTGAATGGTCCGAATGTAAATGCTCCGGCCAATAATGTCAATTACATCGATCAGGGTAACGGACATTATAACATGCATATTAAAACATCTAAAAATGTATATGTCTATCAGCTTCTTGCAGGCCTTGCCACAAGTATTGCGACCATAGGCTACAATTACATTCCACCTTTAAACTGTTTCTTACCAAGAAAAATTGATGAGATTGCTTTAATCAATGATCTGAATGGAGTTACAAATGATATTAAATTAAATATTCTGACAGAAGCGGGAGCAACTGTTACCTACAATACCGGCGGGGCGCCTATTACCCCAACCGCAGCACAGGGACCATACCCGGTTCAGGGAACCAGCGACTGGGTATCTTATTCTATTCCGGGGTTATCCGGTAACATTACAGTAAACTCCACCAAAGCTGTAACCGCAGGTATTGCGGGAGGAAGCGGAGTCGTAGGTTATGGAGGATATTTTGCCGGCTTCTCATCCGTTCCGGTAATTGCCAAACAAACAGGAGACTGTGTTCCGGGAATTGTTCTTGAAGTGGACGACAGTTTTGAAACCTACCAATGGTTTTTAAATGGTGTTGCCATCGCAGGTGCTACACAGAATGTATATACCCCTACTCAGGCAGGAGATTACACCGTAAAAGTGACAATGGGAACCTGCCCTCCGGTAACAACTCCTATCTACAAAGTATTTTCATGCATAACGAACACTACAGCTAACCTTAGCGCATGTGCTACCAAGGTTATCACACCGGCATTTTCATTTAGTACTACGCAAACACCCGTAGCAAGTACGGTGACTATTCTTACATATCCTACACACGGAACTGCAACACTAAACCCATCGAACGGGCAAATCACTTACATTCCGAATACAGGATATATCGGCCCTGATACTATTGTTTACCAGTTCTGTGGCAACGCACCGGAGTTTGTTGATTGTGAACATGTAACATTAAATCTAAATGTTGTTCCTTTCATTTTAAACGATACTACCATTAAAACATGTCAATATAACGGAAAAGGATTTTTTGATCTTACAACAGCCAATGTGACACTGTACAACCCTGTTATTAAGAAATTCTATCCTACTTTGGCAGACCTTAATGCAGGAACAAACCAAATAAACAACCCTACCAATTATTTTTCAGCAGAAGGCTTTGTTTATGTAAAAGTAACAACTAATGAAGGATGCGTAGGAAATGCAAAAATAACATTATCATTCTTCCCTTCACCTGTAGTGACGGAAGCTACTTTAAGTGAGTGCTTCCTGGAGACTGATGAAACCAAAGCAAAATTTAATCTTACTATTGCCAGTGTAACTACAGTAAGTCCGGTTACGAAAAAATACTATCCAACATTCGTGGATGCCAGCAACGGAACCAATGAAATTCTAAATGCAGACACTTACATATCCGGAGACGGAGCTGCTTATATAAGAGTATACAACAGCAACCAGTGTTATAGTATCGCTAAAGTTAATCTAAAGGTAATTCCTCCGAAAAGATCTGCAGTACTTACCGACAAGATTATTTGTATTGACGGAAGAACCAATCTTGATGCCGGTCCGGGCTATGCTTCCTATCAATGGAATACGGGAGCCACAACACAGGTATTGGAAGGAGTTTCCGTAGGAGAATATTGGGTAATTCTGGAAGATAACGGATGTTTTGTAAAACAGCCCGTAAAGGTAAAGAAAGCCGACAGTCCGGTCATTAAGGAGATCGAAATATCAAACAATACTGTAACGGTTCATGTAACAGGAGGTAAAGGACCTTACCAATACGCCGTAGATTCACCTAATAACTGGCAGGATTCTAATGTATTTACAGGACTTACCAGAGGGCAGCATATATTCTATGTGAAAGACGCATACAACTGTACACCAGTTTCTGTTGAGGTAACCGTACCAAATCTTATTAATGCAATTACGCCTAATGGTGATAATAAAAATGACTTCATTGATTATAGTGAGCTTGCTTACAAAGAAAATCTTTCATTTGTTGTCTACGATAGATATGGAAACAAAATATTCACAGGTGATAAATTCAACAACTACAAATGGGACGGGAAACATTATGATAAAAAACTGGTAACCGGAACCTATTGGTATCACATCAACTGGAATGAGCCTAATAAAGAAAAAACTCCGATCAAATATACAGGCTGGATATTGGTGAAAAATATAAACTAATAAGAAGTACTGGATAAATATTGAAAAAGGCTGTCTGTTTGACAGCCTTTTTTATATATCTGATAATACAGTAACGAGAAATTAATTCATCTCTTATTATAAAAATCGTGCAATATACGAAAATGTACGAAACTTTTATGTAGTATTATTTAGTTTGGCTTAGTTTAAATAATTAATTTAACATTCATATTAAGTTTGTGGTATCTATTGTATAGTTTTTTTCTATTTTTTATGCAGAATATATTAAAATAATACTTTATTTTTGCATTAATACTAATTCATGAGTTATGAAAAAAATTTTATTATCCTTCTTATTATTACTCTTTGGCATGACTACAACTTTAGCGCAAAGAGATACAGACCACTGGTTTGCGCCCTATTTTGATAAAACAGGTTCCAGCTATAAACATGCGTTATATTTCTCTACAGATTCTGCAACTCCATTTGAAGTAAAAATCTATAATCATGTCGGCATTATTGGCACAATAACCATTAGTAAAGGGTCCCCACAGATTTTTAATTTAAATCCTAATTCAATAAAAGTTGTAAATACCGCCAACGCAGGAGTTCCAATTAATTTGGGAATTTATACTAAAGGAGACAAACCCTATTATGTATCATTAAGAGTCGCTACAAATGCCCACGGTGAAATCATAACCTCTAAAGGTAAAGCAGGGATTGGCACTAAATTCTTTGCAGCTGCCGCTCCTGTTACAACTACAGGCTCGCTGTATAATTTTACCACAAGTATTATGGCAACAGAAGACAACACAGCGGTTACCGTTTCCGGATACGATCCAAACGTTCAGTTTACAAACATTCCCGTTCCCACACCGTCTACGCTCACTGTAACCCTAAATAAAGGACAGTCTTATATTCTTACAGGAAATACCAATGTGCCCGCTAATAAAGAGGGGTTTATAGGAGCAAAAATAGAAGCCACAAAACCAGTATCTGTAACAAACGGAAACTCAAACGGCTTTTATGCTACAGGAACAGTTGACGGTTCTGACCTTATTATGGACCAATCTGTTCCTACAGACCGTCTCGGAAATGAATTTGCAATGGTTAAAAGTATTTCTACCAGTACTGCCAATATGGAAGGCGGAATTATAATCGGCACGGAAAACGGCACAGATATATATTTGAATGACTCAACAAATCCTGTTGCTACCATTAATGAGGGAGACTATTACAGAATTCTGGCCAATCAATACAAAAACCAGGGCGGGAGCCATTATAACCTGTATATAAAAACTACAAAAAATGTTTATCTGTATCAGCTGGTAGGAGCAGGATCCACCAATAATACAGGAGGATACAATTATATACCGCCGCTAAACTGTTTTCTGCCAAAAAAAATTGATGAGATTGGCAATATTAATATCATGCCGAATATCACTTCTGCCATCAATTTAAAGCTTAACATTTTAACAGAAGTTGGGGCTGCGGTAACAGTGAACGGAGTTACCCCTACCGCTGCACAGGGCCCTTATCCTCTTACCGGGAATTCACAATGGGTTACCTATGCCATCACCGGAATTACCGGAAATGTGACCATCACTTCAACCAAAGCAGTAACTGCAGGAGTAAACGGAGGATACAGCACTGCAGGATATGGAGGATATTTTGCCGGCTTTTCCTCAATTCCTGTAATTACAAAAAAATCAGGCGACTGTATTCCTGGTCTGGTGCTTGAAGTTGCCGACAGTTATGACACTTATCAATGGTATCTAAATGGAAATCCCATCGCAGGGGCAAACTCCAGCAACTATACACCTACAGTTGCAGGGAAATATACCGTAAGAATCACGGTAGGTACCTGCGCTCCGGCTATCACACCCATATATAAGGCATATAAATGTATTCAAAAAACAACAAAGAATATAATTATGTGCGGAACAGCTCATCCAATTATTCCTGAATTTACCAATTCCACACAAACTTATGTTCCTAATACGGTAATGATTGTAACACCTCCGACTCACGGAACAGCAATGATCGATCCGAATGGAATCATTATCTACACACCCAATCCCGGATTTATCGGAAATGACACAATTGTCTACACCTTCTGTGGCAATGACCCGGAATTTACCGACTGTGAAGAAGTTACTTTAACATTAAATGTTTCCGAAAGTCCGACAGTCACTGACGTTATGCTTAGGTCATGTTCCATAGCCTCAAATCCTGCAACGGCATCGTTCAATCTGACGATGGCTCCTATAACCACAACCAATGGAGTTATAAAAAAATATTATCCGTCTATTACCGATGCACAAAATGGCACCAATGAAATATTGAACCCTGCAACATATATTGCACCCAACGGTGTTGTATTTGTGAGAGTTAGCATAAATAACCAATGTTACAATATAGCGAAAATAACACTTGTTGTATTGCCGCCGGTTCAGTCAGATATTCTTAAGGATAAATTTATCTGTATGGAAAACACGACAACATTAGACGCAGGACCAGGATTTGACGCATACCAATGGAGTACCGGAGCAACCACGCAGTCGATTAATAATGTGACAGTGGGTACCTACTGGGTAGACCTGAAAACAGGAGAATGTGTAACAAGACAGAATGTAACAGTACATCCGTCTGAACAGCCGGTTATTTCAAATATCGAAATTTCCAATAATACTGTTACTGTATATGCAATTGGAGGAACAGCTCCTTACAAATATTCGAAGGACAATATCAGCTGGCAGGATTCTAATGTATTCACGAATGTTCCCAGAGGAGGTATGACTTTCTACGTTAAAGACGATTATGGATGTACTCCCATTGCTGTAGAAGTTACCGTTCTAAATCTTATTAATGTCATTACGCCTAACGGAGATGGGATAAATGACGTTCTTGATTACTCTGCGCTAGCTTATAAGCCAAATTTTACTTTTAATATTTTTGACCGATACGGAAGTAAAATTCATGAAGGGAATAAAGCCAACAGCTATAAATGGGATGGAACAATGGTAGGCAGAAAAGTACCTACGGGAAGCTACTGGTTTGACATCAGCTGGAATGAACCCAACAGCAGGAATACTCCCATCAGATATACAGGCTGGATATTAGTTAAAAATATAGATTAATAGAACGATGATAAATAATTTAAAGCACAGTCCATTTAGACTGTGCTTTTTTTAATTAATACACTATAAACAATAATAATTAATTCTTTATAAAAGTAATTGACAGCTTTTAAACAATATGTTTATTATGTAATCTTTTTTTAACAATGATATAATTAAATTTTAAAATATTCTGTTATTTTTGCAGCAATCCTAATTCCTACTTATGAGAAGATTTCTATTATCTTTCGTAGTAATGCTTTTTAGCATTACTACCCTTTTTGCGCAAAGAGATACAGACCACTGGTTTGCTCCCTATTTTGACATATCAAGTTCAAATTACAATCATGCATTATATTTCTCAACAGACTCTGTAACTCCATTTGAGGTAAAAATATATAATAATAATGCTGTTATCGGTACTGTAACCATCAGCAAAGGAACACCGCAGGTTTTCACTCTTAATGCCAATGCAATAAGAACCGTAAACGCCTCAGGCGCCGGTGTCCCTACCAATTTGGGAGTATACACCAAAGGCGATAAACCATATTTTGTCTCCCTCAGAACTGCCATATCATCGCACGGTGAGATTATTACCTCTAAGGGAAAGGCAGGTATCGGTACAAAGTTCTACGCTGCAGCAACACCCATTACTACTACAGGCTCGCTGTATAATTTTACCACAGGAATCATGGCAACGGAAGACAACACGATTGTTACCGTATCCGGATATGATCCTAACGTAGTGTTTACCAACATTCCTACCCCAACTCCGCTTACGCTTAACGTTACTTTAAATAAAGGTCAGTCATACATTCTTACCGGAAATGCCGATGTGGTAGCTAACCGGGAAGGCTTTATCGGAGCAAAAATAGAAGCTACGAAACCCATTTCCGTAACAAATGGAAACTCAAATGGTTTTTACGCCACAGGAAGTAACGATGGTTCCGACCTTATTATGGACCAGTCCGTTCCTACAGACCGTCTTGGAAACGAATTTGCTATGGTGAAAAGTATCTCCACCAGTCCGGACAATATGGAAGGCGGAATTATAATCGGTACGGAAAACGGAACTGATATTTACCTGAATGATGCAACAACTCCTGTTGCGACAATCGATGAAGGAGAATATTTCAGGATTCTTGCCAATCAATACAAAAATCAGGGCGGGGGCCACTCTAACTTATATATAAAAACAACTAAAAATGTTTATGTATATCAGCTGGTAGGAGCAGGTTCTGCAAACAATACCGGAGGATACAATTATATACCTCCGTTAAACTGTTTTTTGCCAAGAAAAATTGATGAAATTGGCAATATTCACCTGATGCCTACTATTACTTCTGCTATTAATTTAAAGCTTAATATTTTAACGGAAGCCGGCGCTGCCGTTACCGTAAATGGCGCTACCCCTACTGCTGCACAAGGCCCTTACCCTCTTACCGGAAATTCACAATGGGTCACCTATGCCATTACCGGAATTACCGGAAATGTAACCGTTACCTCAACCAAAGCGGTAACTGCAGGAGTAAACGGAGGGTACAGCACGGCAGGGTACGGAGGGTACTTTGCGGGATTCTCTTCGATTCCTTTGATTGCAAAACAAACCGGAGATTGTATTCCAGGGCTTGTACTTGAAGTGGATGACAGCTACGAGACCTATCAGTGGTTTCTTAATGGCAATCCTATTGCAGGAGCCAACTCCAATAGCTACACCCCAACGGTTGCGGGTAACTACACTGTGAAAATTACGGTCGGCTCTTGTGCTCCGGCCACAACACCTGTATATAAAGTATTCACATGCCTTCAGGAAACAACAAAAAATATCACTGTTTGTGAAGGATTTCAGGCAATTATTCCGGATTTTACCAGTTCAGCACAGACATATGTTCCTAATACGGTAACGATTATAACACCTCCAACTAACGGAACAGCTGTGATTGACCCGAATGGGGTAATTATTTATACTCCTAATTTCGGATTTTCCGGTACTGACACCATTGTTTATAAATTCTGCGGTAACGATCCTGAATTTACGGACTGCGAACAAGTGACTTTAACGCTAACCGTTTCTGAAAGTCCTACGGTAAACGATGCTACTTTAAGATCATGTTTTATAGCATCGAATCCTGCAACGGCGTTGTTCAATCTTACGACTGCACCGGTAACAGGGACCACAGGAGTCATAAAACAATATTACCCATCTCCTACCGACGCACAGAACGGAACCAATGAAATCCAGAATCCCGACACATATATTGCGCCAAACGGTGTTGTTTTCATAAAAGTAAGCAATACAAACGGTTGTTTCAGAATAGCAAAAGTTACTTTAATCGTATTGCCGCCGGTTCATTCAAGTGTGCTCCAGGATAAAATCATCTGTATGGAAGACACCACTACATTAGACGCAGGAACGGGATTTGACGGATACCAGTGGAGTACCGGAGCAACGACTCAATCAATCAACAATGTAACAGTGGGAACCTATTGGGTAGACCTTAAAACAGGGGATTGTATAACAAGACAAAGCGTAAAAGTATATCCGTCTGAACAGCCGGTTATTTCAGATATTGAAATTTCTAATAATACTGTTACCGTACATACGATCGGAGGAACTGCGCCTTACAGATACTCTACAGATAATATCAACTGGCAGGATTCAAATGTATTTACGAATGTTCCGAGAGGGAATACGGTTTTTTATGTAAAAGATGACTATGGATGCGATCCTATCACCGTAGAAGTTACCGTTCCGAATTTAATTAATGTTATCACGCCTAACGGAGACGGAGTAAATGACGTTCTTGATTACTCGGCATTAGCCTACAAAAAGAATTTTACCTTTAATATTTATGACCGGTACGGAAGTAAAATCCATGAAGGAAATAAGGCCAACAGCTACAAATGGGACGGAGCCATTGGAGGCAAAAAGGTATCCACAGGAAATTACTGGTTCGACATCAGCTGGAATGAACCTAACAGTAAAAATACACCGATTAAATATTCCGGGTGGATTATGGTCAAAAACCGGGAATAAACTTATTACTTACAAATTTAAAAGACTGTCGTGAAGACAGTCTTTTTTTGTTTTATTCAAACCAAAACTTAAAAAAAATATGACATCGAGCTGCTTATTTTGTTTATTTTCAATAAAACAAATGCATATTATTATTAAATTTGTAATAAAGGCAATAACTTAATGAAAAAACTTCTATCTATTTTATTTATATTTTATTTTTTCACCTCTGCGTATTCCCAATTAGACAGAGAACATTGGTTTGCCCCAATGGTAGATAGAACCGGAAATCCGAACCCTTTCCAAAAACTCTATCTTTCTACCAATCGTACTACTCCGTTTCCCGTAAGTGTGTACAACAATAATACTATAATTGCCACCGTAACAATCAGTAAAGGAAATCCTCAGAAAATTGATATTCCTCGAGATATGATTATTACTACGCAACAGACCGATCTTTTTACCACCACTACTAAAGGCCTGAATGTGAAAGCAGAGTTTCCATTTTATGCCAACCTCAGATTTTCGGTCTTTAATCATGCAGAAATTATAACCTCCAAAGGCATACCTTCTACCGGAAAACTATTCTATGCAGCAAATGCGCCAATCACGGTAAGTAATACCATCCTGAATTTCATGGCAAGTATTCTGGCCACGGAAGACAATACAACCGTTACCGTGTCAGGTTATAAACCTGGTGTACAATTTTCTAATGGAACAACCGGCGTTACCAATCCTACCCTAATGTTTACTTTAAATAAAGGGCAATCATACATTATCGATGGAATAGGAAATATTCCCGGAAATTTTGACGGTTTTATTGGTGCCAAAATTGTATCCAACAAGCCGGTGAATGTTACCAATGGTAATTTTAACGGACAATATGCCGGTAATTTTGATACGAGCTCTGATATCCTTATGGATCAGGCAGTCCCGGTAGATAGGCTCGGCAATGAATTTGCCTTGGTAAAGGGTAACGGAAGTCTCACCTCAAACATGGAGGGCGCTCTTGTTATTGCTACTGAAAATAATACTGAAGTACGTGTAAACAATGAAACATTGCCAATTGCCACACTCAATATTGGTGAATATTTCATGATTCCCGGTTCAAAATACCAGCTACAGGGAAATGAGCACTACAATTTGTATATCAGAACGTCCAAAAATGCTTACGTATATCAGGTTCTTGCGGGAGCAAGTAATGCGGGAAATGAAGTTGCTACCGGAGGATTCAATTTTATTCCGGCTCTTAACTGTTACCTTCCCAAGCAAATCAACGAACTCGGTTTCATTAATGAAAATTTTGTTTTTTCGAATGGAAATCCAACCGGAATTTTAAATATTCCCACGAAACTAAACCTTATCACGGAACGTGGCGCGGTAGTGACCGTAAACGGAGTGACCCCGCCAGCTACAACCGGACCCTTTAACATGACCGGAACTACAAACTGGGTTACGTATGGTATCCCCAATACAACCGGTACCATTACAGTAGTATCTTCGAAAGCCATTACAGCTGGAATTACAGCAGGAAGTGATGCGGTAGGTTACGGAGGATTTTTTGCAGGATTTCCGACACAACCGGTTATTCTTAAAACAGGTGGAGACTGTGCTCCCGGTATTGTCCTTACGGTTGATCCCGTTATTTATGATACTTACCAATGGTACAACAATGGGGTTTTAATTCCCGGCGCTACAGGCCCTTCAATATCACCTACCCAGTCAGGATACTATACCTGTTCCGTTACGATGGGAAGTTGTGCTCCGTTGATCACAGAACAATTTAAGGTGCTGAACTGTACGAAACTTTCATCGGCAACCTATGATATTTGTACCTCCAAAACAATTACGCCTCTATTCACCTCTTCAGCACAGACACCTGTTTCTTCAACAGTATCAATAGTTACGGCACCAACGTTAGGAACTGCAACAGTAAACCCGGCAACAGGAGCCATAACCTATACGGCCACAAATCCGGGAACAGCAGCAACAGATACATTCAGCTATACATTCTGTGGAAATGATCCTGTCTTTACCGACTGTGAAACGGTAACCGTAACTGTGAATATTCAGGCGCTGACCGTAAATAATGCTACCCTTACCGTTTGCAATAATGGTTCCGGACAGGGAATATTTAATTTAACATCTGCCACCGTCACCAATAATTCTCCGGTAACTATTACTTATTATCCCTCCCTATCAGATGCTCAGAATGAAACTCCGGCAGCACTGATAACAACGCCAACCACTTATACTGCGGCAAACGGAACAATTGTTTATGCGGTGGTGAAAAATAATATCGGATGTAAAAGTATTGCACAGATTACTCTTAACCTTAATCCTTTTGCCACAATTATCAATAATTATACAGGAACTTTCTGTGATGATAATCTAGATGGCATTGTTAATGTTATTTTACCTAATATTACACCTATTGTTTTATCAAACTCCAATTATTTTCCGGGGGTAAGATACTATGCGAATATAACAGATGCGAATCTCGGAAATAACAATACTCTTCCGAATAACTGGTCTTATAATGCTCCTACAACAATTTATATCAGAGTGGAATCTCCGGACGGATGTGCACCAGTTGTGAAACCTCTTAATTTTACGATCGGACCTAAAATCCCACTGAATAATGCTACTCATTCTGTAACGATATGCGATGATAATCTCGACGGGTCCAAAATAATTGATTTATTACCTTATATCAGTCAGTTTACCACAGATTCTGCGGTGACCCCAACTTTCTACGCTACCCAGCTTGACGCCCAGAATAACACCTCTCCGCTTACAAACCCTGTCAATATCACTGGTGTACAAATTATTTATATACGGTTTGAAAAACCCGGAGTATGTCCTAATATAGCTTCTATTACGATTAATGTAAAAACACCTAAACATTCCGATATCCTAGTCAGCAAAGTGATTTGCCCTCAAACAAAGACGATTTTGGATGCAGGGCCTGGCTTTACCGGCTATGTATGGAGCACCGGTGCTACAACGCCCTCCATCAGCAATGTAGGACCAGGTAACTATTGGGTAGATCTTACATTTGACGGCTGTACCTACAGACAGAATGTAACCGTAACGGAGTCTGTGCTTCCGGTAATAAGCACCATTGAAATAAATGGCAGTACAGTAACCATTGGCGTGAGCGGAGGTATACCACCTTATGAATATTCCATTGACGGAGTTACCTGGCAAAACTCCAACGTTTTTACCAATGTGCCTCGAGGAAATTACATTGCTCACGTTCGGGATTCCAACAGATGCGATGAGGTAACACAATCCTTTGTCATCATTAACCTCATCAACACCATAACACCGAATTTTGATGGCTATAATGACACTATAGATTATTCTTCATTAATGAATAAAGAAAATATTGTCTTCAGAATATTTGACCGATATGGCGCAGAAATTTTCAGGGGAGATAAGTCCAACAAGTTCATTTGGGATGGCAAAATCCAAGGCGGAAGGCCGATAAATACTGCAACTTACTGGTATTTCATCAGCTGGACCGAGTCCAAAGGAACAACCACCGTAAAATATACAAGCTGGCTTCTGGTAAAAAATTATTGATTTCTAAATCATTAGCTTATGTTTTTATTTGTTTTTAAGTAAAAAAACATTATTTATAACATTCGTTAACAATTTTATTTCAAAGTTTAATATAATTTTAACCACCCTTCACTACTAAAATAGGTATAAATTGAGGCAATTCTGCGTAATTTTGCCCTAATTATATGAAGAAACTATTTATCTTATCGCTGTTGGTTTTTCTGGTAAAAATTAACGCCCAGTCTTACTCCGGGGAAGTTTTTTTAAGAGACAACTCTGTTTTATATCTCAATCAGGTATATGTTACCAATCTTACTACTCAGAAGACCGTTCTCAGTGATTATAATGGTGATTTCAATATATCTGCCAATGCAGGAGATGTTATACGCTTTACTTCTATTGTTACCGAAAGGAAAGATATTAAGGTTACTCCATCGATGATTGACCAAAGAAATTTGATTGAATTAAAAATTGCTTATCACGATATTCAGGAAGTGGTGATCAACAGATTCAAACCTACCGGAAATCTTAGGTATGATGTGAATGCTTTAAGAAAAGAAGACAAAGCCCTGGCTATAAAAAAAGTGATCGGACTCCCCGAACCTAAAGGCGATGGCACTCCTCCGCAACTTCCTGTGGCAGGCTTAAGAGATGGCGGTTTAACCTTCAGCCTGGAAAGCATTTATGATATTCTTTCTGGTGAACGAAAGAAAAAGCAGCGCTACATGGCGTATGAAAGGATGAACAATTCTGTTACACAAATTAAGAATTATTTAGGAAAAGACTATTTTATCCGGTTCAAGATTCCTGAAAATCTTATTGACAACTTCCTTCAGTTTGTCTACACTTCAGAAAATATCGAACCTTATATCATGGCCGGCAATTTTGAGGCGGTAAAAATTCCTATTGAAAAGTATCTCCCGATTTATCAGCGAAGGCTTCGGAATTCGCATCTTCAGGAAATTGTAAAATAATTTATAAAATGTATACTGTAAGTTTCAGTATACATTTTTTTGTATTCGCCAGATTATTTTTACTTTTATCATGATAAGTGCCTTGTAACATAAATTAATTTAGTTTCCGTTATCATATTAAGACACTTAAAAAAATAACAACGTTTTAATATCAATGAATGAAGAAGATATTTTTGATTTTCAGCGCTATTCTTTTTGTGAATTTTTCCGCCCAGAAAAAAGGCAAGGATTACAGTGAGATTTTAAAAAGCAAAAACATATATGAAATCAATGCTTTTTTAAGAGATGCCCACCCTGATGATCCCAGAAGATCTGTGCTGAAACCCAGGGTTATGGAAATGATGAAAGATTACATCAAAAACGCAAAACCCGGCGACACTAAAGTAAAACAAATGCAGGACTGGCTTGCAATGCTGAAAAGACGGCCTTCTACTAAAATATCTTTCGAGGAGATGAATGCCAACATCAAGAAAAAGCAGATCGCCAAATACCAGAAAGAACTTCAGGTTGGGCAGGCTGCGGTTGTTTATACCCCAAGTACTCCCCAAAATGTATACATAGCCCCCACAACTCCAGCTACTACAACAGCCGCTGCAATACCGGATACTGAAGCTTCGGAATTTAATATGCTGATGGCAGAAAACCCTGTAGAACACAAAAATAAAACTGTAAAAATCTTAAATTCACTTTTTGATAATGATCCAAATGCTAAAGAATGTATTGTAATGATCGAAAATAAATCCGACTGTAATATTATCGTAAGAATGGAAGGTGTCGGCATTACAAAATACAGGCTCCCTGTTCCGGCCCATGGAGACAATTCCGTTGTTGTACAGAAAGGAGATTATCTTTTCACCAGTATCGTCTGCGGCGCGCAGTATGCATCCCAGAAAACCATACAGAAGCCTTTAATGGTCGCCCTTGGGAGTTCTGCCAAGAAATAATTCTCGTGATGTTTATAAATTTTGCTATTTTTGCAGGATTTTAGAAATATTTCATGGGTAAAAATAAATTAGCAAGATTCGCAGAAAATAAGGTATTGCCAAACGTTGTTCAGCCAACAAGAGAGGAGGCATTGAACGGCTTTAACCTTAAAGGAAAATGGAGAACGGAATTCTTTAAGAATGATCATCCCATCGTGCTGGAACTGGGCTGCGGTAAAGGAGAATACACTGTAGGACTGGCAAAGGCGTTTCCTGAAAAAAACTTTATCGGCATCGACGTGAAAGGCGCAAGATTTTGGTTCGGCGCAAAGGAAGCCCATGAAACAGGAATGCAGAATGTTGCATTTTTGAGAACCCAGATTGAACTGGTAGATTGTTTTTTCGGGGAAAATGAAGTTGATGAAATATGGATTACATTCCCGGATCCTCAGATCAAATACAAACGTACGAAGCACAGGCTTACTCATCCTGATTTTTTAGACAGATATAAAAAATTCCTTAAACCGGGCGGAATTGTTCATTTAAAAACAGATTCTGAATTTCTTCATGGGTATACGCTTGGATTTTTACAGGGTGCAGGATATGAAATTATCACCGCACATCATGATATTTACGGAGCCCCGGAATATGATCCTGGCACGCCACATTTAAGAGATATCAGAACGTATTATGAGGAATTGTTTTCTGCCAAGGGAAAAACCATTACTTATATTAAATTTAAAATTAATTAAATATAACGGCATCAAAAGAAATACAAAATTGGGACTACGCATCCTGTGAAAAGAATATTTGTTTAAATTTATACCATAGATAAAATAATGCATTTTTATTTTATTGTATTCTAAACCACAAATCGTAAAAAACCAATTATGAAAAAAATTATTCTAATTGTGCTGCTTTCTCTTTTGGCCGCCTGTAAAAATACAAATGCCGGAAGTACCTCTTATAATATTCTAGAAAGTAAGGACATTGATAAAATCGAAACTTACTTAAAAAATGCACATCCGGATGACCCGAAAAAAAACATTCTGAAATCTAAGCTTATTGCTTTAAAAAATGTCGAATGGACCAAAGGCAAAAAAGGTATAAAACCGATGGAAGCAAGACCTGTGATTTCCGAAATTCCTAACGGAGCCCTTAGAAAACCTAATTCTGACGAAGCAGAAGAGTTTAAACGTCTAATTACTTCCACCTCAAAAGAGCATAAAGAAAAGACGGTGAAGCTGCTTAACGCTATGTTTAATGAAGACATCAACAGCAAAGAAATCATACTGCTGTTTAAAAATCAATCGGATTGCAACCTGATTCTGAAAATTGAGGGAAAAGATTTTTATAATATGCCCGTTCCTGCAAAAGGTGAAAATTTCATTGTTATCAATAAAGGAACGTACACATTGCATGGTAATGTATGTGATGTAATTTATTCTTCTAAAAAAGACCTTAACAGGAGTATATTTTTAACCATCAGCAATCCAAAGCCTGTAGAGGGAAATACATTGAAAAAAAAGTAAAAAGATTACATTTGTACTGCTAAATTTATCTTTATGAAAAAGTACGTTGCATTTTCAGCAGCTGTTATTTTACTTCTCAACAGTTGTGGCAGCACAGTAAATACAACAAAATATCCGGTCAGAAAACCCGTTGCGAAACCTTCTGTTACAGGAAGCAGCACAACTTCTGCAGCACAGGTTGAAAGAGAATATCAGGCGCTGATTAAAACCTATAAATCTGAAACTGCGGAGGTCCTAACCTATTTACTTAATGATTCTTCGAACGATCCAAGAACCTCTATTACGGTAGAAAACAGTTCCCGATGTAATATGGTGCTTACGATAAGCGGAAACAATTATTATAAGAAAGTTCCTATCTCTGCCAATAAAATAGGGGCGGTGATGGTTCCCAAAAACCAAAACTACAATCTGTCCGGGATGATCTGCGATGCCGTTTACCAGAAAACAAAATTTATATCAGGGCCTTACGAAGTAAAGCTTTCAAACTAATTTAAGAATAGATATTTGAAAAATAAAAACCGCTGAATCAAAGATTCAGCGGTTTTGTATGGTAAGAAAATTTAATTATTCTCCGTCAAAGTCAGCATCTTTATCTGCAGATACTACTTCTCCTTCTTCTTTAGATTTTTCTTTATCAGCTTTTCTCTGAGACTGACCTTCTTTGATAGCTTCAGAAACTACGCTAAGGATCATGTCGATAGATTTAGAAGCATCGTCGTTTCCTGGGATAACGAAGTCTACTTTTCTAGGATCTGAGTTTGTATCAACAATACCGAAAACTGGGATACCTAATTTCTTAGCTTCAGTTACCGCGATGTGTTCTCTCATGATATCTACTACGAATACAGCAGACGGAAGTCTCACCATGTCAGCGATAGAACCTAAGTTCTTCTCAAGGTTAGCTCTTTGTCTGTCTACCTGTAATCTTTCTTTTTTAGATAAAGTTTCGAACGTACCATCTTTTTTCATTTTGTCGATAGAGTTCATTTTCTTAACAGCCTTTCTGATAGTAACGAAGTTCGTTAACATACCTCCCGGCCATCTTTCTGTAATATAAGGCATATTAAGTTCAGAAGCGTGTTTTGCAACAACTTCTTTCGCCTGCTTTTTAGTAGCTACGAAAAGAACTTTTTTACCTGCAGAAGTTAATTTTTCTAAAGCGCTGCAAGCTTCATCCAATTTAACTGCTGTTTTATGTAAGTCTACAATGTGAATACCATTTTTCTCCATAAAAATGTATGGAGCCATATTTGGGTTCCACTTTCTGGTCATGTGACCGAAGTGTACGCCAGCCTCTAGGAGGTCTTTTACATTTGCTTTTGCCATGTTTTCTGTTTTTGTTAGTTTACTTTCCGTCTTTTAAACAATCAACAACTTCTTTAGATGGGAGAAGCGTTTGGATGCTAAACGTAACGGGCAAAGTTGCTGTCGGCTGCTTGCTTTTGGCATTTGGCTTTCCAGCTTTGGGTTAAAAAATAAATTTTTAAAAATTTCATTAAAGCTATCTGCCATAAGCCAATAGCCAAACGCTTTTTTAACGTTTTGAGAATTGGAATCTCTTTCTTGCTTTTTTCTGACCTGGCTTCTTTCTTTCCACCATTCTTGCGTCTCTTGTAAGTAAACCAGCTGGTTTCAAAGCTAATCTGAACTCAGCGTTGATTTCGCATAAAGCTCTTGAAATACCTAATCTGATAGCTTCTGCCTGTCCTGTATTTCCACCACCGAATACGTTTACGGTAACGTCGTACTGACCAACAGTTTCAGAAAGGATAAATGGTTGGTTCAATTTGTAAACCATTACATCTGTAGAGAAGTATTCTTTAGCATCTTTACCGTTTACTGTAATGTTACCAGAACCTGGCTTTACATAAACTCTTGCTACAGAAGTTTTTCTTCTTCCGATTTTGTGAACTGTAGACATATTAATTATTTAAATTCGTTAACATTAATTGTTTTAGGCTGTTGAGCTTCATGTTTGTGCTCAGTTCCTTCATATAAATAAAGATTCTTAAGGATAGCAGCTCCCAGTCTGTTTTTAGGCAACATCCCTTTTACTGATTTTTCCAATACTTTTAAAGAATCTTTCTTTTGAAGTTCAGCCGCAGTCATAGACTTCTGTCCTCCAGGATACCCTGTATGCCAGATATACGTCTTGTCGTTCCACTTGTTTCCGGAAAGAGTTACTTTCCCAGCATTCAAAACAATTACATTATCACCACAATCTACGTGAGGTGTATAATTTGTTTTGTGCTTACCTCTCAAAATCTTTGCAACCGTAGAAGCTAATCTACCTAACGGCTGTCCTTCAGCGTCTACCACAACCCATTCTTTATTAGCAGTAGCTTTGTTCGCTGAAACAGTTTTGTAACTTAATGTATTCACACGTTTTAGTTAAAGATTAAACATAATTTTCCCCTAAAAGGGTGTGCAAAGGTACAAATTATTTTTTTATCCTAAAAACATATCATGCATTAATTATTCTGTAACGATAAAATTAAGATATTTAGGTATTTATGAAAATCAGTTTTAATAATAAAAGTTACATACATGTCTGTAAAGCAGCATACTGTGTAAATTTATTAATGACGTCAAAAGCTGATTACTCTTTCAACACGAATTTAATAATAAAGCCTGCTTTTTGCCAAGCATTATTAAATTTTATTCAAATATTAACAGTAAACTTTATGAATAAATATATAGTATTGACTAAATTTTTATATTTGCGGTAATAAAACGTCACTAATCATGAGTCACGGTAAACTAAGAGATGATAAAAACTGTCTGAATTGCGGACATACGGTCGAAGAACGGTTCTGCCCTCATTGCGGGCAGGAAAATATTCAGCCCAAACAGCCTTTCTATTACTTATTCACTCACTTTATTGAGGATTTTACGCATTATGACGGGCAGTTCTGGAAGACCATTAAATATTTATTGTTTCGTCCGGGAAAGCTTACCAAAGAGTATCTTGCCGGGAAAAGGCAGTTTTATGTTGCTCCCGTAAAACTTTATATTTTTATAAGTTTCATCACTTTTTTTCTTCCCTCCCTTTTTTCATCCTCAGAAGAACATGAAAATAAAGAACTGTACACCGTAAACACCACCGAGAAAGAAAAAGCAAATAAAGAGAAAATTGCAAAAATACTTGACAGCATCAATAAGGAGAATAAAACTATGCTCGTCAAACCGGAAGTCATTCAGGATCTCAAAGTAGCAGAAGTCAACGGAAATAATATTGAGCTGGATGCTCTAGAGGAAACAAAAGACGGGAAACTAAGTATTCTCGGAGCCAGAAATATGAAACAGTTTGATTCCCTTTATTCTAAAAACACTAATAAGCAATCTGTGTTTAATTTTATGAGACCTATTGCAAAAAAAGTATTTCATTTACAGGAGCAGGGCCTTAATAAAGAACAGATTTTTGATAAATTTAGTGAAACGGTTGTACATACCCTTCCTAAAGCGCTATTCATTTACCTTCCGGTTTTTGCTTTTTTCTTATGGATTTTTCATAATAAAAAGAAATGGTGGTTTTTTGATAACGGAATTTTCACGCTTCATTATTTTTCTTTTTTACTGCTGGGAATCCTTATCCTTATATTTTCTTCAAAAGTCATCTCTTTGCTGCCGGATTATACCATCTTTAATGTACTGAGCACTATTATTTATACTGGAGCCATTGGTTACATGCTGATTTACTTTTTCATAGCTCATCACAGAGTCTACGAAAATTCCAGAAGCATAAGCGTAATTAAAGGAATATCTTTATTTATCATTAATTCCTTCGCGCTTCTTTGCATGCTTCTTTTATTGATATATACAAGTTTCCGCATGATGCATTAATCACGAAGCGTCTTATTGGCTCTGAAGCTTGCAATTAAATAATACGCTACGAAAACGGTTGAAAATTTCAAAACGGAAGGAATTGCCAGCTCAAGATTAAAAATTAAAGTTCCCACAAGAACCAAAATTCCCATGGCCAGAAAAGACAGTCCTAATTTTTGAGGTAAAGTAAAATTTGGAGTATCCAGATAATAAGCAACTCCCCATGCAAAACCAAAAGCAATTGCATAATAAATGTCGAGCCCGATGTTTTCCGAACTGTAAAAAAAATAATTGATTAAAAAACTCAGAACAGTTCCCAATAAAAAATAAAGCAAAGCTTTTTTCATACTATATATAATAAAATACAAAAGTAGAGAATTAATCCTACAATCTGAAAACCTGTATCGCTTGGCTAACAAATGTTTGTTATCCGGTAACTACTTAAAACAGCAGTACACTTCAACCAATTAAAAATCAAACCATTAATCACAGATAAAAGGTTCCTATTTTATTATTATATTTGGAAATTCAGAAATTTTCTAAATCTTTTATGGAAACCCAAAAATATACTCCAAAAAATAAAGTCAGAATTGTGACGGCTGCGTCGTTATTCGACGGTCATGATGCTGCCATTAATATTATGCGCCGCGTTATCCAGGGAACGGGATGCGAAGTCATTCACCTTGGACACGACAAATCGGCTGAAGAAGTTGTAAACACTGCCATTCAGGAAGATGCCAATGCGATTGCTTTGACCTCTTATCAGGGCGGTCACAATGAATATTTTAAATATATCTACGATCTTTTAAGAGAAAAAAATTCGCCGCAGATTAAAATTTTCGGCGGTGGCGGCGGCGTAATTCTGCCGGAAGAAATCGAAGATATTATGTCTTACGGGATCGACCGAATTTATTCTCCGGATGATGGCCGTGAACTTGGTTTGCAGGGAATGATTGATGATCTGGTTCAAAAATCCGACTTCGCAACAGGAAAAGATATTGATGTGAAAGATCTGGATTCCATCAGTTTTGAAAATTCGACTAGCATTGCGAAAATCATTTCAGCAGTTGAAAATTTTTCAGAAGAAAAACCTGAGCTGGTAAAAGCAATTGACGAAAAATCAAAAGACTTACATATTCCGATTATCGGGATCACAGGTACGGGCGGAGCCGGAAAGTCTTCATTAACAGACGAATTGGTAAGACGTTTCTTACGTTCCAACACCGATAAAAAAATTGCCATCATCTCTATTGACCCTTCCAAAAAGAAAACAGGAGGAGCATTGTTAGGAGACAGAATCCGTATGAACGCAATCAATGATCCACGGGTTTATATGCGTTCAATGGCAACAAGAGAAAACAATGTTTCCGTTTCCCCATTCATCCAATCTGCGTTGAACGTATTGAAACTGGCGCATCCTGATGTAATCATCCTTGAAACTTCGGGTATCGGACAATCCGGTTCGGAAGTATCTGATTTTGCGGATGTTTCCATGTATGTGATGACTCCTGAATACGGAGCTTCCACACAGCTGGAAAAAATCGATATGCTGGATTACGCGGATTTGGTCGCTTTAAACAAATCTGATAAAAGAGGTGCTCTCGATGCGCTTCAGGCCGTAAGAAAACAATTCCAAAGAAACCATTTACTGTGGGAACAGCCATTGGATGAAATGCCGGTGTATGCAACAAAAGCATCTCAGTTCAATGACCACGGAACGACGGAATTATACAACAGATTAGTTTCTAAAGTCAACGAAACACTTCGACAAGCTCAGGGTGACAACGCACCACAATTTCAAGGTTTTGTTGAGCAGGAAATTACGGAAGAAGTAACCATTATTCCGCCAAAAAGAGTTCGCTACCTTTCTGAAATTGTGGAAAACAACAGACAATACGATGCGAATGTGGAAAAGCAGGCCGAATTAGCAAGAAAAATGTATCATATTGAAGGAGTTAAAAATTTCCTCTCCAATGAAACATTAGATACTGAATATCAGAAAGCTGAAAAAGAGCTCCAACAGGAAAATATCGATTTCCTTAAAACCTGGGATCACACAAAAGAGGCTTTCAAAGCGGAATTTTATTCTTACTTCGTTCGGGGAAAAGAAATTAAGGTAGAAACCTCAACAGAATCTCTATCCCATCTAAGAATTCCGAAAATTGCTTTGCCAAAATACAACGATTGGGGCGACCTTATCAAATGGAAAGGCCAGGAAAATCTTCCGGGAAGCTTTCCATACACGGCAGGAATTTATCCATTTAAAAGAACAGGAGAAGATCCTACGAGAATGTTTGCAGGAGAAGGAGGTCCTGAAAGAACCAACAGGAGATTCCATTACGTTTCTGCAGAAATGCCGGCAAAACGTTTATCTACAGCCTTTGACTCTGTAACACTATACGGACAGGACCCTGCCCTACCACCGGATATTTACGGAAAAATCGGAAATGCGGGGGTTTCTATTGCAACATTGGATGATGCTAAAAAGCTCTATTCAGGATTTGATCTGGTAAATGCTTTGACTTCGGTTTCAATGACCATCAACGGACCTGCGCCGATGTTGCTTGCTTTCTTTATGAATGCTGCGATCGATCAGAATGTTGAAAAATATATTATTGAAATTGGTTTAGAGTCTAAGGTTGAGGAAGCTTTAAAAGCAAAATTCGACGATAAAGGTTTAGCAAGACCAAAATATAATGGTGAATTACCTCCTTCCAACAATGGTTTAGGATTAAAACTATTAGGAATTACCGGTGATGAAGTGATTCCAGCCGATGTTTATGCTGAAATTAAAGCTAAAACCATTGCAACCGTTCGTGGGACGGTTCAGGCGGATATTTTAAAAGAAGACCAGGCTCAGAATACCTGTATTTTCTCCACCGAATTTGCCTTGAGACTGATGGGTGATGTTCAGGAATATTTCATCAAAGAAAAAGTAAGAAACTTCTACTCGGTTTCTATTTCAGGATACCATATCGCAGAAGCGGGAGCAAATCCTGTTTCTCAATTAGCATTTACCTTAGCCAATGGTTTCACCTATGTGGAATATTATCTGTCGAGAGGGATGGATATTAATGATTTTGCACCGAACTTATCATTCTTCTTTTCAAACGGTATCGATCCTGAATATTCGGTAATCGGACGTGTTGCCAGAAGAATCTGGGCAAAAGCAATGAAGCTGAAATATGGAGCAGATGAGCGTTCTCAAATGCTAAAATATCATATTCAGACTTCAGGACGTTCTCTTCACGCTCAGGAAATTGATTTCAACGATATCAGAACAACTTTACAGGCGTTGTATGCAATTTACGACAACTGTAATTCTCTTCACACGAATGCTTATGATGAAGCGATTACAACGCCAACTGAGCAGTCTGTAAGAAGAGCAATGGCCATTCAGTTGATTATCAATAAAGAATTAGGTCTGGCAAAAAATGAAAATCCGCTTCAGGGTTCATTTATTATTGAAGAACTAACGGACCTAGTGGAAGAAGCCGTTTATGCAGAATTTGACAGAATTACGGAAAGAGGCGGCGTTTTGGGTGCTATGGAAACAATGTACCAACGCTCAAAAATTCAGGAAGAATCGATGCATTACGAATGGCTGAAACACACCGGAGAATATCCAATCATCGGTGTGAATACTTTCTTAGGAAAAGACGGTTCGCCAACGGTTCGTCCGGGAGAAGTAATCCGTTCCACTGAGGAAGAAAAGCAGTTCCAGATTGAAATGCTTCATAATTTCCAAAAGTCTAATAATGATAAGTCCGAAGAAGCTCTGAAAACTTTACAGTACGCTGCCATCAATCAGCAAAACTTATTTGAAGTGATGATGGATGCAGTAAAATACTGTTCGCTTGGGCAAATTACCAACGCTTTGTTTGAAGTGGGCGGTAAGTACAGAAGAAATATGTAACGGCTTTGCCGTAGATAATTATTGACTACTAAACGTATTAAATAAGTTATAAATAAACCTCAAGGATTTTCTTTGAGGTTTTTGTATTTTTGAATTTTTCCGATTTTAATTTAACCTATAAAAGAATTTATGAAAAGATTTTTCTCGATCACACTTATAATTTTTGCTATACTATTCTTAAAAAGCTGCAACTCATATCCAATGGATAAAACGCATACCAGTGATATGAACAGGAATACTGAAGAATTACAAAAAAGACAGGAAGCCGAAAAAAATAAGATTGAGCCCAATCCTCAAAACAATTTTGGAAAACCTGATAATAAATAAAAAGGATTTAAGGATTTAAACTAAATTTTTAAGGTCATATTTGTTTAATGAAACCAAAAGCCATCTTCAACTGGAGCAGCGGAAAAGATTCTGCCCTAGCCTTATACAAAACTTTACAGGAAGATCAATTTGAAGTCACATCTCTGCTTACCAGCATTAATAAAGAATTCCAGAGAATTTCCATGCATGGCGTTCATGTTTCTTTATTGGAAAAACAGGCTGAAAGTTTAGGATTTCCGTTGATTAAAATGGAACTTCCCAAAGAGCCTACCATGGATGAGTACCGCGAAATGATGGCAAAAACAATGAGTGAAATTAAATCTACTGGTGTTACCAATTCAATTTTTGGAGATATTTTTCTTGAAGACTTAAGAAAATACCGTGAAGAACAACTCGATACCATCGGAATGAAAGCTGTTTTTCCGTTATGGAAAAAGAATACCACTGCTCTGATTCACGAATTTCTGGATTTAGGATTTAAAACGATCGTAACCTGTGTCAACGAAACATATCTTGATAAAAGTTTTGCGGGAAGAATCATTGATAAAGATTTTATAAAGGATTTACCTGAAGATGTAGATCCATGCGGAGAAAACGGAGAATTTCACACCTTTACTTTTGATGGTCCGATTTTTAAAAATCCTATCTCATTTGATATCGGAGAAACAATAAAAAAAGGCTATCCAAAACCGAAAACAGATAAAGACAACCAGAACGGCGAATACGTTTTCTGGTTCTGTGATCTGGTTGTAAAATAATTATTATTGTTTTATCATAGAAGCATTTATATAGTTTTTGTAAAAATACCTCCTGAAAATTCAAAAGAATAATTTTATTTAGAAATATCCAAGAAATCTTTCAACCCATTCAGCGTTTTTTTATGCTCTAAAAAGTTGATGATCATAAAAATTATCATTGAATACATACAATAAGGAAGAATAAACGTTAACGTTAAAGGAAAAGCAGAGACCGGATCATCCGTTCTGAAAAATCTGAAAAGATATTTATCTTCCCTTGTCACAAACTGAAACATTAAACCGATACAAGAAATAAAAAGGGCAAGGTTTTGCTGATATATCGTAAAGAAAAGCTTGCCCTCATATTTAAAATCTCTTCGGACGTGTTTCCATATTTTTTTGTTAAAAACCCATAATAAAAACGGAGTCAAAATAAATAAAAGATTGTACATTCTAAAAAGGTCATTATACATTGTCTGATCTTTAGATAGGAACACAAAAGAAAGACTAAAGAGAGAAGCAACAATTGCCAGAAGCAAAGATTTTCTGATGATTTTATTATACTTTGCTTTGACAATTTTTTTTAAAATCATTGGAATTTCTCCACTGTAAAGCAAATAATAGGTTGTTGTTTTAAACTCATCTTCCCAAAGTTTTCTGGTTTTAAGAAAAGCATCATCAAAGCTCAGCTTTTCATTAAGCTGAATGTCTGATATTTGTGAAATCATATGATCCTTCACTTCCAGTAAGATATCCAGCGGCATCCGGTGAAAAATAAGATAATCGGTAACCTGCTGTTCCTCTTCTTTTAAAATCATTTTCAGAATATAGTTTTATATTAAAACGTTTATTTCCTTTGCATTAAAATACATCAGCTGCAGTTGGATCGTTAAGCAATAAACCAGAAAGATTTTCGATATCACTAAATTCTGTATTTCTAAATACCCAAATTTCATTATCCCCGCCAAAAAAAACACAGCAGTTCCCAACAGAATATTCCTGATCAGCAATGGATGAAAACTTAACATTGCATAATTTGAAAATTTCATTTTCCCGGTTATAAAACTATATCCGAGTACCGACACCCAGCTTAGAAGCAGCAGTATCTGCAAAGTCGTGAATGCCTCTTCATTTAACGTAAGAAATACAAACGCTACAGTAGAAAAAATAAAAGAAAAAACAGTCATTTTGTGAAATCTTTGCTGAAGTATGGACTTTTCAATTCTTGCAACTTTTTTGAAAGAAAAGATATCTGCCCTTACCATTTCCAGTTCATTTTTCCAGCTAACTTTTGTTGCCAGAAAAGCTTCCTGAAAACTCAGAGACTGCTCTTCCATAAGGTGATAAATCTGGGAGATGAAATGATCCTTCACTTCATGATGCAGCGGTGAATAGAGTTTTTTTGACTTTAGATATACATCAATCTGATTTTCCTGCGTTTTAGTTATCATATATTAAAAATGGTATTTAAATTAAATAAATAACTTTTCATTTCTTCCTCCTGTTCTGCCTGCTTTCTTTTTCCTTTATCTGTTAAAAGATAATATTTCCGATCCCTTCCGTTGGTCTTTTGAATTTCGGAACTAATCATTCCTTCAGCTTCCAGCTTATGCAAAAGAGGATACAGAGCACCTTCGGTCATTTCTAACTCTCCTTTCGTAAGTTCTTTTGTCCTTTGCGTGATTTGGTAGCCATACATTTTAACTTCTTTGGCCAATAGCTTAAGAATAATATTCTGAAGAGTTCCCTTATAAAGACTGTTCTTTTTCAATACACTGCAATTAATACATAACAAATTTATGCATAATTTTCTTATGCATAAATATTTCTTTTATTATTTTTAATTTAACATGATGAAAAAACTTTACTTCATAGCAATATATCCACCTCAGCAAATTATTGATGAGCTAAAGGAATTTAAGTTGGATTTCGCTCTAAATTATGCAAGCTCAAAAGCATTGAAAAATGAAGCCCATGTTACACTATTTCCTCCTTTTTCACGAGAAGTAGATTTGGAAGAAGACATTCACAATGCTTTTCAGAAAATAGACACGCAAATGGCGCCATTTGAAATCACACTCAACGGCTTCGGAAGTTTTGCAAAACCTGAAAACCCGGTAATCTATGTAAAGCCCGAAGACAATGAACGATTAAGAGTGCTACATCAAAAAGTAAAAGATATTTTTAATTTCATGAATTATTCTTTTAATCCTCACATGACAGTAGGTTACAGAGATTTGACATGGGAAAATTATCTCAAAGCATGGGACGTTTATAAAGGCAAAAAATATAAAACTAAATTCTTAGTTGATAAAATTATATTGCTGCGTCATGATCAACAATGGATTCCTATTGCTGAAAAAAAATTGATCACAGGATGATGTTTAATAAAATTTACAGGTCCGGAGATCAGAGAAAGTCATATCTTTGAGCCAATGATTGCAGAGAAAATAATTTTAGGAATTGACCCGGGAACTACGGTGATGGGTTTTGGTATTATTTCCGTGAAAAAGGGTAAAATGGAAATGGTATCCATTCACGAATTACTGCTTAAAAAATACCCCAACCACGAAACCAAGCTTAAATACATTTTCGATAAAACCTTAGCACTGATTGATGAATTCCATCCTGATGAAGTGGCTCTGGAAGCACCGTTTTACGGAAAAAATGTACAGAGCATGCTGAAGCTGGGCCGTGCGCAGGGCGTTGCTATGGCAGCAAGTCTTCACCGAAATGTTCCGATTACAGAATATTCTCCAAAAAAAATAAAAATGGCCATTACCGGAAATGGGAACGCCAGCAAAGAGCAGGTTGCCGGAATGCTGCAAAGCCTTCTGAATTTAAAAGAGTTTCCCACAAAATATCTGGATGCTTCCGATGGTCTTGCTGTCGCTGTATGCCATCATTTCAACTCAGGAACCATCACCGATACAAAATCTTACACCGGCTGGGAAAGTTTTCTTAAGCAGAATCCCGGTCGCCTGAAATAATATTATCCCACAAATCTTTGCTGATCTGTGGGAATATAATCTGTTATTTTGTTTTGTATTCTTCAGGAGTAATTTTAAAATCGGCCGTGGCCTTTCCGTTCTTATCGTAGTAGGTATACACCATAGTTACATCATTATCCCGGAACTCTTTAATTTCAGGAGAATTTTTTATAACCTGTAGCGCTCCTTCCTTCGCTGTCTTTTTAAATGTTTCAATCTGTTCGGGGCTCACACTTTCTTTTTCATCATCAGTCAGCGTATAATTATACCTGAAGATTTTTCCCGCCTGTGCAGATACACTGTCCAGGCGTACACCGGCCGCTAAATTCTGTGGTGTCGTTTTGTTGATATTTGCCGCAACTTCTTTAAGATCATCATCTACTGTTTTCTCTTTGTTGCATGAAGTTAGAGCCAGTGTAAGGCATACCAAAGAAAGGCTGATTACATTTTTCATATTAAATTTTTAAGTGATTGATACTAAAGATAAGAAATATTTTTACAAATAAATAATCTACTGATTCACAATAAAATAAATCATCCATCATTCTTACTTGGTAAAACATAATACTATCTTTTACATTGGTATGATTTTTAATAGTACATTTGTATAAATTTTCTGTCATGAAAAACAAACAACAAACTATAAATCAGGCGAATCATTCTATCAATTGGTTCCAGAAGTTTCTGATGATATGCTCCGGAGGAAACATTCATATATTAAGAAAAACCCCAAGCGAATGGAATAAGTTTGCAGGGATCGGCGGAATTGTTTTATTTACCGCGGTTTTCGCAACACTTTCTGCGGGGTATGCAATGTACACTGTCTTTGATAATATCTGGACATCGATCGGTTTCGGGGTTTTATGGGGATTAATGATCTTTAACCTTGACCGGTATATCGTTTCTTCGATCAAAAAAACAGGAACCTGGTGGAATCAGGTATTAATGGCTGTTCCAAGACTTATTTTAGCGACATTCCTGGGGATTATCATTTCCAAACCTTTAGAGCTCAAAATTTTCGAAAAGGAAGTCAACAAACAGCTGAATACTATTATCCAGAGAAATAAAAAGCAGCTGCAGGGCGAGATGAACGGTAGGATTCTTCAACAGAGCGGCCCTTTTGAAACAGAAAAGAAACAAATCACGGATAAAATTGCCAGTTACCAGAAATCCTATGATTCTGCTTCCGTAGAACTTGAAAAGGAAATCTTAGGAAAACAGTCCGGACTGACCAGCGGAAAAGAAGGCTTCGGACCGAATGCGAAGCGTAAACAAGAACTGAAAGAACAAAGACGCCAGGATTTGGAAAGTTACCAGAAGCAGGTGGCTCCAAGACTGCAATATCTTGATAAGGAGATTTCAAAAGTGTACACCAATTTAGAAACAGAAAGAAAGTCTACCGAAACTTTTGAAGATAAATTTAATGGGTTTGCGGCAAGGCTTCAGGCATTGGATGAGCTGGGAAAAAATTCAGCGATTATCGGACTGGCCGCCGCTTTCATCATGGGACTTTTCATTTGTCTTGAAATTTCTCCGGTTTTAGTGAAGCTTATTTCTCATGTCGGGCCTTATGATTATCTTTTAGAAAAAACAGAAAATGACTTCCGGCTTTACTCAAAAGAAAAAATTGAAAAAGGAAATGCACTGACCGATTTCAGAATTGATGATTTTAAAGACAAATTAAACCAACAATAGATTTTAAAATCTACTCTTAACCTTTCGGAACCTCTGAAAGGTTTTTTTAATTAGAAATTCGGATTTAGCAATAAGTGCAAAACTGTATTTTAAACATCTGTATTTATTAAAACTCCGACTGGTTTTAAGTTATCAAATCTGTTAAATAAACTTATCCCAGCCGGAGTGCTAATTTACAAACACGAGTGGCAACGTTCCTTTAATGCCGGTTTCGTATATTATATGTAATTTTAGTTTAAGCGCTGGGCCGTCATATAAAAGTAATAATTGTTTGCATCTCTTGATGCATGCCATGTACAATTATACCATTCCCCATTTGGAAAAGTAACCATTGCATTTACATATTCACCCTGTCCGATCGACGTACTGAAAAGATCATCCCCATCAATAAGATTGCTATAATATCCGGGTGCTATAAAAGTATCTATACCATCTATATATTTATTACCGGTAGATAGTGCAGTCACATTATACTGTATTGCTGATGCGGTGGTATTAAAAAGTTTGGGTCTTGTATCTATACCTCCAATTTTTAAAAAATCCATTCTTAATCCGTTAATAACAATAAATTTAGCTTTTTGATCATTGGTTGTCTCTTCATATGCAGAACGGTTAGAAGTTGTTCCAGTATTATTTACGGCCTTTCCAACCATTATATTCCTAGATCCTCCGTCGGCTATAAAAGTTGCTGCATCAACAGTTATTCTTGCAGATCTGATTTCTCCGAGAATAAATGGGGTTGTATTTATTCCTACTGTCGCGTTGCAGCTAAAGCCTAAAAAGTTTATAGGTACCGTAATGGTACTGGGTGATGTGAAGTTGGGAGTACCGGTTATTGAATAGGTAATATAGCCATTGCCTTTATTAAGCGTTCCCTGGTCCAATGTAAATGTAAGTCCGTTTTGGGTAAATGTTGTTCCACCCGGATAGCTTCCCCCATTGCCTCCTGAATAATACACCGTTAAAATACCTGTATAAGGAATACCGGATGTAAATGCTGCCGGAGAAACAGAAGCACTGTTACAATTTAATCCTGTAATGGCCGGATTAATGGTAGTTTTATCATCAATCTGTCTCCATTCTGTTCCGTTCCAGAATACAAATCCTTTATAAGTAAGAAATCCTGTACCAGTATTGTATACCAATAATCCTACGGCAGGTGACGGTATCGTAACCTGATCAGTAGCACTCATCAATCCAACTCTTGGAATCAGTATACCTTTATTAGCTGAAGTAATATCCAGCAATGCACTGGCATCGGGAGCCGTTGTCCCTAATCCCACTTGTCCGCTATCTTTTGCAACAAATTCGGTTCCTGCTGTCCTGCCTGTCCCGTCTGCTTTTGTAACTAGTTTTACCATATTGTTGGCTGTGTCATTAATCCATGCATCATTAGTTGTGTCTCCTGTTGCACCACCACCTAAAGGTTGCCATACAGTGCCATCAAAAAAATAATATCCTTCTCCAACTATACCTGCCGTTTTAGAACTTTGAGATGTAGGAGCCGAGGTTGCGTAAATGATATTCCCTTTTTGTGCTACACCGTACTGTGCGTCTCCCGCCTGGATCTGGTCACCGGTTAACCTTGGTGCAATAAGGCCTTCCGGCATGCTGCCATCGGTAGTTTTTGCTGTCACATCCAAAGTAGATTTTGGGATATTATTATTAATTCCTACCTGTGCATAAAAAGTAAGACTGAATAAACAAACAGCCATTGTTATAATATTTTTCATTTTTGTATTATGTGGTTTTATAATTCTTTATTTGAGGTGCTGAACTTATTTCAGCAATATTTTCGTTAGACAAAGTCTGAAGAATTATTCGGCGGTGGACGAGTGAAATAGAGTATATTGATTTCTAATGAATGAAATACCTCTGTAAATGAATAAAGAAGTTTGTTCTCAACACAAAAAGTACCGATAAATATTCTGAATACGGAACCCGTCATTTTATGTTGGTTGCTCGAGGAATAATGATTCAAAATCCCTAACGATTGATTATTTCCGGGATTTACAAAACCATACCGATTTTCAGGACTTCTTTGATAATTGCAGCTTACAGAAATTTTCTGATTTTCTGATGAATATTTAGGTAACGACTTTTTGGATAGTGTTTCAGCAAAAGCTTTTACTGCTTTTTTATGGATTCCTTTTCGTTGAATTTTGTGATCTATATTTGAAACAGTAATATAAGCTGTTGAATCAATATATAAATAAGTGCCTTTGGTAATAAAAATAACAGAATCTGAATGTAAAGAAGATTGAGAATACAATAATCCTGTGATGAAAAAAATGAATATGCAAAACAGCGTTTTATATAAACGCAGGAGGGCATTAAACATTAAAGTCATCATTTGTGTTATCATTATGTGTTTAAAAAAAAGCCTACATCAGACAATTTTCCAGCTGCAAATGTAAAGTAAATTATCATTACTTAATAGCCAATTGTTTTTAACCTATTAATTTTATTGCGGTTTTTATGAAGTTTATACAAAAAATACTGATTAGCTCTATCTTTTACAAAGACTTATAGCTATTCAAAACTTAAAGTTTGCAAAATTACTCGCCCCAAGATTATTCTCATGCTGGAAAAATTTCCGGCTTTGTTCAGGATAAAAATTGAAAAAGAAAACGCCTTTAGATTTTCTGAATTGATGGTTTCAAAGATAATTCTGAATAAATAATAAAAACCTTTCACTTATTATGAAAGGTTTTTACAAGATTTTTTTCATCAATTGAATTCCGTATTTAAATGGAACTTCGCTGGTTGTAAAATGATCAACTCAGGATATTGGGAGTTATATTAATTTTTAGTTAATTTTAAAAATAACTTATCACTTCCCCCGCTGATACCTATTTCAGACGCTATTACAATATCTGCTTCTATTTGAAAAGATCTTATTTTTGCCTGAGTTTTGTCTACCAGAATAAATGTAGTATTCGCACCTTCTGTATTATTTTGACTACCAAAATCGTAAATATCTGTCCACACATTTTGTATAAGATTTGTATCTTTAAAAGAAGACGTTCCGGAACTTCCTGTGCCCCAATAAGAATAAGCCAGAGCAACTTGATTGCTCCCATAATTCTGTCTCACTTGTAAACGCTGGTTTGCTGTAGTTCCATTATATCTTACACAGAACTGACCTCCGTCAAAACAAGTAATAGACGAATTAGGCGTAGTAGTATTAATATCATAACCAGCCGAAGTTGTTTCACCAGAATCCGTTTCCTGAGTTCCGATATTTTGTGTTGTACATGCAGATCCTGTATAAAATGGTATCAATATATTATTAATGGTAATGTTGGAAGTAGTCGGCGAACTTACAATAGGGATACCCGTTACAGAAAAATAAAGAAATCCAGATAATGACAGTGTTCCTGGTAACAGCTTAAAAGTAAGACCGTTATTAGTGATGGTTGTGCCTCCATTGTACTTGCCGCCATTACCATTACTATATGGAAGTGCTAATGTACCATTATAGGAAACCCCGGCAGTGTATATAGCAGGTGATAAGAACGCTTTTGCGCAGTCAATTTGTTGTACATTTGGATTTATAAGCGTTTCATTCTCCAAACTTCTCCATTCCGTTCCGTTCCAAAATACAAAACCTTTATAAGTTAGCGCTCCTGCTCCCGTATTATACACCATTAATCCTGTAACCGGAGAAGGAATGGTAACCACATCTATGGAGCCTGTAAGTGCAACCCTCGGAATCAACATTCCTTTATTGGACGCATTCACCTCCAATGCTGCACTGGCATCCGGGATACTGGTACCTATGCCCACAGATCCGTTATCTCTGGCCACAAAATCAGTCCCTGCTGTTCTGGCTGTTCCGTCCGATTTAGTTCCCAGTTTTACTATTGAAGTAGCTGTGTCATTGATCCAGGCATCATTTGTTGTATCTCCTGCAGAAGCCCCGTCTATTATTTTCTGCCATGCCGTACCATCAAAAAAGTAATAGCCTTCTGAAATAATGTTTGCTGTTTTGGTACTTGGTGAAGTTGCTGCTGCGGTTGCATAAACGATGGCTCCTTTTTGTGCATTTCCGTATTGGGCATCACCTGCCTGAAGCTGGTCGCCTGTTAACCTCGGAGCAATTAAACCCTCCGGTTTGCTGCCGTCTGTGGTCTTAGCCGTGATATCCAGAGTTGCTTTAGGGAAATTATTATTAATCCCTACTTGTGCTTTTATATCTAGGCTGATTAGTAAAACAGCCATTGTAATAATATATTTCATTTTTAATTATGTAGTTAATTTGATAAGGTAATATTGAATCAGTTGCTGAAGATTTTCAGCAATATTTTCTTATTAAGAATTCAGCTGTAAATATCTTATAAGGTGGAGGCCGGCTAAAACCACATATCGTAATTTTTTGTTTTCGGAAAGAATAATTTGTTTTAAAAAGAAGCTTTTTCTTAATATCGGCTGTCCTGAAAAATATCCTGAAAGCTGAACCCATCATTTTCTGTAGAGACTGTGCTGGAGAAAAATGGTCCAAAATACCTATTGATAAAGTACTTCCCGGAACTCTAAAGCCAGAGCTGTTTTCAGGGATTTTTTTATAGCAGCTGCTAATAATAATTCTATGATTGAAGGCCGAATGTCTATTTGAAGATTTGGAAGGAAACACTTTGGCAAAAATTTTTGTTTTCTTTTTACTTAATGCTTTCTTCCTGTTTTGAAAGGCTGATTTTGAGACTGAAATACAAGCCGATGAATCAATATACAGGTAACTGCCTTTTGAAATAAAAATATCTGAATCTGATGAGAAATTATTTTGTGAATATAGCATTCCGGTTAGGAAAAGACCCAACAAGAAAAGCAGCCTTGCGCAGAAACGCAGGAATGCTCGGAGCCGTAATATATTCATCATCAGTGCTTTCATTGTGGATTTTAAAAAGTAGTCCACACCAGACTACTTTTCAGGATTAATGATATGTAAATCAAACTTGAAAATAAATTTGATACGAAACAGAAGTAATCATTCTGAAGATTTTAGAACGAACTTATCTTATCTACAGATATGTGCGCTTACGCAAGTATTTAATAAACAATCATTTATTTCTTTAGGATTGTAATATTTTTTTTATCTTTGCCTTAGAAAAGTAGTCTGGTGTGGACTTCTTTTTTTTATGTTAATTTGTGTAAAAATAAACACATAAATTAACACTATGGAAATTCAATTTTTTTTGCCTCAAAGGGGAGAAACAAATGACATTTACTTAAACATTTCTGACAAAAACACTAATACCAATCTTCGTTTCAGAACCTTTTTAAAAATCAATGAAGACCATTGGGACCTTGCAGCACAAAGACCTAAAAATATCTACCTGAAAACAAATAAAATAATAAATGCAAAGCTGGATATTATACGGTTAAGTATTATTGAGCTGTATAAAAGCAAAAAGAAACCTATATCAACACGTACCGTTTCACGACTTATTAAAAACATTAGTCTGGAGAAGAATTACAGTTATCCACCAGACTCTTTTTTAGGTTTTATACAACAATATATTGCTTCCCGAAAACCTCTGATATGCAAGTCTACTTACAAACGCTATATGGTTTTTTTCCGGTTTTTGGAGAGATTCCAGGGATATGTCAGCAAGAAACTTATGATCAATGATATCAATCACGAATTTGTACATGGATTTATTGACTTCGGAAAAAAAGAAGATTACAGCGAAAACACGATCTATCGGAGTATTCACTTTGTAAAAACAATTCTTAATTATGCTGAAAGGAAAGGCATCAGGACATTTGTCAGGGAGTTGGAAATCCGCCGGGAAGGGCAGCGCCGGGAAATGATCACCATCTCAGAGAATGAATTGCAAAGCATTAAAAACTGTGATGTTCCGGATCAGCTTATGGCTGCTAAAAAGTGGCTGTTGATAAGTTGTTATACGGGTCAAAGAATTTCAGATTTTATGCAGTTTACCAGCGAAAAGCTGATTGAAATTAAAGGAATCGTATGTATTTCTTTTATGCAGAAGAAGACACATAAAGAAATAACTTTACCTCTGCATCCCGCGGTTATGGAAATAGTCCGTAAAAACGGAGGCGAATTTCCTGAATCTATAGAATCCTCTCTCTATAATGCACAGATAAGAGAAATTGCAAGACTCGCAGGACTGCGCTATCAGATCAGGGCTAAAAAAAGAATTGGCTATAGAGTAAAAACGGTTTTGACAGAAAAATGGGAAACGCTTACCAGCCATATCGGCAGGCGAAGTTTTGCCACTAATTTTTATGGAAAGATTCCCACCCCATTGCTCATGGATGCAACCGGACATTCTACTGAGCAAATGTTCTTAAAATATATTAACCGCATGGATAATAATAAAATTGTCTCTCTAAGCAGCTATTTTAACCAAACCTACGAAATAAGCGGTGGATTAATTTCGGTAGCAGGATAGTTAAAAGATTATTTTAGAGAGAAATAGGTAATGATTATAGCATGATTAATGTTTAGAATAAATTTCATTGCTAAAGGAACATTTTTTGTTCGTTATTTTGCATGCCGTCATCAGTAGTCAATAAATACCTGTATTTTCCTGAGACTGAGATTTTAAGAATAATCTATCAGTCAGGAGCTGTGTACGACTACCTTCAGGTACCCTCTGAAATATTTGATCGTTTTAAAACGGTTCAATCCAAAGGAAGATTTTTAAATTATGTAATCAAGCCAAAATTTAAATATAAAAAAGTAAAATAAAAAAAGCCTCTGCTAGATACAGAGGCTAATATTATTGTTAATTATCATTTATTTAATAATCAGTTTAGCAGATTTTGAATCTTTCCCATTAGAAACCTGAACCATATATACTCCTTTTTCAAGATTATGTTTTACTCTGTAAGTACTGTTGCTTTCTTTTATTAAAGACGGCGTTGCAACTAACCTCCCTGACATATCGGTAATAGAAACTTTAAGATTTTTATCATTTTTAGTTTTAATGAAAATACCATCTTCTGCAGTACTTGGATTAGGATAAATTGTAAAATCATCTTCTGCCGTTACTTCATTCGTTGCTAAGGTATTCAGCAATCTAACCGTGTAATCTTCAGCCTGTCCCCAGACTAACTGCCCACAGGGTGTAATGTTTGAATTCTGGTAATCTACAATAACTCTCATTCTCAAAGGTGTATTTAAGACTGCTGTAGCAGGAGGAGTAAATGTTGTATTAGAAATACCGATAAGAGTAGCAGGATCAGCAGAAATATTATCCTGTGAAGCTATTAATTCCGACGCTTCAAAAGTACCGTTGTTGTTATAATCAATCCACGTCCTCATAGAGTACCCGGAATCGGTTACATTTACCTGAAGGTTTTGAGGCTGCCCTACTTGCAAATCAGTAGATGTTGCTTTAAGACAACTTGCTATAGTATAGTCTTCATAATAATTAGGTGTAAACGCCCAAAGACCTGAAGACGCATTATTGATAGCACCAAGCTTTACTAAAGTTGGTCCTACGAGATAGTTATTAGTCGCTGCGTTGGTTAAACCACTTGGGGAACAAGCTGCAACAGGAGTTCCTATGGAAGGTGCAGCTGCAGGGAGGGTTGCACCAAGTGAAGTACTTAATGCCCCCCTAAGTGCAAAAAAGTAAAGTGCAGCTCTATCATGTTGCCCGTCTGTAAATTTGAACGCCGTAGGATTTGTATAGTTCATCATATTGTATTGAACACCTTGGTAATTTGTTCCGGTACAATAATTCATATCACTATTTGTAGGAGCTGGAAAATCATTCAATAAGCTTCTCGACCATTCGGTGTCACAAACACCATCATCGTCTACAGTACAGTCGTTGGAAGACTGGCTAGGACAATAACTTGTAGATGTTGTTCCTGCCGGAGGGTTTGAGTTGGCACCATCAAAAGTATGCAGCAATCCCATACTATGACCAAATTCATGAGCCAGGGTAATATCATCCTGCAGAGTAACAGCAAAGGATTTCATGAAAGATTCGAATGAAGAATCAGGGTTTGTTGGAAGACCTGCCCAACCCATAATTCCGTACTGCCCGCCTCCATCAACTTTATTAATAATATAAATATTAAAATAAGAAGATTCCGGCCAATGGGGAGCAATTGCTTTAACCTGTGCCGTAGTAACACCTGTAGTGGTGGCCTTTCTTACACCGTTTGTATCGTACCCGGTAATAGTTCCGCCGTTGTATCTTATGATACCGGTAGTTGCATTACAGTTGGGATCTCTTTTTGCCAGCACTAGTTTTATAGGCATAATAGCAGCGCTACCGAAATCGGCAGGAACCCCCTGTGACCACTGGTATGTTCCTGCATACATTTGATTACAGTTATCCAGCCATGCCTGGATCTGAGCGTCTGTCTTGTTATAAGCAGAGCCAAGAGCAGAACCGGTAGGCACAATTACATGAACAACTACAGGAATCTCATAAACTCCATTTACGGTTTTAAAAGCAGTACCCTGTTTTCCGGAATTTTGCTGCCTGATTTGATTACGGATCTTATTGCGAATTATATCGCCAATTTCCTTGTTTTCTTTGCTAAATTGTTTTTGAGTATCATCGAAACCACATACCCAGTGTCTCTGTTGAGCATATAAGCTTACGCCAAGCCAACATAAACCTAATAAAATTATTTTTTTCATCACATATCTTTTTCGCTGCAAATTTAATATTTTATTATTATAAAGTCAATAAATAAAACATATTAACAAATAATTAATTAATAATCACTAAATTAATTAACAAATGTTAAATCAAATGATTTTTTTCTTTAAAAACCTGCTTCTTATTAAATTTATTGCAAAAAGAAAGGTTACAATAAAATTATTTCTTAGCAATTTTATCGGATCATAGTTGAGTTTCACCTCATCTTATAAAAATAAAAAGCCATACAGAATTGCATGGCTTTATAATATGATTAAATTATTTATTTTAAAGTGAATAATTCGGAGCTTCCTGAGTGATGATCACATCGTGAGGATGGGATTCTTTCAATCCGCTTCCTGTGATCATTACCATTTTGGTTTCCGTTTGCAGCGCTTCAATATCTTTCGCACCGCAGTAGCCCATTCCGGCTCTTAACCCTCCTGTTAACTGGAAAATGACATCTTCAAGTTTACCTTTGCTCGGAACTCTTCCTTCAATTCCTTCCGGAACGAATTTTTTAGCTTCACTCTGGAAATATCTTTCCTTTCCGCCTCTTTTCATAGCAGAAAGACTTCCCATTCCCTGATAGGTCTTAAATTTTCTTCCCTGGAAGATAATTTCTTCACCCGGTGCTTCATCGGTTCCTGCTAAAAGAGATCCTAACATTACAGCTCCCGCTCCGCTCGCGATGGCTTTTACAATATCCCCGGAAAGTTTAATTCCACCATCTGCAATTACTGCAACATTTTTGGTTTTTGCATATTCGTAAACATTGTATATAGCAGATAACTGAGGAACACCGACACCTGCAACCACTCTTGTCGTACAGATAGAACCAGGGCCTACTCCTACTTTCAGAACATTTGCCCCAGCTTTGATCAAATCCTCAGCTGCTTCAGCAGTTACGATATTTCCGCCCACAATATCAAGATCCGGATATGCTTTTCTGATTTCCGAAATTTTATCCAGAACCCCTTTAGAATGACCGTGTGCAGAATCGATACCGATGATATCAACTCCTGCCTTAACTAGCGCTTCAATTCTTTCCAGCGTATCTTCGCCGACACCCACACCTGCTCCAACGATTAACCTGCCGTTCTGATCTTTGTTAGCATTAGGATATTCAAGTTGATTATCGATATCTTTAATGGTAATTAAACCTACAAGCTTATTCTCAGCATCAACAATAGGAAGTTTTTCCACTCTGTTTTTAAGAAGGATCTCTTTGGCTTTTTCGAGATTGGTATTTTTATCGGAGGTGATCAGATTGTTTTTTGTCATAATCTCCTCTACTTTCATATCAAGATTTTCCTGATATTTTACATCTCTGTTGGTAATGATGCCTATTAATGTGTTTTCGGCATCTACCACAGGAAGTCCGGAGATTTTATATTTGGCCATTGTATCTTTAGCCTGAGCAAGGGTATGATCTTTTGAAAGCGTAACAGGATCGGAGATCATTCCGTTTTCGGAACGCTTTACACGGTTTACCTGCGCAGCCTGTTCGGCAATCGTCATATTCTTATGAATAAAACCTAACCCGCCAACTCTCGCCAAAGCAATAGCCAATTCTGCTTCTGTAACAGTATCCATTGCCGCAGAAACGATAGGAACATTCAGCGTAATTTTGTCGGTAAGTCTTGATTTTAATGAAACCTGATTAGGTAAAACTTCTGAATAAGAAGGAACTAGAAGCACGTCATCGAAAGTGATGGCTGTCTCTACAATTTTGTTATGAATAGACATCTTTACTTTCTTGCAAAATTAAGGTATTTTGATGAATTACGAAAATCGATTTTCATAGTTTAAATAAAACTTAATAATCAATAACTTAAATTAAAAAACCACTCCGTTTTAAACGAAATGGTTTTCTGCAAAATAAAAATTTAGTATATGATTTGAATATGAATGCTTATTTATCTGTAGCCGAAGAAATCATCCTTGAGATGTCATCTGCCGTAAAGTTCCCTTTTATATCTACAAAAACCAGCTCTTTATCCGAGTTTACGGTGATCATCATATTTTTAATGGCATCACCTTTTTGCTTTACCCGAATATTGACATTATCCCCATCGTGTCTTATGGTTGCCCATTCTTCATAGTTATTGTTGTTTAGGTAACTCGCAAAATCTTTAAGCATATTGCGGTCACCATTTTCAACGGTCAGCACTTTTATTTTTGAAACCTTTTTCACTATTCTGATAAGTTCTTCATCTTCACCGTCTTCTCTTAACGCTTTTTTGATATAAGGCTTAGCCAAAAACAACGGAACATTGATGCTTACGAATTTAGCTCCCTTAAAATCGCGTCCCGATTCTGAAAAATACGCAATATTGGGTTTTTCTGAAACTACACAGGATTGCGTGATGAACATTAAGGATAGGATCAGAAAAATGCTTTTTATTATTTTCATGGCTTTTGGTTTTAATTAATTGGTTTTAAGCTTCCGCCTGACATTTTGCTGATATTTGCCTCTACTCTCGGATTTCCTTTGTATTTAATACTTCCACCCGAAGATGCCGTTGCCTTTAAACGGTCTACTGCATAGCCGTTAACCATTCCACCCGATGTTGCCTCAGCCTCAAGATCATTAACCTGAAACTTTTCGGAATTGCAAACCGCACCACTGCTTACATCTATAGTTCCTGTATTAACTCTTCCGTTGAGGTTTGCCAATGCACCGCTTGATGCTTTAATATTAGCCTGCTTCGAGTTAATGGTAGAATTGATAACAGCTCCGGAACTCAGCTCCACTTTAGCATTATCAGAAATATTAAAGTTTCCGTTCACTACAGATCCCGATGAAAGATCAACCGAAACCGTATTCTCATTAATTGTATTGACGGCATTAAATATAGCTCCGGAAGAGGTTTTAATATTGTCTATTCTTGGTGAAGAAACATTTACGCTGATATTTTTGAACTTTAAATTTTTCTGTCCTTTGTTATCAACATATACTTTCAGGACACCGTTATCAACTTTTGTCACGATATACTGAAGTTTGTCTGCATCGGCAATTACCTTTACCGTCGTAGGGCTTTCCTGTTTGAAGTTTACGATCACACCTGTACTTACATGAACTCCCGAAAATTCTCCTACATTTCTGGACTCCCCGTTGAGATAAGAAGAGGTATCCTGGGAAACAAAACTGTTTTTGGTATTGGTAACAGGGTTTGTTTTGGTTTCGGTAGAGTTGATGATTTTATTGATGTCATTCATAGAAAGCTTGCCATCCAATTTTATCAGGATGCTTTCTTCGCCTCCGCTGTCTATGCTCAATAGCAGATCATCCAGAATTCCATTTTTCTCTTCAGCAGACAGAAATTTAATTTTTGCCCCATTGCTGTTCATCGTCATGATCTCACTGTAATTGAGATTGCTTAAATACGATTTGATATCCCTGTTGATCTGCGCCAGCTTTTGTCCGGTCATAGAACTTGCATCCTGAGGTTTTTCAGCGATGAAAACTTTTAATCCGTTTATTTTTGACAATAAAGGTTTGATCTGATCAAGTTCGGCATCTCCCAAGTCCAGATTGCTGAGCATTCCGAACATCGGTTTTGCGATTTTAATAGAGGTTACACCTTCCACCTCCTGATATTTGTCAAAAAGCTGGTCTAGTTTATCCTGCCCGTACACATTAAAAAACTGTGAGAAGGCAAATGCGAATATGATGAATATTTTTTTCATGAGTCAATTTTATTTTTTTGATTATTATTGCCTGATCAGGAGCATAATCTTTTTAAGGGTTAATTAATAATCGTCGTCAACGACTGTTGGTTTTGCTAATTTTTCACTGACGTTATTTGCAAATATCTGGAATGAATACTTAGTCACGTTAATGGCTTCTTCCACATTTTCAATTCTTTTTCCGTTTACGATAACGTAAGAATCTTTGTAGCCTGTGGAATCTTTTGCCGCTTTACGATAAGAGGAATTATGAACATATCTCGGCTTTCTTTCTTTTTTAAGCCTTCCTCTTTTCGGCAATATTTCATCTAAATAATCTTTTTCTGCGATTGTATTTTCCTGAAATACCGAATCATTTTTTATACCGGCAACAGAATCCGACACTTGGTTTATTGCGACCTGAGCCTGCTGCTCGCTATTTTCTTCGATGAAATTATTTTTCTGTTGTTTAATCTGATTTTCAACCATCTGAGCCTGATCTTCAATACTCTGGTGATTATAATTAAAAATAAATCCTGCAGTTAAAAGCACTACTGCGCTTGCCGCCATCCAGAACCATTTTGGAAAAGCCGGTTTATTTTTGCTGTCGATCGGGATAACGGGAGCCTGATCTTCTTTTACCTCATCCTTACCTTCCGCTTTCTTCAGGAAATCCTTAAAGTCCCACTCCATCTTTTCTTCCTTTAAATGTTGGAAGATCTCATCGTATTTATCTTGAAATTTGTCTTTGCTCATAGCTCATCAATTGTGAAATTTGTTCTTTTACTTTCTGTCTTGCCCTCATAAGATTTACTCTTACTGCGTTTTCTTCCATTTCCAGCATTTCTGCTATTTCCGAAACTTCATATTCTTCAACATCTTTCAAATGGATAACCATCTTTTGTTTTTCTGGAAGCTGATTAATGAAACCGATAATGTGTTCCTTCAGATTATTCACTTCCATGCTGTAAAGTTCTGACCGGTGAAGCTGCATATCGGCAAACCCCATTTTTACATCATGATGCTTCAGCCTATTCAGGCATTCGTTCCGGACCGCCTTCAATGCGTAGGATTTTAAGTTCCCGAACTGCTCCAGCTCATCTTTCTTCTGCCAGAACCTGATCATCAGGTCCTGCACTACATCTTCCGCCTCATCACTGCTCATGACGAATCTTTTCGCAAAGCGATACATCTCATTTTTGAGAACGAATACCGTACTTCTGAAAGTTTCTTGGGTCATAAGTTTTGTTTCTATAAGTAAGACAGTCAGATTTTACATTTTATTACATCAAAAAGAAAAAAAATTTCAGGTAATCATTTTTTCGGAAAAAAACTGATTACCAAAGTTAATCTATCTCCCTTTATTTTTCTGCATTTTCTGCATTTTGATCAATCTTCTGGAAAATGATTTTTGATGAATAATTTTCAGCTTATATGCTCTTTTAAAGTATATAGTTTTTCTTTTAAAAAATATTATGGAAACCAGTAATTTTTCACTGTGTTTTCTCAAAATATATTTCACACTTTTGTTGAGTAATTAAAAATATTATCTTTAAACATTAAGACAATAACTATGACAAGAAAAATTGTTTCATGGCTATCTTTTATAGCCGTATTTCTTTTTATCCTACAATCCTGCAGAAATGACGATCTACTTTCTTCATCTGAGAAAAATACTTCCGAAAATGCTTTGCTAAAGAAGGAAAGCTCCGCAAGCTTGTGGAAAGAGGATGAGACCTACATCCGTAAAGTACGAGACGCCTACACCCGATATGCTAACGAAAGCTATATAAGAAATACTTACGGAAGTATTTTCTGGGATTATGCCATGACCATGGATACGTTCAATGAAAGCTATCTGATCGTTCCTGTGCTGAAAGACAATAAGGTAGTCAGGACACTTGAAGTGTTTAGAATAAAGAATAAAGTCTATTTTCACTTCTCAGATAAAGATCCTGAAGCCAATGATTTTTTCCAGGCGCTTATCTTTACGGGAAAAGATAACATAAGCATATCTTCTGCAGGGAAGAATGTGCCGTTTGCAAAGGGAGGAAGTACAGTTGTTTCGGTATGCAGAACGATAACCATTACGGTAGGCTATGTAGAAGGAGCCAATGGTGATCAGTACCCCATATCAAGCACGAAGACCATTTGTAAATTTGTGGAGGTTGCCCTGCCAGTATCCGACTGTCTGGGGGATGTAAATCCTGAAACCGGAGAGTGTGGCGGCGGAGGAACAGGCTTAGGCTATGATTACCCCGATCCTCCGGACACACCCGATCCGTGTGAGAAACTGAAAGCACAGAATGAAAATTCTGATTTTAAAAATAAAATAGATGATTTAAAAAGCAAATTACCTTTAAAAAAAGAAACTGGATATGTAGAAAAAATTAATGGAAACTTCGAGTATAAAGATAATGCATCTACAAATACAAATTCTAATTCGTTAAGTTTAGGTGATCCAACATCAGATATGAAAGGTTATTTACATACACATCCTAATAATTTCACCTATGTTAATGAAGATGGCTATGAAGTCGAAAGAATAGGGTTTAAGATATTTTCGCCCGCTGATGTCATCTATTTTAATCAAATGGTAGCTCTTGCACAACAAAATGGATTACCTTTAGAGAATATCTATGCTGTAATGATATCTGGTACTGGAATTTATCAAATTCGTTTTACAGGAAATGCAAATCAGATAAAAACGGTATATGCAAATAGTAAAGTTCAATATAACGAAATGTACATAAATTATTTCTTAAAAAATAAAAATCGTTCTGATGAAATGAATTTTCTTAAATTCATTGATGAACAAATGTTTGTAAAAGGAATAAGTCTTGTAAAAATGAATAATGACGGTACATTCACCACCAAAACATTGAATAGCGATAAAAGCGGAATAACAGATTCAAATTGTCCAAAATAAATATATCATGAAAAATATAATAACATTAATTTTATTTCTTATAAGTTTCTTGCCCTATAATGCGCAAATAATATCACTTGATCAGATTTCTCAATGTGAAAATATCAATTGTCCTGAATATTCTTCGATAAAAGATATAAGTAATAGATTGGATAAGTTTGTTGGTACATGGAAAGGAAGCTTCACTGATGGAAGAACCTATGAATTCCATTTTATTAAAAAATCAGATTTCTCGCTATACGGAGAAAAGCCTTGGGACTTGCTAATAGGAAAAATATTGGTTAAAGATAATAATGGAAATATATTAGAAACTACTATAAATCTTCCTGATGACAGCACACACTTTAATGGTTATTTATTTGATAAGAATTTAAAAGGTTATAAACTTTATTATTCGGGAAATGCAGAATGCAATGATAAAGGTTTTGTTTATATATATTTTAAAGAACCTAGTAATTTATCTCAATTGAGCTTAATGTTTTTACAAGATTATGATATAGTTGCAAATTGTCCAAATGGCTATAAAACAATTATGCCAAATAACAAAATCATTAGACTGATAAAACAATAATAAATTCTTCAATGAGACTTTTTAAGAAATATGAAAATATACTCTTGCTAATACTATCCATTATTGCGATTCCATTTAATCTCAAATTTATTACCTAGAACATATAATATAAAATTCTCACCTAAGATAATGAACATGAATTCTATTAAAATTTAAAATATGTCTTAAGCAATATATTCTTGTTAATATAAACTTAGTATAATCAAAAAACATTTTCCTAGTTGTTTCTTTAATTAAAATGAAAAAAGTAATATCAATACTAATATTAATATTAAGCTTGTCTTGTAAATCCCAATCGACCATTTCATTAGAACAAGCTTACGAATACTCTAAGTCAGATGATGGTCTTCCTGAAACAGTTACATACGTAAAGGACGTTAACAACAGATTAGATCAATTCGTAGGTACATGGAAAGGGACTTACGGAGATAAACAATATGAGTTCCGATTTATCAAGAAGCTTAATTTTGGAAGTTATACTGTTAAATGGGATGAATTAATCGGCCGTTTTTCAGTAAAAAGTTTTAATGGAACTGTACTTTATTCTTCTTTGAATGAAATAAATGACGAGAATACACATTTTAGAGGAATAAATATTCAAAACAAAACTTATATGCTTAATTTTTTTGGCACCGTTAATTACTGTAATGATAGCGGTGTAGTTTTCATAGAAATAAGCAAAAATAATCCAAATACAATGTATTTGAGTTTCGATAGAGATAAAGAAGCTTATGACCCTTCTAAATGTCCTAATTATTCGGAGTTCGTTCCATTATTACCTAAGGATAAAATGACATTGATAAAGCAATAAGCAATCCCTATATTTGTGACAGCCAACTTATACATCTTTATATGCCTTTAGAAGAAGATACATTGATCAACATTATACTAACCTAAATTTAAAACCTCAGCTATCACTGAGGTTTTATTTAATACTCGTCAAAAATATGTTTAAAAATAGCCTTATCCTCATCAGTTAACGCCACTTTTCTTCGTGCCATTACTTTTTCTGCCACTTCATAGGCTTTATCCAGCTTAAATTTTTCGTCACCTTTAAAGCCTCCCCAGGAGAAATTTTCTATCAGGTTCGGTGGAAATCCCTCTTTAAAGATATTGGATGCCACACCGATTACCGTTCCGGTATTCAGCTGGGTATTGATCGCCGTTTTGGAATGATCTCCCATAATGAGGCCCGCAAACTGAAGTCCTGTATCTTCAAAAGCTTTTGTTCTGTAATTCCACAATTTTACGTTACCGTAATTATTTTTCAGGTTGGAAGAATTGGTATCGGCACCGAGGTTGCACCATTCTCCGATTACGGAATTTCCTACAAAACCGTCATGACCTTTATTAGAATATCCAAAAATAATGATATTGCTGACCTCGCCTCCTACTTTAGAATGCGGACCCACCGTTGTGGCACCATAAATTTTTGCCCCTAAATTAAATTTGGATTCTTCACAAAGTGCTATCGGACCCCGAAGGTTACACCCTTCCATTACCTCAGCGTTCTTCCCGATGTAAATCTTTCCTGTTTTGGTATTAAGGGTTGAAAATTCAATTTGTGCACCTTCTTCAATGAAAAGATCTTTTTTATCCCCTAAAAATCCATTGGTCGAGGAAAGCTCCTGTGAAACCCTACCCTTCGTAAGAAGAGCAAAATCAAAATCAATCGCTTTCTGATTATACGTGAAAAGATCCGAAGGCTTTTTAAAGAACACAAGATCTTCCTTGATATCGGTCATCTTCTCAATCTGATGAAGGGAAAAGCCATCCATATTGATTTTGGCAGCAATTAATTCATCTTCATAAACCAATGCTTCTCCTTGTTTAAGATCTTTAATCTGTTGGATAACGCTATCAGTCGGAAGAAAGTTCGTTACCAGAAAAAGACTTTCTTTTTTTTCAGGTTCGGGGAATTTCTGCTGTAAATAAGCTTCCGTAAAAAAAGATATTTCAGTATTCTCTAAAATTTTCTGCCATCTTTCGGAGAACTTGAGAATTCCGCACCGCATTTCTGCAACGGGACGGGTAAAAGTAAGCGGAAGAAAATCTTCCCAATATTGTGCATCTGAAAATACTAATTGCATCGTTCAGTTTTAAGTTTAATGTTAAAAATTCAAAGTCTAACAAAATTACAATAAAAAAAGCTTCTCAGTTTCCTGAAAAGCTTTAAATATTTTTAATCTCAAAAAATTACTTAGCGAATTTTTTGTATTTGTTCATGAATTTATCTACTCTACCTGCAGTATCTACTAACTTCACTTTACCAGTGTAGAAAGGGTGAGAGGTTGAAGAGATTTCCATTTTGATCAAAGGATACTCTTGTCCTTCGTACTCGATTGTGTCTTTTGTTTCTGCTGTAGACTTGCAAAGAAATACTTCGTCGTTACTCATATCTTTGAAAACAACAAGTCTATAATTTTCTGGGTGGATTCCGTTTTTCATGTGTAAATTTCTTTTTTTGTTAATGTCACATGTAACCTTGCGGTTTCATAATACAATGTTAAAAATTAAAGTTTGCTTCCGAAATAGTAATGGATATTTCTCTGCTAATTTTAGGTTGCAAAAGTACAATATTTTTTTGAATTTGCAAACACCTGTCAATATTTTTTTCTTCATAAGAAATTCAAAGTATTTTCGTTACATTTGAAATTTATTTAACTTTTACTCTCGATGAAAATCAAATTACTACTGGCTTTTTCTTTCTGGATGCTTGTTATGGCTGTATCTTGTAACAAAGATGACATCAGCTTTGATGCTCCTTCGCAAAAATTAAGTTTTTCGAAAGACACCGTCTTTTGCGATACGGTTTATCACCAGGTACGTTCAGAAACATATGCTGTAAAAGTATATAATAACGAAGATAAAGACATTCTGATCCCGAGAATACATCTTGAAAAAGGATCTTCATCTTTATATAAAATCAATGTAGACGGAAAACCGGGATCTGACTTTAAAGATGTTGCATTGAGAAAAAAAGACAGCCTCTATATTTTTGTGGAAATCGCTCCGGAAGCTACAGGCCCTGAAGCGATTGCAGAAGATAAAATCCTTTTCGAAAGTCCTGCCGGACAGCAAAATGTAGTACTCTTCTCCGTAGTTCAGGATGCTGAATTTTTCATCAAAACTCCGTCTAATCCAAATATTATCACCTCTAATACGACCTGGACCAATAATAAAGCGAAAATAATCTACGGTGACCTGACGGTCGATCAGAACAGAATTCTGAATATACAGCCGGGCACTAAAGTATATTTTCATAAGAACAGCGGGCTGAAAGTACTCTCAGGAGCTACATTAAATATCAACGGAACATTGGCCAACAATGTCACGCTTCGCGGCGACAGAAACGATCCGGCATACGATACGATCCCTAAAAACTGGAATTCTATTAAAATGGAAGCAGGTTCTACCTTAAATATGAATTATGCAAGACTTTTCGGAGGAACAAAAGGACTGGAAATGAAGCAGGCTAATGCAACGATCAGCAATTCATTCATCCATACTTTCCAGGAATACGGGATTTATTCTATCGGATCAACGATTACAGCGAGAAACCTCGTGATGAACAACTGCGGAGAATCTGCAATAGGCGCCTTCAGAGGAGGAACCTATAATCTTGCTCATTGTACAATTGCCAATTATTCTGATCTTCTGCAGTCTTACAACAGAAACGGAATATTTGCAACCAATGAATGGAAAAACGAATCCAACCAAACCGAACAAGGCGCATTGATTATGAACGTCAGAAACAGTATCGTGTACTCTGATCGCGAAAATTCGGTGTTCTTTGAGCAGACTCCGGGACAGTTGTTTAATTTTACTTTTGAAAACTGTCTTTTGAAATATTCTAATCAATCGGAAGCAGGGTTCCTAGATACGGCACCAAGTGTCATTCAACTGGTGAAAAATCAGGATCCGCTGTTTATTAATTACTTTATAGCCCACATGAATTTAAGGGTTAAACAGAACTCGCCGGCTATCGGGAAAGGAAGTGCAGCAGTAGCAGCTACGGTTCCTACGGATATTGCAGGTAATTCAAGAACTTCAAATCCTACTTTAGGCGCTTATCAATATCAGTAATTTATAGAAAAATGGATTTTAATATTGTAAAAATAGGAGGCTTTATTGTATTGATCTTATCATATGTAGTGCTAAGGAAAGCTTTTAGCAAATTTGCCGACTTTACCGAAAGAATAGGAAAGCCCTATGAACAGGCTGAAGAGATGCAAGAAGAAATTAACAGATTGAATACCAAGATCATCAATCTGGAACAACAGATCAATCCCAGACTCTAATGGAAATTACAAATCTGCAGCAGCAAGTTGACGAATGGATCAAAACAATTGGGGTCCGTTATTTTAACGAGCTTACCAATATGGCTATGCTGACCGAAGAAGTGGGCGAAGTCGCAAGAATTATTGCAAGGAGATATGGTGAGCAAAGTGAAAAAGAAAGTGACAAAAGCAAAGATTTGGGCGAAGAACTGGCAGATGTTTTATTCGTAACATTATGTTTGGCCAACCAAACCGGCGTCAATCTGCAGGAAGCTTTCGATAAAAAAATGAAACTGAAAACCGACAGAGATAAAGAGCGGCATCAGAATAATGAGAAATTAAAATAATGCTGGAAGATGGATGAGGAAGCCGGAAATCATTACGACTTAACTTCCTGCCTCCAGCTTCACTACTGAAGAAATAATGAAGAAGTTAAAAAAATCAGAGTTAAAGGAAAACCAGACGATACAGATCAGCGGTTCGAAAAGTATTTCGAATCGTTTGTTGATTTTAGAAAGTCTGTTCAATACTATAAAAATCGGAAACCTGTCTAATTCGCAGGACACACAGCTGTTGAAAAAAGCACTTTCGGAAACTTCATCAGAAGTTCGTGAAGACCTTGAAAAAAAGCAGGACTCTCCTGAGCAAAATACCGGAAATGTAGACATTCACCACGCCGGAACAGCAATGCGGTTTCTGACCTCATACTATTCCATTCAGGAAGGGAAAACAACGGTTTTGACAGGCTCCAAAAGAATGAAAGAAAGACCGATTAAAAATCTTGTCACGGCTTTACAGAACCTTGGTGTGAAAATAGAATATCTGGAGAATGAAGGTTTTCCGCCACTGAAAATTCATGGTCAGAAGATCACTCAAAAAACAGTAGCTGTTCCTGCAAATATTTCAAGCCAGTTTATCACTTCTCTTCTGCTCATTGCCGGAAAATTGGAAAACGGACTGGAAATAAACCTTCTTGGTGAAGTAACTTCGAAGTCTTATATCGAGATGACTCTGAATATCTTAACCCGATTTGGAATTAAAAACAGCTTTGTAGGAAACACAATCAAAGTTGAGCCTTTCAATCATCAATCAACAATCATTAATTATGAAGTAGAAAGCGATTGGAGTTCTGCCTCATACTTCTACTCTTTTGCGGCATTGGGAAGACAGACCATCCATCTCAAAAGCTTTTTTAAAGAATCTACCCAGGGTGATTCTGCTATTGTAAAAATTTATAAAGATTATTTCGGAATTGAAACTATTTTTACCGAGTCAGAGCATACTATCACTCTAAAGCCGGATCCTGAATTTATTTTCCCTGAAAAGATCATTTTAGATATGAACAATTGCCCGGATATTGCACAAACTCTTTGTGTAACGGCGGCAGCTTTACAACTCCCTTTTGAAATATCAGGACTAGGAACTTTACGGGTAAAGGAAACCGACCGCCTTCAGGCATTGTTCAATGAGCTATTAAAACTCGGAACAAAAACGGAAATCACCGATTCTACGATTCAATCTGTCAGCTTTGGAAAACCTGACGAAAACATCATCATTAAAACCTATCAGGACCACAGGATGGCAATGGCTTTTGCTCCGTTTTGCCTAATCCAGGAATTAGAGATCGAAGAGGAAGATGTGGTTGAAAAATCCTACCCCATGTTTTGGGAAGATTTAAAAATTATTTTAACTGAAAACTCATGAATACAAAAACAATAATCATCACCGGAACCTCTTCAGGAATAGGTTTCGTATTGGCAGAATACTTCGGTAAAAAAGGCCATAAAGTATATGGACTCAGCAGAAAACATACCGAAAGCAGCTACTTCACAACCATCCCAACAGATGTTACGGATAACGATGCGGTACAAAATGCTATCGCAGAAGTACTGAAAACCGAGACAAAAATTGACGTCTTGATCAACAATGCCGGAATGGGAATGGTAGGCGCCGTGGAAGATTCTTCAAAGGAAGACATTTTAAAGTTATTTAATTTAAATTTGGTTGGTGCAGTACAGATGATGACTGCCGTAATGCCGAAAATGCGCGAAAACAGATTCGGACAAATCATCAATGTTTCAAGTATTGGAAGTGAAATGGGGCTGCCTTTCCGTGGATTTTATTCCGCATCGAAATCGGCTTTGGATAAAGTGACTGAAGCTATGCGCTATGAAGTCTATCCGTGGAATATTCACGTCTGCTCTCTTCATCTTGGTGATATTAAAACTAATATTGCGGAAAACCGTGTAAAAACGAAAGTTTCAGAACCATATAAAAATGTTTTTGATAAAGTGTATGCATTGATGAACAGCCATGTAGGAGACGGAACAGATCCTCTGGAAGTTGCGGAATATGTAGACCGGCTTTTGCAGAAGAATACCTGGAAAGTTCATTACTATTTCGGAAAATTCGGACAGAAGATCGGTGTTCCCCTGAAATGGATTCTTCCACAGGGAACTTATGAAAATCTGATGAAGAAATACAATAAACTTGCTTAGTTTCAGTTATTAGAACAAAATTAAAATAAATATGTTTTGAACCATTAAGATTTATTTTAAGAAGTTACAATTATTAAGAATAACAATACATCAGAATAATAATCTTAACTTGACTTAATAACTTAATAGATTTTAATAGTTTAAAAAAATTGCCGTTGAAATTATTTCTGAAAATATTTTTTATGCTCTTCTGCGTTTTCATTCAGGCGCAGAAAAAACCGTATTTTCTGATTGATTCGGAAACGAAAGTGAGGAAGAAGGTTAAAGATTCTGCTTCGGCAGTAAAGTTTCTGGATTCCCTGGCTCAAAATAGTTATTTTTTTACTCAATTGAAAGAGGTAAAGAAAAAAGGCGACAGCACGGAAATATTTTATGATAAAGGAAAAAACTTCAATCAGACCTATGTTAATCTTTCGGATTCAATATCTACAAAAATAAAAGTCAAAAAAGAGTTTTTCACCAAAAACTTAGACTCTACTAAAAAGAGTATCAACAAAACCTATATTGATGACGGTTTTGCATTCAGCAGAATAAAATCAAAATATAAGGGCCAGAAAAACGGATATCCGGTTGTGGAGCTTGATATTAATAAAAATGATAAAAGAACCATCGACGGGTTTGTGGTAAAGGGCTACACCAGCGTTCCCAAAAGATTCATCAAAAATCTTGAAAAAGAGTTTAAAGGCAAAACGTATGATGATAAAAACCTGCTGGCAATTAACAAATCCTTTCAGGGACAACCGTTTATAAGTCTTGAGCGTCCTCCGCAGACCATGTTTACCAAGGATTCAACGAGTATCTTCCTTTTCATGGAAAAGAAAAAGACCAACAGTTTCGATGGTGTTATTGGTTTCGGAAACGATAAAACGGATAAATTTACGCTGAATGGTACGCTGAATGTGAATTTCAGAAACATATTCAACAGCTTTGAAACCATCAATCTTTACTGGCAGCGAAACCCGGATAAAGGACAGACCTTTGATCTCCAGGCAGACGTTCCATACCTTTTCAAATCTAATGTAGGATTGAATATGAAGATCAATATTTTCCGTCAGGATTCTACTTTTGCCAATGTAAAAGCGCTTCCCGCTTTTTATTATCATCTTAATGCGAGAAACAAAATAGGTCTTCGGGGAACTTTTGAAAGCTCCAGCATTATCGACACCCTATATGTTCAGGGGAAAGATTACAACAAGAAAGGAATCGGGATCTGGTTTGAAATGGTAGAGCCTACCGATATTGATCTTTTCCTGTACAAAACAAGAATCAACGCCGGCTACGATTATCTTACGACAACATATACCAAAGACAATATCACATCTCCGCAGAATCAGTTTTACTTTTTCGGTGAACACAATTATCATATTAACGGAAATCATTTTCTCAACATCAAAGCAGAAGGCGCTATGATGGATTCAAAGATCGATTTTTCCGCTAATGAATTATATCGTTTCGGCGGATGGAACTCGATGCGCGGTTTTAATGAAAATTCATTGGCAGCAGATTTCTTTTATTATGGAAGTTTAGAATACCGGTATCTTATCGGAAGCCAGGCATTTTTTGATGTTTTCGGACAATATGGGCAACTCAATAATAAATCCCTGAATGTAAAACCCAAGCTATACAGTGTCGGGCTAGGGTTCAATTTCTTTATTCCGATCGGACTTATGAGTTTTCAGCTTTCCAACGGTAATGAATTCGGAAATCCGTTCAAGTTTAATGATATTAAAATCCATTGGGGGATTCTGAGCAGATTTTAATTTAAACATTAAAATTATTTTATATTCTTTAAATTAAAGCGAAACCCATTAACTTGCGGTTTCTTTCTATTACAATTCATATGAACAGAAGAGAATTTTTGGAAAAATCTGGCATTTTGCTGGCCGGACTTGGAACTTCAAGTGTTGTACACCCTTCCATTCTGAAAGCACTGATGATTGAGCCTGCAGCAAAGTCTACTTTTTATGACGCTGAACATGTTGTCATCCTAATGCAGGAAAATCGCTCTTTCGACCACACTTTTGGTGCCCTGAAAGGAGTACGAGGTTTTTTGGACCGGCGATCCTTTAAAAAGCAGGATGGTCATTCTGTTTTTTTCCAGAAAAGTAATGAAGGAAAATATGCTGCCCCTGCCCGGCTGGATTTAAGAAATACCAAATCTACCTGGATGAGCTCGCTTCCCCACTCGTGGGATAATCAGCAACATGCCCTGAATAAAGGAAAATACGACCGCTGGCTCCAGGCGAAAGCATCCGGCAATAAAAACTATAAAGATATTCCATTAACATTAGGATATTATAACCGTGAAGACCTGCCTTTTTATTATCAGCTGGCAGACGCCTTCACAATCTTTGATCAGTATTTTTGTTCTTCATTGACGGGAACTACACCCAACAGGCTCTTCCACTGGTCCGGAACTTTACGTGAACAAAAAACAGGAAAAGTGAAGGCCAATGTATATAATGAAAATATCGATTATGATAAAAACCACCAGGCAAGATGGAAGAGCTTTCCGGAGATCCTGGAAGAGCAGGAAATTTCCTGGAAAATTTATCAGAATGAAATAAGCCTTCCAAAAGGAATGTCCGGTGAGCAGGAAGCCTGGCTCAGTAACTTTACAGATAATCCTATTGAATGGTTTTCAAATTTTAACGTAAAATTTTCAAAAGGGTATTATGAACATATTCCCAATATCATTGCCTTTTTGAAGAAAGAGATCGAAAAAAATCCGGATCAGAAAGAAAACCTGGGAAAAAGAATTGCGGAACTTGAGGAAGATCAAATAAAATATCACCCTGACCAGTTTTCAAAACTTTCAAAGAAAGAAAAAAATCTTCACGAAAAAGCGTTTACTACGAATAAAAATGATCCCGATTACCATAGTCTTGAAATCGGGTATGATGAAATTGGAGAAAGGCTTGTTGTACCGAAAGGTGACGTATTGCACCAGTTCAGAAAAGATGTTGATAATAAAACGCTTCCGTTGGTATCATGGCTTATAGCTCCTGAGCATTTTTCAGATCATCCGGGATCTCCATGGTATGGTGCCTGGTATATTTCCGAAGTGCTGAATATCCTGACGCAGGATCCTGAAACCTGGAAAAAGACAATCTTTATTATTAATTATGATGAAAATGACGGCTATTTCGATCATGTATTGCCTTTCGCCCCACCATTAAATCCAAGCCAGCCTGTAAACATGAACGGACCAGAGGGTGCTGAATATGTGAGCAGCAAACAGGAATATATGACTTCTGCCTCATTGAAAGACCACGAAAAAGCGGAAGGTACCGTTGGGCTTGGCTACAGGGTACCGATGATTATTGCATCACCATGGACAAAAGGCGGCTTTGTAAATTCCGAGGTTTCAGACCATACTTCTGTACTGATGTTCCTGGAAAACTTTATTCATAAGAAATTTAATAAAGACGTTACGGTAGACAATATCAGCGATTGGAGAAGGGCTATTTGTGGTGATCTGACGTCCGCGTTCAATGCTCCTAATATAAAAATTCCGGAGATGCATTATCTGGATCAGAAAGAATATACAAAAACGATCAATGCTGCTAAAAATAAGCCTGTACCCGATTTAAAATGGTACAAAGAGAACGAACTGCACGACGGTCTTCTTGCCATTCAGGAACGTGGGATTAAGCCTTCCCACTCGCTTCCTTATAATTATCATGTGAACTTCGAAAAAGGAAAAATTAGCATGAAAAATTTAAAAGAAAGGGCTGTTCCGCTTATTATTTATGACAGAACAAGATTCGATGAAGATGACTTTTATTTTTCGTATGCCTTATATGCTCACCAGGAATTATCCCATTCTGTACGTCCAGGAACTTATGAATATGAAGTCTTTGGCCCTAACGGTTTCTTCAGGAAGTTCAAAGGCAACGATATTCCGAAGCTAAAAATATCCTTGATTCATAATCCTTCCAAAAATCTAGTAGAATTATGGGTTGAAAAGTGCTCCGAAAGCAATGTTTCTGTTATGATAGAAGATTTATATGAAAAAACTCAAAAAAGCAGAACTGTAATTCAGACTGAAAAATTAAAATTCAGTCTTGATAATACCAAAGGCTGGTACGATCTCAAGATAACTTCCGATGAAAACATCTGGCATTTCGCAGGCCGCCTGGAAAACGGCAATCCTTCGATTTCGGATCCGCACTGGAGCTGATGATATATCATTCAAAAATTTTATAAACCTTGTACCGATCTCGTATAAGGTTTTTTTTGATCTATATCTTCTTACGTGTATTACAAAATGAAAATTTCATTTTAACCAGCAATGTTTAAAATACTTTGCTTCCATTATTCAAAAGCATCAGTTAAATTCCCAAAACGTCTATCACAGACAGTCCAAGGTGTCCCTTAAACAAATACAATTATCAAAATGGAAAGTACTATTCAGAAATATACGATAAATGCAAAATAAACTCTAAAATATTTTCAGAAGCTTTCTCTCGCTATCCACTTTTACTCCTCGTTCCGGTACGTGCCTTACTAAGTCCACACATTCCCATCCTTACTGCGGGGTAACCGTTACTATCGAGGCTAGGGCAGTTGTCGTC
>NZ_JABBGF010000002.1 GCF_012927265.1 Chryseobacterium cheonjiense | reverse complement strand
GTGCGGAAGTTGTTAAATAGAAGTATTGATTGGCTTCCACAAATTCACCCTAAAACTTATTGAAATAAAAAAAGCAAAGTTTTTACTCTGCTTTTTGTTTACTATAAATTACGCTAAGAAATTCGGCGTACGATTTTTCCAGTCCAATAATGTCACCACTTTTTAAGTTGAGTCCACCAACTCCAGTTTCGTCTGATTTTATTTTGGTGGCCGAAATCTGGAAATATTGGTTGGAGCTGCTTTCTTTCGGCTGAAATTTTATGGTTGAACCTAACAGTTTTTTTGTTGAGATGGTATAAATTTCTCCCGGGACCGTCTGTATAACAAAGTATGATCTTGGGGACAGTATATAATCCGTTTTATTTAAGGCGATCTTTTGATCTTTGTCTGAAGAGGCAAACAAATAGAGGCTTCCTGTCTGATTCAATAATTTTTCTTTCGGAAGATGGTACAAAGCCAGTCTGTAATTTGCAGGATTGAAATTCTGCATTGAGCCGTCAACGGTTTCAAATGGTTTTAATGCAAAAGTATTGGCTCCGATTTCTTTTGCTTTTTTATAGATCAATGAGAAAATTTCGGCATCATTTTTTGAAAAGCCCTGAACTTCGATTTCTCCGAGATATATTGCCTCTGCCTTTTCCTCATCAATTTTATATAAAAACTTGTCTGTGTTTTCATGCGTCTTTTCAACTTTCGTTAAGAATACATTTTGGGCATAAAAAATGTGAGCAACAAAAACAAAGACTGCAAATACTATTTTTTTCATTCTATATATATTATTGTGCAAGAATGTTCAGACATTCTTCAAGACTATTTTCCCAATATTTGGGTTCAATTTTGTAAACCTGCTCTATCTTATCCAAACACATGGTACTTCTTTTGGGTCTTTTTGCCGGAGTCGGATATTGCTCGGTTGTTAAGGGATTGAGTTTGATCTCCGACTTTGAAAGCTCAGCAATTTTTCCGGCGAATTCGAACCATGTTGTTTCCGGATAGTTTGAGAAATGAAAAATACCATAGTTTTTTTGAGGTGCTTCAATGATATTCATGATGGCTTCTGCGAGGTCATTGGCATTGGTCGGTTGCCCGAACTGATCGGCCACGATACCAAGTTCGTCTTTTTGTGAAAACAGGTGAAGCATGGTTTTCACGAAATTTTTATTGAATTCTGAATAGAGCCATGATGTTCTGAGAATTATTGTTTTAAGGTTTGCTTCTAAAGCCAGTTCTTCCCCTTTTAATTTGGATGCGCCGTACACGCCTATCGGGCTAGTGAAATCATCTTCGGAGTAACACAAATTGGTTTCACCATCAAAAACGTAGTCGGTGGAGACATGAATAAAAATAGTATGATATTCTTTACAGGCTTGTGCAAGGTGGGCAACTCCATATGCATTTACTGCAAATGCTTTTTCTTCTTCCTTTTCTGCAAGATCTACTGCTGTAAAAGCCGATGCATTTATACAAAAATCGGGTTTGTTATCATAAAAAAATGAATTTACCTGATCTTCATCCGTTACATTCAATGTTTGAGAGTCTGTAAATATAAACTCATAATCCAATTCAAAGTCGGGAGCAATTTTTCTGATGCAATTACCCAACTGTCCGCTTCCTCCTACTACTAATATTTTTTTCATTATGAATTTTTCGCGTTTTGTGATCTTAAAAATTTAACTCTTGACTGAAAATCTTTCTGTTCTAAATCTACATAAAATTTGTTGAACGTTTCTTTAATATCTTCAGGATGTACTTCCGACTTTCTAGCTTTTACATTAAAGTAAATTATGGTTACCCACAATACCGCATGAATAGTTTTCTCGTCCAGACTTTTCATAAGAATTTCAACCTTTGCCGTTCTATCCTGAACGTCTATGGTTTTGCTGCTGATTACAACCGAGGTATTATATCTCACTTCTTTCAGATAGGCAATCTCATTCTGAATGGCAATCCAGGTACAGCCTGTAAGTTTTGTATATTCTTCATAGGTAAAACCGTAAAATGTTTCTACATGGTCTTCCCTTGCATTGAACATATAGTCGAGATATTTCACATTATTTAAATGCCCAATCGGATCACAATCACTAAACCGCACCTTTACCGTGGTCGATACTTCTTTTTCCATGCTGCAAAAATAAAAAAACCACCTCGATGAGAGATGGTTTTTTATAAATGTTTTTAAATATCTGAAAATTATTGAACGCCTAGTTCTTTCTTCACGGCAGCAGTAGCGTCCGGACCTCCTTTAAATACGAAGGCAGAAGAGTTTGCATCCATGATATAATCGTATCCGTTTGCTTTAGCAACTTTGGAAACGGCATCGTTCAGTTTTTTCTCGATTGGTTCATAAGCAGCATCCTGTTTTGCAACAAAATCTTTTTGAGCTTTATCGTTCATATCCTGAATTTCCTGCTGCATTTTTGCTAATTCAGCTTCTCTTGCTTTGTTTTCGTCAGCTGTTTTTTTAGGAGCTTCTTCAGTATATTGCTTCAATTTAGCCTGTCCAGCATCTGCTTTTTTCTTAATTTCAGCTTGTTTCGTATCTAAGAAAGCTTTAAGATCAGTATCTGCTTTTTTCTTTTCAGGCATTGCGTTAAGAACACCTATAACGTCTAAAGTTGCAATTTTTTGAGCTTTTGCCATACCTACCGATACAACCATCATTACCGCTGCAAATAATACACTTAATTTTTTCATAATTGGTAAATAAATAATTTAATTTGTTTTTAGATCTGTAAATGTAATAAAAGTTAAACTTTTATTTTCGGGTTTTAGTTTTTTCTTTTTTATCGGTATCTTTTAATAAAATATCTAATACTTTATCTGAGTAATCGAATCTTTTCTGAAGGAAGAGCACATTGTTGCTTGTTTTATCAACCACGATGCCGATCCCGTTTTTTTCTGCCATTGTTTTTATTGCTCCCCAAATCTGGTCCTGAAACGGCTGAACAAGATTGGTTCTGAGCTTTTTAATTTCTCCGGTAGCTCCAAAGCGTAAACTGGTAGTGGTTTTGATATTTTTCTCCAAATCCATTACTTCTTTTTCTCTTAGCTTCAGCTGATCTCCGATGAGAAGAACTTTTTCACTTTCAAAGGCAGATCTTTTACGCTCGTATTCTGACTGCAGATTCTGAAGTTCTGACTGCCATGTATCGATCTGGGCATTAAGTCTTGCTTCGGCTTCTTTATACTGGGGCATTTTATTCAGAATATAATCTGTATCAACGACGCCCACTTTCTGTGCATTGCTTAAACCGAAAAGCAAAAATAAGAAGCATGAGAAAACAATTCTAAAATTTTTCATATAATGAATTATAAAGATTGGTTCATCAGGAAGTGTGTTTTCCATCCGGAAGGTTCTGTTCCTGAAACTGTTTTATCGAATCCGTAAGCGAAGTCGAACCCAATCAAGCCGAATGCTCCCATATAAACTCTTACCCCAACACCTAATGATCTTTTCAGCTGGAACGGATTATAGCTTCCCCATGAATTCCAAACGTTACCTCCTTCTGCGAACGTGAGTGCATAAATTTTTGCAGTCTGGTTCAATGAAATCGGATATCTTAATTCTAACGTAAATCTGTTATAAATAGTACCTCCACCGGTAGGGGTAATATCTTCAGAAGTTCCTCCGTACGTAGATGCGTTTTCGTAACCTCGCAACGGAATCAATTCTCTACCGTCATATCGACCTCCGAAAAGCCCGGTACCTCCTACATAGAATCTTTCAAATGGCGGCGCCCCAAGTTGTTTGTTATACCCGTCCATGAATCCCATTTCAGCAGAAGATCTCAATACCAGTTTTCCGGCAATTTCGTTATAAATATCTGCTTTAAATTTAACTTTAAAGAACTCCATCCACTTATATTTCTCTGTAGGAGAGAGTGTGGAGTAATCTTTGTTATTGAACAATGAATACGGTGGCGTGAATTTTACCGAAAGATCAAGATTTGATCCTACTGTCGGGAAAATCGGGTCAATCCCTGCAGAGTTTCTGCTCAGCCCGAGATTGATACTGAAGTTGTTTGCCGTACCGTAATATTCTGTAGTACCTCCGAAATCGAAAGGATAGTTTTTAAAGTCGTATTTTTGAAACTGAAGTCCTGTATAAAGTGAGAAATAATCATCCGGCCACTTCAACAATCTGTTCAATCCTACTGAAGCGGAGAAAATATTTAACTTTTGGGAGCTTCCGTAAGCATCAGAATATTTTACCCTTGAGTTGTTAAGGCTGACAGAAAGTGCCGTTGGCCTTGTTCCGAATAACCAAGGTTCCGTAAATGAAACTCCGTAATTCTGGAAATATTGCCCTGCCTGAGCCTGAAGTGACAATGTCTGCCCGTCACCCTGCGGCACAGGTTTAAAGTCTTTAAATTTAAGGAAATTCTTCAAAGAGAAGTTATTGAATGTCAATCCCAGCGTCCCGATAAAGCTGTTACCTCCGTAACCGGCCTGTAGCTGAACCTGTGAAGAACCTTTCTCAACGAGCTTCCATTTGATATCCACAGTGTTATCCTGCTGATTCGGCTGGATATCCTGCCCTACCTGCTGCGGATCAAAAAACTGCATTCCGGCAAGATCAAAATAGGTTCTTTTGATATCGCTTTTAGCGAAAAGATTTCCTGGTTTTGTTCTTAAAGCTCTTAGTATTACATGGTCATGTGTAGTTGTATTTCCTTCCCAAGTCACCCTGTTCCAAGTTGCTTTCTCTCCTTCGTTGATACGAATTTCAAGATTAATCTTATCTCCGTTTACTGATTTCTCAACAGGTGTTACATTTGAGAAAAGGTAACCGTTGTTCATGTAAACCGATTTGATATCGGAATCATCTTCTTTACCCCCGTCTTCTCCAACTTTTTTGTTGAAACCTACTGCATCATAAATGTCTCCTTTTTTATATCCTAAGAGTCTTTGTAAGTAATCTGTAGAGTAAACGGTATTTCCGGTAAATGTAACATCGCCGATATAGTACTGCTTCCCTTCATTAAGCTTTACATTGATCTCGTAGTTATTTCTTTTGTTTCTCCATACTGAATCAGAAATTACTTTTGCATCTCTATAACCCAGGGAGTTGTAATAGCTGATCAGGTTCTGCTTATCTTCCTGATATTTTTCTTCAATGAATTTTGAAGATTTCAGGATACCTCCGATCCCAAATCTTTTCTGTTTGGTCTCTTTGAATGCTTTTTTTCTAAGTTTTCTATCGGATACAGCTGTATTTCCTTCAAACTCGATATGATCGATCTTGATTCTTTTGCCTTTATCTACATTAATCGTCCAGTCTACTAAATTAGGATCTCCTGCATTTACTTTATCCTGAATTGTAATTTTAGCATCAGCATATCCTTTTTTAACATAGTCTTTAGGCACATTGGTTTTAAGACTTGAAACCAAATTCTGGGTGATTTTGGTACCTGGCTTCAGATTGTTGTCTTTAGCCATTTTTTCATTTTTGGATTTGCCGATTCCTTTTCCGGTAAATTTTACTTCACCAAGATCTTTAAGATCCTGGAGGTAGAATTTCAGGATGATTGTTTCGCCTTCAATACTTTGAACATATACTTCAACTTCCGAAAAAGATTGAGTATCCCAAAGTTTTTTTACTGCGTTACTGATTTTCTGTCCCGGAATGTCTACCGTCTCACCTTTTGATAATCCTGTAAATCTCAGGATCTGAGCCGGTGTATATTTTTTAACCCCATCTACAACGATGTCTTTCAAGGTGTATGTTCCTGCCTGGTTTCCTGCTTGTACAGATGCTTTCACCTGTGTACTGTCCTGTGGAGTTACCTGTCCATAGAAATGTGCAGAAGCAACAAACATAATGATGGGTAATAGTCTAAACTTCATTTTATCGTAGTCTTTCTTTTCTTAAATTTTACTGGATTTTTATTTGTTCTCCGGTCTTTCCGAATCTTCTTTCCTTGTTTTGATAATCAACAATACACTGAAAGAAAATATCTTTCGTAAAGTCCGGCCACAGAACATCTAAAAACTGCAGTTCTGCATAGGCAATCTGCCAAAGGAGGAAATTACTGATTCTGATTTCGCCACTGGTTCTTATCAAGAGGTCAACAGGTGGAAAATCTTTGGTATAGAGATGGCTTTCAAATAATTTTTCATCAATATCATCTGCATTTATTTTTCCCTCTTTTACTTCTTCACTTATGTTTTTTACGGCATTCAGTATTTCATTTTGTGAGCCATAGCTTATGGCCAATACCAAATTGCCTTTTGTATTTTCTTTTGTGAGCTCCACCACACGATTCAGTTGATCTTTTACGAGGGGTGGTAACTTATCCAGATTACCGATAACATGCATTCTTAGACCTTTGCTGAAAATTTCTTCTGCTTCGAGCAATAATGTCTCTACCAGTAAATTCATTAATGTATTTACTTCTTCAGCAGGGCGGTTCCAGTTTTCCGAAGAAAAGGTATACAGCGTTAAGTACGGAATATGTATTTCATTACATGCATTAATGGCATTTCTTACTGCATTAATGGCATTTCTGTGACCGAAAGTTCTTTCTTCGCCACGGGATTTTGCCCATCTTCCATTACCATCCATGATGACAGCAACATGCTTTGGTAAATTATCCGGATCTATTTTATCTTTTATCAACGACATATTAATCACAATAACACGGAGGTCTTCCGAACGAATAAGTCAAACCTAAACTTACCGTATTCATCCAGTCTTTAGACTTTGTATCTCCAATATTTCTTCCTCCTATAAAGGCAGCTTCTCTCTCTTTAGACACCACATAATAGGCATCTGTCTGAAGAAGAGAGCCTCCTGTAACGGGGCTTAAGATATCTCCATTGTACGTGGAGATTACATCTTTGGACAGGATTTTGCTATAATCAAGCTGATCGGTCAGGGTATATCTGAAAGTAGCTTCGGCAAAAATAGCCCAGTTATAATTAAATTTATACTTCAACCCTACCCCAAAAGGAAGGTGCATCGTAGTTTTCGTTCCGGTAGAGTATTCTGCTCTTGTCGTAAAATCAAGCTCATTAATAGGAGCTTGGGCAACGCCATCAGCATCTCTTCTGAAATCATTAATAAGGGTAGCTTTCGGTGCATCAAACATCAAAGCACCCACCCCGCCGAAAATATATGGGCTTACCATACCTTTCTGCTCGTTATTTACCGGGAAGAAATTGTATTCGAAAACAAGACTTGCTTCATATACATTGTTTTTCCCGAATGAGTTTCTGTTTTGTCTGTATTCTTCTTTGGCTACTTTGTCATTAAACTGAATCTGATTATATCCAAGATCCAATCTTACCGTCTGATGAGGATTAAAATTAAATCTATATAAAATCCCCCCGTAAAACGGAACTCCCCAATCCGACGCTTTACTTAAATCCAATGGCTTTTGTAAAATATAATTCGTTCTCCCTATATCCCCAACTAGGTTACTCATACCTAGACGAACTCCCAGTTCGTTTCTTTGTGCTTTAACACTTACCACAGTTCCTAGAGCGGCAAGGAAGCTAAACAATAATTTTCTATTCATAAAAGAATATGGATTTATGGTTATTTTAAAATTTAATTTTTGCAAATATAAAACATTTTTATATTAATGATAATCTTAATGTTTAGTTAAAAATAAACAAAAAAACATAATTTGTTATAAAGTAAACGATAAAGTCGATAAATTATTCTTTTTTCAACAGATTCAAAATTATCATTACAAAATAAACCCCCATTTAATGAGGGGTTAAAAGTATTATTTTTTATTGAATATTTCCCGTACTTTATTTCTAATTCTTATTAACAATGGTTCTTTATAGTTTTTATCTTCATCAAAATACCCGTAACCATAGCCATAACCGTAGCCATAACCGTAACCGTAGCCATAACCCTGCTTTGTATTATAATCATTGTATACCATTCCCAGATTACCAGTTTCTGCATTGTGATACTTCTCAGTAATCATTTTGAGCATATATTTTTCGGTATATTCATGTCGGACCACATAAATATTAATGTCGGAGTGCTTCATTAATTCATAAGAATCGGCAACCAGCCCCACCGGCGGGGAATCGATAATAATAAAATCGTACATGGCTTTAAGATCCTGGATAAAACTGATATTTTTTTTACTCATCAGAAGTTCGGAAGGATTGGGAGGTATCGGTCCTGAAGTTGCGACATCAAGATTAGGAATTCGGGTTTTATTAATAATCTGGCTCATTTCTACCTCACCGGTAAGATAGTTTGAAATCCCGTATTTGTTATCAATTTTAAAATCTCCGAAAATTTTCGGTTTTCTGAGATCCATTCCGAGAAGGATTGTTTTTTTGTCACTTAATCCTAGTACTGAAGCCAGGTTAATGGAAACATAGGTTTTTCCTTCGCCGCCAATGGAGGATGTTACCAGGATAATCTTACTTCCCCCTTCACCTGCCGATAAAAACCTCATATTGGCTCTGATGCCTCGGAATGCCTCGGATACTGAAGATTTCGGCTGGTCAAGAACAGTAAGCATTGTTTCATTGGTATTGTTACCAATAACGCCAAGAAGAGGAATTCTGGTAGCATTAATTAATTCTTTAATATTTCTGATTTTACTGTCAAGCGCTACTCCCACAACAATAAAAAGCATCGGAAGTATTAAGAAACCGCCTATTATTCCGGCTTTCACGGCTTTTATGTTCGGGCCTATTGGAGACTGTCCAATATTTTTTGCCGGATCTATCACATTGATATCAGATTGTTTTCCAGCTATTTTTAATTGTGTTTCGTTTTGCCTGCTGAGAAGACTGTTGTAGGTCGCTTCTATCATATTGTATCCCCTTTCGGCATCCAGATATTTTCTTTCTTTTTCCGGATAGGTATCAAGATCCGCGTTCGCTTCCATTACTTTCCGGTTTATTTTACCGATTTCTTCCAGATAATCTGAATAATAGTTTCGTAAAACTAAATTAGAATTTGTACGAGCTTCATTAATCAATCTATTAATCTCAACCATAGGTTCGGAATTCGGTTTATAGATAAGGGCCATTTCCCTTCTTTTTAGATATAAATCTTTGAGTTCCGCAACGGTTGCTGAAAAAACACCATCCTGAAAGCCTGCTGCCGTAGTGCTGATCATTTTATCATAATTCTGTGAAGCGACAGTACCTTTTATCTTATTGAGGGACACAATCTTGCTCTCCAAATCCGCTTTTTTAGCTTCGAGCTCCTTAATTTTGTTTAGGGATTTTTCGTCTCTGTCTTTTATGTCATAGAGCTTTTCAGTGGTTTTCATATAATTCAGAACATAAGCGCTCGAATCCAGCTTTTTTCTTATTTTATCAAGATTTTCCTGTAAATATACATTTGTATTTTTATCAACAATGAGCTTATCGGCCTGCTGCTTTTTCTGCAGCTGACTTACGGATTTATTGAGAAAATTAACGGTGCCGTTGAGATTATACCCTTTCTTGGTAATGATCATAATGCTATTGATTTCTTTATCAAAATCTATTGAAATGGTAGAAACAATATCATTTACTGCATTATTTACCGTACTAAATGTAACAATAATATTCTTGAGGTTAATTTTGGGGGTAACCGGATTTTTCACCAGCCTGAATCTAAGGTTATGGGAAGTAAACCAATCTCCTACCCGGATGACCTGATTGTTTGGTTTATCGTATGGAGCTATTGTATTAAATCCTTCTGTTTTATAGCTGTATAATGTCTGGGAATGCCCTTCCTCCGGCAAAACAACTTCAAATCTATCTATCCCTTTGGGAATAAGTGTAATGGGATATTCCACCTGCTGAAGATGGTTTTTATCCACCTCAAGCAAAACCGGCACATCATCCTTATCTAAATAGGTTGATTTGATAACACCTTTTGTAGAATAATTTACATAAAGTCCTAATTCTTTCACCAAAAATTCATTATGCGTTCTGGACAACAACATTTTTTTAAGGTAAACACCATCCTGATTTCCGCCCTGTCCCCATATGAAGTTAATAGACTGGTTTGGAGTAAAATAGCTTGCGGCATTGTTGGATACACTTAAAGATAAGTTTGATGCATAAATATTTTGCGCATAATACTTGGTATATATCCATGAAATGGTATAGCCTATAATAAACATCATAATAAACCAATACCAGTTTTTAAGAATTCTGTTTAAAAAATGAGCCATATCAAACAGGGCAAATGAACCGTATTTACTTTCCTGAGAATTAGTTTTCTCTATATTTGTCTCTTTATCCGGGATCATAGTATTAAAGATTTTTAAGAAGTAAATAGATAGACAGTGCGGTTGTAATCACTGATACTGCTGTTGTTAATGTCTGGATAGGATCTTTTCCTAAGCCGTTCAGACTTTTTGCCCTTGTATTAAGGTATATTTCATCACCGTTCTGCACATAATAGTAGGGGGAATTCATAACATCCTCCCGCGTAAGATCAATTTTGGCGATTTTGATTCCTTCCGGCAGTTTGCGATGGATAACGATATTTTTTTTATCGATGGTTTTATTAAGTCCGCCGTTCATTGCCAATGCTTCCGTAATATTGAGTGTATTCTTATGGGCTACTTTCTCCCCAGTGAGACCTGTTGTTTCAGTGTCTCCCAATATGTAATAGGTTATCCCGTCTGTATTGAGCCTTACCTCGGATTTCCCTTCCTGAAAGTTTTCATTGACTTTGGTCTGTATTTCCTGGGCTACTTCCTCAATGGTTCTTCCTTCCGCTTTTATGTAACCAATACCAAAAACATTAATGTCGCCGTTGGAATCTACTTTTAATCCGTTGAAATAAAAAACGGAATTTCCTCCACCGCCTCTTGCAGTAGCCTGATTTAATGTTGAAATATTACCATTGCCTGATGCATTAGCTCCTGAAGTATTCAATGTGGAATAAAACTGGGCCGCGTCTCCTTTCGGTGTAGTGACAATATTAAGGTTCAGTATATCATTTCTGGTAATTCTGTATATCGGAATATTATAGGGAATAAGCCCCTCTTCGTTGATTACCAGGCTTTCATTCGGCTGCATGTATCGCACATCCTTAGTGGTAATGCAGGATACCAACAAAAAGGGCAGCATTAATAGAAACAGATACTTATAATTCTTCATCATTTTTTTTGAAATTATTGTGAAACAGATTAATTTTTAGTGTCTTTGATATGTCTCAGCGCATAAATAAAATGAGGGATATACGCGCCTAAAAACCCTAAAGATATTATGATAAAAAGTAATAGATTTACATTGGTATGTCTTAAACAATAGGCCAAACCGACTATAAAAAGATAATACAGAATGATATAACCGGATGATCTTCTATGCGTAAGATTAAGCTTTAAAAGCCGGTGGTGAATATGGTTTTTATCGGCATCAAAAGGTGATTTTTTGTTGAGTAACCTGATGATAATTACGTTCAGCGTATCTACAATCGGAAGAATAAGAATGGCCACTGCTACCACCGGTGCAGACTGCAGGTGATACCGGGGAACTTCAGGAAGGTTTTTGTCAATAAAAATATCGATAAAAGAAATGGATGTAAACGCAAGCAGAAACCCTAAAAGCATAGATCCGGTATCGCCCATAAAGATTTTGTTGGTTCTGTAATGTGAAAGATTATAATACAGAAAAGCAAGCACAGAGCCTATAATAATCACCGATAATACCACCAAAGGATAGTTGTACGATCCTAATCTGTAATAACTTATACCGAAAAGAGCGCTGCACACCAAAGAATATCCGCCCGCCAATCCGTCTATACCATCAATAAGATTAAAGGCATTGATAAGGATGATGAATGTAATGATGCTGAAGATTACACTCACAAAATAATTGATTTCGTAAATTCCGAATATCCCAAAAAGACTTCTTATCCTGATATCGGAGCCAATAACGACTAAGGATGATACTATAATCTGCGCAACAAGTTTCTTATAAGCCCTCATTACAACAATATCATCCATAACACCTACATAAAGAAGGATAACCAATGAAGCAAAAAGAAATTTGTAGAGGTCGAAAAGTTCATAGGCAAAAATAGGGGCACAAATTCCTATGGAATAAAATATGGCAATGCCGCCAAGATTTGCAATTTTGCGCAAATGTGAACTTCTTGCTACCGGCTCATCCATAAGATTTTTCTTTCTGGAAATCTTGATAATGGTAGGAATCGAAAAAAAAGTGATTAAAAAAGAAAATAAAAAACCAAGTCCTATTTTGATATAAAATATGGGAAGACCCGATTGAGCTAAAAATAATTCAAAATTTTTCATCTTTTTTCATTTAAAAGGGCTGCTGATCTTCTGTGAGATATCCGGAAATAATTGTGTAAGCTTATTCCCGAAACAGCACTTACATTTGTGTTTTTATATAAATTTTCTTATCAGTCTTTTCTGCCCGGCAAAAAATAAAAGATAAAAAATGTTTTTTTTCAGTGACAAAGATAATAGATAATTCTTACCAAAACGACTAAATTGCAATAAATTTTTAAGTTTTATATCCCTTTTCTTCATAAAATATTCAAGCTTTTCACACATTTTGTAGAAAACGTCATCATTTTTAACAAAAGCAAGATATGCCACAAAGGAGTATACTCCTTCAAAGATCTGAAAATCCTTAAGCTCCCGCTCATTACCGCAATATTTTGTTGTTTTAAAATACTCTTCTACATCTTCTACTGCTTTAAGAATATCAAGGCCTTTTTCCGTATGGGTTTTACTGATGGAATCGATTCTTTCAAAGTACTGATAATGGTAATTCTGAGTTTGCGCTATTGTTGTACAATCCAACAAAATCCTGGGAATAAGCTGGATATCTTCAAAGTGAATATTCTTTTTAAATCTCTTTTCCTCAAAAAGATTTTTTTTGAATAGCTTGTTGCAGGCAAAATAGCTTATATCAGAGAAAACGGAAAAATTATTTTCAAGATCTATTTTTTCCGGCATATTGGGAACCTGGGTGAGCTTTTGTATGATTCTTCCGTGCTGATCTACTTTCTGTATATTACAGATGACCATTTCTGCCATATGCTTTTCGGCCAGCCCGGCCATTTCTTCGAACATTGAAGGATTTACATAATCATCGCTGTCCACAAAACCGATATAGTCTCCTGTCGCCCTGTCGATTCCAAAATTCCGGGCATCACTAAGGCCTCCGTTTTCTTTAAGATAGGATTTTACTTTATCCGGGTATTGATGTGCATACTCGCGAATGATCTCTTCAGAACGATCCGTACTTCCGTCATTCACAACCAGAATTTCTATATTCTGATAAGTCTGACAAATTAAAGAATCTAGACATTTGGCGAGATATTTTTCAACATTGTAAACCGGAACAATAACAGAAACTTTTGAGGGAACATGTTTCATATATTAAATTTTCGTCAGTCGTGCATTCAGCCAGCCTTTTTTAGCTTCATCAAAATCTTTCCGGGAACAGGGCACGCAGTTTTCGATATTTTCATCGTCCCCGAAGTACCAGAGATTACTGAAAATATCCCGTTTGAAAGCATATTGCCTGTCATCAACCAGAACATAAAAAACTTCATAATGCCGTTCCTTAGGGTGGGATCTCTGAATATTGATCCCTTCGATAAGATACCAGATCATTTGTGCAAGAAGCTGATGGTTGAGCTGATTTTCAGAATATATATTATAATTAAAAATTCCTATTGATTTCAGGTTTTCGCTGAGCCCGATTTCTTTCATGTAAGCACAAATTTCCCTTCTGTTCAGCCCGTTCACCTGCGGATTCATGGAAAAAGGTTCTGCGAAGCTTTCGATAGCATCACAATTTACTGTCACCAGGTCTGCCTTTCTGAAAAACGGTTCTGTCTTTTCCGTAGAATTCATCATTTCTGCAAGACGGATGATATCAAATTCAACTTCTTTTATAAGTCTTACGGAGTCAATTTCATTAAGGTGTTTCTGATAGCCGAGGTGATGATAATTTTTAATTGAAAAATTCTTTGCCCCGAAAATCTTGCTGAGGAACGTATATTCGTTAATAAGTTCTCCCTGCTGAAGCGAAATAATATTGCTGATCTGGGTATAATTGATATTTTTCGTATGAAAATTTAATGCAGAAAACAGGGAAAACGAAAAATCATTCGAGCCTCCGATAATCACCGGAATAGCCCGTTTGTAATGACATGCCGAAAGCACTTCCTGCAAAATATAATGAGAATCCTGAACCGACTTTCCAGAAACAAGATCGCCCAGATCTACCAAAGGAATTTCAAAATCAAGCTGTGAAAGTTTATAAAACTCTCTCCTGATTCCTGTAAAATCCTGCACTTCCGCATCTCCGTTGGCACCTCTGTAATCCGAAACAAAAAGAAGAACAATGCTGTCTTCCTTTATATCTTTTGTAATGCGGCTTCCGATCTGCCAGCTTTCTGTTTTGAAATTTCTCGGCGAAATAATAAAATCTTCAAAATTCATGATTCCCTTTCAATATATATTGAGATCAAAAATATTAAAATTAAATTATTTCCCAAGCATAAAAATATCAGCGATGACTTCAACTTAAAGTTTAAAACTTTAAACCGGCCTAACTTACAAGATAAAAAGAAACTCTAAGCCTTAAAAATCTTCGATTTTATCCTTTTGAAAACTTTATTGTTAATGAGCATCTACGAGATACTTTTGTTTCTTTTGCGGTTAAATTTTAAATTAATTAAAGAAGCTTTTGGTAAAGGTAATTCCGTGTAAAATTATATTTTATTTAAAATTTCAAAAACAAAAGTAGTAGAAGTCTGAAAATCTCCTCCCTGGGTAGCTCCGAACAAAAACCGCGGCGTTTCTCCATCTTTATCCAGTAAAAGCATGGGTCTTTCCAGCCTGCCGAATCTTTTCAGGTGCGCCGGAGGATTAGGCTCTGTGGTATAATGCTGCATATTCAGGTAAGCAACTTCCGGTTTTGTCCAGCTAATTCCGTCTTTCGTCATAAGATGCAATCCAAATTCATGATTAAAAAATCCCATGTCCCGTGCGATCATGTGAAATTTATCTTTCTGTTTCCATATAAAAGCATCTTCAAGCTGAGCATTATTGGGCAATGATGAAAAGTCAATGACAGGATTTTCTGAAATTTTCCTGTAGGGACCGAGCGGAGAATCGGCTTTCGCCAGACCGTATTTCCTGTTTCCCCTCACCGAGCCTTTCTGGGTTTCATACTCATGCGTATTCCAGGATTTATAAAACAGCCAGTATTTTCCGTCATTTCCCTTGACAAAGGCAGGATTTGTAGTACAGTGGTCGTCCCAGGAACCTTCTTTTCCGGGAAGCAGCAGCGGCTGGTCAGGCCTTGTCCACGGACCGTCAAGACTTTTTGATGTCGCGAGTCCGATTCTTTTGGTATTGGTTTTTCCGTTGGAATTCCCCATGAAAAACAATAAATATTTGTCTGCTACTTTTTTAATTAAAGGATTATGGCAAGTGGTTGCATCCCAAAAACCCTCCCCTCGCGGAGCCAGAATCACCTGTTTATGTTCGAATGTATCAAATGGAGAATTGGCTTCGGCCCGACAAATCTCAGATCCGTTGAGCCAGCCGCCCATTCCTTTTTCTTTTTTCCATCGAGAATAAAACAAATGAACTTTTCCGTCTTCACCCCAAATCGGAGAACTGCACCAAATGTAATAGCCGTCCAAAGCGAGTGATCTTCCGATTGGTTTCAACCTGAAATAAGGATTTTCTTCCGAAGATAGTAAGCTGGTAAATGATGATCCCAACAATACGGCAGCCATTCCCAACGCTGAGGTATGAAGAAATTCTTTGCGGGTGAAGGGTTTTTTCATTGCATTTATTTGAAAGCTAATTTAGAGGAAACGGGATTAAGTAGTGTCCTGTGGTTTCGTGTTTATTATCCTAATTAATAAAAAGCTAATTAAAAGGCATTTTAATCTAACTGTTATACTTAATTTTGGATAACTCCCTAAATTAATTAACTTTACTTTAAAATATAACCATGATTGAAAAAATTGGTGCTGTAAAAAATCCATTAACAGTAATTGCAATATTTGCAGGTATTGCTGAAGTAAGTGGAACAGTAATTCTTCCGTTCATTGCAGATACAAATCAAATTACTTTTATTTATTTCCTAATAATTTTCCCAAGTATTTTGGTCATCCTTTTCTTTTTAACGCTCAACTTTAATAACAAAGCACTATATGCTCCTTCAGATTTTTCAAATGAAGAAAACTATATTAAAATTTTCAAGTATGATTTGGTAACTCAACAGAAAGTTGAAGTTAAAATTTCACAAGAAGATTTACTTGCAAACCTTAATTCAAGCTTATCCGAATTAAAATTTTCAATGGATAGTCGATTTCAAAAAATTGAAGCCGAATTAAAAACTGATAAAAAGAAAATCGAAAACGTTGAAACCCTGCCATCTGAAATAATAGATGAAGATTACGAGATTCCATTTGAAGAAGAGGACAATTTAATAACAATCGTGAACTTTCCGAGAGCTAAGTCATTTCTACGCACATGGAGACAAAAAGGGTTTCCAACTATGATTTACAATAATGATAATAAAATCGTTACCGATTTCAAGAACAGTAGTGCTATTTGGCTTGGAAGTAAATTTGAGTTTACTCAAGCTAAACAAATTCTGCTTTCTGCTAAAAAACAATATCCTCATCTTAAGTACATTGAATTTTCTGATAATAAAACTAAACCTCCTAGATTTATTCACTATCAAATTTTTATTGGAGGATCAACTGAAGCAGCACAAGCACGTGAAGTAAGACCATTATCAGAAGAAGATTGGAAATATTTAGAAGAAAAAATTACTACAAGTAAAAATTTTGTGGAATTTATAAGAAGTTTTGAATAAAATCTATATATTATAAATCTCTCATCATCAAACCATCGAATATTACAATAACAAATATTTATTAGTGTAAATAACCCCTTCAGAATTCATCAAAAGGGGTTTAATATTTTATAAAAAAACTATTTTACTTCTTCGCTGCCGGTTTCTTAGCCGCAGGCTTTTTTGCTGTTGCCGTTGTCTTTTTAGCAGCTGTTTTTTTCGCTGCCGGTTTTTTCTTTTCAGCAAAAGCTTTCGGATCCTGATCGGTGATCCATTTTTTAACCTCATCAAGCGAAATCTCTTTCAATTCTTCTGCTTCATATTTGGTATCATCCGCTTTTTTAGGAATTTTGAACATTGCTTTTCCGAACTTTACAAAAGGACCCCATCTTCCGTTTTCAATAGAGATTTTTTCTTTTTCCCACTGTTGGATGTATCGGTTGGCTTCTTTTTCCAGTTTAGCATCAATCAGTTCGTTGATATCGCTTTGGGAAAGATTTTCAAAGTCATATCGCTTCGGTACGTTCACGAAAATATCTTTATACTTGATAAATGGCCCGAATCTTCCGGAACCTTTGGTTACCGGTTCTCCTTTATAGGTGGCAATTGGTGCGTCTGCGATTTTCTTTTCATTGATAATTTCTTCCGCACGTTTCTGGTCTACAGACAACGGATCTTCTCCTTTCGGAATGCTGATATACGTTTCGCCCCATTTTACATACGGCCCGAATCTTCCTACTCCTACGGAAACCGGCTGTCCGTCTACTTCGTTGAGATCAAACGGAAGCTTAAATAATTCCAGTGCTTCTTCAAGAGTAATGGTCGCGATATTCTGTCCTGCCATTAACGATGCAAAAACCGGCTTTTCTTCATCCTCCGTCTCCCCGATCTGGATCATTGCTCCGAATCTTCCGATTCTAGCGTGAACATTTTTTCCTGTTTTCGGATCGATACCAAGAAGCCTGTCGCCGGTAGCGCGGTCTGCATTTTCTTCTACATCTTCAATTCTCGGATGGAATTTCGAATAGAAATCCGTCATCATAATCTTCCATTTCTGGTCTCCGCTCGCAATTTCATCAAAACTTTCTTCCACTCTAGCGGTAAAACCATAGTCAAGAATTTCTTTAAAATTGTCGGTCAGGAAGTCATTTACTACTTCACCGATGTCAGTAGGGACAAATTTATTTTTATCCCCTCCGAATTTTTCTTCAAGGACTTCTTTTTTTATCTTATCTTTTGCCAGAGAGATTTTTACGACTTCACGGGTTTGCGGCTCGATCTCGCGCTTATCTACATACTCACGATTCTGAATGGTCTGAATGGTCGGCGCATATGTAGATGGACGCCCAATACCCAATTCTTCAAGCTTTCTTACCAAGCCTGCTTCGGTATATCTTGCACTTGGTCTTGTGAATTTCTCTGTAGCAGTAATTTTTTTATAGTCTAAAACTTCACCTACCTGTACTTTCGGCAGCAGTTTTTCGTTGCTTTCTTCGTCATCGTCTTCAGTTTTTACAATACCATACGCTTTTAAGAAACCATCGAAGATAATTACCTCTCCCTGTGCTTCAAAATTCTGCGGTAATTTGGCATTCCCGATCTCAATGACTGTTTTTTCGATTTTAGCATTCGCCATCTGCGAAGCCAGTGTTCTTCTGTAAATTAATTGATACAGACGGTTCAGCTGTACATCGCTTACTGTTTTCACCCCAAAATCCGTAGGACGGATTGCCTCGTGAGCTTCCTGTGCAGATGAGGATTTTGTGGTGTAGTTTCTTGGTGAAGAATATTCGGCACCGTATTCTGAGGTGATCTGTTTCTTTGCTCCTTCAATCGCTTCCTGGGAAAGGTTTACGGAATCGGTTCTCATATACGTAATAAAACCTTCTTCGTATAACCTCTGCGCAAGACGCATAGTTGTCGTTACATTATATCCTAATCTTGAAGATGCTTCCTGCTGCAGGGTTGAGGTTGTGAAAGGCGCAGAAGCAGATCTTGTTCCCGGCTTTGTTTCCACATTCAACACTTTGAATTCTGTTGTTCTTGCCAGCTCTATGAACTTTTCAGCATCCTGCTCCTTATCGAAATCTTTTTTAAGCTTTGCAGCAATTTCCTGATCTGATTTATTCTGGAAAACTCCGTCGAGCTTGAAGCTCGCTTTTGGAACAAACTCACGGATTTCTTTTTCTCTTTCCACCACAAGCCTTACCGCTACGGACTGCACCCTTCCTGCAGATAACCCCGGTTTTACTTTTTTCCAGAGTACCGGAGACATCTCAAATCCCACGATCCTGTCCAACACTCTTCTTGCCTGCTGGGCATTCACCAGGTTCTGATCTATATCTCTTGGGTTTTCTATGGCTTTTAGAATGGCATTCTTAGTAATTTCATGAAAAACGATTCTTTTTCTGTTCTCAGGCTTTAGTTTCAGTTCGTCTGCAAGGTGCCATGCAATAGCTTCTCCTTCGCGGTCCTCATCGGATGCGAGCCAAACCATTTCGGCTTTTTTCACGGCTGCTTTCAGCTCTGTCACCAATTTCTTTTTGTCTGCAGAAACTTCGTAATCAGGACTGAAGGTTGACAAATCGATTCCCATTCCTTTTTTAGGAAGATCACGGATATGCCCGAAGCTGGATTTCACTTCAAAATCCTTGCCCAAATACTTCTGAATCGTTTTTGCTTTTGCCGGTGATTCGACGATTACTAAATTTTTCGACATTCTAAAATTTTTGCAAAAGTAAAGTTTTTTTATTAGATAGGTTTTGTGAAACGATTTAATTTACCAATCTGAATAATTTTTGAATGGTTATAAATCTTTTAATTATACTTCGTAGTCCATATTACTAAATTAAATCAACAGCAATTCTTTTGCGTCAGCATCAGCTTTTTTTATTCCCTCTTACAATAGAAGTGTTTGCTTTAGCGGATTTACGGAAACTGTTTTTCCTTTCAATATTTGTTACGGTAAGATAAAGTTCTTATATTGATCTATTGTAAATCTGCCTGCCGTAATGTTGTTAAATGTTGAAAAGAGAATAAAGTTGAATATGACAAGAAAAATGATGAATGCATATATCAATCTTTTGGCATTTTGCGAAACTACGTACATCGCATTAGGAATGATTATATAAGAGAAGCCGATAAATGCTCCCGCCATTCTTGATGAAAATATGGGGTTATTCCTGAAAATAAAATACATGCAGATTCCGAAAACGGCAAAGACTTTGTGATATTCGTAATAAGGATATTTTTCTTCCATCTGTTTATCGAATGTAAATAGGAAAAAAGTAAGGATAGCCATCATTGCTTCAGGAACTCCAAATCCTCCGTTAAGTCTTTCTATGGATTCTTCCACATATCCGTTAAAACCTTCTACAAGTACACTATCAGATGATATGTTATCTAAAAAGCTACCAAAAACCCGGTAAATTTCAAATGGAGATGCAAAAATGGATGCAATAATCAGCGTCAGCATTACAAATCTGTTTAAACGTAGTTTTACCAACCAATACATTGGGAGGAATAGATAACATACGTTGTGTATTCCGGTTGCTATAAATACCCAAAAAAGATATTTCCAGAGGTTTCGCTCTTTTATATACCTTATGGCAAAGTAAATCACAAAGGTCCCAAGATTCTGCCGGATTTGCCCGCTCTCTCCTATAAAGAAATTAGGAATAAACATGAAAAGCGTATAAGTAAACGGATAAAATGTATTGTCTTCTGTATATTCTACCTTAAAAAACATTGCAAAAGTCGCAATTATGAGTGTTACGATATAAAATGGCGCATTAAAGACATTCAGCAGTATTTTATTGATAAGGGCATAAAGCCATTCAATCTCTACGCTTTCCGAACCTTCTATATGCAGTGCTTTCCTAATAATACTGATGTAGTCTTTTGTATCAGAATAAATGTAAATACCCTTATAACTCCCGTAATCCGGACCAACATTATCCCGAAGACCTGCTATTATAATAAGGTAAACAGCCAAAACCCAAAACCATTTTTTATCAACTTTTTTTACAAAGACTTCCTGAATGCTAAAAATAAGCATGTAGATTATTGCAATTAAATAATAAGGATGCAGCAAACTCATAATTTAGGTTTTAGATTGTCAAATTGATAAAAAGCGACAATAATGCAGGTAAGAAACAGCGGTAAAAAAAGTCTTATTTCCCAAAAGAGCCCAACCATTGTAATCATAAAAAGGTAAGGCAATGAGAAAAAAACATATTTCTTCATTACTCTTTTATTAAATGCTTCGGCACACAACCGGTAGATAAAATACATAACAATACAGGCGAAAATAAATCCTGCCAGGTTAAAAGGACTTGTAAAGTTCCTATTGATGTAAAACCCTTCCACAAAAGTTATTTCTTCATTGGCGATCATCTGTCTCAACCCTAAGTAAGGAATAATAAATCCAAAAATTAAAGGGATTACAGGAAGTACAGATCTTAACCGAAGTAGTTTTATTTCACTAAGACAGATAAAAACAGCAGCAAAGAAAGCTATATTCAGACAGGCTGTTTCTCTAACAAAAGTAGATATGGCAATAAGAACCACTAAAAAAATATAAAACTTTGGATTTCTGGTGAGATAGTATTTAAATGTAAGATATACTCCTGAAAGATAACAAAATAATGCTATCGTATCACAATTTGTAGGAGCATACTGTGTGATCACGATCAAGAATACCGAAAGGAGATGAATCATTCTTCTCACTCTAATATCATAAATAAAATCAGAAGGATTAAGCTTTAGTAAAGCATTGATAACCAAGGAACATAACATGAAAAAAAAACTGTTTACCAGAAAGAGTCCGTGATAGAAAGGCGTACCGTTTTTAGAAAGAAAATCTTTAATAAAAGAACACTTATAAAGAATAAGATATTCCATAAAATCGGTCATCTTCACACTGATGTAATTCGGGATTACACGGTAAGCATAAACCGAATGGAATAAGAAATCGGGAGGTCTTTCTGAAGTTTTTAATCTAGTATAAGAAGATTCAAATCCATAGTAGGACATGAAGTACAGCAGGAACGGGAGAATTATCACGAATAAAAACCCGTTTATTTTTTCATCATTTGTTGTAAACATAATAAATTCTAAGCAATGCTTAGTTTTTTTTATATTATTAATAGGAACTTCTGCAAATGTATATTTTTTTTCGTTATGATTAAATATTTTATTGATTTTCTGACAACTTATTATGAAAACATTTTGAACTAATTCTGAAAAAATTAAATTTGCACACTTGATTTTATTATCCGATGCATCGTTTTTTCATCTTTTTATATTATCTCATTTCCAAAAACAAGCTTCTTTCTGTATTTTTTGCAGCAGGGGTTGCTGTTGTATGCGCTTTCTTTGCTTCAAAAATTAATTTTGAAGAAGACATTAGCCAGATCATTCCCAAAAATGAAAAATCTGATCTTACGGCAAAAGTTCTGAAACAGCTTAACTTTTCAGATAAAATCATCGTTATTATCGAAAGCCATTCAAAGGAAGATGATTTTCAGCTTTCCGAAACCGCAGATACTTTTCTACAAAAAATTGAACCTTTACAAAAGTACATTGGCTCTGTCCAGGGAAAAGTAAATGACAATGAGATCTCAGAAACATTCGATTTTGTCAATCAGAACCTGCCGTTATTTCTGGATGAAGGAGATTATAAGGAGATTGAAAGAAAGCTGGATAAAGACAGCATTGCCAAAAAGGTAGAAAGCAACTATATTTCTCTCGTTTCTCCTACAAGCCTGGTCACGAAAGAATTTATTAAAAAAGATCCGCTGGGCATTACATTTTTGGGGATCAAAAAGCTCAACGCCTTAAATATCAGCAAGGATTTTAAACTTGAAAACAGTTACATCGTCACCAAAGACGGAAAAAATCTTTTGCTTTTTATTGATCCTAAAAATAAAAGCAACGATACCAAAAACAATGAATCATTCATCAATGGATTGAATGAAATAAAAGATAACCTGAATAAGCAGTTCAAAGGAAAAACGGAAATCAGCTATTTCGGGTCTCCGGTGATTGCGGTTGCCAACGCGCAGCAGATAAAAAAAGACATCCAGAATACGGTGCTTATTTCAATGACTGTATTATTAGTGCTGTTGATCTATTATTTTCGGAATTTCTTTACACCGCTCATCGTCTTTCTGCCGACTGTATTTTCCGTTTTGCTGGCATTACTGATCCTGTATTTTATAAAGGACAAAGTTTCTGCCATCTCATTAAGTGTAGGTGCAATTCTCATTGGGATCACGATAGACTATGCCCTTCACATTCTTACCCATTATAAGCATAACAATGATATTGAAGAGCTATACAAGGAAATCACCCAACCTATCATATTAAGCAGTGCCACGACAGCCGTTTCTTTTCTGTGCCTGGTATTCGTACGTTCCGAAGCATTGAAGGACCTGGGACTTTTTGCAGCACTTACGGTTATATTATCATCCATTACTGCGCTCATTATTGTTCCCCAGCTGTACCATCCAAAAAAGCAGAAAGAAGCCAACGCCAATTTCATTGATAGAATTGGGTCTTATCCTTATGAAAAAAACAAACCTTTGATTATCGGCTGTTCGGTGATTATCATTGCCTGTCTTTTTGGGTTCCGTCATGTAGGCTTTAATGAAGATATCGGTGATTTAAATTACATTCCCAAAGATTTAAAAATCAGTGAAGCAAAACTTCAGAAGCTTTCCGATATTACCTCAAAATCAATTTATACCATTTCCTACGGAAACTCAGCAGAAGAAGCACTCACAAAGAATTCGCAGCTAAGCGGTTTTCTCGAAAAAGAAAAGCAGGAAGGAAAAATATTAAGCTATAACTCTCTGGGGAAAATAGTGTTCTCTAAAAAAGATCAGCAGAAAAAAATCGAAAGCTGGCAGAAATTCTGGACCCCGGATAAAAAAACGCGTACAGTTTCCGAGCTCATCCAAAACGGGAATCAGTATGGTTTTAATGAAGCTGCATTCAATCAGTTTAATGACAATTTAAATAAAAACTATATTCCGCTCAGCCTTAAAGAGTATGAAAAAATAAAAGCACTGCAGGTATCTGAATTTTTAAGTCAGGAAAACGGATTTTATACCGTGTCCAATGTTGTAAAAGTAGATGAAAGCAAAAGAGATGCTTTTATTAAAGACATTGACAAAACCCATGATGCTCTTGCCATTGACCGCCAGCAGATGAATGAAAACTTTTTGGGACTGCTGAAAAGAGATTTCAATACGCTGATCAATTATTCGCTTTTAGCGATTATTCTGACGATCGTTGTATTTTTCAGGAATTTTGAACTTACCGTTCTGACTATGTTTCCGATTGTATTAACCGGAGTAGTCACTGCGGGTATGTTGTATTTCCTGGGGTTGGAGCTTAATATTTTCAGTACCGTTGTTTGTACACTGGTTTTCGGAGTAGGAGATGATTTCAGCATCTTTCTTACCCAGGCCATGCAAAAAGAACATACAACAGGTAAAAATGAACTTCCTACTTACAGGACTTCTATTATTCTGGCTGTTTTTACTACTATTTTATCAATCGGCTCACTCATCTTCGCCAGGCATCCGGCTCTTCATTCACTGGCGCTTGTTGCTTTAATAGGAATGTTTTCTGTAATAATCATTACCTCAACATTATATCCTTTCTGGTTCAGATTACTAATTACCAATAGGGCAAAAAAAGGGCTGTCCCCTATTACGTTCAGGCTTTTCATTCATTCGGTATTGTCTTTTCTGTATTACGGCTTAGGAGGATTGTTTTTCTCTCTTTTTATAAGTCCGTTTACGAAAAATTCCAAAGGCGGTACGCTAAACTTTTTTAAATTAATTTCAGCAAAATTTTTAACTTCTGTCTTATTTACCAATCCATGGGTAAGGAAAAAGATCATTAAAGCTACGGAAGAAGATTTCAGCAGGCCTGCCATTATTATTGCTAACCACACCTCATTCTTGGATATCCTGGCAGTTGCCATGACGACTCACAAGTTTGTTTTTTTGGTTAACGACTGGGTGTATGAATCTCCTGTTTTTGGGAAAATGGTAAGAGCATTGGGCTGCTATCCCGTTTCTCAAGGCATAGAAAACGGGATTGATAAGCTGAAAGACAAAGTAGATCAGGGTTATTCTCTGGCCGTATTTCCAGAAGCAGAGCGCTCTTATACAAACGATGTCAAAAGATTTCATAAAGGAGCTTTTTATCTCGCAGAACAATTCGGGTTGGATATTGTACCGGTCTACATCCACGGAAATTCCGAAGTATTGCCGAAGGGAGATTTTATCATCTACGACGGCGCTATTACTGTAAAAGTGGGCGAAAGAATAAAAAAAGAAGATGAAAGCTTCGGCAAAGAGTATCCGGAGCGGACGAAAAAAATCAACGCCTTTTTCAGAAAAGAATTTGCCGCCCTAAGGGAACAACTGGAAGATGAAAATTACTTTAAGAAAAAACTTTTTTTGAGCTTCTTATACAAAGATAACGACGTGGTAAACGAAGTTAAAAAGGATTTTGAACAGAACAAATCAATTTATTTCGAGCTCGGCAGGCATATTCCGAAGAATGCTAATATTCTTCATATTGCAGACGATTTCGGACAGAAAGATGTACTGATCACTCTTCAGCAGGCCGGAAGAAGGATATTCAGCTATATTAAAGATGATGAAAAAAGACAGATTGCCAAACAGAACTATCTGGTACAGAGAAGAAAGATCACTTATATTGAAGACTTTGCTCAAATTACCAAAAATATTGATGTTTTGTTGATCTCAGATGAGAACTTCAATATCAGCTCTTTGGAAAAACTTCCCCGAGCAATTATCTTTTGTAATGTAAAAAATAATATACTGAACAATGATGATTATACATTAAAATTCAGTTATGGCTCATTAAAAATATTTACTTCTTAATAATAAATATGAAAAGCATATTTTTGTAAACGGATAAAAAGAATTAATGAAAAAGAATATACTTGTTATATATTACACTCAGTCCGGACAGCTGGAAGATATTGTAAAAAATATGGTACAGCCGTTTGAAGAGAAAAATCAGGAATATGATGTTACTTACTACAATATCAGACTGAAAAAAGACTTTCCTTTTCCTTGGTCAGGTGACGTATTTTTCAACACTTTTCCTGAATCTTACCTGCAGATTCCCAGCGAAATTCTTCCACCGCCGGAAGAAGTTTTGAATAAAAAGTTTGATCTGGTTATTTTCGGATACCAGGTTTGGTATTTAACTCCGTCTATCCCCATCATATCTTTTCTGAAAAGCGGTTTTGCCGAAAATATTCTTAAAGATACTCCCGTTGTTACTGTTTCGGGAACAAGAAATATGTGGATGTTTTCTCAGGAAAAACTTAAAGTTTATCTAAAACAAATGCAGGCTAAGCTTGTAGGAAATATTGCTTTGGTAGACAGGCATGACAATTACACCAGCGTACTTACGATCCTTCGCTGGATGACCACCGGAAAAAAAGAAAAATCAGGGATGCTTCCTGCTGCAGGAATTTCAGATGAAGAAATTAACGGTGCAGGAAAATACGGAAGAATTATTGAAAAACATTTTTCTGAAAATACACTGGAAACACTTCAGCCGGAGCTTGTAAAAAACGGCGCCGTAGAAATCCGTGCTTTCCTGGTAAGAGTAGAAAAAGTAGGCAATAAAATTTTCAAAGTATGGTCTAACCTCATCATCAGGAAAAAAGAAAAGCGACCATTGCTGATCAAATTCTTTAAGGTATATTTGATGGCTGCAATATGGATTGTATCACCCATAGTTCTGGTACTACATTTGCTTACAACACCTATCTTTTGGTTTAAAAGAAAAAAACAAAGAGAATATTTACAAGGAATTAATATAAAATAGAATGAACGACGTATTTATCACAAAAGCTTCAACATACCTGCCGAATGAACCGGTTTCTAACGATGAAATGGAAACGTATCTTGGCTATATCAATGAAAAACCGTCAAAAGCAAAGGCTTTAATTCTGAGAAACAACAAAATTACCACAAGGTATTATGCTTTAGACCAGGAAGGAAAACCAACTCATACCAATGCCCAGATCACGGCAAAAGCCGTAGAAGGTCTTTTCGATGAAAATTTCGGAAAGAAAGACATAGAGCTGCTTTCATGCGGAACCACTTCTGCAGACCAGATCCAGCCTTCCCATGCATCCATGGTTCATGGTGAGCTTAATCTCAACAAATCGATTGAGATCAATACCTCAACGGGACTTTGTAACTCCGGGATGAATGCTTTTAATTACGGATTCCTTTCCGTAAAAGCCGGCGTGAAAGAAAATGCAGTATGCGTAGGTTCGGAAAGATTTTCATCATGGATGACTGCCGACAAATTCAATCATGAAGCAGAAAATCTAAAACTCCTTGAAGAAAGACCTATTATTGCCTTTAAAAGAGAATTTTTAAGATGGATGCTATCCGACGGCGCAGGAGCACTGCTTCTGCAGAACAAACCAAGAACCGACAGCGTTTCTCTGAAAGTAGAATTCATAGATTTCTACTCTTATGCGCACGAAATTGAAGCGTGTATGTATGCAGGATGCGAAAAGCAGGAAGACGGAAGCCTGAAATCATGGGCAGATTACCCTTCTGACGAATGGCTGAAACAATCGATTTTTGCCCTGAAACAGGATACGAAAATTTTAGATCAGTATATTCTGGTAAAAGGTGCCGAAAGTTTAAGATCATCTTTCGACAAGCATAATCTTGACCCAAATACAATAGACCATGTACTGGCGCATATTTCGTCAGGATATTTTAAAGAAGGCTTGAAAAATGAATTTGCCAATGTCGGATTGGATTTTCCATGGGAAAAATGGTTCTACAATCTTTCAGAAGTAGGAAACATTGGTGCCGGTTCTATTTTCATTGCCCTAGAACAATTAATGAATTCAGGAAAATTGAAGAAAGGAGAAAAAGTACTCCTTTGTGTTCCGGAAAGTGGAAGATTTGCCTACTCTTGCGCCCTGTTAACTGTTTGCTAATGGAAAACCTACTGCCGGCATCCGATAAGAATTTTGTGGAAAGCCTGATTCCGCAGCGGTTTCCTTTTGTAATGGTAGACAGCATTGCAGAATATTCCGAAAGCCACCTGATTTCAGGATTTAGACCCATGGAAGAAAACATATTTATTCAGGACGGAACTTTCCAGGCATCAGGATTACTGGAACATCAGGCACAGAGTGTAGCACTTCATACCGGTTATAAATTTTATCTTTCAGGAAAAGAAGCTCCTACCGGATATATTGGTGCAATTAAATCATTTGAAGTAATAACACTTCCGAAATTGGGAGATCAGCTAACCTCAGAAGTTTCGATTCTTAATGAAATGATGGGTGTCACATTGGTAGATGTCATCACAAAGATCAATGATGAGGTTATTGCAAAATCACAAATGAAAACGGTTGTAATGTAATATTGAATTAAAATCTTGCGATCCTGGCTGAGTGAAATCGAAGCTTCGACGTAGTAAAATGGCTTTGCCTCACGGTATGATTGCTTCATGGAATCGGCGAAACTTTGTTTTGCGAACTTAAAAACGTTAGCATTTCAAAAATCTTAGTAAGCTTTGTGTTTTAAAATATCATTTAATGGAAATCAAGGAAGAAAACATCATCAACATCCACAATTTTCTCCCGCATCGCGAACCGATGCTGATGGTGGACTATATCACGGAACTCACCGGAGAAAAGGTGGTGACTTCCTTTGAGATTCAGCAAAACAATATTTTTGTACATAATAACGAATTTACAGAAGCCGGCCTCATCGAGAACCTTGCACAGACCTGTTCTTCAATTCTTGGGCAAAGCTTCTTTGAAAATCCTAGTGCAGAGACAAAAGTAATAGGCTTTATTACCTCAATTAAGAAAACTGAAATCTTTGCCCTCCCAAAAGTGGGCGATACCATCATTTCCAGAGCCTCATTGCTCTCCCAGTTTGGAAACATTTGTAATATCTTCTGTGAAACCTTTCACAGTGATAAAATTTTGATCAGAGCTGAAATCAATTTATTTATTCAGGAAATAAAAAACTGACACGATGAAAAAACACGACCTTCCACAAGACGAAAGCAATCTTAAGTCCGCAAACATGACCGAAGTTCTGTATGTAACGGATGAAAATGACAATTATACTACCGCCAACAGTATTGGATGGGATGCCAAAAAAGCGGCCCTTGAAGAATCGATGGAACTTATTAATGAGCGTATTGAAGAAGCCAGAAAAAATGTTGCCCAAAATATTGTAAGTCCGATCATCTACTTCATGGAACTGAATAAGATGGACCTGCAGGTTCTTGCAGCCTACGTCGGAATGTGGCAATGGCGGGTAAAAAGACATGGAAAACCCAAAATATTTAAAACACTAAGTGACTCTACCCTTAAAAAATATGCAGACACATTTGGCATCACAGTAGACGAACTGAAAAATTTCAACGGAAAGTAAATTATCGTTGAAAAAGTAATAAACCAAGCTAAGAATGAAAATTAATTTTGAACACCATCAGACTGCGCATTGCGAAAATGGGGTGGCTTCCAATTTGTTATTAAACAGAGGGCTGAAACTCAGTGAGCCTATGATTTTCGGGATCGGATCCGGCCTGTTCTTTGTTTACCTTCCTTTTTTAAAGGTAAATTTCGCGCCCGGTTTCAGCTATCGCCCCATGCCCGGAGCTATTTTCAGCAAAGCCGCAAAAAGACTGGGAATTAAAATTAAAAGGCTTAAATTCTCAAATCCACAGGAAGCTCAGAAAGCGCTTGAAAAAAACCTGGAAAACAATATTCCGACAGGACTTCAGGTAGGTGTTTTCAACCTTACGTATTTTCCGGAAGAATATAAATTCCATTTCAATGCGCACAATCTTGTCGTTTACGGAAAAGAAGACGGAAAATTCCTGATCAGTGATCCCGTAATGGATTACGTAACTACTCTCAGCGAAGCCGAGCTGGAAAAGGTAAGATACGCCAAAGGAGCACTTCCTCCCAAAGGACATATGTATTATCCTACTTATATTCCAGAACACATCCATCTTGAAGAAGCGATTAAAAAAGGAATCAAAGATACCTGCAAAAACATGCTTGCTCCCGTACCGATCATTGGGATAAAAGCCATGAGATGGGTTGCCAAAAGCATCCCGAAATGGGCTGAAAAAAAAGGCACAAAAACAACCAACCATTATTTGGGTCAGCTGATCCGCATGCAGGAAGAAATAGGAACCGGAGGAGGAGGCTTTAGGTTTATTTATGGTGCTTTCTTACAGGAAGCGGCTGTTATTCTCAAAAATGAAGAATTAAAAGAACTGTCGAAAGAAATCACCATGATCGGTGACCTCTGGAGAGATTTTGCAGTGGATATTGCCCGGGTTTACAAAAACAGGAACTCAAAAAGCGATATCTATAACAACCTTTCCAAATCAATGCTTCATATTGCAGATCTGGAAGAAGCTTTTTATAAAAAACTGAGAAAAGCGATATAACGTGGAAGATTTCATAGAAATAAAAAACCTGTACAAAAAATACAAAACTGCAGAAGACTTTTCTGTAAATGATATTTCGCTGAATATCGCCAAAAATGAAATCTACGGAATTCTCGGACCCAATGGAGCCGGCAAAACCACGCTTATTTCCATACTTTCGGGATTGATTAAACCTACATCGGGACAATTTACCATTGACGGATTGTCGCCTCAAAAAAACGGCTTTAAACTAAGACAGATCATCGGGATTGTTCCCCAGGAATATGCTTTGTATCCTACTCTGACGGCACGAGAAAACTTAATGTTCTTCGGGAGTTTATATGGTTTAGGCCATAAAAAGCTAAAAACAGCAATTGATGAATCTTTGGAAATCATGGGACTGTCAAAATTTGGCGATAAAAAAGTGGAACAATTTTCCGGAGGAATGAAACGCCGCTGCAACCTCATTGCAGGAACCCTTCACAACCCCAAAGTATTATTTTTGGATGAACCTACGGTAGGCGTAGATGTACAGTCTAAAAAAGCAATTATTGATCATCTTTTAGAACTGAATAAAAAAGGAACCTGTATTATTTACACTTCACATCACCTTTCGGAAGCTGAAGAATTCTGTACCAAAATTGCCATTATCGATCATGGTAAAATCCATGCGGTAGGAACACCGGAAGAACTGGTGAACAGGGTTTCCAATGCCGAAAACTTAGAAGATGTTTTTATTTCATTAACCGGAAAAGAATTACGAGATGTTGTTGTATAAACTGTGGCGAAGCTTTATTAAAGAAATCCTTCTGCTGAAAAGAGATATTGGAGGAATCGTCATCATTTTCGTGATGCCTTTACTCCTGATTATTACCATTACCTTAATTCAGGATTCTACCTTTAAAAATATGGAAGGGTCCAAAATCCCGATCCTTTTTATTGATAATGATAAATCTGAAATTTCAGAAAATATAAAAAAACAGCTTGAAAACAGTAAAACATTTGAGCTGCTGACCGATTTTAGTGAAAAATCTGCCGAGGAAGCCGTGTTTGGAGGAGAATACCAGATGGCCATTGTTATCCCTAAAAATTTAACGAAAGACATTAACTCCAATATAGAATCTAAAGTTCAGGCAATCGTAAGTTCATTCGGGTTGGAAACAGATTCTACCACTGCAAAGAAAGAAATTTCAAAAGCCAAAGATATCCGTCTTTATTTCGATCCCGCAACCAATATCAGCTTCAAAAACAATGTAATGAATGCGGTGAATAAAATGGTTTTTGAGATCGAAAACAAAAAGATTTACAAAGCATTCCAGGAACAGCTGGGAACTACCGAAGATCTAAAAAATAACAGCCTGATTGCCTTTAAGGAGATCACTCCGAAAAAAGGCAATATGGATGTGCTGCCGAATTCTGTTCAGCATAATGTTCCGGCGTGGGCGCTGTTTGCGATTTTCTTTATCGTTGTTCCGTTGTCTATCAATTTGGTTAAAGAAAAAAGCCAGGGAACAAGCGTAAGGGCGAGAATCAGTCCGACACCGTATTTCATTCATATTTTAGGAAAAACATTTACATATCTTATTATCTGTGTCATTCAGTTTTTGCTGATGGTTGCAGTAGGAATTTATCTTTTCCCGTATATGGATCTTCCGCAGTTTGATGTGACCGGAAAGATGTTTCCGTTAATTATCGTTACCATCTTCGCCGGATTAGCGGCGATTGGTTTTGGGATTTTACTGGGAACTGTTGCAGATACCCAGGAACAGTCGGCTCCGTTTGGGGCAACTTCCGTGGTAGTTTTGGCAGCCATTGGCGGAATTTGGGTTCCTGTTTTCTTAATGCCTGAATTTATGCAGACCATCGCCAAGTTTTCTCCCATGAACTGGGGTCTTAATGCCTATTATGACATTATTTTAAGAAACAGCGGAATCAGTGGTATTGCAAAAGAGATCATTTTCTTATTTTTATTTTATGTAGCAATGGTTACTATTTCATTATTTTACGAAAGAAAACAAAATGCAGTTTAGTTTTAACCACAAAGGTCACTAAGATTTTTCACTAAGAGCACAAATAAATGAACTATTTGAAAGCAAAGAAATAATTTTTGTGTTCTTAGTGAAATATTTTGTGTTTCTTGTGGTTAAAATAAAATCTAAAAAACACAAATAATATGAATGAAAATGAAGTTTCGAAAGTTATCTTTGATGCAGGATTAAAAGTTCATCGCCAACTTGGAGCTGGACTTTTAGAAAGCGCATACGAAGAATGTCTGTACTATGAGTTACAGAAATCCGGATTACTGACAGAAAAACAGAAACCAATGCCATTAATTTATGATGACATAAAACTTGACATTGGCTATAGGATTGATTTATTGGTTGAGAGAAAAGTCGTTGTTGAAATAAAATCCGTAGAATCATTAAATGAAATTCATATTGCTCAAGTTTTAACGTATTTAAAATTAAGCAATTGTAAATTGGGTTTATTGATTAATTTTAACTCAGTTTTATTTAAAAATGGTGTTAAAAGACTAATCAACGGAACGATATAAAATTTAGAATATTCATTGTGAACATTGTGTATAACTTTGTGAACCTTGTGTTAAAACGAAACAAAATGCAGTCTAAAGACAATATATTAACCTGTACAGAGCAAGTTCGGGTGCGATTCAATGAAACAGACCCGCTAGGGATTGTTTGGCACGGCCACTACATCGTTTACTTTGAAGACGGAAGAGAAGCTTTCGGGAGACAACATGGTTTAACGTATCTCGATATTCAGAAGGCTGGTTATGTAACGCCAATTGTCAAAAGTACCTGCGAGCATTTCCTGCCACTGAAATACGGGGAAACGTTCAAGATTGTAACGACTTTCGTTAATGCGATTTCAGCAAAATTAATATATCAATACGAACTTTTTAACGAAGATCATCAGTTGGTTTGTTCCGGAGAAACCATCCAGGTTTTTCTGGATTCCGATAATAATTTATGTTTGTACAATCCTGAGTTTTTTCAGGCATGGAAGGATAAAATGGGATTGCCATGAAGGAAATTTATATCACCGATTACAACTGCATCACGCCATTAGGTTTTGATGTTTCTTCCAACTGGAAGGATCTTCTGGAAGGAAAATCCGGCGTTTCTTTACATAAAATCATAGAAAATCACGAACCTTTTTACGCTTCCAAAATTGATTCTGAAAAACTGGAACAGGAATTTACCAAACATTTCAAATCCGTACAGAACAACAGTTTTACAAGGCTGGAAAAAATGTTTTTGCTAAGCTTACAACCTCTCGTTGAAAGACATCAGATAACGGAAGAAACAGCTTTTATCCTGTCCACCACCAAAGGAAATATCAGTCTATTAAAAAATAAAAACACTTTGCCGGAAGGCGTTTTCCTTTCGGACTTAGCTCAAAAAATTTCGGATTTTTTTGGATTTAAAACCAAGCCAATTGTAGTTTCCAATGCTTGTGTTTCCGGAGTAATGGCACTCGCTGTTGCAAAAAACATCATCTTGTCCGGAAAATATAACGATGCTTTTGTTATTGCCGGAGACGAAATTTCAGAATTTGTCATCTCTGGCTTCAATTCTTTTCAGGCTATCGGAAGCGGGATATGTAAACCCTATGATAAAACCCGCGACGGCATCAATCTTGGTGAGGCAGCAGCAGCAGTTTACATAACAGGCTATCGTTCTGACGAAGGAAAAACTCTACAAAACGAAAAATTTAGTTTTAAAATTTCAGGAGACTCGGCTATCAACGATGCTAACCATATTTCCGGACCATCAAGAACCGGTGATGGCTTATATGCAAGCATTAAAAACGCGATGACGGAAGCACAGGTTTCAGCAGAGCAAATTGATTTTATTTCCGCTCACGGAACCGCCACGATCTATAATGATGAGATGGAAGCTATCGCTTTCAACCGTGCGGAGCTGCAGAATATTCCGTTGCATAGTTTAAAGGCCTATTACGGGCATTGTTTAGGAGCATCCGGGTTACTGGAAACGATTATTTCAATGGAAAGCGCTTTGAAAAATACATTAATCCCATCAAAAAATTTTGAAGACATCGGAACTTCTCAATCTTTGAATATTATTAAAGAAAACCAGCCTGCAGAAATCAAATATATTCTGAAAACAGCTTCAGGTTTTGGAGGATGTAATGCGGCAGTTGTTTTGGAAAAGTGTAAAGAATAATTCGTAATTTTGATAGACTTAAAGGTTTGAAAAATGGACTCCACTCTAGAAATCAGAAAAAGAATTCACGACTTCATTGATATTGCAGATGAAAGAATTTTAAGAATCATCAACAGCATTATTGATGCAGAAGAACAAGAAGATAATTATCCTGCAGTTCCGGACTGGCATTATGATGTAGTAAATGAAAGAAGAGAAAAATATATAAGCGGGGAAAGCAAATCTTATACTTGGGAAGAAGTTCAGGAAAAGGCAAAATCTGCTTTAAAATGATTTATGAATTAATTATTCAGGAAGAAGCGAGTTTAGAAATTCTTGAAGCATATATTTATTACGAAAATGCACAAAAAGGCTTGGGCGAGAAATTCATGAAGCAATTAAACAAATACTTTCTTAGAATTCAAAGCCATCCAAAGCATTTCGAAATCAAAAAATACTACCGGGAAGCATTTATAAAAAAGTTTCCCTACTTAATAATTTTTGATATTATTGATAACAAAATCATTATACTATCTGTTTTCAACACCCATCAAAATCCAACAAAAAAGCCTTAAAATTCTGAAAGCATTCATGAAGAAAACAGATATTTGCACCATAAACAATTCAAAGATTACTTTCAACAACGAAACCATTTTTGAAACCTCAGCTGAAAATTTTTCAGATTTTGCAAAGGACGCGTATAAAAGTTTAGAACTCAATTATCCGAAATTTCATAAGATGGATAACCTGAGCAAACTCGCTTTTCTTGCTTCTGAAATGATTTTAAAAGATAACGATCACAGCAGAACAGCCTTGGTTTTCGCCAACAAATCATCAAGTCTTGATACTGATTCTAAGTACCAGGAAAGCATCAATTCCCAGGAAAATTATTATCCAAGTCCTGCTGTTTTTGTGTACACATTGCCTAATATTTGTGTTGGAGAAATAAGTATCAAACATAAAATGCAGACTGAGAACGCCTTCTTTGTCCTGGATGAGTTTGATGAACAATTTTTAAATGATTACTCGGAACAGATTTTGCAGTCAGGAAAAGCCGATAAAGTATTGTGCGGCTGGGTAGAGTTATATCGGGAAAGTTATAATGCTTTTGTATATTTGCTCACGAACTAATGTAACAATATAACAGTATAACAATGTAACAATGACATTCAGTATAATCAATTGGTAAACTGGTACATTGATACATCGGTAAATTTTAAAAATATGGAAAACTTAAGAGAAGAATTAAAACACAAAATCATTGAAGTTCTTAATTTAGAAGACGTTGCAGTAGAGGAAATCCAAGATACGGATCCGTTATTCGGAGGAGGTCTGGGATTGGATTCTATCGATGCTTTAGAGCTGATCGTTCTTTTAGATAAGGAATATGGTATTAAATTATCCGATCCGAAAAAAGGAAAGGAAATTTTTACGTCCATTGACACTATGGCAAAATACATCGAGGAAAACAGAACAAAATAATTCAATCTAGCAATGTATCGATTTAGCAATGTACCAATATTGTTATGCTGTTAAATTGATACATTGGTACATTATTAAAAGATGAGTCAAAAAATTGCCATAACAGGAATGGGCATTATTTCTTCCATCGGAAACAATGTGGAAGAAAATCTGCAGTCCTTAAAATCCGGAAAGCACGGAATTTCAGATATTGAGCTTTTTGAAACACGCCATGCCGGAAACATTAAAACAGGCGAAATAAAGCTTTCCAATACTGAGCTTGCAGAAAAACTCCATCTTAAGGATGTGAAAAATGCTACAAGAACCGCTTTATTAGGAATGATTGCAGCAAAAGAAGCGGTGGAAAACGCTGGAATTGCAGACATCAACGGCTATAAAACAGGACTGATCTCTTCCACCAGTGTCGGCGGAATGGATATGACAGAAAAGTATTTCTATTCCTACGAAGATTTCCCTGACAAGCAAAAATATATTGACTCCCATGATGCCGGGAATTCATCCTTATTAATTGCAGATTATCTGGGATTAAAAGGCACGGTTTCAACCATCAGTACAGCCTGTTCTTCTGCGGCTAACGCTATCATGATAGGAGCAAAGCTCATTAAAAACGGTATTTTGGATCGCGTAATTGTTGGCGGCACAGATGCGCTTTCAAAATTTACTTTGAATGGCTTCAACACGCTGATGATTCTTACCGATTCTTACAACACACCTTTCGACAATAACAGAAAAGGCCTGAATCTGGGTGAAGCTGCTGCTTTTATAATTTTGGAATCCGAAGACGTGGTGAAAAAGGAAAATAAAAAAGTGCTTGGTTATCTTTCGGGATACGGAAATGCCAATGATGCGCACCACCAGACTGCTTCTTCTGAAAACGGTCAGGGAGCTTATTTAGCGATGGAAAAAGCTCTGAAAATTTCAGGTTTGGATAAAGAGCAAATCGATTATATCAACGTTCACGGAACGGCGACCCCCAACAATGATCTTTCTGAAGGCATTGCGATGATCCGGATTTTCGGAGAAAACAAAGTTCCTGATTTCAGCTCTACCAAAGCGTTTACGGGCCATACGCTCGCGGCCGCGGCCGGAATTGAAGCCGTCTATTCATTGTTGGCGATCCAGAACAATATCATCTTCCCGAATCTGAACTTTAAAACAAAAATGGAAGAATTTGACCTGATTCCTGTAACGGAACTCAGAGAGAAAAATATTAACCACGTTCTTTCCAACTCGTTTGGCTTTGGCGGAAATTGTTCAACCTTAATTTTCTCAAAATCATGAGTTCGGTTTATATCAATAGTGCAGCCTGTATTTCGGTACAGGACACGTTAAATGAAAATTTTTTACAGAATTTAAATGCGGAAACCTCATCCCAAATTTTAAAAGCCATTGAGCCGGTTTACAAAGAATTCATTCCTCCCGCTATGATCAGAAGAATGTCTAAAACGGTAAAAATGAGTTCCGTCGCATCACATTTCGCTTTAAAAGAAGCGGGTGTCAAAAATCCTGATGCCATCATTGTAGGAACCGGAATTGGATGTTCGCAGGACTCTGAAAAATTTTTAAAAAACGTGCTGGATAATAACGAAGAGTTTTTGACTCCTACTTATTTTATCCAGTCTACTCATAATACGGTAGCCGGGCAGATTGCTTTAGGCCTGCAATGTCACGCTTATAATTTTACCTACGTAAACACTTCCTCATCTCTGGAGTTCTCAATGTTGGATGCAAAACTACAGATTGCTGACGGCGAAGCAGAAAATGTGTTGGTGGGCTCGACAGATGAACAGACTGAAAGAACAATGGAACTGTATAAATTAAACAAAACCATTAAAAAAGAAGAAGATTTACCTGTAGATTATCTGAACTCAGAAACGCACGGCGTTGTTTGGGGAGAAGGGGCAAGTTTTTTTGTTTTGGGAAAAGAAAAGTCAAAAAATTCATATGCTCAACTGAAAGACATTCAGATTGTTAACACATTAGATTTAGAAGAAACCAAGCAATCTATTGAAGAATTTTTATCTAAAAATAATCTAACAAATACTAATATTGACGCTGTAATTTTAGGCTTCAGCGGAGACGCACAATCTGACGGATATTACAAAAAAGCAATGGAACTGTTTGCTGATTCCTCACTTCTGTATTACAAACATTTAAGCGGAGAATTTAATACCGCCAGTGGCTTTTCAATATTTATGGCCTGCCATATTCTTAAAAATCAGGAGATTCCCGAAGTGATGATGATGAATGATTTGAAAAAACAAGCAATAGAAAATGTCTTGCTATACAATCATTTGGGTGGAAATGATCACAGTTTGGTTTTATTAGGGAAAGCTTAGAGATAAACCTCACAGGTTTTAAAAACCTATGAGATTGGAATATAACAAATTGACATTAAAAACTCAAACAATAAAAGATGAAACATTATCCTTTTATCCTGTTTTATATTTTCTGTAACGTTTTTATTTATGCGTTTCAGGGGAGCTTTTGGGTTTATGTTTTTTGTTTTTTTCTGTTTTCTGCGATTGTTGTCTGGGGAGCTTTTGATATCGGTCTGAACTATTTTGTCAACAGTATAATCCGTAAAAGGACAAGAGTAAAAGAAGTCGCCTTGACATTTGATGACGGGCCGACAGAATTTACACCGAAATTTCTTGATCTGCTAAAGGAAAGAAACATAAAAGCAACCTTCTTCTGCATCGGAAAACAGATTGAAAAACATCCCGAAACCTTCCAAAGAATTATTGCAGAAGGTCATACCATTGGAAATCATACTTTTTCACATGCTGACAATACGGGTTTTCTATCAACTTCAAAAATGATCGAAGAGATTAAAAAATGTGACAGAGTAATGTCGAATACCGGTAATTTAAAAACAAATTTATACCGTCCTCCGTTTGGCGTTACCAATCCGAATATTGCCCGAGCAATTAAAAGAACAGGGAAAAAAAGCATCGGCTGGAACGTACGGTCTTTAGATACCATTACACAGGACGAAAAGAAAATTTACCGGAAAGTAACTAAAGGCTTAAAAAAAGGAAGCATTGTCCTTCTTCACGATACCTCAGAAAAAACGTACAATGTTTTGGAGGATTTATTGGTATTTTTGGAGGATAAGAAATATTCAACTTTTACAATTGATAATATTTTAACCGCAAAAGAGAGAAAAGCCTTTTAACATTACAGTAAGCTTAATAAAAAAGAACACCTAAGTTTTGAAATCTTTGATTTTCATCTTTGTAGACTTTAATTGTATGTTAAATGGAAATAATAATCTTTTGTGCCTTTTGTGGTTACATTAAAACGTTAAAAAATGATTAAAAATATTGCTTTAGGAGCATTTATATTGGTTTCAGGTGTTTTTTTTTCGCAGAATACAGCAATGTCCGGGGCTGAAGCTAAGGCATTTGTAGCCAAAGTTTCTTCGGAGACTAAGACGATAAAAACACTGCAATCCGATTTTGCACAGACCAAAAAAATGGATTTCCTGGATAAAAATATCGTCACCTATGGAAGAATGTCTTTAAAAACGCCGAATATGCTGAGCTGGAAATATACAAAACCTTATCAATACAGCATTATTTTCAAGGATAACAAGATTTTCATTAATGACCAGGGGAAAAAGTCTTCCGTAGATGCCAAGAGCAAAACTTTCGAAAAAATCAACAAACTGATTGTGGGAAGTTCAAACGGACAGATGTTCAATGATCCTGAATTTTCTGTGTCATATATGAAAAACGCCAATTTCAACATTGCTAAGTTTACTCCGAAATCATCTCAGCTGCTGAAATATATTAAGCAAATTGAATTATATTTCCCTAAAAATGAATCAACGGTTTCACAGGTTAATATGACGGAAGCTTCGGGAGATACGACCAATATTGTTTTTAAAAATACAAAAGTAAATGCGCCGGTTGCTGCTTCGGAATTTAGCTTATAGCTTGATTTTCATTTTGTTTACAGCGTGTAAAACCTATACGCTTAATGATGCGGAACCTGTTACGGCTGTTGAAAAGACTGTTGAAAATCGATACTTTTCCTCTAAAGAAGATTATGTGTATAAATGCCAAATGGACATTTATAAGAATCATGTAAGCGGAATTTTAATCATAAAAAAAATTAGTGAAAACACTCATCGTGTTGTGTTAACCTCGGATTTTGGAAATAAATTAATCGATTTTGAAATTTCGGAGGAAGATTTTAAACTCAATTATGTACTTCCCGATATGGATAAAAAAATCGTCATTAATTTTCTGAAGAACGATTTCCGGGAACTTTTAAAACGGAACTATCCGGTTTCACAAAGTTTTGAAAATAAAACCGATTATATTTATCTTTCAAAAGCAGATAAGAGAGCATATTATCTATTCTTTGGGAAGGAGAACCAAATGTTGAAACAAATTGTTTATACGAAAAACAACAGGGAAAAGATCGATTTTAGTTTTGACGCAAAAAAACATATATTCGCGGATAGTTTGAATCTCCGGCATAAAGATTTTAAAATCAATATAAAACTATTCCAAATAACTGAAACAGAATAAATAATGCAGACAATTCTTACCGATTTTTACCAATTGGAGTCCTACGAAAAAACAGAGAACGGAAGCTATATCGCCCATATTTTACTTAATAAAGAACATGACATCTTTAAAGGGCATTTTCCGGGAAATCCTGTAACACCGGGAGTCTGTATGATGCAGATTGTAAAAGAACTTTCTGAAGAATTTACCGGTAAAAAACTGTTTCTGAAATCGGCTTCAAATGTAAAATTTATGGCGATCATCAATCCCTTTGAAACACCGGAATTGAAGTTACAACTGGATATTACAGAAGCAGAAGAGGAAATTAAAGTGAAAAATACCACTTTATTTGGCGAGACTATTGCATTAAAAATGTCAGTTAACTATAAAAAACTGACACAATGAAACTAATTTTTTCGTTCATTACCGCTTTTGTTCTTTTTTTCCAGTCGAGTGTTGAATCTTTACGATACAGCTATGCAAAAGCCAATTTGTCCAACGCCAATACAGAAGCATTTATCAATACAGCTGAAAAAGCTTCCGGCTCTGATGTCGCCGTCCAGGGCTATAAAGCGGCCGCCAAAATCATGGGCGCTAAAATTGCCAAGCACAACAGAAAAGCAATGGTAAAAGCAGGCGCGTCAGACCTGGAAAGTCTCATTAAAAACAATCCTAATAATATCGAACTTCGTGTCATCAGAATGAGTGTTCAGGAAAATATTCCGAAGATCGTAGGCTACAGAGGCGGCCTAAAAGATGATAAAGCTTTCATTCTGAATAATTACAGCAAACAGGATGCATCTCTTAAAAATTACATCAAAAGATTTGCAACACAATCTAAAACCATGACCGAAGCCGAAAAAGCTACTTTAAAGTAAAACCATGATTTTTGCCGAAGTACAGAATGCAATTTCCGAAAAGAATATCTGCATTTTAGTTCCTACCTACAACAATGAAAAAACACTGAGAAGAGTCATCGATGGTGTTTTGGAATACACGGATCATATTATCGTAGTGAATGACGGCTCTACAGATACAACACCGCTTATTTTACATAGCTATTCTCAGATAAAGGTAATTCACCTGCCAGAAAATAAAGGAAAAGGAAATGCTTTAAAAACAGGTTTCAGGGAAGCAGAAAAGATGGGCTATAGCTATGCTATTACGATTGATTCTGATGGGCAGCATTATCCGGATGATATCCCGGTTTTTGTTGAGGCTTTGATACAGGAAAATCAGGATATCCTTCTCATCGGAAACAGAAATATGGCTCAGGATGGAATTCCCAAAAAAAGCAGCTTTGGAAACCGTTTTTCCAACTTCTGGTTCTGGTTTGAGACCGGTATAAAATTACAGGATACGCAATCAGGTTATAGGCTGTACCCACTGCATAAAATTCCAAGGAAATATTTTACCCCGAAATTTGAATTTGAGATTGAAATCATCGTACGGACAGCGTGGCGACACGTTCCTGTAAAAAATGTTCCTGTAAAAGTATTGTACGATCCTGCAGAAAGAGTGTCTCATTTCAGGCCTTTTAAAGATTTCACCCGAATCAGTATTCTCAATACGATTTTGGTAGCCATTACGCTGGTTTATATCATCCCAAGAAATTTCATAAATAACTTCAAAAAAAAAAGTTTTAAAAGATTTCTAAAGGAAGATGTTCTGGAAAGTGACGGAAGCAACCGTACGAAAGCATTTTCCATTGCGCTTGGTGTATTAATCGGCTTTTCTCCTTTTTGGGGCTTTCATACCTTGCTTACCATTTCATTAGCAGTACTTTTTAAACTCAATAAGGTGCTGGCTTTTGTAGCGTCGAATGTGAGCCTGCCGCCATTTATTCCTTTTATTATTGCGGCTTCACTGTTCCTGGGATCACCATTTGTCGGGGGTGACAGCAATATCCTCAGTCAGGAGCTTAATTTTGATCTGGTAAAAAATAATCTTCTTCAGTATCTTATCGGCAGTGCGATATTATCGGTTTCGATGTCTATTCTTTCCGGAATTGCCGTTTTCTTGTTCCTGAATAAAGTAGATCCGGAAAATACGTAAGTTCAAATAAAAACCGCAAGGCCTTTCGACCCTGCAGTATCATTTGAGTTTTTATTTAATTGTTATTTTCTGTGAATAATTCTTTCCTGTTTTATCTGTTACCTGCAATATATAAGTTCCCGGTTTTACATCTTTTACGGAAACCTGGTTTCTTTCAACCTTAACCTGCAGAATAATTCTTCCGCTCATTTCATAAATCCTTGCCTGCTCCGGAGTAAAATCTGACTGGCTTTTAAACTGGATTATATCATGTGCAGGATTTGGATATACCGTAAACATTTCTTCCGCAGCCTGAATCTCTTTTGTGCCTAAGAATGACCCTTCAATTACGTTTAATGTTGTATTAGGATTTACATTATAAATTGTATCCACTATACCGGAAGGCCAACGTACGATCACTTTTGTAATGGCTGTAGCCTGACCGATCCCGAAATGAACATTCAGCGTACTCATATTTCCAAAACCTGTTCCGCTCTGTACATCCCTGATCTGTTTTCCCCAGGATCCGTAGATTTCTACCCTGGCTCCAATTCCGTTTCTGTTGCTCTGAGTCCCTTTCAGGGTTACTTTGAGCCATTTGTTGGTATTCCCTGCATTCATTAAGACAGTACTTCCGTTCTGAATATCAAGAAACCCGTCGTTATTTAAATCCCCGATAGGACGATCAAAGCTGCTGAGGTTATAGGGGTTGGGATTTGGGGTAAAAGTAAAATCTCCGTTCCCGAACATAATGGTATTTCCGGCACCTAATACATCCAAAAACCCGTCATTATCAAAATCGTAGGCTACATATTCTCTGCTCAATGCATTTGTTGTATCATAGCCTGATCCCGAAGATTTATCGGTAAAGGTTCCGTCTCCGTTATTTTTCATTACTTTACTCAGTCCATTTGCTGTGGAATTAATCCCCACCACTGCGTCCATCCAGCCGTCATTATTAAAATCTCCCCACGCGGAAGACCATGTCTGAACAGGGTTTGCCATGTTGGCTGTCGCCGCTACATTGGTAAAAGTAGCATTGCCGTTATTTCTGTGAAGTTCATCGATATTCCCGCCGGGCCCCGAACCGCCACCGCTGCATTTCGCAATAAAGAGATCCATATCTCCGTCATTATCATAATCGATCCAGATAGACCCATAATTACCTCCGGAAGGGAAATCGCCCAGTCCGCCCTGGCTGTGATTCATATCTGTCCCATCATTGATATAATATCTGTTAGGGGCATTATCATCGCAGATAAATGCATCTAATTTACCATCGTTGTTGATATCGATAAAATTGGTTCTCTGAACCAAAAAAGACTGCGGCTTCCTGTCGGATGTGTAAGCTGTTCCTGTAGCATTTGCCTTTAAGAAAGCAATTCCGCTTCCAGAACCATAAACAAGATCGTTAAAACCATTGTTATCATAATCTCCGGCTGCAATGCTCCAGGAAGGTGTTATAATAGTACTGGGAACGGTATATGTTACATTATTGAATGTTCCTCCCGGCTGCTGATAAGAAATAACAACCTGGGTTGCGCTTACTACAGAAACAATATCATCAAGATAATCTCCATTCATATCTACAATACAGTTATTAAAACTTCCTGCAACAGAAACCGACTGAGAGGTAAAGGTCAGACGATCCGGCTGGACCACTACTTCTGAAACATTGATATTAAAGCCTAATGAAGAAAATTTGTTATCAAATACAATATAATAAGTTGTGCCTGCAACTGCATTAAAAGTCACCTGAGAAAATTGTCCCGTATAATCATCGTTGGCTGTAATACAATTGAGCGCGGTACAATTTCCTGAAAATACTATTAAACGGGTATCTGCATTTTGACCAGCAGACGAAGTGGTAATTTTAATCGTTTTATTTGCGGTGGCTGTATATTTATACCACAAACCTTTTGTCCCTGGTCCATTCGTTAAAGTACATACCGTTAAAGGAGGGTCTCCTGTTACATCCGGAGCGGTAACCGTTCCTAAGCCGATTGGAAGTGCTGTAGCACATGTAAGCTGCGCAGAGATCCATGTACTGTTCAATAATAAAACAAATAAGGGGAATATTTTTTTCATGGATAAAAGTTTTTAGTGTTATTTTTATGGACAAGTCTGATTCAAAGAGGAAATCCATTGTTGCAGCAGTTCCACTCCTTCATCATGGACAATGGTCCTTCCGAGCAGAGGCATTCTGTTGTTTTCATTGGTAGAACTCAGCCTGAAATGCATCACTGATTTGGCAGGATTGCCGGGTGTAATAATTCTTTCCAATGAAGAATTAAGAGGTTCATCGGCCATTACACATACTCCCATCTTCGTCAGATTGGCAGTCTGGCTGAAGCTTAGACGTATTGCCCTGTAATCGCACCGTGCATTTTCCTGATGACAATGCGCACAGTTGATATCTAAATAAGATCTAAGACGGATATCCAAAGGCTTAGTTGTATCTTTGTAATTTACAGTAGAAACGATATTGGATGGATAACTCTGAAGATATCCTTCATCTACGAGTTTCTGTAACTGATTTTTAATTCCGTTGGGATAATTGTATGTACCATTTATATTCTGGGGTTTCAGACCGATAGGAATAGGTTTATTATCTAATTTATGGCAGGCCAGACATTCCGTTTCTGAAGGGATCCTGTAATCGGTGGTGATAATCTCACCATTATCTTTTTTGAAAGTAATGTTCTTAGAACTGCCGCTAGCAAAGTTGGCTCCGGTAACCAATTCGGCTTCAGTCTGGGCATCATTCCAGAGGTATTCTGCAAAAATCCAACCTGTTGATTTTTTGATCATTAAGCGGGTTTCAAGAATTTTTGTCGTATTCCCGGGTTGTATGGTATTGTAATAGAAATTTTTGATTAACACGGTTCCGACGGGAAAATTTAATACTTTATCATCAGTATCATAGCTTGCCTTTACCCCGCCCGGCATCCAGATGAATCTCTTTTTCAACGCATAATCCGTAAAAAGTGAACTGGCCGGCTCGTAAGGAATTACCTTGGTGTTTGGCTGCAGATTTTTCAATTCCCCCGTAAAAAACATGTAAGTCGATAATTTTGAATACGGAACCGCATCAATATTAAAATTAACAAAAGAACTCTCCGTTTCTATACTTTCAATTTTCTCGTCATTTTTACAGGAAAACAGCACTAAAAAGCAAAATAAAGTCAGTAAGTAGATTTTTCTCATTCATTACGATTTAACGAAAACGAATTTAATCATTTAAATCATATAAAATAGAATAATCATCAATAAAAATAACAATATCATTGAAATAACTTAAAATTTACTAAAATAACACACATTAAACCTGTTAAAATCTGATAAAATAGATACACATTGGAAAATATAAAATGAAAAAAATATTATTAAAAAAATTACAATAACATAATATTTTTAAAATGTTTTAATTGATTATTTGGCTTTATCGTACGCTTTACGAAGATATCGTTCAACATTTTTTCTATCCGGAATAGTAGTGATTTCCTTCGTCAGAGCTATTTCAAATTCTTTTTTTGCTTTAGCGTATTCCTTTTTATTTAAATAATACTTTCCGGATTGATAATATACTAACCAGAAATCCGGGTTAAAGGATTGATAATTTGCCAGAAAACCCTCCGTTAACAACGTTTCGCCTTCAATCCCTTTTTTTACTTCCTCATTCATGAGTTTGTACCGTTCATAATTTTTAAATTCCTGAGAATCGAGAAAAGGATCTTTCGCAATATTCATTTCGGATCTTGCAAAATCACCTTTCTTCAGTTTTTTTTCAGAAAAAATTTCACTAAGATCATAGCACACAAATTCACCGAGCTGATAAGGATTTGCCGAAACCCACGCCAATTTTTTCTGAGGTGAAAAGATGACAGCGTGATGCGCAATAAGCTGGTTGATCGCTTTCTCGTTTCCGTAACCTATTTTCTTGCCCTTCAGCCCTGATTTATCCCTTAAAATGACAGCCATTTTTTCAGGATTCAGTTTTTTATTTTCTTCTAAAAGTTCCTGAAGCTTTTCGTAACGGTATTCGGAATGGCTTTCTGCAATGTGTTTCTGATTTCTTTTATCATTTTTATAGGCTTCCGACTGGAAATGATTGGTACAGAAAACACGGCTTGTATTATTAACCTTATACACACCGAAATTATCCGGCGATACTTCGATGATAACAGCGTTTTTATCGTTTGCACTTCCCACAAGAATGGATTCCGAGACAAAAACGTTCCGCTTCTTTGCAATAGCTACCGCTTCATCAATATTTTTTGCGTACTGCAAAATTTCCCTTGTAACCAAAGAAATCGGGGTTTTTGCAGTTAGCGGAATTTTAGACTTTCCGGCATTAATCGTTACTGTAAGACCCTCTTTATTCATTCCGGAAACCACACCGATCATTCCCGGCCAGCTCACAGACATATAAGGAATTCCGTCTTCTGGTTCTACAAATTCTACGACCTTATTTTTTGCGAAATCATCACCCACATAAAAATCGAAGTTCCTTCCGATCAGCAAATCACCGTCTTCCGTATTTTCGTTCCAGACGGCCAGAGAAGTACATCCCACCATCATGAGATCCTGCATCGCATGACCGATGTCGTGAGCACCGTGCAGGTAAAGATTCCTAAGGTATTTCGGAGCTATAAAATTGTATTCATCGGAAGAATATTGAGACAAACCATACAATTCTGCCTGAAAATCTTCCCGAACATTGAGATACATTTTCCGATTGTACCATTTCAGGAATCCGCGCAGGATATTTTGTTTAAATTTTGAGGGAACAAAGCCTTCCACTTTTGAAAAGAAGATCTTCTCCTGCCTCTGCATCAGATTCTGTGTTAAAGCTCCATTGTTGTAGCCCAGCTGCAAGGGATTTCCTTTAATGTACAGTTCCCAGATCTGCTGCTTGTTTTTCGTTAAATAATTTTGGTTAAAACTAAAAGTTGAATCGTTTATTTTGTTAACCTTAGGGATTTCAAGGGAATATTGCCTTACATCAGGAATATGGTGTACAGATTTCCGGATTCCGCAAGATGTCAGGATAAAAATAATGCTGAAACCTAGAAACAACATGAAACATCCTGCATTACGACGAAAAAAGAAAATCATTTTTAGTATAGATTCTTCATTATGTTTTTCTTTATCCGGAATGACGATCCGTAAATTACTGTTGCTTTTATTCTCCACTTTTATTCTCGTTAATAAAATGCGTTAATCTATTATCCATCAATTCTTTGCCAAGAATTTCCGCACAGGTATTAAAAGCTCCGATCGTACAGCCTAAAATACCATGCATATTCACAGACTGGCCGGTCAGAAAAAGATTATCGATTTTTGTTCTTGGGGAAACCATTGTTCTCAGAGGATTTTCCGAACTTTTGCTGTAGCCGTACATATTTCCGTTATAACTTCCGATATAATCCCGGTAAGACAATGGTGATGAGGTATAGTACCTTTTAATATTTTTTCTCAAACCCGGAATTTTTTTTTCTAAAGCATCAATCATTTTTTCAGCTTTTTCCACTTTAAATCTTTCATACGCTTTCCCTCTTTCAGATTCTTCTGCAACGGTATTGAATGTATTTTGCCATTCTTCCACCTCATCAAAATCCATATAGGAAATTGCGGTAAGACTTTCTGCAAAACCGGGATTATGCTTTGATTCTGTTGAAGAAAGCATATATGTTTCAGGCCAGGATCCTTTTTGATATTGATAAGCATTCCACACCATTTCTTCGTTGGAATAATGGTAAATATTATAATTAAAATCCGGGATTGCTTGAGGTTTAAGGACCAGATATACGCTGAAGCAGGAAGAAACCGGTTGCCAGCTCATGATTCTATTTAAAAATGACTTTTTCAGCCGCGCTTCACCAATCAGTTGAATGGCAGAGCGGATTTCTATATTGGAAATGAATTTCTCTGCAAAATATTCTTTTCCTGCTGAAGTCCTCACTCCGGTTATCGCATTATTTTCATTAAAAATAAATTCAGAAACTTCAGTGTGCTTGTATACTTCGGCACCATATTCACGAAGTCTGCGGATCAGCAGTTTTGAAATCTGGCTTCCTCCTTTCACACATTTGTAAGCGCTCTGGATATAAGAATTGACCGTAAGCGCATGAACATAAAACGGAATATTTTCGGAGTCTCCGGCATATAAAAAATTTGAACCTAATAAAACCGACTGCAGTTTTTTATTTGTGGTTATAGACTCAATAAATCTTTTGGTATTTAAGTGAAGTACCTCTTCATTATAATTTTCTTTGCCTACTACATGGTATCTTGGAAACTGACTGCACACCCGCTGAATTTCTTCACAGTAATCTTGTAAATTCCCCTTTTCTTCCGGAAAATATTTTGACAGCTGCTCGACAAAATTTTCATAGCCCTGCGCATGCGGATACTCGTTTTCATCATCCCCGAAGGTGATTTTATCATAACCCTGTTCATCCATTTTTCTGAGCTGAAGCTCATCCATTATTCCGAGATATGAAAAAAACTGATACAGATTCTGCCCTTCCGACAAACCTCCTAAATAATGAACTCCGGTATCGAAAACAACCTTATCCCGGGAAAAGGTCTGTAAATTTCCTCCATACTGGTTATTTTTCTCCAGGACACAGACTTTCAGGCCTTCTTTCGCCAGAATAAGTGCCGAAACAAGACCGCCCAATCCACTGCCGATTACGAGTATGTCGTGTGTTTTTTTCAAGGAGATTAATTTTTTATCAGTTTTTTGGAAGCCTTGCCAACGTTTTTGCTGAGTTATTTGCAGCCCGGCTTGAGCGGAAATCCTTTTTTTGTGAAAGCGAAAAAAGATTGGGAGCGGAAGACGGAAAAGCTGCCCTAAAAATATTGAAATTTAATCAATATCATCCCAAAAATCAAAATAATTGAACCATTGGAGAGGATATTTCCTGATCATAGATTCCAGGTTTCGGGTATAGGAGTTGAGAAGCCCCTGTGCATCGCGTTTTTTGACGTTTTCGGCAACTCTTGCATAAAGGTGATAATGAAGATTTTTTTCTTTCATCACATACACATAGACCACGGGAACGCCCAATCGTGAAGCAATAAGAAAAGGTCCGGCAGGAAATTTCGCCGTTTTTCCGAGCAATTCTCCTTCTAAGAATTTTGAGCCTTCAAAATAACGGTCACCCGTAAAACAGATCAGCTCGTTTTTGGATAATGCTTCATTGATGTCGAAAATATGGGACATATCTTCTTTGACATAGATAAATTTGATATTGCTTTTTTTAACGGAAACACTCTCAAGATATTCCTTAATAACGGTAACTTCCTGATCTGTTGTCACCAAATTGATCTGACAGTCAAAATCGATGTCTGCAAAAAAGTGTTCTGCAATCTCAAAATTGCCGATGTGGGCGCTGATGAGGACGCCTCCTTTTTTTTCCGCTAAAAGGTTCCTGAGGTTTTCAATCCCGTCAAATTCGTAGGTATATTTGTCCCGTAATCCGGCTGAAATAGCTGTTTTATCAATGAGAACCGTTCCGAAAGTGAAGTAGCTTTTAAATAAAGAAACTTTTGTTTTCCAATACCTGTAATTGAGTCTTTTCCCGAAATAATATCTGTAATACCTGTTGCTGTTTTTCTCGAACAAAAAGTAATAGAAAGCAACAAAATAAAGCACAACATATGAACTTCTGACCCCGATATTTCTAATGCACCAGACGAAAATTTTATAGCCCAAAATCGTCCCTTTAGATTTACCCTTCCACTTGTTCATAGCCGTAATTGAAGAATGTAATAATGTAACAGTGTAACAATTATTCGATCATACATTGGTAAACTGTTATATTGCTACATTATAATTATTTATTTTTTTCTGCGATTTTGTTTTCGATAGTAGAATAGAAATCGTCAAAAGTCACGATGTTTTTAAAATCAGTTTCGCCTAATTTCACTCCGAAATTAGATTCTATCACTACTACAAGGTCAATATAATCTAAGCTGTCCAGGCCTAAGGTTTTTTTAAAGTTGGCATCGTTGCTGATTTCGTCGCCGTCTACTTCAAATTCGTTGACTAAAAAGTCATTGGCAATCGCAACAATTTTTTCCCTTTCCATGTTTTTAATTAAATTTTTTAACGATTAATGCAGAATTGGTTCCCCCAAATCCGAAAGAATTCGACAAAAATACGTCAATTTTTTGACTTTTTGTTTCGGCAACCAAATTTATCCTTTTTGCTTCGTCATCAGGATTTTCCAGATTGATATTCGGTGCTATGAAATCGTTCTGCATCATCAGAATAGAATAAATAACTTCACTTGCACCTGCCATCCAGCATTCGTGACCGGTCATTGATTTCGTAGAGCTTACCGGTACTTGACTTCCAAAAATTTCGTAAATGGCTTTGGCTTCATTGGCATCACCAATTGGTGTGGAAGTCGCATGAGCATTAATATAATGAATATCTTTTGCCGATAATCCGGATTGTTTCAAAGCCCGATCCATTGCTAAAGCGGGTCCGTCTACATTAGGTGTGGAGATGTGCCCTCCATTGGAAGAAAAACCATAACCGACAATTTCCGCGATGATATTGGCTCCTCTTTTCTGGGCAGACTCTAAACTTTCAACAATTAAAGTTGCTGCGCCTCCACTCGGAATTAATCCGTCTCTGTCTTTATCAAAAGGTCTTGATGCTTTTGTCGGTTCATTTTCCCTTACTGAGAAAACACCCAGTCCGTCAAAACTCGCCATTGAATACTTGTTGGTTTCCTGCGCTCCTCCACAAATAATCATTTCTTGGAACCCGTTTTTAATCATCATATAAGCCAATCCCAGAGAATGAGAACCGCTTGCACAGGCTGCGCTGATGGTTAAGTTGATTCCTCTCAATTTAAAAATGGTCGAAAGGTTCATGGTTACTGTGGAATTCATGGATTTAAAAATCGCTCCTGAACCCATTAAAGTCGTATCTTTTTTCTCTCTTGCAATATCAATAGATTCTACCACCGCCTTGGAAACGCTGTCGTTTCCGTATAAAATTCCGACCTCGTTATTGTCTAAAAAATCCTGGTCGATATTGGCCTGCTTCAGAGCATCAAGCGTTGCAATATATGCATATTCGCTTTCTTCGCCCATGCTTACACGCTGTCTGCGGTTGAGAAGATTTTTAAGATCAGGCTTCGGAACAACTCCTGTTAATCCGGATCTGAAGCCAAACTCCTTTCTTTCATCTACTAAAAAAATCCCGGATCTTCCCTGAAATAAAGATTCTTTCACCTCTTCTAAAGAAGTTCCGATGCAGGAATAAATTCCCATTCCGGTAATGACAACCCTATTTTCCATGTTAAAAAATGTAACAGTTTATCAATTTAACAGTGTAACAATTTCAAATTAGCAGCCATAATACATTCTGTCATTCTGAACGAAATAAAGAATCTCCATTATTGGCACATTGTTAAATTATTACATTGCTAAATTATTATGAGTAGATTCCTCCGTTGATGTTAATAACTTCACCTGTAATGTACGATGATTTTTTAGAAGCTAAAAACGCAACTAAATCTGCCACCTCTTCTGCTTCTCCGAATCGGTTTGCAGGAATCATCGCTTTTAATTCGTCTTCGTTAAACTCCTGGGTCATATCTGTTTTAATGAATCCCGGCGCCACTGCGTTTACCGTAATATTTCGTTTTGCTACTTCCTGAGCCAGAGCTTTTGTAGCTCCTACCAAAGCTCCTTTTGCAGCAGAGTAGTTTGTCTGTCCTGCTGTCCCTTTCACTCCGGAAACTGACACCATATTGATGATTCTTCCGTATTTATTACGCAACAGTTTCTGAATAAAGAAATTCGTCACATTGAAAAAACCATTTAAACTGGTGTTAATCACCGCGTTCCAGTCCTCACTCGGCATCCACATGAACAGTCCGTCTCGTGTAATTCCGGCATTATTTACGATAACCTCAACGGTAGCATCAGAATTATTTCCCTGCCATTCCGTTAAAATTTTCTGGGTTTCTTCTGCGTTTCCTACGTCAAATTTCAGGATCTCACCTGTAGATCCAAGTTCTTCAACTTTAGCCAGAGTTTCCTTTGCTGCAGCCTCGTTCGAAGTGTAGTTAATTAAAATATGGTAATTCTTTTCCTCAGCCAGTTTTATACAGATGGCCCTTCCAATTCCTCTTGAGCCTCCTGTGACGATTGCACATTTCATGTGTTACTTTGTAGTGTTAGTTTTTAAAGTATATTTTATTTCCTTATTAAAGACAATTAATTTCATTAAAAAATTACACTGTCTTCAAATATTTCTTCACCTCTTCCAGATAAGGATACATCACCATATCATCCGAAAATGCGGGAATAATTTTTCTAATTTCGTCATACAGCTCTTTAGTTGCTGATGAAATTTTATCCTGAAAGCCAAGATATTCAATGGCCTGAACAATAGTAATGGCCTCAATCGTCAATACCTCGAAAGCATTTTCAATAACCTTTCTGCAGATAACTGCAGCGTTTGTTCCCATGCTTACAATATCCTGATTATCATTATTATTAGGAATACTGTGAACATACATCGGATTCGACAGCATTTGGCTTTCTGCCGTGGTTGACGTAGCCGTAAACTGAACACCCTGCATCCCGAAATTGAATCCTAATTTACCCAAATTAACAAACGGAGGTAAGATCTCATTAATTTTGGAATTCAGTAAATAATTCAACTGTCTTTCGGCAAGCATGGTCAGTTTTGTTACTACAATTTTCAGCTTATCCATTTCCAAAGAGATGTAATCTCCGTGAAAATTTCCACCGTGATAAACATGCTGATCTTCAACATTGATGATCGGATTATCATTCGCTGAATTGATTTCGTTTTCCAATACTTTTTCAGCATATTCCAGAGTATCCAAAACAGGTCCTAAAATCTGCGGAACACATCGTAAAGAGTAATATTCCTGAACTTTTTCTTTGAAAACTTTTTCCTGCTCTTCAAAATGAGTATATAAATGATCTGCTCTTTTTCTGATCAATTTACTGTCGGACAAATGAGTCCTCATTTTTTCTGCAATTTTCTGCTGTCCTTCATGAAGTTTTGTTCCGTTCAGTACTTCTGATAAATGATCGTCGTACGCCTGAACGATTTCGTTGATCGCACAAGATAATTTGATTGAAATATCCGTTAACTGATTCGCTTTATGTGCATTAACAACACCAATTCCGGACATCACGGAAGTTCCGTTCATTAAAGCTAATCCTTCACGGATTTCTACCTGAATCGGCTGTAAGTTTTCAATTTCAAAAACCTCTTTCGTTGATTTTCGTTCTCCTTTATAGAAAACTTCACCTTCCCCGATCAACACCAAAGCAAGATGCGCTAGCTGAACCAAATCTCCACTCGCTCCAACACCTCCATGCTCAAAAATAAGCGGTGTAATATCTCTGTTTATTAATTCTTTAAGTAAATTTACTACAGACTCATGAACGCCTGATTTCCCCAGAGATAATGTATTAAGCCTGGCCAACATACAGGCTTTTGCTTCGTCTGCCGGAAGCGGATTTCCGATTCCTGAAGAATGGCTTCTGATTAGGTTGTACTGCAGTTGGTGTGTATCTTCGTCACTGATCTTAAATTGTGCCATCGGTCCGAAGCCTGTGTTCACACCATATATTACTTTATTTTTTGAAAATTCCTTTAAGAACTGAAAGCTTTCATTTACTCTGGCAAGAAGTGCTTCGTCCAGTTCTATTTTCTTATTCTCATTGATGATTTTTTTAAAATCGCTCAGTTCTAAAAAGTTATTTATTTTCATTTATTGAAAGTAATAATATGATAATTTTGTAATTATTAATTAATTGTTATTAATTTGCGGCAAAGATAGAAGTTATTATTAAAATAAAAAATCAAAGATGAGCAAAGAATTTGTTGACGTTCTTGTAATCGGAGCCGGCCCGTCCGGATGCGTATCTTCTTCATACTTAAAGAAGAACAACGTCAACGTAAAAGTTGTTGAAAAGACGAAATTCCCAAGACTGGTTGTCGGAGAAAGCCTCATTCCACGGGTAATGGATCATTTTGATGAAGCAGGCTTATTTCCCGCACTCCATAAGATGGGTTTTGAAAAAAAACTGGGCGCCCGGTTTCTGAGAGGAAAAGAAGTATGCATTTTTGATTTCAGCAATAAGTTCGGAGAAGGCTGGGACTGGACGTGGCAGGTTCCCAGAGCAGATTTTGACAATGTTCTGGCTCAGGAAGTTATTAATAAAGGAATTGATCTGGAATTCGAAACGGAAGTTATCGGGATTGAATTCAACGGAACAGATTCTGTGACCACTGTAAAAAATAAAAATGGCGAAACAAAAGAAATCCACGCCAAATTTGTCATCGACTCCAGCGGTTACGGAAGAGTTTTACCGAGACTTCTTGATTTAGAAAAACCTTCAAAACTTTCTCCCCACTCTGCTATTTTTTCTCATGTTAAAGATATTAACAGAGAAGAAGGCACCGAAGGAACTTTGATTTCTTTTGATATTATCGAAACGGAAGTCTGGCTTTGGGTAATTCCCTTTTCCAACGGAAATACGAGCGTAGGAATTGTGGGACCTACTGAATATATCGATCGACTTTCTGAAAACGGCGATACCACAGAAGCTTTGAGAAAAGCGATTTCTCTTTCAGATTATTATGTAAAACGTTTCGGAGATGTAGACTTTCTTTTCGAGCCTAAACATCTTAAAGATTATTCGTGTTCAGTAAAAAAATTATACGGTGACGGTTTTGCCTTAACAGGAAATGCTTCGGAATTTCTTGATCCGGTATTTTCTTCAGGAATGGCTTTTGCCACAGAGGGCGGAATGACGGCCGCAAAATTGGCATTGAGACAGCTGAATGGTGAGAAAGTTGACTGGCAAAAGGAATTTGCGGACTATATTCTTTATGGTGTTGACGTTTTTACCACGTATGTAAAGGAATGGTACACCGGAAATCTCCAGGAATTGTTTTTCCACCAACCGGAAAACCCCGATGTGAAAAGAAAAATCTGTGCAGTTCTCGCAGGTTATGTATGGGACAAAAAAAATACTTTTGTACGAATACATGATACAGCGATCAAGAATCTCGCGGAATTCATTAAAAAAGAAAAGCAACAAGTATAAAAAACGGCCTGAAATTTCAGGCCGTTTTATTTATCTTAAATCGATAAACGTAATTGGCTTTCTGCTGTTTGGATTAAAAACTGTTTTAGATAAAATATCAAAATCAACAAGTTCAATTTTCGGACTTACTCTCAGCTTTGCCCGGAAATGATCTCTTACCTCACTTACAAAACCTTCGGAACCACTGTCTGTACTTATTTTAATAATAATTTCATCCAACCCGATTTCATTCGACTGAATAACAATCTGGTAACACAGAATACCATCGAAATCATTCAGAATATCATTCATCGCGGGCGGATACAATGTAGTTCCTTTATATTTGATCATCTGCTGCTTCCTGCCGATCACCGGACCGAATCTCATTGTATTTCTTCCGCACGCACAAGGTTCATCATGTACTTTTACAATATCTCCCGTTTTGAATCTTAATAACGGAATAGCCTCAACACCTAAAGTTGTAATGGTTAATTCCCCGCTTTCACCTTCTTTTACCGGATTCCCATCGTCGTCAAGAATTTCGGTAATGATTAGCTCCGGATGATGATGTCCGCCGATTTGTTCTTCACACTCTGTAAAAGCGGTACTCATCTCTGTGGAAGCGTAGGTTGAGAATAATTTAATATCCCATTTTTCTTTAATTTTCTGGGATAAAATATTATCTGTAAAGTCCTGATTTTTGATACTCTCCCCGATACAAACTGCACCGTAAACACTTGAGTTTTTATAATCAATTCCGTGTTTTTCGGCATAATCGATCATTTTTAATAAAAATGAAGGAACAGTAATTAAATATTTCGGCCTGTATCTGAAAATAGAATCCCACTGAAGTTCAGGAATTCCCGGTCCCATTCTGACAACACTCGCACCCATTTTTCTTAAGCCTAAAAAATAAGCAAGTCCGGCCATGAATCTTTTATCGATGGTTGTAATCATCTGGACAACATCTCCTTTTTGAATTCCGGCACAGGCAAAAGAAATTGCTTCATTATAAGCCAATCTTTCAAGGTCGTTATCTGATAATCCGAAGGTTACGGGGTCACCTAGTGTTCCTGATGTCGTGCTGTAATCCACAATTTTATCCGGAGTTACACAGAAAAAATCATCATTATGCTGCTGAATATCGTTTTTTGTGGTGATCGGGATTTTCTGAAGATCTTCTAAAGTCTGAATCTCAGAAATATTGATTTTGTTTTCCCTGAATACTTTTTGGTAAAAAGGTGAGTTTTTTTCAAGGTAAACCAAAAGCTCCTGAAGTTTTTGCTCCTGAAACTTTTTGATTTCCCTAATGTCTGATCTTTCGATGGATGGATAGAAGTCCAATAGATTTATTTTTAAAGGACAAATTTATTTAATTAAAATTAATTTTCTCGTGAAGATTTTATTGCCCACAGATTTCCATTGCTATCGTATTTTAGTTCTTTGATCGTTCTTGAAAATCTCTTGACATCAATTTTACGCAAAATTTTTATTCTAAATTTATTTTCAGAGGGCAAAGGCGAATAAATTTGCTGCGCGAAGTGTAAAAAAAAGGTTCATCAAATCAACTTGTTGATTAAATCTTTCCTTCTTAAAATATGTAGAATTCAAATAGCTTTACATTTAAAACTGAAGGAAAAATAAGTTTGGTTTAAAACCAATTTGAAGCGTTACAATCTGAAGCGGGCTAAAGCCCGCCCCTATTAATCCCCATCAGAATCCGCAATGCTTGTGAAACATTCGTGTCATTTGTGTTTAAACTTCTTCAAAAGTTTACAATCTACTCCTTACTGTTGACAAAAATTAATACTTCTATTTTATCTTTCTGAAACAGAAATTTTTATTGCAAATATGAAAATAAAACATATATTATAAACCGGTAAATTTTAGTAAATTTGCCAACTTAATTAATCAACGATATTGATATATTACAATGAGCCAATTTAAAGAGTACAAAAACCTCAACCTTATTGACGTAGCCGAGAATGTAGCGGAATTCTGGAAACAGAATAAAACTTTCAATAAGAGTGTTGAGATTCGTGAGGGGCAACCTGAGTTTGTTTTTTATGAAGGTCCTCCTTCTGCAAACGGTATGCCCGGAATTCACCACGTAATGGCCAGAGCGTTAAAGGATATTTTCTGTCGTTACCAGACCCAGAACGGAAAACAGGTGTTCCGTAAAGCGGGATGGGATACACACGGACTTCCGGTAGAGCTTGGCGTGGAAAAAGAATTAGGAATCACTAAAGAAGATATTGGCACTAAGATTTCAATTGAAGATTACAATAAAGCTTGTCGTGAAGCCGTAATGCGTTACACAGATGTCTGGAACAATCTTACCGAAAAAATCGGATATTGGGTTGATCTTGACGATCCGTATATCACGTACAAGTCTAAATATATGGAAACCGTTTGGTGGTTACTGAAACAACTGTATGACAAAGGGTTACTGTACAAAGGCTACACCATCCAGCCGTACTCTCCGAAAGCGGGAACCGGACTTTCTTCGCACGAAGTAAACCAGCCGGGAGCTTACCGTGATGTTTCAGATACAACAGTGGTGGCACAGTTTAAAACATTGCCGGAAACATTGCCTCCATTTTTACAGGGATTTGGCGATGTGCATTTCTTAGCCTGGACAACAACTCCGTGGACGTTACCTTCCAACACAGCGTTGACAGTAGGTCCGAAAATCGATTATATTTTAGTTAAAACATTCAATCAATACACTTTTGAGCAGGTAAATGTTGTTTTAGCCAAAGCTTTATTTTCGAAACAATTCGGAAAAAAATACAGTGAAGGTACAGAAGAAGATTTCGCAAATTACACTTCAGAAAGTAAAGTTATTCCTTATCAGATTTTAGCCGAATTCAAAGGGGCTGATTTAGTTGGAATCAAATATGAGCAGCTTTTACCTTATGCACTTCCACACCAAAATCCGGAAAATGCGTTCAGGGTAATCTCAGGAAACTTTGTAACGACGGAAGACGGAACCGGTATCGTTCATACTGCGCCAACGTTTGGTGCTGATGATGCCAAAGTGGCCAAAGAAGCCACTCCTGAAGTTCCGCCAATGCTTGTTTTGGATAAAAACGGAAATCCTGTGCCGCTGGTAGATTTACAGGGAAGATTTTTACCTCAGGTAAACGACGAAATCTACGGTTTTGCGAATGAATATGTAAAAGGAGAATACCTGAGCGAAGCAGAAAAAGAAGAGGAATTCAAAATTCAAAAAGAAAACCTCAAGTCTATTATTTCAGATTTGAAGGCCTATCTTTCTGTAGATGAAAGGATTGCTTTAAAATTAAGAAAAGAAAACAAAGCTTTTAAAGTAGAAAAATATGTTCACTCGTATCCGCACAGCTGGAGAACAGATGAACCATTGTTATATTACCCGTTGGATTCATGGTTTGTAAAAATGACCGCCGTGAAAGACAGACTGGTAGATTTAAATAAAGAAATCAACTGGAAGCCGAAATCAACGGGAGAAGGACGTTTCGCCAACTGGCTGGAAAATGTAAACGACTGGAATCTTTCCCGTTCAAGATATTGGGGAATTCCGTTGCCGATCTGGAGAACAGACCCATCGACAGGCTCAGGGCAGGCAGAAGAAAAAATCATCGGTTCTGTAGAAGAATTGTATAATGAAATAGAAAAATCGATTGAAGCAGGATTTATGAAAGAAAATCCGTTCAAAGGTTTTATCATCGGAAATATGTCTGAATCCAATTACGAACTTGTTGACCTTCACAAAAATGTGGTTGATAAAGTGATTTTAGTATCGGATTCAGGACAAGCCATGAAACGCGAAAGTGACCTGATCGATGTTTGGTTTGATTCGGGAGCAATGCCTTATGCACAGCTTCATTATCCTTTCGAGAATAAAGAATTAATTGATACCAATAAAGCCTTCCCGGCAGATTTTATTGCGGAAGGTGTTGATCAGACAAGAGGATGGTTCTACACACTTCACGCGATCGGAACGGCAGTTTTTGATTCTGTTGCTTATAAAAATGTAATGAGTAACGGACTTGTTCTCGATAAAGAAGGACAAAAAATGTCAAAACGATTAGGAAATGCAGTTGATCCGTTTGAAACCTTAGCCATTTATGGTCCGGATGCAACGCGTTGGTACATGATTTCCAATGCCAATCCATGGGAGAATCTTAAGTTTGATATTGCGGGAATTGATGAAATCAGAAGAAAGTTCTTCGGAACCTTGTACAATACGTATTCGTTTTTTGCATTGTATGCGAATGTTGACGGATTTAAATTCGCTGAACCCGTGGTTCAAAACAGGCCTGAAATCGACCGATGGATTTTGTCCGAATTAAATTTACTGATCAAAGAAGTAAAAGCTTTCTACGAAGATTATGAACCGACCAGAGTAGCGAGAGCCATCAGTACTTTTGTGAATGATAATTTATCCAACTGGTACGTAAGATTGTGCAGAAGACGTTTCTGGAAGGGAGATTATTCTGAAGATAAAATCTCAGCTTACCAGACTTTATATACCTGTCTTGAAACAGTTGCCAAAATTTCTGCACCCATTGCCCCATTTTTTATGGATCAATTGTACCAGGATCTTAATAAAGCCACAGGAAAAGAAAACTTTGAATCTGTACATTTAACAGATTTCCCGGTTGCGGATGAAAGCCTTATCGATGAAGAGCTGGTTGAAAAGACGCATCTGGCACAGAACATTACAAGTATGGTTTTCTCTTTGAGAAAGAAAGAAAATGTAAAAGTTCGCCAACCGTTGCAAAAAGTATTGATTCCTGTTTTGGATTCTAAAACGGAAGAACAGATTTCAGCGGTCTCAGAATTGATCAAGCAGGAAGTAAATGTTAAGGAAATCCAACTGATCAACGCGGAAGAAGCAGCACATCTTATTGTAAAACAGATCAAACCGAATTTCAAAGCTTTAGGTCCTAAATTAGGAAAAGACATGAAAACGGTTGGAGGTGAGATTGCCAATTTCAATGCAGAACAGATTTCACAACTTGAAAAAGAGGGAAAACTAGATGTTCAGGGTTATGAAATTACACTCGATGATGTAGAGATTTCCACAAAAGATATCCCGGGATGGACGGTAACTTCCGATGGGAAAACAACTGTGGCATTAGATTTGACGTTGACAGAAGAATTAAAATCTGAAGGTATCGCAAGAGAATTCATCAACAGGGTTCAGAACCTGCGAAAAGATAAAGATTTCGATTTGACAGACAGGATTGTGATCTCTCTGGAAGAGCATTCGCCCTTCATAGATGACATCAGAAAAAACGAAGAATATATTTCATCCGAAGTCTTGTCAAATAAAATAGAAATTGTATCTTCACTTTCAAATTTTAACGAAATCGAAATAGATGAAGTTAATTTTAAGATAAATGTTGAAAAAAATTAACATATAGTTATTGTTTTTCAAATTCCATTTCATAATTTTATTAAAAAAGAGAAAAGAACCATGTCAGACGAAAGAGTAAGATACAGTGATGCTGATCTGCAAGAATTTAAGGCAATCATTAAGGAAAAAATAGAAAAAGCTGAAAACGACCTGAAACTTATCAGAGAAAGTTTCATCAACGACCAGAATAATGGTACGGATGATACTTCACCAACGTTTAAAGCCTTTGAGGAAGGTGCTGAAACACTAAGCAAAGAACAGAATTCTATTTTGGCCGGAAGACAGGAAAAATTTGTACGTGATCTTAAAAACGCTCTGATAAGAATTGAAAACAAAACTTATGGCGTTTGCAGAGTAACCGGAAAATTAATTCCTAAGGAAAGACTTCTGGCTGTTCCTCATGCAACGCTGAGCATCGAAGCGAAAAATATGCAGAAATAACCTAAGAAGGTTGATTAAAAATAAATTTGGGTTTATATTGTATTGTATGATACTTTATAAACCTAATTTTTAGTTTATATCCATGAGCGAATTATTTATTTTAATCATTATCATCGTAGTCATCCTGGCCTTTGTGTACAGAGACCGGATCAGGAACCGTCTTTTTCCTGAAAGAAACAAAAATCTTACGATTGATGACCGGTTTAATTCGGATAAACGCGAAAGGGAAAAAGAAATAGACCGGCTTTTAAGCAAAATGGGCAAAAACGGCATCAACGATCTTTCGCCCAAAGACAGAAAAAGGCTTGATGAGCTGTCCAAAAAATAATTTAAATTAGAAAAAAACGTGGAATCCATTATTGTACATCCAAAAAATGCAATGGAACTCAGTGCGCTGAAAAGTGTCTTAAAAGAAATGAACATTAAGTTCGAAAAATTCCATACCAAGAACATGCATCACAATCAGAAGACGATAAAAAAAATCGTTGACAGAAAGAACGAGAAAACAGGAAAACCAACAAAACCTAAAGGATTATAATGAAAAAGATAGTATTGGTGACCTTTCTTATTCTTTTGATTGATCAGGCATCAAAAATTTATGTGAAAACACATTTTAACCTTGACGACAGCGTTTCTGTGCTTCCGGGCTTTAAGCTTACTTTTGTAGAAAATCCGGGAATGGCTTACGGTCTTCATTTCGGAGGCGTTATCGGAAAATATTTCCTTGTTTTGGTAAGGATTATCCTGATCGGGGGAATGATTTATTTATTTAAAAAATGGTTGCAGCGCGGAGAATCTAATTATCTTCTGATTCCGATGGCCATGATCTTTGCCGGGGCAATCGGTAACCTGATAGACGGAATGTTTTACGGACTGATTTTCGACAGCGGAACTGTATACGACGCAAGTATTGACCGATGGATCGGCTATGGCGGAATTTCTAAATTCTCCTCTTTTGGCGAAGGATATTCTACCTTTATGAGAGGTTGTGTAGTGGATATGCTGCATTTCCCTCTGGTAGACTGGAACGTTCCTGAAAGCTGGCCATTGATAGGAGGAAAACACATTGAGTTTTTTAAATATATTTTTAATGTAGCGGATTCTGCAATTACTGTAGGTGCAGCTTTACTATTAATTTTCAGAAAAAAAGCTTTCCCGAACGGCTTGGAATTTTAAGGAATTTTATACACACGATGAAAATATTCAAGAAATTATGTAAGATTTTCCTGCTTCTTCTGGTTGCAGGAATTCTTTTTATTGTCTGGGCGAATTACAGCATTAAAAAGAACAGTGATCCTTACCTTTTTTATAAAACTGCGTACATTCCCAAAACAAAAACGGCATTGCTGCTGGGTACAAGCAAAAACTTAAATAACGGAGCGCCGAATGCTTATTTCTACAACCGCATCGATGCCGCCGTGGAATTGTATAAAACACGAAAAATACAATACATCATTGTAAGCGGCGACAACAGCACGAAAGATTATAACGAACCTGAAGATATGCAGCTCGCCTTAATGGAGCGCGGAATTCCTCAGGACAGAATTTTTCTCGACTTTGCCGGATTCCGGACCCTGGATTCAGTCGTGAGAGCAAAAGAAATTTTCGGACAAAAAAAGCTGGTTATTATTTCCCAAAAGTTTCATAATGAAAGAGCTGTGTTTCTGGCCAGGCAAAACGGAATGGAATCATTCGGGTTTAATGCTGAAGATGTGAATAAATATGCAGGCTTCAAAACCAATATGAGAGAATATCTTGCAAAAACAAAAGTGTATTGGGATTTGATTTTTGGCGTTGAGCCTAAGTTTGGAGGGGATAAAGTTTTGATTCCTTAATTTTTCCAGCGTGTATTTTTTAACGCAAAGTTTACATTAAATGATAAAAATTCAAGTAGGCAAAGAATGAATCAACAAGTTGATTGATGAAGCTTCGAGCAGCAAATATATTTGCTTTGCACTCTGATATTAAAAGTACAATCTTAAATCTTTGCGTTTAATAGACCTTAACTAACCTATATTTTAGAGAATTAATTAAATTTGCAATTCATTAATTTTAAATATAAATTTTAAACAATGTCAAGAATTCTTACCGGCATTCAAGCCACCGGAACGCCACACCTGGGAAACCTGTTGGGTGCTATTATTCCTGCGATTGAACTATCGAAACAGGAAGGAAACGAATCTTTTTTATTCATCGCCAATCTTCATTCTTTAACCCAGATTAAAGATGCGGAAGAGCTTAAACAAAATACCTACGAGATTGCTGCGGCTTGGCTTGCTTGTGGGCTGGATACTGAAAAAACTTTTTTTTACAGACAAAGTGACATCCCTGAAACCTGTGAACTTTCTTGGCATTTATCATGTTTTTTTCCGTATCAGAGATTAACCTTAGCACATTCTTTCAAAGATAAGGCAGACCGGTTACAGGACGTGAACGCTGGTTTATTCACCTATCCTATCCTGATGGCTGCCGATATTTTATTATATGATGCAGAAATCGTTCCTGTAGGAAAAGACCAGCTTCAGCATCTGGAAATTGCCCGTGATGTCGCGTCAAGATTTAATAATCAAATGGGTGAAGTTTTTGTACTTCCGCAATCTGAGCTTCAGGAGAATACCAAATATGTTCCCGGTATCGACGGACACAAAATGTCTAAATCAAGAGGAAATATCATCAATATTTTCTTGCCTGAAAAAGAACTGAAAAAGCAGGTCATGAGCATTGAAACCGATTCTAAATCCCTGGAAGAACCGAAAGATCCTGAAACCGACAAGGTTTTTGCGATTTATCAGCTGATTGCAACTCCCGAACAGACTGAATCATTAAGAGCCAAATATCTGGCAGGAAACTTCGGTTATGGTCATGCTAAAAAAGAGCTTCTGGATTTAATTTTAACAAGATTTGAAAAAGAAAGAGCGCTTTTCTCTTACTATATGAACAATCTTGAGGAACTGGAAGCCAAACTGCAGGAAGGAGCAGCCAAAACAAGAGTTATTGCTACGGAAACCATTACAAGAGTGAGAAAAAGTTTAGGGCTTTAATGTTTTAAACCTTATGATATAGTTTCGGCGGCACCAAAGGTGCCGCCGAAACTTTTATAAATACTCTTTAATCTGCAAAAGATGCTTAATGATTTTCAGATCCTCTTCTTGTTTATTTTCATTTAAAACATCGAAGAAAATAACGTCCATCCCGAAATTTTTTGCTCCGACAACATCAGCGATCCAATCGTCACCGATCAGTATACTTTCCTCTTTTGATGCACCAGCAAGCTTCAGGGAGTACTCAAAAATTTCCGGTCGCGGCTTTCTGACGCCAACTGTATCAGCACTGGTAATAGTCTGAAAATAGGGAGCTATTCCCGATAAAATACACTTCCTTTCCGTTACCTCTTTGAAACCGTTGGAAATGATGTGCAGCGTATATTTTTTGGCTTTAAGGTAGTCTAAGATGTATGCTGCCCCTTCGACCAGTTCATTATAATTCAGAATTTTGTCGAGGAAGTGTTCCTCAAAATACAAGGACAATTGTTCATCATCAACATTAAAACTTCTGAACGTATCGTAAAAACGGTGTTTCCGCAGATACTCTTTATCAATAATTCCGTCCCGGATATCTTCCCAAAGCTTTTCATTGATTTCGTGATAAACGGAATGAAACTCTTCAAAGTCAATTCCGTATTTCAGGGTAATTTCCTCTTTTTCAAAAAGCTGTTTAATGGTAAGGTAAGCATTTCTGCGGTGATCCCACAGGGTATTGTCGAGATCAAAAAAAATGTGCTGAATTTTCATACAGCACAAAATTAATTTTAATTTTTGGAAATCGGATAATTCTTGTTCTTGGTTTTTACAACATCAAGATTCTTCGAAAAATTGAGTAAAAACTCAATCGTTTGCTTTTTTGGTTTCAAAGTTTTCACTTTTAAGGAATCATTTTTTCTCATAGGCGGTTAAATGTTTTCCTTAAAACGAGAATTTTCCGATATTATTATCTATCGTGTCAAGATAATATGATTTTCATCCATGATTTTTCTCAGGTTTATCAATGCATATCTCACCCGTCCCAATGTGGTATTGATGCTCATCTCGGTATGATCTGCAATTTCCTTAAAGCTAAGCCCGTCAAAAAATCTCAATTTTATTACTTCCTGCTGATTCTCAGGAAGAAACTGGAGCATTCTTAAAAGATCCTCCTGAATCTGGTTGGTTACCAGCTGATCTTCAATATTCTCGGAAGGTTCTCTCAACAGGTCGAAGATAGAATATTCTTCTGTTTCAAAAGTTGTTTCTGAAACTTTGATATTCTTGGCTTTGGCCCTGAAATGATCAATAATTAAATTATGGGCAATTCTTTTCGCCCAAAGAATGAATTTTCCTTCTTCGTTATAGCGTCCTTCCTTCAGCATAACAATGATTTTCATGAATGTATCCTGAAAAACATCATTTGCCAGATCTTCATCATTAATTTTGTAAAAAATGAATGTAAACAGTTCTCTCTGATGGCGGTGAATAAGGGTCGACAACGCCTCTTCGTCTCCTTTTTGATAAAGGGAAATAAGTAAACTATCCGATTTTGATTTCATAACTTCTCTCAATACTATTTTTGCTGAAAAAACACTTTCCAGATTTTTCATCTGGTTTCAGCTGTAAATACAAAACAATTCTTCAGAGTAAAGTCTTATCAATAGGCGGATACAATTTTTAATGATGTAAATATAATAATTTTTTAATAACTGTTAACCTATTATTAAATTTTTAAGAGAAAAATTTAAAAAAAATCATTTAAACATGTCGTGAATGAATACAGTAGGGATATTTAGTGTAAAATTAATATTCAGCCCTTTCAGCTCTTTGCCGTTTATTCCGCTGTTTCCTATAGGAAAAGCATATCCTCCCGTAAGATCAAGCATTCCGAAAAGCGTAAAACCAACTTTTGGAGCAATATATTTATTCGTTCCTTCTGCGCCGATCAGGAAGTAATATGAATGATAAAAATCTACATCTTTCTGAAAATTCAGCAGCACATCAGCAGAAATCTTGGGCATGATGGCAAACTTTGAATTTGCAGATCCCATTAATGCAGAACCTCCAAGCCTGTAGATAACATCATCGCTCTTCAGAAACAGCAACTTCCCTCCCACTTCGCCAAAACTTTGATTTTGATACGTATATCCTACACTTACCATTTTATGTACGGTAAGCTGGGCTTTAGCAAAAGTGCTGAGAAAAAAAACGGTAAGGAAAGTAATAACGAATTGTGATTTGTTCATGTTCTGTTCTATTTACATGTAAAATTAAAAAAAACTGCCTTACCTGAAAGATAAAGCAGCTATTCATTTGTTTATTATTGTGAAAATTAAATTCCGAAAGCGGATTTAATTTCATCTACTTTGTCTAATTTCTCCCATGTAAAGAACTCTAAACCAGTAAGTGTAAGCTCATTTTTTTGTCCTTTATTGAAGGTTTTATCAGCTACATAATGTTCTTTACCCATATGTCCGTAAGAAGCAGTTTCCTGATAAATAGGGTTTCTAAGTTTCAGGTTTTGCTCAATAGCGTAAGGTCGAAGGTCGAAGATTTCAGAAACTTTTTTTGCGATAGCTCCATCGTGAAGATCAACTTTCGCAGTTCCGTACGTATTGATGTATAAACCACAAGGCTCCGCAACACCGATTGCATAAGAAACCTGTACCAATACTTCATCAGCAACACCTGCAGCCACAAGGTTTTTAGCGATATGTCTTGTCGCGTAGGCAGCACTTCTGTCAACTTTTGACGGATCTTTCCCGGAGAAAGCACCACCTCCGTGAGCACCTTTACCTCCGTAGGTATCTACAATAATCTTTCTTCCCGTAAGTCCTGTATCTCCGTGAGGACCACCGATTACGAATTTTCCGGTAGGATTGATATGATATTTGATCTGATCATTAAATAAAGCCTTAATCTCATCAGATTGCAACGCTACCACTCTAGGAATCAGAATGTTTTTAATATCTTCTCTGATTTTAGTCAGCATTTCTTCTTCAGTTCCAAAATCATCATGCTGTGTAGAGACAACAATAGAATCGATTCTGATAGGTCTGTGATCCTCAGAATATTCAATCGTTACCTGGCTTTTTGCATCAGGACGAAGATATTTGATTTCCGAGTCTTCTCTTCTGATTGCTGAAAGTTCTTTAAGAATAGTATGGGCAAGGTCCAGTGCCAAAGGCATGTAATTGGCTGTTTCATTAGTTGCGTAACCAAACATCATTCCCTGATCTCCGGCTCCCTGTGCATTTGCTTTAGCTTCGAAAGACTCATCTTCTACCGCTCTGTCAACACCCTGATTGATATCCGGCGACTGCTCGTGGATGGCTGAAATTACACCGCAGGAGTCTCCATTAAACATATATTCCCCTTTTGTATAGCCTATTCCGTTGATTACTTCTCTGGCAATCGTCTGTACATCAAGATACGCATCAGACTTCACTTCACCGGCAAGTACTACCTGCCCTGTGGTAACAAGCGTTTCACAAGCTACCTTAGAATTTTTATCGTATGCTAAAAAATGGTCGATTAATGCATCAGAAATCTGATCGGCAATTTTATCCGGATGTCCTTCTGAAACGGATTCAGACGTAAATAAATAAGACATATTACTCTATTTGTTTTTAGATTAAAATTGACGAAGAAAAATAAGAATAATTGTCGGTACGGCTAAAAAGAAATACTGTTTTAGCATTTTTTTATAGAGGTTGCAATCAGGACAAATTTTTCCTCGTTCGTAAACGTGGGCAAATTTAAGTACTATTTTTTTAATACTCAAATTTTTGCCCTGTTATTATAAATTTCGTGAAATTAGCAGCTTATCAGCCATTTACTAATAAAAACCTATTGAGGTTTAATGCTTACGAATTCTTTTGGATTTCCGTGATAATTAAGCTTTTTCTCCAGCGAGGTTCTTATTGAATGTGATAATTCGTCAATAATTTTTTGTTTGAAGGTTGGCTTATAATAAATAATGCTGATCTCTCTGTATGGAAAAGGTTTTTTGAATCTGAAAACATTTTCTTTCTGCTGATCTGAAAGCTGACTTAATGCAAGCTCCGGCAGAATACTGATTCCTCCCACTTTATCAACCATATGCACTAAAGTCTGAATATTAGAAGCAAGGAAGTCTAAGTTTTTAGGCTTTAATGTATTTTCTTTCAGGTGGCAAATGTTTTCAAACTGATTTCTCAGGCAATTTCCTTCCTCAAGCAGCCATACTTTTTCCACATTCAGCTCTTCGGGAACTACGTAGGAATTTTTCTTATTGGCTTCCGTATCGGAACTGTAAATCATCAATTCTTCGTTGAACAGGAAATCCTGATAGAATTCATCTGCAGAATCATAAGGTGTAGAAATAATTCCGGCATCAAGTTCCCCTGCTTTTAGAGCCTTAACGATATTGTCAGTTGTCATTTCCTTTACATTCATCTGGATTTTAGGATTATCTTCAAGAAATTTAAAAATCTCTGTGGGAAGGATAAAAGAAGAAACGGTAGGGATGATTCCGATGTTGATGGTACCTCCTAAAATATTGTTTAAAAGATTGGCTTTATTTTTCAGTTCATTGACAGATTCTATAATCACTTTCGCCTGATCAATGATTTGAAGCCCCACATCTGTGGTACGTATCGGATGTGTAGTCCTGTCGAAAACCTTTACATCCAGTTCATCTTCAAATTTTTGTATCATTGCACTTAACGTGGGCTGCGTAATGAAGCATGCCTGAGCTGCTTTACCAAAATGTTTATACTTATCTACAGCGATAAGATACTCCAGTTGCTGAATGTTCATCTGATTAATATTATCTATGACAAAGATAAAATGTTTTTGCCATTTGTAATTAAAAATTAAAGTAAATTTGATATTTTAATAAGTCATTACAGACAGCTATCATTATAGACCCGCAAGCAAATCATAAGTATATGGATTCTAAAAAATTAACACTAAGCAACGGTGCTCCTTATTATGAGCATCAGGACTCACAGACAGTAGGCCCAAGAGGCCCGGTTTTATTGCAGGATTTCGTTTTACAGGAAAATCTTGCCCATTTTGTAAGAGAGAGAATCCCCGAAAGAATTGTTCATGCCAAAGGTACCGGCGCATACGGAACATTTACAGTAACACACGACATCAGTCAATATACAAAAGCCAAACTATTTTCTAAAGTAGGAAACTCATGCAGAATGTTTGCCCGTTTTTCTACGGTAGGAGGCGAAAAAGGAAGCGCAGACACGGCCAGAGACCCAAGAGGTTTTGCCCTGAAATTTTATACGGAAGACGGGAACTGGGATCTTGTTGGGAATAACACCCCGGTTTTCTTTATTAAAGATGCCAAAAAATTCCCCGACTTTATCCACACCCAAAAAAGAGTTCCGAAAACCAATCTTAAAAGCGCAACAATGATGTGGGACTTCTGGAGCCTTAACCCGGAATCTCTTCATCAGGTTCTTATTTTAATGTCAGACAGAGGAACACCATACGGATATCGCCATATGCACGGTTTCGGGTCTCATACTTTTTCGATGATCAACGATAAGAATGAAAGGGTATGGGTAAAATTCCACCTGAAAACAAAACAGGGAATCAAGAACTTTACCGATGCGGACGCTGTAAAAATGGCCGGTGAAAATCCCGATTTTGCACAGGAAGATCTTTGCAATGCCATAGAAGAAGGAAACTTTCCAAAATGGACGATGTATATTCAGGTGATGACGGAAGAGCAGGCAAGAGACTTCAGATGGAATCCTTTCGACATCACGAAAGTATGGTTCCAGGGAGATTTCCCGTTAATTGAGGTTGGTGAAATGGAACTGAATGAAATTCCTGCGAATTATTTTGCCCACGTGGAGCAATCAACTTTTTCGCCAAGCAATCTGATCAATGGCATCAGTTTTTCTCCCGACAGAATGCTTCAGGGAAGGCTGTTTTCTTATCCAGATGCACACCGCTACAGAGTCGGCGTTAATGCACACCAGCTTGAAGTGAACAGATGCCCTTTCGCAGTGAACAATTATCAGCGTGACGGCTTTATGGCAGACTCCAGCTATTATCAGGACAAGCCGAACTATCACCCGAACAGTTTTGATGACATTAAACCCGATTCATCCTATAAAAATTACGAATACGAACTGGACAGCGCTCATGTATCTAATTATAACCGGAATGAAAATGACGCCGATCATTACACACAGCCTGGATTGCTTTATTCTAAAGCCATGAGCCCGGAAGACAGACATAATCTCATTAACAATATTGTGGGGAGCATGAAGGGCATTACAGGCCCTAAAAGAGATGAAATCATCAACCGCCAGCTTTGCCACTTTTTCAGAGCAAATATTGAGTTGGGAATGAAGGTAGCAACGCAGCTTAATGTTGTTATTGATGCCAATATGATGAATCATTCTATATAGAATTCTAATCAATAATTTAACAGAAAGGAAAAAATATTGACTTTTTTTCCTTTTTTTTATAAAAAATTTATAATTTGCACAGAATAATATTTTATAAGTTGAAAAATGGGTTACGAAAATATATTATTAGATAAACAAGATAAAATATCTACTATTATTATCAACCGTCCTGAAAGTCTGAACGCATTAAATGCCAAAACGATCAGTGAACTAAGTTCAGCACTGGAAGAATTAAACGCTGATGCAGATTGCAGAGTGATTATTCTTACAGGAAGCGGCGAAAAATCTTTCGTTGCCGGAGCAGATATAAAAGAATTCAGTGATTTCGGGCAGGAAAAAGCAGAAGAGCTTGCCAGAAACGGTCAAAACTCATTATTCAATAAAATAGAAAACATGACCAAGCCCGTAATTGCAGCTGTAAACGGCTTCGCATTGGGTGGTGGTCTTGAGCTTGCCATGGCATGCCACATTCGATATGCATCGGAAAATGCAAAGCTGGGATTACCTGAAGTAACACTGGGATTAATTCCGGGTTACGGAGGAACCCAAAGGCTTCCGAAGCTTGTAGGAAAAGGTATTGCCAACGAAATGATCTTCTCTGCCAAAATGGTTCCGGCTCAGAGAGCAAAGGAAATCGGACTGGTAAATGAAGTGTATCCTATTGAAGATTTATTAACCAAAACAAAAGAACTGGCCAACGTTATTGCCAATAATTCCCCAATGGCAATATCCAAAGCTATTCATGCTGTCAATTTATCAGATACGGATAAAGGTTTTGAGACCGAGATTAAGTATTTCGGAGAGCTTTTTGACCTTGATGATAAAAAAGAAGGAGTTTCTGCATTTCTGGAAAAAAGAAAGCCCAGCTTCTAAATTTACCCTTAATAAAAATTATTTCGAAAAAAACGATGCTGCTGTATGAATAAGTTTGACAAAGCTTATCTAAAAATGGCTCAGGAATGGGCACAACTTTCCTACTGTAAACGAAAGCAGGTAGGAGCTCTTATCGTAAAAGATAGGATGATTATTTCAGATGGTTACAATGGTACCCCGTCAGGTTTTGAAAACTGCTGTGAGGATGAGGAAGGCAAAACACACTGGTATGTGCTTCATGCAGAAGCCAATGCCATTTTAAAGCTGGCCGCTTCCACACAATCTGCAAAAGGAGCCACGTTATATTTGACGCTCTCCCCCTGCAAAGAATGCAGTAAACTCATTTTACAGGCCGGAATTAACAGGCTTGTGTATATCAATGAATACTCGGACGATGATGGAATATCATTTTTAAAGAACCATGGCATTGAAATAATACAAATTTCGGAATATGAATTAAAAAAATAACACACATGACTTGGGATGAAAAAATTAAGGATTTTGAAATTTTTCTTCGTTTCGAAAGAAATTTTTCAGAAAATACTCTTGATGCGTACATTAGGGATATCAAAAAACTAAAAGAATACGCGGAAGAAGATTTAGAGAATATGGGACCTGATACCATTCAGTACGAAAACCTGCAGGAATATATCTTTAACCTTTCCAAAAAAAAATTCAGCGAACGCTCACAGGCAAGATGGATATCGTCTATAAAGGCTTTCTTCAAATATCTTGTTGAGGATGAGTATCGTAAAGACAATCCTGCAACTTTATTAGAAGGCCCGAAACTAGGGCTTTATCTGCCGGACACTTTAAGCCTTCCGGACATCAATAAAATCATCAGTGCCATTGAACTGGATTCTGATCTTGGGAAAAGAAATCAGTGCATTATTGAGGTACTGTACGGATGCGGACTCCGGGTATCGGAGCTTATAGAGCTGAAAATCTCCAACATTAATTTCCGCGAGCATTATATCAAAGTGCTGGGTAAAGGTAACAAAACCCGTTTTGTTCCGCTTGCTGATTACACCGCAGCATTACTGCTAAGCTATATCTCTGATATCCGTTCTAAAATTAAGGTCAGCAAAAGATATGAAGACACGCTGTTTTTGAACAGCAGAGGTACATCCATGTCCAGAGTGATCGTATTTTTAATAATAAAAGAACTTACGGATAAGGCAGGGGTAAGCAAGAAAATTTCACCACATACCTTTAGACACTCTTTTGCAACACATTTATTGCAGAATGGTGCAGACCTCCGTTATATCCAGGAAATGCTGGGCCATTCGAGTATTACTACAACAGAAATTTACACTCATCTAAAAACAGAAGAACTTCGGGATGTTATTTTAAATTATCATCCGAGAAATATGAATATTGTCCAATGAAAATATTGAAATATTGCCCAAGTTGCGGCAAAGAATCTCTGAACTGGGACGGCGAAAAGAAATGGAGCTGCCCCGAATGTAATTTCACTCTTTATAATAATGTAGCCGGAGCAGTAGCTGTGGTTATACGATTTGAAAATGAAATTTACCTTACCAAAAGGAACAGAGATCCAAAAAAAGGAAAGCTTGACCTTCCGGGAGGTTTTGTAGACCCTCGTGAAAGTGCAGAAGAAACCTGCAAAAGAGAGCTTTTCGAAGAACTGCAGCTTGAGGTGGATATTTCAAATTTAAAGTATCTCACAAGTCTTCCGAATGTATATCAGTATAAAGAAATAGACTATAATACAATTGATCTTTTTTACGAATATAAGGTTCAGGAAAAGTTTCAGGTAAAACTTGATATCTCTGAAATTTCAGCAGCGGTCTGGATTTCTTTACAGGAGTTAAATCCTGAAGATCTTGCTTTTGATTCGCAAAAAAAGTTTTTCGCTGATTACATTCGGAAGATTTAACTAAAGACATCACAATTCAAAAATACAGTAATTTTTTTGTGCCAGTGAATAATTTATAAAGTTTATAAAGATAAGCGCATTAAAGATACGGCCAATAAAAATTTCTATACGAATGATACAATAAACATTCGTATATATTATCTTATAGCAAATTATAGTAACTAACGTATTGTATTAGAATGAAAAAAATATTATTAGCTATTTTAGGAAACTTCTTCTTTTTATCAAATTCCCAAAAATTATACTCCAAAATAGATCATGCAGAAATTAATCCCACAAGACTGTCGATTGGAAAGAGTTTTATAGAAACATTTTTAGATAAATGTTACAAAAACAATAGTACTACACTTAAAAATTTTAAAGTTGATAAAAGGATTGAAAAATCCATGATTTCGAATTTTGAAAAAGAATGTCAAAAAAACAAAGAGAACTATGGCAATATTGAAATTCTAGAATTAAACTCAGCTTATAAAAATAAGCGTCTTAAAAGTTTTGACCCTGTTGATTTATTTATTTTCAACATTAAAACGGAAAAAGTTTCTCCCGCTAAGTTTTTAAGTGTTTGGGTTTATGAAGATAGCAATGTAATAGGAGGAATATGGATATCTAAAAAGAAACCATTAGAATAAGAAGAAAGATCAAGAAGTAATAAATAGAAATGATATAAAATTTGTTTCTAACCTTTAAATTCAAGCTACATGTATATAGCAAAGATGAATTGAAAAATTGAAAATTCTTAAACATATTGAATACAAACTATAATTTATACAGTTTATTCATTCACAATCTAAATTAGAAATTAATCAATATGTTTTTGACTTCAGTATCGTTTCAAAATACTGAACCAACAATACGCGTTCTGCTTCAGATAAATTGGCTTCTTTGTGATACACCACATAACCGGGCATAGGCATGGTTTTATTTTGTATGGTCTGAACGGCCTTCTCCAGCATACTCTTTTTTAAATCCTCATTATATTTCCCCCAAACGGAAAAATTCAAATGTTCTCGGCCTTCATTGACATGACTTTTTACGGACCACGAAACCGGAGCCACATAGGCATAGTCAGGATATACCGTTTCATCTGAGTGACAATCGTAACAGGCACCTTTAATGAGCTGCGATATCTTCTGAGGTGTTCTTTTGATATCTATAAAATTTACCTGATGATCAACCGGTTTATTCACCTTATCTGTTGGAATAAACTGAATCAGGGCAAAACCAATCAGAAACCAAAAAAGTATTCTTTTAAATGTTTTCATGATTATCTTGTCGGCTTTATCAAAGTTCTGTCGCTTTTCAGCTCAGGTCTGGCTCCTGTATTTGGTGTAACTGAGTTAGAAGAAGGCGTTGGAGCGGTACTGTTATTCGGCTTTGGAGTATCGAGCTTGGATGTATCCAGAACTCTTGTATCCTTCAGATCCCATTTTTCGTTGCTGTCCCACAGAGGCCTTACAATTACCGTTTTATAATAAATATAAGAATCTTCTGCAAAAATATCATTCTGGAAATCGGCCTCATCCCAATATTTATTTTCATTGTTATCTACCAGTATCCGTACAATATATTCTGCCGGTTTAAGGATATCAAACTTCACATCGTTACCTTTGGTATACTTCTGATAAAGAACTTTTTCTGAGCTGTCTACCAATTGAATCCAATAGCTTGACGTAGGAGCATTTTCCAGCTTAAAGGTCAGGCTTCCGTAATTCTCCACTTTATCAACTTCGAAATCAAAACGTTTTGACTGATAATTTTTAGCATAAAAAGATGAAACCGTTTCCTTAGGTACTGTAAGCTGATACTTTTTGCCCGAAACAAAATCTGCATTTACAATAATCTGATAAGGATTTGTTTCCGAGATTCTTGCGGTGAAGGGAAGTGTATTCAGGCTGTCCCCTGCTGCCCTGAAGATCCATTTGTCTGTGCTTAGTTTATTAATATAGTAGTTTGAACTGATTTTAAAGTTTTCTTTTGGAGCAAGCATTCCGCCGCCATTATCACTGTTTACATCCATTGCATTCTTGGTATTGTAACGGTAAAACAAAGAAGCATTATAAAGAGTATCTTTTTTAACTCCTGCATTATATCCGAACTTCACGTTTTCGACTGTGGTTTGCCCGAGATTGCTTTTCACCGCATCAAACCATATTCTGACCGAATCCGATTTAGGAGCATGGGTCACCTTGTAATCTGTAAGCTTTTCGTTTTGAGACTGTACCCTCACACTATCCGGCCGGCCTTCAAAAGTCATTAAAACACCTCCCGGCACTTCTTTCGTTTCAAGATATTTCACCGGCTTCTTAGACGGATAAAGCTTTACATTCAATCCTGAGATTGACTTTTCAACTACAACAGGTTCTTTCTGAAAACCTACTTTCTCCTTTCCGGGATCGTATATAGAGTTTCCGTTTTCATCTTCAAAAGCGATAATTCTATATTTTCCGGGCGCAAGATAATTCAGCTCATAATAGCCGTCATCGTCAACCTTGGTGATATAATAAGGCTTCTGCTTATAATCAATGGTATCTTTTACCGGATAAAGCCCTACGACAAATTTGTTTTCAGAAGCTTTTTTGAGCGATAACGCATCTTTTATTTCTCCGCTGATATAGAGATCATCCAGCTTTTCACCGGTAGAAAAAGCGAAGTTGAAATATCTAAGGATATTATTTTCGTTGTTATCCGAAATAGCGTTTCCGAAGTTGAAATTGTACGTTGTATTGGCCTGCAGGGTATCTTTCCATTGGATAAGAACAAATTTATTGGCGATACTGGAGGGGATAATTCTGGTAATATTTTTAATCGGTGGCGATATGCTTAGATTCTTATTGATGTCTTTCAGGGTCACGTATTCGTCGAAATCAAGGCGCAGCTCTTTAATGTCCCTGGGAACATTAATTCTCGCCGAATCAATATTAGAGCCTAAAAATTTTGGTGCTAACGTATCTTTCGGGCCTCCTACAGGTGATCCTACTCTCGCACAGGACTGCAAAAGAAAACCAATAACAAATAATACAAGAAGTCTTTTCATGAAGATGTTTACGCAAAAATAAACATTATTCTCCATAAACTTCACCATGTCCTTTTAATGTATCTTTATCATCACTCATTACACTGTGAAGTTTATCTTTTTGTGCCGGAAAATCTTCAAATAATCCCGATAATGCAAGTGCCGTATAAACTTTTCCGGAATACATGTTACCAATGGCCACAATGGTTACTTTTGATTTTAATAAATGCGCAAATACAGAGTTGGTACCGTGCCACCATCCGTTATGGTACGTGAGTTTTTCTCCGTTGTCAAAAATTTTCATCCTGAAACCCAATCCGTAATTATTGGTTCCGAATTTTTCATTGCTGTATGGTGTAAAAACCTGCTCCATAAGCTCAGGCTTTAAAAAATCTTTCGAAAACATGGCTTTAGAAAAATTATAAAGGTCTCTTGGGGTGGTATATACATTTTTATCTCCGTAAATCAGATCCAGCCTGTCCAACGGATAAAGCCTTTTGCCGCCATAATAAAATGACTGGGATGCTGTTGGAATATCTTTTTCCTGGAAGATAAAAGTATTTTTCATTTTAAGAGGGTCAAACACCATCTCTTTCATGGCCTGCGGAAAAGGAGTATTGGTGATCTTTTCGATCAGCAGCGCAAGCATGGCAAAATTGGTATTGCAGTACATGAATCCCGTATCTGTATCTCTCGCCAGGTCAGGTTTGTACTTAATAATCATATTTAAAATATCCTGGTTTGTGATGAACGCTTTGGAAAGCTCAGCAGGAGCAGGCTGTATTTTAGTGATGAAATATTCATATTTCGGAAGACCGCTTCTTTGGTCGAGCAAAGTTTTAACAGTAACATTCGGATAAGGGAATCCCGGAAAAAATTTCGTAAGATGATCGTCCAGATTTATTTTACCAGCCTCTACCAGCTTAAGCATTGCCATTGCCGTAAGTGTTTTTGATACCGAGGCAACATGAAGGGGTGTATTCCTGTCGATAGGATTCTGATTGCCTTCTCTTGCAAAACCTCTGTAGTTTTCGTACAGAATATCATCACCTTTCGCAACCAGGATTCCGCCACTGAGGTCGCCACGTTCCCATACTCTTTTGTAGTACTGATCAATATATCTTGAAAGCGATGCCTTATCAGGGATCTGACTGTCTTCTTTTGTAAAAACTTTACTTAAATCTACGTTTCCGTAATTCGGGAGATTAGTCGTGCTTCCGGTGGCATTCTCCTGATTTTCAGTCTTGTTTTTACAGGCAAAAAGAGCTATACAGGCAGTGATAATAAGTACAAGATTACGCATCCTCATGAATTTCAAAAATGAGCGGCAATTTAATAAAACTGAAAATAATTATTAACTCCTGACTGTACATTATGAATTATTTAACATAAAATAATCTGTTGCCAAACTCAGAAAATTAATGAATCGACTGAAAATTACCTGAAAATTGCGCAAGAATTTTATCCACGATTACCTGGGCAAGTTTTTCCTTGCTTTGGATAGTCCATCCAGCGATATGTGGTGTTACAATCACTTTTTCAGATTCGAGCAAAAACTGCAGGTCTTCATTTTCTGATTCCAGCTTTTCGAAAGAAGACTTTTCATATTCCAGAACGTCGAGACATGCTCCTTTTACTTTTCCTGATTTAATAGCTTCAACAAGACTTTTGGTTTCCACGTTTTTTCCACGTGCAGTATTGACGAAATAAAAATCATTTTTCATTTCTGAAATAAAAGGTCCGTCTACGAGATAATATGAATCTTCCGTCAACGGAATATGTAAGCTCAGAACTTCTGCTTTTTCCTTAAGCTCATCCAGGGAAACTTGAGTCGCATATTCATCGGAAAGGCCGGGCAGAATATCATGGAAAATTACTTTGCATCCGAACCCTGAAAGCCTTTTGGCAGTCGCTTTGCCCATATTTCCATATCCGATGAGGCCTATCGTTTTTCCCAGCAGTTCGTCACCTCTGTTTTCTTCTCGGAGCCAGATCCCATTTTTCACTTCCTGGGATGCAATGAAAAGCCTGTTCATAAGGATCAGCAGCATTCCTACCACATGTTCTGCAACTGAATCACGGTTTCCTTCCGGAGAATTGATCAGCTGAATTCCCAATTTTTGTGCTACAGGAATATCAATATTTTCCATTCCTGCTCCTACTCTCGCAATAAATTTCAGGTTTTTAGCTTGCTCCAGAAAATTCTTGTCCAAAGGAATTCTGCTCCGGATGATGACACCATCATAGTTTTTTATCTTATGGCAGACCTCATCATAAGAAGAGGTGAAATCTTCTTCCAAAATAAAATTTTTTGCAAGAAGCTGTTCGGTAATCAAGGGATGGTTTTTATCTAAAAGGAGTATTTTCATTTTTTTTAACACTAATGACACTATTGTTTTGCACAAATGACACAAACGAAATTACGTTGATAATTTTTATATTTGTTCTGCAAAGGTAGTTACAAAGATTCAGAAACAGCTTTTGTAATTGAATTTTTTAGTTTTCCATGAAATCACCTAAGGCCATTTTCGGTATTTCCGTATTGCTTCTTCTTGTATATATTATTGTGCTGTCACAGCAATTTTCTTCTGTACAGGAAATTATTCCCGTTCACTATTCCGGAGACGGTGGAGACGGTTTTGGGAGTAAAAATTTTTATGGTTTGAAGTAGGTCTTAATTTTCTGCTTTTATGTCTTTTGGCATTACCCATATTCTTTCCTGAAAAAATGTTTGCTAAAACCGGCGATTACTTAGAATCCTCTACTGAAGCAGCAATAAAAAACCGACAACTATTTTTGTCGGTTTTATCTGTACTTGTTACAATAATTTTTTGTGGACTTTCGCTGAAAGAAATTATTTATTTAAGTTTTATTTAAAATCCGCACAGATTATTCAGATTTAGCAGATTAGATTACAGCTTCATCAAACTTGTTGATTAATTCTTTCTTAAGTACAACCAAGATAATCACCAACTTTGCGTCAAAAAAACTACAAATAATTTCTTAAATCAAATTATTTTGTTTCCTCCCCAAAAAGCTTTTTAAGCTCAATTGACTCAGAAGGTTTCATTCTTCCGGAAAGAATCAGGGAGAGTTCCTTTCTTCTGAGTGCGGCTGCGTATCTTTCTTTTTCAAGATCAGTTTCCGGTTCCATTTCAGGGATTGGGATGGGTCTGTTGAATTCATCAACCGCCACGAAAGTATAAATTCCTTTATTGGTCTGAATTTTTTTGTGGTTAATAGGGTCGTCCAGCCACACGTCAACATAAATTTCCATGGAGGTAGAGAAAGCCCTGGAAACTTTGGATTCCATCACAACAATTCCTCCTTCCGGAATTGGATGATCAAATGAAACGTGATTCACGGAAGCCGTTACTACTCGTCTTTCGCAGTGTCTTGTTGCAGAGATGGATGCACATCGGTCCATTCTTGCCAAGAGCTCGCCTCCGAAAAGATTCCTCAGCTGATTGGTATCATTGGGAAGTACAATGTTCGTCATTACCGTCAGGGATTCTGACGCCTTCTTTATTTTTGCCATTTCTTCTTAGTGTTATGTGTAGGAGCCGGATTGTTTACAGCTTTCTGTATTGCCGGCTGAATATTCTGCTTTACCACAGTATCTTTTTTCAGAGAATCTGATGGTACAACCGGGGGTGCAATCTTTTGCGCTTTTGCAGTATCTTTTTCAACGATCCGGTGAGTTCTGGTCTGCACAGAAGGATTGGTGTTTCCAAAAGACTTTTCACCAAAAAGAAGCTCCTGCTGCGTGTAAGCAACATATAAAATTCCCAGAACAGGAATAATGATGAGGAAAATCCAGAGAATTGATTTATTAAAGCGGTAATCTTTTCCGGAATTTTTGGAAACGGTTTTTGGAGATTCGTTATTATGGATGTCCGAAATTTTAATTTCTTCCAGCCCATAAAAATCGGGATGATCTGACTGAAGCCTGTTTCCTTTGAAATGCGTTTCGCCTTCCTCGATATAAATAGTACCAAGTCCCTGAATCTCCAGCATCTGATCTGCCTGCAGTTTCTTCTTCCAGAAATCGGTCTGGATCTGCAGATCTGTTTTGGACGCTTCCGTGGTCATCTGTTTGTGACCGGCAATAAAAGCAGCCAGCTCATCAGATTTTATCCTATAATCCGGGCTGTATACAATTTTACTTGCAGGAGGAAGGATGCTCCCATTTTCTGAATTGATAATGGCTTTGGAGTTTTCAAGTGAAAACACCCCAAAATCCGGAACCGTAACGGTACCGAATTGTTTCAAATATTCTAAAATGTAAGCTGAAATATTCATTTGGCAGCAAATTTATGACTTTTTCGTGACTTTTGTTATATAAGAATTGTTCAGTATTAAGTTTAAAATATGCAGATCTGATTTTAGAAATCCTGTCCATGTTATAAGCTTTGGCTAAAGCCAATCGATGGTTTATTTTTCTAAAGCGGGCTAAAGCCCGCTCCTATTGATGAGCTGTCAGGATTTAGGCAATAAGTTTTAGCTTGAAACCTACATTGATTTTTGGAACAAATGTGAATAACCAACTGTTTCCCTAGCCGCGATTGAAGCAATTGTCTGAGCTCATTTCTTTATTTTCCGGGGCGCGGCGGCGAAGCCGCCGCGCCCCGGAAAATAAAGAAATAGCGAGTGCGGAAAGCGGGAAAAAGCTTCTAAAAATAATTCTGATAGAATCCAAAAAAAAGGCCGCCGAAGCAGCCTTAATCTAACTTTACTTTTTACTATAATTATTTCAATATAGCCTGATGGTTATTGTATTTCCCAGCTGATCCCGAACATGAAATTGGTTCCGGCCTGTGAAAAGTAATAGGGTTCACTGTCCCATACCGCTCCGTTATTAACGTATTTTCTGTTAAATATATTATTAACAAGAAGCTTGAGCGCGATGTCGTTGTTTTTGATTTTAAACTGGTACTGTGCATTAAAATCGGTAAGGAAATAGTCGTTCAGCTTGAGGTTGCGATCTTCCGAATTATCGAGATACTGTTTTCCGACATACTGATTAAGTAAGGCAAACTGGAAATTTTTATTTAGGTTGAATTTCACTGAAAGATTGGCAATCACGTCCGGAGAGAAGGAAATCTGTGTATTCCCAAGATCCTGAACGCCGTTTTCATTTTCTACTTTAAAGTCCAAATTCCTGTTGTTACTGAAACTTACATTTCCGTTAAGTTCCCACTGTTTTGAAATTTTAGCCAATGCTCCGAGCTCGATCCCGCTTCGGAAACTTTTCCCGGAATTGGTTCTGATGAATGCACCTACATTGTTTAGCTCGCCATTTAGAACAAGTTGATTGACATAATACATATAGTAGAGATTGGCGGTGAAAGATACAGGCCCAAACTGTTTTTCGAGACCGGCTTCAAAATCGTGAAGCTTTTCGGCTTTTACGTCATTATTTGCGAGAAGATCGTCCCGGTTGGGTTCGCGGTGAGCGTGTGCATAGGAAACGAAAACTTTTCCTGCCGGAATTTTATAATTGATTCCCGCTTTTGGATTGAAGAACAGCCAGTTTTTGTTTAAATCTGCTCCTTCCCCATCTCCTGAAGTAATGATTTTTGTATCGTAATCTACATTTCTCAATTGGAGGTCTCCGAAAAATTCGAAATCGTTTACTCTTACCAATGCTTTTGCAAAACCTGCCACTTCATTTTTCACGGAGCGGTTTCTGTAATACTCGTGTTCATCAATCTGGGGAATGAAAACGCCTGTTACATTTCCGAAATGCCTTCCGTAGTACTGATTGGCGACTGCACCGAAGTTTACATCAACCGTTCCCAGTTTTCCGTAAAGCGTTGATACGATTCCGTAGAAATCATTATTCAGCCACTTTTTCCTGATAAAATCAGAATATTCTTCACTTCCAACATCAGGTAAGTTATATCTGGCGAATGGATCACCCTGCTTATAATTTTCGTAATATCCTTTCCCTTTGGTATAATGTATGGTTGTTTCGAGGTTCCATTTATCATTAAATTTCTGTTCCCAAAGCAACTGATAATGATTTTGTTGGTAATTGTCGGTCTCGTTATCATAAAAGCCTACAATATTTTCCCAATTTGCATCATAAATTGCTCCGGAATAATTGAATTTAGGATCGGTTTCCCAGATTTTTCTATCGATTCCATTCCAGGCCTGATAGGTTTTTTCTTTACCTCCGAAAGCCATTAAACGGATTCTTGTGTTTCCTTCTTCATATAAAGCCGTGAAATTATAGGAATTCAACTTTGAAAAAGCCCTGTCGATATATCCATCTGAATTGATGTGCGTATATCTTCCCATCACGGAAAGCCGGTTCCCCCAGAATTTTCCGGATCCTATTTCTGCAGAATATTTATAGGTATTAAATGATCCGTAGCTGTCATCTGTTTTAACATAAAACTTTTCTTCAGGATCTTTTGAAAGCACATTAATGCTTGCTCCGAAAGCGGCAGCCCCGTTGTTGGATGTTCCCACTCCTCGCTGAATCAGAATCTGGGAAGCAGAACTGGTAAGATCCGGAACGTTGACGAAGAATGTACCCTGACTTTCCGAATCATTGTATGGAACACCGTTCATCATCACATTGATTCCGCTTCCGGAAACACCCCTGATTCTGAAACCTGTATAGCCCACTCCATTCCCGGCATCTGATGTAGATATAATGGAAGTCTGGTTTTTCAGAAGAATCGGAAGATCCTGTCCCAAGTTTCTGCTGTCGAGATCTTTCTGAACATTAATGATTTCTTTGGCTACGGGAAGTCTTCTGGTAAAATTAACGGCTTCAATTTCCTTTATTTTTAAGGAATCGGTATTTTGTGCCTGGATAAAGGCAGCTGCGCCTACAGTAAGGCCTAAAAAAAATAATCCTTTCATTCTATAAATTTTAACATTTAATGAATAAAAGGGGCGGATTATCTATAAATGATTAATGATAAAAGATGATTGATTTTTATTTTTTGTTAATAAATTATCAATAATCATCTATCAATTATTTACATGTTTCCCTAAACGGCATTACCCGTTCCAGGTTCATTGGGTATAATCTCAGCTTGTGACAGCACCCCTTTATTTCTGCCGCAAAATTACAAAAATATTATCAGATATACCTTAAAAAAATTAACACCCAGCATTATTGAAAGAATTTTCAAATGCACCCCCCATTTGACGAGGGTTAATCAGTAAGTATTATTATTTGAATCGATGTAATAATAATTTTTCCCATCTTTCGAAACATCAAACATTTTACCGAGCTTCCAGCTGAAATTGCGTTTGATGTCGCTGTATTCAAAAGGAATAACCACTTTGTTGTGCACGTCAATCACCCCAAACATATCATTCTTTGAAGCAACAATCATCGGATTGGCAACATCATCACCTTCGAGTATAAAGAGGTATTCATACTGCGGATAGATCTGGAACTGCCTGTAATCTGCCGGATCTTTAAAAGTAGCTTTTTCAATAATTCCGTAAAAACCATTTAAAACATAAGCCTGATACAGCTGCTGAACATATTCTTTATGAACACACTTTCCCAGATCTTCCTGTCGGAAACGATATACTCTTTTGCCTTTTTTATCGACCCTGTATGAGATTTCATCTTTTTCTACCGTTGCATATTCTGAGGTCCCGAATTTCCGAAGCTTTTCATTCGGAGAATTCAGGAGGGTGCAGTCTTCATAAAAGAAAACCGCAATATGATATTCCGGCGGGATGATAAATTTACCTTTCTGATTAACGTATCCGAAGTTACCGTCTTTTTTCTTCGGAATCAACAAAGGAAGATCCTGATTGACAACAGGTAATACTTCATTTTTTGCAACAGCTACCGTCTTCTTTTTTACAGGTACTTTTTTCGGAGTTGATTTCTGAGAAAAAACAGCTGCCGAAATCAAAACACCTAGAACCTGAATTATCTTTTTTAAACCCATAGTATCTGCAAAAATACAATGAAAATAGATATTATAAAACTCATATTTATAAAGAATCTAAATAATATAACTCCCATAAAATATTAAAATTTCGTAATTTTGGGAACATTTATAATTGTTTGATAATTTTAAAACGTTTTTGAGATATGACATTTGATATCGATATGATCAAAAAAGTGTACGAGCGTTACCCTGAAAGGATTGCAGCAGCAAGACAGATAGTGGGAAAACCTCTTACATTATCAGAAAAAATATTATACACTCACCTTTGGGAAGGAAATGCTACACAGGCTTATGAAAGAGGAAATTCTTATGTAGATTTTGCACCGGACAGAGTAGCAATGCAGGATGCAACCGCACAGATGGCGCTGTTGCAGTTTATGCAGGCAGGTAAAGCGAAAGTAGCTGTTCCTTCAACGGCTCACGCAGATCACCTTATCCAGGCCAAGGTAGGTGCTGATAAAGATTTACAGGAAGGTATCAATAAAAACTCGGAAGTTTTCAATTTTTTGAGTTCTGTTTGCGATAAATATGGAATCGGTTTCTGGAAACCGGGAGCCGGAATCATTCACCAGGTAGTATTGGAAAACTATGCTTTCCCTGGCGGTATGATGATCGGTACCGATTCTCACACGGTAAATGCAGGAGGCTTAGGAATGGTGGCAATTGGTGTAGGAGGTGCTGATGCAGTAGATGTAATGGCAGGTATGGCATGGGAACTTAAAATGCCAAAACTGATCGGGGTAAAACTTACCGGAAAAATGTCCGGATGGACTTCTGCAAAAGATGTTATCCTTAAAGTAGCAGGAATCCTTACTGTAAAAGGAGGTACAGGATGCATCGTAGAATATTTCGGAGAAGGAGCAGAATCTCTTTCCGCAACAGGAAAAGGAACCATCTGTAACATGGGTGCTGAAATCGGTGCTACGACTTCTACCTTCGGATATGACGATTCCATGAGAAGATATCTTGCTTCTACAGGAAGACAGGATGTTGTGGATGCTGCAGATCAGATTGCCGAACACTTAACAGGTGACGCTGAAGTATATGCAAACCCTGAACAATATTTCGACCAACTGATAGAAATCAACCTTTCTGAATTGACCCCTCACTTAAACGGACCTTTCACTCCGGATTTGGCAACACCTGTTTCTGAATTCAGAGCAAAAGCAGAAGCCAACGGATGGCCGCTTGAGGTGGAATGGGCTTTGATCGGATCTTGTACCAACTCTTCTTACGAAGATTTATCAAGAGCTGCTTCTATCGTGGAAGATGCCGTTGCAAAAGGTGTTAAGCCTAAAGCAATCTTAGGGATCAACCCAGGTTCTGAGCAGGTAAAATATACTGCTGAAAGAGACGGATTCTTAGACTCTTTCAGAAAATTCGAAAACGCAAGAATCTTTACCAATGCCTGCGGACCATGTATCGGGCAGTGGGACAGAGAAGGTGCTGAAAAAGGAGAGAAAAACTCTATCATTCACTCTTTCAACAGAAACTTCGCGAAAAGAGCAGACGGTAACCCGAATACACACGCTTTCGTAGCTTCTCCTGAAATGGTAGCTGCAGTAGCAATCTCAGGAAGATTAGACTTCAACCCAATTACAGATACTTTAACCAACGAAGCAGGTGAGCAGATTAAATTAGACGAGCCAAAAGGTTCTGAATTGCCATCTAAAGGATTCGCAGTTGAAGACAACGGTTACCAGGCTCCATCTGAAGACGGTTCTCACGTGTCCGTAAATGTAAGCCCAACCTCAGATAGACTTCAGCTATTAGAAGAGTTCCCGGCTTGGGACGGTAAAAACATCTCTGGTGCTAAAGTTTTGATCAAGGCATTCGGAAAATGTACAACCGACCACATTTCCATGGCAGGACCATGGTTGAAATACAGAGGTCACTTAGATAATATTTCCAACAACATGCTGATCGGAGCGGTGAATGCTTACAACATGGAAACCAACAAAGTGAAAAACCAGCTTACCGGTGAATACGGTGAAGTTCCTGCTGTACAGAGAGCTTATAAGGCTGCGGGAATTCCTTCAATTGTTGTAGGTGACCAGAATTACGGAGAAGGCTCTTCAAGAGAGCATGCTGCCATGGAACCAAGACACCTTGGGGTAAAAGCGGTATTGGTAAAATCATTCGCAAGAATCCACGAAACAAACCTTAAAAAACAAGGAATGTTAGGATTAACTTTCGCTAATGAAGCCGATTATGATAAAATTCAGGAGGACGATACAGTGAATTTCCTTGATCTTGAGCAGTTTGCTCCGGGAAAACAACTTACGTTAGAATTCGTTCATGCTGACGGATCTAAAGACATCGTTACGGCAAACCATACATACAACGATCAGCAGATCGATTGGTTTAAGGCCGGTTCTGCATTAAACCTGATTAAGCAACAAGAAAATTAATTGTTAGATTTAATTAATAATAGAAAAAGCAACTTCAAATTGAAGTTGCTTTTTTACTTGATACGATTTAGAAAATTCATTTTGTAGCTCTCTCCTATCGGAATCTCATGTTCCGGATGGACGATGATCTTTTTGGCTCCGATAGTTTTGATATGATTGAGATTAACGATAAAAGATTTGTGAATCCTGATAAAGGAGTTTTCAGGAAGCTGCTGCTCCATTGACTTCAGAGTATCTAAAACAATAAACTCTTCTTTTGCAGTTTTGACATTTACATAATCTCTGATGCTCTCAACATATAAAATATCTTCAAAGTAGATTCTGTGCTGCTGCCCGGAAGATTTTACGAAGAAGTGCTTTTGTTCCGGCGTATTTAATGGGAAACGTACCTGTGCCTTTTCAACACTTTTAGAAAAACGTTCGAATGAAATCGGCTTCAGGAGATAGTCGACAATATTATGGTCATATCCTTCCAAAGCGTATTCTGAATAGGCTGTTGTTAAAATATATTTCATTTTATCGCCCACAATTTTCATAAAATTAATCCCCGAAAGTTCCGGCATCTGAATATCCAGAAAGATGAGATCTGCAGTATTGTTCCGGATATATTCTAACGCATCAACCGGATTTTCAGCCGAGAATATCAGTTCAAGAGAAGGCATTTCCCGGATATAATTTTCCAGCAAAGAGACAGCCAGCGGCTCATCATCAACAATGATACATTTAATGGTCTTCATTCCGTAAATCAATTTTTAAATCAACAATAAATTCCGTTTCAGAATCTTTGATATCCAATGAGTATTTTTTAGGATATAAAATTTCCAGCCTTTTTCTCACATTTTCAATGCCAATTCCTGATATAGAATCTTTTATCTTCTCTTTTTTATAATTTAAAAGATAAAATTGCAGCATTTTGTTTTCATCAGAAATTTTCACATTAAAACCTTTGTCGCGGAAATCACCATGCTTGAAAGCATTTTCAACAAACGGAACCAAAATCATCGGCGAAATGCTAAGATCCGGATGAAGAATTTTCTTTTCAATGACCAGCAGTTCGGGATTTTTAATCCTAAGTTTTTCCAAAGCTATGAGACTTTCGATATAGCCTATTTCTTTCTCCAAAGCAATTCGGTCTTCGCCGAGATCTTTTGTACTGTATCGCAGCAGGCGGCTCAGCTCTTCAATAGCGGGCAATGCATTATCTGATTTCTGATATACGAGCGAGTAGATATTATTTAAAGAATTAAAAATAAAATGAGGATTGATCTGGGTTTTCAGCGCCTGTAACTCTGCGGTTTTCCGGGCTTCAATAAGCTGAGACTTTTCTTCTTCTGCAATAATGGAATATTTAAAAAACCAAAAGGTAGTACTGATAAAGATCGTGGTACTGCTGTAAAAAATATTATCGAAGAAATAAAAGACAAAACCTGTCTCTTCTGCATAATTCCTTATCCCGAAAAACGTTGGCAAAAACCATTCTTCCGCAAAATATCTCACCAATACAAAAGAACTTACACTAAGAAAAAAAGCGAAAAAAGATTTATAAATTTTGTCGGCATCAAAAAACCTTGGAACTACAATAAAATAGTTGACATAAAAGCAAGTGATACTGGTTATAAAGAAGGTTATATTAAAAATCGTATTCTTAGAATGAAATACAAAATAGGGAATGAGAACCGCGCCGGTACTATAAATTGTCCAAAAGAAAATATGCAGATAAAGCAGTTTACTGGTTTTCATACAACAAAAATAGATTATCTATGAAGATTCATCTCCTTTTTTCGATAAACAGTTATTTTTTTCCGACAAATTCATTTTACACTTGTTTAAATGTGGTTGGTCGAAATGGCAGCAGTCTTTCTGATGGCAAACAATAATTTTGCAAAAAACAGTACAGATTATCATTTTAAATGATATCATCATTTATTTATTAACCTCAATCAATTATTCATGAAAACATTAGTATGCACATTTTTGATTTGTTTATCAACAATTATTACCGCTCAGAAAAAACCGGCGGAATATTTTCCCGGTGCCAAAACAAAAGTACTCGTCGTAGGGTCCTTCCATTTTGATTATCCTAATCTCGATGCACACAAGACTGAAAAAAGCGATCAGGTGGACGTTCTTTCGCCAAAAACGGCAAAAGAAGTCACTGCGCTTGTAGAGTATATTAAAAAGTTCAAGCCGACCAAAATTGCTATCGAAGCATTTCCTGAATGGAATGCCAACCAGAAACTAAAAGAATACAAGGAAGGGAAGTATGCCGATAAAAGGGATGAGCGGTATCAGCTGGCCATGCGTATTGCGAAAGAGCTTAAGATAAACGAGCTGTACAGCATAGATGCAAATTCGGTGCTGGATGATCTGCAGGAAAAATTTGCGAAGACCGATTCGCTATATTTCAAGAACCTGTCTGCAGAATACGACTTTCAGAGCGATGATCCTGTTTCAAAACAGTACAATATTTTCTTTAAAAGCTCGGAACCCAAAAACTTCAGATCGCTGCTGGATCTTTTCAAATATACGAACGGAAAAGAATACCATCAGTATGAATACGGGGCATACCTGAGTGGCGATTTTAAGCTGAGAGAACATGACGGTGCCGATATGCTGGCGTTGTATTGGTACGACAGAAACCTGAGAATGTTCAGAAATATTCAGAATATTCCGCATCACCCGGAAGACAGATTGCTGGTAATTGTAGGCAATGGGCACGCCTCTGTTCTGAGAAAGCTATTCACATCATCCCCTGATTTCGATTATACAGAATTCGATTCTTTGAAATAAGAATTTACTTTACTTATTATTACCATGAAAACAATATATTTTACCACGTTCTTTCTTGCCTTTGCAGCTTCTTTGAAGGCCCAAACGTTTCAGTTTAAAGATAAATTTGATGATGCCGTTCCTATTTTAAATATCGCCACCTTTCACATGGGCAATACTTCTGATGCAAACACTACCCAATTTGATGAGCACAACACAGAAAATAAAAGAAGGATCCATGAAATCGCCGCAGAGATTGCCGCATTCAGGCCGACCATTATCGTGGTGGAAGATCTTCCCGAAAACAACACTGTTCTTCAGGAAGACTACCTGGAATATCTTCAGAATCCGGAAAAGAAATATAAAAATCCGGGCGAGATCGAACTTCTTGCTTTTGAAATTGGAAGGCTGTCCGGAACCTCTAAAATTTTCGGTATAGATTATAAGGAAGGATACGACTACAGCCTCTACTATCATCTTAGGAACAAACGGGATGATGCCACCTATGAGCGATATGGCGCACTGGTGGATGCCTCTGAGAAAAAATACCCTGAGGATAAAATGACTTTCCGCGAACTGTTTAAACTCAACAATCATCCTCAAATGCTCGATATGCTGATTAACATTAATGCAGATTTGCTGACTTATGTCTCCACAAAAGACAGGAACGAAGGAGCCGACGAGGCTGCTAAAATGTATCATAGGAATCTGGTAATGTTCTCCAATTTCAATAAAATCAACATCAACAAAAATGACCGCATCGTACTGCTGATGGGAGGTACCCATACCGCATTTTTCATGGATTTTCTGAAGAGAAGTCCCAAATACAGACCCGAATCTGTTTTAAAGTATATAAAATAAAGCCTTACCCTGTAACAAAAATGAAATTACTTCGTCTAACCTGGTAGTAGGAAATATTATGAAAAAAACAATAACTGCTTTATCATTACTGAGTACTGTCCTGATATTCGCTCAGGAAAAGTCTAATAGCCAGGTAAAGGAAAAACAAATTGAAGGGGTAACCATCACCAAAACTAAAAAAGCCGTTGAGCAAAAAGCTGACCGAACAATCTTCGATTTCTCCGAGCAGCCGCAACTCAATAACGGAAATGTATTGGAAGGTATCAAAAAGCTTCCGGGGCTTGTTTCCACTGATATTGCAGGAATGATGTATCAGGGAAAAGTGCTGGATGTATTCCTTAATGGAAGGCCTTTAAATATAACCTCCAATGAACTGAATTCTTTCCTCGAAGGTATGCCTGCCAATTCCGTAGACCGAATTGAAGTGATCACCCAGCCAGGCGCCGAATTTCCCGCTACTTCCGGTGGTGCGATTATGAATATCATTACCAATAAAAATGCTAATAAATATTTAACGGCAACCTATTCCGGCAACTACTCTTTTACAAATTACGATAAATACAGAAGCAGAACGAGCAATTCCCTCAATTTAAATGCAAGAAATAAAATCTTCGGATGGCAATTAAATATCGGTCAAAATTATCGTGAAAGTATGCTGAGCGGCAAGCAGGATAATCTTTTAACAAGCAATACCGACAGATTCGGAAGAGGTTATTTTGCAAAATCGGGACTGACTTTTGACTTGGGACAGGACCGGTTGCTTGTAAATTATGATATTTACCATAATAATAATGACAATTATACATTAAGTGACGGAGACGGGCAGGAAGCCAAACCGATTCCTAACACGAATCCGCAACAATTTACGTACAGAGATTTTAGTTTTGACGCATCCGATGCTGCCCATACGCTTACCACGAGACAGGAAGCAGTGGTTACTTACCAAAAGCGCTTCTCAGATAAGGCACAAAAACTGGATTTCCAGTTTGGCTATACAAAATCCGACAGTAAGTTTGTGCAGGATAATATTTTCAGAGATAAAAAATATGCCGATACCAGTTCATGGGAACCAAGAGTCTCTTTGGGAAATGTTCTGGATAATACCTCTGATATGAGAGTCGCTAATTTTAAAGTAGACTATTCTCAACCGCTGAATCTTCTTGACGGCGGAAAAGTAAGCCTGGGCGGTTTGTATGAGCATCAGGAATTCGACACGGAAAGCAAAGGAATCACTAACCTGGATTATACAAGACAAACAACTGCAACTTATCTGGAATTCCAGGCGAAACTCAAAAAATTTGATTTTATATTGGGAACCCGTGCAGAAAATTATGATATCTCCGGTATTACAAGATATAACGATCAAACCAATACCCTTATTGAAGCAGATCTTATTCCTTTTAATAAATTTAAATTATTTCCGAATGCCAGTGTTCAGTACAATCTGATGAACCAGGTCTATGTAGCGGCGAATTACAATAAGAAAATAAACCTGCCAAGCATTTCCGCACTGAATCCTAATAACGTAACCTTCCAAGGACCGAACACACAGGTCACCGGTAACCCGAATCTTCAGCCTACTATTTTTGATAATTATGAACTGAAGATTTCCGCGTTTGATTATGCATTCATCGGATATAGTGTGAGTTCAGCTAAAAACCAGGTGGCACAGATTATCAGAAAAGACGGGAAAAACTTATTTAATGAGCAGATCAATATTTCAGACATGAGAATTCACAATTTCAATGTCGGGTTGCCTGTTCCGTTTATGGTCTTCAGCAAACCTCTGAGCGAGATTATGAAGTTTAATTTTAACCCTGATAAAATTAATTTCATGTACATTTATGCCGGATACCAAAAACATGACATTGACAATCTGAACAATAAAGGTTTCTGGATTTTTAATATCATGACACAGATCATTTTACCAAAAGAAATTAAACTTACCGCCAATTACAGTTATTTAACTCCTAAAGCTGGTTATTTCTACTTTACAGCAGAAAAGCCTTTCAACAATTCTTTTGACCTTACGTTAACGAAGAAGTTCATGGACAACCGTCTGACTGTTTCAGTGTTCGCGAATGATATTTTCAACGGACAGGTAATGCAGGTACGCTCGAACCCGCCATCAGGAGAATCTGTATTTATAAGAAGTAAATATGATACAAGAAACTTCGGATTATCCGTAAATTATAAAATTCCAACGAAAAACAAACTGGCTAAAGAAGATGCCAATATCCTGAATCAGACGAAAAAAGAAGACAACGGTGGTGTGATGCCGCAGGGACAATAAATTTAAAAGGTATTTTTATCCATTGGAGCGGACTTTAGTCCGCTTTTTCTATTTTACTTCTTGCCGGCTTTAGCCAAACTTACAAAAACAATATTTACCTGTACCATACTTGGAATATTGAAATTTTTGTTTAAAAATCAATGGTCTGAAAACGCCAATTTAGCGTGTCAATTAACGTCAACCGATTCAGCTGCAATGGCAGATCTGTAATGATCTTTAATGTTAAATTTGCCATCATGCTTCCGACAACTCCCGGTAATGGGCCTAGAACACCAAGGCTGTCGCAATCCGGAAAATCTTCATCAACAGGAGGCTCCGGAAAAATATCTCTTAAATTTTTGCTTCCACGATGATTAAAAATAGCAACCTGACCGGAAAATCCGAGAATACTTCCATACACCAAAGGCTTTTGAAGTTTTACGCAAATATCATTAACCAAATATCTCGTTGTAAAATTATCGGAACCGTCAACAACGATATCAAATTCGGAAATTATTTCTTCAGCGTTTGTTTCATCAATTTTTTGTTCAATGCCAATATATTGAATCTGGTGATTTAAGGCTCTGACAAAATTTTCAGCACTTTTTACTTTAGACATCCCAACCGTCTTCTCATTGTGAACAATCTGTCGGTTTAAATTGTGAAGTTCTACCTTATCAAAATCTGCAACACCCAGAGTGCCTACTCCCGCAGCAGCCAGATATTGTATGACCGGATTACCTAAACCACCGGCTCCAATGACTAAAACTCTGGCATTCATTATTTTTCGCTGGCCTTCTATACCGATTTCTTCGATAAAGATCTGTCGGCTGTATCGGGCAAAGGTGTCTTCGCTTTTCATTAATAATTTATTGTTGATTTTTTTTTAACGCAGAGAACGCAAGTAACTTCAAAATTATTCTGAAGATTTCTTCGTTCGCAGAGGCATTTCATTCAGCAAATGATAGATGCTTTTTTTTAAAGTTTTAGATTCCGCTGTAAACCGAGTCCCAGTCTTTCATTACGGGATCGTAGCCTGCTTTTTTAATAATATTTTTAATTTCATCCATACTTCTTTCATCGCTGGTCTCAAACTGTTCCAGAGATTCTTTATCTACGGAATAGCCTCCCGGATTAGTTTTAGAAGCTGCACTCATTGTTGTTGCTCCTAATGAAATTATATGATTTCTGAATTTTTCATTCTCTCTTGTCGAAATTGAAATTTCCAGATCTTCATTCCAGATTCTGTACGCGCAGATCAGTTGAAGCAGATCTTTATCTTCCATGATAAAATTAGGTTCTATAATACCTTCGGCAGGCCGCAGTCTCGGAAATGAAACGGAATATTTGCTTTTCCAATAATTTTTCTGAAGATAATCAATGTGCAATGCATTAAAAAAACTATCGATTCTCCAGTCTTCCAGTCCCAGTAAAACTCCCAGTCCTATTTTGTGAATTCCGGCACTTCCTATTCTGTCCGGTGTTTCCAGGCGAAAATTAAAATTTGATTTTTTTCCTTTTGGATGATATTTCTTATACACTTCCTGATGATAGGTTTCCTGGTAAACCAAAACCGCATTTACTCCTGCTTCATGCAGCTTTCGGTACTCTTCTTCCGATAAGGGCTGTACTTCAATCGAAATATTGGCAAAATGTGGTTTCAAAAGCTGTATGGCATTCAGGAAATAATCAACTCCAACCGTCTTATTGGCTTCACCGCTTACCAGCAAAACATGATTGACGCCCATTGATTTTAAAACGGCGGCTTCTATCATCAGTTCTGTATCGGAAAGTGTTTTTCTTTTAATGGAATTATCCAGACTGAAACCGCAGTAGGTACAAATATTCTGGCATTCATTGCTGAGATACAGCGGCGCATACAGCTGAATGGTTTTACCAAATCGCTTCTGAGTTAATTGCTGCGCCATTTTTGCCATTACTTCCAGTTTCTGAGAGGCAACAGGTGAAATAAAATGTAAAAAATCATCTATCGTTTTATTTTTTTTCTGAAGACTTTTTTCAACATCATGTAGCGTTACTTTCCCAAGCCTTACTTTCACCTCATCCCATTGATGTTTTTCAAAAAAATGCTTAAAACTCTTCATCTTATTTAATTTCAATCAAATAAAAATGCAGTCAGCGGGCTCGAAGCTTCAGCATGCTGTGCTATCGCTCCTAGTCCGGATTCAAAAGCTCTTCTTCCGGCAATGACACCTTCTTTAAAAGCCAATGCCATATTTACAGGATTCTGGGCTACTGCAATTGCTGTATTCACCAAAACCGCATCAGCACCCATTTCCATAGCTTTTGCCGCATCGGAGGGTGCACCAATTCCTGCATCTACTACAACGGGAACATTACTCTGGCTGATGATAATTTCTAAAAAATCCAGTGTTCTCAGTCCTTTGTTGGTTCCAATCGGAGCTCCCAACGGCATGACAACCGCTGTTCCGGCGTCTTCCAGACGTTTGCATAAAACAGGATCAGCATGAATGTATGGCATTACGATAAATCCTAATTTTGCCAGTTCTTCTGTAGCATATAATGTTTCTATAGGATCCGGAAGCAGATATTTAGGATCGGGATGAATTTCAAGTTTTACCCAATTGGTTTCCAGAGCTTCCCTTGCCAGCTGTGCTGCCAAAACTGCTTCTTTGGCCGTTCTCGCTCCTGAAGTATTCGGCAAAAGATGAACTCCTGTCGGCTGTATGGCGTTAAGCAGATCGTCTTCTGAAGATTGTGAATCAATTCGCTTGAGTGCCATGGTTACCATTTCGCTTCCCGATGCCATGATGGAACTGGTCATTTCTGCAAGATTCCCGAATTTTCCTGTTCCCAGAAATAATCTTGATCCGAAGGTTCTGTCTGCAATTGTTAAGTGTTGATTATTCATTGTAAAGCTGTTTTAAATTTGGTAATGATAGAAGGCTGCTCCGTGATCTGCCCCGAAACGGCTACTCCGTAAATTCCGATCTGCTGTAGTAATTCTATATCGTTCAATACCACACCGCCGATGGCAAAAATTTTAGGAATTTCAAGTGATTTGTCATGTAATTCCTGAATGATGTTCTGATATCCTCTGAATCCTAAAACCGGACTCAGCTGTTCTTTAGTTGTTGTAAATCTGAGAGGACCAAGTCCAATATAATCACACGATTCTACCATTCGCTGATGAACGTTCTGAAATGTATTGGCCGTCCCTCCGATAATTTTATCTTCTCCTAAAATAAGTCTCGCTATTTCAACTGACATATCATTGAGCCCTACATGAACGCCGTCTGCATCAATATCTTTTGCAATCTGAACATGATCGTTAATGATGCAAACAGCGTGATGATCTGAGCATAATTTTTTTGAAATTTCACAGAGCTTAATGAATTCTCTTTCGGGAGCTTTTTTCCAGCGTACCTGAATCCATTTTACACCATTATCGAGCGCTTTCCGTATATTTTTTTCCTGTTCTTCTATTGTGATACCCTGAGAGATGTATTGTAATTTTTCCATTTATTTTTTAACACAAAGGCGCTAAGTTTTTTTATTGTTTTTAATTTATAAGTGTATTCATTCAGCAAAGCTCAAAGTTTAATGGTCCATTCGAGAATGAAACCCTAATAAAGCAGGTGTGCTTGTTAAAAATTTTTCGATGTATAATTTTCCGCTTCGGCATGCTTGTTCTATGTCTTTTCCTAATGCTAAACAACCGGCAATCGCTGAAGAAAGCACACATCCGGAACCGTGTTTTGGATAAAAACCAGAAAACGTATCACTCGGTTCAATAAATATTTCTTTTCCATTTTGAATTAAAATATCTGTTCCGATTTTATCTTCCCGATGCCCCCCTTTCATTAATATTGAACATAAATTATGCGGCTCTTCAAAAAGGCCTGCTTCTTTCAGAATATTGTATTCATTATAATTTGGAGTGATTAAATTGATTTGTTGGATTATATGTTTTAATGGTGAAATGGTATTCAGATCAAAAAAAGAGAATTCAGAGGTGCTCTTCAAAACGGGGTCCCAAACTATTTTAGTTTCTGAATTAATTAATTTAATAGTTTTTATTATTTCATTTAAAAATTCTGCATCTTTTACCACCCCTATTTTTACTGCTTTCACATCATAATTTTTCATTAAAACATGAATGGAGTTTAAAATTTCTTCTAAAGGTTGCCACCGCATTCCAAAAAACTCTGACTCTGTTTGTAAAGTCATTGCCGTACAGACAGCCAATCCCTGAACTTTTAACTGTTCAAATGTTTTAACGTCCGCCAGCAAACCCGCTCCACCGCTTGGATCGAAGCCGGCAATACTCATAACGAAAGGACGTGCTGCCTGCATTTTCTGTAAACATTTAAAGGTTGGTCACTTTCCCACACTGCTCCCAGCAAGGCCACTCCATCAACATTATCGTTTAAAACTTCATTGATGTTATTTTTATGAATTCCTCCCAGCGCAATCAGCTTTACATTTGAATTATCTCTTTTTTTTATATCATTTAAAATTTCTGAATCTTTTCCATATCCTTTTTTAGAAATACTCGGAAAAACAGGACTGATAAAAGCATATTCCCAATTCTCACTTAGTTCGTTAAAAGTTTCAATATCATGAACAGAAGTAGAAATCGTTTTATCTGTGAAAGATTTATACAACTCATTCTGCCTGTTAATTTCTCTGAAATGAAGTCTTGAAATATTACACCTTTCAGTCAAATCATAATGACTGTGCAAAACCAGGCGATGATGAAATTCAGAATTTATCTTTTGAATAAAATTTTTCATTTCTTCTAAATTCATGAACGGTTTTCTGATATGAAGCAGATCTAAACCTTCCTGAAATAATTCGTTGATGACTTCAGTTTCATTAGGAACAATTTTTTCAGGAGTGATAATGATGATCATATATAAATTTCTTTCCCTTTTTCGATGAATTCCTGGGATTTATCCAGCATTCCTTTTTCTGCAGATTCGCGGATTTCCTGGGTAATCTTCATGGAACAGAATTTTGGTCCGCACATTGAACAAAAATGGGCGACCTTAGCTCCTTCTGCCGGAAGCGTTTCATCATGATATGATCTTGCCGTTTCCGGATCAAGGGAAAGGTTGAACTGATCTTCCCACCGGAACTCGAATCTTGCTTTGCTCAACGCATTATCCCTGTATTGAGCGCCGGGATGCCCTTTCGCTAAGTCCGCTGCGTGGGCCGCCAGTTTATAGGTAATTACTCCTATTTTTACATCTTCTTTATTCGGAAGTCCCAGATGTTCTTTCGGTGTTACATAACACAACATGGCACATCCGAACCAACCGATCATTGCCGCTCCTATTCCTGAAGTGATGTGGTCGTAACCCGGTGCAATATCTGTTGTTAAAGGTCCTAATGTATAAAACGGAGCTTCATCACAAACTTCCAGCTGTTTTTCCATATTTTCTTTAATCATGTGCATCGGAACGTGGCCGGGACCTTCAATCATCACCTGAACATTGTGTTTCCATGCGATTTTTGTTAATTCTCCCAAAGTTTCCAGTTCGGCAAACTGTGCTTCATCATTCGCATCAGCAATAGAACCCGGACGAAGGCCGTCGCCTAAAGAAAAGGCAACATCATACTTTTTCATGATTTCACAGATTTCCTCAAAATGGGTGTACAAAAAGTTTTCTTTGTGATGAAAAAGACACCATTTTGCCATAATCGAACCGCCTCTGGAGACAATTCCCGTAACCCGTTTTGCTGTTAAATGAATATATCTCAATAAGACACCGGCGTGAATCGTGAAGTAGGAAACGCCCTGTTCCGCCTGCTCAATCAAAGTATCTTTAAAAATTTCCCATGTTAAATCTTCCGCAACGCCTTTTACTTTTTCCAGCGCCTGATAAATCGGGACGGTACCGATAGGAACCGGACTGTTTCTGATGATCCATTCTCTGGTTTCGTGAATATTTTTTCCGGTAGACAAATCCATAATCGTATCTGCCCCCCAACGGCAGGCCCAAACTGCTTTTTCCACCTCTTCTTCAATGCTTGATGAAACGGCACTGTTTCCGATGTTGGCATTAATTTTAACAAGAAAATTACGTCCGATAATCATCGGTTCGCTTTCCGGGTGATTGATGTTGTTGGGAATAATGGCTCTTCCGGCAGCGATCTCGTCTCTTACAAATTCAGGTGTGATTCTATTTTTCGGAGTTTTTGCACCGAAGCTATTTCCCTGATGCTGAAAAGCCATTTCTTTTGTAACGGAATCCAGCTGCTCGATTCTCTGGTTTTCCCTGATGGCAATGTATTCCATTTCGGGAGTTATGATGCCCTGTTTTGCGTAATATAATTGGGTAACCTGTTTTCCTTCTTTTGCTACTTTGGGTTTGTGGTTATAAGAAAATCTCAATTCATCTAATTTTGAATCTGCAAGGCGGGCTTTTCCGTACTCTGAGGTAATTCCGTCAAGAATTTCTACATCATTTCGGTCTAAAATCCACTGTTCACGGATTCTTGGCAGCCCTTTTTCGATGTTGATTTCAGAATTTTCATCGGTATAGGGTCCTGACGTGTCATACACTGTAACCGGCGGATTATGTTCTAATGCTCCGTTGGAAAGCTTTGTCTGACTTAATTCTATTTCACGCATTGCTACATTGATCGGGTGTATTTTTCCTTCAACATAGATTTTTTTAGAGTTCGGAAACGGCGAACGGGTGATGTTATGAGCCATAATAATTGATATTGTGAGTTAACCGCCCTGTGTGGCAGTGATGATTAAAATTGAATCTTTATCGTTGAGGAATGTTTCCGGCCAGGATGACTGCGGAATAATGCGGTTGTTGAGTGCTACGGCAATTCCTTTTCTTTTGTGGGGAATCTCTATAGCAAGTAATGCTTCCAGTGTCTTTGGAAGTATTTCAAAATTTCTTACAGTGTGGTTGATTGTGAGTTCCATTCCTAAATTTTTTATATACTTTAGGAATGTCCGTCATTGTACAATAGAATGTACAGCAAAAGTCATCTCACTTTTCCCTACGCTAGTATGATCTAGAAATCAGGTTCAAAGGGTAAAATCTCAGCCTGTTCACAAACAGACACCCCTAAAGTCTGGAACGAAGGTAGACATTTTTTTGAAATGGGCAAAATTTTTTGTGAAGGAGGAAGTCGGAAGTTTTTGATTTTGCTAATGATAAAGAGATTTTGGTTTTAGCGCAAAGAATTCTTATTCAGGTTCCTTATTTTAGTAAGCAGAGGCAAATATATTTGCTGCGCGAAGCGTGAAAATATTCTTTTATGAATTGATTTTTAATTTTATATCCCGCAGATTTTGCGGATGATGCAGATGTTTGGTTTTAACGCAAAGACTTCCCATTTAGGCTTCTTATTTTAGTAAGCAGAGACAAATGGATTTGCTTCGCGAAGCTTGATGAAATTTTATTGGTTTATGATTGTTTCTTTTTGATCTCCCGCAGATTTCGCAAATGACACAGATTTAATTTTCGCTTCATTTTATTGATAATCAATAATTTTTATATTTTCCAATATTGAAATGAGTGACCCTACCCTAGCCCCGATTGAGCGGCCTGTCTGAGCTTTATTAGATTTCGGCGGCGGCTTTGCCGCCGCCGAAATCTAATAAAGCGAGTAGCGATAGCGGGAAAAAGCTCCTAAAAAATAAAGACTATTTTCAGTCTGAAGATAGTCTGTTACAATTAAAGGAAATACTGCAATCCTGATTTATACCGGTTCAGCCTGTCTGGCAAACCGTTATAACCGCCATTTATTGTTTTTGTGATTTTTTTAAATACAACAAGATTATTTCCGGTATCTATATTTTTGGTGATATCGATCTGATCTGCCAGTGCATTCAGATTCTTACTGTTCCAGAACCACCCTGCACTTTCCACAGCATTTTTTAACTGGACCTCATTACACTTTGTCACATTCTTTCCGCCTAAAAATGTAGGATTTGTAATAAAATCAGTTCCCAGAGCAAGCGATACTGCTTTATAGTTTGCTCTTCCGGTAATCTGAATTAATCCTCTTCCCTTAAATCTCACCCCATCACCTTTCTGGGTATTTCCCAAATCTTTTCTTCCTTCATAAGCGCTTCCGCTGGCCAACTCTTCCGTGTAGAATAAGCCGCCGCTTTCGTGGCCTACCTGTGCCAGGAAATTAAGTATTCTTGAAGGGGTATTAATTGAAAACCTGTCGCATGTTTCAATAACATACGGTAAAAATTTTAAGGCGTATGCTGATTTGGCGCAGGTTGCTTCTTTAAGTTGTCCCAGTGTAAGCATGATTATTGTTCTTTAGTTTGATGATGTAAAACTATCTCTAAAAAACAAAATTCATCACCGGGAATTTACTGTTTTAAGCTCAGTATTTTTACGGAATTAAATATAATTATTCTTCACAAGCTCTCCATACGGCATCATTCTGAGGCACGGGTGCGGTAATTTCGATATTTTCTTTGGTTACGGGATGAACAAATTCCAGTTTGCGGGCGTGAAGGTTTATTCCTCCGTCCGGATTCGATCTTGGAGATCCGTATTTAAGATCACCTTTTATCGGGACGCCAATCTTTGAAAGCTGGGCCCTGATCTGGTGATGTCGTCCCGTTTCCAAATCTATTTCCAACAGAAGATAATTATCGAGACTTTTGATAACATGGTAAGTAAGAATCGCTTCTTTAGCACCATCCGTAGCTTTTGGAAAAACAATGGCTTTGTTATTTTTTTCGTTTTTCTTTAAAAAATGTATGAGTCTCTGGGTCTGCGGAATCATTTCTTTTGCAACAACCGCCCAATATGTTTTTTTTATCTCTCGATTTTTAACCATCTGCGTAAGTCGTGACAATGCTTTGGAAGTTTTAGCATAAATCACAAGACCTGAAGTAGGCCGATCGATACGGTGAACCAGACCAAGAAATACATTCCCCGGTTTATTATCCCTTTTTTTTATAAAGTTTTTAATCAGTTCCAGTAAAGAGTCGTCTCCTGTTTTATCACCCTGTACCAGCTGTCCTACTTTTTTGTTGATCACCAGAAGATGGTTGTCTTCATACATAATCTGTTCCTCCATTTTTACTTACGATAATTGGGTCTGTTTGAAAATGAAAGAATAATGCCTCCGAGAAGGCCTAATGTTTTAATTCCGGAAATTTTCCAGTCTACCGGAAAAAGCGCTCCTACAATACATAATCCTGCTGCTGCATACATGGCGTACATGAAATTTTTTGTCGTCATAAAAGGAGCCTGAAGAAAAAAGCTTATTCCGATAAGTACGTAAAATACTCTTCGGGAAAGCAATATATTGATGTCTGGAGAAAAAAGATCAAACCAGCCTACTACAAGACATAATAGCGCTACGATAGAAATTACTCCCTGGGTTGTCTGTTGATTATTCATGAATTAATAGCTTTCACTGTCGTTAGGGAAATTCTGACTTTTTACATCATTTACATATTGTGCTACAGCACCCGTGATTTCAGTATAAAGATCAAGATACCTTCTTAAAAATTTAGGACTGAAACCTTTGTTCATTCCTACCATATCATGATATACCAAAACCTGTCCGTCGCAGTGCGGCCCTGCACCGATACCGATCGTCGGGATTGAAATAGATTCTGTTACTTTTTTAGCCAGATCTGCAGGAATTTTTTCAAGCACCACCGAAAAGCAGCCCAGCTCTTCCAGCAGTTGGGCATCAGCAATTAATTTTTCTGCTTCGGCTTCTTCTTTTGCCCTTACTTTATAAGTCCCGAATTTATAGATTGACTGAGGTGTTAACCCTAAATGTCCCATTACAGGAATTCCGGCATTGATGATTTTTTTGATGGATTTTGAAATTTCTTTTCCACCTTCAATTTTTACGGCATGAGCACCACCTTCTTTCATCATTCTTACCGCGGATTCCAAAGCTTTTTCCGGGTTGCTCTGATAAGTACCGAAAGGAAGATCGGCAACGACTAAAGCCCTGTCTGTTCCACGTACTACACTTTGCGAATGATAAATCATCTGATCCAGCGTAATGGGAAGCGTGGTTTCAAAACCTGCCATGACATTGGCTGCAGAGTCACCGATAAGAACTGCATCAATTCCTCCGGCATCCACCATCTTTGCAGTAGTATAATCGTATGCGGTGAGCATGGTTATCTTTTCCTTGTCAAATTTCATCTTGCGCAAGGTTTCCGTTGTAACTTTCTTTATTTCAGAATGAACAGACATAATGTATCTATTTTAAGTTAAAAAGTCGGCGCTAGGCCGACTTGAAGTTTGTATGATTTTTATAAAACTACGTGACCGAGTTTCATTAGTTTGTCGTGGTTGAGAATCTTAATGTTCCTTCCGTCCACTTCAATGAGATTGTCTCCCTTGAATTCGGAAATAAGGCGGATGGCACTTTCGGTGGCCGTTCCTATAATATTGGCGATTTCTTCTCTTGTTAAAGATATTTTGATGAAGCCTTCAGGATCTACACCCAGTTTTTGCTCAAGCAGGAGTAAAATTTCCGCAAGTCTTTCTCTTACCGTTTTCTGGGCAAGGAAAGTGATGGTATTGGAAGATTCTCCCAATTCATAGGAAATCTTCTGAAGCATAACAAATGACAGTTGAGGATCTATTTCCAACAGGTACATAAAAACATCGGCCGGCAGAAAAGTTGCTTCAATATCTGTCATAGCTTCCGCTTTTGCCTGGAAATTTTCCCCGCACAGCAGCGATCGATAACCGATAATATCACCTTCTTTGATAAATCTTAAGATCTGGTCTTTCCCGAACGCTCCCGATTTTGATAATTTCGCAGCTCCTTTCTCCAGAACAAAAACTCCTTTTGGAGCTTCTCCGTCTTCGAAAATCGTATCATGTTTCTGGAAACTCAGTTTCTTTTTGGCGTTGATATATTTTTCGAAATCAGCACTGGAAAGTCTCTCCTTAAATGATTTATCATTAAAAACTCTGGCGAACCTTTCTTCGATGGCAATCTGTTGTTCCTGCGACATTTTATATGACATTTATCACAAAAATAGAACTTTTTAACTCGATAAACAAAAAAAATTGTTATAATTTTGTAGTTCAATAATTTATGAAGGTGAGCGAGAACTGTTTTCATTGTGGCCAAGGCATCGAAAAAGAGAGAATTTTATTTGACGAAAAGACTTTCTGCTGTAACGGTTGTAAATCGGTTTATGAAATTCTTAATGCTAATAATTTAAATAATTTCTACGAGCTTAATAAGAGAGCAGGAATTCGTCCGGGTGATGAAAATTCCGGGCAGTTCGATTATCTTGACACCCCGGAAATATTTGAAAAAGTAACTGATTTTTCCGAAGGAAGCACCAGTCTCGTTACATTTAAAATTCCTGTAATCCATTGTTCCTCCTGCATCTGGTTGCTGGAAAGCCTTCATACATTAAATTCAAATATAAAATATTCCCAGGTTAATTTTACCAGAAAGACGCTGCAGATCTCATTCAATCATAATGAATTAAAATTGAGCGAATTAGCCAATTTTCTTACTAATCTGGGCTACAAGCCGGTAATCAGTCTAGAAACAGCCGATAAAAACGTTGAACATCTCGATAAATCACTTCTGGTAAAATTTGCTATTGCTGCTTTTGCTTTCGGAAACGGAATGTTTCTCGCATTTCCCGAATATATCGGCGGTGAAGATTACTGGATGGAACATTATAAAGGACTCTTTAGGGCTTTGATGTGTCTGCTGGCAATTCCGGTAGTGGTATATTCTGCCTCAGATTACTACAAATCTGCATGGTACGGGCTAAAAAATAAAATTGTAAATATTGATGTTCCTATAGTCCTGGGAATTATCGTTCTTTTCGGGCGAAGTCTTTATGAAGTGGCAACCAACTATGGTCCCGGATATTTTGACACCCTGTGCGGACTTTTATTCTTCATGCTTTTGGGTAAAATTTTCCAGAAGAGAACCTACAATGCACTTTCATATGACCGCGATTACAAATCATTCTACCCTATTGCTGTTACTAAAGTGGATTTTGAAGGCAAACAGGATAATATTCTACTTTCAGAAATTAAAATAGGAGACCGTATTTTAGTAAGAAATCAGGAAATCATTCCTGTTGATGCCATCCTCATTAACGGTGAAGGAAATATAGACAACAGTTTTATTACAGGTGAAAGCGCCACCATTAGTAAACAGCCGGGAGATAAAATTTTTGCAGGCGGAAAACAAATCGGTTCTTCACTGGAACTGGAAGTGATTAAAAATGTTGACCAAAGTTACCTTACCCAACTTTGGAACAAAGAAGCTTTTAAAAAGCACGAAACCGGACTAGACACCTTAACCAATAATGTAAGCAAGTATTTCACTTTCATCATTTTAGGCATCGCTTTAATCTCAGGTATTTACTGGTATTTTATTGATCTTGACAAGATGTTTCAGGTAATTTCTGCCATTTTGATTATTGCCTGCCCTTGTGCGCTTGCCCTGTCCGCTCCTTTTACTTTTGGACACATTATGAGGATTTTAGGTCGAAATAAGTTTTATGTAAAAGATACGATCACGATTGAGAAAATTTCCAAACTTGATACGATTGTTTTTGATAAGACAGGAACCATCACCCACAGAAAAAAATCCAATATCACCTATGAAGGATTAGAGATTAAAGACTTTGACCTGCTGAATATCAAAACACTTTTAAAGAACTCCAATCACCCGCTTTCAAAATCGCTGTATGATTTTATTGAAATCAATGATGACTACTATCAGGTAGAACATTTTAAAGAAATTTCAGGGAAAGGTTATGAAGCGATGGTAAGAGGCAATCTTTATAAAATCGGTTCGGCAAGATATAATAATCAGGAGTCAAAGAACCTGGAAACGGCAGTTTACATCAGCAAAAATAATGAGTTTATCGGGAAATTTATTTTTAAAAATGAATATCGCGAAAATCTGAAAAACCTCTTTAAAAAACTTACAGGCTACCATGTTTTCATTCTTAGCGGTGATAATTCTTCGGAAGAAAACCAGCTTAAAGAACTGATTCCTTCATACAAAGGAATGGCGTTTAACCAAAGCCCAGAAGACAAGCTGAATTACATCAAAAACCTTCAGGATCAAAACTTTAGAGTAGCCATGCTTGGAGACGGACTTAACGATGCCGGAGCGTTAAAGCAAAGTAATGTAGGTATAGCGATTGCTGACGACACTAATAGTTTTACCCCTTCTTCCGATGTCATTATGGACGGTGAAAAAGTGGTACTTCTCGATAAATACCTGAATGTCTGCAAAGGCTCGATGACGATTGTGAAGATGACATTCATAATCAGTTTTCTTTACAATGTTGTAGGCTTAAGTTACGCAGTTACAGGACATATGCATCCTCTCTTCGCCGCTCTGATTATGCCGGCAAGTTCCATCACAGTTGTTTCTTTCACTACTCTTTCAACTTGGATATTGGGCAGGAAATATTTCAAAAAACACGCTTAAACGCCCTTATTTAGACTGGTTTTAAATTAGACAAAAGCCGTATTTCGTGACGAATATCATTATTTTTCACTAAATTTGAACCCCGAAAATAGGTTAATTTTGTTGTCTAATGGATATTCTATATTTAATGATCTTATGCAGTGTTTCTTTGGCTGCAGTTTTCCTGGTCGTGTTTATAGTGTACGCCAGAAAAGGGCAGTTTGAGGACGATGAGTCCCCTGCCGTAAGAATTCTTTTCGACTCTGATGAAATCAAGGAAAAGAATGAACCTGGCAACAAAGAAAACGATGATGAAAAAGGAGAAAGTAAAAAAATTGAAGAAAAAAGTGAATAGTTGATATGGAAACACAAAAGTTTAGTTATGACAACAGTATTGTCCGGGCATTTCTTTATGCGACCGTAGTTTTCGGGATCATAGGGTTTTTGTTTGGGCTTACAGCTGCATTAATGCTTTTCTACCCTGAGCTTCCGGAATTTTTATTCGGAACTGACGATACAACCATCAAGAGTGTCGGTGGCGGTATAGAAGGGCTGATAAATACGCATGGTGCGTTTGGATTTGGAAGAATCAGAATGCTGCATACATCTACCGTTATTTTCGCATTCGTAATGAATGTTGTTTATGTAGGGGTATATTATTCTTTGCAGCGATTACTGAAAACAAGAATGTACAGTGATACCCTGTCTTGGATCCATTTCTGGACATGGCAGATCATGATCATTGTAACGTATATTACGTTCTTTATGGGGATTAACACTTCTAAAGAATATGCAGAGCATGAATGGCCAATCGATATTTTAATTACCATTTCATGGGTGATTTTCGGGGCGAATATGTTCTTAACGATAGCTAAAAGAAGAGTTAGGCATTTATATGTTGCCATCTGGTTTTATATCGGAACCTGGATTGCCGTAGCAATGCTTCACATCTTTAATAACCTGGAGGTTCCTTTATCTTTCACAGGCTGGAAATCTTATTCGGCATATGCGGGGGTAAAAGATGCTATCGTACAATGGTGGTACGGTCATAATGCGGTTGCATTCGTACTGACTACTCCGGTTTTAGGTTTGATGTATTACTTCCTACCTAAAGCTGCAGACAGACCGGTATTCTCTTATAAACTATCGATTATTCACTTCTGGTCATTAATCTTCGTTTATATCTGGGCTGGTCCTCACCACCTTCAGTATACCGCTTTACCGGCTTGGGCTCAGGCAGTGGGAACAGGTTTCTCGATTATGCTTATTGCACCATCTTGGGGAGGTATGCTAAACGGGCTTTTAACATTAAGAGGAGCATGGGATAAAGTAAGAGAAAATCCTATTCTTAAATTCTTCGTTGTTGCGGTAACCTGTTATGGTATGGCAACGTTTGAAGGGCCGTTATTGGCAACTAAAAATATTAATAAAATCGGTCACTTTACAGACTGGGTAATCGGTCACGTACATTTAGGTGCACTTGGATGGAATGGTTTCATGGCATTTGGTGTAATCTATTACCTGATCCCAATCTTATGGAGAACGAAATTATATTCTACAAGACTTGCTAACTGGCATTTCTGGTTAGGAACACTGGGAATCATTTTCTATGCGGTACCAATGTATATCTCAGGTTTCACACAAGGATTAATGTGGAAGCAGTTCAACCCGGACGGAACATTGGTTTGGAAAAACTGGCTTGATACCGTAACGGCAATTATTCCTTACTTTAAAATGAGATTCTTCGGTGGATTCTTATATCTTTCAGGGGCAATCTTAATGGTGATTAACCTTATTGCTACCGTAAGAAAAGGATCTTTCCAGAAAGATGTACCTGCAGAAGCTCCGGCTTTAGCCAACATCACCGGAAAACGTAAGGAGGGAGAAGGCACTCACCTTTGGTTGGAAAGAACTCCTGCATTAATGGGTATTTTGTCTTTACTGGCTATCTCAATAGGTAGTATGGTGGAGATCATCCCTACGCTATCTCTTAAGAAAAGTGTACCTACGATTTCAGCAGTGAAGCCATATTCTCCACTTGAATTAGAAGGTAGAGATATCTATATCAGAGAAGGATGTAACGCATGTCACTCCCAGATGGTAAGACCATTCAGAGATGAGATCGTAAGATTCAACGGTAAAAACGGACAGTACTCCAAGGCAGGTGAATTCGTATATGACAGACCATTCCTTTGGGGATCTAAGAGAACCGGGCCGGATTTACATAGAGAAGGTGGTAAAAACCCAAGTTCATGGCATTACAAGCACATGTACAACCCAAGATCTACGTCAGCAGGTTCTATCATGCCACGTTATCCTTGGTTAATTGCTACGGATCTTGACAGATCTAAAATGGTTGATAAAATGAAGCTGATGAAGAGTGCATTTGAGGTGCCTTACACCAAAGCTGAAATTGATTCTGCAAACTCTTGGGCAGATAACCAGGCTACTAAAATTGTAAGGGATATATTCTCTGAAGCTACCGACTTGAAAGATGCGTATGCAAAGAGACCTAAAGGTGAACTGGAGAAAAAAGAAATCGTAGCTCTGATCTCTTATCTTCAGAGATTAGGAACGGATATCAAAACGACTGAAATCAAAACAGCAAGTAATAACTAACATTAAAAAGTTCCCATCATGATACCTCAGAACTTTAAAGACATATTATCCAATACGGACAATGCTGGCTTTTACCAGACCTTGGCTCTGATTTTCTTTATGCTGTTCTTCGTAGCACTTGTAATATATGTTTTTAGCAGACCTAAAAAGTTTTACAAGGAAGAAGAAGAAGCTCCTCTGAGTGACGATCAGGATGATGATAATTTTAATTTAAAAAATTAACCTACTTATTATGAAACAAAGAACACCGGTTTTTGTAAACATCCTAATAATAATCGGACTTTTAATAGTTTTTTATTATCTGTTTGTACAGAGTTATGAGTTCCTGGGCTCACCTTACTTCTGGGGAACTGTAGTGATTGGCGGTATTTTGGCATACATTCACAGTGCTATCGGAGATCTTATTGAGAATAACAAATTCAAAAAACTATCTCCTGAAGAGAAGGCTGCTTATCTGGCAGAGAAGAAAGTTCCTTATTTAACAAGGTTATATCAGGCTGCATTTAAAAAACAGTCTGCTGCTGAAGAGAAGGACATCCTTATTGACCATGGTTTCGACGGGATTATGGAATTGGACAACCAATTGCCGAAATGGTGGGTAGGTTTGTTCTATTTTGGGACCGCTTTTTGTATTGTGTATGTTGCAGCATATTCTTTCACCGATTTTGCTCATCCATTAACAGAATATGAAAAAGAATATAAAGAGCAGTTGGCCAGCATTGAAGAATATCAGAAGACACAGCCTCCTGTAACTATTGAAACAGCTAAGTATTCAGCTGATAATATTGCAGAAGGTAAAGAACTCTTTAAAACGAACTGTGCATCTTGTCACAAGGAAGACGGTGGTGGTGGTATCGGTCCGAACCTTACGGATAATTACTGGATCAACCAGCCGGAAAAAACATTATTTAAAAATGTATTCCACATGGACTGGAACGGATCTCCTACCAATCCTGCGATGAGAGCGTTCGGTAAGAACGGAGAGGTTTCCGGTGCTGAAATTGAAAAGATTGCAGCGTATGTATATCACATCAACCAGGAATTACCTCCGGTAACACCGGCTCAGGGTGGCGCAGCTCCTCAGGGAACTGAAGCGCATTGGGAGAAAGAATAATTTTAACAAAAAAATTAGAAACATATGAAAAACATAATTTGTTATTACCTTAAAAATAGTAACGAATTATGTTTTTTCTTTTTTAAATACTAGTACATATGTCAGACATAGAAGAAATAGAAGCACGGGGCGGACAGGGCCAGGTTCTGGACCCTGAAACTTACAGAGATTCTATAGGCACGATGGATCAGTCCGGAAAAAGAAAATGGGTATATCCCAGAAAGCCTAGAGGAAAGTATACCAACTACAGGTATCTTGTAAGCTGTATTTTATTATTAATTTATTTCTCGGTACCATTTATCAAAATCAATGGCAATCCGCTTATCTTATTTAATGTAATTGATAGAGAGTTTTTCATTTTCGGACAGCCTTTCTATCCTCAGGATTTTTTCATCCTTACATTGGGAGCCATTGCTTCTCTTATTTTTATTATTGTATTTACGATTGCTTTCGGTAGAATTTTCTGCGGGTGGATATGCCCTCAGACAATTTTCCTTGAAATGATTTTCCGTAAAATAGAATATGCAATTGAGGGAGACAGAAACAAGCAGATGAAGCTGGACAGACAGGAATGGAATACTGAGAAAATCTGGAAAAGGGGTTTGAAATGGACCGTTTATATTATCATTTCCTTAATCATTACCCATTTCATGTTTATGTATATCGTAGGATATGAGGAGGTTTTCAGAATCGTTTCGGAAGGACCATTTGCTCATCCTACCAATTTCATTGTCATGATTTTGCTTACAGCAGCATTTTATTTTGTATTTGCATGGTTTAGAGAACAGGTTTGTACTTTGGTTTGTCCTTACGGAAGACTACAAGGTGTTCTTATTGATAAAGATACCGTTAACGTTTTTTACGATTTTAAAAGAGGAGAAAACAGAGCAAAATGGAGAAAAGGAGAAGATCGTAAAGCAGCCGGAAAAGGCGATTGTATCGACTGTCATCAGTGCGTGGTGGTTTGCCCTACCGGAATTGATATCAGAGATGGACAGCAGCTGGAATGTGTAAACTGTACAGCCTGTATTGATGCCTGTGACGAGGTAATGGAAAAAGTTGGGCTTCCAAAAGGGCTAATTCGATATGCTACAGAAAACGAGATAGAAAAAGAAACCAAGTTTAAATTTACAGGAAGAATGAAAGGATTTGCCTTGATTCTTGTATTGCTAACCGGTTTTCTGGGATATCTTCTGTATAACCGTGGCGAGATGGAAGCTAAATTCATTAAGCCTGCCGGAAGTACATTCTTTGTAAGAGACGGCAAAATTACCAATACCTACAATTATACTTTCCTTAATAAGACTAATGAGAAGAAGGTTGTAACCATTAAAGTAATTGAGCCAAAACATGGAGAAGTTATCTACAGCGCGTCAAGCAAAATTACGGTTGACCGAGATAAGATTACTAAAGGAACCGTTAATATCAGCTTCCCGGAAAGTGAAATGAATCTTTCTAAACAGAACATCATGATCGGTGTGTATGATATGAGCGGAAAACTGGTAGATTCTTACCAGACTTATTTTGAAGGACCTTTTAAACTACAATTCTAATATCAGAGCCTCAATATCTGTATTGAGCAGAATTGAGGCTTTTAAAATATATAAATTTCGAAATGAAAAAATTCACTTGGGGACACGGTGTTGTAATAGCATTAGCCGCTTTCATGATCTTTATACTTTCCATGTTATTCCTTTTTCCGAACGGACAGAAAAACTCCGAAATGGTAACGGATAATTATTATGAAGAAGAATTAAAATATCAGGATGTTATCGATGCCAAAAAAAGAGCCGATACTTTACAGGAAAAGCCTGTCTACAGCCAAGACAAAAACGGGATCAAAATTACATTCCCGAAAGATTATGATAACTCCAATACAACGGTAAAATTTGTTTTAAACAGAACCGACGATCAGAATTTAGATATACACAAATCTGTGCAGATGGACGCCAACAAATCATTTATTATCCCGGCTCAGGTACTGAAAATGGGAAATTACACCTTACGATTGAATTGGACCAAAGACAAAACAGATTACAGAATGGATTATGATGTGATATGGAAATAGCACTTATTGTATCGGCTATAGGATTGGGATTTGCTTCCGGTTTTCATTGTATCGGCATGTGCGGCCCTATTGCTCTTTCAATGGGATTAACAAAACAGCAGGCTACCAATTATTATCTCCAGAATCTCACCTATCAGTTTGGGAGAATTTTTACCTACTCTCTTTTGGGAGCAATTCTGGGAATTATCGGGGAGGGCTTTGAGATGGCGGGTATCCAAAAATACCTTACCATTGCTGTAGGTATACTGTTGATTATAATGGCTGTATTTTCATTCGGAGGAAAAGACTTTGCTTCAAAAGTTCCTTTCTTTTCTAAATTTTTATTCAAAGTAAAATCAAATTTGGGCAAACTGTTGCAGAAAGCTGATTACCGCTCAAGATTTACAACCGGAATACTAAATGGCTTTCTACCATGCGGAATGGTTTACATGGCTTTGACAGCAAGCCTTGCGAGCGGCGGAATATGGCAGGGAGCTTCATATATGGCCTTATTTGGTTTGGGAACACTTCCATTCATGTTTGCGGTAGTTTTGGTCGGAAATCTCATGAATCAGGCTTTTCGGATAAAAATACTGAAGGTAATCCCGTTGGTAATGATTATCCTGGGAGGATTATTTATTGTAAGAGGCCTTGAGTTGGGTATTCCTTATCTCTCTCCAAGAGCAGAAGCGATGACGATCTCTAAGGAAAATCAGGGTGACTGTCATTTACCCGGAGATCATAGTACGCACAATCATTCTAATACAAATTGCCATTAATTAATTTAATTAAATAATAAGAGAGGCCGCCCCATTAGGAACAGCCTCTTTTTTGTATAATATAATTTTAATTAATCATATCAAATCTTGCATACTCTGCAATTTTCTTCGGAAGCTTAATTCCATCCTCGGTCTGATTATTCTCCAGCAAAGCTGCCATAATTCTCGGCAGTGCCATTGCAGAACCGTTTAAGGTGTGTACAAGCCGAGATTTTCCGTCTGTTTTGTAACGGCATTTTAATCTGTTAGCCTGGAATGTTTCAAAATTAGAGACAGAACTTACCTCCAGCCATTTCTCCTGGGCTGCGCTCCATACCTCGAAATCGTAGGTCATGGCAGAAGCAAACCCTGTATCTCCGCCGCAAAGTCTTAATACGCGGTACGGAAGTTCAAGATCACTCAGAATTTCTTTGATATGCTCTACCATTTCTTCCAGAACAGCATAAGAATTCTCAGGTTTTTCAATTCTTACAATTTCTACTTTTTCGAACTGATGAAGGCGGTTCAGCCCTCTTACGTGAGCACCGTAACTTCCCGCTTCCCTTCTATAGCACTGAGAGAACGCCGTATTCATAATCGGAAGATCTTTTTCCTCAAGTAAAACATCACGGTAAAGATTGGTAACCGGCACTTCTGCTGTAGGAATTAGGTAAAGATTATCTTCGTTAATATAATACATCTGTCCTTCTTTATCCGGCAGCTGCCCGGTTCCGTATCCTGAAGCTTCGTTCACAACATGTGGCGGGTTAACTTCCATATATCCTTTTTCAACATTTTTATCAAGGAAATACTGAACCAAAGCTCTCTGAAGTCTTGCCCCTTTTCCTAAATATACAGGAAATCCAGCACCGGCAATTTTTACGCCCAGCTCAAAGTCGATAAGGTTGTATTTTTTCGCCAGCTCCCAGTGAGGAATAGCTCCTTCTCCAAGACCTTCCACATCGTGAGATTGATAAATGATTTCATTATCATCTGCTGAAGCTCCGCTTTTTACCTTTTCATGAGGAATGTTCGGAAGCTGATATAAAATATTGATGAGTTCCTTTTCTTTAACATCTAACTGGGATTTCAATTCCGAAGTCGATTCTTTAAGCTGTGCTGTTTTAGATTTTGCAGATTCGGCTTCTTCTTTTTTTCCTTCTTTCATCAAAAGCCCTATTTCCTTGGAAATTTTGTTGCTCTCGGCAAGCTGTGAATCCAATTCAAACTGAATTTTCCTTCTTTCATCGTCGGTAGCAATAGCTTCGTCTACCAACTCAGGATTCCTGAATTGTCTTTTTTTAAGACCCTCTAAAACGCGCTCTTTATTATCGCGCAAAAAATTGACTTGTAACATTTTATTTAGATGTTAGTTATTAGAATGTTGAACATCAGAATGTCAACAGTTTTGCAAATGTATAAATTATTTTACGATTGTAACGACATTGGGCGAACCTGCCTGTTTTGTGAATCTTAAGGTATCGTTATAATATACTTTCGAGACTTCGAACAGGGACGGCGTCATCCTGTACTCGATTTTAAGATTTTCTTGAATCGTATCTAAAATCGTATTGTTAAGTCTCTTGATGAGCGTCACCTTAATGTCAGAACGGTAAATTTTATTATCGGGATTTAATGAGTCAACCCCTACTCTTTTAGCTCCTGCGATATATTCTATAAAAAGTGTAGAATCAGCTGTTGCCCGCAGGCTGCTGTTTACCGGTGAAACATCCTTATCTCCATTAGTGTCATTAAAGGAATAGGTGAAGTAGGTAAAATCTTTCTTCTGATGAAAAAGATCTCTCCCGGCTTTGTTTTTCATATAAATATTCAGGATCTGATCTATATTCTGCACATCATCGTCACCTGTCCTGCAACTGAGGAAGGCACAAAAAATAATCAGAATTCCGAAAAAAATATTCTTCATGTACCGCAAAGATAAAAACTTATTTTTAATATTTCTCCTGATTTATTGACGTTCAGGATTATTTAACAGCATTGTAAAAGGCGGCATTTTAACTTTACTTTTTCACAAGCTTCCTCATCAATACGTTGATTTCGGCTTTGGAAAGAATAAAATCACGAATGCGAAACTCAGTTATCCGGTAAAACCTCCAGAATAATACGCCTGAAGAAAGGCAGTATGAAGCGGAATTTATGATACAGGCTCCCCTGATTCCCCATCTCGGAATAATATAAAACGATGAAATAATGGTAAGTAGGAGTCCGACCAAAGATTTAATATTTAAAATTCTTAATTTATTGATGCCTGCAAAATAATATCCGATAATATTGCTTACGGCAATGGCCAGAATTCCGGGTGAAAGCAACAGAACAATTTCTTTTGTCTGGCTAAAATCCTTACCAAAAATCATGGCATACCAGTTCGCAGGAATTATCAGCATCATACCAATAAAAAGCAGGGTAATGAGAAAGCTGATTCGTAATGATATTTTTGTTTTCTCCAGGGCATCATTAGAATTGGTATTATTGATGACATCGGCGTAAAGAACGACCGACAGACTCCGGCTTACCGTCCAGACAGCTTCAGAAAAGGCAATTCCTACAGAAAAAATCCCCACGCTTACAATTCCCTTAAAATATTCAAGGAAATAAAATGAAAGTCTGTTATTCAGGAACTGCAGAAATGTGCTTAGCTGTATTTTCCATCCATAACTGAACATTTGAAACGCTATTTTTTTTGAAAGCAAAATCCCTTTAAAATGAGCTTTTCTTGTTAATTGAACGGCACTGGTTATAAACAAAAGTGTAAAGCAGCTTATCTGAGCAATAAAATAAGCATTTACGGAAGTAATTTTAACAAAATAAACAATGATTATGATGAATATAATATGTACAACCTGTTGTAAAACCGTATACACATTAAACATTTTGATATTCTGCTGCCCTACAAACAAATTAATATTAGCCGTAAGTAGTGAAGACATTACAGAGAGCGCAATAAGATAGCCGGAATATTCAGAAGCGTGGCTAAAACTGAACAGAACAGGAATCATAATACCTGTAATAACTGCCCAAAGATAGGCGAAAAGCAGCATTTCTTCCGTCCTGATCTTTTTTGCAAAATAGCTCATACTGCTTCCTACAAAAACGTTGGCAAAAAAGCTGATGATGGTGAGATCAGCAATAATAATTGATATCAATCCCTTTCCGCTGCTTCCCCACATATTGGTGGAATAAATGACCAATCCAAAATTAAGGATGAGAATTAAAAACCGGGAAACAAAAGTTTTAAAAATGGTATTCTGCTTCATCTTATGGAATTGATTTTTTGATGAAGTTGAGAAAAGTATCTCTAATCATGTTCCAGTTATATTTCGTTTCATATTCCTTTCTTGCGTTCCGGGCATGTTCCGAGTATAGTTCCGGATTATTAATATAATTCAATATAAGTTCCGAAATTCTTTCTGAGTTTTCAGGGTCGACCAGAAATCCGAACTTCGAAACATCCACATGCTGCCGGGTTGCTTTTAAATCAGTATAGATTACAGTTTTTCCCGAAGCTGCGTAATAGAAAATCTTAATCGGCAGACAGTGATGGTTTTCATAATTGAGTGTTCTCAAATCGAAGCAGATATCGGCATCAGCATAAGCTTCCGTAAAGGTCTCGAAGGAAGCAGGTTTTTCTATCCTGATATTTTCGAAACGATATTTTTTAATCAGTTCAGAAAAATATTTCTCATCCTTTTCTTTTCTGGAACTTCCTATTAAAAGAATTGAGATGGTAAGACCAGGCACCTTTTTCCTCAGGCTGTCAGCAGCTGCAAAAAAATTACCGATTCCTTTCTCTTCAGAAAACTGTCCGGTATAGCAGAGGGTTATTTTTCCAGATTCAAGAGATTTGATATTTTTATGAATATAAACATGATCAGGATAATAAGGAATTATAACACTCTTTTTAAAAGGAAAAAAATAGGCTAACGGGAATTTTTTAGTTTCTTCTCCAAAAATATAATGCGTACTGATAAACCCGGCGTACAATTGTATAAGAAAAAACTTCACAGCATGAATGATATTGAACGGAAAGGAAAACCTTTCTACCATCCGCATAGATGGGTACCATTCGGTAATATCATAAATAATGCTTGCCTTTTTCTTTTTTCTGATATTTTTTGCGGCAATTACAGCCAAAGGTTCTGAACAGATAATGACGTCAGGCTGATAATCATTACAGACTTTTTCTAAAATCCGCTTTTTGTCCTGTATGCTTTTTTCCAGAACATTATAAGATTCTATCTCAATCCCATTTATCGTTCCCTGAAACTCCGATGAAAGACTGCTTATTTTAACCTCGTATCCCTGCTCTTTCAAAGCTTTCGCCTGATGATAGAATATTCTGTCATCATCATATCGGTGAGCGGTTGTTAAAAAAAGGAGTTTAGATATTTTCATCCAATAATCATTAATCTGAATATATTTCCAGAATTTTTCACAAATATAACTAAAGCAAAAAAAGTGGAAGAGTTCCACTTTTTATTTATTTAATTGATAGGACTATTATTTAATAGAGGCTGCCCAGCTTCTTTCAAAAGGCAGAAGGAAGTTTCCTAAAAATTCCAGATATGTATTTTTTGAAAAGTCAAAAACCTGGATATCTTTAGAAAGTTCACCGTTTCTTACTTTAGATTTGAAATCGATAAGCTTCAGGGTTTTTACCTCTCCGTTTTCGATAAAGCTCGCTTTCATTCTGTCAAAAAGACCAAGCTGATATTCTTCATCAATCTCTCTCATTACTTTGCCTAATGCATCAATGCTGCATCCGGAAGCCATTTCTTTTTCTTCATCAACACAAATAATGATAAACTGATTTTTTTCAATCTTAAAAGAAGATGAAAGCGGTTTACCATGTGCGGCCCAGGTTGCCAGAAAATCAAAAAGTTTCTCTGTGATGGCCTTCGCTTCTTTTGTTTCAAAAGGTCTTGATGCAGGATATATGATTACTCTGTAGTCGCTGGTTTCTACTATATTTGATTCTTCGATCTTCATGTCTGATACATTTTTAAAGTTCAAAATTACGCAATTTTCCTGAGTTTGAAACCATTGTATTTTTTGCTTAATACAGATAAAAATACAAGAAGCAGCAGTAGTATATACCCAAAGAAAAACCTGAGTCCCGATGCATGCGGGAAAAATAAAAACTTAATGTAAATGTTCAGCAATATAAATACGGAAAAAATCCGGACCCATAAATCTTTCGAAAAATAAAATATAAGCGCTAAAAGCCCAAGAGCTGTTACCGTAACCCTTTTAAAATATATGCCTTTTGAATATAAAATTCCCAAATAGTCTCGAACGCTGAAATCTGGCGGTGCTTCCGAGATAATGGGACGCCGGTAAATAAAAGTATCATAAAAAAGATGTTTCCATCCCGGATAATGATAAAATTTAACAATGAGAAAATATAAAACAAAAAGAATGAGTCCCTGAAATATAAGACTGTAATCTATCTGTCTGTTTTTAAAATAATGAAATAATCCTAAGGCTGCAAGATAGCTTAGAGTAAAAGGGATGTAATCCGGTCTGATGAATATAATGGTAAAAAGCACGACAAACATTATCCATTTACTCCAATTTTTCAAAAATCCTATGATAAAGACTAAAAGAAACTGCAAAATGAATATATCCGGTGTAGATACTCGAGACATATACGTCATCGGCGGCAGAACCATAATTCCGGCAGTTAAAAGAATACTAATGATATAGTTATCCGGAAAAATAATTTTTAAAATAAAAAAAATAAGAATTCCTGAAATAAAGTATGCAATAATACTTAAGAAAGTTACCGCATCTGCTGAAGAAAATCCCAGTTCATATAAAATTAAAATGGCCATATTATAGCCAACTTTTATTCTATAATACGGCAGCTGTTCACTGAAAGATTTTGTATTATTGGCAAAGGATTGACGGGCTTTGTCACCCGACTTGTATATTCCCAGTATATCACGATACTCATGATCGGGAGCTTTCTTCTTGATTTCCTGGTAGGTAAGTTTACGGACCTTATCAGGAGAATCAGGATATTTCAAGCTATACAGGCAACCAATGTAACCTGGCATATCCCAATCATAAACCCGGTTTTTATAATTCCAGAAGCTCAGTGCAGTAATAAGGATGACAATGAGAAAAAAGGAAATTCTCCATTTTAATTTCATGGAATACAATTCGTTTTAACTTTTGCTAAATATTTTTATAAATCTTCCGCTTCAGCTAAAAGTTCCACAATATCTTTTACAGCGACTTCGTGATTTTTATTAAAATGCTTTACCCCATCCGTCATCATGGTATTGCAGAACGGGCATCCCGTTGCAATTACTTTAGGTTCAAAAGACAATGCTTCTTCAGTACGCTCAATATTGATGTCTTTATTACCTTTTTCCGGCTCTTTAAACATTTGGGCACCTCCTGCACCGCAGCACAATCCGTTTGTTTTGCAGCGTTTCATTTCTACAAGCTCGGCATCCAGCTTTTCCAGCAAAGCTCTTGGCGCTTCATATTCATTATTGGCTCTTCCCAGGTAACACGGATCATGGAAAGTAATCTTTTTACCTCTGAAAGCTCCTCCTTCAATTTTCAGTCTTCCTTCTTCCATCAGGTTTCTTAGGAATTGGGTATGGTGAATAACTTCATACTTTCCTCCTAAGCTCGGATACTCGTTTTTAAGAGTATTGAAGCAGTGCGGACAAGCCGTCACAATTTTCTTTACTTCATAAGCATTCAGCACCTCAATATTTGTTAACGCCATCATCTGGAACACGAATTCATTTCCTGCACGTTTTGCGGGATCTCCGGTGCAGCTTTCTTCCTGTCCTAAAACAGCGAATTCTACACCGATTTTATTTAATATTTTGCAAAATGCTTTCGTAATCTTTTTGGCACGGTCGTCGAAACTTCCGGCGCAGCCCACCCAGAAAAGAACTTCCGGTGATTTTCCTTCGGCAGCATATTCTGCCATTGTTTTTATATTGAAATCCATTCTATTACGTTATTTGGATTATAAAAGAGACTTTATCATTTTAATATCACATCGGGCATATTCCGATTTTTCAACGGGAATCTCCACAAAACCGAATTTTTTATAGAGGTGAATGGCTGGAGATAATTTGGTATTGGAATACAAAATAAGATCTTTTACTCCCATTTCCTTTGCTTTGTGTATACAATGCTGAATCAGCAGATTGCCATATCCTTTTCCCTGTGCAGATTCATCGACTCCCATTTTGGTAAGTTCAAGCTCACCATATTCATTATTCATTAAAGCTACTGCTCCTTTCGGAATACCCTCTTCGGCTACAAAATAAATATTTCCGCCTTTATCCAGAATATATTTTTCGGGATTGGAAAGCACTTCTACATCATAGGGTTCAGCAATAAAATATTTTTCGAGCCAGTTGATATTGATTTGCTTAAAATACGGAGCTAAATCTTTTCGGTATTCAATTATTTCAGCCATGTTTTAATTTCATCAGTCATTAGCCCAATTCAGACGGTCAGCCTGGTTATACTGCCAAGGAGCGGCGTTATTTTCTACGTTGGCCATCATCAGATTCAGTTCCTGAGGTGCTGCAGACTGCTCCATCACAAGGAATCTTCTCATATCAAAGATAATGGAAAGCGGGTCAAGCAGTACCGGACACGCTTCTGTACATGCATTACAGGTTGTACATGCCCAAAGTTCTTCCTTGGTAATATAGTCGTTTAACAGCTTTTTACCGTCATCTTCAAACTTCCCGTTTTTATCAATGTTTCTTCCTACTTCTTCAAGACGGTCCCGTGTTTTCATCAGAATTAATCTCGGAGAGAGTTTTTTACCGGTAATATTTGCGGGACAAACAGCAGTACAACGGCCGCATTCTGTGCAGGAATAGGCATTTAGAAGCTGTACCTGATTCAGATCAAAAATATCTTCAGCCCCGAATTTTGAAGGAGCTTCTGCATCACCTGCAGCCGGAGCGGCATACGGGTCTGCATTAGGATCCATCATCAGCTTAATTTCTTTAGTAACGGAATCAAGATTGTTGAATTTTCCTTTCTTTTCCAGATTGGCGTACCATGTACTCGGAAAAGCTAAGATGATATGTAAATGCTTTGAATAATAAAGGTAATTCATAAAGAACAGGATTCCTGCGAAGTGAAACCACCATGCCGCTCTTTCTATCCCGAATAAAAATCCGTTATCAAAACTGAAAACTTCCAGAAAAGGTACAAATGTGAGATCACTGATCGGGAAAGATCCCAGGCGTGCAAAATGGTCATAGCCTCTTGTCTGAAGAATAGAGTCTGAGGCATTCATGGTAAAGAAGGCCACCATAAGGGCAAACTCAATAATAAGAATCCAGTTGGCATCTTCTTTAGGCCATCCGAAAAGTTCTTTCATCGTAAGCCTTTTTACCCCGTAGAAATTTCTTCTGATAAAGAACGTTACTACTCCTATCACAACCAAGAGTGCCAACACTTCAAGGGTAGCTGTAAAATAGCTGTAGAAAGTATTTCCAAGTATAGTAGCCAGGAATCTATGAGTTCCAAAAATTCCGTCTACAACGATTTCTAAAAGTTCGATGTTGATGATAATAAAACCGACATATACGAAAAGGTGTAAAATTCCGGCTACCGGACGTTTTACCATTTTGCTTTGTCCCATGGCTACTCGCGCCATAGTTTCCCAGCGCTCTCCTTTTCTGTCGCTTCGGTTTATTTCACGTCCCAATCTGATATTTCTATATATCTTTTGCAGGCTTTTTGCAAACAGTCCGAAGCCTACAACCAATAAGATTAGAAAAATAATATTATCGATATATTGCATGGATTATTTATTAGTCTTTACTATTCTTTCCAAATACTGAGAAATTGACGTATCTCTTAGGATTGGCCTTAACGTCTTCAATTAAAGAGTTCAGATTTGTGGATGCAGAGTTCAGGTTGTTATATAATTCTTCATCTTTCATAAGCTTCCCTAAACTTCCCTGCCCGTTATTAACTCCGGCTACCACCTCATTAAGTTTACCAACGGTAGCATCAAGATTGGCAATGGTCGCATTCAGTCTTTTGGTATCGATGCTTTCTGCCAAATTCCCGTATTTGTCTAAAGTCACTTTACCGCTTTGCATCGTAAGACTGGCATCGTCCAAAACTTTTTGAAGCTTAGGATCGTTATGTCCTACCAGGCTGTTTACACTTCCGGCAGTAGTCTGTAAGGCCGCCACTGTTTTATTCAGATTAGCCAAAAGCAATCTTATTTCTTCTCTGTTCTGTGCATTGACCACCTGGTTAGCATTAGACATCAAAGAATCTACTCTGTATAAAACGGTCTGTAGCTGATCTTTTACAGGACCTACCTGAGAAGAAAGGCTTCCTAAAGTACCCAGTTTAAAGGCTCCTTTCAGGGTGTCTCCGTCTTTAGCAGTGGGACCTCCATACATCAGGTTGATTCTCATTTCCTTTCCGGACATTAATCCAGGTTCAAAAATTTCCAGCGTTGAGTTTTTTGAAAACTCAAAATTATCGTCAACTGTTATTTTTACAAGGAAATCAATTTTTCCGTCTTTGGAGGTGTGCGGAATAATCTTATCCACCTGGCCTACTTTTAATCCGTTAATGGAAACGGGAGCAGACTGAGCCAATCCTTCCACATTATTATATTTTGCGTAAAATATATTATCGGTAGTAAAAAGGCTCCTGCCTTTCATAAATTGGAAGAGTATCACAAAGCCTACAATGGCTATCAATGCGATCAATCCCGCTTTTAATTCTTTACTGAACTTCACTTGCTAAATTTTTTCTAATGAGCAAATATAATACATTTAAATGAATGTTTTTCTCTATTGCTCTGCGTTAAACACAAAAGAAGCGGCAAAAACTTTGCCGCTTTTTATCTTTATGAAAATAATTCTATTGTTGCTGAGAACCTAATTTATTCCAGATCTCAATTCTGTAGTCATCGATATCAGCATTGTCCTGTAAGCTTTTCAGCCAAGCCTGTCCGAACATTCCTGAATTTCTCTGCGAAATAGATTCTGTGAACTGCTTAAGGTCTCCAGGCTGTTTGTTTACGGTTTCATTCTTTTTCACTAAAACATAAACTCCTGTTCCGCCTTCAACCGGATTAGAAAGTTTGCCTTTCGCTACTCCAAATGCCGCTCCTGCAACTTTCGGTTCCATAGAACCGGCCACTGAAGGATTTAATAAGTTAACCTGTGCAGACTGTTTTGTTGTTCCGAACTGTTTTGCAATCTGATCTAAGCTTCCGGCTTTTCCGATTTTCTCAGAAATCTGTTTTGCAGCAAGCTTATTTTTTACCACTACTTCAATCTGATCTCTTACTGATTCAGGATCTGCAGAACCTTTTGCCTGCTTGCCATTCAGATACACTACAATTTTATCTCCTGTTCCGTCTACTGTAAATAGTTCAGTATCTCCTTTTTCTCTCTTTTTATCGAATGCCCAAGCAAGAATTTCAGGATCTTTTTCTGTTCCTAGACCTTGTAGCTGACCGTCAAATCTTTTAGCCTGCTTAGGATTTGAGAACTGATAGTTTGCTTTTTTAGCAATGTTTACAAAGTCGTTGAATGATTTACCCTGAACCTGCTGAACGAATCTGCTGGCTTTTTTGTTCACCTCTGCTTCCGTAGCATCAGAAGGTTTTACTGCTTTTACAAGATTGGCAACTTTGTAGCTCATTGCACCCGGTTTTTTATCTTCAATATTGATGATGTGATACCCGAACTGAGTTTCTACAACACCTGTTGCACCTTTAGGATTATTTGCCAGGTAAGTTAAGAACTCAGGCACGAAAGGAGTTTCCGGAGTTGTCCATCCAAGGCTTCCACCCTGAGCTGCAGAATTCGGATCGTTTGATAATTTCAGGAATTCTGTAAATTTCCCGGGATTGGCTTTTACGATAGCTCCGATAGAATCTGCTAGTTTTTTAGCCTGCTCTTTGGATCTTGTAACACCTTCTCCTGCCGGGCTTCCTTTGAAAGCAATAAGAATATGTCTTGATAATGTAGAGTCTGAGGTCTTTTTATCTAAAAGTTTAGATACTACATAGAAGTTCTGTTCTTTATAAGGACCGAAAGTCTGCCCAACGGCAGCAGATGGAATCTGAGCCTGAATGGTCTGTGGCAACTGATTCGGCTTCACATACTGAGGATTGAAAGGCATATCAGAATTAGCCATCAAAAACATGGAGTCGTTTTTGGTATTCTGGAAATTTTCTGTTCCGCCGCTTGCATCAGTTCCTGCAGAGAATAATTTATTGATTTCTTTCAGCGTGGCAGCATCATCCGCGGCACTTGGCTGAGAAGGGAAATAAACGATTCCGATATTTCTGCTTTCTTCAGCTTTGAACATTACAGGATGTTGCTTGATGTAGTTAGCAAGATCTTCAGTAGTAACTTTAATATTGTTTTTCTGAAGATAGGTTGCATAGTCAATTTTTACGAAGTCGATATCAGCCAGCTGATCTCTTTGCTTCATTAATTCTTCAGCTTCTTTTTTACCGGTTGTGATACCTTGGGAAATATTTGCAAAAACCTGTCTCGCCATCAATCGGTATTCAATTGATTTTCTGGTTTTCAACCACTGGTTGTACCCCTCCGGCGAACCTGCCTTCATATCTTCGATCTGTTTCTTAAGCTCCTGGGTTTTGAAGTTACCTTTCTCATCGAAAAACTGCTTCTGCTGAGCAAACATCTGATCATACTGAAGCTGATTCCAGAAATAATCATCCGTCATTTCGAAGCCCATTTTTTCGAATTGTTGCTTGATCAGTTTAGACTGTACGAGCAACTGCCAAGCTTGTTCCTCAAGACCAGCCTTCGGCTGACCCTGCTGCTCTGCCTGCTGCTGCAGTACGAAAAGCTGATCATTAAATTCTTCACGGGTAATTTTCTCACCATTTACTTTTCCTAAAACATCAGGATTTTTACCGAAAACCTTATCGATACTATCGGGGTTTACAAGGAACGCCAAAAGCGCCAGTGCAATTACTCCCATCAAAAGCCAAGGCCTACTCCTAATTTGTCCTAAAATTGCCATTATATAAATTATAGTTTTTTATCAGGTTGCGAAAATACACATTTTTAAGAAATTACGGAAATACAAGTCCTTTATTTTAATTTTTAAAATTTAATTTTTCTGAAAAAGGAAATTTTGACCGTATTTTTTAGCAAAAAACAAATGGCATAGGTCTTGTGTCATTAAAGCACAATATATATGCAATACGATTTTTGATACATATTGTATAGTTTATGCTAACGAATTAAAACGGCAATGACAATTTGTCATTCGATATACTATGACAGAGTTTGAAGATATAAGTTTAGAAGAAATGATAAGTGATGGATTTGATATTGTAGCTGAAGAGATCAATCTTTCCGATCTTTCTGAAACAGAGAAAAATTCCGAACAGAAGATATTCCCCATTCTTCCGGTAAGAAATATGGTGATGTTCCCCAACGTGGTCATCCCTATTACTGCAGGAAGAAAGACTTCCATCCAGCTTCTTGAGGAAGCACAGAAAAACGGTGATTTTATAGGAATTGTGAGCCAGAAAAATTCTGACCTGGAACAACCGTCCGAAAAAGATATTTTCCAGGTAGGTACCTTGGCCAAAATTATTAAAATCATAAAGCTCCCAGAAGGAAATATTACGGCTATTACGAAAGGATTTCACCGCTTTAAGGTTAAAAAAATCGTCGAAAAACAGCCTTATTTTAAAGCTGAGATTTCAAAACTGAAAGAATCTAAGCCTAAGAATAAAGAAGAATACGAAGCGTTGCTGGAAAATGTGAAAGATCTTGCCTTGAAAATCATCGAGCTCGACCCGAATATTCCGAACGCTGCTAATTTTGCTATTAAAAACATCAACAATAATGATGATCTGCTGAACTTCATCTGCACCAACGCCAACTTTCCTTCTTCTGAAAAGCAAAAACTTCTCGAAGAAAAAAACCTGATGGAAAGAGCAAATAAATGCTATGAAATGATGCATGAAGATTTCAGGAAACTGGAACTGAGAAATCAGATTCACCAGAAAACTTCGAAAGATCTGGATAAACAACAGAGAGAATATTTTCTTAACCAGCAGATAAGGACCATCCAGGAAGAACTGGGAGGCGGTCCTGAAAGTGACGTGGAAGAGCTCATTGTGAAGGCAAAAAATAAAAAATGGAGCCAGGAGGTTGAAGAGCATTTCCAAAAAGAAATCAACCGTCTACAGAGACAAAACCCTAATTCTCCGGATTATAATGTACAGAGAAATTATCTTGATTTCTTCACTGATCTTCCCTGGGACACGTTCACTAAAGATACCTTTGATATTGAAAGAGCCCAGAAGATTTTGGATAAGGCACACTTCGGACTGGAAGATATTAAGAAAAGAATTTTGGAGCACATGGCTGTTTTAAAGCTTAAAAACAACATGAAATCTCCTATTCTTCTTTTGGTAGGACCTCCGGGAGTTGGAAAAACATCGCTTGGCAAATCCGTTGCCGATGCACTGGGAAGAAAATATGTAAGAGTCTCTTTGGGAGGATTGCATGATGAAAGCGAAATCCGCGGTCACAGGAAAACCTATATCGGAGCGATGGCCGGGAGAATTCTTCAGTCCATCAAAAAATCAGGCACATCCAATCCGGTAATTGTTTTAGATGAGATTGACAAAGTAGGAAAAGGCATGCATGGCGATCCAAGTTCTGCACTGTTAGAGGTTCTTGATCCTGAACAGAACAAATCTTTCTATGACAATTTCCTTGAAATGGGCTATGATTTGTCCAAAGTAATGTTTATCGCAACAGCAAATTCCTTGTCTACCATTCAGACACCTTTGCTTGACAGGATGGAAATTATCCAAATTGCAGGGTATACTCTGGAAGAAAAAATTGAAATTGCCAAAAGACATTTAATCAAAAAACAACAGGAAGAGAACGGTCTGGATTCAAAATCGTTCAAGCTGGGAAATAATGAACTGAAACACATCATTGAAGCCCACACTTCTGAAAGCGGTGTAAGAACTCTTGAAAAAAGGCTTGCTGCAATAGCTCGTTGGGCAGCATTACAAACGGCTTTGGTAAAAGAATACGATCCGAAAATTTCCATTGAAAAAATTGATGAGATTTTAGGTGTTCCAAGACCCAAAAGCCTCTCCGAGCTTACCGATGTTCCGGGAGTAGTTACAGGACTTGCCTGGACAAGTGTTGGAGGCGATATTCTTTTCATTGAAAGTATCATCAGCAACGGAAAAGGAATGTTGACCATGACGGGTAACCTGGGAACGGTTATGAAGGAATCTGCAACTATTGCGCTGGAATATATTAAGGCTAAACACGATGATCTGGGAATCTCGCAAGATGATATCGAAAAGAAAAACATCCACGTTCACGTTCCTGAAGGAGCAACTCCTAAGGATGGTCCTTCCGCAGGTATTGCGATGCTTACTTCCATGGTTTCTTCGTTTAAGAATAAAAAAGTGAAACCTCATCTTGCCATGACCGGTGAGATCACACTGAGAGGAAAAGTACTTCCTGTAGGCGGAATTAAGGAAAAGCTTCTGGCTGCAACCAGAGCAGGAATTAAAGAAGTAATTCTTTGTGAAGCCAACAGAAAAGACGTTGAAGAGATCAAAAAAGATTACCTGAAAAACCTTAAGGTTCATTATGTAAACTGGATGAACGAGGTACTGGAACTGGCTTTGGAAAAATAGGTACTCAATACATCCTAAATATATCAACACATCTTACGGGATGTGTTTTTTTATTAATATCAGGATTAAATTGGGCATGGAATTTTCTTATCCTAATCATCAAATAATTACTTGTTAAAAAAACTTCAATTCGGAGTGTTTTTATTAATTTTATGCAACAGAAAGAATTATGAATTTACTTCGCCTCCCTTTTCTTGTAAAGCTCACGCTTGTTGTCGTCTCCATTATTGGTCTCGGCTATCTTCTGGCTTTAGGACAGAGCATTCTGGCTCCTTTTTTTCTGGCTTTTTTAATGGCGATGCTGTTTCTGCCATTTGCCAACTTTATGGAAAGAAAACTAAAATTTCCAAGATCTTTTTCCACTATTTTTTCGGTAATGATTTTAATGATCGTTATTACGGGACTTATCTTTTTCTTCGGGTCTCAGATTTCCAGCTTTAGCCGGGATATTCCCCAGCTTACCAGCCAGGCAACTCATGTTTTTCATGATCTTCAGAAGTGGGTATCTAAGACATTTAATGTGAAAATTGATGAGCAGTTTACGTATTTAGATGAAGGCTTAAAAAAACTTCTTTCTTCGACGGGAATTATTTTAGGCTTTACTCTCGGGATTTTCTCTACCAGCCTTGGCTTTTTGGCATTCTTCATTCTGTTTTTTATCTTCATTTTAAATTACAGAAGAATTTTAAACAACTTTATCGTCAATGTTTTTACCGAAAAGCATAAGGCTAGTGTGCAGGAAGTGGTTTCTGAAGTGAGGATCATGACCAAAAGATATATTACGGGACTTTGTCTTCAGATTATTATTGTCTCTATTCTTACTTCAACTGTTTTGACTATTTTGGGAGTAAAATATGCCATTCTTCTAGGAGTTCTTACCGGTTTGCTGAACGTAATCCCCTATATCGGCATTTTTATTTCACTTCTTATTTCCTGTTTTATTGCATTTGCAACGACTACCCCAATCACTTGTGTGTACGTAGCAATAGGCTATGTGATTGTACATGCTATTGATGGAAATATTATACTTCCTTTTGTGGTTGGATCTAAGGTAAAAATCAACGCTTTGTTTTCTTTTATCGGAATTCTTGTTGGAGAACATCTTTGGGGAATTGCAGGAATGTTTCTCTGCATTCCGGCTATTGCCATTATTAAAATTATTTTTGAACGGGTTGAAGGGCTTCAGCCTTGGGGGAAATTACTTGGTGAAGAAGAAAAGCCTGATAAGAAAAAGAAAAGATATAAAATCTCTAAAAATATTACTTTAAAGGAGATGGATTAAATTTATAGTTCTGATTACAAGTAATGATAAAAACAAAGCCTTCATATTCTGAAGGCTTTCTTTATTAGGCCTGAATGGCACAAAGAGGGTTTCTTCTGTTCGGACAAAGCTCATCACAAGGAATGTACGTCTGGCTGTCCGGACAGTATCCGATATCCGTAGTATTTCCTCCTTTGATCCCTTTCAATTTGTTCCGGTTTAATTTCTGAAGATTTTTCATAATATGATTTAGTTTGGTTGACAAACAAATATATAAAATCGCGCAATACGAACCTAAAATATTTCCCAATAAAGAGATTTTTAAAATTCAATACCTTTTTAATCAACAGATTATAATTTTATTTACCTTTAATAAAAAATAATATTTATGAAAACTGTAAAATTTATTCTGTCTCTTCTTTTCGGATTAATGTTTATTAATGCCGGATTAAACAAATTCTTCAATTACATGCCCATGGAAAAACCTACTCCAGAACAAATGAAAGTATTCACTGCTTTTGGTGAGATCGCATGGCTTATGCCTCTTGTAGGTGCTGTTGAAATTATTGGCGGATTGCTTTTCATTTTTCCGAAAACGAGAGCATTGGGAGCCATTGTCGTTCTGCCGGTCATGGTAGGAATTGTAGCTCATGTATTTACCTTAGACAAATCAGAAATGGGAATGGCAATTGCCGGAGTAATGTTTCTTATCAACCTCTGGATGATTATAGACAATAAAGAAAAATACAAGCATCTGATAAGCTAAAAAAAATGGTGAATGGTCAATCGTGAAATTTGTTACACAAGTACTTTAAAAACTGACTTGAAAACTAATTGACAATTGACCATTCAATAATATTATACAAACGCACTAAAACCGGTAATAGATCTCCCTACGATTAATGAATTAATTTCTTTTGTTCCTTCATAAGAATAAATAGCTTCTGCATCTGCCACGAACCTGGCCACATCATATTCTAGCAGAATACCGTTTCCGCCCATTACTTCCCGTGCCCTCGATACGACATCTCGTGTTCTCATTGTACAGAAGACTTTTGCAAGAGAAGCGTGTTCATCTTTTAAAATTCCTTCATCCTGCATTTCAGAAAGCCTGAAAACCATTGTCTGCATCGCCGTAAGATTAGACAGCATTTCTACCAAATGTCCCTGAATCATCTGGAATGAGGCGATGGGTTTACCGAACTGTTCTCTTTTTCTGGTGTAGTCTAATGCACTCTCATAAGCTCCTCTGGCGCAACCTGTCGCCATCCAGGCAACTCCTGCCCTGGTCATCTGTAAAACTTTTGCGGTATCTTTGAACGAGTTGGCATTTTGCAGCCGGTTTTCTTCAGTAATCAGGCAATCTTTTAAGGTAATTAATCCATTCTGAACGATTCGCAATGCCATTTTTCCTTTAATCTTTTCTACAGAATATCCGGGATTATCTTTTTCAACAATAAATCCTTTTACTTCACCATCATCAAGATCTCTGGCCCAGATAATAATAACATCGGCAAACGTTGCATTCCCGATCCATTTTTTCTGTCCGTTCAAAATCCATCCTTCAGGTGTTTTTTTACAGGTCACGGTTAAACCTCCTGCTGCTCCTGAACCGACTTCAGGTTCCGTTAAGCCAAACGCTCCAATTTTTTCGAATTTCTGCATTTGGGGAAGCCACTTTTGTTTTTGTTCCTCAGAACCGCAGATATAGATCGATCCCATCGAAAGGCCCGATTGTACTCCAAAAAAAGTTGCAATAGAAGCGTCTACTCTCGCCATTTCCATGGCCAGAACACCCTCCATTAAGAAAGGTAATCCCGGACAGCCATATCCTTCATAAGTGACACCACAAATATTCAGCTTTTGGAATTTTGGAATTAATTCGTGGGGAAACTCATCCCTGAGCCAGTAATGATTTACCAAAGGTTTAACTTCTTTTTCCATAAACGCCCTTACTTTAAGCTGAATCTCCCGCTGCTCCGGACTTAAGGTATGATAGATATCGTAAAAATCGCCGTCAATTGCAGGAAGTTCTTTTTTCTTTCGGTGGGGATCGAGCATTTTCATCATTCCGTTAAGCTGCTTATCATCCAGCTTAGAAAAATTTTCCATCAGCTTGGGAAGATTTACCTTTTGAGAAATGGCACTCAGCTGGTCAAAGTCTATGGATCGGAATAACTCAATTGCATTTCTGATTTTGGAAAAAGTATTTGACATAATTCTTTGTGTGTTTGATTTGTAAAAAGACAAGCAAAAATTAATCCGAAAATGAGGTACCTGAATAGCCGCTGTTTTACAAATATTTAATTATCAAATATTTAAAAAGCAATTTCTGTTTACAAATTGTTTACTCCTCATTTCCAACCATTACAAAAGATTCAGCCGGAACTTTGGATTAAGCAAACATTAAAAATCAATATTATGAAAACAACCTACATCAGATTATCATTGGCAGCCGCGTTATTATTGGGAATATATTCCTGCAAAAAAGGAGAAGCGGCATCGAGCGATCTTGAGGCGTACGCGAATACAGACAGTACAGCAGAAATGGTTTCAGACAGCATTTCTTCCGTTGCTACGATGAAAGTAAAAGATAAGCAATTCATTAAAACTGCCGATGTAAACATGGAAGTGAAAGATGTTTACGAAACAACGGTTTCTATCGAAAAATCGGTACAGGAACTTGGAGGCTTTGTTACACACAGCAACCTGCAAAGTAATGTCGTTTCGGAAAATACGTATAATACGTCAGATGAAAATGCTGTACTCGTTAAGAAATATCAGACAGAAAACAGGATGCAGCTAAGAGTTCCTACTGAACGGCTGGGTGAACTTCTTACGCTCATCAATGATAAAAAACTGTTTCTCAATTCAAGGCAAATTAATGCGGAAGATGTAACCTCAAGCATCAAATACGCAAAGCTCGAAAGCAAAAGAATTGAAAAAAACAGCAAAAATATCTCCACACTGAAAACTGATAAAGATAAACTAAAGCTCGACAATGAAAATATGGCCGAAGGAAATCAGCAGCAGCTGGCAAATATGGATGTTACTGATAACCTTAAATACAGTACCGTTGATATTTACATCAAAGAACCGAAAATCAGGACCGCTGAAATTGCCATTACCAATACTAAGAGTATTGATGATAAATATAAATTTGATTTTCTGTACAGTGCAAAATCTGCTTTTGTAGAAGGATATTATTTAATTCAGAAAATTTTCGTGGGGTTAATCACGATCTGGCCGATACTATTAATCGGAGCTACAATTCTATATTTTGCAAGAAAACGAAAAACTGTTAAAAAGCACCCGAAAACAGAAGCATAGCTATCCTAATCTGCGGATTATCTATATATTTAAAATTTTACAGGCTTTTATTTTATCGCGAGGGTTTATCAGTTAACATTTCCTAAAAACAAAAGTAACTTTTGCATTAAATAAAACAAGCTTTTCAGCAAAAAAGAAATCTCCAGCCAAACTGGAGATTTTTATGTCTAAAACGTTCTCTTTAAAATTTCAGGTTTAGTTTTATAAAGATGAACAATCAGCTCTCCAAAAAGTGTATTGGCCCATGCAAACCAGGACCTTGTGAAATCTTTAGGATTATCAACATCAAAAGACTCATGGATAAATCCTGTTCCGGCATGAGTTGCTTTCAGCATTTTTAAACAGGAAATAATTTCCTCATCGTTATCGGTTGTCAAAGCCTGCATAATCAGACCAAGCGGCCAGATTTTATGTTCCCCGATATGTGGTCCACCGATTCCTTTGGCAAATTTCCCCTCGCTAAACCATGGATTTGCTTTACTTAAAGAAAACTTGCGGGTATTTTTATATATTTCATCTTCGTTCGATCGGTATCCCAGATACGGTATTGACAAGAGATTAGGAACATTCGCATCATCCATAAATAAAGCATTTCCGAAACCGTCGATTTCCAATGCATAAATTTTACCCGCTTCAGGATGATTCAAAATTGCATATTTCTGAATAGCTTCATTCACTTCTTCAGCTAAATTTTTAAATTGCTCAGAAGATTTTTCATCTCTAAAAATCTTTGAGAAAATTTCTGCAGTTTCCCGTAAAGAAACTACAGCAAACATATTCGAAGAAATCAAAAACGGATAAAAAGTAGCATCATCCGACGGACGGAACATAGAATGAATCAAACCTATTTTCTTTGTTGGATTTCCGTATCCTCCGGCAAATTGTGTGTCTAAAGGATTTCCATTGGACCGCTGGAATCTGTATGGACCTTTTGAGTCTTTTCTCTGCTGCTCTTTAAAAGTCTGCAAAATTAAAAACATTGCTTTTTTCCAATCCGCATCAAATACAGAATCATCGCCTGTTGTTTTCCAGTAGTTGTAAGACAATCTCATGACATAACACAAGGAATCAATTTCCCACTTCCGTTCATGAATTCCGGGTTTCATTTGTGTGGAATCATCTTTCCATTCACTTATTTTCGCTTTATCATCAAAAAATGCATTAGCATAAGGATCGAGAAGAACGCATTCGACCTGTTTATTAATAACCCCTTTCAGAAGGCTTTTCAACTCTTTATCTTCATTAGCAAGACCTAAATAGGGATAAACCTGCGCAGAAGAATCGCGAAGCCACATCGCATCAATGTCGCCTGTGATTACATATGTGTAAGGTTTATTGTCCTTCAGGTAAAATTTTACGGTTGTATCCAAAGTATTCGGAAAACAGTTTTCAAACATCCACGCCAATTCTTCATCAGCTATTGATTTTTTGATGGTCTTGATTGTTTTCTCAACAGCCTCAGAAGTGAATTTTCTTTGGGAAATTGCCGGTCGTTTAGAAATATACTCTTCTGCATAAATAAATTTTACAGAAGCCGGCAAAGCAAAAAGGCCCAACCCTAATGATGACTTTTTTATAAAATTGCGTCTGGTGATCATCAGTTAAATTTGACTTAAAAATACTGATTTTAAGCGTAACCTTAACTTATGAGCTGATTTTTAATCATCCATTAACATCATTGAACTAAAATTCCGTAAATTTGCAAATCAATATTTTTGCATGAGGATTTGGCATTCAAATCCTGAATCCCAAAATCACAAAACCCTAATTTCTAAATATATGCTATCAAAAATAAATCCTACTCAAACCAATAGCTGGAAAGCATTAGACGAGCAATTTGCCAACAATGATTTTGATTTGAGAAGTCTTTTCCAATATAATCCCAATCGTTTCAATGAATTTTCAATCAAAAGACCTAATTTTTTGTTTGATTATTCTAAAAACCTAATCGATTCCAAAACAAAAAACCTTCTTTTAGATCTTGCAGAAGAATGTGAGTTAAAAGACGCGATTACCAAGATGTTTTCAGGAGACAAGATCAACGAAACAGAGGGAAGAGCCGTTCTGCATACTGCTCTGAGAGATTTTTCAGATAAGGAAATTTTAGTAGACGGAGAAAATATCAAACCTCAGATCAGAAGAGTTCTGGACCATATGAAATCTTTTTCCGAAAGTATTATTTCAGGTGAACATAAAGGATTTAGCGGTAAAGAAATTACCGACGTGGTGAACATCGGGATCGGAGGTTCAGATTTGGGACCAGTAATGGTGGTTTCGGCTTTAAAACATTTTAAAACAAGGTTAAACGTTCATTTTGTTTCTAATGTAGACGGAAACCATATTGCAGAAGTTGTAAAAAACCTGAACCCTGAAACAACGTTATTCATCATTGCTTCTAAAACATTTACTACCCAGGAAACAATGACAAATGCCCATTCGGCAAAAGACTGGTTTTTAAAAGCAGGAAAACAGGAAGATGTAGCGAAACACTTTGTAGCTTTATCTACTAATGTTCAAGCTGTTAAAGACTTCGGAATTGCAGAAGAAAACATTTTCGAATTCTGGGACTGGGTTGGCGGAAGATACTCTTTATGGAGTGCCATCGGCTTAAGTATTGTTCTTGCCGTGGGCTACGAAAACTTTGAGCAATTGCTGAAAGGAGCTTACGATACAGACCAACACTTCCAGACTGCAGATTTCGCAGAAAATATTCCTGTTTTAATGGGCCTTTTAGGAATATGGTACCGTAATTTTTATGCTGCAACAACATATGCTATTCTTCCGTATTCTCAGTATTTAGACCGTTTTCCGGCGTATTTCCAGCAGGGAGATATGGAAAGTAACGGAAAATGTGTAGACAGAAACGGCGAATTTGTAGAGTATGAGACAGGGCCGATTATCTGGGGAGAACCGGGAACAAACGGACAGCATGCTTTTTATCAGTTGATTCATCAGGGAACAGAGCTGATTCCTGCAGACTTTATTGCATATGCAAAAAGCCCAAACAAAGTTTCTGATCATCAGGATAAATTATTAGCCAATTTCTTCGCTCAGACTGAAGCACTTGCCTTCGGAAAAACAGAAGAAGAAGTTGAAGTAGAATTAAAAGCTTCAGGAAAATCTGATGAAGAAATTGATTTCCTTTTAAATTATAAGGTTTTTCACGGAAATACGCCAACCAACTCCATCATATTCACCGAACTAACTCCTTTTTCATTAGGTCAGTTAATAGCATTGTACGAGCATAAAATTTTCGTTCAGGGTGTGATCTGGAATATTTTCAGTTTCGACCAGTTCGGGGTTGAATTGGGGAAAGTTTTAGCGAACAAAATATTACCGGAACTTGAAAATAATGAGACTGTTAGTGCTCATGATTCTTCAACAAACGGACTGATTAATTATTATAAGGCAAACAAATAAATATTGCTGATTTTCATTAATTTTGATAAAAAATAAAAGATATGAGTACCATTACAATACATCTGAAAAATAAAGAAGAAGAAACTTTAATGGAAAATCTTTTGAAAAGAATGAAAATTAGCTTTGAAAAAAATGAGGATGATTTTGAATTGACGGATGAAATGAAAAGAGTGATTGATGAAGCTTTAAAACAAGACAGATCACAATCGGTAGATGCATTCGAATCGTTAAAGAGAATTTCCGAAAAGTATGGCATTTAAAATTTTAGTTTCTCCTATTGCAAACAATAATATTGATGATGCTATTAAATATTATAAACTGCAATCTCAATCTGCAGCTAAAAGTTTTAAGAAAAAATTATTAGATGCTTATAAATCTTTGCAGATAAATCCTTTTTTCGCAGTTAAATATAAAGATGTAAGGGCAATTCCTTTAAAGAAACTGCCTTATTTAGTTTTATTTGATGTAGATGAAAAAGAAAAAATCGTAAATATCCTCTCCGTTTTCTGCACTCATCAGAATCCGGAAAATATCCTTAAAATCTAATAAAAAGTAATAAAGTAAAAATGGCAGAAATTCTTGACGGATTAAAAGTATCCAAAGAAATAAAACAGGAAATCAAAGCTGAAGTTGAAAAAATCATTGCAAGTAAAAGAAGAGCGCCGCACTTGGTAGCCATTCTTGTTGGAAACAACGGAGCGAGCAAGGCATACGTTAATGCCAAGGTGAAAGATTGTGAAGAGGTTGGTTTTCAATCAAGCTTAGTGAAGTTTCCAAGCACGGTTTCTGAATCTGAATTATTGGAAAAAATCGATGAATTAAATAAATCAAAAGCCGTTGACGGATTTATCGTTCAATTGCCTTTGCCAGATCAGATCGATCAGGAAAAAATCATTAATGCGATCGATCCAAGAAAAGATGTAGATGGCTTCCACCCGGAAAACTTCGGGAAAATGGCTTTGGAAATGGATACGTTCTTACCTGCGACACCATTTGGAATTCTAACATTATTGGAAAGATATAATATTGAAACGAAAGGTAAAGACTGCGTCATCATCGGAAGAAGTAAGATCGTAGGAAGACCGATGAGTATCCTGATGGGAAGAAAAGATTTCCCTGGAAATTCTACCGTTACTTTAACGCACTCTTACACAAAAGACATCGAAGAATATACAAAAAAAGCAGACATTGTGATCACGGCATTGGGCGACCCGCACTTCCTGAAAGGAGATATGATTAAAGAAGGTGCAGTGATTGTTGACGTAGGAATTACAAGAGTAGACAATGATTCTCCAAAAGGATATTACCTGGCAGGCGACGTTGATTTCGATAGCTGTGCCGCAAAAGCCAGCTGGATCACACCAGTTCCGGGAGGAGTGGGACCTATGACAAGAGCAATGTTGATGAAAAACACCATCATTGCTTACAAAACTTCGGTCTATAACGACTAATTTTAAAATGGATTTAGTAGAAGATATATTATTAAAAGAAGGTAAAATGCTCCCTGTAATGGAGCATTTTTACACTCTTCAGGGAGAAGGGGCATACACAGGGAAAGCGGCTTATTTTATAAGACTGGGAGGCTGCGATGTCGGGTGCCATTGGTGTGATGTAAAGGAAAGCTGGGACCCGAATTTACATCCGTTGATGAATGCAGAGGAAATTGCGGAAACCGCAGCAAAACACTGTAAGACAATTGTCTTGACGGGAGGAGAACCATTGATGTGGAATCTTGATGTTTTAACAGGAAAACTAAAAGCTTTAGGATGCTCCATCCATATTGAAACATCCGGTGCTTATCCGCTGAGCGGACAGATCGACTGGATCACTTTATCCCCTAAAAAAACAGGATTGCCAAAAGAAGAAATCTACCAGAAAGCACATGAACTGAAAGTGATTGTGTTTAATAATAACGACTTTAAATTTGCCCAGGAACAGGCCGCAAAAGTATCTGAAAACTGTACGCTATATCTTCAGAGCGAATGGAGCAAAAGGGATGAAATGTATCCTAAAATCACAGACTTTATTCTTCAGCATCCTGAATGGAGAGCTTCAGTACAGACCCACAAATATCTGAATATTCCGTAAAAATATGTAAATTAGCTTCCGTATCCGTTAATCCCGATAGATGCAGAGAATACGATATTCCAGATATGTGAAATCGATCATTGTTTTGCTTGACCTTATGGTTATTGCATCTATCTTCATATTCTTTTTTTTAACGAGGAACGAGAATCTGAAATACAATGAGGAAACCTGGTATCAGAATTTATTTTCTCTAATGTTATTATTTTTGTTCTGGATGCTCCTGAGCAGCAGAACAAGAATCTACAACATTCCGAGAAACCTTACCTACACTTTGTTTCTGGAAAGAATCCTGATTCATTTTTTATTATTCATTCTCGGGGTACTGCTGATTGGGAAAGTGAGCTATAATGTTTTTTTTAATTCGGATATTTACTGGCTCTCCTTTTATCTTTTCTTCTTTATATTTTTAGTTAGGTCACTGATATTTTTCGGAATTAAATATGCCCGAAGTCTGGGGATCAACCACCGGAACGTCATGTTTATCCATGAAAACAGTTCTACGGAAGTACTAAAAAATATATTAAAGGAGAGAAAAGATTATGGTTACAAGATTTTCGAATTCCAAAATAAAGAAATAGAGATAGATAAACTGATAGAATTCTGGAAGAAAAACGGAATTCACACTCTGTTTATTCCTTTGGAAAATTCTTATACACCCACCACGGAAGAAGAAATTTTTAAACTGGCAGAAGCCAATAAAGTACACATTTCGCTGATCCCGAACATTACGCAAAGTGATTTTTTCCTTTATGATATGGGTTATATCCAGACACAGCCGGTTCTTAACCAGTCAAAGTATCCACTGGAATATTATTCCAATTATTTACTAAAAAGAACTTTTGATATTGTATTTTCTATTGTAGTCATGATAGGAATATGTTCCTGGCTCTTTCCTATTATTGCTGTTTTAATTAAAATAACTTCAAAAGGGCCGGTGTTCTTTATTCAGGAGAGGTATGGGTTTCATGAAGAGGTTTTTAAATGCATTAAATTCCGTACGATGGTTGTTAATGATGAGTCTTCAACGAAAACAACACAGGAAAATGATGTAAGAATTACGCCTTTCGGAAAGTTTTTAAGGAAAACCAGTCTTGATGAAATGCCGCAGTTTCTGAATGTTTTAAAAGGCGACATGTCTATTGTGGGGCCGAGACCTCATATGCTTGCGGTAGATAATTATTACAAGCCGAAAATAGGTCGCTACAGCCTCAGGAGCATGGTAACGCCGGGAATTACAGGGCTCGCCCAGGTAAACGGGCTGCGTGGTGATGCAGGCGATGTAGAGGTAGAAATGAACAAAAGAGTTTTAGCAGATTCTTTTTACGTTAGAAACTGGAGCTTCATGCTGGATCTGGTCATCATTCTGAAAACAGTTTTGCTGGTAATCGGCGGAGATAAAAATGCAAAATAAAGATTTTGGTCTACATTATGATATAATGAATATGATAGAGCCTGGTCTTGCCTCATTCTATAATTAATAAATAAAAAAAGTCTAATTTAGCAGAATGTTAAAAAAGTTTTTTACAGCAGTCGGAGAATATATAATCCTTCTCGGTAAATCTATGCAGAAGCCACAGAAAATGAAAGTTTTCTGGAAACTTCTCATGAGAGAAATAAATGACCTGGGCGTCAATTCATTTGGGCTTGTTATTTTTACTTCTATATTCGTAGGAGCAGTTGTGGCCATCCAGATGTTCAATAATTTTGATGCTTCATCATTCCCTATACCCCCTTCATTTGTAGGATATGCTACAAAAGCTGTTCTCGTTCTTGAATTTTCACCAACTATCATAAGTCTTATTCTGGCTGGTAAAGTAGGTTCTTATATCGCGTCCAGTATCGGAACCATGAGGGTTTCCGAACAGATTGACGCCTTGGATATTATGGGCGTAAACTCTCCCAATTTTCTTATTTTCCCCAAAATCGTTGCATGCGTTATTTTTAACCCGTTATTAATTGCCATCAGTATCGTTTTCGGTATCGGTGGAGGGTATATAGCAGGAATTTTAACGGGAAACTGGACCACCAATGATTATATTGTAGGTATCCAGATGTATATGCCGAACCTGTTTATTTATTATGCATTTACAAAAACGATTGTTTTCGCTTTTATTATCGCAACAGTCCCTTCATATTTCGGATATAATGTAAAAGGAGGATCTTTGGAAGTTGGTAGAGCAAGTACACAGGCCGTAGTCTGGACAATGGTATTCATTATCCTTTCAGAATTACTATTAACCCAATTAATATTAAGCTAAATGATTGAGGTAAAAGATCTTAAAAAAAGTTTTGATGAAGTTGAAGTACTTAAAGGCATTTCAACCAGTTTCGATAAAGGAAAGGTAAACCTCATCATAGGGCAGAGTGGATCCGGAAAAACGGTATTCCTTAAAAGTCTGCTGAATGTATACCAACCTACCTCAGGAGAAATACTTTTTGACGGTAAAGACATCAATGTGATGTCAAGGGAAGAGAAACAGCACCTTCGCTCCGAGATCGGAACAGTTTTCCAGGGAAGTGCCTTGTTTGATTCTTTAACGGTGGAAGAAAATATCATGTTCCCGCTCGATATGTTTACCAATTTAACATTCAGGGAAAAGAAAAGAAGGGTTTTTGAAGTTATCGGAAGAGTACATCTTGATAAAGCCAACAGAAAATTTCCTTCAGAAATTTCCGGAGGTATGCAGAAGCGTGTAGCAATTGCCAGAGCAATTGTGAATAATCCCAAATATCTTTTTTGTGATGAACCGAATTCCGGGCTGGATCCGTACACGTCTAATGTGATTGATGATCTCTTACTTGAAATTACGCAGGAATATAACACTACGACCATCATCAATACCCACGATATGAACTCTGTAATGACAATTGGCGAGAAAATTGTATATCTGAGATTAGGGATCAAAGAATGGGAAGGCAATAAAGACATTCTGATTACTGCAGGCAATAAAAATCTCATCGATTTTGTATATTCATCAGAATTATTTAAAGAACTGAGAGAGTATTTGCTTGAAAACAATAAAACTATTGATAATACGATTACAAAAATAGAAGATAATGAATAAGATTCTTAGTACGGCATTTTTAGGATTTTCCCTATTTGCTTCTGCACAGATCTCTCTGGCAGGTAAGGCGAATTTAATATTCCCAACAGGATCACCTTCGTGGCAGAATATTAAAGGTACGGTAAACCAAGCCATTGAAGGCGAAGGTGAAAACAATGCAGGTTTCAACGTAGGTCTTTCATTGAAAGTGGGGTTGCCGACCTCATTTTTCCTGATGCCCGAATTGTACTATACCAACTTTAAAAATGAATTTACAGCAGCTAATACAACCTTTGATATCAAAAGCAGCAGACTCGACCTGCCTGTTCTTGTAGGATATAATATCTTAGGAAATACGCTGGGCGTTTTTGTAGGTCCTGTAGCCAGTTATAATTTAGCGAAAGAGGATACTTTTAATGATTTCAGAGAAAATGCAAGAGACAATTTTACCGTAGGATATCAGTTTGGTGCCCAGGTTGAAATCTCTAAACTGATCCTGAATGCCAGATATGAAGGCGCCTTCAGTAAAGATTCCAGAAACTTTATCAACAGAGTTTCGGGGGAAGAAATACGATATGACAACAGGCCCAACCTTTTTATGGTAGGTGTTGGTTATAAATTTTAAGTAAATATCAAAAAATAACAAAATCCTCAGTTCGTCAGATCTGGGGATTTTGATTTCTGAGATCCAGCTCCGCTTCACGTCTGGCAATTTCTGCAGCTCTTTTTTCAAGATCTTCTTTCTCCTGTTGCAGCTGTTTGAATTCTCTTCTTTTCTGTTCCGCTTTTATAGCACTTCCTTTGCTTACGTAGCCTACCATTCCTCCAATAATCAACCCGATTCCGATACCGCCTAAAATACCCATGATATGAGGCATTCCCAAATCATTCAGAGTAAAATTATTAGCCGTAAGATAAAAAAGGAGAATTGATAAAGCCAAAAGAATAAGTCCTGTAATCGTTAAATTTTTCATAGTGTTGTGCTTAAATAGGTTTAAAAATTAAAATGGCCTTACCAAATTAATAAAAATTCAATAAGGCCTACTCAAGATTAAATTTCTTTTTGTAATATTTTACATTTTCCCACCTGCTGCTTTGTAATATTCCAAAGCTTTCGGTAAGTTTTTATTGATATCAGAAATTCTGGTTTCAGGATTCGGGTGAGTAGATAAGAATTCCGGCTGTCTTGCTCCTTTGGAAGCGGCTTCCATTCTTTCCCAGAAAGGAATTGCCTCTCTCGGATCGTAACCTGCCATTCCCATGATATAAAGCCCCATCTGATCTGCTTCGGATTCCTGGTTTCTTCCATATTTTAATAAAGCAACCTGTGAACCTATAGGATATACTGCTTCAAAAACATTTGCCCACTGTGCATTAGAGATGCTTCCTCCTAAAATGGCACCTCCGTATTGAGCAACCATAGCCTGCGAAATTCTTTCATTGCCATGTCCTGCCAAGGCATGTGATACCTCATGTCCCATCACTACAGCCAATCCGCTTTCCGTTTTTGTGATAGGAAGAATTCCTGTATAAACGGCAACTTTTCCACCAGGCATACACCATGCATTAAGCTCATTGCTTTGGATCAGGTTAAACTCCCATTTGTAGTTGGCCAGATCTCCGGAACGGCCAATAGACTGATAGTATCTTTCTGCTGCAGATTTTATTCTCGATCCTACATTGACCACTTTTTTCGCATCTGCTGTTCCTGTTATTACTTTGGATTTTCCTAATGTTGATTTGTACTCCTGAGCAGACATCGTCAGGATTTCTGAATTATTTGCCAGCTGTAATGAAGACCGCCCCGTGATTGGATTGGTAGTACATGCTGCAACAGTAAGAGCCACTGCTCCTATTCCTAATAAATTTATAAATTTCATAGTTCGAGTGTTATTAGTTCAACCTTTACAATTTTTATTCCAAATTAATTTCAGGGATCATATATTTGCATACAATTTGCTATTTACGTAAATATATTAATTATTATGAAAAAGTTCATCTCTATTATATGCATGCTTGGATTTGTGTTTTTCTTTGAAAACTGTTCTTCTCAGAGCAATATGGATCCTCAAGCGGTAACAGCTTTAGTAAATTCTCAGGATTTTTCCTTTCATGCCCAAAGAGCTAACCCAACCAATTATGATGTTATTAATGTTATGACTTCAATGCCCAATGCAACAGGGACAAGAATTCTTGATCTTACGGGAGGAAATTACAGCATTGATATCAGACCCAATAATCTGGAAGTGGCGCTGCCTTATTTTGGAAGAGTTTTCAATCCTACATATGGAAATCCTTCAGGCAACAGCTACAGATTCACTTCGAAAGATTTTACGGTAAATAAAAGCCAGAATAAAAAAGGAACCTGGATTGTAAGGATTAAACCCAATGATGTAAGAACAGTTGACGAAATTATCATTGAAGTTTCAAAATCCGGAAAAGCATTTACCTCTATAAGAAGCAATGACAGGCAGCCTATTTCGTATGACGGATATATTACAAAAAATGAAGAACAAAAAGTTGTTCAGCCTTAAGGCTTAATTTTCAGATAAAAATTTTTCTACAAATAATTTTGCTTCCGTGCTTGGATTAAAAACCAGTGCTGAAGCATTTTTTTTATGCTGAAGATATGCTTCTTCCAAAGAATTGCTTTTTTTCATTGCCGACAAAATGTATTCCTGAACCCAGTATTCATAACGTTTCTCTGCCTGCTGTTTCCTTACTTCTTCAAATCGGTGGGTCTTCTTTTTAAGACTTATAAATTCATTGATTTTCTGAAAAACCTCATCAAGACCTTCATTGCTCAGGGCAGAACCAAACAAAACCGGAACTTTCCAGCCTTTTTCTTTTGGAGGAATGAAATCCAGCGCCCGCTTCAGTTCGAGTCTGGTGTTTTTGGCTTTTTGAAGGTTATCCTTATCGACTTTATTAATAAAAATGAGATCGACCATTTCCATGATTCCTCTTTTGATCCCCTGAAGTTCATCTCCGCCGCCAATTATTTTTAAAAACAGAAATACATCCGTTATATCGGCAACCAACACTTCGGACTGTCCTACTCCAACGGTTTCGATAAGAATATAATCGTAACCTGCCGCTTCGCAGATCATCATGGTTTCAAAAGTAGTATTTGCAACTCCTCCCAAAAATCCTGAACTTGGAGAAGGCCGTATAAATGCGTTTTCTTCTTTTGCCAGTTCTTCCATTCTGGTTTTATCACCCAGAATACTTCCTTTATTAATGGCCGAGCTGGGATCAATAGCCAGAACCGCTACTTTTTTCCCGTTGGCAATAGCCAGTCTTCCGAAATTTTCGATAAAGGTTGATTTTCCTGCGCCCGGAACTCCGGTTACTCCTACTCTGACTGAATTTCCGGTAAAGTGCATGAGCTCTTTCAGCAATTCTTCCGCCTGCCGGCGATGTTCTTCTTTTTTACTTTCCACTAAAGTAATGGCTTTTGCAATCAGGCGTTTGTTCCCTGACCGTATTCCTTCCATTAACTCTTGTGTAGAAAATTTCATTGATTCAAAAATAGACAATTAAAAGTCAATGGTCAAGAGGATTGGTTTATTTAAATACGATTTCATTTAATTTATCATGACAAAATTGTGGGTACTTTGTTTTTTTGCTGCTAAAGCATAGAAATGACGTGTTGATGTTCTAGTTTCTAATGAAAAGACCTATACCCTAGCCCAGATCGAACGGTATGTTTGAGCTCTTTGTTATTTCGGGGTTGCGGCGGCTTTGCCGCCGCAACCCCGAAATAACAAAAAGCGAGTAGTGAGAGCTGGAAAAAGCTCCTAAAAATGCTTTATTTGTATTTCTTCTAAATTATCATACGCTTCATCGATGGAATAGGGAAATCCCTACATTTGTTTTATTCAAATAATTGACAACATGAAAAAAATCATTGCTGTAGCATCTTTTACAGCCGTTTTATTGGCTTCTTCTTGTACACCAAAAGCAACTACTGCAGCCACTCCTGCAGTCACTGTTTCTACAGCCGAACAAATCGCACAGGGAAAAACTATTTTTGAAAACTCCTGCGGAAGATGCCATAAGCTTCCGGATCCTACGTCGCGAACATCTGTACAATGGGTAGGCATCATGAATTCTATGGCGCCGAAAGCCAAGCTTACGGATGAACAGCACCAATGGGTATACGATTACATCGTTTCCGTGAAAAAATAATCACCACAAAAATATTATTATGAAAAAACTGATATTAAGCACGATAGGCTTTTCTGCATTGCTGGTATCGTGTGGACCAAAAAGCACTGCGGTAACAGGGCCTAAGTATACTTCATCCGAGCAACTGGCGCAGGGAAAGACAATTTTTGAAAATTCCTGCAACAAATGCCACGCTCTTCCTAATCCGGAAAAGCACGACGACCAGGGATGGCTAAAGACACTGAGCAGGATGGCACCGAAAGCTAAACTGAACGACGAGCAGCATCAAATGGTATATGACTATCTGATTTCCGTAAACAAGAAATAAGCAGACGGAAAGTTCTACCCAAAAATTATTACAATACAAAAGGAGACTTATTTTGTCTCCTTTTTTGTTTTCTTTTTCTTCGGTATTTTGGATTTAATGAATTTCTTACGGTCTTTCACCACATCCAGACTGTATTTTGTAAAGCAGTACTTTGCGGTTTCATCTAAAAATTTCAGCGCATTCACAAAACTGCCGCGTTTTTCGGAAAGTAAAGACCTGTAAAACCATAAGGTTGCTTTATCAATTCCCTTGATTTTTAAAGAATAATCAATCAGTTTTTCAGCTTCGTGATAATCTTCGTTATCAATAAGACAGCTGATGTAATATTGAGGGACATTCAGGTTCGTAACATCACACTGCATGGCTTCCTCAAAGTACAGCTTTGCCTTTTCATAATCGGATAACATTTCACTGTAAATTCTTCCCATGAGACAAAGACTGTCTGCATCTTCCGGATCATAGGACAGAGCATAATTGAGTGCTTCCAGACAATCCGGCAGATTGTAAGGATAATTATCCAGTGCCTCGAAGTAATATTTATTTTTAGTTAAGGTCATTATTGTAATTTTTTAATTCATTTTTCAGTTGGCCTCTCTGTTTCTTGAAAGATTTTTCCTGATAATTCTTTTTAAAATCCGTTCCCGAAAATATACGGATGGGATTTCCCCTTTGTACCTGCAAATGATTGTTCCAGGTTTCCTGCATTCTTTTTTGAAGCTGAATGATATTCTGCTCCAGTACTTTCTCTTTGAGTCTTACAATGGAAAGCTTCTTATTTTCCAGCTGCGAACGGGAATCCTGCACGAAAACACTGTGGCCGGTCGGAAGGTATGTGGCCCGAACTGCCGTGTTTACTTTATTTACATTTTGTCCGCCGCTTCCCTGGCTCCTGGCTGTCTGAAAGTGATTATCCTTTTCATTGAAACTGATTTTCGCATTGTCTTCCAGTTCAAAAATCCCTATGAACCAGTTGCTTCTTTTATGCAGCTTCCGGAAGGTACTCTTCCCGATCCAGCAAATACTTCCTAGCCAGCTTTTTAAAAATTCGTTTACACTTTTTGATTTTAAAAGAATGGTTACGGATTTAAGGGTCAGATTTTCGTCACCGTTTTCACGATGAATGATTTCATAGTCTATATTGTTATTTTTTGCCTCTTCCAGGAAGACCTTCAGAATTTTTGCAACGACCCATTGGCATTCCAAAGGTCCTTTCCCGGAGGTTATTTGTATGAGTTTTTCCATTATTATTTCGGTATTTCACTTAATTTCGGATGACCGACAGGATCAATTCCTTTTTCCAATAAATCTTTTGCCGCCATAACGGCCCAGCATTTATCACTGGAATGAATGTTTCTGTAAAATGAAAGCAAAAGATCCGGTTTGACTACGGTAAATCCATTCGCATCAACAGTTTCAAGATCGTTTCTTTCAAAAAAATCTATCGTTATTCTGTGAAATTTTCCATTTCCCATTTCCAGCGTTTTTTCATACCTGCGGAAGTTTTCCTGACTTGGCAGATGATCGTATCTGGTCCAGACCTTTTGAAAACCTTCCTGCTGAAGAATCATAACAGCTTCGGCAACATGTTCTTTCTTTACAAAAACATCAATATCCTTATGGTCATGAGCGTGCTTGTATTCCGTATGCCCTACTTCAGACATAAAATGCCAGGCCCATCCTCCTGAAATAATGACTTTATTTTTTAATTTTTCTAAAATTTCAAGTCCGCTTTGAATTCTGAATTCCGGCCAGACTTCACCGTATCTTTTTATATTATGTGGTGCTCCCATGTTGTTTGCTTTTACTACTGGTAAAACCTTCAAGACTTTTAACCCCTGAAGGTTTATTTTAAACTATTTATCCATCCTTACAATCCGCGGCTGAAAAGTGCCAAGAATATCAACCAACTCCTGTTGCGCATTCATTACTTCATGAATGTCTTTATATGCCATCGGTGCTTCTTCTGCATTTCCACCCATTAAGGTGACGTTTTTCAGCTTTAACTCTTTTCTGATATCATTCTGCGTAAAAAGGCTCCTGCATGCTCCTCTGGAATGTTCTCTTCCCGCTCCATGAGATGCCGAGTTCAAAGAATCCGGATTCCCTTTTCCGCGAACGATAAAGCCTTTTGCCGTCATAGAGCCTGGAATCATTCCCAGTTCATTTTCATTGGCCGGGGTGGCTCCTTTTCTGTGAACAATCACTTCTTTTCCGCCATGGATTTCTTTCCATGCGAAATTATGATGGTTTTCAATTCTGGCTTTTACTCTTCCTCCGACAGCTCTCACCAGTCTTCTGTGGATATCGTCGTGACACGCTGAAGCATAGTCGCCTGCAAGATTCATTGCAGTCCAATATTCTAACCCAAGATGGGTGTTGAGATCCAGCCATGCAAACTGTTGTGCTTCTTTCGGTAACGGGCACTGCTCTACCGCTACTCTCGAATAGTATTGAGCGATTTCTGCTCCCAGTCCGCGGGAACCGCTGTGCGAAAGAATCCCGAGATATCTTCCTTTTGGAAGCCCGATCTGTTCGTCTTCTTTCGTAATTTCCACTTCTCCGAATTCCACAAAGTGGTTTCCACCGCCCGAAGTTCCCATCTGTTTGATGGCTTTTCCTTTCAGTCTTTTTAAAATAGGGATCATATCAAACGTATCTCTGTCGAAAATTTCGTGATCAACGTGAGATTTGTGGGTTTCGTACATTCCGAATTTGGTATGTTCTGCAAGCGCTTTTTCATATTTATCTCTTGCTCCTTCAAGATATGAAATGGGCGTGTCCAAAATACTGAGACTCATTCGGCAGCCAATATCCATCCCGACTCCGTAAGGAATTACAGCATTTTCTACAGCGAGAACGCCCCCGATCGGAAGTCCGTATCCGCTGTGTGCATCGGGCATCAAAGCTCCCTGTATCGAAACGGGCAGTTTCAAAGCGGTATACAATTGATTTTTTGCTTCATCTGAAATATTGTTTCCGAAAATGTTGAATGTCGCCCGATGTGTATTGAGCATCCTCTTTTCAGTTTTTTTGGATGAAAGCAAAGCTTCAGCAATCTGTCCGAAGGTTAAATCTTTTTCAAAATTTTCCGGATTCACCAGAATATCTTTTAAAATGGATTTGACGTGATGGATATTTTTAGTGGCAAAGTTCCTTTTCATCACTTCCATAGCGATGTTCACGCTCTGGTTGTTCGGATAGCCTAATTTCAATATATCTTTTCCTTTAAGTTTTAAATTTCCCATTATATATAGATTTTAGATAATCGATGTGAGATGACAGACATTCTGCATCGTTTATTTCTTCAACTAAAATATTAGTTGACTTGTCGTGTGATTTTCTCACACTAAGCCTGCGAAAGCATTTTAAAGAATCCTGTTTGATGAGTAAATTCTTCAATGCTCCACTGCTTTCAAATGATAGAATTATGATTAGCCCCGATTGCAACGGCATCCTTTTTTGTTTGGTAAAGGCGCGGACAGGCTGAGCCTGAATGGAAACAAAAAAGATACAGTGGAAAGCGGGATTAAGCTTCTAAAAAAGATTTCGGGGAAACTTGTAAGTTTAAAATATTGCGCAATAAAAAACCCGAAATCTCTACGACTTCGGGTTTTGGTATTTCATTGTACTGTTGTTCTAAGAATGTACCCAACCACGAAGCCTTACCACCATAAGCGGTAATCCAACTGTAGAATGCTGATTAAATTTGAACATTGCTTCGTTTTTTAAAGGGTTAAACTTGATTTTCAGATGCAAATATAGGATAATTTTCTTTAGAAAGATTCTAAATTAAATAAGATCAATAAAATTATTTTACTAAAAAACACAAAAAGGTATAATTTTTGTCTTTGTGAATTTACACATTAACCCTAAATATTATGAGAAATTTTTTAAAACCTTTACTCTTTTCCGGAATTGCAGTTATGTCGCTTTATTCGTGTGATGACAATGAAGATGTTATGATGGACTCTGAAATGACCGTCTATCAGAGAATATCTTCGGACAGTGACCTGAGCAATCTGAAAGCTGCTGTAGATAAAGCAGGTTTATCATCAACATTAGATCAATCGGGGACGTTTACATTATTTGCTCCTACTAATTCTGCATTTACAACATTCTTGCAGGCAAACGGATACGCAAGTTTAAACGATGTTCCAACAGCTGCTCTGAAAACTTTATTGATGAATCACGTACTGGGAGCTGAAGTGAAAAGTTCCGGAATATCTACAGGATACGTTTCTACGCTTGCCATTGGCCCAGCTTCTACGACACGGCCAATCAGTATGTATATCAATACCAGCAGCGGTGTAAAAATCAATGGTACATCTACTGTTGTTGCTACCGATATTGATGTAAACAACGGTGTGATCCATAAGGTAAATGCCGTGATCGGATTGCCAACTGTTGTAACCCACGCAACGGCAAATCCGCAATTCAACTCTCTTGTTTCTGCACTTACGAGAAGTGATATGCCTAACTTTGTGGGTATTCTCAGTGGTACCACCAATTCACCTTTCACGGTATTTGCACCAACAAATACTGCTTTCTCCTCCCTCTTGACAGAACTGAATCTTGCAAATCTTGCTGCAATCCCAAAAACGACCTTGGAAAATACATTAAAATACCATGTCGTAACCGGAGCTAATGTAGCTTCTACGAACCTGACCAACAATATGACGGTAACAACTTTCTTAGGAAGTACATTCAAGATCAACACTACCAGTGGCGCAAAAATTACCGATAACAATAACAGAGTATCTAATATTATTGCTACAGATGTACAATGCAGCAATGGAATCATCCACGCTATAGACAAAGTATTATTACCCTAAACCATACTATTAATTACAGTAAAGCCTGCCGGAGTTCCGGCAGGCTTTTATATTTTGTTAATTTTACAGAATCAGTCTTTTGACCCCAGACTGTCCATATCATCATCCATACCTCTTACTTCATTGGAGTGGTATACTCTTTCGGATCCAAGGAAATAAATGTTATGTCTTGCTTTAGCAATGATCCCATCATATTCCTGCTCAGTCATCCCTTCAGGAATATCTTTTTGATTATCTGAAGGTTTCTTAAAGACTTCAAGCGCTCCGTTTCTGTTTAGAATAGATTTTGCACTGGCTGCTTCTTCAGGAGTTTCTGCATAAACTACAACATTGTTTCTTCCTATACTGTGTTTACGGTAGGCATCGAGCATTTCTGCATCATGAGCGAAAGTATATTCGAAAAAACCTTTTGTCTGCTCGTCCTCCTGATAATGATCTGCGGATAAGCCGCTTTCAACACTTGATTTTGAAACAATAATATTTGCTTCGTTAAAACCGTTTTCTTTTAAATCTTTTTTAATTTCCTCTGTATCTACAGTTACCGGAAATACTGAAACTACTGTATAAGCCATAATGAAAATTTTCATTAAACTATACAAAAGCTGTGCAACTTATTCTTTGTAATCGTTAATTTAATTTAAAAATTTCTCCAGAATATCTACCGCACACTTTGGAAGGTTGGTTCCGGGGCCAAAGATAAAGTCGGCTCCGTTAGCATATAAAAATTCATAATCCTGCTGTGGAATAACGCCTCCCACAACAATAGTAATATCATCGGCACCAAGTTTTTTTAATTCTTCCACAACCTGGGGAACCAATGTTTTGTGTCCTGCCGCCAGTGAAGACACCCCTAAAATATGAATATCATTTTCAACGGCCTGTTTTGCGACTTCTTCCGGAGTCTGGAACAATGGTGCAACATCTACATCAAATCCCATATCTGCAAATGCTGTTGCCACTACTTTTGCGCCTCTGTCATGTCCGTCCTGACCCATTTTTGCAACCATTAATCTTGGACGGCGGCCTTCTTCTTCCTCAAATTTCTGAGTAAGCTTAAGGGCTTTTTCAAAATATTCATTTTTTCCTGCATTCATGGCATATACTCCTGATATTGTTCTGATATTGGCTTTATATCTTCCGAAACTTTCTTCCATTGCATCACTCATTTCTCCGAGGGTTACTCTTCGTCGTGCCGCTTCAATGCATAAAGCGAGAAGATTTCCTTTTCCTGTTTTTGCACATTCGCGGATTTCATTTAGAATCTGTCCTACAGCGTCTTGGTTTCTTTCCGATTTTATGGTGTTTAATCTTTCGATCTGTTTTCTACGGACTTCCGTATTGTCAATATCCAAGATCTCAATCTGATCTTGCTTTAACGCCGATCTGAAAGAGTTTACACCAATGATAAATTCTTCTCCACTATCAATCTTGGCCTGTTTTCTGGCTGCCGCTTCTTCGATTCTCATTTTCGGAATTCCGGCCTCAATGGCTTTTGTCATCCCGCCTTCCTGTTCGACCTCATCGATGTATTTCATGGCTTCTTCGATCATCTGCTGGGTAAGACTTTCTACAAGATTACTTCCTCCCATCGGATCTACCACATCGCAGATGCCGCTTTCCTGCTGAAGAATAATCTGGGTATTTCTAGCAATCTTTGCAGAATAATCCGTCGGCAATGCAATGGCTTCATCTAAAGCATTCGTATGAAGGGATTGGGTTCCTCCCAAAGCAGAAGACAAAGCTTCAATCGCAGTTCTGGTTATATTATTAAACGGCTCCTGTTCGGTAAGCGACCATCCTGAAGTCTGCGAGTGCGTTCTTAAGGCTAGAGATTTCGGATTCTGAGGATTGAATTGTTTTAACAACGTTGCCCAAATGTATCTTGCCGCACGCATTTTAGCAATCTCCATAAAATGATTCATCCCTATTGCCCAGAAAAAGGATAGTCTGGGTGCGAAATCATCGACATTCATTCCTGCTTTTATTCCGGTTCTTACATATTCGAGGCCATCTGCCAAGGTGTAGGCCATCTCCAGTACAGGTGTTGCACCTGCCTCCTGCATATGATAACCGGAAATTGAGATGGAATTAAACTTCGGAATATTCTGAGAAGTATATTCGAAAATATCGGCGATGATCTTCATCGAAGGAGCAGGCGGATAAATGTAAGTATTTCTCACCATAAATTCCTTCAGAATATCATTCTGAATGGTTCCTGAAAGCAAATCCTGAGAAACGCCCTGCTCTTCTGCGGCTACAATATAAAACGATAAAATGGGAAGAACAGCCCCGTTCATGGTCATGGAAACAGAGATTTGGTCCAACGGAATTTCGTTGAACAAGATCTTCATATCTTCCACAGAATCGATGGCTACTCCTGCCTTTCCTACATCCCCGACAACTCTTGCATGGTCAGAATCATAACCTCTGTGTGTTGCCAGATCGAATGCAACGGAAAGCCCTTTTTGACCGGCCGCCAGGTTTCTTCTGTAAAAAGCATTAGATTCTTCTGCAGTTGAAAACCCTGCATACTGACGGATGGTCCACGGTTTCTGAACATACATGGTGGAATACGGACCTCTTAAATAAGGCTCTATTCCGGGCGCTGTATGAATCAACTCTTTATTTTGAATGTCTTCTGCTTTATAAGAAGACTTTAACTGTAATCCGTCTTTTTCAAAACTGTAGATTTCCGTGTGCTTTTCGGATATATTAAATTGAGGAGTTTTATTCTGAACTTCTCTTCTCATATTTTCAGATTTATTGATGGCTAAAATTAAGCATTTTTGAGATAATAAGTTTGTGCTAATTTTTTATCGAAAATAATTTAGAAAGTTTGATTAATTCAAAAGTGAATGTAATTTTTTTCTCCCGCGGATTTGCAGATAAGTGCTGGATGTTTTCGTAGAGAGTATCTTGTTGATTGTCGTTTACCTATATTTTAGCTAAAGCTTTTGGATAGACTTAAATTGAAAAAACGGGCTAAAGCCCGTTCCTATTGATATTGATCATTTAAAGTTAATTGAGACAAAAAATTATTTTCCTAATTTTTTAATTCCCATTTCGAAAAGCGCAAAGGAAATAAGGTCTGCATTTTCACCGATTACCTGATCTGTAGATCTCCCGGCACCGTGTCCTGCATTTTTCTCAATTCTTAATAAAACAGGATGATCACATGCCTGTTTTTCCTGCAGCTCTGCTCCGAATTTGAACGAATGCGCAGGAACCACCCTGTCATCATGATCACTGGTAATAATCATCGTAGAAGGATAGCAAGTTCCAGCTTTTACATTATGTACCGGTGAGTATGATTTTAGATATTCAAACATTTCTTTGCTGTCTTCGGCTGTTCCGTAATCATACGACCAACCTGCTCCGGCTGTGAATTTATTATATCTCAACATATCAAGAACTCCAACTCCAGGAAATGCTACTCTTGCAAGATCCGGACGCATCGTCATGGTAGCTCCCACGAGAAGCCCTCCGTTTGACCTTCCGGAAAGTGCCATAAACTGTTTTGAAGTGTATCCTTTTTGCTGCAGGTATTCTCCGGCCGCAATGAAATCTTCAAAAACATTTTTTTTACTCATTTTAGTTCCTGCGTCATGCCATTTTTTGCCGTATTCACCACCACCTCGAATGTTAGGAACTGCATAGATGCCTCCATTTTCCATCCAGATGGCATTTACCACAGAAAAAGCAGGCTGTAAGCTGATGTTAAAGCCTCCATAAGAATACAAAATCGTAGGATTTTTACCATCCAGTTTTGTTCCTTTTTTGTAATTGATCATCATTGGAACTTTTGTGCCGTCTTTTGATGTGTAAAATACTTGTTCCGAAACATAATCTTCAGGATTGAATTTCACTTTCGGCTTCTGATATACTTCCGATTTTCCGGTATCAGCATTGAATTTATAGGTTGTTCCCGGAGTGATATAATTGGTGAATGAGTAATAAAGTTCTTTCTCTTTTTCTTTTCCTCCAAAGCCTGAAACGTTTCCTTTTCCGGGAAGTGTAATTTCACGGACTACTTTACCGGTTCTGTCATATTGTGTCACTTTATCGATAGCATCGATCATATAGGTTGCAAAGAAATACCCTCCGCCTGTTGTAATTCCCAACACATTTTCCGTTTGCGGAATAACATCTTTCCAGGTTTCAGGAGCAGGATTTTTAATGGTTGTTTTCACCAAACGCATATTCGGAGCATCTTTATCGGTGAAAATATACAAATCGTCTCCCTGAGTGTCTACGATACTGGCGTTGATATCAAACCCTTTATTAATTTGTACAAAATCGCCCCCGTTTTTGAGATCTTTTATATATAATTCATTTCCGTTTGTCGCATTGGCTGCTGAAATAATCAAATATCGCTGATCTTCGGAAACACCACCTCCAATATATCTTCTCGGAGTTTTATCCCCTCCGAAAATTAACTGGTCTTCAGATTGTTTTGTTCCTAATTTATGAAAATATACTTTGTGTTTATCCGTCATTCCTGAAAGTACGGTTCCTTCCTTCGGCTTATCATAGCTGGAATAATAAAACCCTTCATCGCCCTGCCATGAAATACCGCTGAACTTTACATCAATGAGTGTTTCGTCGATTTGTTTTTTCGAAACAGCGTCAATGATGATGATTTTATTCCAGTCGCTTCCTCCTTCCGAAATGGAGTATGCTGCCAGATTTCCTTTTTTATTAAACGATAACTGTGAAAGTGACGTTGTTCCTTTATCTGAAAATTTATTCGGATCTAAAAATACTTCCGTTGTCTTCGTTTTATTATGAGTTCTGTATAAAACAGATTGTGCCTGCAAGCCATTGTTTTTATAGTAATAGGTATACTCTCCTTCCTTGAAAGGTGCTGAAATTTTTTCGTAGTTCCAGATATCCGTCAGTTGTTTTCTGATTTCTTCCCTGAAAGGAATTTTTGAAAGATAATCCTGGCTGTGTTTTACTTCTTCATCTACCCATTTTCTGGTGGCTTCGGAATCATTTTCAAGATCTCTGAACGGATCTGCAACAGCAGTTCCGAAATAATTATCGGTTTGATTGCCTTTTAAAGCTTTAGGATACATCATTTTTTGTGAATAGAATGTTGCCGAAAACAGGACTCCGGCTGTTAGTAATAGTGGTCTGAATTTCATATTAGCTATTTTCCCAAAAATAAGGAAACTATATGAAATTCTTCACAGCAAAAAAGTTATAGCTGATCTAAAATAAAAATCTCCGGAAAACCGGAGATTTAACAAAGATTTTATGATAAAGATTTTATAAATTTTCTTCTTCGCCTTTCATTTTTTCTGCATTTTCTGCCATGATAACAGCATCGATCATTTCGGAAATATCACCGTTCATATAGGCATCCAGGTTGTACATGGATTTGTTGATTCGGTGATCCGTTACTCTTCCCTGAGGATAATTGTAAGTTTTGATCTTGGCCGAACGGTCTCCTGTAGAAACCATTGTTTTTCTTTGTGCCGCGATATCACCCTGAACTTCCTGCAATTTTATATCATATAATTTCGCACGAAGCATTTCCATGGCTAGTTCACGGTTAGCCAGCTGGGAACGTGCCTGCTGACAAACGACAACGATTCCTGAAGGCTTGTGGGTAAGCTGAACTTTCGTTTCAACTTTGTTTACGTTCTGTCCTCCTGCTCCACCTGAACGTGACGTCTGCATTTCGATATCGGCAGGGTTGATTTCTACGTCTACTTCTTCTGCTTCCGGTAAAACGGCAATGGTAATTGCAGAAGTATGAACCCTTCCCTGAGATTCGGTTTCGGGAACGCGCTGTACACGATGTACACCAGATTCAAATTTCATGATTCCGTACACACCTTCTCCTTCCACTTTCATAATGAGTTCTTTGTAACCTTTTGCTGCTTCATTAGAATCCGTCACTTCATGCTTCCATCCTTTTGTTTTGAAATACATGGAGTACATTCTGTAGATATCTTCCACAAAAATCGCTGCTTCATCCCCTCCTGTTCCTGCACGAAGTTCCACGATAATATTTTTATCATCTGCAGGATCTTTTGGAATTAATAATACTTTCAGCTCTTCTTCCAGACCCGGAATTTTTGCCTGGGCTTCCAGCTTTTCTTCTTTCGCAAGCTCTACCAGATCCCTGTCTGATCCATCAGCTATTATTTCATCAGACTCTGCAATAGAATCCAGTGCTCCCTTATATTGATCGTAAACTCTTACAATTTTCCCCAAATCACTATATTCTTTGTTCAGAGAAGAATATCTTTTCTGATCTGAAATAACATCAGGCTGAATAATAAGGTCTGCCACCTCATTATATCTTTGTTTTATAGCTTCTAATTTTGGAATTAAACTCTTAGACATAGTAAAAATTTAGTTGGCAAAGATACGGATTGATTTGTAGATGTGCTAATTTCGGGAGGAAATGACTGCCTGATCTCTGGATTGGGGTATATAACTTATATTTTCACATAAAAAAAGACCGCTTTTCAGCGGCCTCCGTTTATTTTATAATCATTTTCTGAATCGCTATTCCGGAATCTGACTTCAAATGAACCAGATAAGTTCCCGGTGCATAATTAGCTTTTAATTCATAAGTTCCATCTTCATTTTTAAGCCTAAAGCTATCCACTCTTTTTCCGCTCATATCATAGATTGCGATTTCTCCGTTTTTAGCTTTGTGATAAATCAATTTTGCCAAGCCGTTTTTCACTGGATTATCCGCAATCTGCAGCGATAATTTGTAAGCTGCTGTTTCATCGATTGTTGACAAGGTGCCAACATAGTTTCCGAAAATTCTGAACTCTCCCGGCTGCAAAGTGATGGCTGCCGTTGTAGAAGTGATATTGGAGATAGAGTTATCCATCAGATTCTGCCATTGCCCCGTGTAAGGGAAATACGGAACTACATTCTGTGCTGTTGTGTTGTAGTTTGCAATGACCACAATATTTTTCACTCCATTTGTAATGGAAGTATCGTAAACATAGATTCTTGTAATCAATCCGTTCGGATCATTGGTAAGGTTATTAGATTCTACAGTATATGTTTTTGATCTGAAAACTGGATATGTATTTCTGATATCGATAATCTTAGCCCAGGTATCATATACCGCTTTTCTATTAACGTTGGTGTCATATCCAAGAGTAAATGCGATTGGCTTTTCATCTGTTCTACATCCAGGGTTAATAGAGCCATCGCCGCATCTGTTAATGCTGAACTCGTATCCCAATTCACCAAACTGCCATATCATTTTAGGGCCAGGAATAGTGAAGAAAGTTGCCCCGAACGTTTTCATTCTGTCTAAAGCAGTATTAAGATTTTTCACATCGTAGCTGCCATTTACGGCACCATAAGCGAGATTTTTAAACATTAATCTTTCTTCATCGTGACTTTCGCCAAAACCTACTGCATGCATATTTGTAAAGCCATGAAGTGCGTGGTTCATTCTGTCGTAACTGCTGTTTTGCACATATCCCATTGTATTCTGGTTATAAGGATCTGTCTGCTTATTCCAAAGCATAACTCCTTTTCCTTCTGCTATTCTGTAATTAGCCCACTGCTGTTCTTCGGCATCGGTTCCTAAATGCTCAAAAATCATGTAGGAATTCGGGTCGATCGCCCATTGTCTGTCGGCATAATATTTCAAAATATCTACCCTGTCCTGTTGATACGCGTTGGTACACGTTTCATCATTTTCAGAGCAGTTTTGAGTAAATCCTTTGGTAAGATCCCAACGGAACCCGTCGATACGATACTCGGTAAGCCATTGCTGAAGACATCTTTCAACGTAATATTTCGTTGAAGAACTTGAGTGATTGAAATCATTAAAAACATTATACGAATGTTTAGGTACCGTATTGAAATAAGGGTTATTGGCGGCTACATCTCCATAACCGTCACCATCAGGGTCCACATTCCATAATCTAACCAGTGGTGAACGGCCTGTAGCATGGTTGAAAGCGATATCTAAAATTACAGCAATACCATTCTGATGGCAGATATCAACAAATTCTTTGAATTTTTCCGGTGTTCCGTAAGCTTTGTCTAATGCATAATGGAAAGAAGTATTGTATCCCCATGAAAGATTTCCTTCAAATTCCATAATAGGCATTAGCTCAATTGCATTAATCTTTAGATTTTTTAAGTAAGTGATTTTGTTGATCAATGACTGCCAGGTTTTTTCCTGCGTGAAGTCTCTCAGCAATAGCTCATAAATTACAAGGTTATCTTTAGAAGGACGCTGGAAATTGGTAACCTGCCAGTTATAAGAAGCCTGCCCGGTTTTAAACATAGAAACTTCAAAATCCTGTCCTGCAGGGAATGCCGGTAGGTTCGGATAAGTAGATGATGTAATCCACTGATCATCATAGGATGATAAAATCTGTGGAGAATACGGATCTGCCACTTTTCTAAGATCATTGGTTCTGTATTGGAATGTATAGAGCTGCTGTGGCGTAAGGCCGCTTAATTCAATCCAGTACAGATCAGGATTGGTGGTATCTCTTTTCATTAAGTAGGTATCATTTACCGTCCAGTTATTAAAACTTCCGATAACATGTACAAAACTTTTAGACGGCGCATATAATGCCAACCCCACTTTTGTCTGATCGGTAGGATGGTAGTTTATTCCTTGTTTGATCCAGCTTGGAATGGCTTCAGAAACTACATTTCTCGGAACCTGAACAATAAACGTTTTATTTTTTGTATTGGAATTGGCATCTGTTGCAATCAACTCCATATTAGCATCTCCGGTTACAGTATAGCTGTACGAGTAAGAAGTTGAAGGCGTTGAGGTAGAATGCACTACGCTCCCGTTGGCCTTGAGCTGGAATGTAGCATTAGCATTGGTAGTTGCAGTAATATTTATTGAATTACCTGAAGGAACTGATGTGAGGCTGTTGGCAGCCGGATTGGTAAGGTTTAAATTCAGAACTCCTACATTGACAAAGATGTCCGGAGAGGTCTGGTTTGTTCCTGTTTTAGTTTTTAACAAAAACCCGAACCTTCCTATTCCTGTTCTTGAAAAAAAAGTTGTAGGTGTAAAGGTTAAAGAATAAGTGTCGGTAGTGGAATTATAATTTAGCCTGTTCAGCTCATTAGAATTGGTCCAGCTACCGTTGGTAGGACAGTCCTGGCTGTTCTGATAGTTTGTATCCAGAGACCATGACCAGATATAGATCGCATTGTTGCTAACGCCCCATGCTGCTTCATTTATCTGATTACCAGGAACCGTTAAAGTAATTGCATCCGTTTCATTGAAAGGGTTGGGTGTGATGGTATAGCTTATTTGCCCAAAAATAAAGGCTACCATAAGCAATAGTATACCGGAATAAAATTTCTTCATAACGTTTCTTTTAGTTACACGAAAGTAATTTCTTTTTTTGAAAACTAATTATGTATTATGAAAAAAATGACAAATTTTAACATATCACCACGTAAGCTTTTCATCTAAATAATTTTATAATCAAACACAATCGGCAAGAAAATTTAGAATTCTATATTGTTATAATTATTTATTATAGCTTTATAATGATTGTTTTTATTTTATTTTTCAGGAAAAAACATTGTACTAAAATTAATTTAGATAATTAAAATTTCATAAAATGACTTAGTTCTAATGTGCTTAACCAGTTATCTGATCACAGAACAAGCGGCAACAATTACCCTCGGAGATTGTAGTTTGAATAAAAGAAAAACCACTTACCGAAATAAGTGGTTTTAGTATATGTTGTTTTGCTTTGATATTGCTTTCCCGGAATTCATGTGGGAAAACAATGACAATCAATTAATGATGTCCGTGGCTGTCGTGGCTGTGGTCATGAATGAAAGGACCATGGCCTTTTGGCTCGTTGTAGATTACCTCCGCACCATTCTGTTCGTATACCATTTTGCTTCTGATATCTTCCGGGTCGAACGGTTTTACCTTACCAAAATATTCTTTCAGGCCTTCAGTTAACCACAAAGGAATTACAAATCCGAAGAACATGAAAATACACCAGAATCCTACAAGGAACATAATTATGAAAAATACAGTCCAAAGGAACTGGTAAAACGGCCAAAATGCTGATAAAATCGTTATCATTTCTCTTAAAGATTTTAGGCAAAAATAGGACATTTTATTTTTTTACACAAAAGAATGCGACCTATTTTTGTTATTTATTTTGATTTTAATTTAAAAGATCAAAAGATGATAGTCCAATAGATGATAGATTACGGCTTTTTTAGTACAATTTATCTATTCCTATCCGTCTATTATTATCTGTCTCCTATATTTTCTAATGCGCCAGATCTGCAAAGAAATCGTTTCCTTTATCATCGGTAATGATGAACGCCGGGAAGTCTTTCACCTCGATCTTTCTCACGGCTTCCATTCCCAGCTCCGGAAAATCTACGACCTCAACGGAAAGGATATTGTCTTTAGCCAAAATAGCAGCCGGGCCTCCGATTGAGCCTAAGTAAAAACCTCCGTATGTATGGCAGGCATTGGTAACATCTTTCGTTCTGTTTCCTTTGGCAAGCATAATCATGCTTCCGCCATGGCTCTGGAACTCGTTTACATAAACATCCATTCTTCCTGCTGTCGTCGGCCCGAAACTTCCTGAAGCCATTCCTTCCGGAGTTTTGGCAGGTCCTGCGTAATAGATCGGGTGGTTTTTGAAATATTCAGGCATTGGCTGTCCCGCATCCAATAATTCTTTGATTTTTGCATGGGCAATATCTCTTGCAACAATCAATGTTCCGTTTAATTTCAATCTTGTTTTAATAGGATATTTTGAAAGTTCCGCAAGAATTTCAGGCATCGGTCTGTTCAGATCAATTTCAACCGCTTCTTCAAGATGTGGCGGTGTATCCGGTAAAAATCTCTTCGGATTTTCTTCCAGCTGTTCCAGGAAAATACCTTCTTTTGTAATTCTACCTTTAATATTTCTATCTGCGGAACAGGAAACGCCCATTCCAACCGGACAGGAAGCAGCATGACGAGGCAGCCTGATCACTCTAACGTCGTGCGTTAAATATTTCCCGCCAAACTGTGCTCCAATCGCACTTTCCTGGCATATTTTCTGAACTTTTGCTTCCCATTCCAGATCTCTGAACGCCTGCCCTGCTTCGTTACCTTCAGTAGGAAGATGATCGTAATATTTTGCCGAAGCTTTTTTCACGGCCGCCAGATTCGCTTCAGCAGAAGTTCCACCAATTACCAGCGCCAGATGATAAGGCGGACATGCAGCCGTTCCCAGATCAGAAATTTTTTCTTTAATAAATTCTTCAAGAGATTTTTCGTTTAATAAAGATTTTGTTTTCTGATAAAGAAACGTTTTGTTGGCAGAGCCTCCTCCTTTTGTTAAAAATAAAAATTCGTAATAATCTCCTTTTTTAGCATAAATATCGATCTGCGCCGGAAGATTGGACCCCGAATTTTTCTCATCAAACATCGTTAAAGGTACAACCTGCGAGTATCTCAGGTTTCTTTTCTGATAGGTATTATAAATTCCTTTGCTTAAATATTCTCCGTCGTCAACACCCGTATAAACATTTTCTCCTTTTTTACCCATCACAATCGCAGTTCCTGTATCCTGGCATGAAGGTAAGGCGCCTTCCGCTGCCACTGCTGCATTTTGCAACAGATTATAGGCTACAAATCTATCATTATCAGTTGCTTCAGGATCATCAATAATTCTTCTCAGACTTTCCAAATGCGAAGAACGAAGCATAAAAGAGACATCTGCCATTGCTTCTTCTGCAAGCAGCTCCAATCCTTTCGGATCTATGGTCAAAATTTCCCTGTCTCCCAATTTTTCAACTTTTACGTAATCTGAGGTGAGCTTCTTGTACACCGTATCATCTTTCTGAATCGGATACGGATCCTGATATCTAAATTCCATTCTTCTTTTTCTTTGGGTGCAAAAATAAAACTTCGCAAAAAAACATGAGTAAAATCAGAGACTTGGATTGATATTTATAATGATTATAAATTGTGAGTGTTTTTATTTATATGTAATTTTATAGAATCAGGCTAAGATTAAACAGAGACTGAAATTTCTTAACCTAAGCTTTAACCTGAATATAATAAAACTTCAATCACAATGAATTACAGAATAGAAAAAGACACCATGGGTGAAGTGCAGGTACCTGCAGACAAGTTCTGGGGCGCACAAACCGAAAGATCCAGAAACAACTTCAAAATTGGTCCGGAAGGCTCGATGCCCCACGAAATTATCGAAGCATTTGCCTATCTGAAAAAAGCGGCAGCTTATACCAATGCTGATCTGGGCGTTCTGCCTGCTGAAAAAAGAGATATGGTCGCAAAAGTATGCGACGAAATTTTAGAGGGAAAACTGAATGACCAGTTTCCGCTTGTGATCTGGCAGACAGGTTCCGGTACACAGTCTAATATGAATGTGAATGAGGTAATCTCCAACAGAGCTCACGTCAATAACGGAGGAACCCTCGGCGAAAAATCGGAAATCCACCCGAATGATGACGTCAACAAATCCCAGTCTTCCAACGATACTTATCCTACAGCAATGCATATTGCAGCCTACCGCAAAGTAGTGGAAGTGACAATTCCTGCGGTTGAAAAATTACGGGATACTTTAGCTGAAAAATCAGAAGCCTTTAAAGATATTGTAAAGATCGGAAGAACACATTTGATGGATGCGACTCCATTAACTTTGGGACAGGAATTTTCCGGCTATGTTGCCCAGCTGAATTATGGTTTAAAAGCTTTAAAGAATACCCTTCCGCATCTTTCTGAGCTTGCGTTGGGAGGAACGGCAGTAGGAACCGGGCTGAATACTCCGAAAGGCTACGATGTAAAAGTGGCTGAATATATTGCAAAATTCACCAATCATCCATTTGTAACTGCAGAAAATAAGTTTGAAGCTTTAGCAGCTCACGATGCAATTGTGGAGTCTCATGGCGCTTTAAAACAACTGGCAGTTTCACTATTCAAAATTGCTCAGGATATCAGATTATTGGCTTCTGGGCCGCGTTCCGGGATCGGGGAAATTCATATTCCTGAAAACGAACCCGGATCATCCATCATGCCGGGAAAAGTAAATCCTACGCAAAACGAGGCGATGACGATGGTTTGCGCGCAGGTTTTAGGTAACGACACCACCATTTCTTTTGCGGGAACGCAGGGAAATTATGAGCTGAATGTTTTCAAACCGGTAATGGCTTTCAACTTTTTACAGTCGGCCCAGCTAATTGCTGATGCATGTATTTCCTTTAACGATCATTGTGCGGTAGGAATAGAGCCGAATCACGAAAGAATTAAAGAACTGGTAGACAAGTCGTTGATGCTTGTTACTGCTTTGAACACACATATCGGTTATGAAAACGCAGCAAAAATCGCAAAAACAGCCCATAAAAACGGAACCACCCTTAAAGAAGAAGCTGTGAAGCTCGGACTTTTAACAGCCGAACAGTTTGACGAATGGGTGAAACCTGAAGACATGGTAGGAAGTTTGAAATAAAAAATTAAATTTAAACAGTTAATATTGTAAAAAAAACGCCCGGAAATTTCCAGGCGTTTTTTGTTATATATGAATGTGTGCATCACCACCAAAGTGCTACTCCGAAAGTTAAAGCTTTATCGTTTTCAAAGGTTCCGCTTTTAAAGAAATTTCCGAAATCTTTTTTAACAAAGATGCTGAAATCATCATAAGAAACTGTAAACTGCCCTCCGTAAATAAAAGGACTTACCCGATAGTCGCTTCTGTCTCTGTCGCTTATTCCGTCACCTTTGATAATATTATTGGTAGACATTTTTACTCCTCCGTAGATATTGGCGCCCACTTTAAACCCATGAGAATAATCTCTGTACTGGACATCCAGACCTGCATTTTTCAGCTTTGAAAAATTGTACTGTAATCCCAGCGGAACGACAATATAACCTGTTCTGAGCTTACTTTTACTCAATCCTTTCTCATAATTTGCCAGGTATACATTGGAATTGGCATCTTTTGCCACAAACATATTGTTATCAATACTCAATGTTCTCCAGGAAAACCCGATTCCGGAAATTAATCCCCATGGACTTGTTCTACTGAACTGGTAATTGAATTTAAGCCCAAATTCAAAATTTCCGGCATAACGCAAATTGTTGTCCAAAATATTATCCGCCTTATCGTTTGTAAGATTCATAATAGAATAAGAGATATACGGAGAAAGCTCTTTTGTTGGTCTGAATTTTTTCAACAGCTTTTCCTTCAATTCCTCATTAGAAGTCACATCAGAATTAAGGAGAGAATACCGTACCTGTTTTTGAATAACGGCATCCATATCAAATCCTAATTCTTCAATTCTCTGATCTATCTTCTCAGAATACTTACTGGCAATCAATGACTTTTGTTCATTGAATTCTGCTTTAGAAAGATTTTTAGACTGAAGCTCAGTTAACTCGACTTCCATCAGTTTTTTTTCCTCCTTAATGATCGTGTCAATCTTTTTTGCATATTCGTCCACCTTTTCTTTTACAATTGGACTTACTTCGGTGTCTTCTTTTGGCTGAAGATTGAACACCGGCTTTTTTTGAGCGAATACCGCTGTAGACAATAGGCATAGCCCACCCATCATGATAAATTTCCTGATCATATTATAATAGTTTTTTATTGTTTAAAATTGATTTATTTTTCGTTCAGATCAATGCTTGCCACATTGCTTTTTCCTTTTGTTTTTTCAATAACATCTTTATGTTCGACTGAAAAGAGCAGGGTTGAAGGATCCACATATCTCTTTCTTCTGGCTGGAGTTTTCGCAGAGTCAGATTGAGCAATGATTTTTTCCGGCTCAACGCTGGAAATATTGGCCATCATTTCCGGTGCTTTTTCCATAGGCAACGGCAATTGCTTTTCCTTTGCATCAATCTGTAAATCAGCAGTCTTTTTCGTTTCTTCCAAAGCGGCATTCTCTATTGCAACAGATTCTACCTTCTTTTTTTGTGATAATGTCTGCGTTTTAACTATTACTGATTCGCTTTCCTTATTTTCTTCTTTTTTATCCCCAACGGCAATATTTGATTTCAGATTCTGTGGGTTTTCTTTATTAAAAAACAGGACCATACTGAGGCTGAATGCCAAAACAAGACAGGCTGCTACCAAAAACCAATTCACCTTTTTTCCTGAATACTCAGCAGGCTGATGAGCCTGAATTTCGGACCACAAATCCCGGGAAGGCGTGATTTCTCTTTCACTGATCTGTTTTTTAATATGATCTTCTATATTATTTTTAGAACTGTTCATTTTTCAAGGTTTTTTGTTGTTGAAAGTAAATTTTTCTCATTTTTTCTTTGGCTCTGAATAGCTGCGTTTTGCTTACGGCAGTTGAAATCTGCAGCATATCAGCAATTTCCTGATGTGAATAATCTTCAAAAACATACAGGTTAAAAACCATTCGGTAAGCATCCGGAAGCTGATCAAGAAGTTCCTGCGCATTAAAATCAAAAGTAACTTTCTCATCGTACATTTCTTCCAGATAAGATTCACTGATATCGTCAAGATAAAAAACCGTTTTATTACTTTTGATAAAGTTTAAACATTCATTTACAACGATTCTTCTTGCCCAGCCATCAAAGCTACCTTCTCCGCGAAAGCTGTCCATATTTTTGAAAATTTTACAGAATGCTTTGATGACACAATCTTCTGCCTGGTAAAGATCATTAATATAACTCCTGCTGATGCTCAGGTACTTCTTTACATTCTGATCATAAAAAATTTTCTGCGCTGCCGGATCATGCTTTTTAAGCCGGCTAAGCAAATCATCTTTTTTATTGCTGAACAAAATCTTCATAATTATCTGTTTCTGATAGTAAGACAAGAAAAAATCGAAAAGGTTACACAGATTTTAATTTTCTTTGGATAAATATAAAATTTCTGGCAGAAAGAAAAAATTTCCAATTTTGGTTTTAATTATATTATTATTTTTCATAACTTAGTGAAATAATTACAAATAACTAAATTATAATATATTATGAAAAAACTAAGAAAACTTCAAAGAGAAAACTTAAAGCAGGTTTTGGGTGGTCACACCTGTCCTGCCAACACTTATCACATTACTTATAATGGTTACCACGCCTGCTGCCTGCAAATTCCTACGGGAAATCCATGCACGTCAACCAGCTGTCTGGTACCGATTGAAATGTGCGAATCCGGTCTTAATTAAAATTGCTGATAATTAAAACAGACCCGGGCGGAAAAATTTCCGCCCGGGTTTTTTTATTGAAAGAAAATTCAGAGATTAGCTGAGCATTCTCTGCGCTTTTTTCACACCTTCTACAAGAAGATCAATTTCATTAAAATCATTATAAACGGCAAAACTTGCTCTCACGGTTCCCGCAATATTGAAAAAGCTCATAATGGGCTGGGTGCAGTGATGCCCGGTTCTTACGGCAATACCCAGTTTATCGAGAATCATACCAACATCAGAAGCAATTCCTACTCCTTCCAGATTAAAGGAAACTACACCGGTTCTGTTAGCTTTTTCGCCATAAATTTTTATACCATCCAATTCTAAAAGTTTTCTCTGGGCATATTCCAGCAATGCATTTTCATGATTCTGAATATTCTGCTGCCCTACTTTCAGAATAAAATCCACCGCTGCGCCCAAGGCAATATTTCCTCCCACATTCGGTGTTCCCGCTTCGTATTTAAAAGGCAGTGGTGCATAGGTGGTCCCATCGAATGAACAGGTGGCAATCATTTCACCTCCTCCGTGAAACGGCGGCAGTTCTTCAAGAATATTTTCTTTACCGTAGAGAATTCCTGTACCCATTGGCGCGTACATCTTATGTCCTGAAAAAACGTAGAAATCACAGTCCATTTTCTGTACATCAATTACGAAATGCGGTGCAGACTGGGCTCCGTCGATTACAATATAGGCGTCTGTATTTTTTCTTGTTTTCTCTATGATTTGCTCAATAGGATTTACAATACCCAACGCATTGGAAACATGATTTACCGAAACCACTTTTGTTTTTTCACTTAAAAATTCATCCAGTATATCCAGCTGAAGTATTCCGTTCTCGTCAATAGGAATAACTCTCAGTTTCGCACCGGTCCTTTCACAAAGTAGTTGCCAAGGTACTATATTGGAATGATGTTCCAGATAAGAGATAATAATCTCATCGTCTTTTTTAAGTTCTTGTGTTAAAATATAAGCAATAAGATTTAACCCCTCTGTTGTTCCTTTGGTAAAGATGACTTCGTAATCATGCTTTGCATTGATGAATTTCTGAATCTTCCTTCTGGAAAGTTCCATTTCCTCTGTTGCCAACTGACTTAGAGTATGAATTCCACGGTGTACATTGGCATTAATTTCTTTATAATATTGAGTCCAGACATCTAAAACGGAGTCCGGTTTTTGTGATGTCGCTGCATTGTCGAGATAAACCAACGGCTTACCATTCACCTTCTGATCTAATATAGAAAACTGACTTCTGATTTCCTGAATGTCAAACATTTATTAAAAATTTAAATTAAAACGTTCTTATTTAGAACTCTTCAAATTTACGGCTTTTTTTCGGATTGGGTTGATGGTTAATAGGTAGTGATTGATAGAAAGATTCAATCAAATGTATTAAATGTAAAATGCTCCTCTCCTTTAACGCTAAAAATCAGAAAGAATAGATATTTTTATGGATATTTTTTTGTTCGCAAGGGCGTTGTAGTCAGTAATGATAACAATGTTATCAAAATTATAAAAGCTTAAAGTCTGAAGACGATGATCACGAAGTTTTTGACTACTTCATGCCTCTAAGTTCACAAAGCTGTTTCACTTATAGAAGATTACAAAGAATCATAGCGTTACTTTCCTTTAGTCCCTAATTTTAGTCATAAAAAAACCTGCCAAAAGTTGACAGGTTTTATATAATCTGGATAAGTAAATCTTATTCTGCTGAAGCTTCTTCTGCTGCCGGAGCTGCTCCTTCTTCAGTTGCAACTTCTTCTTCATCTTCATCATCCATTGCTGCAGCACCACCTTTCATTGCATTTCTAGACATCTTAACAGCCACAACAACTGCATTGTCAGGGTGCATGAAAGTGTATCCTTCAGTTTTGATTCCACCGATGTAAAGTTTGTTCCCGATTCTTAGCGGGGTAACATCTACAACGATTTCGTCAGGTAAGTTAGCAGGGATAGCTTTTACCTTCAGTTTTCTGAAAGACTGACGTAAAACACCACCGGCAACAACACCTTTAGAACGACCAGTAATTCTTACAGGAACTTCCATAATAACTGGTTTATCATCAGCTAACTGATAGAAATCTGCGTGAAGAATTTTGTCTGTAATCGGGTGAAACTGAATATCCTGAAGAACAGCCGGAATTGTTTGACCATCAACCTCAATAGATACCGTGTGTGCTTCAGGAGTATATACCAAACCTTTGAATGCTTTCTCTTCTGCAGAGAAGTTCAATGGCTCACCACCTCCGTAAACAACACAAGGAACTAATTCAGCATCACGTAAAGCTTTTGTAGACTTTTTGCCCACGCTTTCTCTTTTTGTACCTTGAATTGTAATAGATTTCATTTATAAAAATTTAAAAATTTGTTTTAAAATTTAATTTGCAAGCTTTTGAATATCAATTAAATAATAAACTTACTACTGATTGACTGATGCTCATGAACCATCTTCATAACGTCTGCAAATAATGGGGCGCAAGATAGCACTTTTATTTTAGATGACAAATTATTTTTTACAGGAATCGAGTCAGTTACAATCACTTCCAAAAGTTTTGAGTTTTCAATATTCTCATACGCTTTTCCTGAAAGTACTCCATGCGTTGCCATTGCTCTTACCGTTTTTGCACCTTTTTCCATAAGGATATCCGCTGCTTTACAGAGTGTACCCGCCGTATCAATCATGTCATCAATAAGGATTACATTTTTTCCAACTACATCCCCGATAAGGAACATTTCTTCTACAACGTTTGCTTTTTTTCTTTCCTTGTAAGCAATTACAACGTCTGCACCCAGGTGGCCCGCATAGTTTTTTGCTCTTTTAGCACCTCCCATATCCGGAGAAGCAATAGTAAGATTCTCAAGGTTAAGGTCTCTGATGTAGTCTACAAAAATTGTTGAGGCATATAAATGATCTACCGGAATTTCAAAGAATCCCTGGATCTGATCGGCATGAAGATCCATCGTCATTACTCTGGTTGCTCCTGCAGCCGTTAAAAGATTTGCTACAAGCTTTGCACCGATTGGCGCTCTGGGTTTGTCCTTTCTGTCTTGTCTTGCAAGTCCGAAATAAGGAAGTACTACGGTAATGCTTTTTGCAGAGGCTCTTTTTGCCGCGTCAATCATTAGAAGAAGTTCTAAAAGATTGTCCGCCGGAGGGAATGTAGATCCGATCAGGAAAACTCTTCCTCCTCTTACAGACTCGTCCAAAACCGGCTCAAATTCTCCGTCACTGAACTCCTGAAAGTTGATTTTTCCTAATTCTTTCCCGTAATGCTGGGCAATTTTCTCTGCCAAGTCCTTGCTCGTCCTTGTACAAAATAGATAACTTAACTGATGGGCCATTTTTACTTTTTAAAAGATTTTGCAAATTTAAAAAAAAACCACAAGAATCTGTCTTGTGGTTTCTAAGTTTTTATTTTTATAGAAATTACGGGAAAGTAACTCCTGAATATTTATTGGCATCAACCTGCGGCAGATTAGATCTGTATTTCTTATTGATTGATTGAATAAACTCGTTGGCAACAATAGCATATCCTCTTCCGGTAAGGTGTACCCCGTCGAGAGAGAATGCGCCGCCGCTAACAAATTTTGCCGAATATTTAACACCATCATAGGTAATCCCGGATTTGCCATTAAGTTCAACCATCTTAGTATTTGCATCTACAAAAGCAAGACCGTAAGAATCTGCCATAGACCGGATGGATGTATTATAGGCATCAATTGCAGTTTTTACATATCCAGCTTCTGTTTTGGTTAAAACATGCTGATTCTGCAGAGGGTAAGAAATCCCGTAAATATTCACAGGAGCAGGAGCTCCCGGCGCTACACTTGCAATTACAGAACTTGAAGTAAGCAGAATATAATCTTCTGATGTAGCCTGTCTTGCCTGCCCAAATATCTGTCCGAAAGCAGTAGCTGTCGGCAATCCTAGTGAAGGAGTTAAAGCAGCAGTAAGCTGTGCCGAAAGATTGGTAAGCGACTCGTCTTTAATAAGAACAGGATTATTGGATGTAGCAGAAAGCAGATTAATTCTGTTACCGGCTCCGAAAGCAGTAAGGGCTTGTTTTAAAGGCCCGTATAAGCTTGTATTAAGCGTTGTCAGATTCGTTCCTAAAGCAGCAGGCGTTAAAGGGTTATAAGGAACTGTTGTAAAATAAGGTATTGAAGTAACGTAAGGTACGTTTGCAATAACTCCTTTTGTAGCTCCTACACTTTTAAGACCGTCTAAAACTCCTTTAATAGAAGCAGCAACGACATTCGGATGTGAAATATCATTTGACTTGTAGATTACAGGGCTCGCCGTTTCGGGCTGAACTGTTGCCGCAGTATATGTTGTAACCCCTCCTACTGTCTGAGAGTTCGTCCCTCCGCTTGTTGCGTAGAGCAGTACATCATTACTTCCTATCCAAAGAGAGAAGAATGTAGGAGTCTGGGACATTGCATCTGCCAATACAGAAGTTGTAGAAGATGATGCAAATCTTACAAAATAAGGATTCGCAGTTGCTGTTGCCAATCCTGCCGGGTTTCCGTATCCTGGTGCTACAAGATGATATGATTTCGCTCCCGGAACACCCATATTTTGATAAGGTCTTCCCGCAGCTACATTATCAAGAGCACCTCCTGCAGCACTCGGAACAGGAGTTAAAGATCCGTTTACCACCTGAAGCGTAAGTTTCCCAGCAAAGCCCGGAAGGTTATTGAAACCTCCGACATTATTAGGCATCAATGGCTGCTTAAAATCTCCGCCGCCTGCCAGTTTCATTTGCTGAGCAATCATGGAAGGGTAAGACTCATTTTGCCCTCCTGAATACAAAGCACCATCTCTATACCCTGAGGTTAATGAGTTTCCTAATGCTATATATTTAGAAAAGTTAGCTTCACCACTGGTTACCACAACATCTTTTACATCTGTATCAAAATCATCCTCGCAGCTCGTTGTAAATAAAAGTGCGGAAATCGCGAATGTAGAAATTATAATTTTTTTCATAGTCTTCAATTAAAAAGGATTGTAAGATAAACCTAAACCAAAATAGTACGCAGTTGCTTTAGCCTGTCCGTAGAATCCAAGGGTTTTATTATTTACACTTCGTGACTGAGGCATTGCATACCCTCCTGCAATATCTACCCCAAACTGTTTCAGCTTAAATCCTACACCCCCCGTTACAACATAAGTGTTGAAAGATGGTGTTTCAGGAATGAAATGGTCGTCAGAATAAGGGGATTCATCATAGTACGCTCCAAGACGCCCATAGATCATATTGCTAAATGCATATTGAGTTCCCAAACGGAATGTTTTGGCATTTCTGAAATTTTTAGGAGCAACAACAACGGTTGGATCTGCATTTCCCGTAGCCAAAGGAGCGCTTGCAAAATCAAGGGTAAGCTGGCTATATCTGGACCATCCGTGATAATTGAAATCTGCTGAAATCAACCATTTCGGAGTTACTTTGTACGTTAAGCCCACTGTATATTCTTCAACTAAAGGCAGCGTTGCCGTGAAGCCGTCCGTTCCGGAAGAATTCAGCCCTAATAAAGGGTAAATTGATGTAGACGGGAATTTGAAAGTTGCTGTACCGTCTTTCGCTTTCATATCAACAGGAGAACGGTAGGCAACACTTACGTCCACTTTAGGATCCGGTCTGAAATAAAAGCCGAAACTATATCCGTGACCGCTCGCTTTACTGTCAAGATTAAGCTGTCCTCCAAATTGAGTAATTGCTCTATCCCAGTTTACCGTTCCTCTTGCATAGATATAACTCGCTCCGAAAGCCAGCCAATCATTAAATTTATAAGAAACCATAGGCTGGAAATAGTAGCTTTTCAGTTCAAGTTTCTGAACCATTTCTTTTCCTTCCCAGTCATTTGGCCACTCTATAGTACTACCAAAGGGGGTTGTAAAGCTGAAACCAACAGTCAGCTTTTCAATAGGCCTATAGGTAACGGCAGCATAAATAGGCGTTCCTAATGGATTATCCGTCTCTGTGCTCTGTAATGTATTCAGATTTTGGAATGTAACCTTATTGCTTGCACCGAATCCACCGGCTACAATACTTAATTTCGAGGGAATAAATGACATACCTGCTGGATTAAAGAATGCCACACTCGCATCTTCAGCATGGGCACTGGTGTGTGCCATTGCCAATTGCTTTACCCCTTGCAGAGAAACCCTGAAGCCGCCTGCATAAGATAAAACACCTGCCAATAATGCAGTTGATACTAATATTTTTTTCATAGACTATTATTATATAACCCAAATATAAAATTATTTTACTTACGTCTGTTAATAAATCATAAAATTTTAAACAATAAAACCAAATAAAACTATGTTTAAAATAATACTTTCTTAGCATTTCATCTTAAATAATAGATTATAAGAAACTTAACCCTAACTAAATCACTGCTTTTGGAGTCTTGTTTAAAACTAAACACCTATGTTTCTGAATATTTGATTATTTTAGACCTCATAAAGATAAAAATCATAAATTTGCAAATTAAATATATTATATATGAGTTGTGGATGTAAAACATCCGGCGATTCTGCACATTCTTGCGGACCCAAGAAGACCGCGAATGGCTGTGAAAATGTAAATACCTGTGGTAATAGTTATAAATTAAGTGTTTTTGACTGGCTTTCCAACATCAACAATCCCGCACCAAACAGATGTGACTTTGTTGAAGTTAGATTTAAAAATGACAGAAAATCGTTTTATAAAAATGTAAATAATATTCCCTTACACATAGGTAGTGTAGTAACAGTAGAATCAAGTCCCGGACATGATGTAGGTGTGATAAGTCTCACCGGCGAACTGGTAAAGATTCAGATGAAAAAGAAAAAATTCTCTGAAGAATCTGTACAGAAAATATACAGGCTGGCCAACCAGAAAGACCTCGAGGTTTGGCAGGAAGCCCGAAAAAAAGAGGAAAACGTAAAGATAGAAGCTCGGAAAATTGCCCATCGGCTTGGCCTTGAAATGAAAATCACCGATGTGGAATATCAGGGTGATGCTTCAAAAGTAACATTTTATTACACTGCTGATAATCGCGTAGATTTCAGACAGTTAATTAAAGAATACGCAGGAGCATTCCGTACAAAAATCGATATGAAACAGATCGGTTTCAGACAGGAAGCTGCAAAAGTCGGAGGAATAGGATCTTGCGGAAGAGAATTGTGCTGCTCGACATGGCTTACGGATTTCAGATCGGTAAACACCAATGTGGCCCGATATCAGCAATTAAGTATCAATCCTCAAAAACTGGCAGGACAATGCGGTAAGCTTAAATGCTGTTTGAATTACGAACTGGACAGTTACCTTGACGCACTAAGTAATTTCCCGTCTTCTTCCACCACACTGGATACTGAAAAAGGAAGAGCATTCTGTATAAAGATCGACGTTTTTAAGAAGAAAATGTGGTTTGCGTACGTTGAAAACTCTATTGCCTGGTACGACTTCGATATTGATTTGGTTAAAAAACTGATTGCAAAAAACAAACGTGGCGAAAAGACCCTTCCGCTGGAAGACCTGAAACAGCCTGAAACGCCGTTTGCAAGCATAGACCTGATCCAGGAAAATAATGTTGATCGTTTTGAAAAGAAAGGGAGAACAAACAATAAAAACCGAAATCAGAACAGGCAAAACAACAATCAGAATAACCAGAATCAGGGGCAGAAAAAGAGCAACATCAAACCCGAGAGACAGGAACGTTCTGAAAGATCAGACAGACCTCAGAGACAGGAAAAGCAGCAAAACCAGAATCCGAATAATCAGCAGAAACAACAGAAAAACAGCCAACAGCCAAAACCTCAGTTGGAAAAAGTAGAAGCTGCTGCAGATTCTCAGGCTGATAAAAAGCCTAACCCGAATAAGAAAAAATTTAAAAAGAAGTTTCCTCCTAAAAAAGACAACAATGCGTAAAATCTTAGGATTATTCTCGCTTATCCTTTTCTTCAGCTGCAATTCTTCTTCAACAGAAGAAGTCATCATGAATTCCGTTAATAACAAATGGAATAAGAAAAGCGAACAGAAATTTAATCTTGAAGTTTCGGATCCGCAAAATCCTAAAAATATTATATTTGTTGTAAGAAACAATAACGAGTATCCTTACAGTAATATCAGGTTTATTGTAAAGTTTACCGATCTGCAGACTAAAAAAAAGCAGACCGACACGCTGAATTATGTTTTGGCAAAGCCGAACGGCGAATGGCTGGGAACGGGCTTCGGTGACACAAAGGAAACTTTATTTCAGTACAGACTGAATTACAGATTTCCGGCAAAAGGAAAATATGAAATCGGGCTTACACAGGCCATGCGAAATGACATCCTTCCGGGAATTGAAGATATTGGAATAAAAATAGAAACGGCTAAACCGTAATCATAAATGGAAGTGAACAAACAAAATACAGGAAATAAAGGGAAAACATTCCCTCTTCCTCCTAAGAAGAAAAATACCGGCTGGAAAAAGTGGGTGAAATTTATCTGGGTCGGACTTATTGCTGTAGTATTAGGAATTTCAGGACTTTTCTTTGCTGTTTCCCAAGGCTTTCTAGGGGAAATGCCGGATGTAAAGGAACTTGAAAATCCGGATATTTATGTAGCCTCCGAGATCTATTCTTCGGACGGTGTTTTGCTGGGTAAATTTGAAAAAGAAAAAACCCAGCCTATCATTTATAAAGATCTTCCTCCTTATCTGGTTTATGCCTTACAGGCGAAAGAAGACGAACGTTTTAAAGAACACTCAGGGATCGATTTACAATCAGTTGCCAGAGCAGTTGCATACGGCGGAGGCCGTGGCGGTGGTTCCACAATTACTCAACAGCTTGCCAAACTGCTCTTTACAAATGGCGCTTCTCAAAACAAAATTGAAAGAGCATTCCAGAAATTAAAAGAATGGGTTGTTGCCGTAAGTCTTGAAAAGCGATATACTAAAGAAGAAATCGTTACTTTATATTTTAATAAATTCGATTTTCTTTATAACGCCAACGGTATTGAAATGGCATCCAAGATCTATTTTAATAAAAAAACATCAGAGCTTACTTTACCGGAAGCAGCTATGTTTGTGGCAATGCTGGAAAATCCTGTAAAAAATAATCCGATGAGAAATCCTGAAAAAGCAAAAGCAAGAAGGGATGTCGTTTTGGAGCAAATGTTAAAAACAGGATACATTGATCAGGCTACTTATGATAAAGCAATTGCAACTCCTATTACTTTAGATTATCATCCGATCAAAAACATCAATGATGATTATTCTGCTTATTATAAGTTTTATTTAAAAAAGGAAATTGACGCTTATCTTAAGGATTATGAAAAAGAAAACGGGAAAAAGCTGAATCTTTTTAAAGACGGCTTAAAAATCTACGTTACTCTGGATTCTAAGATGCAGAAATATGCCGAAGAAGCAATCAGAGAGCATTTAACAGATCTTCAGAAAAGATTTGATGCTGAACAAAGAGGCAGAAAAGACTGGCCCTTCTATTACCTTAACAGCAAGCAGATCAATGACCTGATGGTTCAGGCTATGAAAAGAACCGGACGATACAAGCAGCTGAAAGCAGCTGGAGTTTCCGAAGATTCTATCATGATGGAATTCAAAAAGCCTATTAAAACATCACGTTTCACATGGGCCGGAGAAGAAGAGGTGGAAATGTCACCTTGGGATTCTATCAGATGGCATAAGAAAGTAGCTCAGGCAGGATTAATGTCAATGGTTCCAGGAACAGGAGAAATAAAAGCCTGGGTAGGAGGAATCGACTGGCAGCACTTCCAGTATGATCATATCAAACAAGGAAAAAGGCAGGTAGGATCTACCTTCAAGCCTTTCGTATATGCTACCGCAATTATGAAACTGGGAATGACTCCTTGTTCCGTGGTTTCTAATGCAAGTTTTAACAAAGGAACTTACCACGTACCGGGAAGAGGCGGAATGCTCACTTTGAAAGACGCTTTAGCACACTCTCAGAACCCTGTAGCATTAAGACTTGCTGAAATGACGACTACACAAAGTGTTATTCAGACCGCAAGAGATCTTGGGGTAACAGAGGAAATTTCCACAAGTCTTCCGATGGCATTAGGTTCATCTGATATTACAATCTACGAGATGGTGGGAGCTTACAGTACTTTTGCCAACTATGGTAACTACAACAAACCGGAGATGATCTGGAGAATTGAAGATGCCAACGGAAGAGTAATTAAGGAAGTAAATGTGGAACCTAAAGAAGTAATGAACCCGCTGTACGCTTATACCATGATTGAATTAATGAAAGGTGTGGCGCAGTACGGTACCGCTTCCGGAGAATTGGGAAGAAAAGGAATTTCAAAAGATATAGAAATTGCAGGTAAAACCGGTACAACCCAGAATAATTCAGATGGATGGTTTATGGGTATCGTTCCGAAACTGGCAACAGGTGCCTGGGTTGGCTGGGAAGACAGAGCTACCCACTTCTACGGAACCGGTGAAGGGCAGGGAGCTAAAATGGCGCTTCCGATATGGGCTATTTTCATGAAGAAAGTATGGGCAGATAAAAGCCTCGGAGTTTCTCCGGACGATAAGTTTGTGAAACCTTCCGAATGGAAAGACGGCTGTTCCAACCTTAAAGGGTTAGGATCCGGTTATGGAGACGACGGCGGACTACAAACCCTGGACGAAATCAAAAACCCAAAACCGATAGAACCTTCAGGACCAAAAACACCGGGCAAAAAAGAAGAAAATGTAAACGAGAATCTTAACAGCAGTGAAGATATAGACTTCAATAATAAATAAATTCTCTTTTAGTTATATACAGGACCTTTCAATGATTTGGAAGGTCTTTTATTTTTTAATTAATACCTTTGAGTTATGAATACTGAAAACATCCATCAACCCTTTATAAAAAAGTTTCCGGGAGATTTTTCCGGCAACACCATGCAGAGAAATACCCCGAAAGTTTTATTTTCAACTGTAAAACCAGCAGGTTTCGATCATCCGAAACTTATTGCTTTTAATGAAAAACTTTCCGAAGAAATCGGCTTGGGTCAATTCGAAGAAAAGGATCTTAGCTTTTTAGTTGGGAATAACCTTCCTGAAGACATGAAAACCTACTCTACTACTTACGCAGGACATCAGTTTGGAAACTGGGCCGGACAGCTGGGCGATGGCAGGGCGATACTTGCCGGAGAGATCACCAACGAAGCAGGACAAAAAAATGAGATCCAATGGAAAGGCGCAGGAGCAACTCCTTATTCCAGACATGCAGACGGAAGAGCCGTATTGAGGTCTTCTTTACGTGAATATCTGATGAGTGAAGCGATGCACAATCTCAATATTTCTACAACCCGAGCATTAAGCTTAGCATTTACAGGAGAAGATGTTGTAAGAGACATCATGTATAACGGAAATCCTCAAAATGAAAAAGGTGCAGTGGTTATCAGAACAGCAGAAAGCTTTTTACGTTTCGGACATTTCGAATTAATGTCTGCCCAACAGGAATATACTACCTTGAAGGAGTTGGCCGACTTTACTATTGAAAATTATTTTAAAGAAATCCAGGCGGAAGGACAGCAGAAATACAAAGATTTTTTTGAAAATATATGCCGCAGAACCGCTGATCTGATGGTAGAATGGTACCGTGTAGGATTTGTTCATGGTGTGATGAACACCGATAACATGTCGGTTTTAGGTCTCACTATTGATTACGGTCCTTATTCCATGATGGATGAGTACAATCTTAATTTCACACCCAATACCACCGATCTTCCCGGACGAAGATATGCTTTCGGAAAACAGGCGCAGGTTTCACAGTGGAATCTATGGCAGCTAGCCAATGCATTGCATCCTTTAATAAAAGATGAGAAATTTTTGGAAGATGTATTAAATGATTATGGAAGTTATTTCTGGGAGTCTCATGATAAAATGCTTTGTAAAAAATTCGGTTTTGATCAGTTATTGGATAATGATGAAAAATTCTTCACCAACTGGCAAAGTCTGATGCAGGATCTTCAAATGGATTATACTTTATTCTTTAATGAACTTGAAAAGTATGATGAACAGAAAGATCTAAGGCAACAGTTTGAAAACGTTTCTTATACATTTTTAAGTGAGGAAAAAATTTCCAGATTATCAGATTTTATAAGAGAATATAAGTCAAGATTGGAAAAAAACGGTATTTCAAGAGAAGAATCTCTTGAGATTATGCATAAGACAAACCCAAAATTCATTTTAAGAAATTACCTTTTGTACCAGTGCATTGAAGAAATCAACGAAGGAAAAACAGATATGCTGCACAAATTACTCCACGCCCTTGAAAATCCTTACCATACCATTTACCCCGAATTTTCAGCAAAAAGACCATCTGGTTATGATGATGTTTCCGGATGTTCGATGCTTTCTTGCAGTTCGTAATTTTTTTTATAAAAATAAAATTATATATCGTTAATATATTATTTTTTAATAACTTAACAAAAAAATTTTATGAAAAAAACTTTACTTATAGCATCTCTAATATTAGGGATTATTGGAAATGCACAGACCATATTGTCTGAAACATTTGAAGGAAGCACTTTCCCACCGACAGGATGGACAAGATCAAACACTAATGCAACAAGAGCGTGGGATTTCACAAACGTAAATTTCACAAGTGGCTCAACATTGGAAACTACTTTTAAAATAACCGGAACAAAATCTGCCTGTGTCGATTGGATTTCTTCTACAAATACAGCAATTTTAGCAAGTCCAACATTTAGTTTGGCCACTGCTTCCAACCCGGTTTTAAAATTCAATGTAAAAGTTGGATGGTCTTATATGATTAATCAAAATGCCGGAAATTTAACGGCACAAGTATCAACCAATGGAACGACGTGGACAAATATCTGGACCGAAGATACTGAGCCTGGATTTATTGATGACGGTGATAGTAACGCGGACACGGATTTATATAATACAGTTCTTGTTCAGAAAAGTTTAGCAACTTACATAGGACAGTCAAATGTTCAAATAAGATTTCGATATACCGGAGCTGATGCAGATGCTGTTTCCATTGACGATGTGCAAGTTTTAGGATCTGTTTTGGCAACAGATGAGGTTACTGCAAGACCAAAAGCTAATATTTATCCTAATCCAACAAAAGGCGAATTTACAATTCAAGGGGATAAAAAAATAAAATCATCCACTATTTATGATGTATTAGGAAAACAAATTATTAAATTTAATACTGAAAAGGTAGATATCAGCAATTTGCCAAAAGGAACATATTTTGTTGCTATCGATTTCATTGATGGAACATCTGTTGCTAAAAAGGTAATAAAAGAATAATTAACTCATTTCAACACACTATAAACTCACCAATATGGTGAGTTTTTTATTTACTTTTGCAGAAAGTTTAGCCAGTGACAAAATTCAAAACAAAATTCATCCATTTTTTTAAATTGCTATTCCGTTCTTCAGGAACTGAACTGGTGGTTTTCCTATTTTTCCTGGTCGTTTACGGGTATTTAGGATCTTTTATTGCAATACACTATAAGATTATTTTCGACTCCAGAATTCCATGGGATGCTTATTTCAGCTTTGATAACAAATCCATCGTAATGACTGGCGGAAGTTTCGAAAGACATCCCCTGTCCTATTACTTTTTCAATTGGATCCGCGAGCTGGCACTGCTTTTCTCAGATGGCAAAATGAATGGAGATTTCCGGTTTATACTTGCCTGGTTCAGTAATATTGCCGTAAGTCTGAGTGTGCTTCAGGTTTTCAAATACCTGAAAAACATCATAAGACTTCCTTTAATCCTTAGTCTTTTGCTGGTTTTATTTTTCGGAGCTTTTTCAACAACAATCCTGCTTTCTTTCACTCCCGAAAACTTTACCTATACACTTTTTTTACTGACTTTATTCAATCATTATGCTGCTATAAAACTTAAAAAGGAGGAAAAAATTCCAGCTTTGGCGCTGGCTTTTTCAGGAATTACAATTGGAGGTTTAACAGTCACTAATATTGCTAAAGTTTTTATTCCTGTTGCGTTTGAAAAAGGACTTTTCAAAAGCTGGAAAAAACTTGGAAATGCTGCTTTCAGAGGGGCATTTACCATTATTTGTTTTGTTTTATTGTACCTGAACCGAATTGATTTTAAGTACGAGAATATCTTCAGTAAGACCAACGAGCAATATGAAAAATTCTCCAATGTCAATTCTACGCCGACCTGGGATATGATTCTTTCTTATTTTTTTGGTGGAAATATTTTATTTTCAGATTTCATAATCCGGGACAAGCACAATATGATGGGATATCATTATAAAGGTTTGGTAATGACTGTTTATTCATCATGGATTCCTTACCTTTTTATTATTGCCTTGTTGATTCTTATTATTTGGAGTTATTACAAAAATTTTAAAAACAAGCTGGTACAGGTACTCATGATTTCATTTTTATTTGATATAATCATTCACTGCATCATGAGATTCGGACTGCATACCTCGTATATTTACGGCGGGCATTTTGTTTTTATATATCCTTTATTGCTGGGATGGCTTTTTTATTGTTATAGAGATGCTCCGAAAATGTTATCTTTTTTAACGGTTGTTATAAGCGTTTTACTTGTATACCTTGCAACAAATAATTACTTGAGAATGACAGAATTTTTCTGGTTTCTAAACACATATTATTAACAGGAAAAACATTCATTTTCAGATATTTAACTATACTAAAAATAAAAAAGCTGAGACTTATTTTCTCAGCTTTTAACGTATATATTAAAACTTAATTTATTTTGCTTCCGCACAGAAAATTCTGTATTGAACAGCTATCGCCGATTTGAAATATTCTCTTATTTTGGAGAGATCTGATCCAGCACTTTGTTTTGTGAAATAGCTTCCTGCAAGAATTTTATAATTTGGTCTTAAAGACGCATCGGTTTCAACCTTTAAGTTTGGGAATCTTTTTCTGAAGTAAGCTTTCACTTCATTAGCCTCTTCATTACTTTTTACAGTTGTGATCTGAATTTTGTATCCTAAAATTCTTGGATTCCTTCTGCATATCTCTGCATTGGTAAGCTCCCGGTTGGGTACATAAATTTTTGTTGGCCTTGAGGAACCGGAGTCATCATCAGCATCGTTAGAAACGACCGTATTAGAAGTTCTTGAGCATTTATCTTCAATGCCTTCCAACGCAGCATTTACCTTAGAATCCATAGTCATCATCAATTCTGTCCCGGCCAAGGTATCTTTTTTCACAATTTGTTGGGCATCAAGAGTATAAAATCCACCGAACAACAGTATCGAAAATATTTTAATCAAATTTTCCATTTAAACTTGTTTCCGCAAATTTAGACAAATTAAAAAATTATACCAAATAGAGTTATTTAGAATCAATACAAATTAAACGTAAATGATATTTTCCCCTTTCTATATACCGTTAAATTCCTGTTAAATATATTATTTTTGCCGAATTGATTGAATGTTCAATATTTTACTAACATAAGATAATTTAAATGATTAGTTGGAGAAAGCATTATAGACAAACGTTGATCGCAATAGGCTTATTGTTATCAACCAGTGCTTCAATTTACGGGCAAGACGGCGATCCTAAGAATGGTGAGAAACTTTTCAAAGCAAATTGTACTGCATGTCACGCACTAGACAAACAAGTTGTAGGACCGCCTTTGAAGGGGGTTGTAGAACGGGTGAAGACAGAGGGTGGTGTAGACAAAGACTGGCTTCACAAGTGGATCAAGAACAACAAGGAGCTTAGAGCTTCTGGAGACAAGTACGCCAATGAAATTTTTGAAAAGTACAACAAGACTGAGATGCAGGTCTTTCCTAATCTTACCGATAAGGATATTGACGACATCTTAGCTTACACAACTAATCCTCCGGCTCCGGAAGAGAAAAAAGCAGATGCAGCACCTGCTGCAGATACAGCTCAAGCCGCTCCGGCGAACAGCTCTACTACTACCAACGTAGTAATTATTTCACTTTTAGCGATTGCAGGTCTATTGGTTTGGATCCTCTTGAAACTAAGACAATTGGTGAAATTAGGGCAGTCTGAAGAATTAGCCGGACTTAACGAAACAAGAGTAAAATCTTTCCGTGAAATATACGAGAAATACCACTATATCGGTAAAGGACTTATCGCTATTCTTGCCTTACTGGCAGCGTACGGCGTATGGAACTGGATCATGTGGATCGGGGTTTACAAAGGGTATAAGCCTGAACAGCCTATCTATTTCTCACATAAAATCCACGCAGGAGAGCAGAAGATCGACTGTCAGCTATGTCACTCCAGTGCCAAGTATGGTAAAGTATCTGAAATTCCTTCTATGAACGTTTGTATGAACTGTCACAGAACAATTTCAGAATACAATGCAGAGCACTACATGGAGCCAGGAAAAGATAAAGCTTTCTATGATGGAGAAATCAAGAAAATCTACGCTGCTACAGGTTGGGATTCTGAAAAACAACAGTACACAGGAAAAACCCAGCCGGTTGAATGGACAAGAATCCACAACATGCCGGATTTCGTTTACTTTAACCACTCTCAGCACGTTGTAGCAGGTGAGCAGGCAATCATCAATTCTTTCAACAAAAAGAATCCAAACAACAAAATCGATGTTGTATGTAAAGCTTGTCACGGTAAAATTGATACAATGAATGTTGTTCAGATGGCTAATGACTTCACAATGGGATGGTGTATCGAGTGCCACAGAACTACTGAAGTTGATATGAACAACGGTTATAATAAAGAATACTTCAAGAATCTACATGACAAGTTGAAAAAACAATACCCTAAAGATGGTGGTAAGATTACTGTAGATGCAATTGGAGGTCTTGAGTGTGGTAAATGTCATTATTAATAACTAAAAATTAGAAGTATAAATGGCTTCAAACAAAATACAATTTAGAAGTATTCACGAACTTAAAGATCCGGCTCTAAACAATAAGCTGGCTCAGAAAGAGTTCCAGGAAGAAATTCCGGTAGAAGATTTCCTTGGAGATGCTGAAAAGAACGGATCCAGTACTTCAAGAAGAGATTTCTTAAAACTATTAGGATTCTCTACTGCAGCAGTTACATTAGCTGCATGTGAAGCTCCGGTAATCAAAACGATTCCTTATGTGGTAAAACCGCATGACATCATTCCGGGGATTCCAAACTATTACGCTTCAACATATTTCGATGGTTTTGACTTTGCGAGTGTTTTAGTAAAGACAAGAGAAGGAAGACCTATTAAAATCGAACCAAACCCCGTAGCAGGAGACTTGGGAAAAACAAGTGCAAGAGCACAGGCAAGCGTACTTTCTCTTTATGATAACGATAAAGTAAAACAGCCTAAATTTGAAGGTAAAGACGAAACTTTCGATAAAGTAGACAGCTTCGTTATCAAGGGGCTGGAAGAAGCTAACGCAGCAGGAAAAAGAATCGTGTTATTATCACATTCTTTCGCCTCACCTACTTTCAAAAAATTATTCGCTGAGTTTAAAGCAAAATATCCTACAGCAGAATTAGTAACATACGATGCTTATCCATACGCAGCAGCATTAGATGCAGCCCAGGAAGTTTTCGGAACAAGAGCATTACCTGTTTATGACCTTAGAGGAACTGAATTGGTAGTTTCTTTCCAGGCAGATTTCTTAGGAGATTACAACGGCGGAGGATTAGAATCTTCTTATGCCGCTGCAAGAAAACCGGGGCAAAACATGTTGAGACACATTCAGGTGGAATCAAACATGTCATTAACCGGCGCCAATGCAGATTCAAGAGTTAGATTAAAGCCAAGCTTGGTAAACAAAACTTTAGTTGAAGTATACAATGCGATCGTTGGTGGCGGAACTTCAGATAAAACAGCTTCTGAAATCGCTAAAGAACTACAGGCTAAAGGAAATAAAGCGGTAGTTTTCGCAGACGGTTCAAAAGGAGCTCAGGTTTTAGCACACCTTATCAACCAAAAGCTTGCTTCCGTGGCTTTCACAGGTAAAGCAAACTTATTAAAAGAATTTGACAAAGCAAGATTCCAGGAATTCCTTGGATGGGTAAATGCAGGTCAGGTTGGTGTATTGATCGCCAATAATGTAGATCCTATTTATTCTTATCACAAAGGAGAAGATTTCAAAAAATCTTTAGCAAAAGTTCCTTATGTAATTGCTGTTGCTGATAAGAAAAATGAAATGTATAAAGCAGCGAAAGCTGTAATTCCTGTAGCCAACTGGCTGGAATCATGGGGTGATATAGAGCCTCAGACAGGAGTATATTCATTAATGCAGCCAACCATCCAGAAAATCTACAAATCAAGACAGATTGAAGAATCTTTATTGGTTTGGAAAAATGGAAAGAACAACGCTGCCAACAACTACTACGATTATTTAAAAGCAAATGCTTCTTCCGTACTAGGAGGAACTTCATTCAACAAAGCTTTATATAACGGATTTAATACTTCTGTAAATGCTACAGCATTATCTTACGCAGGAGGAAATGCCGCTCAGGCAGTTGCTGAATTAGGAAGTTTCAAAACTTCTGATTTAGAATTGGTATTATACACCAAAACAGCAATGGGAGACGGTACTCAGGCCAACAACCCTTGGCTTCAGGAATTACCGGATCCTATTACAAGAATGTCTTGGGATAACTACCTGACAATTTCTCCGAAAGATGCGGAAAGATTAGGAATAGAAAACGATCTTAATGCAAGAATGCAGCTGGACGGTTCTATTGTAAACCTTACGGTAAACGGCGTTACTATAAAAGATGTTCCTGTATTCATTCAGCCGGGACAAGCAGAAGGATCTGTAGGTCTTGCGCTTGGATATGGTAAGAAAAATTCAGGGGCGACAGCTGATACTGGAGTAAATGCATACCCTTTATTTGATGGATCTAACTTAGTGGTATCTAATGTCAAATTAGAGAAAACAGGAGAAGATCATGAATTTGCGGGGATTCAGCTTCAAAATACATTAATGGGACGTTACGAAATTGCTAAAGAAGTTCCTTTGGCAGATTTCTTAAACGTAGCATTTGATGATGAGCATAAAGGATGGAATAAGCCTTTGGAATATCACACCATCAGCGGAGCGCTTCCTGCAAGAAAGATTGACCTTTGGGATGCTTTCGATGATACGGACGGACCTCACTTCAACATGTCTATCGACCTTAACTCATGTACAGGCTGCGGATCTTGTATCATTGCATGTCAGGCAGAAAACAACGTTCCTGTAGTAGGAAAAGAAGAGATCAGAATGTCAAGAGATATGTACTGGTTAAGAATCGACCGTTACTATTCTTCAAGACAGAAAGTGGAAGTATATGAAGGGTTAAAAGAAGGAATGGCAGTTCCTGAATTATATGGTACTGCATTTGGCGACGGAGGTGCACTGAACCACCCTGCTGATAATCCTGACGTGATCTTCCAACCTGTAATGTGTCAGCACTGTAACCATGCACCTTGTGAAACAGTATGTCCGGTAGCGGCTACATCACATGGTTCTCAGGGACAAAACCATATGGCTTACAACAGATGTATCGGTACAAGATATTGTGCAAACAACTGTCCGTACAAAGTAAGACGTTTTAACTGGTTTACCTACAACCTGAATGACAAGTTCGATTTCAACATGAACAACGATCTTGGAAGAATGGTACTGAACCCAGACGTAGTTGTAAGAACAAGAGGGGTAATGGAGAAATGTTCTTTATGTATCCAGATGACTCAGACCACTATTCTTGAAGCTAAAAAGGAGAATAGAATCGTGAAAGACGGAGAATTCCAGACAGCTTGTTCAAAAGCTTGTACTACAGGATCCATCCAGTTCGGAGACATGAATGACAAAGCATCTGAAGTCAGAAAGTTATACGCTGGCAACAGAAGATATTATTTACTTGAAGAGATCGGAACCAAGCCAAACGTGTTCTATCATACTAAAGTAAGAAACAGAGTAGAAAAATAAAGTTTAAATAATAAATAGGTAAAAAATGTCAGGACATTACGAAGCTCCGATAAGGGAACCTCTGATTATTGGTCACAAAACTTATCACGATATCACGGAAGATATTGCACGACCTATCGAAGAAAGAGCAGGGAAATTATGGTGGATCTCATTATATGCAGCCTTGGTTCTATTCATCTATGGATTTGGGTGTATCGCTTATACTATCGGAACAGGTATTGGAGCATGGGGGCTTAACAGAACTATTAACTGGGGTTGGGATATTACCAACTTCGTATGGTGGGTAGGTATCGGTCACGCCGGAACCCTAATCTCAGCGGTATTATTATTATTTAGACAGAGATGGAGAATGTCTGTAAACAGATCTGCAGAAGCAATGACGATCTTCGCGGTAGTACAGGCAGCAATCTTCCCGGTAATTCACATGGGTAGAGTTTGGGTAGGATATTGGGTATTCCCTTTACCAAACCAGTTCGGTTCTCTTTGGGGGAATTTCAACTCCCCTCTACTTTGGGACGTATTTGCAATCTCTACATATTTCTCGGTATCAACAGTATTCTGGTTCATGGGTCTTATCCCTGACTTTGCAATGATCAGAGACAGAGCTAAAACGCCTTGGACTAAGAAAATTTATACATTCCTTGCATTCGGATGGGGAGGTAAAGCAAAACACTGGCAGAGATTCGAAGAGCTTTCTTTGGTTCTTGCAGGGTTGGCAACGCCGCTTGTATTCTCGGTACACACCACCGTATCCTTTGACTTCGCAACTTCGGTTATTAAAGGATGGCACTCTACAATCTATCCTCCTTACTTCGTGGCCGGTGCGATCTTCTCAGGATTTGCAATGGTACAGACCCTATTGTTAGTAGCAAGAAAAGTTTGTCACCTTGAAGATTACATCACTATGTATCATATTGAAATTATGAACATCGTAATCATCTTAACAGGAGGTATGGTAACGGTAGCTTATGCCACTGAATATTTTATCGGATGGTATTCCGGATCAAGATTTGAAGACTTTACTTATCTTTCTCCTGGTGCTGCTGTGGGACCTTACTGGTGGGCTTTCTGGGCGCTAATCACTTGTAACCTTATTATTCCTGCATTATTCTGGTTCAAGAAAGTAAGAACAAATATTATTGCGACTTTTATTATTGCATTAATCATCAACATCGGTATGTGGTTTGAGCGTTTCGATATCATCGTAATCAACCTTTCAAGAGATTACTTACCTGGTTCTTGGACGATGTTTAAGCCAACGATCATTGATGTGGGCGTATATTTAGGAACAATCGGATTCTTCTCTGTATTATTCTTATTATATGCAAGAACATTCCCTGTAATTGCACAGGCAGAATTAAAATCGATTTTGAAAATCTCAGGTGAAACTTATAAAGCAAAAGAAGGAGATGAGCACCACTAAAATTGTATACGGACTTTATGCTGACGACGACGATTTAATGAACGGCGTTAAAGCATTCAACGATAAGGGAATCGCAATCAACGAAGTTTACACTCCGTTTCCGGTTCACGGACTAGACAAAGCTTTAGGGTTAAAGAAAACAAGAATTTCTGATGCTGCCTTTCTTTATGCTCTTTACGGAGTTACGATCGGTGCTACCTTAACATGGTATGTAATGAATCATGACTGGCCTCAGAATATCGGTGGTAAACCGGCTTTCGACTGGGGACACAACATGCCTGCATTTGTAGTGCCCATGTTCGAGCTTATGGTATTCTGTGCAGCGCACATGATGTCATTAACTTTTCTGGTAAGAAACAAAATGTATCCCGGAGCTCCTGCGCAAAACCCGGACCCGAGAACAACGGACGATAAATTTATGATGGAATTTGTAACTGATGATGTAGAATCTGTAAAGCAGTTGCTTATTGAAACCGGAGTTGAAGAAATAACTGTTAAAGATGCTTAAAATGAAAAAGAATGTATTAAAAATTACAGCAGTTTTAGGTTTAACAACAGTTTTACTTAACTCTTGCGGACCGAAAGAAAATACACCGCTGGTATATTTCCCGGACATGTATTTTCCTGTAGCTTACGATCCATTAATGAAAGCTCAGGATGCTTATTCTGATCATGAAAATGAAATTCCTGCTTTTGTAAAAAATAACGGAGCCACAGGCCTTACTCCTGTAGAAGGATCTGTTCCTCAAAATAAAGACGGTGTTTTTGAAGAAGGATTACTTCCTAAAACTGTTGACGAGTACAATGCCGGATATGATGCTTCAAAAAGTATGACCGCTTCTCCTTTAAATCCTGCAAACGCTGCAAAGGATCTGGAAAGAGGAAAAATATTATTTGAACATACCTGTGCGGCTTGTCATGGTGTAGGTGGAGACGGACAGGGTCCTATCGTACAGTCCGGAGCCTTTTCCGGTGTACCAAACTATGCCGACAGAGAAATTACTGTAGGATCTGTTCACTATGTAATCACAAACGGTAGAAATGCTATGGGATCTTATGCAGGGCAACTAAACGCTGGAGACAGATGGAGAGTGGCTATGTATGTGATGAATGCCTTCAAAAAAGGAGCAGCTGCACCGGCCGCTGCAACACCGGCAGCTGCGGCTACTGCAACACCTGCACCTGCAACACCTGAAACTAAGACTACCGAAACTAAAAAATAAGAAAAGAAATGTATAGTTTTTCACCAAAATTAAAATCAACTTCTATAATCCTTCTTGTTGTAGGTTTAGTTCTGTTTGGTATTGGTTTCTTCTTAAATAAAGGAATCACTGCTGAGAAAATAGAACACATGATGGAAGCTGTTAATGCTTCTGGTCATACTGCTCCTACACATTCTAGTGAAATGGTTGGTCCTCAGGATCACGCTGCTCATCTCGAGCACGCGACTCTTCAGGTACACAACCAGCCTTTAGCGGCAATACATTTTGTAGCTGTATTTTTCTTCGGAGTAAGCTGCTGCGTATTATTCTTCTATTCTATTCAGCATGCTGCACATGCAGGATGGCCGATCATCATTACAAGAGTAATGGAAGCTATTGCTTCTTATATCCCTTACGGTGGTGCTATCTTAATCATCCTGATGCTTTTAAACATCACTCACCAAGGACACCTCTTCCACTGGATGGACCCTGAATTGACAGACCCGAATTCTGCTCATTTTGATGTGATCTTATTTGAAAAAAGAATTTTCTTAAACATACCTTTCTATGCCGTAAGAACATTCATCTATGTACTAGGTGCTTCTTTCTTCGCTTGGAAACTAAAGGCTCAGTCTAAAAAAGTAGATGAAACCAAATCAAAGGTAGATTATCAAATGCTTTACAGATGGGCAGTAGGATATATCGCATTCTTCGGATTTGCTTCTGCTGCTTGGGCTTGGGACTGGTTGATGTCTATTGACCCTCACTGGTATTCTACCATGTATATCTGGTATTCTATGGTAAGCTGCCTATCAAGTGGTATCGCGGTTATCATCCTGCTAAGTGTTTATTTAAAGAAAAACGGATCCCTTCCACAGTTCAATGATAACCACTTACATGATTTAGGAGTATTCCTTTTCGCTACAAGTATGCTTTGGACGTATACATGGTTTGCACAATTTATGCTATATTGGTATGCAAACATTCCGGAAGAGGTTAATTACTTCTTCGGAAGATTCCAGCACTACTCTCCTACTTTCTTACCAATGCTTATTGTAAACTTCTTATTACCACTATTGGTATTAGTGAGCAGCAGCATCAAGAGAAACTATAAAGTTGTAACAACAATGGCTGTAGTAGTGATCTTCGGACACATTTTAGATTACTTCAACATGGTAATGCCGGGAACAGTAGGACCATACTGGAAAACTCCTGAAGTATTCTTATTAATCGTAGGGGCAATTCTATTCGTAGTTGGTCTGTTTATGTTTACAGTGCTTTCAGCATTATCTAAACTTAAATTAATCCCTACAGGAAACCCTTACCTGCACGAATCTGAAATTTATGAATATCCTTTCTAAGGAATTTATAATAAGATAAAACCGAAAGACTGATTGTAATGATCAGTCTTTTTTGTTTTAATTCAAAAAAAAATAAAAGTTCATGCAACTTTTTTTAATTTTTGTTGTCTTATACATAAAAGTCAGATTTTAATTATTAATAAAATTAACCATGAAGAAAAGTCTCTTATTATTACTTTTGACATTTGCTGTCCATTTTTTTAATGCACAAACCATTACTTTCATTTCTGAAAAGACAAACAAACCTCTTCCCAAAGTTTCTGTATTCGGAAAAGACGGAAGCATTGTTGCGTATTCAGATATAGATGGTAAGATTGATAAAAACTTAATAAAACCTGACAAGGAAAAATTCCAGCTGGTGTATGATAATATTTCAGTAGCAACACTGTCTTATTCAGATTTTAATCAGGATATCATTAAAATTAATGATCGTATAAAAGATATCGAGGCGGTTGTCATTAAAAATAATAAGCCTGCAAAATACATTTTTGTAAAAGGAAACTTCAATGCCTATGTTACCGTTAATAATAAACTTAATTGCTACACAGACGGAATCGTTACCTATATTTTCGATAACAAAACAAAAAAGCTGAAATCAGCCAATGTAGAACAATACCGTATTTTCAGGCTGGAAGACGCAACTTTCGAGAAAAAACAAACCGGAATGTGGGATTATCAGGCAATGCTGAGACTTCCTGAAATGAAAGAAGTAGGAAATATTTTGGAGTACAAGAAAAAGAATTCTGTAATTAAAGAACTAAAAGGCCAGCAGAAAGATCAGATCGAGATCACCGGTGAAGCATTACAGGAAAAAGAATTTGCGCTTTTCGGATATCGGTTCTTTGATGTAAGAACAATTATCAACGCTGCCTACGGGAAAGATACCTCAAAAACACTTAGAGATTTATTAGAATATAATGAAATTGCTTTTCTAAAACTTAAACATAAAAGTGAGCCCGAATACAACCAGCTAATTGTTTACAGAAACTTCTATCCTACAGAGTTAGTTTTTAAAAACGAAAATGATACAGAAAAAAATAAATTTGACATTAAAAACAGCAGCTACGCCACAAATTATTGGGAAAGTCCGGATTTTCCGAATATGCAGTCCGTTTTCAGTTCCTTTTTCAAAGATGATTTAAAAGAAAAACAAAATATAAAATAAAATCCTCTATTAATAAACGTTTTACTAAATTTGTGGCAAACGGAAAAAAATGAAAAAGTTGTCTTTTCTGCTAATTCTCAGTTTGTTGCTTTTTACAGCATGCAAAAAAGATTCGGTAGATGCCACCAACACGAAAACTTTACAGTCGAGCATCAATGATATGACGGCAAGTCTTCCAACCATTAAACAGATTAAGTTTAATGAAGCACTTTATATTTTAAAGACCTTCGGAGTGGAAGCCGATGGTGATGTTGCAGAATTAAAAGCGCTGGGCCAGCTGATTAATGGTAAAAAAGTTCCTGAGATCATGGCAATGGCAGACCAGGTAGCACAGAAAAACGGTATCGAATGGGCCAGTAATGCCCCTCCATCATTAGGTGAAATGAATATTTTCGGCGACGATAAAGCAAAAGAAAGTGATCCTAATGACGTAAAAGCCAACTCACTCAGCATTACTACACGACCAACAGGTGATGACGGGACAGGCTCACCAACCGCTATCCAGATTGTTCCCCGACTTGTGGATAATGCCGGAAACCCCGTTTCTTTTACAGGAGCAGGATTGGAAGCTACTCTTGAGATTTTCAGCAATGGGGTAAAGCTTTCTACAGCCAAAAACCTGATGCAGGATAATAATTTTAAAGGATTTAATTTAAAATTCTCATCCATCCCTGCAGCTAAAGTCGTTGATAATAAAATTGACATCACCGTATCGGTAAAAACAACGGCTAAAACGTTCAAGATGACAAAAATAGGGTTAGATGTAAACCCTTCATTACTGAAAGTGCCGGCTCCTGTGGTAGTAGACTCAATGGCTGTAAGTCAGGATCCCGCTGTGATCGATCCGAATAATCCTGGTGCGACAGTACCATCCACAGACCCAAATGCAGCACCAACGACTCCTGCAACGCCAAAACAACCGGCTGCAGATCCTAAGAACGTGGTTTCAGGATTTTTAAACAATGTAAGCTCTCAAAACTTAAAAGCTGCCTACAACTCTTCCAGCAACCCAAGCTGGGGAAGCTACGAATCGTTCTCCAATCCTACTTCAGGTTTCGGATCCGTGAAAACCGTGAGCGTAAAAAATATCACCACGAATCTTTCCAACCCTAATGTCGCAAGCGTCAATGCAACCTACGACGTTACCGATAAAAACGGAAGAACAACTTCTTTAAAAGCAACTTTCGGATTAAAAAATGTAAACGGCGAATGGAAAATTTCCAGCTATAAAATCAACCCTTAGAAATGGCTTCACAAGAACTCATCATGAGACTGGGAGAAACAATAGAAAATGTTCCTGATTTTCCGATTCCGGGAATTCAGTTTAAAGATATCTCTCCTATTTTTTTAGATCCTAAATTATACGAAGATGTAATCGCAGACCTTGTAGCGTTTAGTAAAGGAAAAGTAGATGCTGTCTGCGGGATCGAAAGCCGGGGTTATCTTTTCGGGATTGCCATCGCTGTCGCCCTTGAAGTTCCTTTTATTTTAATAAGAAAATCAGGCAAACTTCCTCCGCCTGTTATTTCAGAAAAGTATGACCTTGAGTATGGAAGTGCCGTCATCGAAACGCGTGAAGGACAGATAAAGCCGGGACAAAAAGTCCTTATCCATGACGATCTGCTGGCAACCGGAGGAACGACGGAAGCAGCAGCAAAACTTGTCGAAAAGCAGGGAGCAACTGTTTCCCAGTTCAGCTTTCTGATTGGTTTAAAGGATTTAAACGGAGAAGAAAAATTAAAAAAATTCAATGCGGAGGTATATCATATATTAGAATATTAATCCAAAATATTGATGCTTCGACAAGTTCAGCATGACAGTTCTGATACTATATGTTACTATAACTGTAAATTGTTAGCACTGTCAAACTGAAAATTGTCGGAGCATTTTTTTAATCAAATAACACCTGAGAATTCACATTTCCTTTCTTTGATTAAATAAAAATCAACAATACGCACAAAGTATTTTGCAAATCATTCAGAAACAATTAAATTTGCATTTCAATTTTTAACAATTTATGGCAAAAATTACAAAGAATGCTCAAAATGAGCAAGAAGGTAAAGAAACAGTGGAGTTTTTTAAAGATCTTGACAGAGAAGCTTTAAACACCGAAAGATTTATAGAAAGATATTCAAAACCATTGGGTATTGTTTTCGGGGTGCTTGTTTTAGGCGTTCTGGGATTCTTCGCTTACAAACAATTTGTAGTGACTCCTAAAAATGCTGAAGCTGTAAAAAGTTTCCTTGCCGCTCAGAAAAATCTTACTGAAGGAAAAGAAAAAGAGGCACTTGGCGGTAAATCTGCTGCAAATCCAGGTTTCTTGGGAACGTATAATGAATATTCCGCAACCAATGTTGGTAAGCTTTCTGCTTACAATGCCGGAATCCTTAAGTTTAAGGAAGGAAAATTCCAGGAAGCATACGATCTTTTGGATAAATTTTCATCAGACAACAAAACGTTGATGGCAATGAAATACGGTGCAATGGCAGATGCACAATCTGGTCTTAATAAAAATGAAGACGCATTGCAATTGCTGGATAAGGCAGCTTCTGCTTCAGACGATCCGTATACAACTTATTATTTCACAAGAAAAGCAGGTATTGTGGCTTTAGGATTAAACAAAAAAGCCGATGCTAAAAAATATTTTGCTACAATTGACGAAAAATATCAGGACTATGACAACGGAATGTCTGACTCTTATATTGAAATGACTAAATATTACTAAAAAATGGCAACAGTTAATCTTTCTGATTATAAGCCACTTCATATAACCAATGCCGATGAATTTTCTATCGGCATTGTTTTTTCTGAGTGGAATGACTTTGTAACCTATAATCTTCGCGACGCAGCATTGGAAATCCTTCAAAAAGAAGGTGTTAAGCCTGAAAACATCAAGCTTTTCCCGGTTCCGGGTGCTTTTGAACTGAACTATGCAAGCATGCAGCTTTGTAAAGAACGTAAATATGATGCCGTAATTTCTATCGGCTGTGTAATCCGTGGAGAAACGCCTCATTTTGATTACGTATGTTCAGCGGTTGCCCAAGGCATTAAAGACTGTAATATACTTACAGACACACCGACTATTTTCTGCGTTCTTACGGACGATACGAAAGAACAATCCATTGCAAGAAGCGGTGGAGATCTGGGAAATAAAGGTGTTGAAGCAGCAGTTACCGCATTAAGAATGATCGATTTCAGGAAAAATCTATCCGGTAAAAAGGGAAATATAGGATTTGGCCATTCATAAATAAGCCTATAGCTTTTAAATATTTGAGGACTGTTTAACAACAGTCCTTTTTTTTATCAATGTAAATAAAAAACACATGATAAACCGCCCGATAATGGTATATTCTTAATGTTATTTTAAATAATTATAAATTTTACAAATATTCCTAAATTTTAAGATTTTATATTGAAGAATTACATTCAATAGCTACATTTGCAGGAATTAACGTTTAATTAATAAATGATGTTTATCCAAAAAATTAAACCCTTTCTATACTTAGGTATTTTTTATCTGACAATCTCATTTCTTGTGAGAATGATATTCCTATTTCATCCTATTACAACCGCAGATTTCAACTTTTTGGAGGTAATTAAAATACTGATGATCGGAATTGTGAATGATATTTTTGTGTTCATTCTCACATGCCCTTTTCTGGCCGTATATTTTGTATTTTTATCCAACTCAAAATATCAGAAGCCTTACGGGTACATTATTCTGGGATTATTATGTGCTTTCTTTTTATACATTCTTCTCATCCCGGATAATATTTTCAAGCAATATGGCGGCTCAGCCGCTGAAATAGCATTGGCATTTATAGGCCTCAAGATCATTATATTCAGCCTTATGCTTTTCCTGCCGAAAAAACGTTTACAAATTAGGAATACAATGTACTTCATTACTGTTTTCCTGTACGTTCTTCTTATCATTTTTAATGCCGTAAGCGAGTATTTTTTCTATAATGAATTTGGATTGCGATATAATTTCATCGCGGTAGATTACCTGATCTATACCAATGAAGTTATCGGCAACATTATGGAAAGTTATCCTGTAGTTCCTTTGTTTCTGGCGATATTTGCCGTTGCCACAGCGTTTACCTTCTACATTTATAAAAAGACCAAAACAGAACTTTTATTTCTTCCAAATCTAAAACAGAAAGCCATTTTATTAACTTCATTCTGCATTTTAGTAGCCGTAAGTCTTTTAGGATTAAGTTTCACCACAAAATTAAAATCTGACAACGTTTTTGAAGATGAGATCCAGGCCAACGGATTGCCAAAATTTTATTGGGCATTTACGCATAATGAGCTGGATTATTTTCAGTTTTATCCTCAGATTAACCAGCAGATTGCAGAAAGGAATTTCCTGAGCCAATACACCCCGCCAGTTTTAAAAAGAACTATCCAGTCTGAAAAACCGGAATTAAACAAAAATGTGGTTTTGATTTCCATTGAAAGTTTATCTGCAGACTTTATGGCGCATTATGGAAACACACAGAAAATAACTCCTTTCCTGGACAGCCTTGCAGATAAGTCACTCATGTTTACCAACCTTTATGCTACCGGAAACAGAACCGTTCGCGGCCTTGAAGCACTTACACTCTGCATTCCGCCAACTGCCGGAGAAAGCATTATCAAAAGAGAAAACAACAAAAACAAATTTACGACAGGAAGTGTTTTCAAATCAAAAGGTTATGATGTAAAGTTCCTGTATGGCGGTTACAGCTATTTCGATAATATGAAAGACTTTTACGAAGGTAATGGATATGATATTGTTGACCGAAATAATTTCAAGCCGGAGGAAATCTCCTTTGCCAACGTTTGGGGCGTAGCAGATGAAGATATGGCGAAAAAAGCAATTCAGGCTATGAATGCCGAAGCAAAATCCGGAAAACCGTTTTTTAACCATTGGATGACGGTCTCCAATCACCGTCCTTTTACCTATCCTAACGGAAAAATTGATATTCCCGGAGATGCAAAATCAAGAGAAGGCGGCGTAAAATATACCGATTATTCTCTTAGGAAGTTTTTTGAAATGGCTAAAAAACAAGACTGGTATCCCAATACGGTTTTTGTTATTATTGCCGACCATTGTGCCTCAAGCGCAGGAGACACGGAACTTCCGATGGATAAATATAAAATTCCTGCAATGATCTTTTCGGAAGGATTTATTCAGCCTCAGAAATTTACACAAACCATGTCGCAGATTGACGTGATGCCAACGCTTTTAGGATTGCTTAATTTCAATTATCAGACTAAATTTTTGGGACAGGACGTGTTCTCAAAAGAGTTTCAGCCTAAAGCTTATGTAGCCACCTATCAGGATCTCGGATTCATTAAAGATAATTATTTAACTGTTATTTCTCCGCTAAAAAAAGTTAAACAATATGCTTTAACACAGCAAAAAAACAGCCTTTCTCCGGAATTTAATCTGTATTATGATGAAAAATATGTAAAGGGGGATCTTCAGAATAAAAAGCTTATCGAACAGGCTATCTCCGCATATCAGTCTACCTCATACTGGCTGAAGAAAAACCAACTTAATCGATAATTGCTAAAATATTTTGCCATCCATAAAGAAATTAGATTTTAAATTTCTAAATTTATATATCACAAAATAATACAACTATGAGATGGACTGACGACAGAGGCGGCAACGTAGAAGACAGGCGTGGACTAGGCGGCGGAGCCGTTGTAGGGGGCGGATTGGGAACTTTGATTATTGCTGCCATCGTTTTTTTTCTGGGAGGAGACCCTTCTTCCATACTTTCTTCCGGAAACAGTTCCGGTACAGCACAAACCGAGCAGAGAGAACTCTCAGCGGAAGAAAGAAAAATCGGAGAAATGGTAGACATGATGGGAAAATGGAATACCAATACCTGGGAGCAGGTTTTTACTGAAAACGGGATGACCTACGAACCTCCGAAAATCGTACTTTTTGAAAGCACAACACGATCCGGCTGCGGAACTGCACAGGCAGCAATGGGACCTTTTTACTGCCCCGCAGATCAGTCCGTTTATATGGATATGAGCTTCTTTAATGAACTGCAGAAACAATTCGGAGCAGAAGTAACAGAATTTACAGTTGCCTATGTTCTTGCACACGAAGTCGGCCATCATGTTCAGACCCTTTTGGGAACTACGCAAAAAGTAGACGAAATGCGAAGAAGCGGGCAATATAGCGAAGCAGAAATGAACAGGATTTCCGTAGCAACAGAATTACAGGCAGATTTTTATGCAGGACTTTGGGCAAAAAGGACGGATGCTGAAAAACATATTCTGGAACCGGGAGACATTCAATCTGCGATTGATGCTGCAGAAGCTGTTGGAGATGATAATATCCAGAAAAGATCTCAGGGATATGTGAATCAGGAAAGCTTTACCCACGGTTCTTCTGCACAGCGTAAAGAATGGTTTATGAAAGGATACAACACCGGAGATATCAGACAAGGCGATACCTTCAACCAACTTTTAAGATAGAATTTAAATCAACTTTAAAACAAAACCCCCGAAGATTCTCTTCGGGGGTTGATTTATTGCAGTTCGATTGGATTACTGTTTTTCTTAGCCTCTTCTTTTACTCGATCTTCCATTCTCTTTCGCATTTCTGCAGGATTTCCGCCGCCTCCACGGTTACCCCCACCGATTCTCATTGTCCCGCCACCTTGTGACATGAAAGCCATAGGATCTTCCATGAATTTTTTCTGCTGCTTTACATAATCGGTTCTTTTTACTTTAATGATATTTCCGAACTGATTTAATGCAGGAAAATCAGCAATTTTATAATTTTTCATCAGATCGAAAGAATATTCTCCTTTATCATCTTCCACTTTTACGATAAGCCCCGGAAGTCCTCCGAATTTGTACGGCCCGTCCTGATAAGGCAAATCTGTGGTGAACCATGCGGTCCATTTTCTTCCTCCAAAATCAGTTTCAGCTTTTTGCACCTTATACTCTCCTATTTTTGTGGTCTCAGGAAATATTTTCCAGCTGATAGGCCTGTCTTCTTCATACGTGTAAACATCTCTCCCTATTCTGTCCTTAAAAATAGTCTTCTGGCTTTTTTTATCTTTTTCTACAGAGTAATTAATATTAGATCTCAGATTTTCCATTTGGTCCCTGTTAAAACTCCTTGCTCCACCACTTTGTATGGTAGCCTGTATTACAGAATCTCTCTTAATCCTGTTTTCAGAATAGAATACCGATTTTTCCTGAGAAATATCGAGATATGCATTTTCTGTTTTAGTATCATTTTTATTAGATGCGTCCGGCTTCATGGTGACCTGATACACAAATCTGTTGGTCTGGGCAAAAAGAGTCTGCACGAATAATGATAAAGCGATGATGCCTAGTTTTTTCATTAAGGTAAATTTATAGTTTGGATTTTAAAATCTTTACAAAGTTAAAGCCATCAATAATAAAAATCGATAAAATAAAATCGCTAATTTTTATATACTAATTATTGTTCGTATTTTTGCATTATTAAATCATTCTAAATAAATACAATGATAAAAGTATCAGATCAAGCAAAGGCAAAAGCCGTCCAGCTGATGACAGAGGAAGGCTTTAACCCTGTTGAAGACTATATAAGAGTGGGGGTGAAAAGCGGAGGATGTTCTGGTTTAGAATATGTTTTGAGATTTGACAACCAAAAAACAGACACTGATCAAATTTTTGAGGACAATAACATTAAAATTGTTGTCGACAAAAAGTCTATCTTATACCTCGCAGGAACAACTCTTGAATATTCAGGAGGTTTAAACGGAAAAGGATTTGTTTTTAACAATCCTAATGCATCCAGAACATGCGGATGCGGAGAAAGTTTTTCTCTTTAAAATTCAATATTTAAGATTTAAAATTCAATATTATTGGCAACGTATAAGAGTTTTGAAGATTTAGAAATATGGCAGCTTGCAAGAGAGCTTTCTGCCGATATTTATGAAATTATTGAAAATTCTGAACTTAAAAATAATTTTCGGCTGGCAAATCAAATTGACGGATCTTCAGGTTCAATAATGGATAACATTGCTGAAGGCTTCGAGAGAAATGGAAACGGAGAATTTATACAGTTCTTGTATATTTCCAAAGCTTCTTGCGGCGAAACAAGATCTCAGCTATATAGGATTTTGGATAGAAACTTTATTTCAAAAGAAAAATTTGAGGTTTTAAAATAAAAACAACAGATTTAAGTAAGAAAATAGGAGGCTTTATATTTTATTTAGAAAATAGTGATCTAAAAGGCTCCAAATACAAAAACAGAAAATAAAAGTAATTCGGAGATACAAAATTTTGAATTTCGAATTTTGAATTTTTTGAATATAAATTATGAATAAATATACTGAAGACGATTTACGCGTCGATTTAGAAAATAAAAAATACGAATTCGGCTGGGAAACGAAAATCGATTACGAAGATTTCCCTACCGGGTTAAATGAAGACATCATCCGTGCGATTTCTGCTAAAAAAGAAGAGCCGGAATGGATGACGGAGTGGCGTTTGGAGTCTTTCAGAATCTGGCTTAAAATGGTCGAGCCGGAATGGGCCAATATTAAATATGAAAAACCGAATTTTCAGGCTATTAAATATTACGCAGCCCCAAAGGTAAAACCCGAACTGGCAAGTCTTGACGAGGTAGATCCCGAATTGATTAAAACTTTTGAAAAATTGGGTATCAACATCGAAGAGCAAAAAAGACTCTCCGGTGTCGCAGTAGATATCGTCATGGATTCTATTTCCGTAAAAACAACTTTCCAGGATACGCTGATGGAAAAAGGAATTATTTTCTGTTCCATTTCAGAAGCGATTAAAAATCACCCGGATCTGGTAAGAAAATATCTTGGAAAAGTAGTTCCGAGAGGGGATAACTTCTATGCAGCTTTAAATTCCGCAGTATTTTCTGACGGAAGTTTTTGCTACATCCCGAAAGGAGTAAGATGTCCGATGGAGCTTTCAACCTATTTCCGTATTAACCAGGCGGGAACAGGTCAGTTTGAAAGAACGCTTGTTATTGCTGACGAAGGAAGTTATGTTTCTTATCTGGAAGGATGTACCGCTCCTTCAAGAGATGAAAACCAGCTTCACGCGGCCGTTGTTGAGCTTATCGCATTAGACAATGCCGAAATAAAATATTCTACCGTACAAAATTGGTATCCGGGAAATGAAGAAGGAAAAGGAGGAGTTTTCAATTTCGTAACGAAAAGAGGGCTTTGCGAAAGAAATGCAAAAATCTCATGGACACAGGTGGAAACAGGTTCTGCCGTAACATGGAAATATCCTTCATGTATTCTGAAAGGAGACGGATCAATCGGTGAGTTCTATTCTATTGCAGTAACCAACAATCACCAGTATGCAGATACCGGTACAAAAATGATCCACATCGGTAAGAATACAAGGTCTACGATTATTTCGAAAGGTATTTCTGCAGGGAAATCCCAGAATTCGTACAGAGGTCTGGTAAAAGTAATGCCTTCCGCAAAAGGAGCAAGAAATTTTTCCCAATGTGACTCTCTGTTGATGGGTAATGAATGTGGAGCACATACGTTCCCTTATATTGAAATCAAAGATCCTTCTGCACAGCTGGAGCACGAAGCTACGACTTCAAAAATCGGGGAAGACCAAATTTTCTACTGTAACCAAAGAGGAATTGACACAGAAAGAGCCATTGCTTTGATTGTGAATGGTTTCAGCAAAGAAGTTTTAAATAAACTGCCGATGGAATTTGCCATTGAAGCCCAGAAATTACTGGAGATTTCTTTAGAAGGCTCTGTAGGATAGTATTATTTTTTAAACATTAAGAAATTAAGTTTTTTTATTATCTTAAATACTTAATGTCTAATATTAAGGAATTGATAAATCAATTCTTTTAAAGAAAATTAATATGACAAAAACACAAATAACACAACTTTCTTATGACATTGTTGGATGCGCCATCAAAGTTCATAAGGAATTAGGCCCGGGCTTATTGGAAAGTGTTTATGAAATGTGTTTGGCATATGAATTAAGAGAAAAAGGATTTTTGGTTGATCAACAAATTAGCACCAAAATCAGTTATGGCAAAATTGAAATTGAAACTCCGCTAAAAGTTGATTTACTTGTAAATAATACAATTGTTATAGAAATCAAAACTGTTGAAAGTTTATTGCCCGTACATCAGGCTCAGTTGATGACTTATATGAAAATATTGAAAAAGCCTCAAGGCATTTTAATTAATTTTTATACGGACAATATTACAAAGTCAATGATTCCTTTAATAAATGAGTATTTTTCAAAACTCCCGGAATAACATTTATTCAAATTAAGTTAAATTTACAGCAATAGCTTAATCAACTTAATCCAAAATCAATTTTATTGATTTGCTTAAAAAAAATGATGCATTAAGACTTTAAACTTAAATTCTTAATGTTTAAAATAAAAAAAAATTGTATTTCATTGATAAGCGTTAGTGCCTTTGTTTATCTTAAAAAGCAAAGGAAGATTGAAAATCTTAGTCTAGCCTTGCGATAAATTTAAACGTATGTTAGAGATAAAAAACTTGCACGCCAAAATTGAAGACGGCGCAGAAATTTTAAAAGGAATTAATCTTGAGATAAAGCCGGGTGAAGTTCACGCCATCATGGGACCGAACGGAGCCGGTAAATCCACCCTTTCTTCCGTAATCGCAGGGAAAGAAGATTATGAAGTTACTGACGGAGAAATTATTTTCGGGGGTGAAAACATCATTGAAGATGCTCCTGAAGAAAGAGCACATAAAGGAATTTTCCTTTCTTTTCAGTATCCTGTAGAAATTCCGGGGGTTTCTGTAACCAATTTCATTAAGGCAGCAATGAATGAAAACAGAAAAGCAAACGGATTGGGAGAAATGCCTGCAAAGGAAATGCTATCTATGATTCGTGAGAAATCTGAAAAATTAGGTATCAAAAAAGATTTCCTTTCAAGATCATTGAATGAAGGTTTTTCTGGAGGTGAAAAGAAAAGAAACGAGATCTTCCAGATGATGATGCTTAACCCAAAATTGGCTATTCTTGATGAAACGGATTCTGGATTAGACATTGATGCTTTGAGAATCGTTGCAGACGGTGTAAATGCTTTCAAAAATGAAGGAAATGCAGTTCTTTTGATTACGCACTATCAGAGATTGCTTAATTATATTCAACCTGACTTCGTTCACGTATTGGCAAATGGGAAAATCATCAAAACTGGTGACAAATCTCTTGCTTTGGAACTGGAAGAAAAAGGGTACGACTGGCTTTTAAATTAATTAAAAGATAAGAATTCAGAGATTCATCTCTTAGTTGAACAACTCAGCCAAACAAAAAAAGAAAAAATGGTGCAAACCACAGATATACCAGTAATGGCATTAAAAGAACAGATTACAGAAAACCATAACGAATTTTTGGAGAGCCTTCGTCACAGATTTATGGACGAAGATCGAAAAGCCGCTCTTCAAAGGTTTGAAAAAGCAGGTTTTCCGACAAAAAAAGACGAAGAATATAAATATACCAGCTTAAAAGAGATAACCGAAAAAGCTTACAACTTTTTTCCCAAAGAAAATCATAATATTACCAAAGAGCAATTGGATAGTCTTCATTTGGGTGAAGAAAATTTCGATTGGATCACTTTTGTAAACGGTAAGCTTCATAAAGAATTATCAAAAGTTTCCATTGAAAATGTTGAGTTTCTTTCATTCAATTATGCATTGAATGACGAAAAGCACAGAGATGTTTTTGAGAAATACTTTAATACAATCGCTGCTGATAAATCTGCTTTTACCAATCTAAACCAGGCTTATTGCAAGTATGGCTTCTTCTTAAAGGTTCCTAAAAATGTAGTAATTGAAAAACCGATTCATATTTTCTACATTTCTCAGAATCAGGAAGAAAATACCTTCTATAATACAAGAAATTTATTAATTGTGGAAGAAGGTGCTAAAGTGGAAATCATTGAAAGTCATCATAATTTTGACAGTACATATGTGCTAACGAATTCGGTAACGGAAATTTTTACCTATCCGAATGCAAAAGCAGACTGGCACAAGCTGCAGAATGATAACGATACTTCGTATCTCATTGACAATACTTTTGCAAGACAGGAAAAAGACAGCTTAACAACCGTAAATACTTTCTCCTTCGGAGGAAAATTGGTAAGAAATAACCTTGATTTTATTCATAACGGATCCAATATCAATTCATTTATGAACGGGATTACCATTATCGGAAAAGATCAGCTGGTAGACCATCACACAGCGGTTCACCACAATTTCCCAAACTGTGAAAGTTATCAGAACTACAAAGGTATTTTTAACGGGAAATCTCACGGGGTATTCAACGGAAAAGTATTTGTAGACAAAATTGCCCAGAAAACCAACGCATATCAGCAGAACAATAATGTATTGCTTAGCGAAGGCGCAATCATTGATACAAAACCCCAACTGGAGATTTTTGCAGATGATGTGAAATGTTCTCACGGATGTACCGTAGGACAGCTGAATGAAGATGCCCTGTTCTACTTAAGAGCACGAGGTATTTCCAAAAAAGAAGCTCAGGCTTTATTGCTGTATGCTTTCGCAAATGATGCGATGCAGAATATAGACATTGAGCCCCTGAAAGAAAAAATTTCTAAGCTTTTGGCCGAGAAACTGGAAGTTGATATAGAATTTTAGTAATATATAATTGATAATAGTAAAGCACTTCATATTGGGAGTGCTTTTTTTTGTTTGTAATTTGGCTAAAGCCCACTTGCCTTTAAAAAAAAGCGGGCTAAAGCCCGCTCCTATCGTTTTAGTTTAATTATTTTTTAATCCACCACTGGCTGTCTTTTCGGTCAGAACGTTTAACACCGTTATCCAGCGTATAAGCAAAGCCTACCCCGAGTGTTTGTTTGAGCTGTGTTTTTTTAATCTGATTATGGTCATACATCAAATCCACCGTAATATTCGACGAGATGAACTTATTAACCTTTAAATTCAATATCATTCCATAGGCGAGAACCAATCTATCAGGATGGTCAAGATAATTGGAGAAAACAGACGCAGTATTGGTAACGTTCACATTCTCCATCAATTTAAATTTATATAAAGCAGTGCCGAGAAAACCGTATTGCAGTAAAGTATTATCCCCATCAGCTTTCAATCCGTATGTACCTTCGGTCTGAAGATCCTCATCAAGAACGAAGGTCCACCTGGCATTCGATGGCCTTAAAGTAACATTCAGATTATCATTGGGCCGGTAAGTGATCCCCATCCCGACATTCAGATAACCGGGAGCCATAAAATTAGAAATTTTCTTGGCTTCAGGATTATTTCCATCCTCATAACCTGTAGAAAACTGGGATTGTAAGCCTGCGCCCACAGAAAGGTACCAGCTTTTGGAGACTTTTCGTCCGTAATTGGTCGAAACATTGATCACATCCTGGGTTTTTCTTACTCCAATACCCTGGGTATCATTTTGCCCGTAATTTAAAAGAATAATATTTTCCCAAAGATCTTTATCATTTTCATACCTGATATTATAGTCGGCTCCCAAAAGCCAGCCTACATTATTGGCACCGCCGCCCACCCAATTGGAAAAGGCTGCCTGATTAATCATTAAAGACTGCTTGCCTACAACAGACCAGTGTTTGATGGTATCTACTTTAACAGAAGCAGTGTCAAGAATTACCTGCGCATTGATAAAAATTCCTGCAGAAAAGGAAAGAATTAATAAAAACTTCTTCATGAGTTCAGGGTTTCATTATACAAAATTCCAAACAAAAATATTAAATATAAATTTGATGAACTCTCAATACAACGTTAAATCTCAGCATTTTCATCTCTAAATGTAAACAGCGACAAGATTTAATGACAGATAAGATCCTTAAAAAAAGAGATTATTTTTAAAAAATTACTTTTTGTCTGAAATAAAAAATAAAGATTCTTATTCATCGCCAAATTTTCCGAAATTTATCATTGGCTTTTCATTTGACATATATCCTGCATGCTAAAAAACAAAGTAATTTCTAAAAAAGCTATTGTAAATCCATTGCTGATGCTTTCAGCCATGTGGTTAGGATATTTTCTTCAGCTTCACGGCTTTTTTGAAAGTTGCTTTGGAGCGATTATCCCATTATTACCTGAAGGTCTGTTGGGAATTATCACTTCTCCTCTATTGCATGGCAATCTGGATCATATTGTAGGCAACTCCATTCCTATTGCGATCCTGATGTTTCTTCTGTATCAGTTTTATCCTCTGGTGGCCAACAAAGTATTTATCCTGGGATGGCTTGCTACTGGCCTTCTGGTGTGGCTGCTGCCGCCAATCGATATTATGACCGGAGATTATCTTTATACCTGTACTATCGGAGCAAGCGGTGTCGTATATGTTCTTGCCTTTTTCCTGTTTTTTAGCGGTATTTTTAAATGGAATGTAAAACTGCTTACCATCTCATTACTTGTTGTACTGTATTATGGAAGTCTTGTATGGGGCATGCTGCCGGAGGAGTTGTTCTATAACCTTCAGGAACCAAGCAAAATTGCATGGCAGGCACATATTGCAGGTGCTGTAGTAGGAGTAATCCTCGCTTTTATGTTTAAGAAAGTAGGCGAAAAAAAGAAAAGATATATCTGGGAGTTTCCTAACTATTACAGTGAAAAAGATGATAAATTATGGCAGGAATATAAAGAAAACCATCCTGAAGATTTCCTGGAGCTTCCTTATAAAAAGAAGGATGACATCTGGAAACATCTGGATGAACTGAGAAGAAAATAAGTTTGAATAAGATATAAGATGTCTTACTGAAAATTAACGCCAAATTCAATACATTTGCCAAAACAACACAAATGTATTCTGAAGAACATCTCTATTCTATCGCGCTCCGCGAATGCAGTTTAATCGGTGATATCAATTTTTACAAGCTTGTGCGTGCTTTCGGAAATGCCAAAAATGCATGGCTTCATACAAGGAAAGAATACAAAAAAATTGACGGCTTAGGATATAAAATGGTAGCTGACATCGGAAACCCTGTGCATCTGAAATTTGCTGAAGCTGAACTGAAATTCTGCGAAAAGAATAAGATCAAAATTAACCTCAGACACCTTGGTGACCTTCCGTCCTTGCTCAACGAATGTAACGATGCTCCCGCAATTCTTTACCAAAAAGGCGTTTTTGATGACCAAAAGCAGCGGTTAAGCATTGTCGGAACAAGAAATATGACATCTTACGGACAACAGTTTCTCCATGATTTTTTTGAAGAAACCCATTCCTGCAATTATATTTCTGTGAGCGGACTGGCTTTGGGTGTCGATAAGGAGGTCCATGAACAGTCCCTTCAGAAAGGAATTCAGACAGCAGCAGTTCTTGCGCACGGCTTTCATATCATTTACCCTTCAAAAAATCGAAAACTTTCCGAAAAAATACTGGAAGAAGACGGTGCGTTATTTACGGAATTTAATTCTTCCCGCAAACCCGACCGCGAGAATTTTATTCAGAGAAACAGAATTGTAGCGGGCATGTCCCCCGCAACCATTGTTGTAGAAACCGCTTTTGGCGGAGGATCGGTAAGCACGGCAACCTTTGCCAATCAGTACAATCGCGAGGTTTTTGCATTGCCCGGAAAGATCACCGATAAACAGAGTCAGGGCTGCAATCATCTCATTTTTCAAAATAAAGCTGCGCCTATTTCTACGATTAAAGACCTGATTGATTATTTAGGACTTAAAAAGCCTAAAGTAAAAATGGATGAGCTGTTTTCTAGAAGTGAAATCAATATTCAATTAACTGAAAACCAGCAATTCATATTCAATTTTATATCAGATAATCCACAGATTTCGTTAGATGATCTTATAGAGAAAACAGGACTCGCCTCTCATAAAATTTTACCCGTAATTCTGGATTTGGAGCTTTTGGGGAAAGTAAAATCACTTTCAGGGAGACAATTTGTAGCAATATGAGATTTAACCATTTCTTAATATTGCATTATTTTAAAGATAACATTTAATTTTTAATAAAATTAACGTATAAATTATCAACTTAATAATATTAAGTGTTTATATTATTAAACTTTCAACAATCATTCATTAAGGTGTTGTGAATCTTGAAAAAAAAATTAAATTTGTTGGCAATAATATTCAACCCTAATATATGGAACAATATAATATTGACCAGAAAATCCAAGAGTTTATAGCAAAAATTGAGGCCAAAAACCCTAATGAGCCAGAATTTTTACAAGCCGTAAAAGAAGTTGCTGTTACAGTAATTCCGTTTATCATGACTAAGAAGGAATATACGGGCATGAAGCTTCTTGAAAGAATGGCGGAAGCTGAAAGAATCATCATCTTCAGAGTTCCGTGGGTTGACGATAAAGGGGAAATCCAGGTAAACAGAGGTTTCAGAATTCAAATGAACTCTGCTATCGGACCATATAAAGGCGGAATCCGTTTTCATCCTACCGTAAATCTTTCGGTTCTTAAATTCTTAGCATTCGAGCAGGTATTCAAAAACTCTCTTACTACCCTTCCGATGGGAGGAGGAAAAGGAGGTTCAGATTTTGATCCGCAAGGAAAATCTGATATGGAGGTAATGCGTTTCTGCCAGGCTTTCATGACAGAATTGTGTAAGCACGTGGGTCCTGAAACTGACGTTCCTGCTGGAGATATCGGGGTAGGCGCAAGAGAAATCGGTTATCTGTTCGGGCAGTATAAAAAAATCAGAAATGAATTTACAGGAGTACTTACCGGTAAAGGTCTTGCTTACGGTGGTTCATTGATTCGTCCTGAAGCTACGGGATACGGCGTGGTATACTTCGCAGAACAGATGCTTAAAACAATCGGACAAACGTTTAAAGATAAAACCGTAACGGTTTCAGGTTTCGGAAACGTAGCCTGGGGTGTGATCAAGAAAGTTTCCGAACTTGGAGGTAAAGTAGTAACAATCTCCGGACCGGATGGATATGTATACGATAAAGACGGAATCGATGGCGAAAAAATCGATTATCTGTTGGAATTAAGATCTTCAGGTAACAACAGAGCTGAAGATTATGCTAAAAAATATCCTTCTGCACAGTTTTTTGCAGGGAAGCGTCCTTGGGAAGTGAAATGTGATGTTGCCATCCCTTCTGCAACCCAAAATGAGCTTGATCTTGAAGATGCAAAACTTCTTGTTGAAAACGGATGTGTATGTGTAACGGAAGCAGCCAACATGCCTTCAACATTGGATGCCATCAATTATTTCCTTGATAATAAGGTATTATTCTCTCCGGGGAAAGCTTCCAACGCAGGAGGGGTAGCAACTTCCGGTTTAGAAATGACGCAAAACTCTATCCGTCTGAACTGGACTTCTGAAGAAGTTGACGCCAGACTGAAAGAGATTATGATCGGAATTCATAAAGCATGCAGAGACTACGGTAAAGAAGAAGACGGCTATGTAAACTACGTGAAAGGGGCAAATATCGCCGGTTTCGTGAAAGTAGCAGAAGCAATGCTAGCACAAGGAGTCGTATAAAATACAAGGTTGGGAAATTTTCCCGACCTTTTTTCATATAACCTGTTCCCGGGATTATAAATGGGATAAAAGTAAAAGTGAAAGGAGAAAGCGTTGATGATTCAGCGCTTTTTTATTTGTAGTATAAGATTAACAAATTCAGAAATGTTTCCTGTTTGATCAGGCATTCTTATAAATTTCTTACATTTAAATATGAAAAACACTTTTGAAAATATAGACGACTACATTTTTTTATTTCCTGAAATAGAAGACACATTAAAAGAATTACGAAAAATCATTCATGCTCAAAATCCTGAAATTGAAGAATATATTGGCTATCAGATGCCTGCTTTCAAATATAAAAATAAGCCTCTGGTTTATTTTGCAGGCTATAAAAAGCATATCGGCTTCTATCCCGGAGCTGAAGGAATTAAGAACTTTGAAGACGAATTTAAAATAAGAAAATACAAATTTTCTAAAGGTGCCGTTCAGTTTCCCTTAAAAGAAGAACTTCCTGCAGAACTGATCAGGAAAATTGTTCAGTTCCGGATGGATGAAATTGAAAATAAAAAATCCTGAAAAATTTCAGGATTTCTTTATTGCATTATCTACTTATTTTTCTTTTTCATTTTTCTATCGCCTGTGGTTGCATCTCTGTTTTTCCAGCTGGCGGTATCGGTTTTAGATTTATCCCAATTGTTATTGGAATTATTGGTGCCGGTGTTATTCATTGTACCGGTGGTTCCGTTATTCATGTCCTTGTTTCTGGTAGTATCTGTTCTCATACTATCAGTTGATGTCTTCTGTGGTGTTGTTTGTGCCGATACTGCGATCGTACCAAACATTGCGAATGCTGTCGCTAAAATTAAATTTTTCATAATATTAATGATTTAAAGTGGTGTGTTATATGATGTACAATAATCGTACAAAGGATACTTTATAAAAATGTTTTAACTTGATTTATAATAAATTAAGACAAATTACATTATAAAGCCGGGAATAAAAATCCTGAAATATAAAATTTCAGGATTCCATTTCTACTTTACTAAATTTAAATACTTACTTCGACTTTTTCTTTTTAGATTTCTTTTCTTCTTTAGTCGCTTCGTCATTAGGTTTGGTAGCATCTGCATTTGGATCTGCAGTTACACTGGCTGAAGCATCAGTTGCAGTGGTTGCTGCTGCCGCATCTGTGGTAGAAGCTGCATTGGTATTCTGAGTTTGGGCTGTTCCGGCGGAGTTTGTGCCCCATTCCGAAGTGGCCTGTGTACCCTGTTGAGGTTGAGTTGTCGTTTGGTTATTAGGATTTTGAGTTTGAGACGGGTTCTGTTGTGTAGTGTCCGTCTGAGCTGATACTGCGATTACTCCGACTAATGTAAACGCTGCTGTTAAAACTAACTTCTTCATAATAATTAATATTTTATTTATTAAATGGTTGTTTAACCTAAACGTCACTTTTTATCCTGATATTATTCTGGAAGTCTTTATTTAACGGACTTTATAATTATTTAAGAATGATTTTGAATTATAGGTTATTTTGCTAAATTTTTCATAATTCGCTCCACAAACTCGTATGCAGCGGGACATATCAGCGTATTTTTCATAGTAAGATTATTAATCTGATAGATCTTTTTCCGGTCTGTATGCGGATATTCTCGGCAGGCTTTAGGTCGTACCTCATAGATAGAACAGGTATTGTCGCTGTTCAAAAAGAAACAAGGAAGGTTCTGAAGCACTTTGTCGTTATCTTCATCAGTGCGAAGGAATTTGGCCTCAAAATCGGCAGGTTTCATTCGCAAATGTTTCGCTATCCTTTCAATATCCTTCTCTGTATAAAGAGGACCTGTAGTTTTGCAGCAATTGGCGCACTGAAGACAGTCTATCTTTTCGAAAACTTCATCATTGGTTTCCTGAACCACATAATCAAGATTTTTAGGCGGCTTCTTTTTGATACCGTCTAGGAATTTTTTATGTTCTTTCTGCTTTTGTAAAGCCTGTTTTTTATAGAGATCTAAATTCATTATTCATTTTCCTCCTGAAATATCGGGAGATCCGCTTGTTGATAATGGTTCATTTTATCCAGATTCAGCACGGTAGACTGGTTATCTTTATCCGGATAATACATCGGGATAAATTTGGCCCCGTATATAATTTCATCGGAAACATAAGAGGTACGCTGTACAACCGTATTGGAAAATACTTCATCAAATGCCCGAACATGAACAATGATTTCAATATGCGTGTTTTTAAAATCTTCATCAGAAAAACCGAAAAACGGAGAATCTTCATCAATCTGATGAACAATGGTCCAGTTCAGAGCCAGCGTATTAATCTTACTGAGCTGAGTCTTCAGGGTATAAAAATTGCTTTTCGGAACACTGTTTTCAATGACTTCGATGGCTGCTGATACAATAACATCAGCATCCGTTAAAGAATTATTTTTATAAGGGGCAAGCCTGAACATCAGCGCCGTTTTATTCTTGAAAGGGGCAATCAATGCTATATCCGAAAATTTAAGGTATGCTCTTGGCCTGGAAAACCTTCCGTAGAAAAGTCCTGTTGCAATGGCAAAAGTAAGCAATCCCAGGAATGCTTCAAATGTAGCCACCAGACTTGCCATAAAACCTACTGGTGCAATTCTTCCATATCCTACCGTGGTAAAGGTTTGGGAGCTGAAGAAAAAAACGTCAATAAATTCACTTACCGGATCGCTTTTGTCAATCCCGGTAAGGTGCTCGACTCCGATAAGATAATAGATCAAAGCGAAAAACAAATTTACCAGAATATACGCAATAACAAGATAAGAAAGAAAATTAAACGTCGACAGCTCAAGCATGGTATGATACCAGCTGAATCGATTGAAAACATTTACTCCTTTCCTGTTAACATTCGGAAGTCCGTTCTTATTGATAAATCTTCCGGACGCATTGTCACCGAAACCGCTGTTATCGGTATTCTTCTGGCGAATTTTTTGCCTGAATTCTTTTGCCATTTTACAATCATTTTGTTTTTAATTTATCCTATCTGAAGCATACAAACTGCTTTCAATTTGAATAAAAATAACATGCAAAGATAGAATATTGTTTTCATGAAATTTATCAACTCCAAATATTAAATTTAAGAACGAATTTACCTTAATTTTGAATTATGAAAAAACTGGAATCACGGGAAGACATAGAATATCTTGTTAATGCTTTTTATGCGAAAGTCATTAAGGATGAAACGATAAGCTTCTTCTTTACCGATATTGCCAAAGTAGACTGGGATAAACATTTACCCAAAATGTATTCATTCTGGGAATCAATTTTATTCGGACAGATGACATATAAGGGAAATCCTATGGGCGCCCACTTCCCTATTAATGAGATTCAGGCAATGGAACAAAAACATTTTAACCGCTGGCTCGAACTTTGGAAAGCCACGATTGAAGAAAATTTTTCTGGGGAGAATGCTGATATGGCTATTTACAAATCCGAGAATATTGCCAAACTGATGGCATTCAAAATGGATCTAGCGAGAAGACTATAATTACCTGATTCCGGTTAAAACTTTTACTTATTTATCACGAGCTGTACAATTTCTATGGCACAATTACCGTAAAAATATACGCTGCCAGATTGACCAGCAATACCGTTCCGTAAAGAATATTGGTTTTGCCGCGACTCAGGGAAAGCATGACAATGAAGACTGATAATGAAAGCAGAATGATATCTTTCTTGTCTAGTCCCAACACCAAAGGAATATCGTACAGGATACATACCACGGAAACTGCCGGTATTGTAAGGCCAATGCTCGCCAAAGCAGAACCTAACGCCAGATTAAGACTCGACTGGATCTGATTGCTCCGTGCCGCGCGAATAGCAGCCATACCTTCCGGTAATAAAACCATCCCGGCAATAATAACTCCCACCAGCGATTTCGGCGCTCCCAGACTCTGAACCATATTTTCAATGGTAGAAGAGAGGCCTTTTGCCATCAATACAACAATAGCCAGACAGATTACAAGAAAAATAAAGCTGATCACCGTTTTTTGAAACGACGGAATATAATGTTCTTCAGGGTGCTCCTCAGGAACAATAAAATAATTTCGGTGTCTTACCGTCTGCACCATCAAGAAGATACCATAAATGACAAGACAGGCAATAGAAACAAATATCAGCTGCGCCTGATTATAAAAAGGTCCGTTAACACTTGACGTGAAATTCGGGAGAACGAGGGTAAGAATCAGGATGGATACGATGCTTACAAGATATGTTGTCGCCGACGTCCTAGCAAAAAACTGTTCGTAATATTTCACACCGCCAACCAAAATACAGATTCCTAAAATACCGTTAAGAATCAGCATCACAGCTGCAAATACCGTATCTCTGGCAAGGGTAATGGCCTGGTCGCCGCCGGCCACCATCAGCGAGATGATGAGTGCAACTTCCAGTATGGTTATGCAGAGCGCAAGAATTATTGTTCCGAAAGGCTCCCCTACTTTATGGGCTACCACTTCTGCGTGGTGAACGGCAGAGATCACACTTCCTGTCAATAAAATTCCGGCAATTACATCAAAAACAATCCCGGTACCCATGAAACCGGAAAAATAATATCCTACGGCCAGAATCGGGAAAATGTACGTATAATGTAAAAGTTCTTTTATTTTCATAAGCGTCTACAAAATACAAAAAATCTATGGTTTTTAAAATATTAAAAGAAAATATTAATGTTATTTAATGGCTCCAGCAATAAAAATCCTGCAGGTCTGTAATCATATGGAACAGCAATCCTATCCCGACAATTCGTATATTCCCTTTAAAAAAGAGCATCAAAAAATACACCGCAATCGCATAATAAGAGTGTAAAAAATGAAATCCCACGCTTCCTCTATCGGGGTCAAAAATAGGATTTGCAAAAAGATGATCGAGATCCACAAGCATGGTGGCCAGAAGGATAAGATAGGTCTTCTTCCAGGTTTTGCGGTAAAACACCAAAGCAATAAAAACCGGGAAAACAAAATGCAGAAAGTAATGCACAAAAGTTCTGATTAGAGCAATATCTGAATTTTCCATACTTTTAAAATTAATCGTTTCTCCATCTCAGCATCAGTGGCAGGCTTCTTTTCTTGAATTGCAGTTGTATATAATATTCCTGCCTTTTATTCGCGTAAAAAATATAGTCTATATCTGAAACTATTCTTTTCTCTTTTGAATTTAATGATTTTAACCCTGAAAACAGTAATGCATTATTTTTAATAAAAATATAGTTTTCATTCAGCGTGGTGAAGAGGCTAATTGAATTTCTTGTTGATCGGATCTCAATACGATTTGTTTTTTTCTCAATTATATTGGGCTGGAAGGGAATAGCCGTGAATTGATTCTCCGCATTGATCCATTTTTTATTCTGAAAATACTGCAAAGTTTTTTCAGGCATTGAAGTTTTCAATGAAATAAAATAATTAGGCTGTACGATTTTCTGAATCGTTTTCTTTTCAACTTCATTAAAATCATCATCGTACCCATAGGTGATAATCGTGTCATTTACCTGTTGCAGCTCTGCTGTTGCCTGCAAATAATTAACCTGTACAGAATCTGAAATGCTGTTTTTAAATATTGAAGTAATTTTTTGAATATTGTCCTTATTGAGTTCTGAATCAACAAAATGATTTCTTTTCTGAAGCTTGGAAATAACTGAAGAAAAATCTTTATTTTCTCCATTGCTTATCTCAATATTATCTGAATTTAACCGCACAGGAAAATTCCGGATGTTACCTTTTGTAATCAATGAAATGCTTCCTAACGAGCCATGAATAAACTGATCTGAACTGAAATTCGTTTTTTTGGAAAACGTGGGAAACTGGCGTTTTATATTTTCGAAAGCCGAGTTAGTGGTGCCGGCAATGCAATAATCTTCTTCTATTTTAATAAAGAGATGATCTTTTTGAAAGAGATTATTTCCTTTTTCTGCAAAACTGCTCTGTTTTAGATAGGCCAGGAATCTGGATTTATCTTTAAGCTCCAGAATGCAGTACCAATCTGAAAAACGTGTATTTTCCAAGTGGAAGACCTGTAAAAAATCGGGAATTTTCACCCCCGATTGCCGCATGGAAATTTCATTTCCGTTTTTATTTTTTGTTTTAAACCATTCTGAAGGATGTGATAAAAAGCTTACCAGATACTGCCTCACTGCTTTTTTAGTATCAACCAAAACAATGGCATCTGCATTACGCGGAATATACTTTAATTCCTTATCCCGATGATAAAGAATAAAATATCCGCAGATGAACAGGAACAGCAATATGAAAGCAATTATTTTCTTTTTCATTACAGAACCGGCGGTTTTTTATCGGCTTCATTTAATTTGTATATTTCGTCAAAAAGATCGAAGAAATACATGAGGCTGTTTTCCGAAGATCCTTTAATTGAATAATCGATTTCGGTTTGGATCGTATTTCCTTTGGATTCTGATTTAAAATACACATCGCCCACGTTTTTTCTCACCAGATCCAGCATTTTTCTTTCGGAACTACTTTTAAATTCTTTTTCCAGCCCGGCCAACAGTTTCTGCACATCAAATCTTCCGGACGCAGGATATTTTGTGGAATCTTTCATCCACGCTTTGGATATTTGCCCCTGATTTTCAATATGTAAACTATTCACCGAAGTCGTGACGTACACAATCCCGTCTTTAACAGTAAAGAACAGCTCATCCATAAATCCCGAATTATGATCTTCTTTAAAAGAATATACGTTTCCGTTTTTAGAAAAGTTTTTTGCCGTTTTTTTATTGGTCGCCAGCAAATTGAAAATACGGTTCCAGTATCCTTCATTTTCAGTAGCAAAAGCAAAAACAAAATCAGGAGCAGCCACTTCCTTTGTTTTCTTTACCTCTTTTTCGTTATACGCCTCATCATATTCGTATTCCGTGTACTCAACGGTTTTGGATTTCAGTTCATTAAGGACAAAAATTCCGTTTCCGGGTGCAATTTTTGAAATCGCTTCTTCATCCAGCACAATTTTCACGGTTTCCATGATGAGTTCGGTTTCTTTCTGATATCCGGTATCGCCTGCATTCTTCATCAATGCATACATCATGTCGAAGTATTTGCTGCTATTAACGTTAATCGCATAATAACCAATGCTTTTATCACTAATAAGACGGGCAAGCTTTTTATTTTTACGGCCATTGTAAATTCCCTCGACGCTTTTCTGAACTTCCTCATTTTTATGCTGGTAATTGTTTACCAGCCTAACCTTATCTTTATCAAAATACAGATTGTATGATGAGTCGGAGTTATATATTGAATTTAAAAGACTTCCGTATTCGTACATTCTCATCATTTTACCGTACACCCCGTTATTAGCAAGGCTTCCATAGTTGGTATAAACGAAAACATCCGAACCGGCATCCCGGGAAGCGGTCATTTCAGCCGGAACATCAAGCTCAAGATTAGAGTTAAAGTACTGATCGAAAGATTCTTCTGCAAGCTTTCTGTGCATTTTGAATTTTTCCGTTTTCAGAGAATCCATTTCTTTTTTAAAATTATCAGATTCAGGAATTTGTAAGTCTTCCATATCTTCTTCCGGAGCAGGCAAAGATTCCGTTTCTACAATGGGTTCCTCATATTTTTTATCTGCTGAACCTTTCTTTTCTTCAGGATATTGGTGATGTTTTTCCAAGTATTTGATGTCTTTCTGAATTTTTTCAATTTCAGCCGTATTCTCCTTGATGCTTTCTTTTAGATATTTAATATCATCTTTCAGATATTGTATTTCTTCTTTATAATCGAAAGGCTTTTCCGGTGTATCCGCATAGGTACTATCTACGGCTACACTGTCTACAACAGCGGCCGCTACACTATCTATAACTGCTGCTGCACTATCGGCAACAGCTGCTTCATCCCAATTGTCTTTATAAGGCTTATCGTAGCTTATCATCTTAAGAACAGCACGGCTGCCATTCCAGGCCACGAAAATATCATCATCCAGGCTTACGTATGAGTAGTTGCTTTTACGGGAATTTTCCAGTCCTTTTTTCTTAATGGAATTGACAAATTCCTGAAATTTTTCTTTGTTATCAATGATAAAATGTGCCGTATAAGCCTTTACAGAATCATTGAAAGAAGCATAATGATATTGCGGGGCATCATATTTAATTCCCGTTTTGGAATAATCGGTCCAGGAGAGCTTTTCTTTTCTCTTTTTGGTTACCTCCTGCAGAATCGGATTAAATTTTTCCCAATTAATCTTTTTATCGAGCTGCTTCCCATTGATTTCCATATAGAAAAGGACATCTGCGGGCAGTTTCATACGCTGCTGTGCAAAAGGAAGGGAAAAGCAGAGCAATAAGAGGATCACCTGCGTTTTTTGTAGTATAGATTTCATGGTGTGTGATTGATGTTACTGAAACAGAATATTATTTTGCAATTGTTTTTTCTGAATGATGAGGTCGATAATATTGGCTTCCAGCTTCACCGCTTTTTTGTTCGGGGAAAGTGAATAGGCCGCATTCGATTGGGATTTTACCGTGTTGTCAAACTGCAGCACGGAAATATAGCGGGCTTCATTGAAGATCTCTTTGTCGGCCTTGCTCATTTTATCGTAATCGCTTTTGAAAGTATTGACCTTGTTTCTGATGAATATTTTCTTAGCAAGATTTTGACTGTAAATCTGTGTAGGAATCATTTTGCCGATGATGTTTCTGGCTTTTAACTGTTCCAGCCCTGCATTGATGTTTTCAATTTTACTGAAATGACAGCTCAGCCTGATGATGTAATTGTCAAAATCCATTGAAGTCTTTACGTTTGAAATTCCCGGAGTGGCTTTAAAAATTCTGGCAGCTTCGTTGATTTTCGCTTCAATCTCAGATCTTTTCGGGACTTTCTTCCCATTGATCGTTTCCATTTTTGAAATGGAAGCCAACCTGGTCTTACTTTTACTGGCATTGAGAATAAGGGAGTATTCTCCGCTGCCGTCAGCTTTTACATTTACTTTATCCAAAATATCAAAACAGCTTGTAAGCAGCAGTAAAGAGGTTACGACAAAGAATAATTTTATTTTCTTCATGAGTGGGTTTTAAATTTATATTCTTCCTTTCAGATAATCCTGACGAGTCGGCTCGTCTAATTTTTCAATGGCATATCTCAGGCAGGTTCTCGGCATTTCTTTATAATACTGATTTAAATAAGAGATCAGTTTCTGCTGATTTTTCTGACCCATTTCCCGCAGCATCCAACCATTTGCTTTATGCATCAGATCATGCGGGTGCCTTAGATTTTCAGTAACAAATTCTTTAGTAAGATTAAAAATACCTTTTTTGATATAATACAGGGTTCCGACTACGGCGATTCTTTTGTGCCACATTTCTTCAGAAGCCGAAAGCTTTCTTAAGATCTCTTCTTTCTGATATTCAAAGCAATATCTGCCAAGAATTTTATAACAGCTTGAATCTACAAGGTCCCAGTTGTTGATATACCTTAAATGGTTCAGATAAAATGTTACAATTTCATCTTTTATGTTTTCATCCTTTGTTTTTTCAAATTTTAAAACCAGTATGAGCAAGGCCGTGAGACGGTGCTCATGATATTCTGACGAAAGCAGCGCAACCAGATCCGTAAAAGAAATCCGAGAATAATATTCTTTGGCAACCGAACGCTGATCCGGAACGGTTACGCCCAAAAACAAATCACCTTCTCCGTATTCACCTTTCCCTGTTTTGAAAAACTTCGGGAAAAATTCAGCTTTTTCGGGAATCGAAAGATCATTTAAAGCTTCTAAAATCTGACGGTACGTTTCCATGACTAAAAATTAAAACAGCCAATACATTTAACGAATAAGCTGGCTCCCCCATTAGAATATTGCGTAAGTATTGAACTCTTGTCAGTTTTCAGATCTTTTTGTTTAAAATCTCTTCCCCTCATCATAAGAGGTTTGGCAAAGGTCATCATATCTCCTGCGGTAATCACACAAATTGGCGAATTTTCGCTTCGCCCGGTTCCGCTCTCATCAATTATTTTAATAATCGTATTATTCTGCAATATGCATCGTTCTGCTTTTGTTTTTTCTCCGGTTGCCAGATAAATATTTACCATGGAAACCAGAATTTCCATATTCAGAGGATTTTTATTGTAGGCAGCTTCAGCTGCCGTCAGAATTTTTTCTGCTTTTGCTTTTGATAATCCTTTTCTCGAAGCAATTTTCCAGATTTTCTCATAATCATCATTATAATCTTTGATATTGTATTCTGATTTTACAAAACGGCTTCCGTAATACATTTGGTTCAGCTCCTGCTGATTCAGTTTCGAAGGATCTTGTTTAAAGATTTCTAAATATTTGTAAAAATATTCCTGTGGGTTTTCAACAGCGTTTTTTTCAATTTCCTCTACATTAATCTGAGCAAAGCTGACACCAAATACCAATAAGATTAATACTGTAATAATTTTTTTTATTTGCATTTTGATTTACAATTTTTTAACCAATATCATTTAAAGTATTTTCCTGCTCCTCTTCTTCTTTGGCAATTTTATTAGGATTGGCAATTTTACCAATGGTAAGCCCCTGAACAATAATTGAAAACACAACTACACAATAAGTAATACTTAAAACAGCAGTACTGTATTCGTTTTTTGGGATCGACAGAGCCAAAGCAATAGAAACACCACCCCGAATTCCTCCCCAAACCAGCACTTTTACTGTTTGCGGACTGAAAGTTCTTGTCATAAACTTCGTCGGACCGTAGATGGAAACGAGCCTTGCCAATAATACGACAACAATCGCGACAAGCCCCGGAATCATGAAATGGCTGAGATCTTTTATCAGCAAAAGCTCAAATCCTATGAAAAGGAACAGTACGGCATTCAGGATTTCGTCAATCAGTTCCCAAAATTTAATAAGATAATCCTGGGTGACGGATTTCATTTTAAATTTAACATTAAAATTACCCATGAACAATCCCGCGGCAACCATCGTTAAAGGCCCTGAAATATGCATCTGCCTTGCGATGAGATATCCACCCATAACAACAGAAAGAGTTACCAGCACGGAAATAATATAGTCATCTACTTCACGCATCAGTCGGGAAGTTACCCATCCGAGTATCACTCCCAGCAATAGCCCTCCACCCGCTTCTTTAAGAAGGAGCAGTCCGATACTTTCCACACCGAGATCGACTTCATTACCAATAGCCAACTGCAGCACAACCGTAAAAACCACTACGGCCATACCATCATTAAACAAAGATTCTCCTGCAACCTTTGTTTCCAGGGATTTAGAAACGTTCGCCTGTTTCAGGATACTTAATACTGCGACAGGATCGGTTGGCGAAATAAGCGCCCCAAAGAGAAGACAGTAAATAAAAGGAAGATCAATCCCCAGAAAAGGAAGAATATAAAACATTCCGAAGCCCACTACAAAAGTGGATATTACCACTCCCAAGGTTGAGAATATAAGCACCGGGCGCAGCTGTTCTTTAAGGTCGTTTATATTAATGTGGATTCCTCCCGCAAAAAGGAGGAAATTCAGCATAGCACCCATCAATACTTCCGTAAAATCGATGCTGTTCATCAGGTTATGAAGATGGCCGAAAGTTCTCGGCAATACGGTTTCGCCGAAAGAAACCAGAAATATGGAAACAACAATGGCAATCACCATGATCCCAATGGTACTGGGAAGTTTAAGGAATCTGTAATTAAGATATGAGAATATGGATGCTAAAACGATTAAAGCTGAAAATGAATAGTATAACTCCACTAAGCTGTGTTTTTAAATTTAATTTTTTTTGTTAGAAATCGATATAAAGTACTTTTATATAAACTGTATTACTGTCTTTTTGCCATAGGTCGAACATTCCGTCTTTTCCGGGCTTTGAAACCCGCGTATAGTCCTGGCCGAGATTCAGAATATTCAGGAGAATGTATTCATCTCCCACTGAATTGACGAGATATGCGGTATTTTCGGACTTCCCGTCACCGGAACTTCTGACTGCATCAGTGAGGGTACGAAACTGATTAAGATGATGTATAAAATTGCTTCCATCCTTTTTAGAATCATAAGCCCTCAATAAAATCAGAAGAACATCCAAGTTGGTAGGATCTTTTTCGTAAAGGACTTTTCCTTTTTTAATACACTCGTCAAAATCTCCATTCTTAAAAGATTCTGCCAGCAGTTTAAAATCTTCATCCATTGTAGAAACGAGATCATTTCTGAAATTCCTGCCGTAATACAGATGTTGGGATTCTATTGTATCAAGAGATTTAGGATAAGCCTTATATTTAAAAATGAGCTTCTCATAATTGTAAGGAGATTTATCATTTTTAAGATCTTTCCTGATCATCTTCAGATCAACTGCCGATTTCTGGCCGAAGCTGAAAACCGAAAACAAAAGGAATAAAAGCAAAATGTAATGTCTCATTATTCTGTGTGGCTGTTTTCTTCCTCATCGTTATCAAAGTACTCGAAAAGGAAATCGTTGTAAGGAAATCTTGAGATATGAATTTTCATAACCTCATCATAGATCATCTTCTTCATTTCCGGAAAGTTTTCCTTGGTAAGTGCAGAAATAAATACGGTTGGATATTTTGATTTGGCCATCCAGGTATTTTTCCATTCTTCCAGCGAAACATTCTTTCTTGTAGAAGGGGTAAGATCGTCTTCATCTTTTTTCTCGTAACTGAAATCATCGATCTTATTAAAAACCATGATCATCGGTTTCTGATGCGCATTAATTTCCATCAAAATCTGATTAACAGAATCAATATGATCTTCAAAACTTTCATGAGAAATATCCACTACATGAATCAGAAGATCGGCTTCACGCACCTCATCCAGAGTAGACTTAAATGATTCGACCAGCTGTGTCGGAAGTTTCCTGATAAACCCTACAGTATCCGTAAGCAGAAACGGAAGGTTTCCGATCACCACTTTTCTTACTGTAGTATCTAAGGTTGCAAATAATTTATTTTCAGCAAAAACCTCCGATTTGGAAAGCGCATTCATCAATGTTGACTTTCCGACATTGGTATATCCTACCAATGCTGCTCTTACGACTTTCCCTCTATTATTTCTTTGGGTAGCCATCTGTTTATCAATAGTTTTCAGCTTATCTTTTAATAATGAAATTCTGTCACGGATGATACGTCTGTCGGTTTCAATTTCTGTTTCCCCAGGACCTCTCATTCCGATTCCCCCTTTCTGACGTTCAAGGTGGGTCCACATTCTTGTCAGCCGCGGTAAAAGATATTGATACTGTGCCAGTTCCACCTGGGTTCTTGCGTATGATGTTGTGGCCCGTTGGGCAAAAATATCAAGGATCAGGTTGGTTCTGTCAAGTATTTTTACTTCCATTTCTCTTTCCAGGTTTTTAAGCTGGGACGGAGAAAGTTCATCATCAAAAATGACGGTTCCTATTTCGTTTTCTTTTACGTAATCTCTGATTTCCTGAGCTTTGCCGCTTCCGATAAATGTTTTAGAATCCGGCTGTGTCAATTTTTGGGTAAAACGTCTGTCTACAGTGGCTCCTGCGGTGTACGCCAAAAACTCCAGCTCATCCATATATTCCTGAAGTTTATCCTCATCCTGATGCTGCGTAACAACACCTACCAAAACGGCCTTCTCGTAATTGTGTTCTTTCTTTTCTAGCATTAAATTCTATCTGTATTTGTAAGATTTACAAGATAGCATTTTTCGGCAAAAAAACCAAGATGAATTTTTGTGGTACGTATTAACAACATACCCTTTTTAAAACATAAAGAATATCATCCCTGCAGCCCGTTTCATTTACAGCTTAATAATGGAATTCTTTTTTAGATTGACCTCAAAGTGATCTGCCGGATCTCCGTTGGAAAGGAGCGACAGAATTTTAAAGACTTTTTTAAGATTTGTAATCAATGAATCTCGTCCCTGACAAGCTGAAAAAAGCTCTTCGATGGTTTTATACTGCTGAAGTCTTTCAGAGGGTATATCTTTTTTGGCCAGTTCGTCGGCCGACTGAAATTTGTAGAGATCCAGAAGAAGATCTTCCATTTTCCATTTTCTGTAGGCCTGCTGATCTACTTTCATTTTCAACAGCTGATCTTTTGTCTGTATAAGCAGCAGCAGATCTTCACCAGTAAAATTTTTTGTTTTTTCTATAAAGTCTTTAGGCCATTCATCCGGAATCATCCTTAGCCGTACGAGCTCTTTAAGATGAAAGAGCATAAAATCGTGATAAGATGAGGATTTTAGAATATCTTTATTCCAGAGTTTTTTATTTCCATCTTTTGCTAAAACATTATATTCTTTCTCATAAAGCGGGAACAATTCGTTAAAGCGCGGGACGTCGTTTAAAACTTCCGTTTGGACCTCAAATCTGTCGGAAGAATGTATGGTAAGAACTTTATAAGCAGGAATATAAGCCGCCAGCGATGGCACCTGAACATTGACTAGCATACTTCCATCAATATTCCTGATTCCGGTGTCGTTGATATGCATGTGCCCGGCAAAATGAATCTGCAAACCCGCTTCCGCAAATGCCTTCGCCACATCTTCTTCCGGTACTCGTTCCATTTGCCATTTTTTTTCACCAAGCAGGCTTTTTAATTCCGGTGTTGCGCCGTCATTGAAATCAATCATGGGATAATGGGTAAATGCAATGACGATTTTATCATTTTTTTTTGCTTCGTCCAATGTTCTTTTGACCCAGTCAATCAGGTGTTTTTTGTGAGTGAGTACATTATTATAACCGATACTTGCACCATTATAATTTCCGGGATTGCGAAAACTTTCGTGTAAATTTTTAGGAATATAGGTGTTCCCATCAATTGCCATCAGCCAGATCCCTTGTACCGGTTCGGCAACATAACTGAGATCCGGAACGGGAAAGCCTTCGGTGACATTATACATTCTTTTGGTATAATCTACATCCTGCAACGCTTTTTCGTAAGAATACTCTTTTGGTGAATATTTGGTGAAGGGTGTTCCCCAAAACAGATCGTTCTTTTTGGGATAAAATCCAAAGTCTTTCAGTTCATCAAGAATTTCAAGATATCCTGATTCGGCAATGTCCCGTGTGGTTATTTTCCGATTGGTCTTTCCGATATTCCCTTTGCTGTAAATACCAAGCGGATAACCATCCTCCCCCAAAAAATCATCTTTTCCTGAATCCTGCCGGAACGGGCCCACCGGATCGTGGTTTCCGGTTGTCATGTAAAATTCGACCCCGTATTGCTGATGGTATTTTGCAAGGATTTTATGTAATCCGCGGAGATTGTAAGCTTGTCCGTCATCCGAAAAATCGCCGGGCATGGTTACGATCTTAATTCCTTTTCCGGCAATATCATCCAACGCTTTCAGGAGCGCAAAATAGTTTTCATTGAAAATCCTGGTTGAATGCAGCTGTGCATCCATGGTTCTTAGAATGGTTGGCTTACCGGTTTTTGGATTGGTTATTCCTTTAAAATCGTTATCGGAAAAGCTTCCGTACAAATCCTGGAAATGAATATCCGAGAGAAAGGCAATCTGCACCGGCTTCTGCTGTGCAGAAAATATTGAGAAAGCCAAGATTAAAAATGAAAATATTCCTTTACACATCTTAAAAAAGACGAAGGTAAAGGAATATCTTGGGAAGGAGTTTAATGGAGTTTTAAATAATTGTGAAGGAATTATTCTTCAAGTTCTAAAGAATCTATGTGATTTCCTGAATATTTTGAAATCATATGTTCAGAAGCCAATTTTAATTCTTTCCCATTATCTGGGTTTATGCCGTCCATCGTAAAAAAATCTACTTCATTATTCCATTTTGAACACCAGACTTTCCCTAATGAATTTTCAACCGTCATCGTGTCTTTTCTTGTAATTTTTCTGAAATGGCCTAATTCATTTACATTTGCGGCGATCACTTTATATGTAGGGCTTATATAACTGCTGTCTGTTGCAATATACCTTTCACCATTCCAATACATATATTTCTTTTCCTGATTTCCCAGTAATGAAAATACGAAGGAATTTTTAGAACCTGGCGAATTACTTTTAGTGTTTGGGAAAACGACTCCTCCGGTAACAAATATTAATAAAAGAGTCATCTCTAAAATCCCTAATCCATTTTTCTTAATGAATTCCGGCACTTTAAAATGCTGTTCATTGGTTATGTTGATGATAATTTTCGAAAGTTTTTCCGTTAAAGATTCTTCATCATGATCAACACTTATTTTCACCGTGGTTTTATTGGCATCTTCTTCCTTTTTGACGAATGTTCTTGAGAAATCTGTAAAATCTTTATAGCCGATGTATTCACTCAGCCTATCCAGACGATCCGGTTGAATATTAATATCACCACTTCCAGTTACGTAAGTATCATAATATCGCGAGAAACTTTTGTCATTTATTTCAAATCCCAAATCTTCTTTGAAATATAGCCATAAGTAAGAGGCCAGACCGCTTTTAGTATCTCGTTGAGATTCTTCTTTTGCCTTTGTAAACACTTCATTAATTAATAGTTTTTTCTTGGACATAATTAGTTTTTTAAGGGAATTACAAAATAGGTGATTTTCTACCATGCCGCATTACGGGATTCCGTAACAATTCTTGTCCATTGATGTCCATGTTTTGTCTAACACCTGCGTGAGTCTTTGCCGCATCTTTGCTTCAGAAATCAGTTGAGAAACACAACATTAAAACAAAAATAAGAAAAAATAGACTTTCAAAACTGATTTCAAAAATCGCCAGATAAAACGGAAGAAAACTCCGGGTTGGGAAGCAGATGTTTCTCTTCCGTTTTTGAAGGTTCACTTCCCAAAAAATTTAAGAAGCGCTTCGAAATTTTTACCGTGTAACACTGTCTGCGATCGGTTTCGCAGGGAAGAACACGAATGCTTTAACAATTAAATTTTTTGACAAATGTTACAATTTATATTAATGCTATTAGGTTTAGCATTCGGACACAATAATGCCCATACCGCAACATGCAACGACGATAATAACGGACAGCCAATCACGCAATATTCTCCCACTGGCGGAACAGAACCCGGTACAGGATTTGATCCGGGAACAGGAACAGGAGATGATGGAACAGGCGGGCCAGGTAATGGCGGAAGTACGGGAGGAAATACAGGACAAAATCCTCCTCCTCTTGTAAAACCATAATTAAATAACACAGAGCAGATTGTTTTAATCTGCTCTTTTTTATTACTTTGCAGAATAAAACTACAACTTACCACCATGAAAAACTATCTCCTATTTATCCTTCTTATCCTGTTATCTTCCTGTAATAAGGAAACATCAAATTTTCAGAATGATGATATTGCCTCTAACTATTATAAAAAGGCTAAATCATTAACCAACGATTCTGCTTATTATTATTACAATTTAGCAAAGAATGCTTATTTAGATATCAAAGACTCTTCGGGCGTTGGAAGATCATTGGTTAATATGGCGATTATTCAACAAGAAAATGGTGACTATTATGGAAGTATTGAAACTTCTCTTGAAGGGAACAGATACCTCAAAAATGTTAATGACACTATAGTTAGAGCAACGTTAGGTTCAAGTTATAATAATATGGGAATCAGTTCATCATATCTCTATGACTTTGATAATGCTATAAAATTTTATACCGAAGCATTAAAATACGCGAAAACTCCTGCTGACATCACTCTATATCACAATAATTTAGGCGATGCATTGGTATCATTAAATGAATATAAGGCAGCTGAACACAATTTTATTATAGCTCTTAAAACGAAAGACAAACTAAGCTATGCAAGAGCATTAAATAATCTTGCACGAGCAAGATTTACCGACAATTCACACTATAACCCCCTACCAGAACTTTATAAAGCTTTAAAAATAAGAGAAGAGAATAATAATTTGCCTGGACAGAATTCAAGTTATGCTACTCTAGCTAATTACTATTTAGATAAGAATAAGGAAAAAGCTTTGGAATATGCTAAAAAAATGCTGGCTGTATCAACTCAAAGTGAGAGTGAAGAAGATCAGTTACAGGCCCTTCAGAAAATCATTAATCTGGATAGTAAAAATTATCTGAAATATTTTAAGCAATTTCAAATATTAAACGACAGCTTACAGATTTCAAAAACAAAATCAAAAAACCAGTTTGCTATTGTACGATTTGAGGTTAAGCAACAAAATGAACGGTATCAAAAACTCGTAGAAGACAATAAATTTGACAGGATAAAAAGAAATTTCGCAATTAGTATTCTCATAATTGTTTTAATTGTCGGTATTTTTTGGTACAGAAAAAGAAAAATACGGCTTGAACAGGAAAAAGAACTCGAAATCAAAAACACCCAGCTCAAAATGTCTAAAAAAGTTCATGATGTGGTGGCGAACGGAATTTACCAAGTGATGACTAAAATTGAAAATCAGGAACATTTTGATAAAGAAAAGGCACTTGACGAACTGGAGTTTGTGTATGAAAAGTCGAGGGATATTTCTTACGAAAAAAGTGATGATTCAACTGAGGAGAAAAACATTAGTGAAAAAATTTCGGAGCTTATCGGTTCTTTTAAAAATGAGTCCGTCAACACTTACATTGCCGGGAATGACAAAAATCTTTGGGAAAATGTAAGTGAAAAAGCACAGGATGAAGTGTATCAAATTATCCGTGAACTTCTTGTAAATATGAGAAAACATAGCAGAGCAAACACGGTTTCTTTCAGATTTGAAAGAATGGAAAATCGAATCAGCATTATTTATTCGGATAACGGAATTGGTATTTCCGGAGATATTATTTATAAAAACGGATTGTCTTCTACGGTTTCCCGTATAGAAAATCTCCACGGGGAAATTATTTTTGACACGAAAACTGAAAAGGGACTGAAGATCAATATTTCTTTTCCTGTTTCTTAAAAACTAAAAACAATGTTCAAGAAAATTTTAATCGCGGAAGACCATGAAAGCATCAGTATTTCCGTGCAAAAGACACTGGAGGACCTTCATATTCCGATTGTAGATTATGTGTATTATTGCGATGACGCGTTGGCAAAAGTTCAGAAATCCATCCGTGAGCAGCAGCCTTACGACCTTTTGATCACGGATCTTTATTATGAAGAAGATCATCATCCCCAACAGATCAAAGACGGGAGAGAGCTCATTGAGAAAATCAGGAAAATTCAGCCCTCTTTAAAGGTGATCGTATTTTCCGCCGAGCATAAATCCGGAATTATCAATTCTCTTTTTAAAGATTATCATGTTAACGGCTACGTCAGGAAGGCACGAAATGATTCCAAAGAGCTGAAAAAATCCATTGCTTCGGTGTATATCAATGAAAATTATCTGTCGCTTGATCTGAAGCAGGATGTTAAAAAGCTGAACAGCTACGAGTTTTCGGCATATGACATCGCATTGGTCTCGCTTCTTTCAAAAGGCATTCTGCAGAAAAACATTCCGACTCATCTTGAGGAAAAAAATATGAAACCCAACAGCCTGAGCAGTGTAGAGAAAAAGCTCAACAGCCTGAAAGAAGATCTGGAAGTCACCAGCAACGAGCAGCTCGTAGCATTTTGTAAGGATATCGGTATTATTTAAATCATTTTTGTGCCCATTTTTTTAATGAAGCCTTTCAATTTTTTTGGAAGGTTTTTTTGTTTTTACGGAAACCCGTAAGACAATTTTTCATCATCCCTATATTTTTGTGACTACAATAACTGAAAAACTTAAATAATGGCTAGTATACTTTTTCAAAATGAATCTTTACATATCCAATCAGAAAGCAGACAGATTCTGCCCAAAACCCTCAGCGATCGCGAAATTCTTAAAACCCGTTCTGAAGGATATTTAAAATTAATTAAAGGACTTGATGTTGAACTTTTAGCAGAAACAAGAGGTAAAGAAGAATTGATAGCAAAAATTCATGATGAATTCGGAACGGCTGAACTGGCAAATCTTCCGCTAGGAATTTTGGCAAAATGCTATTTAGGTCATCCCCACGAAGTTCACACCTTAGATTTAAGTGGAGGACACATCATTCAACATTACAAAATAGGAGAATCTCTCCCTGATCATTTTGAAAAAGCCAGAACACTTGCCAAACATAATGCATATGCTTTTGTAGAAGTATTTAAAGATAAATTGATTCTCATCCGCGAAGACGGAACAGCAACAAAATTATAACTCTGAAAACTCAAATAAATGTCACAAAAAGTAATTTCATATGCGGATCTTTCATATATCAATAGCGCTTTAAGATCTATAAAAGCAGATATGAGCGCAGTAAATATAGAATTGGGAGGTCTTAATACCAAACACGATCATCTCAAAAGCGATTTATTACAATTAGCCAACTCATTTTGTGATTTTGTAGAAGCAGATATTAAACATAAGGCTTTACAGCTTGCCGAAACCCGACAGGGAAATCTGAAGCAGGACCTTCAGATAAAATTCGGTTATTATGCTGAGGTTCGCAGAATGGCTACAGGAATTCTTCAGGGCGTAGATACGGGGATCATCAGTGACGATACTTTACGGCACACCACCGAAGACGTCATGATAAAAGCTCCCAATTATTGGCTCGCTCCGTCCTTAGTTGTTTTAGCCTCATGGATTCGTGATGATAAAAATACTACAGAAAAAGCACTCGCCGAAAGCTTGAAAAGGGACGACTACAAAACAACTCTTTTCTTTATGCTTGTCATGCGGAGACTGGGAAGAAATGATGCCTGTTTACAATGGATGCACAGATATTTTCTTCATCAAAATCCTCATAATCTGGATAGGGAATTTATTGTTATTCTGGAAGCGATTACAACCGGAATTTTCCAGCCTGTATCTCATCAATTGATGATCACGAATGTAAAAATGTGGATTGATCAGCTTACACAAACAGATAATTATATTGATAAACAAAAAGCGCAGTGGACAGATTTCTTTAGAACAAAAGGTTCATTATCCAGTAAAAAATATCCTTTGCTGGAAGAGTTTGCAACCAATTGGGATTCTTTAGAATCTTCCTTAACACAGGCAAGATCCCATCAAGCATTAGAATATCATTTTAAAAATATCTTTGAAACCACGACAGATTATTCTAAATCAATAAAAATTCAACTTGATGAAATTCTTTCTTTACTCGTAACCAATTTTGATGACGAAGAACTTCCGTTGCAAAATGAGGTAAGATTAAATCAATTAATCATTCAAAAAGACGGAGACAAAAAAGCTGCACAAGCTTTAATGGATAATGAAAAACATATTTTTGATGAAAAAGTAGATTTTCTTCAAATGCTTACCAATGCAGCTTTTGATCCTGAATTATCGGGCGCTACAAAAGTTACACAGGTTCTTGCCGTTTCGATTAGCCAGCCTTGGATTGTGGAAGCTCATGATACTTTTACGGCCGATTATAGAAATAAGGTTGAAGAAAAAGTGGAACTCACTATTGACGGTTTTAAAACCTCAACAACAAACGGAACTGATGAGACAGAACAACTCCAAAAGCATGATAAATACTGGGCTTATTTTTTGGAAAACGAACTAAAAAAATTATCTTCTCCAAACATCGGAATTTTCATCGGTGCTTTGATCGCTTTACTAGGCATGGTAATTTTTAAGTTCATGTTTATGGGAGTCATTGGCATTTTGATTGGTGGATTAATTATTTACATCTCAATTAACAATCATAAAAAAGCAAAGAAAAAAACTATAGAAACCGTTACCGAAAGAAAAATAAAATCCAAAGAAGTTTTACGCGGCTGCATTGTTGAAACAGTCGATTATCGAAAAGAATTTGCACTGGAAGACGCCAAAGCTGAAGGTTTAAGACAAACATTAACATCCATAACTCCTGAAGATTTTTCGAGCAGTTCGAGAGAGACAAGATCAATTTTACAACATTCCTAAAGCTAACACAATGAAAGATATTAAAAACAATTCTGAAATAAATAAAACCCCAAAACCACAGCAGACACCAAGACCTAATCTCTTCCAAGGCAAAAAAGAAAGCGAAAAAGGAAATGCAAAATTTTCGGACTGGGATATTTTGCCCCCTCACCAGTTTATAAATCCAAGAATAAAATCATGAACATAAAAAGCCCTATAACATACGCAGATTGGTGCAATTTGTTTGAACGTTTTGGCCATGGCGATGATACTGTTTTTGATGAAATGAATTGCGGCTGCTTTGATCTAGACGCAGGAACTGCCAAACGTTTTTATAATCAGGCTGAAGAAGCTTATAAAACAAGAAAAAAATTATGGCTTGAAAAATTTCAAAGATCATTTGAAATACAGAGTATAAAATCTGAAGATGATTTTGGGATAATTCTTTTAACGGGTAAAAAAAATCTTATTCCTCTGACAAAATTTTCATATTCAAAAGGACTTCCCGAAGATTTAAAAACTGTTTTCAAAAAAGATCTGGAAGAATTTGTTGCGGAAATTAAAAAGTCCTTAAAAGAAAACTTGCCTAAGGCAGGAAACGATAAAGAAAAAATGACACTCATAATCAATTTGTTTCGACTTCCTATAGAAGAAGTTCCTTTTCAAGATGATTCCAAAAATACGGTCTCTAATTCACTAACAAAAAGACAAATTATCTTTTAACCATGTCAAATAAAATTGAATTCAAGAATTCTCTGCTGCGAATGTTCCGTGCAAGAATTCCCTTCATCTCAATAAGAAGTATTGAAAGAGCAAGAGTTCTGGAAATCATTCAAGAGCTAGCCGAAGAAATCAATATCCCCATCTATGTTCACAGTCTTTCTCACGGAATGATGGACATTAAAACCAGAAAAACCGTCAATGATGATCGTTCTGTAGTCGGAGGAATTGACTTTGCTGTTCAGAACATCTCACAAAGACAAAATCTCACTTTTATTTTCACCGAAGTCAGTGATATCGAGGATGACAATATTGTTTCAAGACATATCTATGATTGTGTAGTACAGGCGATTGAGAGGGGCGGAAGCATTTGTATTATTTCAACAAAAAGCGTTTGGTCACAACTTCAAAGATTGGGGATGACCCTTACTTTGGATGCTCCAAACGAAGACGAAATGTTAGAAATTGTTAAAGATTGTGTTCTTCCTTACCAAAACTCTTTTCCGATTGAATGGGATGAAAAGGATTTTAAAATGGCAGCAACAATTTTAGCCAATATGACAAAAATTGAAGCTGAAAATGTTTTAGCTACGCAAATGGCAAAAGGCTCTTTAACAAAAGAAGACATCAAACTTCTTACACAGGAAAAAGATAAATTATTTAATGATATTTCCGGATTAGAAAAAGTGAAAATTGATCCAGATATGCTTTCTGTAGGTGGATTAAGCGGACTCCAACAATGGCTTGACAGCCAAAGACAACTTTTAACGGCAGACTTAAAAGCAAGAAAACTTCGTCCGCCGAGAGGCGTTTTATTAGTTGGAGTTCCCGGTTGTGGAAAATCTCTATCTGCAAAATTTATCGCCGCAACATGGAATCTGCCTTTATACAGATTGGATTTCGCTGCTATTCAAGGAATGTATGTGGGTCAATCTGAAAACAGACTAAAGGATGCTTTTGAATCTGCAGATAATGCTTCGCCTTGTATTTTATGGATTGATGAGATCGAAAAAGGATTAGCTGCTAATGCCAACGATTCATCCGGAGTTACCACAAGAATGATTGGACAATTCCTATTTTGGCTTCAGGAAAGTACTGAAAAGGTTTTTGTAGTTGCCACCGCAAACGATGTTACAAAACTTCCACCAGAATTACTTCGAAAAGGAAGATTTGATGAATTATTTTTTGTTGATCTCCCCGAAGAACAAGAAAGAGAAGATATTATTAACCTTTATATTAAAAAAAATCTTTTAATTCCTCCTTCTGTTGAAACATTTGAAAAATTAGTCTCTCTTTCATCCGGATTTGCAGGGTCAGATTTGGAAGGAGCAGTAAGAGACGTTGCTATTCAGGCAGTAATCAATGGTGATGAATTTGTAAATGATAAACTATATGAAACCTGTTTTCGAAACATTGTTCCTTTAAGCAAAACAAGTCCGGAAAAAATTGAAGGGATCAGAAATTGGGGAAAAGAAAGAGCATTACCCGCTTCTGGTTTGCCATGGAACCCTTCTGAAGATGTTGTGACTGCAAGACGTTCAATCATCATTTAATTGAATTTAGAACACTTAAAGGCCTTCCAATTTTTTTGAAAGGTCTTTTTTTCGCTGGTTTTACGGATTCCCGTAAGGTTTGGTTTTGAAAGGTTTATACTTTTGGAATGTTAAACAAATAAAAAATTATTTATCATGAATGTAAAACACACACCAACAAACATTATTCACAAAGGACAGAAAGGAGGAACAACAGGATGCGGTACAGACACCAATGAACATCCAACTCATTGGACAAATACCAGCGAAAAAATAACCTGCGATAAAAACGGATGTAAAAACTAATTATCTACTAAAAAACAATTTAATTATCATGAAAAAACTACTATTTGCAAGCTTATTAAGTTTAGGATTATTATTACCGGCAAGCGTTTCTGCATCTGCAAACACTACGACTTCCACAACGGAATTCGCTGCTAAAAAACAGAAAAAGAACAAATCGAAAAAGAAGAGAAAAAGCAAAAGAAGTAAATCTAGAAGTTCAAGATCTTATTCTCAAAGTAAGGGATGTACTTACAATGGTCATCAGCTTATTGTTGGGCCAAGAGGCGGATGTTACTATTATTCGGGCAACAGCAAAGAATATGTAGACAGATCATATTGCTCCGGTTGTAATTAATAACCAATAAAAGTCCGACTAAAAACTAATAACCATGAAATACCTCATCATAATCGCTGCCATTCTGTGCTTAATCAGCATTTTTGAATGACCTTACGGATACTACATTTTCGTCAGGATCTTAGTTTCATTTATGGCGCTTGTCATTATCGTTAATGAATTCAGAACCAGAAGCTTTTGGATGATTGCTTTTATACTCATTTTGACTATATTGTCGGACTTTTATTTCTGTATTACTTCTACAAATTAATTCCGAAAAAAAACAAAATAATCGCAACAATTGAACAAAGCACGAAGAAATTCCAAAACAGGAGACAGAATAATTAAATAACCACTTTTATTTTTTAATCCCAGTCTGCTGCAATAAATTCCATTTGATTTCCGTCACCATCAGAAAGTGTAAGAAAATGTCCTTTTACAGAATATTTTGTCATATTCCTGAACGCTTTTGAGAAATCCATTTCCAGTTTCATATCCTGGCAGGCTTTCAGAGTAGAACCGATCTCTGATATTTCTACACCGCCATCATTCTTAAACTCAGAAGTAAAGAACATGCTGTTACAGCCCATGAAGGCTGTCCCTCTAATTTTCCCATTTTCCGGCTTTTCCGTAAGATTGATTTTTGCATCTTTTGCGATCAGATCAGCTTTGGAATAGGATCCGAAAGCAATAAGCATCCATTCCCTCTGAACCTGGGAATTCTGATGGGTGTTTTGCGAAGCATTGCTGTTTGCGGCATTACAATTCAGCAATAGTAATGAACATAAAACAGACAAAACAGAAATGAATATTGTTTTCATAGCCGATTGAAATCCAATTTCATACCATTGGAAGCCCAGAATACGGTAAAAATTAGTAAATTAGCGACACAAAAATTATTTTATAAAATGAAAAGAATACTTCTACTATTCACTTTCCTTTTAAGTTTTGCGCAAATGAGGGCAGACGAAGGAATGTGGTTGTTAATGCTTGTTAAAAGACTTAATGGTGTCGATATGCAAAAAGAAGGCTTGCATCTTACACCGGAAGAAATTTATTCCGTAAACAATTCAAGCTTAAAAGATGCGATCGTAAGCTTCGGAGGATTTTGTACGGGAGAGATTGTTTCCGGGCAGGGCCTTATCTTCACCAACCACCACTGTGGTTACGGCGCGGTAGCAGCTGCTTCCACTCCGGAAAAAGATTATTTAAAGAACGGATTCTGGGCAATGAAACAGAAAGACGAGTTCAACGCTAAAGATCTTTATGTGAGATTCTTAGTAAGAATGGATGACGCTACGCAAAGAATCAATTCAAAACTCAACAACAATATGTCCGCTGCAGAAAGAAAGGCAGTGATCGACGCTGAAACCAAGGCAATCCAGTCTGAAAATTCTGAAAACGGAAAATATACAGTAGTCGTAAGAGATTTCTTCAACGGAAACGAATTTTACTATTTCGTGTACCAGGATTATAAAGATATCAGATTGGTAGGAGCTCCACCCTCCGCATTAGGAAAATTCGGTGGTGATACCGACAACTGGGAATGGCCGAGACATACTGCAGACTTCACGGTTTTCAGAGTGTATGCTGATGCTGCAGGAAACCCTGCAGAATATTCTCCAAGCAATGTTCCGCTAAAACCTAAACATTTCCTTCCTGTTTCTTTGAAAGGAGTAAAGCCGGGAGATTTCTCCATGATCTTAGGATATCCTGGAAGAACAAACCGTTACCTGACTTCTTACGGAATCCAGCAGATGGTTAACAAAGATTATCCGGCTTGGGTGGAAGCGTCTAAATTAGCCATGGACGTAATGAAGAAGTACATGGATAAAGATAAAGGAACTCAGCTGAATTATGCTTCTCAATATGCTTCTGTAGCCAACTACTGGAAGAACAGACAGGGAACTATTGATGCCGTTATTAAAAACGGAACCATCACAGACAAGCAAAAAGTAGAAGAAAAATTCAAAACATGGGCGGTAAGACCTGAAAACATTGCTGAATACGAAACGGTTCTAGAAGATATCGGGATTTATTACAAGCAAACTTCAGACAGAAACGTAGAGAGAATGTATATGTCTCAGCTTTCAAGAAATGCCAAGTATTTTACTTTAGCATTGCAGGTAGGAAGCGTTCTTAAAGCGTATGCAGACCAGGATATGAAAGGAAGACTTGCCATGAAACCAAAAGTAGATGCTGCTCTAAAAACAGCTTACGAAAATATCAATACCAAGCTTGAGGGCGAAATGCTGAACTCTATGGTAAACCTTTATCAGACGAGAGTAAACAAAGATGTGGCTTCTGAAACCATCATGGGACTTGATGCCAAAAATCTTTCTAATGTTGCCTATTCTTCAATCTTCGCCAACAAAACATCAGCAACTAACTTCGTATTGAATCCGGATAAATTGAAACTGGATGCCGATCCGCTTTGGAAAATTGCGAACGGACTTGTTGCAGACCAGAGAGCTTCTGCAGAAAGATTCGTGAAAATTGATGATAATTTTGCTAAAAACAACAGATTATTCTTAGCAGGATTGATGAAGGCCATGCCTGAAAAGAAATTCTACCCGGATGCCAACTCTACGATGAGACTTACTTACGGAACAGTAGATACGTTACCTATCAGAACTGACAGAAACTATTTCGGTATTACAGATAACTATTATACGGATATGACCGGTCTTGTAGGAAAATACAAGAAAGGGGATGAAGAATTTGACCTTCCACAGAGAGTAATTGACCTTTACAACCTTAAAGATTTCGGTCAGTATGCCGATGCTAAAGGATACATGCCGGTTAACTTCCTTTCCAATAATGATATTACAGGAGGTAACTCTGGTTCACCGGTTATCGACGGCGACGGGAACCTTATCGGTATCGCATTCGACGGTAACAGTGAAGCACTAAGCGGTGACATCGTTTTCGAACCGGAATGGCAGAAAACCATCAACGTAGACGTTCGTTTCGTTCTTTGGACGATTGACAAATACGCCGGTGCAAGAAGATTAATCGACGAACTGCAATTGGTAAGAGACGCAAACACACCTGCAGATACCAAAACAAAAATGCCTAAAGCAACACCTGCTAAAGGAAAAAGAAAATAATCTTCATTGATATAATTTTTAAAACCGCGAAAGTTTCTTTTGCGGTTTTTTTATTAATCTTAAAATTATATTTTCAATTAGCTTGTACCAAAACCAGCTTAACATAATAAAAAAAACAAAACAATCATTGTATTTTTAATTTTTTTTAAATTAATTTGCATCCGTTAAGGGAAGGAAATCGATTAGAGATTATTATTGGAACACCCGAAGAACAGGCCTGCTAATTTTGTGGCAGTAAACCTACCTTCCCTTTCTTTTTTAATTGATAACCATCTTTCGACCATATGATTACTAGAAAAAAATTTTTACAACTTTCTACATTAAGTGTAGGGGCGTTGTTTATTCCTGATTTGTTTTCTTCAAAATCATCTTTTCCACTATCTCCGATAACAGATGTTAATTTACTGCTAAAAGAAGCAAAATTTTTCAGAAAGCAGAAAAAGTGGAATAAAGCAAAAAATACTTATCAGCAGATCTTACAAACCAACCCTCAGGAAGTCAGAGCTTATGATGGGTTAAAGAAATGTATTTTTCAACAACCTAAGCAGGAAAAAATATACATGCAAATGTTAGAAGATGCCGTTTCCCAGTTCCCGGATAATAAGCTTCTGAAACAAAGATTATACAGTCAGTATGTTCAAACTGCTTTGGGAAATAGAAAAGTAAGTAAGCAGAAAAATGCAAACCTTCTTCTCCATGCCAAACAAAAAATGGAACTTTTGGCAGCTCAGTATCCTAATGATCTCTCTCTTCAAAAACAACTGAACAAAGTATGCACCCGTCTGAATTCCAATGCGGGAGAAGTACATTACAAAAATAATCCCGGATTAAAGCAGCAACACAAACAAAATCAAAAAACTTTTAAGAAAAGATTTGATGCTTTTAATAAAGATCAGTTATATACCAAGTTAACCGTTCTTAAAAGTAAACCTTATAATAAGGAAAGAGAAAAACATATCCGTGAACTTTATTTAATGCTTGTTAAAAGAAATGTAAAGACTCACGATATAAATCAGGCGGCTATTATTGCAAAAGAATACCATAATCTGTATCCTAAGGATCGGTCTGCAATTTATTGGATGCGTAGACTGGGAGATAAAAAAAATGATGCTCAATTCATTATACAGACTGAAGAAAAGAATCATCAGACCCAACAAACTTTTTGGAGTGCCTCAGCTTATTTTACAGCTGTTAAAAAATACCAAAGTTCTAACACAGGAAAGCTGCAGCAGCTTGTTACCGAAATGGAACAGACCAGTACAGAAGCGCATCAGGATTTGATCCTTTATTGTAAAAAAATTGAGTTATCTCTTCTTCAAAATCAGGTAACTCAGGCAGAAACACAGTTGAACCTTCTCCTTACATCAAAAGCAGGCATTAAAAATACTTCAATTATTGATTCAATTAATGTTCTAACGGTAAAATATTTAGTAAAAACACAGCAGGGTGCAATGGCTAAAAATATGCCATATATCATAATAAACGCAAAGGACCTGGTGACAAGTTCCGATATATGGGAGAAAAAAATTGCGCAGCTTAATCAGTACAGAGATTTTTCAAAACCTGTTTATCTGGAAAAATTTCAGAATTATTTAAAGAAAATATAACACTAAGACCAATATTAAACATGATGAAAAAAATTCTATACGGAGGATTTTTAGTCATATTACCCTCTCTTTTTCAGGCACAGCTATTTATTACTGAAGTGTATAGAGATACCCCTTATTCTGAATATATTGATGCTAATGATCCTGTCAATCAGAATCCGTCTCCTGAACTTTATGAAAAATTACGAAAAAGACACAGAGGGGAATTTGTAGAAATTTTCAATGCTAGTGACAAAGGTATCAATCTTAAAGACTGGAGCCTCATGGATGATGAAGGAAGCTATAATTTCCCTAATAAAATTATTCCATCAGGTCAATATATTGTCGTGGCGGCCAATAATAATGAAGTTGGAGACTATTTTCCATACTTTTTTTCTACAACTCAGGGAAAACAGAATCAGATACTCTACCAAAAGGATATCAAGCTCAACAACAGCAATGAAAGCCTGCGTTTAATTGCACGTAAAATATTGGGTAATGACATAGATCCCCCGTATGCTACATCTTCTTTTGTATATCCCGTGTCCAGTGATTTTGGAATAGCAGGAGGGTCTAGCAATGTTATCGCTAATCCAAGTATTTTTTACGATGTCCGTGACTGGCAGTATGGATATAGTACGCCGCAAATCCCTACTCCGCTAGCAGGAAGCATAACACCTCCTATCAAGCCTTTCGAAGAATATGTTGATTCTTATCTTCTTCAAAATTACAGTCTTATGACCTGGGATGATAACGTGAGTGTCTTTCTTTCAACGGTATGTAACATCTCTATTCCATCTGTCTCACAAACTCCGAACACAGGAGTGACTTCAGGAGGAAAAAGCTTTACTTATGATGAAGCCGGGAACAGTTCTGCATCGAGTACTTATACTTCAGGAGGTAATTCAGGTGGAATTTCGTCAGGATACACAGGAGATGAAATCGATCAGATTAAAGCGGCAATACAGCTTTCTCCTAATCCTACCTATAGTATTGTGAATGTTAACATTACAGGAATTGCGCAGGGAAAAGTTGCCTCCGTACAGGTATTTAGCAGTACAGGTGCGATCCTTTTCACAAAGAATAACCTGCAGAGCACTACCAACTTTAATTTCAGTTTTGATCTTTCAGGACAGATTACAGGAGTCTATATAGCCAACTTTACATTGACTACAGGACAGGTGGTTGGTAAAAATGTTTTAAAATATTAAATCAATTACTGCTATTTTACTTTCTACAGGTAAAATAAAATTCAATTTACTAAAGACATTCTCCTCTTATGCTTAAAAATAACAACATAATTTTCAGTATATTTTTTTTGCTTTTCATACAATACACTGAGGCTCAGGTAGCTACTCTACCATTACAATATGATACTTCAGGATACAAAGAAAATCAACAGATAATCTTAAAAGGACCTTCCACACCTGGAACGCCAGATTATAGACTTATTCCTGCTGTAAATGCAGAAATGCACGTCAATGAATCTGGTGCTCTGACTTACACTATTCCTATTGAAGGGTTAAAAGGAGTAAATAATTTTCAGCCTAATATTGCCTTAGCTTATAACAGCCAGAGTGGTAACGGAACAGCCGGATGGGGTTGGAATATTGTTGGAATATCCATGATTTGCCAAGGAGGAAAAAGCAAAGAAACAGACGGCATTACCATAGGGTCGCAGTTTGATAATAATGATCCTTATTATCTGGATGGTCAGAGACTTTTAAAAAATAGTGACACTGATTATGTTTTGCAGACATTTTCTAAAATCAAAATTACAAAAACTACAGGGATATATAGTTTTTTGGTTCAGTATACAGACGGCAAACTTGCATGGTACAAAGAACTGACACCGGGACAACATTATATTGCTCGTATGGCGGATGCTTTTAATAATGAGGTACATTACACATATACAATTGCCAACAATACTCCTTTGCTAAGCAAAGTTTCTTACGGAGGAACTGATGTAGCATCAGATAAGTTCTATATCAATATAAATTATTTTGATAGAAAATATGCTGTGAAAATCTACAGAAACGAAAAGGAATACATCAACAACAAAGTTGTTTCTGAAATTAGAACCGGATCCACCTATTCTGGCGATTACAGAAAATATAACCTAACCTTTGATTTTATAGAAGGTAATAGTATTGAAAGGCTTAGGACAGTAACAGTATATAATGAATCAGGAGAAAGTTTAAAACCTCTTAATTTCAATTATAACACGCCTTCTGTCAGCCCAACAGCAGAAATTAAAAAACAATATTTTTCTAAGGTTCCGACTAATACTTATAAATTAGGAGATACAACAGTTGGTAATTTTTACAACAATAATGAAAACGATATTTTTTATGTATCAGCTACAGTTACTAATTTCAGTAGCCCGCCAAATGGAGGCTTTGGATCAACTCCTAGCGCGTCTCAACCGGGAAGTATTGGCAATCCTATTTATTATCTGAATAGTCCATACGGGACGATTGCTCCTAATAGCTATGTTAATTTTCATTCCAGATTATTTGGAGGAAAAACTCTTATTAATGATAATAAGGTGACAACGAACGATCAGCTTATTATTGTTAATCCTCTTTCTAAAACTTCCGATTCGCAATCCGGGGTTATCGAAATAAGAGATTTTAAAACCGGAAAAGTAAAGTTATTATCCGGAGGACCTGCTGTTCCGTGGGTTACAAGTGGTTTTTCAGGAGGAACTCAGTATACTACTCCTCCGCGTACCAGTCAGAAATACTTTATTCCCGGAGATTTTAACAATGATGGTTTATTTGATCTCATCTATATTGCAGGGGATACACCTTCTACACAAAAACTTTATCTATATGAGATAGGAAAAGAGACTTCCAATACCATAACCCGTAAAGAATTTACCTGTACCTCTTTATTGTTATCAGAAGATAATTTCAGACTTTTAGAAATGGATGGTGATGGAATCCCTGAAATTATGGTTACTTCCGGGAATCAATACGGGCTCTATAAAATCAATACCAAAGATATGACCATAAAGCCTTTTGGAAACGTTTTAGGGCAAACAGGTAATAGTAATATTCTTAACGATTTAGAATACGACAGTAATAATAAACTTATTACACCTCTTTTCTTAGGAGATTTTAATGGAGATGGTCTTACTGATTTTATGACACCAAAAACAGTGTTTAAAAATGCAACTCCGTTTTCAAGATTGAGAGCTGATATTGAAAATTCACAATTAATATGGTGGTTGTATACATCGGATGGTAAAAAATTTATTCCGAAACAAATAAATCTAACTCAGCAAAAGATTTTTTACATAAAACCTTCACAGGATCAGTCAGTCCCTTCGCAATCTGCATGGGATTTGTTTCTATGGGGACAAGATCCGGTTCAGGCAAAGGAATATGCTACAGGTAATATTTTAGTAACCGATATCAATAATGACGGCAAATCAGATCTTGTGGCTGTTTCAAAGTTTGGAAAGATTCTGTTCAATACTTCTAATCCATTGATTAGTGACTTTACCTATGAGAGTGTTCCTGATACTTATCGAGAGCTGGTATATGATAAGAGATGTTTCAATAGCACTGGACAGTCTTTTTCTGCTATATCACAGCAATCATGTACTTCAGAATTCCCAATTTTTATTACGCCGACATATCAATCAAATATTGCACCTACTCCTGGAGTATATGAAACCTCGTTTCCTAACTTTAATAAAATTAATTTTTTCCTTAATACCGTCGATACAACAGGAAATATTGTATTTAATAAACTTAATCAGGTAATTGATCTGCAGAATGAAAAAATTACTCCTTATTCTGTATTTCTTTCATCTCAGGATGTCAATTTTCTAAATACCTATAAGATATCCATTAGCAATAGTGACGTAACAACAGGAACAAACTTTAAAATTACTTTCAACAATGATAATTTTTTAGAAAAACAAATTCAGGAAGTAAACAACGGATCTACGGTAGTACAGAAAATTGAGTATCGTCCGATGATGAAACTTGATACTAAAGAAGAATTGTGTTATCAATATAAAGACAATAACAATTCTGGGATTCAGTATCCTTTATACATTCATCAGACTAATGGTACGTTATATCTGGTCAATAAAATTCATACGCTTTTCAATGGAAATATTCTTACAAAAGAGTACAGATATGAAAATGCTATACAGCATTTGGATGGAAAAGGATTTTTAGGGTTTCAGAAAACGTATGCTTCAGATGCTTATGAATCTTCCTTCACAAACGGTAAATACCGCAATAAAAAACCTACCAAAACTCTTTTATGGAAAATACAGATTAGAGATCCGCTTTTAGACAACTCTCTTATAAAATCGGCCTATGGAGGAATAAATAGCTTTTTGAGTGAAACAAGCATTAGCAATAAAAAATATCAAATAGGAAATCAATCTTTAATTCTATCTACTGATGAATTTACTAGAGATTATTTACGAAAAATCATTATTTCCAAAAAGTATATTTATGATGAAGCAGATGATTTAAAACTGAAAAAAGCATATACAGATTATAACGGAGAATCAACCAACGAAGTTGCATTTACATATCAACCTGAGTTTTTTAATGGACAGCATTACTTCTATGGAAAAATTAATGTACAGCAAAATACTTTTTTTAAAGATGGACTGTCTTTCATTACCAAAGAAGTAAATTCTTATTACGCAGATAATGGATCAATACAGGAAACTAAAAAATACAGTCAGAATTCTGAATCGGTTAATACAGGCTTTGTCTATGATTCTTATGGAAATATTACATCGCAAACATTATCTACGGCAGGAATTGCGCCTCAAACAACAACTTATGGATATGATATTACCAACCGTTATCTTACTTCAACCACTACTCCGGATGGACTTACTTCCAGTGCCTTGGTCAATGCTTTGGGAAGAACCTCAGAGGAAACTGCTGCATTAGGAAATTTAAAGACGTATTATACTTATGATTCCTGGGGTAATATTACCTCCATTACCGATTATCTCGGAAAGACAACAACCATTACAAAATCCGTTTCGGCGGTCTCCGGAGGAATTTACCAACTCTCCAAAAAACGTGAAGCAGGTACAGAAACAATAGTTGTTTTTGATGAATTGGATCGTGAAATTTTATCCAAAACACAGAGCATTAACGGTAAATGGGTGGTAAGCAGTACTGAGTATGATATTTTTGGAAGAAAAATAAAACAGTCTCAACCCTTCTTTGAAGGAGAAACTCCAAAATGGAATATCGTAGAATACGATATGTATAACAGGCCTGTAAAAAATATTTCTTATACTGGAAAAATAATAACAACCTGTTATGACGGATTAAAGGTAACTGCAGATGATGGTTACCAAAAAACATCCAAAACACTTGATGCTACAGGCAATACCGTCAGATACCAGGATCATGGTGGAGTTATCAATTACAGTTATTATCCTAACGGAAGTCTGAAGGAGACCAATTATGAGGGGAGTAAAACAACATTCGAAATAGACGACTGGGGGAATAAAAAGAAAATGGTGGATCCTTCCGCCGGAACCTTTACCTATCAGTATGATAACTTGGGAAGGCTCACAAGGGAGGACAATCCGAAAGGATATACCCTGTTTGAATATGATAACTTAGGAAGACCTGTTTTTGAGAAAACGTATGGAAATACTCCTGCCGAGAATACCTCTGTTGAAAAATATTACCAGTATAATGCAACAACAAAACTTCCGGAGAAAATTTACGGAACCAGTAACGGTAAAAACTTTACCTACACAACGGCGTATGATCAGTATTTCCGTATAAAAGGTAAAAAGGAGGAAACTCCGGATTTCATTTATGTCAGCAATACGACATTTGATCCTTTTGGCAGAGCCGATGAAGTAAGTACTTCTACTACGCTTCAGAATCCTAATTACACGACTTCTTCCAAAGTTAAAAATATATATGATGCCAATGGAATCCTCATTCAGCAGAACGATGTTCTGGCTAATGCCACAATTTGGCATATCTCTGCTGCCGATGCCTTAGGAAGAACAACCCAAATGGAATATGGTAACGGATATGCATTAAATACCTATTACAATTTACAGGATGATGGCCTGTTCAAAATTTCTCATTCTAACGGAAGCAATACCGTTCTGGACATTGACTATATTTACAATGTTAACAAAGGCGTTCTTAATTCCCGGAAAAATAACACTTTCGGAAAAACAGAAAATTTTGAATATGATACCCTGAACAGGCTTCTGAAGGAAACAGTAAACGGAACAGTTACCAATCAATATACCTATGACAAAAGAGGTAGAATGACGGGTAACACAGAACTGGGACAGTATAACTACAATGGTAATGATTATAAACTTCAGAATATCGCATTCAATGCAAGCGGGCAGAACATCAATACACAGAGAGGATTTGCAGAAATAACTTATAATGCTTTCAAAGCTCCATTAAGAATAAACCTTCCTAATAAAGATGATCTTAAGTTTGAATACAATCTGCTTCAGAGCAGATACAGAATGTATTCCGAAACAACAGGAAAACAAAAATTCTATTCTTCTGATTTTGCAGTAGAAATTACCAAAGAAACTAACGGAAAGACACAGATCGTTACCTATATTACTGGGGACCCATACAATGCCAATTATATAGAAAAAGTGGTCCTAAACAATGGAACAGTAACAGAAAAAGCCAATTATTTCTTGCACAGGGATCATCTAAGCAGTATATTGGCTATTACCAAAGCAACCGATGGAGCCGTAGTAGAAAAGCGATTCTTTGATGCATGGGGCAACCTGAAAGGGCTTGTAAATAGTGCCGGGCAACTGATTACGGACAGTCAGCAGCTGTTAAATGCCAATATGTTTATTGACAGAGGATACACTGGACATGAACATCTGATGAGTGTGGGACTCATCAATATGAATGCTCGGTTATATGATCCCGTAATGAGAAGGTTTCTGAGTCCTGATAGTATCATACAGGATCCTTTCAATACACAGAATTATAACCGCTATGGTTATGTTACCAATAATCCTTTGTTATATACAGATCCAAGCGGAAATACCATTGTAGTCGCTCTTGTAGTAGCAGTAGCCGTATCGGTAACCACACATGCCATTATGAATAGCATACAAGGAATTCCTGTATGGTATGGGATGGGTAAAGCCATAACAACCGGAGCTATAAGTGGACTTGTAAGTTTTGGAATAGGAAGTGCTGCAACTTCCATATTTGGAGAAGCTCTCACCATTGGAAAAGCTGCTTTTGAAGCAGGAATGCACGCCATAACAGGAGGACTTTTCTCTGAGATGGATGGTGGTAAATTTTCGTCCGGATTTTACGCTGGTGCGATCTCGTCTCTTGCTGCTAGTGGTACACAATATATAGGAGAAAGTGGTAAACAATTTTCTGACATCGGGCTTTCTGATTATGGTATCGTGGCCGAAACCAGTTTTGGAAGTAGAAATCCAATATTACTTAAAGCTCTGATGATAACATCAGGCGGATTGACCGGAGGGATTTCTTCTACTATTTCAGGCGGTAACTTTTGGTCCGGCCTTAGACAGGGATTAATTACTGCTGGATTGAACCATGTGGCGCATTTAGCATTTATCGGCGGAAAATCAATGAGACAATCAATTGAAGATGCTGGCTTAGATCCTGATAGGGATGCAAGCGTAGATGATGCACCAATGCTTATGGAAAAAGTATCTTTATTAAAAAATTTAGGTGCTGGTAAAGTAGAATTTAAAGGATATGAAACAACCGGAGAATATGGCTTTCATGTAGGAAATAAGGTGTACATAAATACAAATAAACTATATAATAAAACATTGCTAGATTATGCTACAACAATATATCATGAAATAAGACATAATGTATTTGTGGTTAGTGGAATTTATGGTAAGATGAAAGACACTAAAATCGAAGGAAGAAGGCTTTTTGATATACTAACTGGGAAGCACGGATTTGATGAATATCAAGCAGCAATGTCAACATCATTAATAGCTGAAGGAAAGCACTTACAAAACGAATTACTATTAATTCAGCAACATACAGCCTATATTACAAGTCAAGGATTTTCTATATCAGCACTAGAAAAAATATATTTTGGTTATGGAGGTAAATATTAAACAAATTATAAAAATTTATTTCATTTGTTTTTATTCGTGTTTATTTTCTCAGAAAATTCAATTTAGTATTGAAAATAAAACACTTGAATATACAGAAAATGATGTAAACATTCAATATATTATAAAAAATAACAATAAATTTCCTGTTTTTTTTGTATTGAACAGTAATGATTTTGCCATTTATAATAATCATTACGATTACTATATAGATAACCGGAAAGTAACCTTTGAAAATAATAAAGATGAAAAGATCTTCGATCCTAGAATTATTCTTGTTGACAGAATCAATAAAAAGGATACTATAGACATTATCCCTACTAAAAATGTATTGCCTGATATAAAGTATTTAGAAGATTGTAATCAAAAAGAAAAGAAAATTGTAGAAGAAGAAAAAAAAGAGATTTATAACTTTCAAAAAAAATATTTCCCTAATCAAGATTTAATATGGAATAAAAGAGCAAAATATGTAAATGAAAATTTACATATTTTATTACCCATGGAGGAGTTAAAAGTAAATACCAAAGTAAATCTTTCAAGTATGATTAAAAATCCTGAAAATTGTGATTTATATAATATGGGATTTAATTTAGAAAAAAAGCAATATTTATTCTCTATAAAAATGCATAATGATATTAATTTTATTTTGAAATATCTGACCAAAGAAAATAAAGAAAATATAAAAAAAATTAATGCTAAAAGTTTAAAGGAAGACTTCTATTCTAATACTATAATTCTCAACATCAAAGAAATTAGATAATATAAATATAGAAGTCAATTATTACAAAGTTTTGGGAGATAATATGAAAAAACTATTATTTTATTTATTCTTAGCATATACTTTTTCTAACTTACTTAGCTGTTCTAAAAAAGGTGTTAAAATTAGATTTTGTAATGATCTGTATCTAACTAATGATAAAGCTTGTTTTATAATTGAAAACAAGACAAATAAAAAATACATTTTCTATCCTCCTTCTTCTATCGAAGATAATGATTGGTCATATTATTTAGGAACTAAATTTATAATAACTGATGAAAAAGGTATTGAACCAAAAGTAAGTAATCTTTACTTAGATAATTCAATTCCTGATGAAAAAGAAATGGATAAATTTTTATTAAATGAAAAAAAAGACTCTTTATTGTGGAAAGATTTTTTAAATAGAGGAATTAAGGTAAATTATAACTGGGTAAAAAGTTATAAATCTATGCGGAAAAATAAATTTATTCTGTTACCTAATCAAGAAAATAAACTGCTTAAGAAAATAACTTTCTTTAAAAGTCAATTAGAGAAATCGGGAACTTATTATACTTTTGATAAAAATAAAAAGTACTTTATTCATATTGAAATGGAATTCGATAGTACTAAAATTAAGGAATATTTAACTCCTATGGATTTAGACTCTCTAAGGAAAAATAATATTAGTATATTCCATGGTAGTTTAAAGACGGAGGAGATCCCATTAATTATAGAATAGAAATAAAATTTTTGGGCTGCATCATTTTATAAATTTTAAATTAGGAATCTTACAAGGAAATAGTAATATTGAACAAGAGTTAAATGAGTTATCCGCATATCATACTGCCGAAAAGTGGACAGGAACTATGGAAAGACAAGGTTTAATTCATTTAAATAATGTTATGTCTCACTTTTTAAATATTGCAAATCATTAATTTAATATAAATGAGAAAAGTTATTTTATTACCATTTTGTCTCTTTTTTATTTTTTGTTCTAATCAGATTAAATTAAATAAAAGTAAAGACGTAGATATTATTTTCCCCAAAAACACTTTTCTTCACAAGACACTGAGGTCATAAAAGAAACGATAATAAATAATACTAAAGATACGTATATTATTGATCCTTATGCATTTTATGGAGAATCCTACACTTTGGAAAATGGCAATCTATTACAGCCTTATGTGTATATTAAAAGAGGATACTCTACGAGGAATGATAAACTATGTTGTGATATATTAATTATTTTAAAGCCATTTCAGACATTAGAATACCCAATAGATTTGAATGCAAATAAAAATGGAATTTATAAATATTCTCAACTTAATAAATATGAAGAAATTATTAAGTCTGACCATAATAGAAATAATGTATTAAATTCAGGTTGTGGCGACTACGTAAAAGAATTAGAATCCTTGGGTTACAAGATATTAGAAGAAAGTATAGTAGCAAAAATATCTATAAAACCCTAATTTTAAAATTAGGTTAATTCACTGATGAATTCTTTAAACCTTCTTTTTTGGTATTCACAATATCATATTTCAATCAAAAAAATGAAAATAATTAATTTTTTCATGTAAACTGAAATTAAATGAATAGAAATAAAGCAAGAACGAAACATAATCACCCATTCCAAAACTCCCGATCCAGACTCCTGTATTGTATCGCCTCCGAAATATGATACGAAAGAATATTTTCTGAGCCTTCCAGATCGGCAATCGTTCGGGCAACTTTCAGGATGCGGTCGTAGGCTCTTGCCGAAAGATTCAGCTTTTCCATAGCGGTTTTAATGAGGCTGAAGGAAGTTTCATCCAGATTACAGTATTGTTCAATTTCTTTGGGACCTATTTGAGCGTTGTAGCTTATTTTCAAATCTTTATAGCGTTCTCTCTGGATTTCACGGGCTACCAGCACACGCTTTCTGATATCTTCACTTTTTTCGCCTTTTCTTCGCTCCGCCAGTTGTTCAAATTCCACTTTCTGCACCTCAATATGAATGTCAATCCTGTCCAGAAGCGGCCCGGAAAGCTTATTCATATACCGCTGCATTTCGTATACAGTGGAAGTATTATTGGGGTCATCAGGGAAAAATCCGCTGGGACTGGGATTCATGGAGGCGACCAGCATAAAGCTTGCGGGATAATTCACCGTAAACCTGGCTCTTGAGATTGTTACTTCCCTATCTTCGAGAGGCTGCCGCATTACTTCGAGCACAGTTCTTTTAAATTCCGGCATTTCATCCAGAAACAAGACCCCGTTGTGTGCCAGCGAGATCTCTCCGGGTTGCGGATAACCTCCACCCCCGACAAGCGCCACATCAGAAATTGTGTGATGCGGTGCACGGAACGGACGAACCGTCATCAGCGAAGTTTCCGTGCCCATTTTTCCCGCCACAGAATGGATCTTTGTGGTTTCCAAAGCTTCCTTAAGGCTTAACGGAGGCAAAATACTGGGAACTCTTTTCGCAAGCATCGTTTTTCCACTTCCGGGAGGTCCGATCAAAATAATATTATGTCCCCCTGCTGCTGCAACTTCCATTGCCCGTTTGGCAGTCTCCTGCCCTTTCACTTCTGAAAAATCAAACGGAAAATCATTAACTTTTTCCTGAAATTCTTTTCTTGTATCGATTTCAATTTTCTCAAGCGGCTTTCCTTCATTAAAGAAATCAATCACCTCTTTTATATTTTCAGCGGCAAAAACATCAAGATTGTTCACAATCGCAGCTTCACGGGTATTCTGCTTTGGAAGAATAATTCCTTTAAATCCTTCTTCTCTCGCCTGTATGGCAATCGGCAATACACCCTTCACCGGCTGTAAGGTCCCGTCGAGAGAAAGCTCTCCCATAATGATATAATCCTGGATATTTTCGGCAAGAATCTGATCGGAGGCCGCGAGAATTCCGATGGCAATACTCAGATCGTACGCAGCGCCTTCTTTGCGGAGATCGGCGGGAGCCATATTGATGGTGATTTTTTTTCCTGGAATTTTATACCCGACATTTTTCAGTGCAGCGGAGATCCTGTAACTGCTTTCTTTGATGGCATTATCGGGAAGACCTACGAGGTGATACCCTACTCCTCCGGTGTCTACATTAACTTCAATGGTGATGGTTTGCGCCGAAACGCCGTGTATTGCACTTCCATAAATTTTGATCAGCATCGTCTGTGTTTTGATGCAAAAATAAAATATTTTTTCTAATATTTTTCAGCGGAATTTTAATCACAAAAGAAAAGCCCGGAATTAACTCCGGGCCTTTCAATCAATTAAATCCAAAATATCTCAAATACTTATTTCTTAATAAATTTATTTTTGTACACCTTTCCATCCACAGATTTAGAAACAATAAAATACGTTCCCGGAACAATTGCACTTACATCAATAGCCTCAGAGAATTGGTGGTCTTTCTTTTGCAGGATCAGCTTTCCGGACATATCAATGATGGAAACTTCAGGATATTTTTTATCAGATTCTTTTCCGATATAAATGACCTGTGAAGCAGGGTTCGGATAAACGCTGAGGTTATTTTCTTTAGGTTTGGTTTCTCCCGTCCCGAGATTGGAGCAAAAGCTGAAGTTTCCGAAATTTAAGGTGATAAAAGCAAAATCGCTCAGCATCTCGCACTGATCCGGACAATATTGCGTACAGGCATAAAACCCGAAAGTCCCGGAATTGGTTGCGGTATACGAATCTCCTGTTTCTCCTGCAATGATACAAGGATCTGAAGGTAAAGGAGGATTGCTTCCCGGAATACATTTAAACCATGTATGCGTTCCGTATACCTGCGGAAAGCCGTCATTGAGCTGTACCGAAGCGCCGTCACAAACATTATAGACTCCGGGTGCGGTCTCTTCAAAAGTTCCCGGCTGGAAGTCTGCCATCATAAAAGGAAGACCGTAGGCGTAGCCGTCTGCCAGAACCGGAGCACTTTGTGCTGTACAGTCATTCTGTGTTACTTCAACTTTGAAATAGTACAGCATATCATCGGTTCCATTGATCGTTAACGTCTGGGATGTGGCACCGGAAATTGCTACCCACGGATTGTTATTTGGCGTTTGCCAGTCCCACTGCTGTTTGTACCATTGATACGTTCCGTACGTTTGGGTCGTAGAAAGTGTTTCTGTCTCCGTATTACAAAAGAGAATTCTTTCTGCAAACATGGCGCCCAGTCTCGGACTGGTAATTTCTGGGGTACATTGCTGTGCGTTCAGCTGTAAAAAGCTTAATAATAAAATACTTAAAAAAATTAGTTTTGTTTTCATATACAATTATTTTGTGATTCGATTTCTTTAATCCAATAGTATTCTGACCCCGAACTTTAGATTAAAATTCAGCGGCTTTTCTTTGTAAATGGTTTTGAGCGAACTGTTGTCATTAAAATGATAGCCAATACCCGGTTCTGCATAAATTCCGATATGTTTTATCACCCTGAACTGAACACCCACAGCCGAATTTACCGAAACCTGAACCGGTTTCTCGCCGATCTCTTCTTTAGTTTCCTGCTTTACCGTGCCATCTACAATGTATTTTGTCCTGATATTGCCGGAAACTGCTTTTTCAACAGTTCCACCTCCGGTAACATATCCTGTAAAAGCTCCTTTCTGAATAACATTATAGTTTACCTGAACCGGAATTCCCACGTAATGAATATTCTGTTCACTGCTGATAAAATCGGAAGGACTGCCGGAGGTAAGTTCTGCAGAAAGCCTGGTATAATTAACTCCTGTCCCCAGGCTCCATTTTTTGCCTAAATTTTTATAAACAGAAGCACCAATAGTAACAGGGGTTTTATGTCTTATGGTGGCATCAACCTTTTTATCCTGATTGGCGAGAAGAATCTGCATCAGCGGATCTTCTCCGGATCCCAGACTCCACATTTCAGGAAGGCTGGGCGTTGAACCATTGAGCGAGGCATAACCGGGAAACTGATCAGTGGTATTTGAAGAGGCATTACCCGTTCCCAAACCAAGCATCCATTTGCTTTTCGTTTTGGCAAACGCCAGAGCTTTCATTTTTTCCGCTTCTTCTTTCTTTTTTCTCTCCTCTTTTGTCGTCAAGGCATATGTTTCCGTTTCTTCAAAAGCCGGTTTTGCCGGTATACTTTCTACATCTTCTTTTTGAGCTGATTTGTTTTCAGTAAAAACTTCATTTTGTGAAGAAATTTCTAATCTCTCACCCTGATTAATTTCTGGTAAAAAATGTATCTTGATCAAAGACTTTTTAAGATATTCAGGTGTCGAACTCTTCTTCTTTTCTTCTTTTTGGTTAACGCTAAAAAATTGCTTTCCAAAGTCTTCTTCGGAATAATCTCCTGCTGGATTAGATATAGGTTTTCCATGAAGATTATCTTTTAGAGTGTATTGTTTTTTAATTTCAGGCTGATGTTTATTTCCGTTAAAATAAAATAGCCCGCCCAGAATCAAGAATACAGCAATAGCCGCGGCAACACCGCAAATACGGTACAGTAACGGCAGATTAAATACAACAGTCTTCTGCGCTTTCAGATCATTCGGGACGGGACCGGGAATGCTTTTGGTCTCGTCCTCCACAAATAATTCTTCACTGATATTTCTCCACAATCCATCAGGAACATCTTCTGTGTGATCTTCCATTTTCCTGCGCAGCTCATTTAACCATTCATTACTCATATTGCGCTGTTTTAGACATTTTATATTCTTTTATTTTCCGGGCAAGCATTGATTTGGCCCTGTGCAACTGCGATGCTGAGGAATTTTCGGCAATCCCCAGTATCTCTGCGATTTCCTTATGACTTTTTTCTTCAAAAACAAAAAGGTTGAACACGGTCCTGTACCCATCAGGAAGCGTCCGGATCATTTCCATAATTTCCTGCTGTGAAATTTCATCCAGATCAGGATCATCTTCTGTTTCTGTATCCGGGATATCAGCTTCATTGGTTATGATTTTAAAATCGGCATTTTGTTTAATGTGCTTTAAAGATTCATTAACAGTAATTCTGGTGATCCATGCCCTCAGCGAACCATTTCCTCGGTATTCAAAAGATTCTATAGAGCGAAACATCCGGATAAAGCTGTTCTGCAAAACATCATTTACCTGATTCCTGTCAATGATATATCTTGAACAGACATAGGCAAGACTACCTGAATAAGCTTCAAAGAGCTCCTTCCAGGCCGTTTCTTCTTTCTGTAGAAGACGGTTTATCAAAATCTGTTCGCTATTTTCCTTCATTAACTTTACAGCATCGTCCCGGGACTGTCATTCATTTAACATAATACAAAGATAGGCTGCCTCAAATTGAAGCCGGCCTATCTGCCAATAACCATTATTTAATTTTTAATACTGATCGGGATTTCATATTTTATGGTTTGGTAAGGAGCTATATCTACCCCTCCAACGTTTATTTTTTCTGCTTCCCATCCAAATCTCAGGGATGTATCATATCCGACATAAAAGCCTTTTTGCTTGGCCGTCATTGTTATGGCAACATTTTTTGATACTCCGTCAATTGGAATTTGAAAAGCTATTATCTGAGGTTCTAAAGCAAGTTCTATCACGTTCTGATCTACATTCAGTTTGGTCTTAAACTTTATTTTATATTCAACTTTCCCTAAATGGGCTAAAACCGTATCGGCTTTCACTGGATCTGCCACGATTGTTTTCACAATTTCTCTTACCGGAAAATCCTTAAAAGTGATCAGGCTGTCTTTTGCATTAAAGTCAATGATTTTTTCATTCACATTTATTCCTATGGAAGTTACCAGCCGTGCTCTGTAACTCCCGTTGACATCGCTGATTTTTACGGGAACAGGTACATACTGATCATCCATACAGGATATTAATGACATTCCGGATACGGCAATTGCGGCAAGCATCAGGAAACGAAGTACTTTTTTTATCTTCATTATCTTAAAATTTTAGCATTACACATTATTATTGAGTACTCATTAGATAAATCCCGTTTTTAGGTAAATCTTGCACAGGATGGCTGAAAAAAATATTAAAAACTCATAATGGACTGAGCTTTAAGTATGAAATTTTATATCACAACATCATGTAAGTTTCATTATTTTAATACTTTTGTTATAAGATGCATAAAAGAAGACTGAAACAGAATAATAAATCAATACATCATGACCATTAAACCTGAAATCTCATGGGCAGATTTTGAAAAAATTGATATCAGATGCGGAACCATTATTTCAGCCAATGATTTCGAAAAGGCCAGAAACCCTTCTTACCAACTGGAAATAGATTTTGGAGATTTAGGGATTAAAAAGTCATCGGCACAGATTACGTCATTATACAGTAAAGAAGAATTGATTGGCGTGCAGGTTCTTGCCGTCGTTAATTTCCCTAAAAAGCAGATTGCCAACTTTTTCAGCGAATGCCTTGTGCTGGGCGTTTATGGTGAGGATAAAAAAGATGTTACTTTACTTACGCCTTCATTACCTGTGAAAAACGGAATGCAGGTAGGATAAAATAAAAACAAATGATACAACACATTCCTTTAGAAAGAATTTTATTTATTGATATTGAAACAGTTCCGGGATCCGGATCGTGGGAAGACCTATCGGAATCCGAACAGATGCTTTGGGATAAAAAAACGAAGTACCAGAGAAAAGATGAAATCTCTGCACAGGATTTTTATTCGGAAAAGGCAGGAATTATGGCCGAATTCGGAAAAATTATCTGTATTACGATCGGGATGCTCGAAAAAAATGACACTTTAAAAATCAAAAGCTTTGCAGGGCATGACGAAAAAAAGATTTTGCTGGAATTTGGCGAAATATTTAACAGTCCGCGGCTTCGTGAAGTAATACTCTGTGCCCATAACGGTAAAGAGTTTGATTTCCCGTGGATTGCCAGAAGGTTTCTGATTAATGGCATAATGCCTCCCGTACCGTTTCAGATGTTTGGGAAAAAACCTTGGGAAATTCCTCATATCGATACGATGGAACTTTGGAAATTCGGGGATTACAAAAGTTTCGTTTCGCTGGAATTACTGGCGCATCTTTTCGGAATTCCCACGCCGAAAGACGATATCGACGGCTCAATGGTTTCATCAATCTACTACATAGAGAAAGACTTGCAAAGAATAATAGACTATTGTGAAAAAGATGTCTTAACTTTGGCAAACATTTTCCGGCGGATGCGTCAGGAAGATTTGTTGAAAAGGTATATCAATTTAGATTAAAAAATGAAATTTACAGACGATCAGATTGCTGACATTGGTGAAGAGATCATCAACGTCTTAAAAACCGTATATGACCCTGAAATTCCGGTAGATATCTATGAACTTGGGCTGGTTTACGATGTTCAGATTTCCGATGATGCAGATGTTAAGATCATCATGACCCTCACTACTCCCAACTGTCCGGTTGCGGAAACATTGCCTCAGGAAGTAAAGGACAAAGTAGCAGAAGTAGAAAACGTAAAAAGCGTTGATCTGGAGCTTACCTTCGAACCAAGCTGGAATAAAGATATGATGAGTGAGGAAGCCAAATTTGAGCTGGGAATGCTTTAATCAGGTATAAGCCTAGGGTTACAATGTATTAACTTTACATTATCTAAAATAATAGCTGTTTCAAAATGAAACAGCTTTTTTTATTTCCGTTTATTCCCCATATATATTTCGTAAAAACACTGACAAACAGATAATTACACTATCATACCTTTGGTTCAGAAATCAACAGTATGAAAACCAATACAATCATAGTATCATTTACCAACGGAAGTGTCCCGCCACAGTATGCTTACCGATATCAGATTATTTTCTCCGAAGAGGACGGAAATGCCGAGCTTAAACTTTTCAAAGGATATGATACGGATGAAAAAATGATTGTATCTGAACGAAAGAAATTCAATGTCGAAATTTTTCTCAAACTTCTTTCTTTACTAAACACAAAAGAGATTCCTCTAAAAAACCAGGTCATGGTTGGAGGAAGCGAAAGAAGTATTGAAGTTAATTCAAAGAAAATGATCATCAACCCTGATGATGATTTCGGTATTTCCATATTCAACCGATTTTTAGAACTGTACAGCACTGATTTTTTAAACCAAATTAATAATAACCTTAATCTTTAAAACCAATTATCATGGACCAAGCACCTAAAGAAATGTTTGTAGGAGTAATTAACCCTTACGCATTAACCGAAGCCATTACCGGAAGAAAATTCGACTGGAAAGATGCAAAATCTTACCAAATCCTTGAAGAAACTCTGGAAACCAATTATGCAGAACTTTTCGACATCAAATTTAATTCACCTCTGTATGCCGGACTGGAACTGATGAAAGACAACACAGTACGCGCTCTGAAAACTGACGAAGTTAAAATAAGAGCAACCGATAAGCTGGAATCTGTAAACCTTTCAAACATCAGAACACTTAATGATCTTTCCACCACAGGAGTAAAAGACCTTAATGCCATTTCCGTCAAAAATGCCAGACTGGACAAAGGTGATGTAAAAATGGTACTGAATATTCCAAAACTGAACAATACGATTACTAACAAACTCATCACTCCATCCATTAAAAACATCATTTTCGGACAGGGAAACGCGAACGGATGGACCCCTGCAGGAACTTCGTGGAGCGACAGAGGAAATTTCTTCAATGATGTTACCGAATACAATGACCCGATTCAGGGAGCGGTAGCCAACTGTTATTTTATTGCTGCAATTTCGGCCATTGCCTGGGCAACACCTTATACTATTGAACATAAAGTACGGGCAACAGGAACCGGAGAAACAGACCGCACCAATGCGATTCAGTTCTTTACAAAAGGCGGAGGAAAAGATGCGGCCACAAGACTCGTGGAAGTTACGGATAATACGATTGTTAATTCTTCTAACAACCCCGTTTACTGCAGAAGTAATGACGCCGGAGAGATTTGGCCTGCTGTTTATGAAAAAGCATTTGCAAAATGGATTACGAATGTGAATGATGATAAGCCGGATATTTCCCAAACCGCTTATGGAGATCCTGCAAAAGCCGTTGCACAGCTCACCAACAAAACGCCTTATTATTATTATACCTCATCAAGAACCGGGCTTGATCTTTTCGGGATAGTAAGAGAAAATTCGATGAGTTATAAAACCATCAATCCGATGGTTGCCTGGACGTACGGATCAGGAAAAGACTACAGCGGATCCAATATTGTAGGAAACCACGCCTATACTGTTTTGGGATGGTCTACTTTCAACGGTAAAAACTATATCATCCTGAGAAATCCGTGGGGAGTTACGGAGCCGAACGGCTTGAATTCTTATCAGGGGTTGATCAGCTTTTTTGACGGAAGTTTCTGGAGACCGATTAATATGATTGGAAATGATGGTGTTTTTGCACTGGAAGTCAATGCATTCCAATATTATTTTGCCGCTCTTGCAGTTACAAAATAACTGATAACCAATAATTAACCAACCTTAAGCTTTCACAGATATTATCTGTGAAAGTTTTTATATATCCTTGGCAATTTCCTTACCTTCCCTCCTGCTCCATTCACTCCACGAACCTACGTACAAAGACGGAATTTCAAAACCGGCATATTCCAACGCTAAAATCGTATGACAGGCAGTCACTCCGGAACCACAGTGAATGATAAGATTCTCTGCTTTACCTTCCAGTAATTTTGAATATTTATCTTTTAATATTTCAGGAGAAAGGAAGTTTCCGTTTTCATCGAGATTTTCAGAAAAAGGAATATTGATGGCTCCCGGAATATGGCCTGCAACCAAATCAATCGGTTCAGATTCTCCTCTGTAACGATATGCATCACGAACATCTATCACTATTGATCCATTACTTCTTAGTTCATTTTCAACATCTTCTATGGTTGATAATGCAAGCAGCCATTTATCTTTTTTGATAATTTCAGCTTTTTCAAACGCTTCTTCACCGGAAGAAAACTCAACATTTTGTTTTTCAGCATTCTGAAAGCCTCCATCCAGAACCTGCACCTTTTCCAATCCGAAAGCTTTCAGCATCCACCAAGCTCTTGCGGCAGCATTAGCACCATTTTTATCATCGTAAATAATGATATGGGATTTTTCTGAAATTCCAAGTTCTGAAAGTGTTTCCGCAAATTTTTCAATAGCAGGAAGAGGATGCCTCCCTCCAAATGCAGCGTCTTCACCAATTTCAGCCAGATCCTTATCCAAATCAATAAATTTTGCTCCTTTAATATGTCTGTTGAGATAACTCTTGTAAATATCTTTCCCGACTCTCACATCAAGAATGACAAGGTTTTCTGCCGGAAGGGTTTTAAATTCAGATGGAGAAATGATTGGTGACATTTTATTGATTTGTTTTAAATTAAATTTAGGCTAAAGCCATTATTTTGCATACTAAAGCGGGCTAAAGCCCGCTCCTATTGATTTTTAATTTTATTGGTGAATCCTTCAAGCTCAGGATGATATTGCTAATACTATCCGGATTTGTTATTTTAAAAATGAAAAATATCTTTCGCTTTATTATAAGAACTTTCAAAGTTCAGCAGGTTCAGTTTATGTTCAGCTTTTTCCACGCTCATAAAGTTGATTACCTGTTCAGTAGGCATGTTTCCCACAAGGTCATCTTTTGCCATCGGACAGCCGCCGATTCCTTTAATGGCACTGTCGAACCTTCTGCAACCCTGATCGTATGCTGCCTTTAATTTAGAGTAAGAATCTTCATATCGGTTATGAAAATGTGCTCCGAAATTAATTTCGGGATATTTTGCAGGAATTTTCCCGAATAAAAGAGAAATGGTTTCCGGTGTTGCAACTCCCGTAGTATCAGAGAGTAAAATATCTTTAACTCCTATTTCCGAAAAACGCTGTGCCCAAAAATCTACATCTTCCCACTTCCACATTTCGCCGTAAGGATTTCCAAAAGCCATTGAAAAATAGACATTCAGCTGCCGGTTTTCACTTTTTACCAGTTCCAGCATTCTGATAATTTCGTCAAAAGCTTCTTCCTGGTTTTTATTGGTATTCCTGTGCTGAAAAGTCTCAGAAATAGAAAACGGAAACCCGATAATATCTACCGATTGGTGTTTAAGGGCTTTTTCTGCGCCGCGGTAATTCCCGATAATGGCAGAAACTTTCGTATTGGATCGGGATTTATCAATATTCTCGGCAACCTCAGCAGAGTCGGCCATCTGCGGAATTGCTTTCGGAGATACAAAGCTCAGGCAATCCAGCACCTCAAAGCCAACATCCATCAGGGAGTTGATATAGTCTATTTTTTTATCTGTGGGGATGAATTCTCCCCAACCCTGCATTGCATCACGCGGACATTCAGTAAGGAACATTTTTGACTTTTAGATTTTCTCAAATATAATAAAACTAAACTATTTAGTTTTATCTTCCACAAATCTACCATTATTTTGATTCTCAAATATTTATATCTCATTTATAATTTCGATGGTGTATATCAGCTTACAAATAAATCATTCTGAGGTTCAAATTCCTTAACTTTGCCCACAAATTTATACTAATAATGAGCGCAATAGAATTCAACCCGTTATGGAAAGAAAAATTACTGAACCGTTTTCTTACTTATGTAAAAATATATTCAACCAGTGATGCTGAAAGCGAAACCACTCCTTCTACAGAAAGACAGTGGAATATCGCCAACTATATCGCGGAAGAGCTGAAAACGATCGGTCTTGAGGAGGTATCAATTGATGGAAACGGGTATATCATGGGATATGTTCCTTCAAATCTGGAAAATAATGATCTCCCGACGATCGGATTTATATCACATTATGATACATCACCGGATTTTAGCGGAGAAAATGTAAACCCTCAGGTTTGGGAAAACTATGACGGAAATGATCTTGTTTTAAATCAGACAACAGGATTTACTTTATCCCCTTCAAAATTTGAAAGCTTAAAAAGATACATCGGCCAGACGTTGATTACAACAGACGGAAATACATTATTGGGAGCAGATGACAAAGCCGGATGTGCGGAAATCGTAACCGCTGCCGAATATCTGATTGCGCATCCTGAAATCAAGCATGGAAGAATTGCCGTAGGATTTACGCCTGATGAAGAAATAGGAAGAGGAGCTCACAAATTTGATGTGGAAAAATTCGGGGCGGAATTCGCTTATACGATGGATGGCGGAGAAGTTGGTGAACTGGAATATGAAAACTTCAATGCTGCCGGAGCGGTAGTAAAAATTCACGGGCTGAGTGTACACCCAGGTTATGCTTACGGCAAAATGGTAAATGCTGCTTTACTGGCTTCCGAATTCGCACAAATGCTTCCGGCGAACGAAACGCCTGCAACCACAAAAGGTTTTGACGGCTTTTATCATTTAATGGATCTGAATGCTGATATTTCTGAAGCTAAATTACAGTACATCATCCGTGATCACGATGCCGAGAAATTTGAGGCAAGAAAGAAAGTCATGGAAGAAAAAGTTGCCGACTTTAATCAAAAACACGGTGAGGGCACTGCCGAAATTGAAATTAAAGAGCAATACAGAAACATGAAGCAGCAGTTTGAAGGTAAAATGTACATCATTGACCGTGCAGCTGCCGCCATGAAAGAAGCGGGAATCGAACCGAAAATCAAAGCCATCCGAGGTGGAACAGACGGTGCACAGCTATCTTACATGGGACTTCCTTGTCCGAATATTTTCGCAGGTGGAATCAATTTCCACGGACCGTATGAATATGTAGCCTTGGAAAGCATGCAAAAAGCAATGGAAGTAATTTTGAATATTGTAAAGGCTTAGCCGTTTATTTTACATAGGTTAAAGACTGTTTCTAAGGCAGTCTTTATCATTTATCAGTCTTCCGTCTCTGAACAAAAACTCAAAACACAAACATTTTTGCAAACTGCTAAAAAAATAATGGCCTGATTTTTGCAAAAAAATCAAAAAACATTCTTATAAATGAAAAAGAAATTATATTCAGCAGCATTGATTCTTTTATTGGGAATCGGTGTATCTGCACAAAAAACGAATCCTGTAAAGCAGGAAGTAAAAAAAGATGCCAAAAAAGTAGGAACTGCCGTTAAAGACGGTGCAGAATGGACAGCCAAAACCACAGAAAAAGGTTACGATGAAACCAAAAAAGGCGTTAAAAATGCCACAAAATGGACAAAAAAAACGGCTAAAAAAGGTTCAGATGCGGTAGATAGATCCTATCAAGATGTAAAAGCAAATATTAAGAAAGATTAATTAAAAAAACCACTGCAATAGCGGTGGTTTTTTAGTATCTAAAGAATAATATAATCTATCATTGCTGATTTCCCAAAAAAGCATCCCAACCCTGCGCAGTCAAAGCAATCAATTGGTTTGAACCTCTTGCCACCATAAAATTCCCGTCTTCTTTTTCAACGGCATGACCAATGATGGTAAAGTCCGGATGATTTTTAATTTTATCAAAATCGTTCGCAGAAATAGTGAATAACAATTCATAATCTTCTCCTCCGCTTAAAGCCGTTACCACAGGATTTAAATTAAACTCGTCTGCTGTGGAAATGGTAAGGCTGTCCATCGGAATTTTTTCTTCATATAACCTGAACCCCACTCCGGATTGATCCGAAAGATGAAGAATCTCTGAAGCCAGGCCGTCCGAAACGTCAATCATAGAGGTCGGTTTAATATCCAGCTGTTCCAGAATGCCTTTTACATCGGTTCTCGCTTCCGGTTTCAGCTGTCTTTCCAGAATATAATCGTAGCCTTCCATTTCCGGCTGCATATTAGGATCGGCGAGGAAAACGGCATGTTCTCTTTCCAGGATCTGGAGGCCCATATAAGCTCCTCCAAGATCACCGGTTACCACCAACAGATCATTCGGTTTTGCACCGCTTCTTTTTACAAGATTTTCTTCAGTTTCTAGTCCGATTGCGGTAATGCTCATGACAAGACCGGCATTAGAACTCGTCGTATCTCCGCCGATTAAGTCAACTTTATATCTTGAACAGGCAGCCTGAATTCCAGCATAAACTTCTTCCAGCGCTTCTACCGGAAAACGGTTGGAAACAGCCAAAGAAACGAGAATCTGAGTAGGCTTGGCGTTCATTGCTGCAATATCGCTCAGGTTTACAACCACCGCTTTATAACCCAGATGTTTCAACGGAACGTATCCCAAATTAAAATGTACGCCTTCAGCCAGCACATCTGTCGTAAGAACTACTTTTTTATTTTCTGGATTAATGACTGCAGCATCATCTCCTACTCCAAGTTCAGAAGAACTGTTAGATAAAGAAAATTGCTCTGTCAAATGCTTTATCAGACCAAACTCTCCTAATTTGGAGATGGGGGTCAATTCCTGTGATTTATCTTCAAACATATTTTTAATATAAATAATGAATAATTAGTAATGAGTAATTTAAGCTTGAACTCAAAACTTTTAACCCGTAAATTCTGACGGATCAATATTATGCGGATGGAAAGGGAATTTTTTAAAGTCTTCTTTCGAGAGCACAACGGTGTCCGGAGTTTTATATTTGTTCATGGCCTCCACAACATCATCCGGCGGAGTAGTCATTTTTCTGAGCATCATATCGATCCAGACTCCGGTAGCTTCTGAAGTGGCGCAATGTACTCCGTCCGGGGTATAAAATTTGTGAAGGAATCTGTAGATGGAAGAATCTTCCGAACATCCGTCGATTTCCACGCTTACAATTACCGTCTGATCGGCGTAAATTTCTTTGAAAAAAGAATACCGTTCGTGAAGGATCACCGGCCCGATTCCCCATCTGCTCAATTGGGTGACACCCATTTTCTCTTTGGTCATAAATGCCATTCTTGCCTGTGCACAGTATTGTACATATGATGAATTGGCTAAATGTTTATTGGCGTCAAGATCGCTCCAGCGTACTTCGAATTTGTGGTAGAATATCATTTAAACTTTGTTTATAAGATGAACTTTAATTTAATTAACCGTGCCATTTTATTAAAAATTGATTTATTATGACGGCTTTGCGGTTAATAATTTTCACTTTTAAAATGAAAAAATTATATTCTTCAAAATTACTCAAATAAGATGGTTTATAAAAATTGTAGTTTTGCAAAAATAATCCTGAGCATAGGATTACAAGGAATATGAAACAAATCATCATTATCGGGGGCGGCGCTGCAGGATTTTTCTGTGCTGCCAACCTGGACGCCACGCAATATAAAGTTACCATTCTCGAACAGAATTCGGATGTCCTTCAGAAAGTAAAAATTTCCGGAGGAGGCCGTTGCAATGTTACCCATGCCTGTTTCGATCCCAGAGAGCTGGTTCAGTTTTATCCGCGTGGCAATAAGGAATTACTGAGTGTTTTTACCCGTTTTCAGCCGGGAGATACAATGGAATGGTTTGAAAACCGAAAAGTTTCGTTAAAGATTGAAGGAGACAACCGTGTTTTCCCGGAAAGCAATTCTTCACAGACGATTATTAATGCGATGCTAAAAGAAATTCAAAATAAAAATATTGAAGTAAAGACCAAATGCTCCGTTAAAGAAATTGAAAAACAGGACGAAAAATATGCGGTAAAAACAAGTCTGGGAGATTTTGAGGCTGATTATATTATTTATACCACGGGAAGTTCTCCAAAGTCTTTAAAAATAATTCAAAATTTAGGACACAAAATTGTTGATTTAGTTCCTTCACTATTTACTTTTAATATTAAAGATGATTTGCTGAAGGATTTGGCGGGAACAAGCTTTGAAATGGCAGAAACCTCCATTCCAAAATTAAAAACGGAAGAAAGCGGGCCTTTGCTGATCACGCATTGGGGGCTTTCAGGACCGGCAATTCTCAAAATTTCTGCGTGGGAGGCAGTGAACCTTGCGAACATGAAGTACAATTTTGAAATTGAAGTGAACTTTGTTTCTAAGTCTTTAGACGAAGCAGAACAGCTTTTTCAGAATTTTAAACAGTCAAATCCCAAAAAAACAATCGGACAGTCGAAAATTTTTGACATAACGAATCGTTTCTGGCAACGAGTCCTGGAAGTATCAAACATTGATCTTAATAAGCAGGCAGCCAACATTTCAAAAAAAGAAATAGACAGAATTATTGAAAATCTCTGCAAAAAGAAATTTCAGGTTACCGGAAAATCAACCTTTAAAGATGAGTTTGTAACTGCTGGTGGCGTTGATTTAAAGGAAATTAACTTCAAAAATATGTCTTCTAAAATTTTACCTAATTTTTATATTGCAGGAGAAGTTCTCAATATTGATGCCGTAACCGGAGGTTTTAATTTTCAGGCATGCTGGAGTGAAGCCTGGCTGATTGCGCAGGATTTGAACTATAAATAGTTTAAACACGAATTGCACGAATCTTTTTTCACTAATAACACAAATTATTGATGACCATTGTGTAAAATTTGTGACATTAGTGTTTAAAACAAAAAATGTTTTCACTCAAAAAAAATATTCCTAATTTTTTAAAGATCCTATTGATATTAGGATTCGGATATTTCTTTTGGCTGATGCTGAAAATCACGCTGGAATATATTCCGGTGAAAACCGATACAAGTTTTCTGATGATCAAACAAACGGAAGTTTCCGAAAGACCGGAATATTTATATTTCTTTTATTCCCATGTGTACACCAGTATTATTGTATTGCTTAGCGGGTTTTTAGCAATTTTCAGAAAAGATTTCGGAATAAAAAACTTCCATAAAAATATCGGAAAAGCATACATTTTCCTTATTCTCGTCTTTGCAGCGCCGTCAGGAATTTATATGGGAATATTTGCCAATGGAGGAATCTACTCTAAAATTTCGTTTGTCCTGTTGGGTCTTTTATGGTGGATTTCAACTTTTAAGGCGTATCAATTAGCCCGGCAAAAAAAATTTAAACAACATCAGCAATGGATGTGTCGGAGCTTTGCCCTTTCACTTTCTGCAGTGACGTTGAGAATGTGGAAAGTAATTATTGTATATTTATTTCACCCGAACCCGATGGATGTATACCAGATTATTGCGTGGTTGGGCTGGATTCCGAACCTTTTATTTATTGAATATTTAATTGCTAAAAAATATATCTAATTGTATTAACTCACCATCAACAACAATTGTATATGAAAATTTTAAAATTATTTTTGACAGCTTCCGTGCTGATAAGTTTTACAGGCTGTAAAAAGGAAGCAGAAACCACAAATACTACCAAAGACAGCTTAACCGCAAAAAGAGATTCTGTCATTATACCTGAAATCCACAAAGAATACTATGGAATTTACATGGGAGATTTTGCCGGAAAAGAGATCATTACCCCTGAAATCGGAGAAGATTACGAAGGGGTCGTTTATAAAAAAATTGCTCTGAAAATCAACAGGATTACCAAAGACAGCGTGTACGGGCAAAGCATTGTAGACGGAAACCAGCGTTCTTTCCGCGGAGTTTTTAATGAAGCTGCAAAATCTTTCATCCTTGATGAACCCGGAAACGATAAAACCGACGGAAGATTCGAAGTGAAACTCAGCAACGACAGCCTTACCGGAACCTGGAATGCATTTAATAAAACCGCCGTAAAAGCACCCTTGAAAATATTAAAGCTTGTAAAAAAAGAGTTTGTTTACAATCCTAATTTTATGCTGAGCCCGGACAACGACCTCATCGACTGGGAAAATCCGAAAAACTTTGTAGAAAAATACACCGATGAAGAAACAGGGAAAACGGAAACTTATACTGCTTCAAAAAACAGGATTGCTTCTGATGCCGTATTTAAGATCAACGCTTCCAAACAGAAATTATCGGAAAAAGACCTTAAAAATCTTCGCAAGCTGGATATGGAAATCATTAAAAATTCAGTGTTTGCGCGGCATGGCTATTTATTTAAAAAAGCAACCTACCGCAATTTTTTTGAACAGACCGACTGGTATATTCCTGTCTCTGATAACGTAGACAACGATCTTTCTCCACTGGAAAAAGAAAATGTAGCATTACTGAGCCGTTTCATCAAGTATGCAGAGGATAAGTACGACAGTTTCGGAAGATAATTCTGCTTATTTTTTGGGAATTAAGAGAAACAGCAACAGGCATCCCGCCGCGTAGCACAGGATATCAATCCACGAAAAAGAATTTCCAACGATAATATAGAGGATGCTTCCAGGCTGTAAACCCATTTTTTCGGCAATGTGGAAATATTGACCCCACTCCACCATACAGGAAAACAGGAAAATTCCCAATGTAAGGTTATGATTGTTTTTAATAACAAAAAAAGATTTAACAAGGGTAAAAAGAAGTATTACTACTATAACATCCCCAAAATAAGCCCTAACGAAGAATATATTTCTGAAGACCGTAGCAATCAGCACTTCAGTGATGAAAATGAATATGCTGATCAGAAAATAAGTGAGGTTAAATTTTAATTTGATCATCCGGATGATTATTTGCTGCAATGATATTGAATTTTTCAGGATTTAAGAGTTTTCGGTCTTTTTATTTTGTTAAACGTCCTTATTGTGATGGCTTTGTTTCGGTTCGGCGCCTTCGGCGCCGAACCGAAACAAAGCCATTCAAAATTAATATTTTCTTATTCCACCATACACCGTCTTCGGTGTTATTTTTGCTGTCCTAATTCATCAAATATTACAGAATATGAAGAAGATCTTATTAGCTTTAACGCTGTTTTTCAGCACTTTTTTATTTTCACAGACAGAGTACACTTCCGTTTCACAGCTTCCGGATTATGAAATTTTAAAAAAGAAAATGAAGCTTGATGATGTCGTAACCAAAGCAGATACCCCACCCGAATTCCCCGGAGGCATGGGAAATTTCAAAAGGCAGTTCGCAGAAAAAATGGATATTATCAATGTAAAATCCAAAAGCATTGATACAAGAGTGTATTTCATTGTTGAAAAAAACGGATATGTACGTTTCGTAACCGCAACAGGAAGCGACAAAAAACATTCGGATGCCGCAGAAACAGCCGTGAGAAGATTATTTGTAAAATGGAAACCCGCAACAGTGAACAGCGAACCGGTGCGTTATCTTTACACTTTTCCTTTAACCCTGAAAAAATCTTAAATAAAGTTTAATATTTATATTTGCCGATTAATGACTAATATAATAACACTTTTAGGATTATTTTTGAGCTTTCTCACTTTTGCTCAGGAACAGCAGGTCCAAACAACTCAGCTTAATGAGCTCCTGATGGTTGAAAAAAACGGCAGAACAAAAATCGACGCTGAAAAACCGGCAGTTTTCCCACTCGGAGTAACTGCATTCAAAAATAGAGTGAGTGAAAATTTCAGGATGCGAAAAATTATCAGCAATGCTGAAAAAGAATCCTGCGAAATACTTTTTATTGTTGATAAGGAGGGTTCTATGGTAGACGTGAAAGCTTCCGGAAGCAATGAAAGTTTTAACAGAGAAGCAGAAAGAGCCGTTTCAAAAATTAAAGATAAGTGGATTCCCGCTGAACTGAATGGCGAAAAAGTCCGCTACAAATTTCGTTTGCCTTTAACCATTACTTTCAGTAAAAAATAGGTTAATCTACCCCCCAATCATTTTTTTAATGGAATTCAGTTTCATTAATGCTTCAATCGGCGTCAAAGTATTAATGTCAATTTTCGTAAGCTCTTCACGGATATTTTCCAGAACGGGATCATCCAGCTGAAAAAAGGAAAGCTGCATATTTTCTTCCGTTATCCGTTTGATACTTTCTGACGAGCTTCCCTGCGTACGGCTGGCTTCCAGTGTTTTCAGGATTTCATTAGCTCTGTTGACTACTTTAGCAGGCATTCCCGCCAGTTTCGCCACGTGAATCCCGAAGCTGTGCTCGCTTCCGCCCGGAATCAGTTTTCTCAAAAAAATGATATTGCCTTTATTTTCCTGAATTGAAACGTGGAAATTTTTCACCCGTTCAAAATTAACCGTCATTTCGTTTAATTCATGATAATGGGTGGCAAATAAAGTTTTGGCTTGGGTAGGATGCTGATGAAGATATTCTGCAATGGCCCAGGCAATGGAAACACCGTCATAAGTGGAAGTTCCGCGCCCGATTTCATCTAAAAGAATAAGGCTGCGTTCGGAAATATTATTTAAAATATTAGCGGCTTCATTCATCTCTACCATAAAGGTTGATTCCCCTGCTGAAATATTATCTGTAGCCCCGACTCTGGTAAAGATTTTATCCAGAATTCCGATCTCCGCATGTTTAGCCGGAACAAAGCTTCCGATCTGCGCCATCAGGCAGACAATTGCGGTCTGACGGAGAATGGCTGATTTACCGGCCATATTCGGCCCGGTAACCATGATAATCTGTTGGGAATCTTTATCCAGATAAATATCATTCGGAATATATTTTTCGCCTAAAGGAAGTGCGTTTTCAATGATCGGATGACGCGCTTCTTTTAAATCAATAGCAAAACTTTCATTTAAAACAGGTTTTGTATAGCTTTCAAAAACAGCAAGTTCTGACAATCCAACCGCCACATCAAGCTGCGCAATAATATGTGAATTTTCCTGAATCTGATCCATATAAATCATGGTATCTCCACAAACTTTCCTGTACAGCTCATTTTCCAGAACTCCTATTTTTTCTTCTGCACCCAGAATCTGGCTTTCGTATTCCTTCAGCTCTTCAGTGATGTACCTTTCTGCACTCACCAGAGTCTGCTTTCTGAGCCAGTCTGCCGGAACTTTATCTTTATGGGTATTCCTTACTTCAATATAATACCCGAAAACGTTATTAAAATCAATCTTAAGACTGGAAATTCCGGTTCTTTCAATTTCCCGCTGGCACATTTCATCAAGAAAACCGCGGCCTTTCGACTGCAATCCTCTTAATCGGTCCAGTTCTTCTGATATTCCTTCTTTAATCACATTTCCTTTGGCAAGATTCACCGGTAATTCATCGTTCAGGTGATTCTGAAGGCATTTGATTAATTCTTCCTGGTCATACAGCGGATCAAGCCACGCCAGTACATCGGCATGAGGATGCAGCAACCCTTTGATTTTATGAATATTAATAAGGCTTTGACGAAGATATCCCAATTCTTTCGGACAGATTTTTTCCGCCGCCAGCTTTCCCATCAATCGGTCCAGATCCGATATGGATTTCAACAGCTGGGAAATTTCATATTTAAGATGATCATTTTCATTTAAAAAGTCAATTAAAGAAAGCCTTCTGTTGATTTCGTTAACAGACTTCAGCGGTAAAATAATCCTTCTTCTCAAGAGCCTTCCACCCATCGGTGTAGAGGTTCTGTCGATAATATCGAGTAAAGATTTTCCCTGCGCATTGCTCGGATAAACAATTTCGAGATTTCTCAGTGTGAAATTATCCATCATCAGAAAATCTTCCTGAGGAATAATCTGAATTTTGGTAATGTGGGACAACAAATTGTGATGCGTATCTTCAACCAGATAAGCAAAAATAGCTCCTGCCGCAGTAATGGCCAACTGCTGGTTTTCAATCCCGAATCCTTTTAACGAATTGGTTTTAAAATGATTCGTAAGTTTTTCGTAGGCAAAATTATATTGATAAGCCCAGTCTTCCAGCTTGAAAGCACTTCTGTTTTTGAGCTGTTCCGGAATCTGAATGCTTCTTTGATAAATGATTTCACTCGGATCAAAAGTATGAACAATATGAAGCAGCTTTTCAAGATTTCCTTCACTTACGAGAAATTCCCCTGTAGAAATATCCACCAGCGCAATCCCGAATTTTTCTTTTTCTTTATGAAGGGAAAGCAGAAAGTTATTTTTCTTTGAATTGAGAACCTGATCGTTGAAGGTAACCCCCGGAGTCACAAGTTCCGTAACGCCTCTTTTTACAATTCCTTTTACCATTTTCGGGTCTTCCAGCTGATCGCAGATAGCGACTCTCATCCCCGCTCTTACCAGTTTTGGCAAATAAGAATCTACAGAATGGTGCGGAAATCCTGCCAGTTCGATATGCCCTTCCCCATTGGCTCTTTTTGTGAGAACAATTCCTAAAATCTGAGATGTTTTAATGGCATCCTGACCAAACGTTTCATAAAAGTCTCCCACTCTGAATAGTAAAAGCGCATCAGGGTATTTTGCCTTGATGGTGTTGTACTGTGTCATTAACGGAGTTTCTTTCTTCGCTGCCTTTGCCATTAAAATTCTGTCTTAAAATTGGTCGGTAAAAATAGGAAATAAAATATTAGCAGTAAAGTGCTTTATGATTTCGCACAGATCGCACAGATCATATAAATAATTGATTTTTTTGCGTTAAAGAAGAAAATTCTGTGAAAATCCGCGGGAAAAATTAAACGTTATGCTTGGCCAAAGCCTTGGAGCTTTTGTCATAAGCCCATTTCTGCTTGTAATTCACCCATTTCGCTTTAAAAAGTTTTCTCATAAGTTTGTCTGTATACCGCATGATAAATACATGATACAGCATATTAGCAAAGACGGCCGGCTTATTGGGCAATGCACGAAGCGACATAGAAAATCCGGGTTCCAGATACCTGTTGAAATGCCAAAACCCACCGGGAATAAAAAGGGCGTCCCCATGCTCCATAAAAATCTCATAACCCTTTGCATGTTTCAACGACGGAAATTTCTCATAATCAGGATTCTCATAATCTACCTCATAGATCGTATGAACCGATAAAGGCACTTTATATAAATAAGGAGACTGCTTCTGATCAAACAGCAGAATTCTTTTTCTCCCCTCAAAATGAATATGCAGAAAATCGCCGAGATCCACATCATAATGCATCAGCACATGTGCTTCACTGCCTCCGAAAAACAGCGTTGGAAGCCTTTTGAAAAACTTCATCCCCAAATCAGGATAGGTGAAGTTTTTAAGCAACTCCGGAAGACGGTCGGTAATGATATAAAAGAAAATACGCAGATCAGAAGGTTTATTTCTGATGGTATCAATATAGTCCTTCATTTTCATGTGGGTAACGGGAGCATCGGAACTTTTGGATGCATCTGCCGGTTTATTATCATAAAGAGGAACTTCTTGCTCACCGGCTTTTTCGCGGATAAAATCAAAATTCCATTTGTGGAAAGCGTCCCATCTGCCGGCAAAATTCTTGATGAGCAGAGGTTTATGCTTTTTAAAATAATTATTCTGAAATTCTTCTTTGCTGATATCAGTGACAACGTCTACGTTTCCAAGGATCATTTGGTGGTGTTTTTAATTTCGAAATAAAAGTACTGCTTTTTTAAATTTCGTAAAAATTTTAACTGATATCAGACATCATTTTCAGCAATTTTATTTCAGCAACCAAATTAAAAAGGAAATTATTCCTCCGAGAAACAAAATGGCGCATCCCTGAGGCGAGCTGTTTTTTCTTCTTTTTCTTCCAAAGGTGCTTACATAGTGTCCGCTTACCCATTTTCCGTCTCTTCTGAAATGTCCTTTTCGATAATATCCCATAGTAATTTGTTTTTACAAAGAAAAAATGAATCACAAGATAAAATTTATGGTTTTCCGTAAAACAAAAGTAAAAGTGAAATTTTATATTTGTACGGTCAACCAATCTTATGAGAGTTTACAATACCAAACATTTCCTGAAAATCCTATTCAGTCTTCATAAAAGCGATACGCTGAAAATTCTTTTTCCGACCATGATTCTTATAGGACTCTATTCCTGGGGAATTCAATATCTTGAAGTAGAATATCTTCATCTTTCTTCCAAATCTCCCATCAGCAATGTGAGCATGATTCATTCTCTTTTGGGTTTTGTGCTTTCTTTATTATTGGTTTTCAGAACAAATACGGCATATGACCGATGGTGGGAAGGAAGAAAACTCTGGGGCAAACTTGTGAATGATTCAAGGAATTTTGCGATTAAAATAAACACCATTCTTGGCGATGACAGAAAAAATGCCGACCAAATCGCACGGTACCTGAAGTTTTTTCCGCATTTCCTGGCTAAGCATCTTTCGAAAGAATCTACAAGACTGGCTTTAGACGAAGATTATTCCGAAATTGAAGAATATATCAAACATCATGGTCCCAGCGAAATTGTCATTCTGCTTACGCACAAGCTTAACCAACTAAAAAAAGAAGGTAAAATAACCGATGTGGAAATGCTGTATCTCGACACACAGCTGTCTGGTTTTCTGGATGTATGCGGCGGCTGTGAACGTATTAAAAATACACCGATTCCCTACTCTTACTCTTCTTTCGTTAAAAAATTTATCATTTTATATGTATTAGCTTTGCCCGTGGCGTATGTGATCTCTATCGGTCTTTTCATGATTCCGCTTACGGTTTTTGTCTATTATGTTTTAATGAGCCTTGAGATGATCGCCGAAGAAATTGAAGACCCGTTCAATAATGATGAAAATGATATTCCGATGGAGACGATTGCCCAGAATATCGAACGAAGCGTACACCAGATCATGTGTTCTGGAAAATGATTAAATCTGAAATGATTGGAAAATCGTACATATTTATAAACATTAATAAAACTATACAATTGGTACAGAAATTAAAACTGGAAGAACTCAACAGAATAGATGTAGAAACTTTTAAAACGATTGAAAAGATTCCGTTAATTGTTGTTCTGGACAACATCAGAAGCATGCATAATGTAGGCGCTACCTTCAGAACCGCAGACGCTTTTCTGGTCCAAAAGATTATTCTTTGCGGGATTACTCCCCAGCCGCCGCACCGTGAAATTCACAAAGCTGCACTGGGAGCAACAGAAAGTGTTGACTGGAAATATGAAAATGATATTATTACCGTTATTAATGAGTTAAAAGCCGGTGGATTTGAAGTAATCGGCATTGAGCAGACTACAAACAGTAAAATGATTACGGACTTTACCATTGATCAATCTAAGAAATATGCCGTGATCTTAGGAAATGAAGTGGAAGGAATCAGTGATGAAGCATTGCCTCATATTGATTCTTTTATTGAAATTCCGCAGTTGGGAACCAAACATTCTCTGAACGTAAGTGTATGTGGCGGAATTGTGATGTGGGAATTTGCAAAAGCCCTGAAATAAAAAAACTGCATATGCCTAATAGACAGTGCAGTTTGAAATAAATCTAATAAAAAGTAAAAATGAAAGGCGACAAAGATACCTATTTTTTTGTCACAAACAAATTTTACATTCATTTTTTTATTCTCTACGGAAAAAAAGTTTGACATTCGAAAAAAGTTTCGTTTAATTTTTTATAAATTAGCACAATGTTTATCAAGGAATATATCTCAAAAGACTATCCGTGTTTTAGCCTTTCTGACTCTATAGAATCAGCGAGAGATACGCTGGAAGCGTTTGGATATTCTCACATTTTTATCAAAAAATCCAATCAGTTTTACGGTGCCCTTGCGGAGGATTTTCTTTATGAAGAAGAAGGTACTTTAAAGGACCTCGAACACCAGATCGAGCGCTTCGCGATTCTTGAAGACAACAATATTATGGACAGCATCAGGCTTTTTTACACCTTCAATGCCAACATCATCCCTGTCATTAACAAGAATGAGAAATACCTTGGTTACATAAGCTGTGAAGACATCTTTCAGGATCTGTCAAAATATCCTCTGTTTTCGGAATCAGGAGCCATTCTCACGGTTGAGACGTCGGCAAGAAAATATTCAATGACCGAGATCGCCAATATTGTGGAAAGCAACAACTCCAAATTTTACGGAGCCTTTATCAGCCACATGTCCGAAGATACGATTCAGGTAACGATCAAGATCAGCAACGAAAATCTGAGCTCCATTGATGAAACATTCGACCGGTACGATTATCGTATTGTACAAAAATATTATTCTGATGAAAAATCGGACTTGTTTCAGGACAGGTTCGGGTTTTTCCAAAAATTTATAGAAATATAAAAAACAATGAAGGCAGCCATATATTCCCAGAAAAAAGATTTAGATACCTTTTTATATTTAAGCAAATTCATTTCCGAGCTTGAAAACAGAGGCGTAAAATCGGTTTTGTATGATGAAATGGCTGAGGCACTTCAGTTTTCAAAAATATTCGAAACCTTCAACTGTAAGCAGGATCTGCTGGATAAAGAAGTGGATCTTTTCTTTACTTTCGGAGGTGATGGAACCATTGTTAATTCTTTAACGTTTATTGAAGATCTTGAAATTCCGATTGTTGGGGTAAATACAGGCAGGCTCGGTTTTCTGGCCAGCTTTACCAAAGAAGAAGCCTTCAACGCGCTGGATTCTATCTTAAAAGGCGATGTAAAGACCAGCCGCCGATCAGTGATCCAAGTAGTGTCACCGGAAATAGAAGACTTTTTCCCGTATGCTCTTAACGACGTGACGATTTCCAGGAAAGAAACCACCTCCATGATTACGGTAGATTCTTATATTAATAATGAATTTCTCAATATTTTCTGGGGAGACGGCGTCATTGTCTCCACGCCTACCGGTTCTACGGCTTATTCATTAAGCAGTGGGGGACCGATTATTTCTCCGAATAACGAAAACTTTGTCATTACGCCTATTGCTCCTCACAATCTCAATGTAAGGCCACTTGTAGTAAATGATAAGGTGGAAATAAAATTCAAAGTGGAAAGCCGGGTGCCGCAGTTTTCTCTGTCGCTGGACTCCAGGCTGATACACATCGAAACAGACAAGGAGATCATCATAAAAAAGGCCGGTTTCCAGATCCTTCTTGTACAGCCGAATAATCTCAGCTTTTACGAAACCATCCGTCAGAAGCTGCTTTGGGGAAGAGACAAAAGAAATTAAGAATTAAGCAAAAATGATTACCTTTACAGGAATTTTACAAACCCTAATAATTTATATTAAAAAGTAAAACATGAGCAGAATTTTCCCGGCAGGAGTTGCCACAGGTCAATTAGTTACTGATATTTTTCAGCATGCTAAAGAAAACAAATTTGCATTACCAGCAGTAAACGTAATTGGTTCAAGCAACGTAAACGCGGTTATGGAAACTGCAGCAAAACTAAACTCACCTGTTATTATTCAGTTCTCTAATGGAGGGGCTGCTTACAATGCAGGAAAAGGATTAAGCAATGACGGTCAGAAAGCTGCCATCCTGGGAGCAATCGCCGGAGCAAAACATATTCATACCCTTGCAGAAGCTTACGGAGCAACTGTAATCCTTCATACCGACCACTGTGCGAAAAAATTATTGCCTTGGATCGACGGATTAATGGATGCCAACGAAGAATTCTACAAGCAGACCGGAAAATCCCTTTATTCTTCTCACATGCTGGATCTTTCTGAAGAATCTTTAGAAGAAAACCTTGAAACTTCTGCGCAATATTTCGAAAGAATGGCGAAGATGCAGATGACGCTTGAAGTGGAAATCGGTGTTACCGGAGGTGAGGAAGACGGCGTTGACAATTCTGATGTTGACAATTCAAAATTATATACTCAACCTGAAGATGTAGCTTATACATATGAAAAGCTGAAAGCGATCTCCGAAAACTTTACGATTGCTGCCGCTTTCGGAAACGTACACGGGGTTTATAAACCTGGAAATGTGGTTCTTACGCCTAAAATCTTGGATAACTCTCAGAAATATGTTCAGGAGAAATTCGGAACTGCTGCCAAACCTGTAAATTTCGTATTCCACGGAGGTTCAGGATCTACTCTGGAAGAAATCAGAGAGGCAATCGATTATGGAGTAATTAAAATGAATATTGACACGGATCTTCAGTTTGCTTATACAGAAGGTATCAGAGATTATATGATTAACAATATCGACTACCTGAGAGCTCAAATCGGTAATCCTGAAGGAGAAGAAAAACCTAACAAGAAATTCTATGACCCAAGAGTTTGGGTAAGAAAAGGAGAAGAAACATTCTCGAAGAGACTTGTTCAGGCATTTGAAGATTTAAATAACGTTAATACGCTTAAATAAATTATTATAATTGATAAAAGATGAATGATAATCCGTTGTTCATCTTTTATTATTTATCACACATCAATTATATTTAGAATATGGCATTCGAGTGGTTTAAGAGAAAAGCACAAAATATTACGACCTCAACTGATCAGAAAAAAGACGTCCCTAAAGGTCTTTGGCATCAGACACCGTCAGGAAAAATTGTAGAACACGATGAACTGAGAAGAAACAATTATGTTTCTCCTGAAGATGGCTTTCACGTTAGAATAGGAAGTGCAGAATTCTTTGAAATCCTTTTCGATGAAGGTAAATTCACAGAACTGGACGCTAATGTTGAAAGTATCGATATTCTTAATTTTAAAGATACAAAACCATACGCAGACCGTCTGAAAGAGGTAAAAGCTAAGACAAAACTTACCGACTCCATCAGAAACGCAGTAGGAACCGTAAAAGGAACCGAAATGGTAGTTTCCTGTATGGATTTCGCTTTCATCGGAGGTTCTTTAGGCTCCGTAATGGGCGAAAAAATCAGAAGAGCGATAGACTATTGTATTCAGAAAAAACTTCCGTATATGATCATCTGCCAATCGGGAGGTGCAAGAATGCAGGAAGCAACTTACTCTCTGATGCAGCTGGCAAAAGTTCAGGCGAAGCTGGCCCAGCTTTCGGAAGCCGGCCTTTTGTACATTGCTTATCTTTGCGATCCTACTTTTGGAGGTATTACCGCTTCTTTTGCTATGACAGCTGATATTATCATGGCTGAACCAGGCGCATTGATCGGGTTTGCAGGACCAAGAGTAATCCGTGAAACCATCGGAAGAGATCTGCCGGAAGGTTTCCAGACGTCAGAATTCCTTCAGGAAAAAGGATTCGTTGATTTTATCGTGAAAAGAACGGAAATTAAAGATACCGTTTCTAAAACCATAAATCTGTTAACTGTAAAAGCTTAATTTTAATAAAAATACAGCAATCTCTCTCTGAACAGGAGAGAGATTTTTTATTGATGAGAACGTTCAGCATATTTTTCAATACAATCCGGAGCATGAGCCTTAAAAAAATCATGCGCCTTTTATCACTTGCTCTTTCTCACCCTCTTTTTTCTTTATTAAGCTTCCATGCTACATTACAGGCTTACTCTATTGCACAGAAAAAATTTCCCGATACGGCATCTACCAACGGTATCGGAAATGCATTCAGACATGCATTCTGGTGCTGTCTCATCATGATGTACTGCTGTAAGATTTCTTCACCCGAAAAAGCCCTAGCTTTCTGTAAACGCATGACCGATCTTCATGAAGAACTGTTTCCCAATAAACCGCTGGAAACCAAAATGGATCTCCACAACAACAAATTCGGAATGGATTATTTTATGGAGCTGCTTCCAGGGATTCACCGCCAATTTTTTGAAAAAAGCTTTTTCATAGACGGCCTTGAAAAGAAAATGAAAGAAGCCAAAGTCCTGAAGAACCTGAATGATGATTTTGAAGGTTTTTTGGTTTATTTGGATGAAAAATAAATTTCTTCATTTTACAATGACTTGTTGTGATTTTTAAGCTTTGGCTAAAGCCAATCTGATGTTTTATCATTAAAACGGGCTAAAGCCCACTCCTATTGATATCTAACCGTTGGAATTCCCCTGCATTGGGAGGTGGCAAAAATTCAAAGAATTTTTGACGGGTGGTTTAAAAAAAGAAAGTTAGATCATAAAAAATTGATCATTCACATCAAGAAATTCGTAATTGCCTTCTTTAGCCCAGATAGACGCGGTTACCCCACAGCAAGCCAGGGCAAAAGCGGTGGCGCGAGGAGTATGAGCAGATAGCTGGAAAAAGCTCCAAATAATTTGCCTGAAAATCTTTTATACGTTTATTTTGTCTCTTCATCTTTCACAGTAACTTAAAAACGCGTCTTGCCTTTGTCATCTGAAGTTTTTTTGATAAGTTTAACCCATATTAATTCTATCGGATGGTTCTCAGCAGAATTTGGTCGGCTTTTATCATTGTGGCCATTGCCATTGCCAGTATAAAATACATTTCGTCAAGCCATTATAAAACCATATTTAATGATATGGTTGTGGGTAAAGGCGGTGATACAGTACAAATTGCAACCCAGAAAATGAGTGCACTTTCACCATTGGTTAAAGACAGCCTGACTCAAAAACCGGATTTTGCAGATAACCGGATCCATTATAAGACAGATTCTTTACAACAGGACGTAAAAATCTACCGTATTCAGGAAGCAGACGGGGTGATTGGAACTTCTGAAACGGCCGTAAAGATCTGCCTTGGACTGATTGGGATCATGACCTTGTTTATGGGATTTATGAGCATCGCTGAAAAGGCAGGCGGAATCAATCTTCTGAGTCGTTTGATACAGCCGTTTTTCTCAAGGCTTTTTCCTGAAATACCAAAAAATCATCCGGCTTTCGGGCATATGCTGATGAATTTCAGCGCCAATCTTCTGGGTCTTGATAACGCGGCAACGCCTTTCGGTTTAAAGGCCATGGAAAGTTTACAAAGTTTAAATCCCAATAAAGATACCGCGAGCAATTCCCAAATTATGTTTTTGTGTCTCCACGCCGGTGGAATGACGCTGATTCCGGTTTCAATCATTGCGATACGGGCTTCTATGGGTTCAAAAACCCCGACGGATATTTTCCTTCCGTGTATGATTGCTACATTTGCTGCAACGCTTGCTGCCATGATTGTAGTATCTCTCTATCAAAAAATCAATCTGTTACGACCTGTAGTCATTGCTTATTTAGGGGGAATTTCGGCGATTATTGCATTACTGGTTCTGTATCTGGTACAGCTTAGTAAGGATCAGCTGGATGATTTCAGTAAAGTACTAAGCAACGGGTTAATTCTCTTTATTTTTCTTGCGATTGTTTTGGGTGCGGTGTATAAAAAAATTAACGTTTTTGATGCCTTTATTGAAGGGGCAAAAGAAGGTTTTACGACCTGTGTAAAAATTATCCCTTATCTGGTTGGAATGCTGATCGCGATTTCTTTGTTGAGAACTTCCGGCGTTTTTGATGTCATTATTGACGGAATGAAATGGGTAGCCTATCATGCAAATCTTGATGCGAGATTTGTCGACGGGCTTCCGACAGCTTTGATAAAACCTTTGTCTGGTTCAGGTGCAAGAGGAATGATGGTGGATACGATGGCCACTTTCGGAGCCGACAGCTTCCAGGGAAAATTAGCCGCAGTTCTTCAGGGAAGCTCAGATACGACGTTTTATGTAATTGCCGTTTATTTCGGAGCAGTAGCCGTGAAAAACACAAGATATACGGTAATTGCCATGCTTCTGGCCGATCTGGTGGGGATTATCACTTCCATTGCTTTAGCATATTTATTTTTTGCATAAATATAATGGTGGCTTCGAGCACCTCAGCCACCAATAGTGTATACAATAACAGATTAATTATAAAATATGGTTGGTGATTGAGGCTCCCGAAATCACCATAACATTAAATAGAACCCTAAACTTTAAACTCATATGATCACAGATAAGGAATTTACGTTAAGATTAATACGTCAGCTAAGCCAGGCACTGGAAAAACTGATTCTGGAAAAGCCTGAAGAAAGTTTAATGCAGAAAGAACTGGATTTCGATTCTTTAATGAGAGATATTTTTAAAATGAGCTTCACAGAAGTTTCTTCGAAAACAAAAGAACAATTAATTGAAATCGTGAACGATAGACAGGAAAGAGACCATAAAGATTATTATGAAATGCTGGGAAACCTTTTTTATTTTAAAGGAAAAACAGAGGCTAATAATGATTTTCTGGGGAAAGCAAAAACTTTTTACGAACTGTATCTTCAATCCAGCGGAATTTTTGCTCTTCCGATTATCAACAGAATATCAGAAATAAAAAAAGCACTTGAATAAAGTGCTTTTGTATTTTTAGAAAGTAATTTTGTACGTTCCCGTGGAAGAAACACTGGCTTTCTCTGCCTTTACATATTTCTTTACCCATGAAATGGCATTTGAGGTAATACACGGATCAGATGTTCCGCCTGCTCTTCTTGCAGACACTACATTTCCCGCTTTATCAACAGTATAGGATATGGTAATTGTTCCGCTTGCCGTACAGCTGTTGGCCGGTTGGGCACCTCCTCTTCCCATTGTTCCCGGAATAAATCCTACCAGTTTTCTATCGATTCCTACTCTACTGTCGCCGTTTCCGTCGCCTCCCAAAGGATCTCCTGCATTTCCGATGCCGCTTCCGTCTCCCTGGCTTCCTGCTTTAGTTCCTCTTCCTCTGATAAGATTTCCGATGGCTGCGGTTCCTTTTCCGTCACCATTCCCGGTTTTTGAATTGGAGGTTGTTGCTCCCGATTTTTTGGCATTCTTGGTAGCACTGGTGCTTGCTGCGGACTTTTTGGTTTCTGCTTTGGATTCTTCTTTTTTCGGAACACTGATTTTTGAATTGTTTCCGGTGATGATTTTTTCTTTAGCCTCCGACTTTTGAGTTTCCGGTTGCGGCTCAGGTTTTAATACTGTTTTAGTTTCCGGAACAGCGGCTTCTGCAGGATCAGTAACGTTTTCTGTCGCTGCAGCCAGGCTTCCAGGCTGATCGGCTGGTTCTTCCACACCGTTTCCGTTCCGGTTGTCCCCGAAATTTACCAGCATAGTGGTTATTATTTCCGGCTCCTGATCCAGCTCCGGTTTCAGCTTATATAAAAAAACAAAAAGCAGGATGGCAGACCAGATCAGGATAGAAAGCAATGCGCTTTTTACCCGGTCTTTATTTTGCTCGTTTCTGCTTATAATATCGCTTCTCATTTTAAAAAGATCTTTCCGGTGGATTCCGGATTGTTATTTATCCTTCACTGTCGCAATGGCTATATTGAATTTATACTTTTCAGCAATTTCCATTGCAAAGACAACATCTTTATGCATGGTATTTTCATCAGCCCGGATCGTAAAGGATTTATTGGTCTGATTGGCCAGTTTATTAACGATTGTCTGCTCAAGCTGTGCTTTTTCTACAGGACTGTCGTCTACAAAATAAGACCCGTCCGGCTTGATACTTACTGTTAAAGGATTTGGTATATTGTCTTCAACAGCTCCCGTTTTAGGCAGCTTTACATCAATGGCACTTTGATTGGCCGCTGATGATGTCACCATGAAGAAGATCAGCATCAAAAGGATAACATCGGTCATCGCTGCGAGACTGAACTCGGGATTTGCTTTATTTCTTCTCTGAATTTTCATCTGTTTACTTTGTTAATTTTTAATGATCAGACGGAACCTTGCGGTTTCACATGAAGATTATAAAGGTTTGTTGATAAGATCTAAAAATTCGCCGGACATATTCTGTGCCTTCAATACAAATTTATCAATTCTTGTTAATAATAAATTGTAAAAGAAATTAGCCGGAATTGCTACTGCAAGACCAACCGCAGTTTGTCCCAACGCCGTATAAATACCTTCAGATAATGTTTTGGGAGAAAAAGATCCGCTTGCATGAGAAAGATTAAAGAAAGCAATGATCATCCCGATTACCGTTCCCAAAAGTCCCAGCATCGGAGCAATACTCGGAACAACAGCCAAAAGGTTCAGATTTTTTTCCATATTGGCAACTTCAACCTGTGCCTGCGACTCCATTGCGCTTACGATATCGGAAACCGGTCTTCCCAATCTTGAAATTCCTTTTTCAAGAATACGGCCTTCAGGAGAGTTCTGTCTTTTACAGTAGTCCAGTGCAGATTCCATTTTTCCTTCTTTAATAAAATCTTCAATATTATCCATGAAGTTGGCATCCGTTTTAGAAGTAAGCCTTTTAATAAAGAAAAAACGTTCAAAGAAGAGGTAAACGGAAAATACACCCAACAGGAGCACAGTCACCATTACTATTTTGGCAAAAGCTCCCCCGTGAAACATGATCTTCCAAAATGAAAATTCTAAATCGTCTGCCCCAACTGCAGGTGCAGCAACCTGTGCAAATAAAATCTGAGTAAGTTCCGTTATCAGCATTAATCTGTATTTTTATAAGAGTTGTAACGACAAATGTAGTGGAATATTATGAATTGGTATCTTAAAAAAAGCTTAAAACAAATTAAAATCTGTTATTTTCCACAACAGCAAATATCCTTCCAAAAAATCGAAAGAATCTGATATTAAAGTTCGTTGAAGAAAAGAAGATTAAAATTAATCTTCGTCTACTTCGATTTCATCCTGCTTAAATTCACATTTGAGCCTGAAAGGAATGGGATTTCCGGAACCTGTGTAAAAATCATCAATTGTCCCTTTCCATATCACCTGCAGCTCGCCTTCTTCATTTCTGTCAAATTGCAGCTCGTTATCGTAGATAAAAGCGTCCTCATCATCAAAAAGATCCACTTCGGTAAAAGTATCTTCTTCGGAATCATTAATGGTGATTGTTTTTCCTTCTATTTCCGCAGATTCGATAGGGAAATCAAAAACTTCAAGTGAAAGCTGAGGAAAGTTGTACTGGAGAGAATCATCTTCTACGTGATCCAGACCATCATCCGTGATAATCTCAACCTCTAAAAAATGCTGCTGGTTGCTGTAAACCGCTTTACAATAAGTGTTTCTGATATTGTACTTTAGCGTTTCATCCGGATGGTAAATTTTTAAAATCCCTTTCATTTTTTCTTAAAAAAGAGCTGTAATAATATGATTGTTAAACGTTTTCAACAAAGATAAAAAATAGATTGAACGTGAAAAATTTTTTGAAAATTATTTTTAAAAATTTGGCTTTATTTAATTTTAATGAAGCATTTAAGGCTAATTCATTTATAAAACCTTTTCTCTTTTGATTTTTTGGTGTTTTTCAATGTTGATGATAAAATCAATCATTTTAATATTTACATTTGTTTTTATAAAGAATTCTGAAGAATGAAAAACATTTTATCAAAAAGTATTGTCGGCCTTAGCCTTGCCATAAGCCTGGTTTCCTGCAAAAAAACTGATTCCCCTTTAACCAAAGTCACGCCCTCCAATATCGATTCTATTGCTTCCAATTATTATGAGCAGTACCTGAAGCTTTACCCGCTCGATGCCACGGCTCAGGGAGATCTGAGATATAATGACCAGCTTCCGATCACCATTGATAAGGATTTTATTTCGGGAGAAGTCGCTTTTTATCGCTCTGTAGAAAAACAGCTTGAAAATGTGGACTATAAAAGTCTTTCAGATGAAAAGAAGGTGGTTTATGATGTCCTTGATTTTACGCTGAAAGATAAAATTGATGCCTATAACTATCATCCGGAGTACATTCCTTTCACGCAGTTTGGAGGACTCCCGCTGAATTTTCCCCTGTATGGAAGCGGAGAAGGAAGCCAGCCTTTTAAAACAGAAAAAGACTACAGCGACTGGCTCAAAAGAATGGAGAAGTTTCCCGACTGGATGAATGCCGCAACGGATAATTTCCGCGAAGGCATCAGCAATAAGATGGTTTTGCCTAAAAAACTGGTCGTAAAAATGATCCCACAGATGAGAGCTGAAGAAATTACCTCAACTGACCTGGAGAAGAATATTTTTTATGGACCGATCAGGAAATTCCCTACAAATTTTACAAACGAGCAGAAAGAAAAATTCTCAAAACTCTACAAAGATGCTATTACACAAAAGATCATCCCTGCTTATACAAAAATGGGAGATTTTTTAGAAAAAGAATACCTGCCTAAAGCAAGAGATACAGACGGTTACAACAGTCTGCCCAACGGAAAAGAAATTTACCAGTATTACGCAAAAAGCTGGACCACTACCAATAAAACGCCAGAAGAAATCAATAAAATCGGGCTGCAACAAGTTGCCATGCTTCGTGCCGAAATGGAAAAGGTAAAACAGCAGGTTGGTTTTACCGGAACACTAGAAGAATTCATCAGTTATGTAAAAACAGATCCTAAAGCGATGCCTTACAAAACCTCCAAAGAAGTACTGGCTGCGTTTAATGGGATTTTAACAAAAATTACTCCTAAACTTAAAACGATGTTTTCTGTAACACCGAAGACCAAGTTTGAGATCAGGCAAACGGAAAAATTCAGGGAAGCGAGCGCAAGTGCGGAATATATTCAGGGTACACCGGATGGAAAAAGACCGGGAATTTTCTACGTTCCCCTTCCTGATCCTTCAAAATTCAATGTAACTTCCGGAATGGAATCCTTGTTTTTGCATGAAGCTATTCCGGGACATCATTACCAGGTTTCTCTTCAGCAGGAAAATACAAAGCTTCCGAAATTTATGAGATTTGGCTGGTTTGGAGCGTATGGTGAAGGCTGGGCGCATTATTGTGAAACTTTAGGCCCGGAATTCGGCTTATACACAGACCCTTACCAGAAAATGGGCTATCTGAGCGATCAGATGTTGAGAGCCGTAAGGTTAGTTGTTGATACCGGTTTGCATACCGGAAAAATGACGAGAGAAGAAGCTATAAAATATTTTCTGAGCAATATTTCTTACGATGAAGCCGGCGCCACCGCCGAAGTAGAAAGATATATGGCAATGCCCGGACAGGCTTTAGGTTATAAAATTGGTTCTTTGAGAATTCGTGAGCTGAGAGAAAAGTACCAGAAAGAACTGGGAAGCAAATTCAGTCTGGCGAAATTCCATGATGAAGTGTTGAATCAAGGCTGTCTTCCTTTGGATGTTCTGAACCGGAAAATGGAATTGTGGGCGAAGAATCAGAAATAATTTAATTTTTACCGCAAAAGAAACAAAGATTTAGATAGTTTTTTTGAGAAAAATTAGATAGAATTTAAAAGAAAGCAAGCCTTTAAAAATTTTAATTGATTTTATTTAAAATTCTGTTGTCTCTTTTGCGGTAAAAATCCAGCTAATAAAAAAATGCAAATAAATGTTTACTGTAGAACAAATTGAACATGCGCACAGCAAAGTACAGTCGGGTGCCGATTTTCCGAATTACATCAAAGAAATAAAAGAATTCGGTGTACGGTCTTTCGAAACCTGGGTAAAAGACAGCCATACAGAATATTTCGGAGAGAACGGCTACACCACAACATCTCAGCCTCAATATGATGTGCTAGCCATTGAAAACAAGGTTAATAAAGAATTATTTATCAACCAATTAAAACGTCATCAGCGTGGTGAAACGGACTATATGAAATTCTGCGAAGACTGTGCCCAAACAGGAATTGAAAAATGGATCGTGGATTTGAATAAATTTACCTGTATTTATTATGATAAAGCAGGTAATACAATTCTTACGGAGGATATTCCTCATTAAAAATCAAAGTCACAAATTTTTGTGGCTTTTTATTTAGATTAATGCTCAAAATGAAATATGATAAAACCGATATACTTAATTATAATATTCTTTATAGGGCTGTTTCTTATAAGCTGTAAATTTGAAAAAAATAAAATTCAAGGGTTTGAAAGATTTAAAATTGATAAAAATCTAAATAAAAATGACACATTCAATATCCTTTCAAAACTTCCGGAACTTAAGCTATATAACAGCGAAAAAATCGAATCCATGACTAGGACCGCTTACATTATCCAGACATCAAGTTATTCTGCCGGATCTTATGGCTCCCAACAAGCTAGTTTTAAAGATTATAAATGCAAAGCAGATTATGAGCAAGACACACTCAAAGTTCTGCTTAACAATAATAATGGATATTTTGGAAATGGTATTTTGATAAAGGTTTTTAACAATCAATTTCTAATTAAAGATATTAATTCCAAAACATTGAGAGGTGAAATGAAATTTATAAATTCTTCTCTTATTTATCAGAAACTGATTCTTAACAAGTTTAAATTTCAAAAAGGAGACAGTATTTATGGTTCTATAAGGTACGAAACTAAAATTGATTCGTCTGTTATCAAACATTTTCAAGGATATTTCAGAACAAAAATCAAATAATATGATACAAAGCCTACAATCTCTTTTCACAAGAGATTTAAATAAATTAAAAACAGAAGTCGAATCTTACCAAAACGAAGAAAACATCTGGAAAACTGATGAAAATATTTCTAATTCAGCTGGGAACCTTAGTCTTCATCTGGTGGGAAACCTTAATCATTATATTGGAGCTACACTTGGAAATTCAGACTATATAAGAAACAGGGAGCTTGAATTTTCATTAAAGGACATTCCGAGAACTGAACTGATACAGCAGATTGAGAAAACTATTGAAACTGTAGATCTTGCGCTTGAAAATTTATCTGCGGAAGAACTTCAGAGAGCATATCCTTCCGAACCTTTGGGCTATACCATGACTACAGAGTATTTCCTGATTCACCTGTTCGGGCATTTAAGCTATCATTTGGGACAGATTAATTATCACAGAAGATTATTGGATAATTTTTAACTATCTATTCTTAACCATCAGTCAATGATTCTTCGGATTTTCTCCGCCCCTCCAAAGGAGGGAATTTTGTGATGATGTTATTTTTCAAACAACATTTTCGTAATAAAATCTTTCTCTCCTTTTCCTCTTGCAGGAGAATATTCCCTTCCGTAGAAAATAATCTGAAGATGAAGCTTATTCCATACGCTTTCCGGCCATAATTTTTTTGCGTCTTTTTCCGTTTCTACGACGTTTTTTCCGGAAGTAAGTTTCCATTGCGTCATCAATCTGTGGATGTGCGTATCGACGGGAAAAGCAGGAAATCCGAACCCCTGACTCATAACCACAGAGGCCGTTTTGTGACCAACTCCAGGCAATGCTTCCAGCTCTTCATAGGTTTGCGGCACTACTCCATTATGCCTTTCCAGAAGAAGTTCTGCCATTCTTTTAAGGTTTTTAGCTTTTGTATTTGCCAATCCTATCTCTTTTATAAGTTCTTTGATCTCAAATACTTCCAGTTTTGCCATTCTTTGTGGTGTTCCTGCTACAGCGAAAAGATCGGGCGTTACCTGATTCACTTTTTTGTCGGTTGTCTGTGCAGAAAGTGCTACCGCAACCATTAAAGTATAAGGATCGGTGTGGTCCAACGGAATCGGAACCTGAGGATATAATTTTTCTAATTCTATCTGAACGAGCTCGGCTCTTTGCTTTTTTGTCATTTAACAATTAAATTTGAACAAAATTAAATCATTATGTTGAAAGTTGGAGATAAATTACCACCATTTGAAGGACTCAATCAGGATGGACAAACAATAAATTCGGAAAAATTAATCGGCAAAAAACTGGTCATTTTCTTTTACCCTCAGGCTAATACGCCAACCTGTACTGTAGAAGCGTGCAATCTCAGCGATAATTATTCAAAGCTTGAAAAGGCCGGATTTCAACTGTTGGGAATAAGCGGAGATTCTGTAAAGAAGCAAAAAAATTTCCACAGTAAATTTGCTTTTCCTTATGATCTTATTGCAGATGAAAGTCATGAAATTCTTGAGAAATTCGGAGTTTGGCAGGAAAAAACGACCTTCGGAAAAACCTATATGGGAATTGTAAGAACAACCTTTATTTTCGATGAAAAAGGAATCTGCGAAAGAGTTATTGAAAAAGTGACATCAAAAACTGCAGCCGAACAGATTCTGGAAGGATAGTTAATCTAAGTTTATGCTGAAAGCATCTAATTGCAAATCCATACTATTTCTATACTATACTTGGATGCTTTCAGCATGGCAACCCTGGTTCAAGACACAAACCATAAAATTATTCTGTTTCGTAGTACATCAGTTCTTCAGGATCGTTCGGAATTTTTACAAAACGCTGAAACTTTAACCCTAACTTTTCAATCAATTTTTGAGAAGATATATTTTCTTTTGTCGTTATGGCAGACAATTTTGTTAACCCAAAATCATTCATTCCGACAGATTTTATTTTTAATGCAGCTTCATAAGCATATCCCTTTCCTTCAAATTCTTCAAGGAGAGAAAAACCGATATCTACAACATCAAGACCATCTCTTTCAAATATTCCTATGCCCCCGATCTTGTGATGCCCGTCTTTTGTAAGCATAAGGTAATTTCCGAAGCCAAGCTTTTCAAACTGAGGAAGAAATCTTTTTTGAATATAATTTTCTGCGTCAGAAATCGTCCTTATATAACGGTCTCCTATATACTGTATAAATTTAGGCCTGTTGTACAGATCAAGAATAAATTCCGCATCCTCTAAATTCATAGGGCGCAAAATCAGACGTTCCGTTTCGTAAAATTTATTTTCGTCTTGTAGGTTTTGATTTTTTAGGCTCATCTTTAGGTTCTTCTTTTTTCTCAAGTTTCAGCAACCTCGGATTATTGGTGCATTTTTTATTATAAAGCTCAATATAAGATCCGTTATCTTTTGTATTTAAAATCGTTTCTCCGGATTTGGGAATGGTTAAAGTAAAATGCTTTTTCTGATACGGGCATTCTGTTGAAGTCAGCTTTCCCAGATCAAGGTAATAATTGGATTTGTCCTGATAATAATTGGCCGCCAAATCTCTGAACTCTTCATCAATAATATAGCCTTCAGCTGCCGCAAAAACTGCCGCATCATAGATATTATCCACCTTACCAACAAATTTTCTGAGTGCCGTGAGACCTGTTATATATTCGGGTTTACCTGTAGAGAAATCCACGATATAGTAAAATGCATCTTCATCCGCAATTCCGATATTGAATCCCGAAGATTGAGATTCGTACTCTTTTACCGTTGATTGCTTTACAATATTGTCTTTGCCGTAACTTTTATGAACGAGAATCCATGAATCCGTTTTTGTATTGGGAACGATGTTCTGCAAAACTGCCGAGACATTGGGAAATTGTTTTTTCTCCTGAGCAGATAAAGATATTCCGGATACAATACAAATGAATGTAACGAGTCTGCATGTAAATTTTACCATATTTTAAGAACGCTAATCAACAGGAATTATTTTACATGAATTTGTCTCCCTTTTTAAGGTTTTTCAAATCCAGCACATAATCTTTAATTAACTGATCGTGCTCTTTAGGACAGATGAGCAGAACTTTGTCTGTGTCTACAACAATATAATCTTTCAGAGAATCTACAATAACGGCTTTGTTGCTGTTTTTTATATTGATGATATTGCCTTCCGAATTATAGGTTAAAATATGCTTTTGTTGAGTGGCATTGCGGTTTTCATCTTTTTCGGTATTTTCAAATACAGAGGTCCATGTTCCGAGATCACTCCATCCCAGATCGGCGGGGATTACATACACATTTTTTGCTTTTTCCAGAATACCGTTGTCAATGGATATTTTCTGTACTTTAGGATAAATAAGTTCAATGCAGCCCTGCTCACTTTCTGCATTATATTCGCAGGCCATGAAGTGCTGCGTCATTTCCGGGAGAAATTTTTCAAAAGCATTCTGGATGCTTTTGGCATTCCATATAAAAATTCCGGCATTCCATAGGAAGTCTCCGCTTTCCAGAAAACTCTTTGCGATTTCCAGAATCGGTTTTTCTGTAAAGGTCTTTACTTTATAATAATCAGAGTCATTTTTATCAACAAACTGAATGTATCCATATCCTGTATCCGGCCTTGTAGGAGTAATACCGAGGGTTACGAGATAATCATTTTCAGAGGCAAGATCAAAAGCCAGTTCCACTTTTTGCAGAAAGGTTTCTTCTTTCAAAATAAGATGATCTGCCGGCAGGACGATCATTGTTGCATCGGGATCAATCTGAGCAATTTTGTTTGCCATGTAAAGATTGCACGGCGCAGTATTTTTAAGGAGGGGTTCTCCTACAATATTTTCCTGGGGAATTTCCGGCAGCTGCTGATGAGAAAGCTCTACATATTCTTTATTGGTGATCACAAATATATTTTCATCAGGAATAAGCTTGCTTATCCTGTCATATGTCTGCTGGATCATCGTGCGTCCCACGCCTAAAATATCATGAAACTGTTTCGGAAATTTCTGCGTACTTAAAGGCCAGAATCTACTGCCGATTCCTCCCGCCATAATCACGCAATATCTATTTGATTTTGACATTATTAAGTGCATTTTTCTACCCTTGCCAAAGGTTTGAAAGAGTACTTTCTTCCCGTAGCCAGGTTCTTACAAAGATAGTTTTTTTTAATAAGACCTTCCAATAAATACTTTTCATTCCGGTAAATAAAGAAATCTCCCATTTGCAGTTTTTCGATAAATACATGAGTATCATCCTGTTTTTCAATATGAAAATACTTAACCAGATCCGGGCTCGACATGAAGTTGGCTTTAGGAGATCTGGAGAATTTTATTATAATCGGTTTCAGGTTCTCACTGTAAACATCAATACTCTGTAAGAGCATTTGTCCGAAGGTTTCTTTCCATTCATTGCCATGCGGAGAAATTCTTCTGCCGTATTTTTCAAAGGCGAGAAGATGGGCAAGTTCGTGGGTAAGTACAAAGAAAAAAAGTTCCGGGACCAACGTAGAATTGATCGTGATTTCATGCGAATTATCGTGAAGTTTGCGATAATCTCCCAGCTTTGAATTTCTGTTCCTTGTAATCTTTATATGAATATAATAATCTGCAAACCAGATTTTTAAATATTGTAACGTGTTTTCGGGTAAATATTTTTCTAACGATTGAATAGACATTTTACAAACTTAGTGGAATTCCTGCATAGAAATTCAACAATTTAAGACTGAAAAGATAATTGTATTTGGCCTGAGCCACAGATCCCTGTGCATTGGCGTAGTTATTTCTCGCAATATTGACATCGTAGATTGTTGATCTGCCTGCAGCATAGCTTTTATCGGCAAAATCAAGGGCAAGCTTTGTGCTTTTTTCGGCCTGAAGGGCAGATAAATAAATTTCATAGTTGGCATCTACGTCAAACTGGGCTTTCTGAACATTTTCGCGGACGACCTGTTTTTGCTGCTGCAGCGTTGTTTTTGCAATGCTTTCCTGAAGCTTAGACTGCTCTACCTGAAGTTTAGTAATGCCTTTGTTGAAAATCGGAATATTTACTGAAATTCCCAGATTCTGCCCAAAATTATCTTTATACTGATTAAAGAAAGTAGGCTCAGCAATAGGATTTCCAAACTGATCATAGCCTGTAGTTCTTGTATTCAGTAGATTGTTATAAAACGTCCCTATCCCGGCGCTTGCCGTTACGGTAGGCCAGAAAGCGGTTCTGGTGACTTCGGTCTGAGCTTCTGCCGATTTTATTCTGCTTTCTGCGGCTTTTACCTGAGGCTGGGTTTCATACGCTGTTGTTAAAACCTCATCGACTGATATTAATTGAGGTGCCAATTGATCCGGTACAGTTACATCTTCAACATCAAAATTTTTATAGTCCTGAAGTTGCAGCAGCTGGGCTAGTGCAAAAAGACTTCTTCCCACATTTATTTCAGCTGTTTTAAGATTCTGTTTTTCCCTTGCAAGTCCGGCTTCTGCTTCTGCCAGCACTGTTTGGGCAGTGGTTCCGACTTCCGTGGTGATCTTTGATCGGTCGAATTGTTTTTGGGCATTTTCAACGGCTGCCTGAGAAATTTTTACAATTTCTTTATTCAATAAAGTCGTTAGGTACTGCTGTGCAATCTGAAGCGAAATATCATTTTTAATAGTTTCGATATCGTATTGGCTTGCTTCTACATCAAATTCAGTTTTTCTGATGGTTTTCTCAAGCCTGCCATTGTTATACACAAGCATGTCTGCTCCAAGATTGGCATTATTACTGAATCTGTCATTTCTGATACTTCCCGTACCTAAAGAAGCCTGCCCGAAACTCACGCTGTTTCCCATATTTGCAGATACGGAAGGAAGATAATTTTTTCTCGCAATTTTCAGGTTAAGATCCTGTATTTGTTTCGAATATTCATTTTGGATTACCTGAAGATTATTTTTTGTTGCATAATCCACACACTCCCGCAAAGACCACTTTTTCTGGGCACCGACAGCCAGGCAAGATAATCCCAAAATAATAGTCAAAACTTTTTTCATAATTCCGATTTTTCCCTATTAGACGACCTAAAGATAAAAAAGTTACAGATTCGGAAAATTATTGTTTTATTTTAATTAAACTTTTGAGAATTTTGCATCATGACAACGGAACAATACCAGGAAGCTGTAGAATGGCTGTTCGTACAGGCTCCAAATTATCAGATTGATGGGCAAAAGGCTTATAAACCGGGATTGGAAAATATCAGGAGGCTTTGTGATTTCTTCGGAAATCCCCAGGAAAAAATAAAATGCATCCACATTGGAGGGACCAACGGAAAAGGATCTACGAGCAATATGCTTGCTTCTGTCCTTCAGGAGTCAGGGTATAAAACGGGGCTTTTTAATTCTCCTCACCTTATCGATTTCACGGAACGTATCAAAATCAATGGCAAAAACTGCGATAAGGAATTTGTCTACCATTTTATTCAGAAACTTAAAGAACTGCCTGCAGACATACAACCTTCGTTCTTTGAGTTTACCACCATCATGGCTTTTGAATATTTCTATCAGCAGCAGGTTGATATAGCCATCATTGAAGTGGGTTTAGGCGGAAGGCTGGATTCTACCAACATTATTCTGCCGCTCGTTTCCGCCATTACTAATGTTCAGCTTGATCATCAGAATATTTTAGGAGATACCCTTGAAGAAATTGCTTTTGAAAAGGCCGGAATTATAAAATCACGGATTCCGATTATTTCCGGAGACGAAAATGAAGTGGTGAAAAAGATCATTAAAGATAAAGCAGACGAAGAGAATACATCTTTTATCGATGCAACTGTAGTAGAAACGGACTTAATGTCTGATCTTAAGGGAAATTATCAGAAGAAGAATATCAGGGTTGTTTTAGCTTTAACAGAAGAATTACGGAAATTGAATTTCATTATTTCCGAAAAAAATTTAGAATGCGGACTTTTGAATGTACATCGCAACACAGGCTTTATTGGCCGTTGGTTTGAGTTTTCCCAAAATCCTCTTACCGTTTGTGACACAGCCCATAATCAGGCCGGACTGGAATATGTTTTTGCCCAGCTAAACGCTATTAATAAGCATAAGCATATTATTTTGGGATTTGTGAATGATAAAAAGATAGATGATGTCCTAAAAATTTTACCTGGAAATGCTGAGTTTTATTTTGCAAAGCCTTCTATCCAGAGAGGCAGATCTCCTCAGGAATATGAGGATTTACTGCTGGAAGCAAAAATTTCTTATAAAATTTTAGATTCGGTACAGGAAGCGTATCTCCTTGCAAAAGAGAATTGTAGAAATGGGGAAATGATTTTTATCGGTGGGAGTAATTTTGTTGTGGGAGAATTTTTAGAAAAAAATTTGGAGATTTCCAAATAAGTCGTATATTTGCACCACTCTAATCGAGGAAACAACGATACAGAGGGTTCTTAGCTCAGTTGGTTCAGAGCATCTGGTTTACACCCAGAGGGTCGGGGGTTCGAATCCCTCAGGACCCACAGAAAAGGAAACGAAACCTTTCAAAAAAATTTCGGGTTCTTAGCTCAGTTGGTTCAGAGCATCTGGTTTACACCCAGAGGGTCGGGGGTTCGAATCCCTCAGGACCCACAGAAATCTCTCTTTTTTAAGGGAGATTTTTTTTGTTTGTATCTTTAAAAATCAGCTAAAATAAAACGCTCAGAGACTCTGAACGCTTGTTTGTAATTTACTTATTGTGCCCAGGAGCATAATTTCTCGCAGATTTTGCACCAGTTACTTTTTTCACCTGTCCCGGCGGCAGCCCGCGGTTTCCGTTAGATTTTACTGCGACACAAGAGGTTACAAATATTGCTACAATAAACGCTATTCCTAATTCTTTATACCGTTTCATAATTTCTTTTTTTGATAGTCAAAATATTAAATATTGTGCCAACAGCTATTATGTGGAATAATGATGTAAAACATCTTAGTCTTTAAATTATCTTTTCAACAATCTTCTGTATGTTAAGCTCGCCCATACACGCCCAGTCGCCGCGGAAACATTCTTTATCACCGAAAACAGAACACGGTCTGCAGGTAAGATCTTTTACCTCAACCACATCTTCTTCGCTTTGCCCGAATCCTAAAAATCCTGCATAAGGATGAGTCTGTCCCCAAACGGAAATACATCTCGTCCCAACGAGACTGGCAAGATGCATATTTGCCGAATCCATAGAGATCATCAGTTCCAGTTCTGCAATTTTATTCAGCTCTTCTGTAAGGCTTAACTTTCCGGCGAGGCTGTGGGTATTAGGAATTTCTTTTTCCCATTTTTCCAGTAAATCGGTTTCATTTTTGCCGCCACCAAAAAAATAAACGGTTCTTTCTTGTGATAAAATCCTGACCAGTTCGTATGATTTTTCAAGAGGCAGCATTTTTCCCTTATGTTGTGCAAAAGGAGCAAAACCAATTCCGGATTTGTGTATGTTTTTAGGCCGTAGTGTATGAGAAAGTTCCACCTTAAAGCCCATTGCACGAAAAACGTCGGCATATCGCTCCACTGTTTTTTTTAGCTGCACTTTATTAATATTCCAGATGTCGGTCAGATGTTCCTTTTCTTCCTTCCCTTTATTAATTTTAAAAACCTTAAATCCCTTAGCGCTGTAGATTCTATCAAGAATTTTGGTTCTGATAACATCATGGAGATTGGCAATAAGATCGGGACGAAACTCTTTAATGAGTTCATTGGCGAGCCGGTTGAGCCCAAAGACGCCCTTATAATCATCAAGGTTAACGCCTTTAAATATAAGATTCGGAATATCAGCAAACAAGGCTTCAAAATTACTTCTGGAAACCATAATAATTTCGACCTCGGGATTTTGTTCGAGAAACTCCCGGAACACTGGTGCTGTCATCGCAACATCACCAAAAGCGGAAAAACGATATGCTAAAATTCTTGTCACAATTACGACTTCAATTGATAGGCAACTGCGTAAAATTTAATTTGTTTGGTCATGGCCATTAGTCCATTAGCCCTGGAGGGAGACAAAAACTCCTGCAACCCGATTTCTGAAATAAAATCAAAATCAGAGTCTAAAATTTCCTGGGTGGTATGCCCGCTGTAAATGCTTACTAAAAGAGAAACAATACCTTTTGGCAAAATCCCGTCGGAATCTGCATTGAAAAACAATCTTCCGTCTCTGAACTCGGCATCAATCCAGACTTTGCTCTGGCAACCTTTGATCAGGTTTTCATCTGTTTTCTTATCGTCAGTAAGGCCCTTCAGCTCTTTACCCAGATCTATGATGTACTCATATTTCTGCTCCCAGTCTTCAAGAAAAGCAAATTCATCGATTATTTCCTGCTGTTTTTCCTTAATGGTCATGTTGGTCTATTCTTTCTGCAAAGATAACCAATTTAAAAAGATTATTTTATTACTGGCCTCATATGAAAAGTAAATACAAGTTTTTCCTTTTCCCGTTTTTTGGTTTTATCGAAGTGTACTTATTTAATTCCTAAAGCAATTAATTTGTTTCGAAAACCATATTTATTTGAAGCTTTTCCCGCTTTCTGCTGTATCTTTTAGGTTTCGGGCGGAGCTTCGCTCCGCCCGAAACCTAAAAGGATGTCGCGACAATCGGGGCTAGGGTCGCAGACACTCTTTAAATATTAAAAATTAATTAATAAAAGACGCTTTCTTTACAACTTCCAGCAATTTCAACTCCTCATTTTCCCAGCACAGCTGATTTGCTGCTTTTTCAAGTTCGGGCTGATAAAACGTTCTTCCTTTATTTAAAATAGCCTTAATAGCCTGGGCAATGGTTTCCGGCTCATGATCTTTTATAATTTCCCCGATATTATATTGATTTTTGATCCGTCTCATTTCAGGAAGATCCGACAATATCAAGGGAACCCGTGACTGAATACAATCCAACACTTTATTCGGCAGTGAATAATAATAACTTTCTCCTCCATTTTCCTCTATACTCATCCCGCAGTCTGCCGTAAGGGTGATCTTCCGAAGGTCTTCCGGCAAAAGTTTTCCTAAAAACAGAACCTTTTCCTGAAGGTTTTCTCTGATCACAAGTTTTTCATATTCTTCTCTTTTAGGTCCGTCACCTGCAATTTTAAAAATGACATGGTCCAGGTGGTGCATGGCCAGAATAGCCTTATCGATTCCGCGAAAAGGATTAATAACACCTTGGTATAAAATAATTTTAGGATTGTTGTCAGGAATTTCAGACTTGAAATCCATTTTCCGGGGTGCATTTTGTACAACCGTCGCCTGAATTCCGTAGCGTTTCTTAAACCAATCTGCATACCCTGAGCTTGCCGTAATCATGTGCTGAATCTCCGGAACCAGTCTTCTTTCCAGGTAGCGCCATAATTTTTGTGACATTTTGCCCTGAATTGCCGGCATTTCGGAAAAAATTTCATGACTGTCAAAAATAAGCGGAATCTGGTGTTTTTTAGAAATTAAATAATTGGGAAGCAATGCATCAAGATCATTGGCATAAAGAATAGTTCTCTTATCTGCTTTTTCCTTTAATTCTCTATACAACTTCCAGTTGAATTCAAAATAAGCAGTCTTTAGGCTTTTAGAAATCAGCTGTATTCTCGAGACGTTGTAAGGTCGTGATAAATCATTATTTCCAGCCCAGGTATTGCCTATCAAATCAATATCATATCCGTTTTCGTGCAGTGTTCTGCATATCTTTTCGATACGCTGATCTGTATAGAGATTGCTGAAGGCAGAAACAATAACTCTTTTCCTGCTCATTTCTTGTCTTTATCAGCCAGAAGATGATAAACCTGTATAAAACAAATCAGCCCGTTCGGAATAATGACCGGCCAAAGCATACCGCTGAAAATACCATAAATGACAAAACAGATACATCCTATCATATTGACAATCCTGATTTTTCTCACATCTTTCAGGATGAAGCTCAGTACAATAAACAGAGATGCAGAATAGCCGATATAGGCAGCAGTTTCGGAGTTCATGATAGAATTTTAGAAGATCACAAACATAATCATTTTCAGGAAGATAATAAAATTTTTTCTGCCATAAAGTCATTTATTGGTTTTTGGTAAAATATTTGTAATTTAGATAATGAATAAATGGCAATGCTGCTTTTATTCTAATGAGATATATTATGGATTATAAGTTTTCACAAGGTTTGAGCCAGGTGTTCAAACAAAGCAAAAGCGAAGCGAAAAGGCTGAAAAGTGAATTTCTTAATACAGAACATCTACTTTTAGGTATTATAAAAACGGAAAACTCTGCAAAAGAAATCCTTCAAAACCTTAATGCGGATTTAACACAGATCAGAAGAAAAATTGAAACTTTAAATACAGCAAGTCTTAATCCTATATCTGAGGAGGTAACTAATATTTCTTTCACCAAAATGGCAGACCATGCCGTTAAACGTGCAGAACTTGAATGCAGACAGTATAAAAGCAATGAGATTAATACCGTTCATTTGCTTTTAGGCATTCTTTACAAATATGAGGATCCTACTTCAAATATTTTAGGTGCTTACGATATTGACTATGAAGGAGTTTCAAAGGAATATCAGACCATGCTTAAAAACTCTGGGCAGGCGCCACAAATGAGCGCTTATGACGATGATGATGAAAGAGAAGATTTTGAGCAGATGAGAAAGCCTACAGGAAATTTAGGCTCTGCAAAAAGTAAAACCCCTACCCTCGATAATTTCGGTAGAGATCTTACTTCTTTGGCTAGAGACGGAAAACTAGATCCTGTAATCGGTCGTGAGAAAGAAATTGAAAGAGTTTCCCAGATCTTATCCCGCAGAAAGAAAAACAACCCGCTCCTTATCGGAGAACCTGGAGTTGGTAAATCTGCGATTGCGGAAGGATTGGCTTTAAGAATTCAACAGAAAAAAGTATCGAGAGTTCTTTACAATAAAAGAGTGATCACTTTAGATTTGGCAAGTTTAGTTGCCGGAACGAAGTACCGTGGTCAGTTCGAGGAAAGAATGAAAGCGATTATGACCGAACTGGAAAAAAACAGAGACGTCATCTTATTCATCGATGAGCTTCATACTATTGTAGGTGCAGGAAGTTCTACAGGAAGTTTAGATGCCTCCAACATGTTCAAACCGGCTTTGGCAAGAGGTGAAATTCAATGCATTGGGGCTACTACTCTGGATGAATACCGTCAGTATATTGAAAAAGACGGTGCTTTGGAGAGAAGATTCCAGAAAGTAATGGTGGAACCTACTTCTATTGATGAAACAGTTCAGATTCTTAATCAGATTAAAGATAAGTATGAAGAGCATCACAATGTAGTTTATACAGATGAAGCCATTTTAGCTTGCGTTAATTTAACATCAAGATATATTACAGACCGTTTCTTACCGGATAAGGCAATCGATGCAATGGATGAAGCGGGATCTCGTGTATATATCAAGAACATGAAAGTTCCTACTGAAATCATTGATTTCGAGAAGAAAATCGAAGAGATCAAAGAACTGAAACAAAAAGCGGTTAAAGCGCAGGATTATCTTGAAGCCAGAAAACTGAAAGATGAAGAGGAAAGGCTTCAGATGGAGCTGAATGCTGCCCAGGAAAAATGGGACAAGGATGTGAAGGAGAAAAAAGAAACCGTAACAGAAGAAAATGTGGCAGAAGTGGTTTCTATGATGAGCGGCGTTCCTGTAACGAAAGTAGGTAAAAATGAACTTGACAAGCTTGCCGGAATGGACGGAAACCTGAACGGAAAAGTAATTGGTCAGGAAGACGCTGTGAAAAAGGTTGTTAAGGCAATCCAGAGAAACAGAGCCGGTCTTAAAGATCCAAACCGTCCGATTGGTACGTTTATTTTCTTAGGAACAACCGGTGTCGGTAAAACCGAGCTGGCGAAAGTAATGGCAAGAGAACTCTTCGATTCTGATGAAGCACTGATCAGAATTGATATGAGTGAATACATGGAGAAATTCGCCGTTTCAAGATTAGTAGGTGCGCCTCCGGGATATGTTGGATACGAAGAAGGTGGACAATTAACGGAAGCCGTAAGAAGAAAACCTTATGCTGTGGTACTTCTTGATGAGATCGAAAAAGCTCACCCGGATGTATTCAACATCTTGCTGCAGATTTTGGACGAAGGTCACGTTACCGACAGTTTAGGAAGAAAAATTGACTTCAGAAACACGATTATCATTTTAACTTCAAACATCGGAACAAGAGATCTTAAAGATTTCGGAGACGGTGTAGGATTTGGAACATCGGCTAAAAAGTCAAGTACGGATACAAGAGCCAGAAGTACGATTGAAAATGCCCTTAAAAAAGCATTTGCCCCTGAGTTCCTGAACAGAATTGATGACATTATTATCTTTAATTCTCTTGAGCAGACCGACATTAAGAAAATCATCGATCTTGAACTTGGTAAATTATACAGCCGTCTTGAAAAATTAGGATATAAAGTAGAATTAACCGAAACGGCCAAAGACTTTATTTCTGAAAAAGGATGGGATAAAGATTTCGGTGCAAGACCATTGAAACGTGCGATCCAGAAGTATATTGAAGATTTATTGGCCGAAATGCTGGTAAACAAACAATTGAACGAAGGAGAAACGGTAGTTCTTGACGTGAATGAAGCAAAAGACGGATTAACCGGGAAGACATCCAAACCAAAGAAATCGGCAGAAAAGTCTTCTTAATCGTAAATAAATAATTTAATTATGATAAAAAGCATCGGAATTACTTCTGATGCTTTTGTTTTTTATTACTGTATAATTTATTTTTCTATGCAAAGATTATTCAATTAATACTTCATTAAGGGAGCAAGTTTTAAAATCAACAAGTTGATTTTGATGAAGCGATATTAAGCTTCTTGAAGCAAATTTATTTGCCTTTGCTAACTAAAAATTAATAATTAAATTACAGTTTTGCCTTTAATTAAAAGCTTTTAAAATAATTTAATCTGCGAATCTGTGCAACTCGCGGGAGAACAAATATTCTCTCACGCAGATTTTACAGATGTCGCTGATCTGAATGTAATGATCTTAAACCGCACCTTTCAGAATAAAGATTAAAGTCCCACGACAAAACCGATATTCGGAACCAGACCGCTTGAGAAAATACTGGAATTTTCTTTCCACAGAACATTATACATTAAGCCAAGCTGTAAGTAAGAATTATTCCCGATTTGCTGCATATATCCACCTCCAAGATATAGTGCATCTTCATCTGTATTGGCTTTAAAATCGTAAAATTTATCTTTATAATTGATGAAATAATGTTGATAATTAGCACTTATGAAAAACGTGCGTGCAATGTAATAATTCAGGAACGGACCCACCCCAAACATGGTTGAACTATACGCATTGGATTTCTGCCACGAAACACTTCCCAAAACTCCGCCTTCAAGATCATTAGTAAGCCTGTATCCTACTCTCGGAGCAGCAGAAAGGTTAAAATAATTGTTGCTTCCAAAACCAAAACCGATTCCACCTCCAAAAGTCCAACGGTTTGTATTTTCCGGTGCAGCTGTAATGGCCTGTTGGGAGAAAACTGAACCTGATATGAGGAGAAATAACGGAATAATAAACTTTTTCATAATAATATTGTTTTTGTCGATGGCTAAAATTATAACTTTTTTGCGAATCTTTTTAATTGTATTTTTGCAGCGTCAAACTAAGAACTCCCGTTAAGAGTTTCGTAAAATTGAATATAATGAAAATAGTAGTAGGCCTCTCAGGAGGTGTAGATTCCAGTGTTGCAGCCTATTTATTGCAACAGCAGGGCCATGAAGTGGTAGCCTTATTTATGAGAAACTGGAATGATGCTTCGGTAACACTGGAAGATGAATGTCCGTGGATCGAAGACAGCAATGATGCCTTAATGGTGGCCCAAAAGCTTGGAATTCCGTTTCAGGTGATCGATATGAGCGATCTGTATAAGGAAAGAATTGTAGATTACATGTTCGATGAATATCAGAAAGGAAGAACCCCGAATCCTGATGTTCTGTGCAACAGAGAAGTAAAGTTCGATGTTTTTATGAAAACGGCAATGTCACTCGGAGCAGATAAAGTGGCAACAGGACATTATGCCAGAGTAGATTCTACCATTGATGAAAATGGAAAAGAGATTTTCCATCTTTTAGCCGGAAAAGACAACAATAAAGACCAGTCATACTTTTTATGCCAATTAAGTCAGGATCAATTATCTAAAGCTTTATTCCCAATCGGGGAATTGACAAAACCTCAGGTGAGGGAAATTGCAAAGGAAATCGGTTTGGTAACGGCTGATAAGAAAGATTCTCAGGGATTGTGTTTTATCGGGAAAGTAAGTCTTCCTCAATTTTTACAACAGCAATTAGTTCCGAAAGAGGGAGAAATTGTGGAAATTTTCAAAGATTCACCTCTTTTTACCCAAGAAACGCCGAAATTTTCTTCCAAACAGGAAGAGCTTGAATTTTTAAGCCAAAAAATCAATTATAAAAAATCTAATGGAAAGGTAATCGGGAAGCATCAGGGTGCCCAGTTTTTCACCATCGGGCAAAGCAAAGGGCTTGGCATCGGCGGACATAAGGAAAGCTGTTTTATCATCTCCAGAGATATGGAAAACAATATTCTCTTTGTAGGAGAAGGACATCAGTTTCCGGGACTGTTGAAAAAAGCGTTGAAGATTGATCATTCAGAACTGCATTGGGTTCGTAAAGATTTACAGCTGAAAAACGGAAAATCAATGGAAGTCATGGCTAGATTCCGTTACAGACAGCCTTTGCAGAAAGCAATGCTGTATCAGTTTGATGATGCTTTTTATATTGAATTTGAAGAGTTTCAGTCTGCTATTGCAGAAGGACAGTTTGCCGCGTGGTATAAAGGAGAAGAATTATTGGGAAGCGGAGTAATTTCATAAAGAAAATTAATTATAATACATAAAACCCGGAGCATTTTGTTTCGGGTTTGTTTTTGGATAAATGATAATATTCCAATTTTAATTTTCAGGTTAAATAAGATCTTTTAAGAATCAGGAATACAATTAATTCAAGAATTAAAATCATGATTAAAAATCCGACAGGTTTTCCCAATATCATTCCAATAACAAGTTTGATGGTTCCTACTAAAAAAATCAAGCCTAAACAATAAAGCGTTGTTTCTGAAATCTTGTGTGTGTAGTTCAGAACAAAAGTCAAAGTATAAAATCCAAAAATAAGAACCAGGTAAAATCTTAGGAAATCCGGGCCTTTCAAAGCAAATGGATTTGAAGTATGATTTTGGGTAAGCAGCCATAAAAAGCTGACTGCAAACGGAATGGCATGAATGAATATTCTTCTCATTGTTTGGAATTTAATGATTAATCTCCACCGCCACATCCTCCGCAGCCTCCTCCACAACTGCTTCCGCAGGAACTGCTGCACCCGGAAGAACTTCCTCCGTCTCCGTGAGAACTGTCGCTTCCGCAAGTGTAGAAAAATGTTCCGTCGCTTCCCTGATCATTGTCTTTATTTGACTGATTGTTATTATTACTGAACGCTTTTATAATCAGTACAACGATTATGAAAAAGAAAATCAGGGTAAAAAATATTCCTAACCCGCCGTTGTTATTTTCAGAACAGGAAAAAAATATAAACATACTGCCCAATAAAAGAACAATTTTACCGAAGTATGATTTATTTTTCTCGTCTGAAGGTTTTAAATTTGATTTCCAGATCTCTTCAGGCGGTTCCTGCTGAAAGATTTCGCGGTAGCTTTTTAAGGTTTCATTGAACCAGTTTTTATGCTTTTCATTTTCCGCTGGTCCTCCTTGTGACGGATGATGATGCAATTTCTTTTGAAGAATATCGGGACAGAATTCTTCCCAATAATTTTGAGTATAAATCAAGTGCATATGCCATACTTTATCGACAATTTCGCTTGGTGAAGCGCCATTAGGCAACGTACAGCACAGATATACAAATTTCTTGTATTCTTCGATCGCTTTCTCGGTAAAGGAGCTCGTCCAGCTTTCTTCTTTCGCCAGCTTTTTAGAAAAAGGAAAATAAGCATTCGGATGGTCTAATGAAAAATTCTGGAGTCTTTTCCAAAGCGGATCATTCTGTAAGATAAGTTTTGTTTCCATTTGTTTAGATTTTGTTTCTACTCAAATATCTCAGGAAATATTGATATAAAAGTCTTACAGCTGTATTATTAGGTTTTAAAATAATCTTATATTAGTCTTATAATTTAATCAAATGAAAAAAGAAGATCTGCTGCATCTGGAAAAGCTCATGAATTTCTTAGCCATGCATTTCCTGAAGAAAAGCCATTGGGAAGATGTTTCCAAGACGGAATGGTCTTATATTGTTGCTGAACTGAATGATCTCATCATAAATGAAAATCAGGGAAAAGGTCTCAGGAAAAATCCGGATGTTCTGGGTTCCAATTATCTTTATGAACATGTGATTATCAATAAACTAAAGAAATATTCCCAGGATAAAAATGCTGTCATCAGCAAACCCAATCTTGCCAAGTTAAGCCAGATTGTACGGGTTTTGGGATATTCAAACTATATTGATTTCATTAATTCTAATACGGAGTCGTTTAATTTTAATGACTTACGCATTGACATGAATAATGTAAAGCAGAACACGGAACTGCTCGATAAGCTGGTCGGCTGCTGGTACTCTTACAACAGGAATCTTCCGGATAATCCTTTACAGGCCCGTGAAGAACGCATCTGGAGATCGGCAACAGAGATCTACAAATCTGAAACGTCAGGAGAATATTTCATTGAAAGAAGCGGTGGTGACCGGCATAAGTATTTTGGCAAGGTTACAGCCTATTCAGATTATGTTTTTATCATCATGAACAGCAATACGTTCATTCGGCAGCGTCATTTTATCTCAAGGATAAAAGATATCAAGGAAAAGCTTAAAAATCCAGAATACAAGCTCCATGAATTGCATTTTATAAGTACGTGTATCAGTTTTAACCAGGAGCCGATTGCCCTGTTTGAGATTTTCCAGAAAGCAGAGCGGAAAACGTTTATCACAGATTCCATCAGCTTTCCCATAGACAGTGAAGAAATTCCCAAGTCTATTGTACAACAGCTTGAAGATACGGAATCTAACCGCATTGCTTACAAATAGTTGTGGGTTTTTAGTTTAAAGTTCACGGTTTTAAGTTTTGGGATATAAGAGAAAATCTATCATCTTTTCTCTATTATTTTTTTATGAAATCAACTTACCAGCCAGTCTTTGAAATCCTTCACGCGGTCGCGGCTAACCGTAATTTCTTCTTTAGGCTGAAACTCGAGCTCAACTTTATAGTTCGGCGACGTATGAATATTTTTAATATAATCTGAATTGATGATAAATTGTCTGTTTACCCTGAAAAACTTCCTGTCATCCAGAATATCTTCCAGCTCATCCAAAGTAAAATCCGAAGGAAAAGCACGTTCCTGAGTCTGCAAATAAACAATTTTATTCTCGCTGTAAAAGCAGCTGACTTCATGTGTCTGCACAATTTTAAGATTGTACCCGATTTTCACCAGGATCCTGGAAAGCGTAGTCTTATCTTTTTTAATTAACTGCTTTATTTCGTGTGAATTAACCGAATTATCCGAAGGGATAAACGACTTGAATTTTTCAATGGCCGCACCGAGATCTTCATCTAATATAGGTTTTAAAAGATAGTCGATGCTGTTGAGCTTAAATGCTTTGAGAGTATACTGATCAAAAGCAGTGGTATAAATGATAAACCCTTTCGTCGGAACTTTTTCAAAGATATCGAATGACAGGCCGTCGCCCAGAACAATATCTGAAAAGATAAGCTGAGGATGTTCATTTTCAGAAAACCAGAAAATGCCTTCTTCTACAGATTCTATTTTGGCAACCAATTCTATATCAGGAAATTCGGCAAGCATTCTTTCTAATTTCCTTGAGGCCGGTTTTTCGTCTTCGATAATAACTGTTCTTATCATTTTTTAAGTTCCAGATTGAGTTTTAAAATCTAAAATAATTAAAAGTTACCAGTTATTAAAACTGAATGGGGTCTTTTGTTTTTTTCATTTCTTTTTCAATGATGCCTCGCTCCCATTCTGCATCAAAAATGAATAGCTTTACGGCTTTTACCGTTAAAATAATTCCCCAGATAGTAAGGATGATGGATCCGTCCCAAAGTGAAAGATGAATTCCCTTTTTAAAAAAATCATCTGTAAAAATGATTGCGGCAACAATCCCAAACCAAAAAAGGTTTTTATAGAATTTTTTTAAATTGTGTACCCTTTGTTGTGCCTGATTGTAGTTCATTGTATTAATTTTTAAAGATTATGATTATTAAAGTGTTTTTGTATTTTTTCTTTCTTCGTCCATCAGCTGTCTGATCTTTTTTTCTTCCCAGTCTTTCCCGATTCCGAACGTATTGGCGGCATGGGCTACAATTCCGATCCCCCAACCTAACATCGGCCAGATGAACCATAAATATTCTCGTGATGTAATAAGATTCAGGACCGCTAAGAAAGAAATAACAAGGCAGTATGAAGTAAGGTTTCCATAAAATCCTTTCAGTTCTTTTACTCTTTTTGATGCTTTTTGGTAGGCTAATTCTTCTTTGTTAATGTAAGTTTCCATAATTTTTATTTTTAAAGATTAATTGTTTGTTTTTGTTGAGACAAATGTACCACGGAAACAAGCCTTAAATCAATTTAATATGACCGAACCGTAGAATATGCATCCTGAATTGTAAAAATCCCGACTCAACGGAGAATCGGGATTTTGTTTTTCATTGATTATTTTTTCTCTCGCGGATTTTGCAGATTACGCTGATGGTAAATATCCATTCGCAGTATGATGATTTAATTTAAAATGAATTATTGTAATTCTTTGAGAATAACAAACAGGATTAAGAGTAAATGCAGGATCAATAAATAAACGGAATCAGTTTTTTTGTTTTTCTTCTGTATTCCAGATATTCTTCCCCGAATTGCTCGATTAAAGTTCTTTCTTCAACCGTAATTCTGTAACTGAAAGCAATAAACGGAATTAAAAAAGCTAGAATCAACGAGAACCAATTGTTTAGATACAATCCCAAACCGAGCGACGTCAACAGCGAAAAAGCGTATGAAGGATGTCTGATATATTTGTAAAATCCTTCTTTTTTAATTTTATGGTCTTCACGTATCGTTACATCAACGGTAAAATATTTACCTAATGATCTGATGATGATAAACCTCAAAATGATTCCTATCCATACAAGAGCAACTCCGATGTAATAAATCCGATCTTCATCAGAAATCGGTAGTCTTGTAAGATATGAAACACTGACAGATGATGCAATGGATAACGGAATAGCCAGCCACAGAATATTCAGCGTTGAGCGGTCTTTATCTTTTTTGTCATTGTCTCCGGATTTTAGAATATTCTTGTAGAGAATTTCACTTAAAAACCATACTCCCATGGAAACAGCAAACAAGATCTGTAGTATTTTCATGGTTTATTGTATTTATTCTGCGATGCTTTTTCTTCTTCCATCATTTTTTTAATTTTCTTTTCTTCCCAGTTTCTTCCTAAAATAGCTCCAGGAACAAAAACATTGATCGCATAGCCGATAAGTCCTACTCCCCAGAAGATGGGAAGCGAAAAGTATTTCAGGTGCCAGATGGTTTCCCATGGCTTTAATTGTTTGTAATTCATTACCAGGATAAAAATATTTACCGCGAAATAAACGAATGCAAAAATGTAAAAGTTTTTAATTTTTTTAACACGTCTTTCCGCCTCCTTGTATCTTATGTCATCTTTGCTGATAGGATTCATGAATTTTAATTTTTAAAATTATTCTGTTTTTCTAAAATTTCCCTGATCTTTTTGTCTTCCCAGCCTTTCCCAATCGCAAATACACTTGCTCCGTGGGCAACAAGACCGATTCCCCATCCCAGCATCGGCCAGTAGAACCAGATATCGCTAGGCGAGGTAATCAGGTTAAGAATGATTAAAAAAGGTATGACAATACAATAAGAGATCAGGTTTCCATAAAAGCTTTTAAGTTCTTTTACTCTTTTGTGAGCTCTCTCATAAGCTTTATCTTCATCGGTCTCTTTTTCACTGACTACATTTGGTTTGATGGATAATACCGGAAGTTTTACTTTAAAATAATCTTCGGATTTTTCGATAAAAACATTTTTCTTTGTAAGAAGAGAATACCGCTGTACAATATTAGCCAGTCCTATTCCGGAACTTTCCTTGATCTGTTCTCTTACCTGAAGATTATTTTCAATACACAGCGTATCATTTTCTGAGTAAATTCTGATGATAAGAGGTTTTGATGATGTTGCAAAATTGTGCTTAATACAGTTTTCCAGCAACAGCTGAAGCGACAACGGAACGACAAACCTTTTGTAATCTTCTTTTTTAACATCAAAAACGAAATCTACACTATCTTCAAATCTTGTTTTCAATAGTTCACAATAGGTTTTTGCAAATTCCAGCTCATCTTCCACGGTTACCAATTCTTTATCTTTCTGTTCAAGTACATATCTGTAAATCTTTGACATTGAAGCCGTAAACTTTTGGGCCTGCCTGGGATTTTCATCAATAAGAGAACTTAAAACATTCAGCGAATTAAATAAAAAATGCGGGTCCAGCTGGTTTTTAAGACTTTCAAACTGAGCATTGGCAGATTTTGCAATAAGTTTCTGCTCCACCACTTCTTTTCTGGATGTTTTTTTGAGCTCTACCATGAAGCTTTTGGCATGGAGAAATGCGGATATGAGCAAAGCAATATTAATGGTAAACCAATTGATATAATTGTATTTACCGGTAAAATATTCTTCTGTGGTCGCACTTTTCTGGAAGACCACAAAATTCATGTAATTGCAGAAATAAACGAGGATGATATTCGCCAGTAAGATAGAGATAATGCTTATTACAGCCCTTTTGGTCGTAGCCTCAGACCAGGGAAACTTTTTGTTGAGAAAATCATTAATAAGACCGTTTCCTGCACCCAAAACAAAAGAGTACATGGAAGATATGGCAATGGTAAGCATAAAGTTCTCCAGATTTTTTTCATCGGTAAAGAAAAAAAAGAAAAACATGGATGTTGCCAGCGATATCCAGCATAAAGTTATAAAGTTCTTGCGTTTCATTATCGGTTTTCCTGTCTCAAAATTAGGCTGTCTTAAAAGTATTAAAATTATTTTTGCCGAGCGACCATTTTTCTTTGCTGAATGCATCAAAAACCTTCTCCAAAGAGAAGGCTTGTGAAATTATTTTGCCGCCCCGCTTAGAAAATATTCTGCTTCTGATTTCCCCCAGTTGGGATCTAAAGCGGTTTTGGGCTTAAAGGCATTGAATTTTACAAGTGCTGCTTTAAACTGTTCCAGTCCTTTTTCTTTGCTTCCGCCATATTGCTCCGGTGTAAAATAAGTATCTTCGGCTTTAATGAGCGCCACCCTTGGGTTGTTGGGATCAAGCGTTTCTGCCTTTTTCAGCTCTTCCATGGCTTTCATACCGTCTGTCATATACCGTTCTGCAGGATTTTCCATCATTCTCAGTGAATAGGCCATTTTTCTCAGGAGATGAATTTCAGAATTATTATTCCCGGCAATAGCTTCTGCCTGATCCAGATACTTATCCGCAATGCCTGCATTGATGGAAAGCTCGAACATCTTGCCGGCCTGCATCTGCATTCTGCCTTTTTGAAGATAAGCCAATGCAGCATAATAAGAAGGCAGCCATTGCTTTGTTTCTTTTTTCCCGATTCTGTCGAAATCATTGGCCAGCGACTGGAATTCATCAGTTGATCTTGTGGCTTCGAGTTTCGCAATTTTTTCAGACATTATTTTTTCATAATCTGCCTGAGCAAAAGCTGTTAAACTCATCATACTTAAAGCGAAAGTTAAAAAATATTTTCTCATTTTTAAATTTTTTAAAGTTAATAGTAATGTATTTAATGTAATTTTTATTATAAATTATTGTTGATGGCATCCTGTGTTTTATCAACTCCGAAACTGATGAAAGCTCCTATAAAAACAAAGGTATTCACCGGTGGCACCACTGCAGAGCTTCTGCTTCCATCCATTGAAAAATTGTACCCGTACACGTTTTTTGAGCCTAATATATTCGATACGCTCAGTACCAGAACGGTAAATGCTTTAGCATCTTTCTTCCCTAAATTAGGAAGATAATTCACACTGAAATTCAAAGCATTATAATCTTTTAAGCGTCCTTCGTTTCTTACAAAATAGTTTTGTTCACCATTCACATCCTGTGTTGCAATATCATAGTACGGACGGCCTTTGGCATAAGTATAAGAAAGATTAAACCCTGTTTTCCATTTTGGTACAAATCTTTTTGCCACCGCTGAAAGCGTGTGTTCAGAAGCAAAATTAGGTTTCAGGCTTACCGGATAATTCATAAAATCTCTTTTTGAATCCAGATAAGAATAACTGATCCAGTAATCGATGTTTTCAAAAGTCTTTTTATCTCTCCAGAACAGTTCCAATCCTTTTGCAAAACCATAGCCATTGTTGTTGTCAGCCGTCTGAATATACTGATTCTGTCCGTTAATATAACTCAGGTTTTTTACTTTGATCAGCTCATCATACTTTTTATAAAAAGCTTCCAGCCTAAGACTTCTTCCTTCTGTTGTTCTCTGTACCTGAAAGATAAAATGCTGCGCTTTCTGAAAATCAAGATCTGCCGGTGCGTTGATGTATCTGCTTTCAGGATTCTGATAGAAAATACCGTACGCGAAAGAGGTCGTCCAGTCTTTGGCAAAACGGTAGGCTAAAGCCAGACGCGGAGCAATATTGCTTTTTTCAAGGTAAGACGAATATTCTGCTCTTACTCCAATTTTAGCGGATAATTGATTGCTGAATCCAAGGTCTGTTTCCACAAATGCAGAAGAAATCAGGTCTTTGTAGTTTTTCTGAACAAATTCATCGAAGGTGAGTTTTTCGCTGGCTGCATTGAGTTCAAATCCACCACGCAATGCACTGATTTTATTAACTTTCCTTTCTAAAACGGTTTTGAAATTAATATAATTTCCGTCAGTCAAAAGTTTTGTATTCCCGTTTTCAACATTATTTTTCTCGGTTGAAAAATCAAGATCAGACCGGTTGAAGGAATAAGAAGTTCCCGCATTCAGCAAATATTTTCCGAATTTCTGTTTGAATGATAAATTATGATAGGTGTTTTTTCCTTTTAATTTTACCAGAGACCAATCAGAATCTGCCGGCTCGAGACTTTGGGTTTTCACTCCCATTCTGTTGGAATCGTACACTCCGTAATATTTAAAGAAACCTCCTGATTTTGTTTTAATTCTGAAATTAAAATCACCGTTAAAACTTTGCGGAGCTTCTGAAAAGTCGGTATTGAAGTTAATAACATCCTGCATCAGCTTTAAATTGGAGTATCCCAGGCTTGCTCCGAAAGAGGAGGTCTTATTTTCACTTAGTTTCTGAAATCCCGCGTTTAAAAAGATCGGTGAAACTCCGAGGTCATAAGAACTCTGATCCGGAAGGTCAACACTTTCCAGCATCAGTGCCCCGGAAAGAGCCTGTCCGTACAGTGCAGAATATCCACCGCTTGAGAATACATTTCCCTTGAAAAGAGAAGTATTAAAACGGTCCCTTCCCGCAATTCCCGGAACCGAATTCGAGAAATAATTGTTGATAAGGCTTCCATCCATGAAAATTCTGGACTCCGTTCCTGTTCCTCCACGGATGAAAAGGCCTTCTGTTTCGCCCACTTTCTGAACCCCCGGAAGATAGGTAAGAGCGGAAGATATTTGTCCGTCTGCTCCTGCGGTGGTATAAATATCAATCGGGGTGAGAAGTGCTGTCGCTCTTTTTTTGTCGCTGGCTTCAATAGATCCGGCTGATACCACAACAGCATCAATTTCGCTTATTTGCTCCTTCAGTTCAGCATTAACTGAAATTTCCTGATTTTCAATGGTTATTGACTTTTCAACATCCATGTATTTGGGGTGTGTAAATAGTAAGGTTTTGTTCCCTTTTTCGGAGGTTTCAAAAGAGAAATTCCCTTCTGTATCGGTGGTTGCTCCGTCATATGTATCTTTCAGGGTAACATTTACCTCTGCCACGCCCTTATTCTTATAGGTTACCCTTCCCGATATTTTTGTCTGTGCTATATTCAGAGTAAATGAAAGAAGAGAAATGAGAAATAATAGTTTTGTTTTCATAGCTTTATTTTCGGTTCAAAAATAGGATGAAATTTTAATGAAGATAAATTTTTGTTACCGAATGGTAGAATTTGAATTCTGAACCGTTGGTTTTGGTTTTAAAGTCGGGAGCAACTACTCTTTGTTATTATAAACAAGAAAGTCATAATGAAGATTATGCCTGGATTAAACCACCCCGTCAAAAATTTTCCTGAATTTTTGCCACCCTCCAAGGGAGGGAAATTTCAACTAGCTGTTTTATTTTCAATTATGAAAATTTATTATTCTTTAGAAAAGAATCTTTTACTGTTATTTTCAAAAAGATCTTAAAATCGTAAGGTGTATCCGTAAATGTTTTTTTAAATTTATCCTATAATCACTTTAAATCATTTAAAAATGAAAGTTAAAACATTATCATTACTGGCAGCATGCACTTTGTTTGTTGTTTCTTGCGGAACGACAAAAACGTATCAGGTCATGTCTAAAAGCAACACACAGACCGGCGGAACGGCAAAATTTACCCAAAAGGGCGATGAAGTTGTGATGAAGCTGGATGTCACCAACCTTACTCCGGGAATCCATGCCGTACACATTCATGAAAAGGGAGACTGCTCTGCAGCTGACGGAACTTCAACGGGAGGACACTGGAATCCCGCCAAAGATGATCACGGAAAATGGGGTGCCGAACATTTTCATATGGGAGATATCGGAAACCTTACTGCCGATCAGAACGGAAACGCCATGCTGACTTTCAAAACCGACAAATGGTGCCTGGGATGTACAGATGAGTCTAAAAACATTATCGGAAAAGGAATGATCATTCATGCTTCCGCAGACGACTTCCATACGCAGCCTACGGGAAATGCCGGCGGAAGAGTGGGATGTATAGAAATTAAATAATTTTTTTTATTTCAATAAAAAAACCGTTGCCTTCGAGAACCTCAGGCAACGGTTTTTTTGTTTCTTGTTACGGTCTTGCCGATTCAAGATAATTGTTATTTTAAGACTTTACATTCATATCTCCAATGATGTTCATGGCTTCCTGAAGATAAAGGTCTTTTTTAAGATTTTTGATCCAGATTTCAGATTTCTTTTTGAATGCTTCATCTTTTTTCTCTCTTTCTATTTCATTAGGATACATAGAAAACTGAAGTCCGTTTTCAAATTTATTTAAAGATTTGAATTTTTCAATCTGTGCTTTTCTCTGTTTGGTAAGCTCATTAAACTTATCGATATTCAGCGTAATTGTTTCTTCTTTATCCAGCTTTTCTCTCCATTGTGCAGATTCCAGTAACAATTGGTATTTGGCATTTTTCGCCATTCTGTCCGCACTTGCTTTTTCCAGAGCCTGAATGTTGAAATAATTAAGCTTCTGGAAGTTGGTAGAAGGAATTTTATCCCAAGCTAAAGCATAGTCGTCATATCTTTCTCCCACTTCGGCATAGGTAAAGAAATCTTTCATTTCAATATCGGAAACAATCCCTTTTCTCTGGGTAGATTCACCGGTAATTCTGTAAAATTTCTGAATCGTAAGCTTTAGAGATCCGAAATCGTCTTCTGTATTTAAGAATCTGTTCAGGTCCACGAAAGTCTGTACCGTTCCTTTTCCGAATGACTGCGGAGATCCGATAATCATTGCTCTTCCGTAATCCTGCATTACCCCTGCAAGAATTTCAGATGCAGATGCAGAGAGTTCATTTTGCATAATTACTAATGGTCCTGTCCAGATCGGTGCTTCCTGCTTGTTTTTAAGGGTCTGGATTTTTCCGTTTCCGTCTTTTACCTGAACATAAGGTCCTGCATCCATGAAAAGTCCCATGATATCGCCTACTTCCGTAAGAGATCCTCCTCCATTGTTTCTAAGATCCAGAACAATCCCTTCGATATTCTGCTGTTTCAGCTTAATGATTTCATTTTTGATATCGTCTGAGGCATTTCTTCCGTTTGGATTTTCAAAATCTGCGTTGAAGCTCGGCAAATTAATGAAACCATATTTTTTACCGTTTGGAGAATTGATGACAATACTTCTTGCGAATGTATCTTCAATCGCAACCTCTTCACGGATCATCGTTACGTCTTTAATCGTTCCGTCTTTTTTCTGAACAGTTAACGTTACCGGTGTTCCTTTTTCTCCTCTGATCAATCGTACCGCTTCATCGGAAAGCATTCCTACAACATTTACGGCGTCTTCCTTCGGTTTGGATTTTACTTTTAGAATTTTATCTCCCTCAGAAAGCTGTTTGGATTTCCATGCCGGAGCACCAATCGTTAAGGCTCCCAGATACAGATTTCCTTTTTTCTCCTGGATAATGGCACCGATCCCGATTACCTTTCCTGTAAAGTTGGTATCGAAGTCTTCTTTATCTTTTGGTGAATAATAGTTGGTGTGCGGATCGAAAACCTCGGTGTAAGCGTTCATATACACGGTAAACCAATCCATTTTCTTTCTTTTCTTGAATCTGGTGAATGTTTCTTTTACAAGATCTTTTACCTCATCGGTTGCCTTCTTAATCTTCTGATCCGGTGCAATAGGTTGGTACTTGATCGTATCTTTCAGCTTGTATTTCTGAACAGAATCTTTCTTTTCCTTCTGCGCTTCCTCTTTGCTGTTCATAGATTCAATTTCCTGAAGAATATTGTATTTAATGAATTTTTTCCACTCATTATACATCTCCTGTTTGTTTACAGGGGATTTTTTAAGTTTCGGCTCAAGAATCAGCGATTCATCTTCTTTAAGATCAATCGGCTTGCTGAAAATATCCTGCGTCATTTTATCAATTTCATCGGCACGCTGGTATAATCTGTCGACCGTAAGTTTGTAAAAAGTAAGATCTCCCAGGTTAATATAATCATCAAGCTTGGTTTCGTGCTTTGCAAATTCATCCATATCCGACTGCAGGAAGTATCTTTTACCCGGATCTACCAATTCGAAATAATGCTTGTAAACATCTTTGGAATACGCATCGTTAATAGGTTTTGGACTGTAATGTAAATAAGAAAGTGTGTTTTTTACGCTCACCATTATCGTCTGCATCTTTTCGTCATCATTTTTAGGCGAGTTGAAACAAAACATTAGACTTGTTAATGGAATGAGGAGTAAAAATTTATTTAGCTTAAAATTTTTCCACATAAATCGGTAATGTATTTTATTAATTTTTTTATAAAAGTATTTTAATGAGTAGTAATTTTTGATTTACTGTTACAAATTATCAAATTTAATACCTTCTTTACAAATATCGATTAGTTTTAAGTATTTTTGTTAAAATTAAATTTTAATATGGAAAGACCACTTATTCTGGTTACTAATGACGACGGGATTACGGCACCTGGTATCAGAAATCTTGTAAGTTTTATGAACGAAATCGGAGAAGTAGTTGTTGTAGCACCCAACTCTCCACAAAGCGGTAAAGGTCATGCGATTACCATCAATTCTACCCTAAGTTACGAAGAAGTACATCTGGAAGGCCCTCAAAAGGATTTTTCATGCAGCGGGACACCGGTAGACTGTGTTAAGATGGCGCTTGATAAGATATTACCGAGAAGACCGGATATTGTAGTTTCGGGGATCAATCACGGGGCCAATTCGTCTATCAATGTTATTTATTCCGGGACGATGTCTGCAGCGGTAGAAGCAGGTGTAGAGAATCTTCCGGCGATCGGATTTTCGTTGCTGGATTTCAGCTGGGAAGCAGATTTTACACAGGCAAAAGAATATATTCAGAATATTGTTAAAAGAACCCTGGAAAACCCAATGCCTAAAGGTGTTGTTTTAAATGTAAATATCCCGAAACTTTCAAAGGAAGAAATAAAAGGAGTAAAAGTCTGCAAGCAGGCTCATGCCAAATGGGAAGAAAGCTTTGATGAAAGGGTAAATCCCCACGGTAAAAAATATTACTGGCTTACCGGATATTTCAATAATATGGATGAATCTGAAGATGCGGACGAAACAGCTCTTGCGAACGGCTACATTTCCATTGTTCCGGTAAAATTCGACCTTACGGCGTATGAGTATATGAATACGCTAAGTGAGGTGATGAAGTTTGATTAAATCTAAATATTGAGGCGTAAACAATTTACGCCTTATTTTTTGTCCTTTTGTCTTGAAACAAAAGAACGAAAAGTTCAAGACTTGGGAACTTTCGCTAAAAATTAATTCTATTCTCTAAAAATTCTAAAACTCGCGCGAATTTAAGATTTGTTCTTCGGTTCAAACAGTTATCTCGCGCTCAAACAGTAGAATTTTTTGACGTTCATAGAATTAATTTTCTTAACGCTCCATTTCCCTATGTCATATTAATTCATAAATAGCTGTCAAAATTTGTATAAATCTGTGAAGAAAAATTAAAATAAAACTCTATCCTTCTTCCTTAGCTCTTCCAGATATTTCTTTTTATCATCCCGATAAAATAGATTCATGGTTTCAAAAGGAATCATTTTCAGGTCTTTGTTGACGATATGAACGCAGGATTTCTTTACGGCCCGCACATCAAAATCGTGCGCATCCATAAAGTTCATAATGATAATTCTGAACAGGTTGTCATAGTCCAGATTCGGTGCAGCAACTTCAGGAAGACAGCATAATAGCTGGTTGACCTTCGGTTTTACTTTATCCACAGAAATTCCGGTACTGAAAATATCCAGCAGCTGCATCTGAAGGCCAGTATCCTGCTCATAAACAATGGTATTTTTTGTCTCATTATTCAGAAGATCCGCAGGATTGATGTATCGCGTTAAAGGAATTGTTTCGCCTTCCAGTTTCAGAATATAGCCCATCGCCAAAGCATCAGGATTACATGGAACCGGAATAATATCATCAGAATTCAGAAGCGGAAACTGGTTTAAAATCTCCTGTCTCACTTCCGTCAGGGTAATTTTCTCATGTGCAGAGTCATCACGGTTTCTTCCGGCAATTTCTACGGGCTGAAAGGTGATTCCGCGGACACATTTTTGTTTTAATGCAAAATCAATAATTTTTCCGATTTCATCAATATTCTTCCCTTTCTGAAGTACAATAACAAGTGTTGTGGAGAGGTTTAAGGCATTTAATTTCTCCAAAGCTTTCATCCTGACATCGGTAAGGTCTTTTCCTCTAAAATCTTCCAGAACTTCTGGTTTAAAAGAATCAAACTGAAGATAAATCTCAAATTCCGGTGCATAGGTTGCAAGCTTTTCAGCAAAACCAGGGTCATTGGCAATTCTTACACCATTGGTATTCAACATTAAATGTTTGATAGGTTTCGATTTCGCAATATCCATGATTTTAAAAAACTCAGGATGAATGGTTGGCTCCCCTCCACTGATCTGCACAACATCCGGTTCGCCTTCATTTTTAACGATAATATCGAACATCGCCTCAATCTCCTCCAGGCTTCTGTGGCTACCGTAGTGCGGCGATGACATGGCATAACAGGTAGGACAGGTAAGGTTGCAACGGTCTGTTACTTCTACAATGGACAGGCAGCTATGTTGTTCATGATCAACACATAAACCACAATCGTAAGGACAGCCATATTCTACATCCGTTCCGAAATGAACCGGCATCTCTGAAGCTTTATTATAATTTCTGATATTTTTATAATACTGCACATCAGAAGCAATTTTTGTTTTGAAAAATCCGTGATCGGGACATCTTTTAGTCATGAAAACCGCTTCATCTTCAATAATGATCTTTGCGCCTACTCTTTTCAGGCACTCCGGGCAGAGGCTGATAGTATAGTCGTAATAGGTATAGTTTCTTACTGGCATATTGATTTTTATAAATTAAAGCCGCAAATGCAACCTCCTGCAATAAAAGTTAAGACACCTATCAGAATTCCCATTAAAGGTGCTTTAAAATTATATTTCTTTTCCTTGTTTGAAGCGGACATGATTCCCGAAATCAGAATTGCTACTATCGAAATAGCTATAATAATGATTCCTGCGATAAGAAAGAGCAATCCGAATCCAGCGAGCTGCCCTCCTAAGTTACCTACTTCTAATAATTTCATGTCTGTTCTTTTTTAATAGATAAATATAATAAATGATAATTGAAATACATACCAATTGTATGGTGCTTAATCCTAAAATAATATTGTATGTCGGTTTAATAAAATCAAGAAGAAATCTGAACGAGAAATAAAAAAGCATAAAAATCTGAAATAAAACTCCGGATTTATATGCATAATTTCTCTGAAAATATTTCAAAGAAATAAACAATATCAATAAGAATATCATTTCGTATAAAGCAACAGGATGTCTATTGATATGATCTCCCAGATCCATTCCAAGCATCGAACTTGTTGGTAATCCGTAAGTTTCTTCATAAATTCCCGTACAAAAACAGCCAATTCTGCCAATAAACATAGCAACAATTAACGGATAGACCATCCTATCTCCTGTGCTTTCTTTTTTACCGATGATTTTCTTCATGATCTCAACTCCTATAAGACCACCGGCCAAACCTCCTACAATGGTGTTGTTCAGCCAGATATACATCCATGTATCTGAAGCCTTTATAAGATCATCCGGTCTCTCTAATGAGCCAATGAGATGTGACCCGATCAAAGCCCCAAGAGTTGCAGCAATAAGAATCAACAAAGAATTGACATTGCTGAATTTTTCTTTATCATTTCTTTTTGAAAAAGTGTAATAGCGCATACCTACAAAAATTCCTATGGTTTCTGTGATGGGATGAAGTAAAATATCTTTGCCGAAAATATGAAAGGTTACAGGAAAATCCATGATTCCAAAAGTATCATTTTAAATTAGAAGTCAGATCACTTTTTTATAGTAAGGTGATTAAATATAGCCTGCATCCGGAATTGAAGTTAAATTATTTATAAAATGTTTAGTTTAAAAAATCCTATCAATCTTTTTCCTATTTTTATTTAAATATAAAATTTTCCAAATTATGAGAATAGAATATGATATAAAACTGGGTTTTAAAGATGTCATGTTTCGCCCGAAACGTTCCACCTTGAAATCCCGTTCGGAAGTTGATCTGGAAAGAGAGTTCACTTTCAGGCATACCCAAAAAAAATGGAGCGGTGTTCCCATCATTGCCGCCAATATGGATACAGTGGGAACTTTTGAGATGGCTGTTGAGCTTGCGAAGGAGAAAATCATTACCGCTATCCACAAGCATTATACTCCTGAAGAATGGACTGCATTTCTGGATTCACAGCCTGAAAATATTCATCAGTATATTGCTTTAAGCACCGGTACCGGTAAGTCGGATGAAGAAAAAATCCGGACCATCCTCGAAAAGCACCCAAAAATAGAGTTTCTTTGTATTGATGTAGCCAATGGCTATTCGGAGCATTTTGTTGAATTTGTGAAGAAAGCAAGAGCTAATTTTCCCGATAAAATCATCATTGCCGGTAATGTAGTTACCGGAGAAATGGTAGAAGAGCTTCTTCTGGTAGGTGCAGATATTATAAAAGTAGGCATCGGTCCGGGATCTGTCTGTACAACACGGGTAAAAACGGGTGTCGGATATCCGCAGCTTTCGGCGATTATTGAATGCTCGGATGCAGCCCACGGATTAAAGGGACACATTATTGCAGACGGCGGCTGTAAAGTTCCCGGAGATGTAGCCAAAGCCTTTGGCGGCGGAGCAGATTTTGTCATGTTAGGAGGAATGTTTGCGGGTCATGACGAAAGTGGCGGTGAAATCGTGGAAGAAAATGGTAAAAAATACCGACTTTTCTACGGAATGAGTTCTAAAACAGCGATGGATAAACATTCCGGAGGTGTTGCAGAATATCGTGCCTCGGAAGGTAAAACCGTAAAAGTCCCTTATAAAGGTCCGGTTTCGGAAACGGTGAAAGATATTTTGGGCGGAGTGCGGTCTACCTGTACGTATGTAGGTGCTTCGACGCTGAAAGAGCTGTCTAAGAGAACTACTTTTATTAGAGTTCAGGAGCAGGAAAACCAGGTATTTAAGGAGTAAAAGTGAATAAAATATTTAATATAACAAATGGAGATTATCTCGCCGAAAAGTTAAAACAGACAACAATTTCAGGCGAGATAATAATCTGCAGAGAAGCTTTAGTTGCTGGCCCTATACAAGCTGAGACTATAAATAAATTGTGGGATATCAGATCAGGATTTATCTCCAAAAATTATTTTGGTGAAAAGGAAGATTATTACCATAAGGTTGTTTCGGAATTTGAAAAGATTAAAAATATCCCCGAAAATTCTGAAGTTAATCTCTGGTTTGAAGATGATCTCTTTTGTCAGGTCAACATGTGGTTTTGCCTGACTTTGGTTCCAAAGTGGAGAAATATAAAAATATACAGAGTTTTTCCAAAAAATTCATCAGAAAACAAGTGGGAAGGATTTTCAGATTCAAATGATGTGGATTTGCAGGAGGCATGGAAGTCGAAAATTTTATTTCATCAGAAAGACATTGATCTGGGATGCGATTTATGGAAAGCTTTTCAAAATAATGACAGAAATAAATTAAAGCAACTTTCTCGGCATGAATCAGACTGTTTTCATTTTTTGAGAGAACTGATCCGTGTTTATCAGAATGTTAATCCTGAAACTTTTGTCAGAGATTTAATGCATAACGGAACGATGAATTTCAATGCTGTTTTTGAAAAATTTCGAAATGAACTGGGAATTTTCGGGTTTGGAGATCTTCAGGTAAAACAGTTTTATGATAAAATTCTCGGAGAAAAATAAATATTATTTCGTCCTGATGTATTTTTTGTTAAAATATTTTTCCAGCTGCATGCTTACATAATCTCTTGGCTCATTTACTGATGTCATTTCATCAAAATATAACACGATAGGCACTGTTTTTATTTTATCTACAACAACAGAATCCGATGATGTTGTTTTCAAAGTATGAATTCTTTCGCTTATTTCACTGTCATAGGCTTTTAAATCTGTGTATAATACCTCTTTAGCAATATTATTTATATTAAAACTGAGATTAAAATTCTTATACTTTTCGGGAAAAAAATCTGTTTGCGGCAGTAAAATAATAGCCATACTGAAAATCCAGAATTTTTTGATCTCCCCAAACCTCATATATACTATCACCGATGAACTTAGCAGCCAGAAAAAGATAATATTCTCAAACTGTCTTCCGATACTGTTCATAATAAATCCTAAGAACAGTAAGGGCAAAAAAGAAATCAACCAGATTATTATTAGCTTTTTGAAATAATATCTGCGAGCGATTTCGGCTAGCTCTTTTTCAAAAACCTTAATAAATAATGGAATTAAAATAGCGGTTTTAATGACAATATACGTTGTATCAGCTCCAAAATATAGTATTCTTTTTACCCATTTTAAATAAAAGGCATCTTCAGATTCTGCCATTCTCAGAAAATTTCCGGGTGCAAGAAATGAGATTAAAATCCCCGATAATGCCACAATTAACATTATTCTCGTTTTGATTGATCCATCCTGAGTATTTAGATATACTATAATACCGAGTAAAATCAGTGCGAGAATTTCATTGGAACCCATTAAAATAAAAATCATTACCAATATTAAACTATACCACCCCGCTTTACCTGTATCGTTATATTTTTTGAAGAAGATCAATAAAAATCCGGACAAAATAACAGGTAAAAAATAAACATTGGATCCGGTAAACCAAAAGAAATGCTCTGAAATGTTCGTTAAAATAACAGTATAAAAGAAAAATAAAACGAAGGCTTTAATAATCGCCTGAAGCCAGGAATACTTAAAAAACTCTTTAAAATTCAATGTTGAAATCCCTATAAAAGAAAGGATAAGAAAAACAGGATATATTTTAGGTAAAATATTTTCAGGATCATCTGAAAGGGGAACAAACATATTATAAGTATATCCGAAATACCGTCCTCCCCAATTCATATAAAATTCCTGCATATTTCCAAGAATACCGAATTTCTTGGTTGTGTATGCATAAATATAATCATCGGTCTGATATACATTGAAAAAAGCTATGTATACCAGACCGATGATAAGTATAATTGATAAAAATGCAGTAATATAATATACTGACTTCATTTTTTATGTTAATAAACCGCCGTCTACATTCAGTGTCTGACCTGTGATGTATGAAGCCATTTCACTTCCTAAAAATACACAGGCATTTGCAATATCTTTCGTTTGCCCCAACTTTTTCATAGGGATAGCATCGTTCCATTTGTCTTTTGCTTTATCGTCTAAAGCATCTGTCATTTCAGTCTGGATAAAGCCCGGAGCAATAGCATTACAACGGATATTTCTGGAGCCCAATTCAAGCGCTACAGACTTTGTAAATCCTATAACACCGGCTTTTGAGGCAGCGTAGTTGGCCTGTCCTGCATTTCCGCTGATTCCTACTACTGAAGTCATATTAATGATGGATCCTTCCTTTGCTTTCATCATCGGTTTGATTACTGCCTTTGTAAGATTAAAAACAGAATCAAGATTTACTTTGATTACCATATCCCAGTCTTCTTTAGACATTCTCAACAGCAGATTATCTTTTGTAATCCCGGCATTATTGATCAGGATATCAATTTTTCCAAATTCATTGAGTACTTCGTCTACCAATGTTTGAGCAGCATCGAAATCCGATGCATCAGACTGGTATCCTTTAATTTGAGTTACAGAACTTAAAGTTGCTTCTAATTCCTTAGCTTTGTCAACAGATCCGGCATAGGTAAAAGCGATTTTTGCGCCCTGTTGAGCATACATTTCAGCGATTCCTTTTCCGATTCCTCTTGTAGCTCCCGTGATTAGCGCTACTTTTCCTTCTAATAGTTTCATATATGACAATTATTTTCTTTATAACTTATTAGCTTTTTGAAAGTCGGCTAATATACATTATTTATTTATAGAGATAAAACAGTGCGCAAAGATATTACAAAATGTTATTTATTGCATTTTAAATTTTATTTTTAGGAGAAATTATTATCTGTTTTTTATCATAATCATAATTATTCAATAAAATTCCTTTCATTTTGCTCACTAAAATAGATAAATTGTAATTCCTTTCCTTTGACAAGCTTTATGCCTTTTTTGTCCTGAATATATCTATCAAAAATAACCTCTGCCAAAGGTTCATTCTTATGATTGGTAACCCCGTATTTGTTATCTTTTTTTACAATAAACTCATTGGCTCCCGAAAAAGTAATAATGTCATCATAGATAAATGGAACGATTTCTTTACCCTCCCCGCTAAGTATTCCGTAGAAATTATCTACATTCTTCCCTATCAGCATTGGGTACATTTCCAAAGGCTTAATTTCTTTAAAACCTTTTAATTCGATGTATTGCCCATCCTTTGGTGAGAAACTGTAGTAAGCATTATCTTTACTTACAATAATTGTGTTGGGAAATATTTTTTCAATCTCGTAGTCTTCTTTTAAAATATTTTTTAAATTTTTATCTACTATAGTTTCCTCATCATTCTTTCGAAGATATATGTATTTTTCTCCGGCAATAGTAAGCCCTTCTATCCTGTCATATTCTTTGGGAAAGACAATTTCCCCTGTTAGGCGCACAACGGCAGCTTTAGGATTATACTGATCCTGAGAAGTTTTAAACAAACCGTTAAAAATCGGGTTTACATAATGGTAATCAAGATGATATACCATCTTTTCCTTCTTTGAAAAAAGACTTACTTTATCATCCTTTGTAAGGTAAATATATTCCCGTCCGACAAAAGCCTGATCATAAATTTCATCAGCAATGAGGTTTTCTTTCTCATCAATAATACCGTATCGGTTTTTGGAAGCATCAAGAGTTACGAGAAAAGGAAAAGCATTGATATTGTCAACATTATGGTTGTTAATGACCGTCAGAGTTTTACCGTTATTATCAATAATTTCTCCGGAATTCTCTCCGGTAGATATATAAGTACGTCCTTTATAAAAGCGGAGATCTGTTGAAAATGTTCTGTCTGAAACCTGTTTCCCGTCGAAGTCATAAATCATCCATACATCTCCTTTCTTCACAAAAAACCTGTTTTCACTGCCGAATTCTATTTTTTCAGAAAAAGGAATAATTTCTTTTCCGTTAAAATCATACACACATTCCCTTCCCTGTTTGGTGTAGATCAATCGGTCTTTATTCTCCCAGGTTCGAAACCTGAAGCTGTCTAAAGGAATAAGTTCTTTTCCTTTTTCATCAATAAGCGCTGTTTTTCCTGTGGAATTTCCTGATTTAACCTTAAGGATAAACCTGTCTTTCCAGAGCCTTGAAATCTCGCTTTTAAAGGGATAATTAAAAGTAATATTGCCTAAAGAATCTACAATTCCGGAGGTTCCGGTCTTGGCATCGGTGATCATTCCGTAACCTTTGGTGTAGGAACGCACTTCTTTGCCCAGCTTTTTTGTTAAAAGTATCTGTTTATACTGATCCGTCTGTCCGAGGCAAACCGACGAAAACAGTACGAAAATTAGCTTTTTCAATTAAATGGAATTATTTACGATGAGAACGATCTCACCTTTTAAGGTTTTGCTTTTAGAAAATTCAATGAGTTCAATAATTGTTCCGCGTTTGGTTTCTTCGAATTTCTTTGAAATTTCTCTGCTCAGGCTTACTTTTGTATTTTCCCCGAAGAATTCTTTGATCTGCTCAAGCGTTGTATTGATTTTATGAGGACTTTCGTAGAGAACGATGGTCTTTTTTTCTTCAGCCAGCTGCTTCAGCTTGGTCTGTCTCCCTTTTTTCTGGGGCAGAAACCCAGCGAAAAGAAATTCATTATTCGGCAATCCGGAAACTACCAAAGCCGGAACAAAAGCTGTTGCCCCTGGAAGGCAGATCATATCAATATGATGATGGGCACCTGCTTTTGCCAGTAAATAGCCGGGATCCGAAATTCCGGGAGTTCCTGCATCGGTAATAATGGCAATATTCTGACCGCTTTTAAGATCTGTGATTACCTTATCGGTTGTCTGATGTTCGTTATGGAGATGATAAGATTTTAAAGGCTTGGAAATCTCGAAATGCTTCAGAAGAATTCCGGAAGTTCTCGTATCTTCACATAGTATATAATCCACCTCTTTCAGCACATTTACTGCTCTGTAGGTCATATCTTCCAGGTTCCCGATGGGTGTGGGAACAAAATATAGAATTCCGCTCAAAATTACGTTATAAAAATTTGTTTTCGACCAATATCCAGAGTCTTTGGGCATATTCATCCACCTTACTCCATTTTTTGGCATAATAAAGATCGCTAAGATACTCTTTTGCCTCTTCCAGTGTTCTGAAGCTATTCAGATTATTTACCACCTCATTCAGTTCAGACTGGCTTCCTCCGAAAAGTGTTTTTGTAAAAGCAATACGATCATTTAAATCCAGTTTAAACTCGGGCTTTTTCTTTTCCGCTTCCATAAAATCTGTCGGAATAATTGTTTTTAAAATGCTTCCCGTATCTTCTTTCTTTTCCGTAGGTGGTATTATTTTTTCAGATGGAAGAGCTCTTTCCAGATGATCATCATCAAAAAGACTCTGTACAGCCTTTAAACCCTTGATGTGGGCCAGTTTTATTTTTTTTTCCTGCTGATACGCTTCCAGATTTTCAAAGCTTTCATCAGAGGCCGGTTTATCTTTCTCTGTTTCGGAAGCAGGTCTGTCTATATCAACAATCTTTCTTCGGTCATTAATCTCTGCCAGTATTGTTTCCTGTTTTTCTTCAATAGCTGCTTCGTGTTTTATTTCTGTTACAATACTTTCTACATTTGTGGTATCGGAAGCCATCTCTCCATGCTCAATCATAGCTTCTGAAACCGAAAAATCGTCTTCATTTTCTTCAATCAGCAGGTCTTCATCAATAGGCTCCGTATCAAAAATACTCGGAATTGTTTCTGTAATTTCCTGCCTTTCATTTTTAACATCGGTATCAAAACGGTTCCGGATATTTTCTTCTTCATCAAAATCACTTACATTTCCCTGATCATCAGAAATTTCGTTTTCAAATTCATCAATTTCATTCAGTTGATTATTAAAAACAGCTTCTTCTTCTGTATTTTCCCTGCTGAACATTCCTTCATCAATATCGTCATCACTTTCAGGCTCAGAATTGGCTAATATCCTTTCTTCATCTACAAAATTCAGTGCATCATCAGGAATTTCCTGCTCATCAATTTCCTCCAGCTGCTCTATGAAAATATCCTTGTTTGTTTCCAAAAAATTATCGGATTCATCGGTTATAGCAATTTCTGATGTTGTATTTTCTTCAACAAAGTTCACCAAAGTTTCATGAAGTTCTTCTTCAACGATTTCGTTGAGCTGATTATTGAAAATCGCTTCTTCTTCAGTAACCTGATTATTAGAATATTCTTCATTTTCGCCAATTTCATTAAGCTGATTGTTAAAAATCGCTTCTTCTTCAACTACTTCATGATTGGTTTCTAAAAATGGTTCAGACGAAAAGTTTTCGTCATTTCTTTCTACCGAAGAAAAATTTTCATTTCCGAAATCTTCTATATTTTTTTCAAGCAACTTTAGGAATGAGATTCTGTTGGCAAGATCATCCACAAGATCATGCCGGGAAAGTAATTCGTCTACATTGCTTATTTTATCCAGAATAGCGATCATATTCTTGGATTCAAAAAAAATCTTTTCCTTTAAATCTTGGATGTTTTGCATATAAGAATCTTGTTAAAAAATTGCTTACTTTTGATGTTAAAAATATACGGCTAATTTAACAAATGTTTTTAGAAAATACAATTAATCATTCCAAACAAAGCGGTTGGATGGAAGTTATTTGTGGCTCAATGTTTTCCGGAAAAACCGAAGAGTTGATCAGAAGGCTGAGAAGGGCAGAAATGGCGGGGCAGAATGTGGAGATTTTTAAACCGAAACTGGATACACGGTATTCTGAAGAAGATGTGATTTCTCACAATCAAAATAAGATACGAAGTACACCGGTAGAAAATCCTAATGAAATTATTTTGCTGGCTTCCAATTGTGATGTGGTAGGAATTGATGAAGCACAGTTTTTTGATGAAGGCATTGTAGATGTAGCCAATCAATTGGCAGACAGTGGCATCCGTGTGGTTATTGCCGGTCTGGACATGGACTTTTTAGGAAGGCCGTTCGGGCCGATGCCTAATCTTATGGCTACTGCCGAGTATGTAACAAAGGTACATGCCATCTGTAAGAGAACCGGGAATCTTGCCAACTATTCCATGAGAATATCCAATGGAAACAATCTGGTAGAACTCGGAGAAACGGAAAGCTACGAAGCGGTAAGCCGCCGGGTTTTTATCGATGAAGTACTTTTAAAGAAGAAAAAACAGTAAATTAGGCAAAAAGAAGCCGGAAGCTTAAGCAATTATTGATCATGCCTTTGCTTATTGTTTCCTGCTTACAATCAGCAGAACAGGCACCAATGAATTATACAGTACATCAGATTGCAGAAATCACCAATGAACAGGTTATTGGTGACGAAAAACTTTTGATAAAAAATATAGCTTTTGACAGCAGGATCATTTATTCCACCAAAAATACAGCATTCATTGCAATCAATACGCAGAAGAATTCAGGCGAAAAATTTATTGAAGCTGCCATTGACAGGGGTATAGAAATAATTATTTCAGAACATCATTATCCTCAATATGAAAATATTACCTGGATCATTGTCAGAAATTCTGTCGAGTTTCTCCAAAAACTTGCAAAATATCATTTTGAAAATGCCCATTTAAAATCCGTAGGAATTACAGGAAGCAATGGTAAAACTATCTTAAAAGAATGGCTGTATCAGTGTTTGTGGAATGAGTTCAGAACCGTAAAAAGTCCTAAAAGTTTTAATTCACAAATTGGTCTTCCTTTATCGCTGCTTCAGATCAATGATTCTCATCAGCTGGGAATCTTTGAAGTGGGCATTTCGAAACCAGAAGAGATGGAAAAACAGGAAAATATTTTTCATCCTCAAATCGGATTGCTGACGCATATCGGAACTGCACACCTTGCCAATTTTATATCGGAAGAACAGTTAATTGACGAAAAAATAAAGCTGTTCAGAAATTCCGAAGTTATCATTTACAATGGAGATAATTTATTGGTTAATAGCAAAATAAATGAATTATATTCAACAAAAAAATTAATTACTTACGGCTATAAAGAAAGTAATGATGTACATTTCAAAAATACATCGAAAGACTCAGATGTCGTTGTACAATATTTCAATGAAGAGATAAGTTTCCCCGTTTATCAGAGAGACGAGGCGACATTAACGAATGCTCTTGCACTTTTAACGGTTCTAAAAGAGTTGGGAATAAGCAATGATAAAATTATTGAAAAAATCAATGCTCTGAAAGCTGTAGAGATGAGACTCGAGGCTATTGAAGGGATTAAAGAAAATATCATCATCAACGATTCTTTTAATCTGGACCTGGATTCTTTAAAGACAGCTTTGCAATTTTTAAACGAATACAACAAGCCAAGAAAGTCTCTGGTTCTAACGGATATTGTTGGGGTTAATTCAAATTCAAAAGAGCTCTACGAGGAAGTTTCCGAACTGGTAAACGAACAGAAATTCGATTCTGTTTTCCTGATTGGTCATGAAATTTCTAAATATAGTGAATTATTCAAATCTAAAACTTTAACTTATAATAATACTAAGGAATTAATTGACAGTAAACATCTTACAGAAATTGAAAATCAGATTATCCTCCTGAAAGGAGCAAGGAAATTTGAGATCGAAAAGCTTAAAGATATACTTGAACTCAGAAAGCATGATACTGTTCTTGAAATTAATTTAAATGCAATTCTTCACAATATCAATTACCATAAATCTTTACTGAAAGCGGAAACGAAAATGATGGCCATGGTAAAAGCAAATGCTTACGGCCTTGGAAGCTATGAAATTTCCGAATTTCTTCAGCATCATCACATTGATTATTTAGGTGTAGCTTTTGTTGATGAAGGGGTTGAACTGCGTAAAAAAGGAATAACCGTACCTATTGTTGTTATGAATCCCGAACAGCACAGTTACGAAACGGTGATTGCCTATAATCTTGAGCCGGAAATCTACAGCTTCCGGGTATTGGAGCAGTTTTACGAAGCAGTACAAAAATCAGGGTACGATAAGAAATATCCCATTCATATAAAACTGGAAACGGGAATGCACCGTCTTGGTTTTAAAGATGTTGAGCTGGATGAACTAAGCAGTACTTTAGCGCAGAAAAATCTAAAGGTACAGAGTATTTTCAGTCATCTTTCATCTTCAGATATGCCCTCAGAAAAAGAATTTACTTTACAACAGCTTGAAGTCTTTGAAAGAAATTCCAGCCAGCTGATTAAAAATCTGGGTTACACGCCTATCCGTCATATCCTGAATTCCTCTGGTATAACGAATTATCCAGATCAGCAGTACGATATGGTAAGAATTGGGATCGGAATGTTAGGAGAATCATCAAATAGTGAAATAAATAAACAGCTGCGTTCCGTAGTTAGTTTCAAAACAGTCATATCGCAGATATCAATGGTAGAAGATGGAGAATCAGTTGGCTACAGCAGAAGATTCAAAACAGATCACCCAACAAAAATAGCCACCATCCCAGTTGGCTATGCTGACGGTATTCCAAGACTGATCGGCAATCAGATAGGAAATGTTGGAATTCATAAAACACTGGCCCCGATTGTAGGAAATATATGTATGGATATGATGATGATTAACGTAGATCATATTCCGAATCTAAAAGAAGGTGATACCGTTACGATATTCAACGCAAAACCCACACTGAAAGAATTTGCAGAGTACTGCAAAACAATAACCTACGAAGTATTAACCTCCATTTCGCCCCGCGTGAAAAGGATTTATATAAAAGATTAACTATGAGAAAACTCCTGATCCTTTTAATGGCATTTCAACTGTTTTTGATTCAGTCCCAGGTAAAAAAAGATCTGGTGATTCCGAAAAATCCCAGGATTGGTTTGTCACTTGCAGGTGGAGGAGCTAAAGGATTTTCTCATGTGGGTGTGCTTAAAGTGCTGGATTCTTTAGGCGTTAAAGTAGACTATATTGCCGGAACCAGTATGGGAGCGATTGTCGGTGGTTTATATGCTTCAGGGTATTCCGGGAAGGAAATAGAAAAAATCGTAATGGATACCGATTTCTATTCATTGATCATGGATCCTAAAGCAACAAGGCAGGAAACCTCTTTTTTCAATAAATCTGTAGACAAATACCTCCTTACCATTCCTCTGAAAAACGGAAAGATTACCCTTCCCTCTTCCATCAGCACCGGACAGAAAAATGTGTATCTGTTGAAAGAGCTTTTCAAGAATGTTTCTAATATTAATGACTTTTCAAAGCTGCCCATTCCTTTCATGTGTGTTGCAACCAATCTGGAAAGCGGAAATATGGAAATCTTTGAAAAAGGAGATCTGGTACAGTCTATCATGGCGAGTTCGGCATTTCCTTCTTTAATGGACCCTGTAAAAATCGGCGACAGCATCTATATTGACGGGGCAATGACGGTAAATTATCCTTCAAAACCTTTAAAGGATAAAGGGATCGACATTGTGATTGGCGTAGATCTTAATCAGGATCTATCCAAAAGAGAAGATCTTGGAAATATCATTTCCATTCTGAATCAGGTGATTGATTTCGGTATTAAAAAAGATACCAGAAGACAGTATAAATATACCGATATCAATATCAAACCCAATCTCACCGGAATGACTGCTACAAGCTACGACGAAAAGAAAAAAATCCTTGATAGCGGCTATGCTGAAGGCATGAAATATTCCAAAATTCTGGACGAACTTCCAAAACGTCCATTTGACCGCCTCAGACAGCGCATAAATCCCATTTATTCCAACGTATATAAGATAGACAGCGTTGCGATAGAAGGAGGCCGCATTTACGGTAAAAACTATGTTCTCGGGAAAATGGGACTACGGCTCCCATCTCTACAGACATACGGCAGCATTAATAAGAAAATTGATAAGCTCGTTTCAACCAACAATTATAAATTTATCAATTACGATATCATTTCAGAAAACGACGCCAACTATCTCAAACTATACGTTACGGAAGATAACACTCGAAATTTTCTCAAATTCGGATTACACTATGATGAAATCTTCAAAACAGGCCTTCTTCTCAATTATTCTGCCAAACGTCTTTTATTCTTAAATTCAAATCTTTCCCTTGATGTCGTTGTAGGAGATAAACCGAGATATTATTTAAATTACTTCATCGATAACGGATATATTCCCGGATTCGGAATCTATTCATCCGGAATGAGCTTTAATATTAAAGACATCAACAATTACGAAATAGATAAGTGGACATGGCTCCGTAATGAAGCCTATATCCAATCCATATGGAAGGATAAATTTGCGGTTGGAGCAGGAATCAGCCACGATTATTTCGAGGCAGAAGCCAATGGGAATAACCAAAGGTATAACCGTTTTTTAAATCCTTATGTATTTTTAAAGAGCGATACCCAGAATGATAAGGACTTCCCTACCCGCGGCATTTACATTAATGCAGAAGGTAAAGTAATTGACCTTATGAAATCAGAAGTCGACAAAAGACTGGTACAGGTAAAAGCAGATATCAGGATTAATATTCCGCTTTCAAAGCAGTTTGCGTACCGTCTTAATCTTTACGGAGGAATTTCCATCGGAGAAAACCTTCCGCAGTACTATCAGTACAGGCTGGGCGGAATTTTTGAGCAGAATATCGTTAACTTCAGAAGTTTTGCCGGATTTTACTTCGGGCAGCTGAACAGCAATAATGTGGTTCTGATCTGTAATGATCTTCAGTTCAAATTCAACAAAAACTATTTCATTAGCGGAAATTTTTCTTTCGCCAATCTCTCAGACGATATCAGTTTCGAAGATACCGTAAAACTTAACTACAGCTCTGTAGGACTTACAGCAGGGTACAAATCTCCGTTCGGACAGATTAAAATAAACTTCAGTCATTCACTCAAAAATAATCAAAAAGGCATATTCAGTGTAATTTTAGGACACTGGTTTTAATACGATGATACAATTCTTTTACGAAAACTTACCCGAAACAGTTAATACAGACTACAAACCCTGGCTGGAAGACATCGTTCTTTCAGAAGGCAAAAAGCTTGGCGAAATCAATTATATATTTTGTGACGACGAATATCTGCTTAAAGTAAACCAGGATTACCTGCAGCATGATTACTATACCGACATCATTACTTTCGACTATGTAAAAGGAAGAACGATAAGCGGAGAGATTTTCGTATCTTTGCAGCGCGTTTCAGATAACGCTTCTACTCTTTCAAAAGATTATGAAGAAGAACTGAGAAGAGTTTTAGCACATGGTGTTCTTCACCTTTCAGGATACAAGGATAAGTCGGAAGAAGAAGAACAGCTGATGCGAAGCAAAGAAGATTTTTATTTAGCAAAATACAGCAGTGAAAGTTAGACTATCAATAAATAACATTGATAAGTAATTTTTCCAGGAGCTGAATACCGCTCTCCGCACTCGCTATTTTCTTTTTTTTTAAAAAAGAAAATGAGCTCAAACAATTGCTGCGATCGGGGCTAAAAAGACGTATTACAGGCGATTTCAGGCCGTAATTCTACTCGATGTTTCACGTGAAACATTTATAAAAAAGATTAAAATTTGAAGCTTAAAACAAGCGAAAAAGATGATTTCAGAAATATATGATGTAATTGTAGTTGGTGCAGGTCATGCAGGATGCGAAGCTGCCGCTGCAGCAGCCAATCTCGGATCAAAAACACTGCTTATTACAATGAATATGCAGACGATCGGGCAAATGAGCTGCAACCCCGCAATGGGTGGGATTGCTAAAGGACAAATTGTTCGTGAGATTGATGCAATGGGAGGCTATTCCGGAATTGTAGCCGACAAATCAGCCATCCAGTTTAAAATGCTTAACCTTTCAAAAGGTCCTGCTATGTGGTCTCCGAGAACACAAAACGACAGAATGCTTTTTGCAGAAGAATGGCGTCTTGCATTGGAAAATACTCCCAATCTGGACTTCTTTCAGGATATGGTAAAACAGCTTATCGTTGAGAATAATAAAGTAACAGGTGTGGTTACTTCATTGGGAATCGAAATAAAAGCACATTCTGTGGTTCTTACCAACGGTACTTTCCTGAATGGATTAATACACGTTGGAGACAAACAATTAGGAGGAGGAAGAATGGGCGAACCCAGAGCTTTCGGCATTACCGAACAGCTCGTTTCATTAGGTTTTGAGGCCGGAAGAATGAAAACCGGTACTCCACCGCGTGTAGACGGAAGAAGTCTTGATTATTCTAAAATGGAAGAACAAAAAGGAGACGAAAACCCTCAAAAATTCAGCTATTTAGACACTCATAAATTAACCAAACAATTAAGCTGTCATATTGTTTATACCAATGAAACAGTACATGATATTTTACGTGAAGGATTCGACAGAAGTCCAATGTTCAACGGTACCATTCAGAGTTTAGGACCAAGATACTGTCCGAGTATTGAAGATAAAATCAACCGTTTTGCAGAAAGAAACAGACACCAGCTGTTCGTAGAACCGGAAGGATGGAAAACAGTAGAAATTTACGTTAACGGATTCAGTTCTTCCCTTCCGGAAGATGTACAGATTAAAGCCATGAAGCATATTCCGGGCTTTGAAAATGTAAAAGTATTCCGTCCCGGTTATGCTATTGAGTATGACTACTTCCCTCCTACCCAATTAAAGCATACCTTAGAAACAAAGTTGATCGATAATCTATATTTTGCAGGTCAGATCAACGGGACAACCGGCTATGAAGAAGCTGCCGGACAAGGTCTTATTGCAGGTATTAATGCTCATAATAAGGTACACGAAAAAGAAGAATTTATTCTCAACAGAGATGAAGCTTATATAGGAGTTCTCGTTGATGATCTTATTACCAAAGGTACGGAAGAACCTTACAGAATGTTCACTTCCAGAGCTGAGTATAGACTCCTGCTTAGACAGGATAATGCAGACATCAGATTAACACAAAAGGCGTTTGAATTAGGGCTTGCAAAAGAAGAACGACTAAAAAGAGTTGAAGAGAAAATCTCTAAAAGTGAAGAACTTGAAAGCTTTCTGCGCGAAACTTCTTTAAAACCGGGAATGATTAATCCTATTCTGGAAACTATTGAAAGCAGTCCTGTTGATCAGGCTTACAGAGCAGCACAAATCCTTACCAGACCCAATATGACACTGGAAAAACTTGAAAATATTGAAGCCATTAAAGAATATGCATTAAAATATGACGATGAAGTAAGAGAGCAGGCTGAAATCAATATCAAGTATAAAGGATATATCGAAAAGGAAAAAGAAAATGTAGCCAAATTAAACAGACTGGAAAATATTAAAATTCCTGAAGACTTTGATTATATTAAAATATCAAGTCTATCTTCTGAAGCAAAACAAAAAATGTCTAATGTAAGACCGAAAACAATTGCTCAGGCAGGAAGAATCAGTGGTGTTTCACCGGCTGATATAAACGTTTTACTGGTCTATTTAGGACGTTAAATGATAAATGTTTCACGTGAAACATAATTATATTTAGAGTAAAAATTAAGGTGTTTTTAAGCCTTTAATAAGATTAAAAACACCTTAATTTTATTTATAAAAGAACCGCATTACAATGAAAATTAAAGATCATTTTCTTTCTAAGGAAATATTTGAAATCAAGGAAACCGAAACTAAAGGTGTTTATAGGACCTCCCCTATTCCATCCAATATTTCTGCTTATTATGAAAGTGAAGATTACATTTCCCACCATCAGGATTCCGGAAGTCTGAAAGAAAAATTATATAAATTCTTGCAGTCTTTCAATCTGCAATATAAGAAAACAATTTTGTTGGACAGGATTCCTAAAAATTCACGAGTATTGGATTACGGTTGCGGTGCTGGCGAATTTGTGAAATATATAGAAAATGATTTTGATACATTCGGGTTTGAACCGGATGCAGATGCCAGAAATGCCGCAGCGAATAAAATATCAAAAGCTGATATTTTGGATGATATTAATAAAATCGAAGATCACAGCCTTGATGCTATTACCCTTTGGCATGTTTTCGAGCATATCGAAAATCAGGATGAAATGCTGGAAATTTTCAATAAAAAATTAAAAGAAAAAGGACTTCTTATTATTGCAGTTCCCAACCCTACTTCTTACGATGCAAAACATTATAAAGAATATTGGGCAGCTTATGATGTGCCGAGACATATTTACCATTTTTCAAAAAAAGGAATGGAAAATCTCATTTCGAAAAAACCGAATTGGAAATTGAGAAAAATTAAACCATTGGTGCTTGATTCATATTACATCTCCATGTTGAGCGAAAAATACCAAAAATCTTCCTTATTTTGGCTAAAAGCGATGATCTATGGAACGATTTCGAACGTAAAAGCCCTTTTTTCTAACGAATTTTCGAGTTTGATATACATAATCGAAAAAAAGTAGAAAATGGAAATTTAACCTGTTTCTGAAGGTCGTTTTTATAACATATTGCTGAAAATTTGTTAGTAAATAAGAAATTTAGAAAATATTTAGCTTTTTTTAATCTTAATTAAAGTCGCTGAGAATCGCTTAAAAAATTTTTACTCAACCTTATTTAAGAATATACAAAATAAAACCCAGCAGATTTGCTGGGTTTTAATTTATGTAAAAAAAATTTCTTATTGATTAATTGCTGCAACTCCGGGAAGCTCCAAACCTTCAAGACTTTCAAGCATCGCACCACCACCGGTAGAAACATAGCTTACTTTTTCATCATACCCGAATTGCTTCACAAATGCAACACTGTCTCCTCCCCCAACTAATGAGAAAGCTCCCTGTCTTGTCGCCTCGGCAATACTGTCTCCTAAAGCAACAGTTCCTGCAGAAAAATTAGACATTTCAAAAACACCGATCGGTCCGTTCCAAAGAATCGTTCTTGAATCCAGCAGTACATCATTAAACTGATCTCTTGATTTCGGTCCTGCATCAAGACCCATCCATCCTTCAGGGATAGAATATATATCTGCTTCCTTTCTTTCGGCATCATTGCTGAAACTTTCTGCAATAATCGTATCCGAAGGTAGATAAACTTTCACTTTATGTTCTTTGGCTTTACCTAAAATTTCCAGTGCCAAAGGTAGTTTGTCTTCTTCCACAAGAGAATTCCCTATCTTACCACCGAGTGCTTTAATAAATGTAAAAGCCATACCGCCACCGATAATTAAATTATCTACAGCCGGCAGTATATTTTCTATAATCGTAATTTTAGTAGAAACCTTAGATCCTCCAAGTATCGCAGTTACAGGTCGTTCCCCGGATTTTAATACTCTATCAATTGCCTGAAGTTCTTTAGCCATCAATAAACCGAAAAATTTAGTTGAAGGGAAAAATTTAGCAATTACAGCTGTAGAAGCATGCGCTCTGTGTGCAGTTCCAAATGCATCATTCACATACGCATCACCCAGTTTTGAAAGACTTTCAGCAAAAGCTTCATCCCCTTTTTCCTCTTCGTTATGAAAACGCAAATTCTCCAATAAAAGAATTTCTCCGGCTTTAAGATCGTTTGCAGCCTGCTCAGCTTTCTCTCCTACACATTCGTCAACGAATTTTACCTGGTGACCCAATACATTAGATACTTCCTCTACAATATGCTTTAGCGAAAATTCATCTTTCACTTCTCCTTTCGGTCTGCCAAGGTGCGCCATAAGGATCACGGAACCTCCGTCCTGAAGAATTTTATCGACTGTAGGCTTTACGGCTACTATACGGGTATTGTCTGTTACTTTCAGCTGGTCATCCTGAGGAACGTTGAAATCTACCCTTACCAGTGCTTTCTTACCGTTAAAATTGAAATCATTGATTGTTTTCATATGTACATTTATATTATTTCTTCGGTCATAGGCAGCCCACAGCACCTGCAGAATCTTTATATATCTGCGGCCAGCCGGCTCCAATCATATCGTTGAGTTTTTCTTTTCACAAATGTAAGATTTTAAAATTTTTGAATTGCCGCAACCCGACAAAAGTTTTCAGAAAAGTTTCCCGCAAACCCAACATACAACTATCAACAATTTTTTTTCTTCTTAAAAAAAGAATACGCTATTGTTGTTGAGTGTTGTGAATTTAGGGGATAAGTTTTCGTGATAATTTTCATAACAGGTAATCTTAGGTTCAATTCACATTTTATTTACATTGTAATATGTTGTAAATCTGATTTTTCACTGCGTTACTAACAATTATTGATAACTTTTCCCCAATTTCCTTTATGGATAACTGATTTATGGAAAAAGTCAACAATTCCTGCCAGAAAGTTTTTTGAAAATTTTAACATTTTATTAGGTCGTACTTTCCATTACAAATTTTTTCAATGTTACGAAACATTTATTTTACCGGAGTTATCCACAGTTGTTCACAATGCTTTTCACAAATTACCCCCGAAAGACTAACAAAGATTGTTATTATTCTTACCTTTGCTATGAAATAAATCTAATAAAGACTAAATAGACGGTTATGAAAAGAAAAATCGCCATTGCCGCAGACCATGCAGGCTTTGAATATAAAGAGATTGTTAAAAACTATTTATCAGAAAACTTTGAAGTTCAGGATTTTGGAACGTTCTCCACAGACAGTGTGGATTATCCTGACTTTGTACATCCGGCAGCAACATCGGTGGAAAATGGAGAAAATGAACTCGGGATTTTATTCTGCGGAAGCGGGAACGGTGTTCAGATCACTGCCAATAAACATCAGAAAATACGCTGCGCACTTTGCTGGATGCCGGAAATTGCTTCACTGGCAAGACAGCATAACGACGCGAATATGATTTCCATTCCTGCAAGATTCATTTCCAAAGAACTGACCATAGAAATTGTTGACAGATTTCTCTCTACAGATTTCGAAGGCGGAAGACATCAGAACAGAGTTGACAAAATAGCATACTGCTAAACGATAAAGGCTTGTAAATCAAATTACAAGCCTTATTTATTTTTTATTTTGTATATTTGCAGTGTCCGGCAGATTTACCATTCTGTCATTTCCACGAAACCAATTATCATATTAAAAGATATTTGATAAAAGGTTTTTCCATACACTTCTCCATTTTTGTATTAAATTTATACAAAACTAAAAGTTCCGTCACTGAAAAAGTTGGAAGGAAAATTGATGTTGCTGTGATAAAATGAGTTTAGCTTGTTTCTTCAGTCTGCATGTTAATCTTTCTTATCTGTAATAGATTAAATGCTTCAGGAAGATGCAACAGCTGTATACTCACAATTATAATTAAAATTTAAAAAATGCCAAAAAAAAGAAAATATATAAGTCAGAAAAATGATCATAAACTGCAGGAAATCGGGAGACTGATCCTGCGTTTTATGAATGAAAATTCAACGAAAGTCTATAATTATAAGCAGATTGCAGAAGGAATAGACTATAAAAATCCAAGACAGCGGGAGCTTGTAATCCAGGCACTCCACAAGCTGCAGGCTACTGAAAGAATAAAAGAAACCGAAAAAGGGAAATATATCGTTAACCTTAATATTAAAGGAACACTTACCGGAATCATCGATTTCAACCAGTCCGGAAATGCCTACGTTAATGTTGAAGGTCTGCAGGATGATATCTTTATTCACTCCAAAAATGTAAAAGATGCATTGCAGGGCGATAAAGTATTAATTGTTACCTATACCTATAAAGGCAAAAAACTCGAAGGTTCCGTTCTTGAAGTATTGGAAAGAGGAAGAACCGAGTTTGTGGGAACACTTCAGGTAGTTCCCCATAAAGATTTCGGATTTGTGGTTTGTGATAAAAAAACCATTAATACGGATATTTTTATTCCAAAAGGAAATTTCGGCGGAGCCAATGACGGCGATAAGGTTATTGTAAAAATGACCGAATGGAAGCCGGGTGACAAAAATCCGGAAGGTGAAATTATCCAGGTTTTGGGAGCTCCGGGAGAGCACGAAACGGAGATCCACTCTATTCTTGCTGAATACGGGCTGCCATACCAGTTTCCTGAAGAAGTAGAAAGAGATGCCGACAAAATAGACAGAAGTATTAATGAAGCTGAAGTGGCTAAACGCTGGGACATGCGTGGAATTACAACTTTTACCATAGACCCTAAAGATGCCAAAGATTTTGATGATGCGCTTTCTATCAGAAAACTGGAAAACGGAAACTGGGAAATCGGGGTTCATATTGCTGATGTTTCGCATTATGTAATTCCGGGAACTATGCTGGATGATGAAGCATACCAAAGAGCTACATCCGTTTACCTAGTAGACCGTGTGGTACCGATGCTTCCTGAAGTACTGAGTAATGACGTCTGTTCACTCCGACCGAATGAAGATAAATTCACGTTTTCAGCAGTTTTCGAATTGGATGATGACGCAAAAATTAAAAAGCAATGGTTCGGAAGAACGGTTATTCATTCCGACAGAAGATTTACCTATGAGGAAGCTCAGGAAAGAATCGAAACCAAACAGGGCGATTTGCAGAAAGAAATCAATGTATTGGACAGGCTTGCAAAAATAATGCGTGCAGAACGAATCAGAAAAGGCGCCATTACGTTTGACAGAAGCGAAGTAAGGTTTAATCTTGATGAAAACAACGAACCTATTGGCGTGTACTTTAAAATTAGTAAGGATTCCAATCATCTTATTGAGGAATTCATGCTCCTTGCCAATAAAAAAGTTTCAGAATTTATATCCCTGAACAAAAAAGGAGATATTACCCAAAATACCTTTATTTACAGGGTTCACGATGATCCGGATCCAGCAAAACTGGAATCGTTGAGAGATTTTGTTTCGACTTTCGGTTATAAAATGGATCTGGCCAACAGTAAAAAAGTAGCCGAATCTCTGAATAAATTATTACACGACGTAAAAGGTAAAGGCGAAGAAAATATGATCGAAACCCTTGCTATGAGAAGCATGAGCAAAGCCGTCTATTCTACGGAACCGATTGGTCACTACGGTCTCGGTTTTGATTTTTATACCCACTTTACCTCTCCTATCCGTCGTTACCCGGATCTTATTGCCCACCGCTTGTTGCAGCATTATCTTGACGGAGGAAAATCTCCGAACAAAGCTGAACTTGAAGAAAAGGCAAAACACTGCAGTTCTATGGAGCGCCTTGCGGCAGATGCAGAAAGAGATTCCATTAAATTCATGCAGGTGAAATTTATGGAGAAACATCTGGGCGAAACGTTCACAGGAGTAATTTCCGGTGTTGCAGAATTTGGTTTCTGGGTTGAAATTCCTGAAAATGGCGCAGAAGGGTTAATTAAACTGAGAGATCTTGTAGACGACTCTTATTCGTATGATGCTAAAACTCACGCCGTATATGGTATGAGACATGGGAAACGCTATCAGCTGGGAGATCAGGTACAGATCAAAGTCGTAAAGGCTAATCTGATCCAAAAGCAACTTGATTTTAAAATTGTTGAGTAAAATTAAGTACCAAAAAAAATTTAATAAAAACTCCGTTTCAAATTAATGTGAAACGGAGTTTTGTTTTTATGATAAAAAATATTCTAATATTTCCATTAAATATTTAAAATAATACTTTTCTTAAATCCAGAGTTATTGAATAATTAAATCATAAAGTTTAAATTTGTATAAATGAATGGAAGTTTCGCACTTTCATTTAAAAAATTACTTGATGTTTGAACTTATATTATCTGCAATCGTATTAGGATTCATGCTGAGCCTGGTTTTTATCGGACCAATATTTTTCCTTTTAATAGAAACCAGTTTTTCCAGAGGCCCAAAACATGCATTAGCTTTGGATATCGGAGTAATCTCTGCCGATCTTCTCTGTATACTGGCAGCATATTATGCAAGTGCGGATATTGTAACTTTAATCGACAAACATCCCGGATTTTACAGAATTACCGCCATTCTCATCTTTGTGTACGGAATTGTAATGATGGTCACAAAAACCAAAATGCACATTCCCGGAGAAGAAAAATTCATTAATCAGAATTATTTTAAGACTTTTATCAACGGCTTTTTCTTCAATCTGCTTAACGTGGGAGTCATTCTTTTCTGGCTGGTAACGGTAATCTCTGTAAGAAATCAGTATCCCGATACCGGCAATTTTGTTTTATACATCGGCATTGTCATTGCCACTTACCTGTGTATCGACCTGGCAAAGATTTTCCTCGCCAAACAGTTTCACGATAAGCTTACGCAGAAATTAGCCAACAGAATCAGGCGAATCGTCGGCGGAATTCTTATTATCTTCAGTTTCTTCATTTTTTTACAAAGCTTCAAAAAGTTTAATCAGTTCGACAAGAGACTTGAAGAAGCCGAAAAAACCGAAGTAAAATATCAAAGAGAGCAATGAAAAAAATAATTTTCCCGAAATCTTTAAAGAAAGGCGACAAAATAGCGGTTATCTCTCCTGCAGGCGCAGTAGAAGCTTCACAGCTTGAGAAAGGAATCGAAATGATTAGAAGCAAAGGATATGAACCTATTTTGGGAGAGCATCTTTACACTACTTTCTCCCATGGCTACCAGTATGCGGGAACAGAAGCAGAAAGAATACAAGATATCAACTGGGCGTTGAATGATGATGAAATTTCAGCGGTTTGGGCCTCGAGAGGCGGTTATGGCTGCCAGCATCTGTTGGAAAACATTAATCTTAAAAATTTTTCTAAAAATCCGAAATGGTACATCGGGTATTCTGATAATACCGTCATACAAAGTTATCTGCTTAAAAAGGGTTTTGCTTCCATACACGGGCAGACGGTGAAAACTTCGAGTTTCGGAGTAACAGAAGAAAGCTATGAACTGATTTTTGATATTTTAGAAGGAAAAACTCCAAATTATAGCTTAAAATCACACCAATTTAATAAAACGGGTTCTTGCGAAGGGCAATTGATTGGAGGTAATTTAGCCCTCGTTTATGCACTTTTGGGAACCGATTATTCATTTAAGTTTAAAAATAGAATATTATTTATAGAAGATATTGGTGAAAACTTTTATGCCTTAGACAGAATGATGATGAGCCTGGAGCTGGCTAGTGTTTTTAAAAAGATTAGCGGATTAATTATCGGCGGTATGACCAATATGGGAACCGAAAAGGAAAATACTTCGTATAACGACAGTTTTGATAATTTAGCCTATCAGCTTATTTCAGAAAGAATTGCAAAATATAAATTTCCTGTAATCTTTGGCTTCCCGAACGGGCACATCAAAGATAACAGACCTTTGATTATTGGCGGAAATGTAAAATTAGAAGTTAAGGATCAGGTCAATATTAAATTTGAAAATTAAATTATGGCTTATTTTAATATGTAACTTTCAAACCCTCAACCCTCCACTGAAAATGGCAGAACACAATGATTTAGGAAAAAAAGCAGAAGAGCTAGCCGCCGGGTTTTTATTAAAAAACGGCTATAAGATCCTGGCAAGGAACTTCCGGTATCAGAAAGCAGAAATTGATATCATTGCGGAAAAAGATAATCTGATTATTATCTGTGAAGTAAAGGCACGCTCTACTGATGTCTTTAATCTTCCTCAGGAGTCGGTGAATAAAAAGAAAATCAAGCTCCTGGTTTCTGCGGCAGATTATTACCTGAAGGAATTTAATGTAACGAAAGAAGTACGGTTTGATATTATCTCCATTCTTCCGGATAAAAAAGAAAACTTACTGATTGAACATATTCAGGATGCGTTCGAAGCATTTGATGCCAATTAGAATAATATAAAAAATATACAATGTAAGATTATCAATATTTAGACAACTGAATGTTAGACTGGTAGTTTGATACATGGGTATATTTAAAATTTAAATTTTATGAAGACAATATTAATTACCGGAGCCACATCCGGAATAGGAAAATCTACAGCAGAATTACTGGCAAGACAGGGCAACAGAATTATTATCTGTGGAAGAAGATCTGAAGTTCTTGACTCAATTAAAACGGAACTTTCCCAATTCACCGAAATATTTAGTTTAAAGTTTGATGTACGGAATTTAGAAGAAGTTGAAACGGCAATAAATTCTCTCCCTGCCGAATGGAAGGAAATAGATGTGCTCATCAATAATGCAGGAAATGCACACGGTCTGGATCCGATTTCTGCAGGGAAAACCGAAGACTGGGATGCTATGATCGACGGTAATGTAAAAGGATTATTGTACGTTTCGAAAATGATTGTTCCCGGAATGAAGGAAAGAAATTCGGGGCATATTGTGAACATCAGTTCCGTTGCGGCAAGACAGACTTATGCTAACGGTGTTGTATACTGTGCGACCAAAAAAGCCGTAGATGTCATTTCTGAAGGAATGAGACTCGAACTTACCGAATTCGGAATTAAAATCACCAACATTCAGCCCGGTGCGGTGGAAACAGATTTTTCGGTGGTAAGATTCAAAGGAGATAATGAAAGAGCCGCGACTGTTTATGCAGGATATGAGCCTCTGAAAGCGGAAGATATAGCAGATTCTATTGCGTATTGCATCAATGCACCAAAACATGTCTGTATTTCTGATATGACGATCTACCCTGCTGCCCAGGCAGAACCGAGAACGATTTACAGAAAATAAATGAAAAGGGTTCTATTCTTCTTTCTGATATTTTTTATTTCTCTATGGAATGGGCAAACGGTAAATAGTTTCTCAGAACCAAAGCTTGCAGAAAGTATTCAGCTTTTGGATCAGCTGATGGCCAATAATGATGAAAAGATGTTGGATATTCTCTGTACGGATGTTTCGTTTGGTCATTCAAATGGCTGGGTTCAGAATTTTGATGATTTCAAAAAGGATTTTGTTTCGCAAAAAGTGAAATACAGAAACATTGATCAGATTGAAATTTCAGAGCTTAAAAAAGAGAAAAAGATCTACTCGGTCAGAAGAAAAATAAAAGTTTCGGGACTGTACAAAAACCAGGACTTTGAAATGATATTGGGTCTGCTGGAAATATGGAAAAAGGAGAAATCCGTCTGGAAATTGTGGAGCCGCCAAAGTGTGGAAATAAAGCCATAAATTTGCATTATTAAAGCATATTTAAATTTAAAAAATGAAAATCCTATATCTCGAAACTTCCTCAAAAAACTGTTCGGTGGCGATTTCTGACAACGAAAAGCTATTATGTTTAACAGAAGAAGTTTCCGAAAACTATAAACAGTCTGAAAGCCTGCATACTTTTGTAGAATGGGCATTGGAAGGAGCAGAAATTTCGCTTAAAGATATTGAAGCGGTTTCTCTCGGAAGAGGACCCGGCTCCTACACAGGATTAAGAATCGGAGCTTCCTCTGCAAAAGGATTCTGCTACGGATTAAAAGTTCCTCTGATTGCAGTTAATTCTATGGAAAGCATGATAGAGCCTTTTTTAGGAGGTAATTGTGAATTGATTATTCCTTTGATCGATGCGAGGAGAATGGAGGTTTATACAGCCGTTTATGACGGCATAAGCGGACAGGAGCTCTCTGCTACCGAAGCAAAAATTTTAGATGAAAATTCTTTTGAGGAATTTAAAGATAAAAAAGTGCTATTTGTGGGAGACGGAGCCAAAAAGGCAAAAGAAATTCTACGGCTCCCAAATGCTAATTTTCACGAAGACGTCTACCCTTCTGCTCAGTATCTCATCAGGAAAACCATTGAAAAATTAGAAAGAAAAGAGTTTGAAGATATTGCTTATTTCGAACCTTTCTATCTGAAAGACTTCCATGGGGTAAAGAAAAAAAATAAAAGCGAAGAATGATCTTCGCTTTATTTTTTATTGAGGTTTCGCAGGAACAGTATTGGTAGGCTGCAGCTGCTGATTATTCTGTTTTTTCGGCGATTTGCTGCCGTTGTTATTCATTTGCTGATTCGGCTGGGAATTGTTCATGAAGTTGCTTCCCGGCTGGGAAGGAATTCCCGTTGAATTGCTCTGCTGTATAGGCTGCTGTGGAACACCATTTGCCATATTTCCGGGATTTTGCGGAATTGTATTTCCTTTATTATCCGTTGCCTGGAAGCTCAGATCACTCTTCAGATAATTAAGCATTTCTTTAGCCTTTTCGCCTTCAGGAGTTTTGCCGTAATTTAAAGCAATCTGCTCAAGCTGAAGAATCATTACCTCTTTCCCACTCGATTTTCCTGAATTAAAAGCATTGAGCAAATAAAGTTTCGGCACCAGGGCATCTTTAGGATATTGCTGAATAGTTCTTTCAATAATATCTTTACTGTCAGCAAATTTTTCAGATTCATATAATGCAAAAGCCTGTTTATACTGACTTTCCACATCGGCTGAAGATTTTACGAAAGTACTGTTCTTAGGATTTCTTGCGAATTCTGCATACGAAGTATAAGGATAATCTCTCAGCAGTATTTGTTTTGCCCTTTCGGCAGCCTGTGGATTTTTCTCATGATTCATGGCAAATATTTCATACAGAGCCTGTAGCATTACTTTTTCTTCAGGTTTTACATCAACAAGATCGTACAGTGTTTTTGTTGCCAAAGGGGTATTGGTAAAATAATTCTGATACATTACGCCCAGTCCTAATGAAGCCGTATCCCTGTCCTTTTTAAGCTGATCCAGCTTGGCCAAGTCGGTAGGAATCTGCTCAATATAAAAAGCAGGCTCAAAACGTCTCGGGTTGGGCGCTGCAGTAGTTCCTAACGCATCGTTTTTCAGATCCTCAATGGTTGTCATTTTCTTCGAAAAACGCCAGTTGTCAATAAGAGCACGGTCTCCCCATGTTTGTTTGAAGGTCTGTGTTCCCTTAGAAACAGTTCCTGTATTGCTGAAATAAAATCCTCTTGAAGCAACTCCAAAATCCTCGAAAGAATTTGAACTGTTGGCGAAAATTGACGTTGCGTTATAATCTCCGGTTTCAAAACCTTTATTTCTTTCGGCGCGTCTTTTTTCCAGTTCTTCTTTTTCTTCCTTCGCTTTGATTTTTGCAATGTATTTTGCAAAAAAGTCCGTTTTCTGCTCCGGGGACATTTTTGCAAGGTTCAGAATACTGTCGTTCTTCTTAATTAAGTAATAGTTTTTGGATATTTTTTTGATGTAAACAGACTGATCGGTAAGAAGAATTTTTGAAGGTGCATAGGTCATTACTGCCAATGCTGAATCATAATATGCTCCGGCACCGATATAATCATTTTTATCCAGGTATGCCTTCCCTATTTCATAATAAGCAAGACCGCGAATCTGTCCGTCAGAAACCTTTTCTTTCAGCGATTTTCTGAAATATTCCTGGGCTTCTTCTTTTTTTCCGGCTTTGTTGGCCATTAAACCCAAAGCATAATAAAATTCATTTTTTCTTGATCCGTAAGTCCCTTTCTTACTGATGTCTTCCAGGTATTTTCTTGCGCCGCTGTAATCTCCGTTTCCGTTAAAAGTTTTGGCGATCTCAATCTGTGATTTTACTTCAAATTCGAAATCATTGGCATATTTATAAGCCGCCATAAAACTTTCTCTGGCTTTTTCATTTTGATTGAGACCTTCCAGCACCTGCCCTCTCAGATAAGCAATTCTGCTTTTAAGTTTTCGGTTGCCGTTCAGTTCAAATGCATTATCAAGTTCCTTTACAGCTTCCTCTTTTTTTCCGGCATCCAGAAGAGATTCAGCATAATAAATACTTAAAAGCTTTCCGTATTCTTTACTTATTTTGTCACCTTTCAGCTTGGCAAAAGTTTCGTGGGCTTTATGGTAATTTTTAATCTGATCATAAGCGAGCCCCTGATAAATTCTTGCCAGAGGAATTCTTTTGTCATCCTTCATATGGGTGAAAACATAATTTAGGGCGTCAAGTGCATCCAGTGATTTTCCACGGTAAATTCTTGCCTGAGCAAGGATCATATAAGCATCGAAAATTTGTTTATTCTGTTCTTCACCATGTTTGATCACAGAATATTTGTTGATCGCTTTTAAAGCTTTAGCTTCTGCAATTTCAAGTGTTGTAGCCCCTTTCTGTTCCGGCTGATCAGGATCATTAGCAGAAATCCCCGTTGCCCCGGACAATGAATTATTTCCAGGCATTCCTGGTGGCATTCCAGGGGGGCCTCCTCCTCTTTTATTATTATTATTATTATTATTATTATTATTGTCAGCAGAACGGTTTACTTCCGCCATTTTCATGGAATTTTCAGCGAAAGCGGCAGACTGGCCCAGATCACTTCCCAAAGGCTGATCTTCATAGGTAAGAATAGGAATATAAGGTGCATAAAAATTGTCTTTATGGGCCTTGTCTCTGGTTTCAAACTCATTATTTAAAGCATCTTTGGCGTTAAATAAAGTATTGTAGTATGTAGAAAACCCTTTCATGAACTTAGAACGCTGCTCCGGCTTTTTGGTTTTCGTAGCGCAGGAAGCAACAATACAAAGTGTTAAAAGGAATAAAATATTTTTTTTCATTATTTCAATATAACTCGCTAATCCGCTTTTTATTATAAAGCGGTTTGATAATTTTGTAAAAATAATAAAATTTTATCGTGAAACTCGTTATATCTCTCTCAAAATTTTGTAAACCAAATGAGTAGGAAGCCCCATAATGGTATAAAAGCTGCCATTGAGTCTCTTTATTTTTGCCATACCGAGCCATTCCTGGATCCCATAGCTTCCGGCCTTATCAAAAGGCTGATACTGATGGATATAATATTCAATTTCCTGGTCGGTAATATCATCAAATTCCACTTCCGCAACATCCGTTTCCGTAATGGTTTTTTCTGATGTTTTAATAGTAATTCCCGTATAGACCTGATGGGTTTTACCGGAAAGAAGCCTTAGCATTTTTTTGGCATCTTCTTCATCTTCCGGTTTTCCCAAAAACTGGTTGTCGATGGCTACCACGGTGTCGGCTGTAAGCAGAACTTCCCCTTCTTCAAGAGAGCGGAATGCAGAAGCTTTGAGCTCAGACAGATAGGCTGCAGACTCCCCTACCTGTATATGCTCAGGAACAATTTCTTCGCAGTCTATTTTCACTACCTCAAAAGTAAAACCGAGATTCGACAGCAGTTCTTTTCGTCTTGGAGATTGTGAAGCAAGTAATAATTTCATTTAAAATGTTTTAAACAGATTGTGTATTATCATCATGCCATTTTCCCTGCGCTTTCATCACCTGCTCAATAACGTCGCGTACGGCGCCGCTCCCTCCTTTTGCCGGAGAAATATAAGTAGCGATTCCTTTAATTTCAGGAACGGCATTTTCTGGGCAGGCTGCAATAGCGGAATTTTTCATAATATGAAGATCAGGAATATCATCGCCCATGGTTAGGATTTCTTCATTTTTGAGCTGATGCTTATTTTTAAAATCTTCAAAATCAGCCATTTTATCATGAGATTTTGCATAATAATCTTCAATTCCGAGATAACTGATCCTGTGCTTTACCATCTCGTCGTTTCCACCTGTAATAACGCCGATTAAATAATTGTTTTTTAATGCTTTAACGACTGCATAACCGTCCAGAACATTCATTACACGGCACATGTTTCCTCCCGGAAGAAGATATACGCTTCCGTCGGTAAAAACGCCGTCTACATCAAACACGAATGCTTTAATATTCTTAAGCTGTTCTTTATAACTCATTATAAAATTTAAAATATTTTAATCTAATCAAGATTATAGGTAAGTCTTACCGTAATTCTTGCCGATTTTTCTTTACTTGTCGTATCAAAATTCCCTCCGTAGCTGTCTTCATCCGTAGATCCTTTTGCGGTAATCTGGAACACTCCCATGGAAGCATCTTTCAATTTCCCCAGATCTCCTTCTGCACTTTTTACAATTTTTTCAGCCCGTTGTCTTGCATCTTTGGCTCCTGATTCAATTAAGCTGTGTTTCAATGAAGCAAGATCAGAATATGTGTATTGCGGCGCAGATGGTTCAAACTGCACACCACTGTTGATGAGTTCCGCTGTTTTATCAATGATACTTTCAATCTTTTTCATAAGGGCAGGATTCTTTTTAGCCCTGAAAAAAACACTTTGGGTAGCCTTATATCCATCAAAAATATCTTCGGATTTTTCTGTCCCATCAGCATCTTTGCTGGTAACCGTACGGTAAGATCTTGAGAAATTGACACCGCCGAAAGTAAATTCGCCGGCTTTAAAACCTTTGCTGTAGAAAAAAGCTTTTACTTTTTCTTTGTCCTGTGATATTAGATTGTAAGCCTCTTTAGCATCAAATGCAGCTGCATCAAAACTGCCGCTCCAGCTTATTTCATCTGAAATAAAATCTTTGGATCCAAGGCCTGTAACGGATATGGTATCCTGCTTTAAATTTCTGTTTTTAAAACTTGAGCCTAAAATAAGTGCTGTAATAACGATTGCCGATCCGGTGATAAGCGAACGGATAATGTTGGTATTCATTTTTCGGTTTTTCTCAAAGTTAAAACTTTATGGCAAGTGGTACATCTTTTTAATGGAAAGATTCATTGTTTTATAGATCTCAAGACTTTCACCGTTCAGAAGCTGCTCGTGCAACTCCAGCACCCTCTTATCATTTCTTACTGCAGGGCCGGTTTGTGCAGATTTCGGATCTATTTCATAAATTTTCTGAACGGTTTCATCGATTAACGGTAAGAAATAATCAAAAGGAATTTCCTGTGAGTCTGAAATTTCCTTGGCTCTGGCAAAAAGATGGTTTACAAAATTGCAGGCAAAAACGGCCGTCAGATGAATATATTTTCTTTTTTCATACGTGCTTTCCATTACATTCTTCGAAATTTGGGAGGCGATATTAAAAAGAATCTTGCGGTCTTGTTCATTTTCAGCTTCAATAAAAAAAGGAATTTTGGAATAATCCATCGCTTTCGACTTAGAAAAGGTCTGTAAAGGATAAAAGCTTGATTTTCTATATTTTCCCATTAAAATTTCTTTCGGAAGAGAGCCGGAAGTATGAGCAACCAGGCAGTCTTTTTCGGTAATAATTCCCGAAATATCTTCTACAGAATTATCACTTACACAAATGATATAAAGATCTGCTTCGTTCAGATTTTCAGTAGAATAGGGAATATTTAATTCTGTGGAGATCTTGTTCAGTTCTTTTTCATTCCTGCCAAAAATTTGTGTAAGGGGAATTTTATTCAGAACAAAAGCTTTTGCCAGATGAAAAGCAACATTTCCGGAACCGATAATTACTGTTTGCATGGAACAAAGATAATATTTTATGCAGGAAGATAGGAGAGAAGGGATCAGTTTTAGGGTTGACATTCCGGTGATGCAATTTTTTCTACTTATAAGATTTTACAGCTCTTTAAAACGAATCGTAAGTGAAAAATTTAATACCATCACTGTATCAATCATTTTCAGACAAAGTAAAATATTATAAATAATTGTTATATTGGACTAAAAATTGAATACTTAATTTAACTTTCTATTATTTTTGTAATCCAAAACAATGAAAGCATCTTATGAAGATTAAGGACGCGGAAATTATTTCGTTGATGCAACATCCACGAACTCAGGAAAAAGGAGTTCGCGCTTTGATGGATGCTTATCAAAGCAGATTGTATTGGCACATAAGAAGAATTATTGTGGACGGTGATCTAGCTCAGGACACTTTGCAGGAGACTTTTATTAAAGCTTATCAGAATTTTCATCAGTTTAAAAATGACAGCCAACTGTATACCTGGCTGTACAGAATTGCAACCAATGAAGCGCTGCAACAGGTAAATAAACTGAAAAAGATGCAGAAAACTGATGAAGATCCGGAGTACCACATGCAGAACCTGGTTGCCGATAATGCACAGGAAGATGCCGAAGAAATACAGATCCTGCTCCAGAACGCCATACAAAGCCTGCCGGAAAAGCAGAAACTGGTATTTATGATGCGGTATTATGATGATTTGCCTTACGAAGAGATATCTAAAATTGTAGATATGTCGGTAGGGACTTTAAAAACAAATTATCATTATGCCAAGCAAAAGATAGAAGAATATATTAAAGAAAATTACGAAAGATAATTTTTGAGAAAACTGAAATGAAAGAGTTCGACATAGAAAAATTAGAACGTAAAAATATTTACACAGTACCTGAAAACCTGTTTGAAAATATTCAGGGGAAAGTAATAAGCGGATTGAATGAATTTGACCTGGAAAAACTGGAACGTAAAAATATTTTTAGAGTTTCTGAGAGTATGTACGAGGATGTTCAGAATCACGTAGTAAGCAAAGTGATCCTTCGTAAGCGGGCGCCTATTTTTAAACTTAACTGGGCGTATGCCGCTGCAGCATCTCTGGCCTTAATTTTTGGAGCGACTTTTGTTTACAATTCCGCAAATGAAGCAACAAAAGAAAATTCAAGTTCCAAAGTTGCTTATGTTGCAAACACAACTGAGCCAAAAACAGAAAGCGAAATTGCTTACGAAACATTGCAATCTGATTTAACTTCCGTTAAAAATAATGATCAAACAGTTGTAAATCAGTCTGATAATAAAGTTTTTGCTCAGGAGAAACCAAAAAAAGAAAGAAAAACTGCAGTACAGGCTGTAAAATCTACCAAGAAGCAGGAAACTCGGATGAACGAATATCTGGATTCATTTACAAGTTCTGAAATTTCAGAGCTGGCAAGTAATTCAACTCAGGACGTTTATTTGGATTTGTATAATTAAAAAGGAAAGATGAAAAAGATATTATTTATGCTTTTAATAATCTACGGTTTTGGTCTTAATGCCCAAAAAACGGATTATGACTGGAAGAAAATGGACCCCAAACAAAGAAAAGAGGTTATCAACAGTCTGTCTCCGGAAGAAAGAAAAGCGCTTCTGACAAAATTCAGAAATAATATGGTGATGGATAATCTGGATATAGATCCCGGAGATAAAGATGAATTTACAGATATTTATAATGAATATCTTGAAAGCCAGAAGCAGATTAAAAGCCAGTTTAATTCTAATTTTAACCCTGATAACTTATCCGACGACGAAGCGAAAGCCAAGTTGCAGCAAAGCTTTGAAGTAGGGCAGAAGCTGTTGGATAACAGAAAAAAATATGCTGATAAAATGCAGCAGGTAATTCCTTGCCAAAAGGTCTTGAAGCTATTTCAGACAGAGGGAATGATGAGGGAAAAGGTAAATGAAAGAAAGCCTCACAGAGATAACGCTCCAAGACAGAGATAAAACCATAATAGTTTATTTTTTTAATGTTGGACGACTCTTGCAATTTATTGTAAGAGTCGTTTAATTTTTAAAGTTATTTGTAGTTTTGCAGGAAAATTAATCAATGAAAAAACTCTTGCAAATGATGATGGTGCTTTTGATGCTAAATGCATTCGCTCAAAACAAGGAATTTATTAAATTAAAAGGTGATATTCCGAATAACGGAGAAGGGGATTACAATTCATTGATTGTTATCGATAAAAGAATAAATAAAAGTATTGGGTTTCTGCCTTTTGGAGACAACAGGGAAATGAAGGAAGTTTCATTTTCTAAAAGTGCTGAAGAAGATCTTGTCGGCTGGTATCAGAAAAGCAATCTAAAAGGAGGAAAACAAGATCTTGTTTTAGTATTACATAATTTAGACCTATCAGTAAAAGAAACAGAGGAGAGGAAGAATATCGGAAGGATAAATTTTTCTGTACAAAGTTTTGTAAAAGAAGGAGACCGGTACAGATTTCTTTATAAAAAGGATACTGTTTTTATGTTCAGCCATAGGGATGTTTCTGATATCATGGTAAAGAATATTCATCATTTGTTTTCATTATATTTTGATAGAACGTATAAGGCAAAACCAGTCAATTATATTCTTAGTATTGATGAAGTTTCCGATTATAAATCATATGTCCGCAATTTCCCCGTTTTTAAAAATGAAGTTTTTAAAGATGGGATCTATCTTGATTATAATTCTTTTTTCAGACAGACACCGGAAGAAGGAAATTATGTCATAGAAAGATTTGAAGAAGGGAAGCCCTACAGAGCCGTAAAAAACGACAATGGAAAAAAAAAGAAGATTCCTTTACATAAAGCTTACGTCTTTGTAGAAAACGGAAAAGCTTATAAAAATACATTTTCCGGATTTCAGGAAGTTTTTAAAAATGAAAAAGGAGTTTTTCTTTTAACAAAACCAGATTCACTTTTCCCTCCGCAGTATGACCTTAAATTAGGATTAATGTTCGGACTAGCAGGAGCAATTGCTGATGCAATAATGTACAGCCCAAAATCAGGAAGCGGAAAAACGGTTCAGGAAATCTACATTGATCCGATGACCGGCCAATATGATTTTGTAGATATTTTAAATGCCGAAAAAACGGAATAATTGAAATGTCAGAAAATTAATTCAATCTATTGTGAGTCGTTTAATTTAAAGTTATTCGTAGTTTTGCAGGAAAATTAATCAATGAAAAAACTTATTCTGTTTTTCTTGTTTTCGGTTTCTCTTTCTGCACAGAAAATTGAGACGATTGAATTCAAAGAAAATATTAAGGATAGAAAAGCACTTACAAAATCTCTTACGTTAATTGACGGACGAAAAGATAAAGTGATCGGGAAAATATCTAATAAAAAAGGAGAAGCAGAGATCAGGCTTCCGGATGAAGATCTGAAAAATTTAATCGAAAGCTGGTTTGTAGAAGACAATAAAACAACAGGAAACAAGGACATCGTTCTGTATCTTGAGGAACTGAAGGTGTATGACGAGCAGGCACAGAATGACAAAGAAAAATATTCAAAAGCGAAAATAAAAATCTCGAGTTTCCTTAAAAGAAATGATAATTATTATTTTATTAACCGGTTTGATAATGTTATCGTATGTGATCCGAAAAGGACATCTACTGCCTCAAAATACCTTTCCCTCACCATCGCCGAAATTATTGCAGAATTTATAAAAAGTTCTTATACCAATACTGTTTCAGGGCAGTACATTCCTGAGAATGATATCGCAAATTATGATTCGTATATTGATAAAAACAACAAGTCTCTTAACGAAAAACTGAAAGACGGAGTGTATCTTAATTTCAAAAGTTTTACAGAACAAAAGCCTGCTGAAGGATATTTCTTTGAAAAAAACAAAAAAGGAAATGTGGTAAGAATTAAAAACAAAGAAGACCTGGCAATTTCTATCAACGATACCTTTTCTTATGTAGATGGAGGAGTAGCATACATTACGACACCAGATGGTTTTAAGGAAATGAAAAAAGATGGAAAAGGATATTACATCATCGCATCCAGAACTCAGCTTTTTACACAGAAAAATGGGAACGGAGTCCTTATTGGAGCTGTTGCAGGAGGTCTTGTAGGTGCGGCAATTGGTGCAGCCATCGATTCCGGATCGCATAAGGCAGCAGTAAACGGAAAAGGTTTCAAATCTCCGGCTATGGGAAAAGTATATATAGATTCTTTAACCGGTAATTTTAGTTTTCAATAATAATTAATTATAAGTCGGCTTCTCAAAACAATTATTGTTTTACCTGATTTTAATAGTACAAGATATATTTATGAGAAAAAGCGTTTTACTGGTATTGCTTATTATTTCGACATTGTTTGCGGCTCAGAAATCTGAACTGATTAAGCTTAATGAAAATATCAAAGACAAAAATTCCAGAACAAAATCAATAACTTTTATTGATAACAGAACGGACAAACATATTGGAATAATTACCGATAAAGATGAAAAAGCAGAAATAAAATTTGAGCATGAAGATCTGAAAGAGTATATAGAAAACAAATTTATCCGGGATAATAAGAAAGTAGGAACAAATGATATCATAATCATGCTTGAAGATCTGAAATTTTATGATGAACAGGATGATAATAAAGATTTTCCTTATGGTAAAGCAAAGATCAGAATTTCTGCTTTCCTTAAAAGAAATGACAGGTATTATTTTATCAACCGTTATGATAATGTGATCGTCAGCAATCCTAAAACAACAGCGCATCCGCAAAGATTTCTGGCTTCAGAAACTTCTGATGTAATTACAGAATTTATCAAAGCTGCATATTTTCTGAATATTACCGGATCTTACATTCCTGAAAGCGAAATAAACAATTACGATGAATATCTGAACAAAGATTATAAAGCATTCAATAACCCGGAACTTAAGGACGGAGTTTATCTTAATTTTAAGAGCTTCCGTGAGCAGAATCCCAACCCGGACTACTACACAAAGAAAAATGGGCGAGGCGAAGTGGTAAGATTGATGTATAAAGATATTCAGACTTCAATATCACAGATGTACTGTTATGTAGAAGGAGGCAAAGCCTATAAACTCACGCCTGTAGGTTTTGATGGAATGCGTAAAGACCAGAAAGGATTTTATATTCACACTTCAAGAGTCAATCTTTTTTTGCAGGCAAAAACCGGAGGTGTTTTTGTTGGCGCTATAGCGGGAGGCGTGGTAGGAGCACTTATCGGAGCAGCAATAGATTCGGCATCAAGCTCTAATGGCGGGGCTATGAACGGAATAGGGTATCGGTCTACTTTGGAAACCGACGTCTATATAGATTCTTTAACGGGAGGCTATGTTTTTACCAAATAAATTAGTTCATTTTAATATGAAAATAATATTTTCCTTTTTAATTTTTTCTGCATTATTTCAGGCACAGAAAACCGAAACGATTGACCTTTCCAAATCAATCAGAGACAGAAGCAATTCTATCAAAACATTTACAGTGATTGACCAAAGGCCAAGTAAGGAAATCGGATCTGTAATGTATCACAAAGACCAGGTAAATATTACCTTCGAAAACAGTGCGGATAAAGACATTCAGGATTGGTTTTATAAGGAAAACAAAGAAAGGGGAAAAGACGATTTCGTCGTATTGCTGGAAAATATAGAAATAACCGAAGACAAAAAGGAAAAATCTTCCATTGCTAAGCTTGAACTAAGGGCAAGTACCTTTATTAAAAAAGAAGATGGTTACCATTTCGTCTACAGAAAAGATACTGTAGCAACCGTTTCATCGCGCGTCACGCCTTATCTGGCTCAAAGCTTATCCAAAAAAGTCACGCTTATTTTGGCTGATTTAATTAAAACTTCCTATCAGAAAAAACCCTGGGAATATGGTCTTTCAGAAAGTGAGCTGAAAGATTATGCAGCTATATTGAAGGATAAGCTCGATATCTTAAAAACAGACAGTTTAAAAGATGGCATTTATAGAAGCTATTACAGCTTTTTCACTCATAATCCCGAACCCGGATTTGTGATACAAACAAATAAAAAGGGAGTTGTAACAACAGCTGTGAATGGAGAAAGTAAGATCTCTGTTATGAATTGTTATGCTTTTGTATATAACGGAATACCTTATAAGGTAATTCCTGTGGGATATGTTGAAATTTTTAGGGATGAAATGGGGCTTTTCATTGAGGTTAAAAAAGAAGAGCTTTTCCCTGAAAATTCTTCTGGTGTTTTGATAATGGGCGGAGGGGTAGCAGGATTGGTCGGAAGTATAGTGGGCACGATCGCAATTTCAGCTATTGATGCCAATGCAGCCAAAAAAAGAAGAGCAATAGCCGGAACTGAAGTTTCGCTGGACCCTCTTACGGGACATTATATTTTACCGGAAGGTTTTGAAAAAAAATAGCACAATAATGTCTGGTTTGAATCAGCCTTGCAATACTCTTTAATACAAACCTGCTTTAGTTAAAGTAAATTTTTGCACGCTGAAAATTAGAGTAAGGAATTATCCTGCATTTTCTTATCTTTGCAAATTACAAGATTCTTAAATGAAAAACATACGAAATTTTTGCATAATCGCTCATATTGACCACGGTAAAAGTACTTTGGCAGACCGTCTTTTGGAATATACCAATACGGTGACTCAAAGAGAATTACAGTCTCAGACACTGGATGATATGGATTTGGAGAAAGAACGCGGAATTACCATCAAGTCTCACGCGATCCAGATGGATTATGAATATAAAGGAGAAAAATATATCTTAAACCTTATTGATACACCGGGACACGTAGACTTTTCTTACGAGGTTTCCCGGTCCATAGCTGCCTGTGAAGGAGCGCTTCTTATTGTAGATGCTGCACAAAGTATCCAGGCACAAACAATCAGTAACTTATATTTGGCATTGGAAAATGATTTAACGATTATTCCGATTCTAAATAAAATCGACCTTCCTTCTGCAAACCCTGAAGAGGTAACCGATGAAATCATGAATCTTATCGGCTGTGAGTATGAAGACGTATTAAGAGTTTCAGGAAAAACAGGAGAAGGCGTTCATCATTTGCTTGAGCAAATCGTTGAAAGAATTCCAGCTCCGGTAGGAAATCCTGACGGCCCGCTTCAGGCGTTGATTTTTGACTCGGTTTACAATCCTTTCAGGGGAATTGAGGCTTATTTTAAAGTGGTAAACGGAAGCATTTCTAAAAATGAAAAGGTTAAATTCTTTGCCACAGGAAAAGAATATGGAGCGGATGAAGTAGGGACTCTGAAATTGAAGCAGGTTCCGAAAAAAACCATCCAGTGCGGAGATGTAGGATATTTGATTTCGGGAATAAAAGATGCCCGTGAAGTAAAAGTGGGAGATACCATTACATCATTCGAAAATCCTGCAGATGGGCCGATCGAAGGATTTGAAGAGGTAAAACCAATGGTTTTTGCCGGGATTTATCCTATTGATTCAGAAGATTTTGAAGAACTGAGATTCTCCCTTGAAAAATTGAGATTAAATGACGCCTCGCTTGTTTTTGAACCGGAAAGTTCAGCAGCATTAGGTTTCGGTTTCCGATGCGGGTTCTTAGGAATGCTTCACATGGAAATCGTTCAGGAAAGGCTTGACCGGGAGTTTAATATGAACGTTATCACAACGGTTCCCAACGTATCTTATTTCGGGTATTCCAAAAGAGAGCCGGAAGTTCCGATTTTGATCAACAACCCTTCAGAAATGATGGATCCTACGATTATGGACAGGGTAGAAGAGCCTTTCATTAAAGCTTCCATCATTACAAAATCTGATTTTGTAGGTGCGGTAATGACTTTGTGTATAGAAAAAAGAGGTGAAATCGTTAACCAGAGCTACCTGACGTCAGAAAGAGTAGAGTTGGTTTTCAATATGCCTTTAGCAGAAGTGGTTTTCGACTTTTATGACCGCTTAAAATCAATTTCTAAGGGATATGCTTCATTCGACTATCATCCTATAGGATTTAGAGCCTCTAAGCTCGTAAAAATGGATATCCTGATCAATGGAGACATGGTGGATGCTTTATCTTCCCTGATTCACGATTCAAATGCCTATCACATCGGAAAAAAAATGTGCGAAAAACTTCGTGAACTGATCCCGAGACAGCAGTTTGATATTGCCGTTCAGGCCGCGCTGGGAACGAAAGTTATTGCCAGGGAGACCATCAAAGCCTTAAGAAAAGACGTAACCGCAAAATGTTATGGAGGGGATATTTCCAGAAAAAGAAAACTTCTTGAAAAGCAGAAAGAAGGTAAAAAGAAAATGAAGCAGATTGGTAGAGTAGAAGTACCGCAATCAGCGTTCATGGCCGTTCTTAAGCTAAACGATTAATATAAAAAAGGACTGATAACAAAATAGTTATCGGTCCTTTTTATTTTATTAATTTACCGATTATTTATTTCTTACGGGTGTACTTTATTTCCATGGTTTTAAATTCTTTTCCCGTTTTGGAATCCGGACCGTACATTTCCATTTTTTGGGTGTTATCATCTACAAAAGTATAAACTTCCCGTACATTGCAATCTTTTCCCGGTCTTGAAGGATCTGTCATTTTTCCTTTAAATTCAATAGATTTTGTTGAGGCGTTCCAGGTTCCTTCTAAATTCATGATTCCTGTTCCCATATTATCAATCCATGTGCTTACAAATTTCTTTTTTACATTGTCGTATCCTGTAATGCTCATTCCTTCGAAAGGCATTCCCATAAAATCTCCTTTATGCTCGCTTACCTGATAACGCCCGTCAAAAACCATTTTATTATTAGCCTCCGATGTACTATTCATCGGTTTTCCTCCTTCTTCCATCCACATTGTATTTTCACCATTCCAGGATCCGTCGGATTTTGCCAGCATAGCATGCATTGCTCCGGGAGTTGAATAGTCCATCCAGGCTTTGGTAGCTGTTGCAGAATCTACGGGTTTCCACGTTTCATTTGCAGCAGAATCAGTTTTGTCGGAAGAAGTTTTTACATCCATTTTCACTTTATCGCATGCGATAACTAAAGATGCTGCAAAGACAGCAAGTAATAATTTTTTCATAATTAGTTCGTTTTAAGTTGTTTATAAATGTAATAAAAAATAATATGCAAATAATTTTTATTTTAATGCATGGAAATCCTTCTAAATTGTAATTTTGTGTATTCACAACGCAAATCAGCATTATGAACACTCCAAAAAAGTTACAGGATATAAAAGTAGCGGTAGACGCAGTTGTTTTCGGATATTTTGATAAAAAGGATCTTCAGATTCTTCTCATTAAAAGGAATATTGAACCGTTTAAAGGAGGTTGGGCTCTTCCGGGAGGACTGGTTCTTGATGATGAAAACCTTGATGATGCCGTACGAAGAGAATTGTGTGAAGAAGCCGGCATTAAACCCGATTTTCTGGAACAGCTTTATACTTTTGGAAATGTAGGAAGAGATCCACGGAACAGGGTAGTTTCCGTTACCTATCTCGGACTGGTAAACCCTTCTTATCATCAGCTTGCAGCTGATTCTGATGCAGATGACGCCCAATGGTTCAGTGTAAATGAGCTTCCTGAGCTTGCTTTTGATCACCAGATTATTATTGATACGGCTTTAAAAAGACTTCGTACCAAAATCCAGTATCAGCCGATAGGCTTTAATTTACTTAATGAAGAATTCCCTTTTTCAGACCTTGAAAATTTATATAAAACCATTGTAGGCAAGGAAATCGACCGCAGGAATTTTAGAAAGAAAATAATGAGTTATGGTCTGCTAAATGAAACTGAAAACGTAAAAAAAGAAGGCAGCGGCAGACCGGGTAAGCTTTTTACCTTTAATCAGGAGAAATATAAGGAATTGGAAGAACAGGGGTTTTATTTTGAAATTAAATAAGGTAATCATTTAAGTGATTATTGATCTTAAATCTAATCCATTTCAATACCTGAATAGACTGATAGTTTTTATATATTGAACAAAACTAAAGAATTGCTTAAATTTGTACCTGAATTAAAAACAAACATATGTATCCAACAGATTTAGTAATGCCTATGAAGGCTGAACTTACAGATAAAGGTTTTGAAGACCTGACAACTCCTGCGCAGGTAGAAGAAGCATTAAAACAAATAGGAACAACTCTTTTGGTAATCAATTCCGTTTGCGGATGCGCAGCAGGAGCAGCAAGACCGGGAGTAGTATATTCTTTAACAGGCGATAAAAAGCCGGATCATCTTACTACTGTTTTTGCAGGTTTCGATACTGAAGCCGTGGTAGAAGCAAGAAAACATCTGGCTCCGTTTCCGCCAAGCTCACCTTGTGTAGCCCTTTTCAAGGATGGAGAGCTGGTACACATGCTGGAAAGACATCACATCGAAGGAAATCCTGCAGGAGCTATTGCTGCAAATCTCCAGGCAGCTTATGATGAATACTGCTAGTAAAAAGATCATAAACATACAAACCGTTACTGTCAGTAACGGTTTTTTTATTTTAACATAATAAAATATTCCCTGAAAATGCAAATATTGTTATATTTGTTGGAATGGCAACGAAAGCACTTTTCAATACTGTGGTCAATTGGTTTATCCGTCAGAGAATAGACCAGATTCAGAATTTTATAGATCATCCTATTGAAACTCAAAAAGGAGTCTTATTTTCCCAGCTGTTTCATGCAGAAGATACGGAATACGGTAAAAAGTATGGCTTTAATTCTGTTTCCAGCTATCAGGACTTTAAAAATAAGGTTCCTATCGTTACTTACGAAGAAATTGAACCCTATATTGAAAAAGCAAGACAGGGCCAGAAAGACGTTACCTGGCCTGGTTATATTAAGCATTTTGCTAAATCTTCAGGAACGACCAATGCCAAAAGCAAGTTCATCCCCATTTCTGCGGAAAGCCTGGAATATTGTCACATGAAGGCAGGAAAAGATATGGTGTCTATCTATGCCAATAATCATCCTGAAAACCAGCTTTTTAATTACAAAAACCTAAGACTTGGCGGAAGCTCAGAACTATATGCGGATTTTAACACTAAATTCGGGGATCTTTCGGCCATCCTGATTGATAATCTTCCGTTCTGGGTTGAGGTAACCACAACGCCCAGCAAAAAGGTTTCCCTGATGGGAGAGTGGGAGAGCAAGCTGAAAGCCATTACCTCGGAAGTTAAAAATGAAGATGTAGGAAGTATTCTGGGAGTTCCGAGCTGGATGATGGTGCTGCTTCAGCGTGTCATAAAAGAAACCGATATAAATAATATTTCGGAACTATGGCCGAATCTGGAAGTTTTCTTTCATGGCGGAATCAGCTTTAAACCATATAGAGAACAATACAGGCAAATTATAGGAAAAAACATCAATTATTACGAAATTTATAATGCTTCCGAAGGATTTTTCGGAATTCAGGACAGATCAAACAGTGACGAAATGCTGCTGATGCTGGATTACGGGATTTTCTATGAATTTATTCCGATGGATCAGTTTCATCTTTTCAATCCGAAAGTGGTAAGCCTGGAAGATGTGGAAATCGGGAAAAACTATGCAATGGTTATTACCACAAACGGAGGCCTTTGGAGATACCTTATTGGCGATACGGTGGTGTTTACTTCCATCAGTCCATTCAGGATAAAAATTACTGGAAGAACGAAGCATTATATCAATGCTTTTGGAGAAGAACTGATGATTACCAATGTAGAATCTGCGCTTACCAAAGCATGTGAAGAAACGAATGCTTCCGTTTCCGATTTTACGGGAGCTCCTGTTTTTATGAAAGAAAACGAAGGCGGGGCTCATGAATGGATTTTTGAATTTTGCAGAATGCCCGATAATCTGGAACGGTTTATTGATGTTTTTGATAATCATTTGAAAGCTATTAATTCGGACTACGAAGCGAAGCGCTATAATAATATGACCCTTAAAAGACCGATTGTACACATTGCAAAACCTAATCTTTTCTATTGCTGGCTGGAATCCAAAGGGAAGCTGGGAGGGCAGAATAAAGTGCCCAGACTGAGCAACGACAGAGAATATATTGATCCTTTACTGGAACTCAATAAATAGCTTTAAACATAACCGCAGCGGAAGCTGCGGTTGTTTTTATCTATGATGATATTATTTGCTTAAATCATCCTTGAGTTTTTTTGCACCTTCTTCTACCTTTCCGGCACCTTTTGCGGCAGCATCTTTTACATCCTTGCCTACTTTGTTTGCTCCGGTTTTAATGTCCTGCCCTGCCTTCTGAAGATTTTCTTTGGTTTTATCTGCTGTGGCATCAATCTTACTTTTTGCGTCTTCCGCGACATTATCTATTTTATCTCCTGCTTCATCAATCCTTGATTGTGTTTTTTCTTTTACTTCATTAATTTTTGCTGTATCAACTCCTATTTCACTTTCAGACACAGTAGTCGTGGAGGTAACGGTTCCGTCAGGGTTTTCTACCGTTTCTGTTTTTGATGTTGATTTGCTGCATGATATCACCAGTGTGGCAATCATTAATCCTGATAAAATGTTTTTTTTCATACGTATTGATATTTAATTAAAATTCAAATATTATTCCTGTTTAACTTCGTTAGTAGAAGCTTCAGCCGTTTTTTGTTTTTTCTCTTCTTCCGCTTTCTTTTTGTTTTCTTTTTCCAGTTCTTCTTTCATCTTTTTTTCCTGTTCCTGAAGTTTTACTGCCTCTTTAAGAGAGTCCTGATACTTTTGTGAAGACATTCTGATTTGCCGTACTACATCCACAGATGTAGCCCCTGCTGAAAAAGAATCTACTGCCATCGTATCGTAGCTTGGCTTCGGACTATCTGCAGGATAAAGATCCTGCGGTTCTTTTTTGGAACATGATACTGAAATTGATGAAACCAAAAGTATACAAAACAAATTTTTCATGAGAACTAATTTAGGAAATTCTGCAATTACGGGAATAAGCTGCGTGATAATTTATCAGGGGGTATTCAATCTGAGAATAAGAAAGTTTATTCAGACTTATTTTCAATCTTAAAAGTTGCAATAATGGGAAAGTGGTCTGAAAGCTTCACAGAACGGTCAACTTTATAACTTATAGGTTGTATGGATTTTGAGGAAAAAATATAATCAATTCTTATCGGAAATTTATAATCGTGGAAGCTCGTGCCACTTCCTCTTCCTGCTTCTACAAAAGCATCCTGTAGACCTTCTGCCAAATGATAATATTCATAAGAATTGGGAACCGAGTTGAAATCTCCCGCCAGAAGTACCGGATAAGGCGACTCATCAATGCTTTTTCTTATCGCACCGATCTGTTCCTGATGCATTTTGAAGGTAGGGATAAGCCTTTTGACCACATCTTTTACTTTTTGTTCATCTTCTTCACTGTCGCCATTAAGCTTTACCATACTTTTTTGAAACTTAAACGGCTGCAGATATACATTGATAAACCGGTATATTTTTCCTCTTATCTCGATATCGGTATGAGATACATACGCGTTATTGTAGTTGTAATCGCTATCAATAAGCTGCTTATGTTCTACAATTTTATGTTTTGTGAAAATTGTAATCACATAACTCTGCGGACCTTCTTTCATTCCTTTGAAATGGTATGTGTTTTTTGCTCCATATTCCTGCAACATAACTATATCTGCATGTTGGCTGTCTATGTATGATTCGATATTTTCTTTCCCGTAAAAACCGCCTTTAGCATTCAAAGAAATGATTTTCAGATCAGGAGTTTCATTTTTTTGAGGTGTGTAATTGATCCATCGTATAACCGGTTTGAAAAACAGCAGTCCGAAAAGCAAGAAAACAAATGCTCTTTTTTTCCAGCTGATAATCCAGAACAAGGTGAGCAGAATATACGCAATCATCAGTACAGGAAATCCTAAAGAAAGAAGATTGAACCACGGAAATGTTTTCGGGGGCACATACGCATTCAGAAGCGTTGCGGCCAGTAGAAAAGCGATTCCTACATGTACGATGAAAAATATAAGACGAATTATTTTCACGGAATCTTAATTGAATCTATACAAATGTTTTTTCCAGATTTTTGCCAGAACCCACCCTACTAATGCGCCTCCAACGTGAGCCAAATGGGCTATTCCTCCACCATTTCCCGAAACCCCAAGCCATACTGAGCCGATGATAATAATTGGTAATAGATATTTTACTTTCATAGGAATCGGAATAAACATGATTCCGATTCTTGAATCAGGATAGAGTGTCGCAAAGGCTGCCACAACCCCGAAAATAGCTCCGGATGCACCAACCATAGGTGATGTTAATGCCATATAGAGATTGTAAGCATCTTCATTATTTGTATAAGGAATAGGATTAAAATTAAATTTGCTGAGGTCTGCTTTCATAAAAATATCCGAAACATTGATATTGGCATCGGTAAGTTTAACAGTAAGCTCCTGTACCTCATAAAAATTCCACAAATTAAACAGGAAAAAAGCACCTAGTCCACTCAAAAAATATAAAATCAAATATTTTTTTCCTCCTAAAGCCTGTTCCAGAATCGGCCCGAAGCTCCACAGCGTAAGCATATTAAAAATAATATGAGCATATCCCCCATGCATAAACATATGTGTGATAATCTGCCATGATCTGAAGTTGGGTGAGAAAGGATAAAATGCAGACAGAGAGGCATAAAATTGAGGAAATACAAAACCAACTGCAATAAATACAATTATATTGATGATGATAATATTTCTTGTAATCGGAGGGATACTGTTAAACATACTTTAAAATTTATTTTTAAAATCATTAAACGGAACTTCAAAGAAGCACCTTTTTCCGTTAGGTAAAAATTCAGGAAAGCCGAGTGCCGTAAAATCTCTGATGAGCTGTTCTGCATCTTTTTTATAGATAAAATCAAATCTTGACTTCGATTGCATTTTGTTCCACTGGTTCTGATAAAAATGCATAAACTCTTCTTCCGTTCTGTACTCGAGGATGTCGAAAAGATTCTCCAGGAATTTCATGACCTGCGTTTCCTTCAATCCTTCCGGAACAGCATCAATTCTCAGAACATTCTCATGAGCAATGCTCATTTCGAATCCTAATTCAGGAAGAAATTTCTTGATAGATTTATATTTATTTTTCTCAATCTCGTTCATGTGGTACTCCAGGGAGAAAAGCAATGAATGGCTGTTTGTAGTTCCTTTCCGCAGCGGTTTCGTATTTTCCGAAACTACCAGTCTGTGCATTCTTCCAAGATCCAGCATTAAGGTTTTATCTCCTTTATTGAACAGCCAGTAACCGTTCGGGAGTCTCATCAGATCTTCATCAAAATCTTCATCTTCAAAAAGGTTTATTTTTGAAGGTTCGGCTGAAATATTCTGATGGTACATCTCAGCAAGATTCTGGATCTCTGCCTGCTTTACGCCTCTCTCTTCCAAAAACGGATTGTAGTCTTTGTCTACAATAATTTCCGGCATCTTGATAAATCCGCTTCCGCCTCCGTTGCTTTTGCTGGGGAATGTTTTCTGCATGATTTCATCTAACTGAGGGTCTCTCTCAAAATCAAGGCTTGGTGCAACATTATAAATTCCCAGTGATCTTTTGATCGTGGAGCGGAGCAATGCAAAAATAAGATGCTCATCTTCAAATTTTACTTCCGTTTTCTGGGGATGGATATTTACATCAATTTTTTCAGGATCTAACTCTAAGAAAAGAAAAAATGTAGGTATATATCCCGGCAGGAGCAATCCTTCAAATGCCTCCTGTACCGCTTTATTGAAATAAGGGCTTTTAAAATATCTTCCGTTTACGAAGAGAAACTGTTCTCCTCTGGTTTTTTTGGCTCCTTCAGGTTTGGCTACAAATCCGTGAAGTTTACACCAGATAATATCTTCTTTAATCGGGATCAGCTGTGGCTGCAGTTTTCTTCCGAAAATATCTACAATGCGCTGCATCTGACTTCCTTTTCTTAATCTGAAAACTGCTTCGTCATCATGAAAAAGAGAAAACTCAAGGTTTTCATGTGCCAGGGCAACTCGTTGAAATTCATCAATAACATGCCTGAATTCAATATTGTTGTTTTTAAGGAATTTTCTTCTCGCAGGAACGTTATAGAAGAGATTTTTTACTAAAAAATTGGAGCCGTCTGCGGTCTGAACAGGATCCTGGAACTGAAATACCCCGCCTTCAATATAAATATTGGTTCCTATCGTTGTATCTTTCTGTTTGGTTCTTAATTCTACCTGAGAAACTGCTGCAATAGAAGCAAGTGCCTCTCCACGGAAGCCTTTTGTGGCAATTTTAAAAATATCTTCCGTTCCCCTTATTTTAGAGGTAGCATGTCTCTCAAATGCCATTCTTGCATCGGTCTCCGACATTCCTTTTCCGTCATCTACTACCTGGATCAGGTTTTTCCCTGCATCTCTTACAATCAGTTCAATTTTTGTAGCTTCGGCATCAATCGCATTTTCCAAAAGTTCCTTTACAATGGATGCAGGCCGCTGCACCACCTCTCCTGCCGCAATTTGATTGGCTACATGATCCGGTAAAAGCTGAATAATATCTGACATAAAAAGTAAATCAACTTACAAAAATAGGCATTCAGAATAAGAATTAAAACAATAAACCTCTGAATTAAAATTTAATTATCAACATATCAACACTCCTCCTTTATATTCACATTAGTTCAACCACGCTTCAATAAAGCATTTCCGCCAAAATACAATCCCCTAATTGCAATATACAATTAGAGGATTGATTCACAGCTAGTTTACACAAAATTAATACTGATAGTATTATCTTTAAATATGAAGTATTTACAAGAGCTTTATTCTTCAAAAATAAGTTTCCTCTTCTTTTCTCTTTCCTGCTTAATCTCAGTAGTTCCATGGATTTTGTCGTACAGAAAAGCTAAAAAGTTAGGTTTTCTATATATTTTGCTGTATCTGTATTGGGTGTTGTAATGTCTGAGATGAATTTTATAGGCATCATATCCGATTACGATTAATAAGCAAAGGCTGATTATATAGAAAACCCTAAATTCCAGATAATAATACGTAAGTCCGGAAAATACCGCTCCCAACACATAAGCAAGCATGATGCTCATTAATAATTTGGCTCTGGCTACCAACTCTCCGTTTTTCCTGAATTTTTTCTGGGTAAACATAGAAAACAGAATTCCAAGGTCGGTAGTAGTACCGGTAAGGTGTGTCGTTTTCACGGAAAAATTCGATATACTTGCCGTTAAACCATTCTGCAGCCCTGTTGCAAAAAGCATTAAAGCGACCAGGTATTCCGTTTCTTCAAGCGTTTTACGGTAGTAGAACTGTCCGTAAATACCTACAAAAAGAAGACAGGCTATTTCCAACACCAAAGGCATGGCATGCGCAAAGTATTTGCTTTTCTTATTAAAGTTGATAACCATAAAATTCGACGCAAACCCTCCAAAAAAGAAGAGAAAAATCCAGCATCCCACTACAGCAACCTGTGACCAGTTGGCTTTACTGATTTCTGCTGCCAGAATGGCATAATGTCCTGTTACGTTGGACGTAAACGAGAGGAATATTAACAGAGAAGCAATATTTATAGTACCTGCCGTGAAGGCAGTCAGCGTTCCCAGTCTTATGTTGTCTCCCAACGTCCTGCTGTTACTATAATTCCTTAACATTTTTTAAAAATTTTATTTCTAATTAAGCTTCCGCAAAGATTTCTGCCAGTTTTCCTTTCTCCGGAAGATGCTCCTGAGACGCTACGGAAATTTCATGCGAATCCAGGTCTTTACATTTTTTGATGTATTGGCTAAGGTCAAACTTTCCGTTCCCGTTACTTTTAATTGACGCGGAATAATACGCTTCCTCAATATTTTCAGCTTTTACATAGTTGTTAAAAGTTCTTTGGAAGCTTCCCGTGAAAATATCGCACACGATTTTATTGATAAGGTGAGGATATTTATTTTTAATTATAGCGTACGCCTCACAAAATTCCTTTGGTCTCAGCTTATGGAAAATCGTACTTTTTGTATTGAATAGAAGATCTCTGATAGAATCTCCCGTATCATATCCCGAAACCAAAAGAATATTGTATTGATTAGGATCTTCCGAAGCATCTTTCTCCCTCATTACTTTTTTAAGGATGTTCAGAGATTCAAGAGAATAATCAGTAGCTATTAAAATCGTTCTGGTCATATTATTGAGATTTAGGTTCGTATTATCTTTTTCGATGATACAAAATTAAAATAACCGGATTAGAAGCTCTTTGGAATAGAATTAAAATGTGATTAACGAGATTAAAATCAGATTAAAATCAGAAGTTTAGAAAAGAACATAAAAAAATTGTAACAAATTCAGTACACTGCCAACTAATACCAATAAACATTTTAAAACAATGAAAAATCTATTTTCAATATTTTTTATCGCTCTTTTTGCTTTTGCAGGCGCTCAGGATAAGGATTCTAAAGAAACCGCCAACCGTTTTTTTTATGAGCTTACCTTTAAACCGAAGAAAGATTCTGTAAAACTTGAAAAAGTTTTGACTGCACTTGATATCGCTAAAGACCGTTCTGTTTACAGAGATTATACTGTGATAGGACAGGACTCTATTATAAAAGTACAGATTGAGGCTATGCAAAAGTCGGGTGTATTCAAAGATTTGTCAAAAACTATCAGAATGCCGAAGTTTTCTGAAAAGATTGTAAAATATTATCCGGATATGAAAGTGCAGTATGTTGAAAGAATAGCAAGCGGGTTTACGCCAATGGGAATTGCATATACTGAAACCATAAAGTTCGACTGGAAAATTTCTAATGAAAAAGAGAAAATAGGTCCTTATAATGCTCAGAAAGCAACAGTAGATTTCGCAGGAAGAAAATGGACGGCATGGTTTAGCACAGATCTTCCGTTTCAGGATGGGCCGTATAAGTTTTCAGGCCTTCCGGGACTTATCGTAAAAATTGAAGATGAGGGCAAAAATTACTCATGGACGCTGCAGGGAAATAAAAAAGTTCAGAACTGGGAGGAACTTTCTTATTCTGAAAAAATCTCCAATATGTCCTTGGAAGTGACAGAGATGCCGAGAGAGAAATTTGAGAAAACGTTCAGTGACTTCAAAAAAGATCCGTTTGCAACCGCAAGACCTATGATGACTCAGGAAATCATGTCTAAAACAATACCGGGAATGGACGGAACCATTGGAGATATGATGAAGAAACAGGAGAAAATGTATAAGGATTTCTTTAACTCCAATGATAATCCTATTGAGCTTACTTCTTACGCAACGGAAAAAAAGAAAAAATAGACATTCATATTTAACTAATTATATTTAAAAGCCCAGATATTCTCTGGGTTTTTACGTAATTTTTTTTCACTAAACTTTGAAATTGTGTTTATATAATTTACAAATTTTCCATAAAATCAAATGATTTGTACGGTTTTTGTAAAAAGAATTCACTGTGCTTGGAATTTTCTTTTAGAGTTAATAATTTGGCAATTCAAAAAATTTAAAAAAATCTTATGAAAAAAATTCTTATTACGACTCTGTTGACATTGTCAACAGTTGCATTTGCAAAAACTGAAGAACCTAAAACTAAAATGAAAAAAGATGTACCAGACACACAAGGAAAAGTTTTAGTGGCAAAAAAAACGATTCAAGGTGAAGAAGTTGAAAATTATTATTCACTTGATTTTTTATTTAAGCATCCTTGTGAAACTTGGGCTTGGGTGAAAAATCCTATGGTAAGTATGGAGCTCGTATTGCAGTGTGATGCTCTACACAATCCCACAATTAATCCATAATTAACATTACATTTAAAGAAAGACCGAATAGTACATATTCGGTCTTTTTTTAATAGCCCAATGTTATTTAGATTAAATTTAAATAGCGTATATTTGCATACAAAATTTTGGCTTTGAAAGAGATGGGTTTACATAAATTAAGTGGATTTCCCAAAAACAGAATGGGAAAGATTTTAGGGTATGATAACGACAGCCTTAAAATGCCTAACAAAATTATTGAAATGGGGCTTCTTCCGGAAACCGCATTCAGAATTCTGTATCAGGCTCCTTTTAAAGGACCGATGTACGTAGAATTCGGTGAAGAAAAAAGCCGTATTGCACTCCGTGAAGAAGAGGGCAGATATATCATTGTTGAAGAATTGAATTGATGCAGGGAAATCATAAAAAGCAAATTCTGTTAGTAGGAAATCCGAATGTAGGAAAGTCTACGGTTTTTAATGCGCTTTGCAACAAAAAACAGAAGACAGGAAACTATGCGGGGGTTACTGTAGCCAGCCATTCCGGATTTTATACCTACAAAAATGAAGAGGTAGAAGTGGTGGATCTGCCGGGATCTTACAGCATTTATCCAAGCTCGGAAGATGAGGCCATTTTCTCGAAGTTTGTAATGGACAATCAGAAAGATTATGCCGGAGTAATCTATATTCTTGAAGCGCTAAGCTTAAAAAGAGGCCTGCTTCTGTTTCAGCAGATTCAGGATCTCGGAATTCCGATGATTTTGGTAGTTAATCAGATCGATCAGGCGGAAAGAAGAGGAATTTCTATTGATATTGATAAGTTTTCAGAAGCTCTAGGTATAAAAATCATCCGCACCAATGCGAAAGAACAGATTGGTATTGAAGAGCTGAAAGAAGCTGTTTTACAAAATAAATTTCTGGAAACATCGGTGCAGACGTTTGAAGTACCGTCCGAACATAAGGATTTTATCCATAAAGTTGCGTTGCACAAGGGTATCGATAATGAATATAAAACTTGGCTTACACTGTCTCTTGGTACGGATTTAGGAAAAATAAATTCTGTTGTTGAGCAGATTAATGAGCCGGATTCCAAAAGTCTTGTACCGAAAAGACTACAGGTACAGGAAACAGTAAGGCGGTATCAGAAAATTGATGGTATTTTATCAAATGTTATTTCGAAAAAGCCTCAGTTCAAAGAGTTACTAACTGAAAAACTAGATAAAATACTGGTTCATAAATTCTGGGGATATGTCGTTTTTATGATGATTTTATTAATCATCTTCCAAAGCGTTTTCTTCCTTGCAGAATATCCAATGAACTGGATTGATGATTTTTTTTCCTGGCTTTCCGCTTTTACGGGAGAGCATTTGCCGGAGGGACCTCTGAACTCGCTGATCTCCAATGGAATCGTTCCGGGAATCGGAGGTATTGTTATCTTCGCACCACAGATTGGGATTTTATTGTATTTCCTTTATCTGCTGGAAGATTCTGGATACATGGCAAGAGTAGTCTTTCTGATGGACAGGCTCCTTCGGCCTTTCGGTCTGAATGGCAAAAGTATTGTCCCATTGGTTTCAGGTACCGCTTGTGCGATTCCGGCTGTAATTTCCACAAGAAATATAGAAAATCTGAAGGAAAGATTATTGACGATTCTGGTAACCCCCTTCATGACGTGTTCTGCAAGGCTTCCTGTTTACAGTATTATCATCGGGTTGATCATCTCGGATGGAACGTTTTTAGGAATAAAATATAGAGCACTTGTATTAATGGGAATGTATCTGTTGGGTTTTGTAGTCGCTTTATTTTCTGCTGCAGTTCTTAACAGATTTATTAAAAATAAAGGAAAAACCTATCTCGTAATGGATTTGCCAACCTATAAAAAACCTCTTTTTGGATATGATCTTAAAATGGTGTTGGGTAAAGTTTGGGACTTCATTACAGGAGCAGGGAAAATTATTTTCATCGTAAGCATCATTATTTGGTTTTTAAGCTATTTCGGACCTAAGCAAAAGCCGGATCAGTTTGTTGCAACTAATGTTGAACTCGATCACTCTTATCTTGCCAAAATGGGTAAAGGGATCGAGCCGGTAATCGCACCTCTGGGCTATGACTGGAAAATGGGTGTGGGGATTCTTACAAGCTTTGTCGCAAGAGAAGTTTTTGTTGGTACGATGTCCACATTGTACAGTCTTGAAGATGATGCTCCGGAAGTGAAGGTAATTGATAAAATGAGAAGAGATGTAAAACCGAACGGCGAAAAAGTTTTCAGCTTTGCAACAGGAGTTTCAGTTCTTCTATTTTACGCATTTGCAATGCAGTGTGTTTCTACACTTGCAGTAGTCTACAGAGAAACCAAAAGCTGGAAATGGACAGCTTTACAGGTGGTGATGATGACTGGTTTGGCATATTTTGTGTCCATGTTTGCATATCAAATCTTAAAATAATGGATTCTTCACTTATTTTACAATATATTGTTGTTCTGCTTATTGTAGCATTTGCCTGCTATTCGCTGTTCAGAATACTTAGAAAAAATTTCGCGCCGAAAAAGTTCAGCTCTAAGCGAACAAACTGTGATAAGGATTGCGGTTGTTCATAACTTTCTGATGTGGTGTGACAAATAATATTTAATTTTGCTTATAATTAAATTATTCAAAAATTAACTATAAAACACCCATAATGTCACTAATAAAAAGTATTTCAGGAATCCGGGGAACCATCGGAGGTAAAGTAAACGATAACCTTACGCCGCTTGATGTTGTAAAATTTGCTTCCGCATTCGGAACCTGGCTCCAGAATAACAGCAATAAAAAAGACCTTACCCTCGTTATTGGTAGAGATGCAAGGATTTCCGGGCAGATGGTTTCTTCTCTCGTTACCGCTACATTACAAGGGTTGGGAATCAACGTAATCGATCTGGGACTCTCCACTACGCCAACCGTGGAAATAATGGTTCCGGAACTGAAAGCTGACGGAGGAATTATTCTAACGGCTTCTCATAACCCAAAACAATGGAATGCCCTGAAATTACTCAATAATAAAGGTGAATTCATCAGCGGAGAAAACGGAGCCGAAGTTTTAGCCCTTGCAGAAAGTGAAGATTTCAACTATGCGGAAGTAGATAATTTAGGAAAGTATGAAACAAGAGATGATGCTTTTGATATTCATATTCAGCAGATTCTGGATTTGCCGATGGTAGATGCAGAAGCTATTAAAGCTAAAAAGTTCAAGGTAGTATTGGATGCTGTAAATTCAACTGGAGGAATTGCTATTCCGATGCTTTTAGATAAACTGGGATGTAAAACGGTAAAATTATACTGTGAACCAACCGGCCATTTCCCGCACAATCCTGAACCATTGAAAGAGCATTTGGGAGATATTTGTGAACTGGTAAAAAAAGAAGGCGCAGATTTCGGGGTTGTTGTAGATCCGGATGTAGACAGATTGGCCCTGATCGACGAGAAAGGTGAAATGTTCGGAGAAGAATATACCTTGGTTGCCGTTGCAGATTATTTATTGAAGAATAAAAACGGCGTTGCAATTTCAAACCTATCATCAAGCCGTGCATTAAGAGATGTCGCAAAAAGCCACAACTCAGACTATTTTGCAAGTGCAGTTGGGGAAGTGAATGTAGTTACATTAATGAAGGAGAAAAATGCGGTTATCGGCGGTGAAGGAAACGGAGGAATTATCTATCCTGATCTTCATTACGGAAGAGACTCTCTGGTAGGAGTTGCTTTGTTTTTAACGCATCTTGCCAAAGAAAACAAAACCGTTTCTGAATTAAGAGCAGGCTATCCAAGTTATTTCATGGGTAAAAAGAAAATAGAGCTTACCCCGGAAATTAATGTAGATGATATTTTAACCAAAATGGAAAAAGAATATCAAAATGAAGAGGTCTCCACAATAGACGGAGTAAAAATAGATTTTGAAAACAATTGGGTTCATTTAAGAAAATCAAATACAGAACCTATTATCAGAATCTATACCGAGGCTAAATCGCAGGAAGAAGCCGACCGGTTAGGTGATGAAATGATAGCTAAAATCAATAGCTTGATTTAATAAAAGTTAACAACCTTTTCATCATTTTAATCGTATTTATTATTAAATTTAAAACTAAGATTTTCAGAAGCGAGTATTAGTATATCTCATATCTCTGGTCTTAAATCTTAAAACTGTTTTATATTGGAAGAATATTTTGGAAATGAACTTGTAAAAAAGTTCGAGGAAATGATGGAAAATAATGATGAATTCTACTTCGATACAGAAGAGCTTGAAGACATTATTGTTTATTATCTGGAGCTTGGAGACTTTAATTATGCAGATACTGCAGTCAATTACGGGCTTAAGCTGCACCCAAATTCCTTAGACATCAAGATCAAAAAACTTGAGATTCTTTTGGAATGGGAAGAGTATAATACAGCGAAGGAGCTGATCGATGAGCTGAAAGGTTCTTCTATGGAAAACACAGACTTTCTGGTCTGCTATGCAAAGTATTATTCGAATTTAGGAAACCCAAGAAAATCCATTGATATCTGTAAAAAAGCATTGGAACTGAAAGAAGAAGAAAACTTCCTTCACAACTTTATTGCAGATGAATATGTGAATCTCGGAGATCCTTTTAACGCCCTTAAACATTACAGGAAGGCTCTTAAAGAAGACCCGACTGATGATTATGCGTTGGAAAACTGTATGGTCTGCTTTTCCGACCTGAATAAGAGCGATGAGGCAATCGCCTTTTTGAATGAATATCTGGATGAATACGCCTATTCGGAAATTGCATGGTTTGAATACGGACAGTTCTACTTCAACAGGAAAAATTACGAAGAAGCGATAAAAGGCTACGATTATTTACTGGCCATCAACTCAAGCTCCGTAGGAGTGTATGCCAACAAGGCAGCATGTTATGAGGCTTTGGGAGATTATAAAAAAGCAATTGCCGTTTATGAAGAGATGCTCGAGCTGGAATACACAAAAGCATTTACTTTTTATAAAATAGGACTTTGCTATAAAGCCTTAAAACAACCGATTGTTGCTTTAAACGCTTTTCAGAAGTCATTACGGGAAGATCCACAGTTTTACCTGGCGATGATGGAGCAATCCTACATTTATGAAGAAATGGGCGGCATGACCGAAGCATTGCATTTTGCTAGAGAAGCCACTCACCTGAATGAAAATAATCTTGATTATCAGAAAAGACTGGCATTTTTATTTATTGATGCCGGAAAATTTGAAGAAAGCCTTGCCTGTCTCAAAAAGCTGGTGGATGCAGAACCGTCAAGATTTTATAATTGGTATGCTTATTCTGAAGTATTGATGCTGCTAGGTGAATATGAAGAAGCGATTATTGTTTTAAATAAAGCCGTAAAAGCGCATCACAGAGCAGAATTGTTCTATCAGCTCAGCAATTGCTATTTCAACCTGAAAGACCAGGAAAAGGGCAAAGAAGTACTGCTTCAGGCTTTGGATCTTGATCCGTCTCTGGTTTCGGATATGCAGAAAAAATATCCTTTCATTAAAGATGAGGTGAAAAAAGCAAAAGCCAGAGTAAAAAAGAAAAATTCCGAAGGTTAATTTAAATTAATTTATCTATAAAGAATCCCGCAAAAAAGCGGGATTTATTTTTTTATAACATTAGGTTTAGTTCTCAGAAAGATAAGTCCGGCAATAATAACTCCGGCTCCTGCAAACTGTAATGCAGTAAGCTTTTCGCCGTCCAGGATTCCCCAAATAATAGCAACAATCGGCATTAAGAGAGTAACCGTAGAAGCAAACAGAGGAGAGGAAACTTTCAGGAGACGGTAATTCATCATCATTGCCAGTCCGGTTCCGAAAATCGACAGTAAGCTTACAAACATGAGCCCGGTGAGATGATCTTTATCAAGGCTAAATGTTGAAAAAAATCCCGTAAACGTAAGTGCAATCACGGAGGGCAAAAACAACACAAATGCAAAGACAAATGCAGATAAAACCGTAGAAGAGATCTCCATCAGTTTTGATTTTACCGTAGTTGTGCTTATTGCATAGCATAAAGTAGCCATTAACAGCAGCAAAATAGGAATCAGCTTAAAGGTTCCGCTTTCCGCATCTCCTCCAAAAGCCAGAAGACAAACGCCGGTAAAGCTGATTAAAGTTCCTGTAATCTGCCGTCTTGTGGTTCCGAACTTCCATACTAATGCTCCTACGATGATCACAAAAATCGGCATCATTGAATTCACGATTCCGGCAATACTGCTGCTGACTTCCGTTTCGGCGATGGGAAAAAGAAACATGGGAATAAAATTTCCTGTAAAAGCGGCCAGCAAAAGCCATTTCAGATGCTTCCTGGGAAAAAGTTTATACTTAGAGATGGCAATCGGCATCAGGATGATTCCGGCGATCAATACCCTTAAAGCACCCACCTGATAAGGGCTGAAATGTTCCAGTGATTTTTTTATTAAAATAAAAGAAGATCCCCAGATCATGCTCAGGAGGATCAGGAGAATCCATTTTTCTCTATCAGTATTCATTATTTCGTTGTAAAATTTTCAGGAATTCCTGTTTGGGAATCATTTTTGCGCCAAGACTTTCCAAATGTTCGGTGTGGGACTGGCAGTCAATGAGTTCCAGCTTGTTTTTATAGGTTTGGGCAAAATGGATAAATCCTGCTTTTGATGCATTACTAACTTTTGAAAACATACTTTCACCGCAGAAAACATTTCCGATCTGAAGGCCGTAAAACCCGCCCACCAGCTCTTCATTTTGCCACACTTCTATGCTTTTTGCCAGCCCATAGTCATGAAGTTTGATGAAAGACTCCATAAGCTCGTCAGAGAGCCAGGTTCCTGACTGTCCTTTACGGCTGATATCCTGGCAGTTTTTAATGACTTCTCGGAAGTTTGTATTTTCTGTGAAGGTAAAAATCTTCCGGTCCAGTATTTTTTTCATGGATTTCGATACCTTTATTTCTTCAGGAAACAGTACAAATCTCGGATCGGGGCACCACCAGAGAATTTCTTCGCCCGGATTAAACCAGGGAAAAATACCCAGCTGATATGCAAACCAGATTCTTTCTACAGACAGGTCTCCGCCAAAAGCAATTATACCTTCGTGGCCGTCATACAGTTCCGGATCCGGAAAAGAAATCTCATTTTCGTCTAGTCGAATCATTTTTCGGGAAAAAAAATCCCACTTGAGAAAGCAGGATTTGTATTTCAATTGTATTCTTTATTTAAAAAGGCAAATCATCGTCATCGTCTCCGGCGAAAGGGTTTTCATTGGAAACTGAAGATGCAGACTGGGAAGGTGAGGCCTGAGTCGGTTCTGAAGCATTGTCAGAAACTTTCTCAACCCTCCATCCTGTAATGGAATTGAAGTATTTCGTTTCACCCTGAGGAGAAACCCATTCTCTTCCTCTGATATTGATTCCTACTTTTACATTTTCGCCTTCTCTAAGATTATCTAATAAACTGATCTTATCAGACAAAAATTCTATGTTTATCGGCTGTGGATACTGCTCCTGGGTTAAAATAACCATTTCTCTTTTTTGGAAACCGCTCGCAAAAGTCTGAGCATCAAAAAGTTTCTTTACCGTTCCTTGTAATTCCATATCATATTAATTAACGATGTAAAAGTAATAAAATGAAATGTAATAAAACAGGTTGGGAATAAAAAATGTAAAAATTTTAATTTTTTCTGCGGAAAAGTTTGGAGATAAAAGAATTTATCCTATCTTTGCACCACTGAAAACGAGAGAAGATCATTAAAAATTCAGTAAAACAAAAACACGCGGATGTGGTGTAATTGGTAGCCACGCCAGACTTAGGATCTGGTGCCGAGAGGCGTGGGGGTTCGAGTCCCTTCATCCGCACAGTTTGCGAAAATAGCTCAGCTGGTAGAGCACAACCTTGCCAAGGTTGGGGTCGCGGGTTCGAATCCCGTTTTTCGCTCCACGCCTGCCCTGGTGGTGGAACTGGTAGACACGCAGGACTTAAAATCCTGTGCCTCTTTTGGCGTGCGGGTTCAAGTCCCGCCTGGGGTACTAGCTGAAAGATTCAGCGTACAGCTCTCTTTTTTAAGAGGGCTTTTTTTATGTCTGAAAGGGAAGGATTACATACTTAAAATAAATCAAATTTCCGGATTTTTATATACACACATAGAAATATCATTATAAGAAGACTTTATAAAGAATAACTGCTCTCATAGAGAACAGTTATTTATCTTTTATCGTGATTGATGTTTATTCTAAAACCTGATATTTATCTTTTTGATAAAATATATTTACTCGAAAGTAAAGCTCACTATATATTCCTTTGGAATTGTACATACACTCTTTTCCGATTTTAATCCTATTCCTCCCATTCATACTTTTGCTCTACAGTAAATCTTTGATTTGTTGTAACTTTAGCATTAAAGTTTGTTTTGGGTAGATTATCTGTAATTTTTGCAAAAATTTTATTCATATGTGCTTCTTTTGCTGCGACATAATCTTTTAAACTTATTTTTTCTTTGTTTAGGAATTTTGGTTTAAATACAATTGTGCTTTTATCATCAACATCTACGGATTCTGCTTTCCAAATTTCATGATCCATATTGTCTGCTCTGACATCTAAGATGAGACCTGGTAACCCATAAAACTTGAAAGGACCTGCAGAATATGGAAGTTCTTTTGCGAAATATGCAGTAATATTAGTTCCTCTAAATATTCCTTTAGCTTTTACGCATTTATATCCTGCGATTGTTTTGGTTTGATTTTCTTCTATTTTCCAGTCGATTTTGGGAACTTTATCATAAATAAAAAAATCACGACTATCCACATTTGAAGTAAAGAAGTAGTTTCTTTCCGGATCATTACTTATGTCTGAAACAAAATACTGTTTTCGTGGTTTTTTTCCATTATCCAAATTAACAGCCATAGTCCAAGAATCTGTTAGTTTATTATTAATTATAGTAGAATCTTGAATTGATATAGTCTGATTGTTTTTAATATACAGATCTTCATGAGAAGTTGTAAAAGAAGATAAAACACGAAGATACCTTACATGAATTTGTTGTGAGAAAAAAATTGTTGAAATTAACAGAAATATTAGCAAAATTATATTTTTCATAAAGCTTTTTTAAATATTAGATAAAAACACTCCCAAGATAGTACCGTTGGGAGTGCCTTCCTTATTTAAGAATTTTAACTAAGCCAGTAACCTGCTGCCCATAAAGCGACCTTCACTGATGTTTGAAAGTTTTGACAACTTTGTAAATCGGGCTGGTCTGAAGTAATTGTTTGTGTGCCAACTACTTGACCTCCTGACCAATATGTTACAACTACACCACATGTTTGCAAAGGTTTTTCATTTTCTTTTTTCACCTCCGTTTTTTCTGTTGATGTTTCAATTTTATTCTCTACAGGACCTTTTGCGTTTACTAATCCTGCAACACCAAATGCTGCTAGTAAAATCATTTTTTTCATAATCTCTTTGATTTAATAAATATAGTAAATAATTTTGCTGTATAAGCCCCAGCATGGGTTTTTGCTGATCAGCTGTTTCTTTTTGCAGTGCGCACTTACAAAAAATGGATATTAGTTTTGTTGATGCAAAGATGGTGTGTTTGAAATGATAATACAAATAACTATATCCTAAATTCATGAATGTATGTTCATGAATTTAGGAATTTAAATTTTTTAAATTGTTTTATTTCAGTTATTTATAAGGACTTAGACTTTTGATCTGTAGAATCTGCTAGTCTTTCGATTTCCTTTAAATATATAGACAGTGGAGTTCCGGTTCGCTTTTTAAAAGCCATTGTGAACGATTGTTCAGTATTATATCCTAAGTCATCCGCAATGGAAGATATTTTATACGAACGAAATTTTTTGTCTTCTGCTAATCTATTGATCGCGTAATCAATACGGAGATCATTTAGATAAGCGGCAAAATTTTTCCCTTTGCAAGTATTAATAATTTCAGACAAGTATTTTGAATTTGTCTTTATTTTTTTAGCAAGGCTTCCTAGAGTAATTCCTTTATTCAAAAACTGTTCTCTTATTTCAAACTTTTCCAACTCTGTAAGAATAGCCTGAGCTATATCTTCAGAAATAGTTGTATTTACTTTATCAACAATTACTTCTTTTTGAATTTTATCTGAGATTGTATCTTTTATAAATTCTATTTCTTTTTTAACTCTATTTTCATTTACAGATTGAATCAATTCGTGAGCAATTTTTCTATACTGCTTTACAGATTTTTTATACAAAAAGATAAATATTAGTAGGATCAATGATAAAATGAAAAGAGAACAATAAAAGAATATTTTTTTATTTTTCAGTTCTAAAAGAATATTTTCTTTGTCTTTTAGAAGCTTTGGTTTGTCATAACGTCTGGGAAGTTCCCGAGAAATATATCTAAATTGAGAATCTAAACTTTGATCAATTTCTAGAAACCTTTCAATATAGTATAATTGTTTTTCTTTATTGTTTATAGCTTTGTAATAATCAATAATATAAGGGTATACCTCTCTGAGTTCAGGAAACACATATTTATTCTGTTTAATGTATGAATCTAATGCTATAAAGGTTCCTATAGCTTTATCTTTATCTTTTAGTCCGGCATATGACTGTCCTAAAAATAAGAGAGTATAACTTTGATTTCTAATATCCTCAGTCGTTGAAAAGTATTTTTTGCATCGTAATAAATCATTAATAGCATCATAATACTTTTTAAGCTTTAAATTATAATATCCTGATTCCAGTAAATACCCATGATATTGATACGTTTTTCCGGTTTCGGAACTAATAAGCAACCCCTCCTTAATGAGCATCCGAGCAGAATCCATTTTGTTAATTTCAATATAGGTGTCTGCTAGATTAACATGAATATTATCATAATCTTTTTTATCTAGATAGTCTGTATAATATAAATAATATCGTAGTGTATTTGCAGCATCTCTGTGCTTGCCTATATAGTTGTTTAAATACGCAATATTAACTTCTGCAAAAGCAATTTGTCTTTTATTTCCTTTTTCTTTGGCATGCTCCAATGTTAAAACATAATTTCCCAGTGCAGCCTTTACATTATAAAATTTTGAATATAGATTACCACGAAGAAGAAAAATCCTTGCTGGATAATAATCTTTATCCGAATTTTTTGTAATAATTTGTAAACTGTCTAAATATTTTAATCCATTAGGCAAATTCTGATTAAAATGCATCATTACATATCCCTCAGCTATCTGTTCTGTTTCTTTTTCAGATTTTGCTTTTTGAAGATAGTATTTTGAGATTATTTTTGCTTTTTTTAGCTCATCTCTATTGTTGTAATTGTAGAATTTTTGGCTTAATTCAATGTAGGAATACTTTTTTAACGAGTCAATTGAATTATTTTGTGCATAAAATAAATTATAGACTAAGAATAAAATACAATATTTAAGCTTCATTATTAAGTATTATTATACAAAAATATTATATTTAAATTACATGATAGGTCTTTCCATTTATTTATTTGTATAAGTTTTTATATTGTTGATTATCATTAATTTGTGGTGTTTTTATTGCTGGTAAATTCATGAATTTAGGGACATATGTGATTCAAGATTAGCAAAATATAACTTACTTTGCTGGCTGAATATTAAATTTAAAAAAATGAAAAAGAAAATCAAAAAGGAAAAAAAATTATCTTTGGAAAAGTTACAATTAGTAAAAATTAGCCATCCTAAAAAAATATTTGGTGGGACAAAACAATATATTGATGGTTGCGGCAATCCAGATAATGGAAGCGGTAACCAGCAAGGAGGTGTTGGTGGAATTGGATATTAGTATTTAATTTTCTCCCAAATTTATATCAATAATTAACCAATCTAATGCATTATAAATTATTTTTCAGCCTTTTTTTATTCATTATTATTTTTCATAAAGCTCAAAAGAATAATCCTGCTTTATCTATTCCTGTTACCGATGAGCATTTTGGGATTAAAATAGTTGATGAATATAGGAGTTTGGAAAATTTAAAGGATCAAAATACAATAGATTGGATGAGATCTCAAACTGATTATTCAAACTCCCTTCTAAGTACAATTCCAAACCGAAGTTATTATCTAGAAAAAAGATTAGAGCTTGATAAAAGGCAAGGATATTCAATTTCAGATCTTAAAATCACAAGTAATGATAAATATTTCTATTTAAAAAGAAGCGCAGGAGAAAAAACGTCCAAAATTTATTACAGACAAGGATTTGAAGGAGAAGAAAGTTTGCTTTATGACCCGTCTAATTTTAATAGTAATTCGGAAATTAGTCATAATTATGTAATTAATTTAATTAGTCCAAGCTGGGACGGGAATAAAATAGCAATTTCTTTAACTGAAAAAGGAAAAGAATTATCTGAGGTAATAATAATGGATGTAAGAACAAAAAATATATATCCAGAGAAGATCATAAACACAAATCCTTCAAATATAGGAGGAATTAAATGGCTTGACGATAACAGTGGTTTTTTTTATGTTTATTACCCTGTAATTGATATTACCTCAGAACAATTTAGAAAAAACACACAATCTATATTATATAAAATTGGAGAAGATCCTAAAAAGTTGATTGATGTTCTTTCAAATTCAAATAATCCTAGTTTAAATATCAGCAGGGAGGAATTCCCTGCTATATTAGCATTTAACCAAAATGATAAATATTATATAGGAATATTGGTAGACGCTGAAGATTTTAGAAAAACCTTTATTATTAACAAAGAAGACTTGTTAAATGGTAAAAATAACTGGCAACTATTATATGATAAGGACAGTAAAGTTTATTCTATAAAATTGGTAGGAGATGATGTTTACTTTTTATCAGGATATAATTCGCCCAACTATAAGTTATGCAAAGTTAATATTAAAATAAAGAATTTTAAAAATCCAAAAGTACTTATTCCTGAAAAAAAAGATGAAGTTATAACGCAATATACGCTTACAAAAGATGGAATTTATTATACAACCACAAAAAATGGAATAGAAGCTAAACTATACCTGTATAAAGATGGAAAAGAGATTCCTATTAAACTTCCGTATGTGTCAGGAAATATAAGCTTACAATCTAAAGGTAAAGATTTTTCTGATATATGGATAAATTGTTCAGGATGGGCAAATGAAGAGCAGCGCTTTAAATATGACCCAATAACAGATACTTTTAAACCTGAAAATCTTGCTCCGCTTACAGAATATCCCGAGTTTAAGGATATTATAGTAGAGGAAACCACAATTAAATCTTATGATGGTACGGATGTTCCTTTATCTTTAATTTATAACAAAAATTTAAAAAAAGATGGCAAAAATCCGGTGTTGATTCAAAGTTATGGGGCATTTGGGACATCTTTTTCGCCTTTTTTTGCCAGAAGTTTCCTTGTATGGGCTAGTCAAGGAGGCATTTTAGCGATTGCCCATATAAGGGGTGGTGGTGAAAAAGGCGTTCAATGGCATATTGACGGACAAAAAATAAAGAAACCCAATTCTTGGAAAGACCTTATTGCCTGTACAGAATATTTGATTCAAAAAAAATATACATCCTCAAAAAAAGTTGCTATTTGGGGAGCTAGTGCCGGAGGAATAACTATAGGCAGGGCTATGACCGAGAGACCAGATTTATACGGTGCAGTTATAATAGAGGCTGGAGTTTTAAATACAACAAGGTATGAGGGTATTGGAGAAACGGGCTTTAAAGAATATGGAAATCCCAATAATTTTGAAGAATTAAAAGGATTGCTGGAAATGGATGCTTATCAGCACTTAAAAAAAGGAACAAAATATCCTGCAGCTTTGATTACTTCTGGGATTAATGATCCAAGAGTAGCCTCATGGGTGCCTACAAAGTTTGCGGCTAAACTATTATCTTATAATGTCTCAGAAAATCCAATACTTTTAAAGATAGACTATGAAGGCGGACATGGAGGAGATATTCCGGTTATTCAGGCATATTCTACTTTAAGCGATATTTTCGCCTTTGCCTTCTGGCAATTAGGACACCCGGATTACCAGCCTAAAAAAAATATAAAAAAATAAATGGCTCGTTTTCCGTATCAGTTTTTTGATGAGTATGTAGTTCGTACTCCTTTATTTTCACGTGAGAATTTCCAGAAAAATGTAAATGGCTGTTCTATTTCTAATGAAGAATTAAAAGCAATCTGCAAAAATTCTGTTTTTCATGAAGCGATCTATCTTGCATCACCTTACGTTTATAATGAATTAATTCGATGGCTTAATTCAGAAAAGGAATTTTCTCCCAAAGAATTTCAGAAGCTTAAAACTACAATTTTAAAATATTTCAGCAGAACAAGTACAAGATGTACTCCTTTTGGTTTGTTTTCAGAAGTCGGTTTGGGTACTTTTAGCAATGAGCCAAAAAACAACTATAATTCCAATGTGAATAAAATAAGGGATACCAAACTCGACATGCATTTCCTTGTTGGGCTGTCTCAGCATTTTGTACAGAATCCGGAAATTAGAAATCATTTATTATTTTTTCCCAATAACAGCATTTACCAAGTTGGAAGTAAAATCCGATTTGTAGAATATGAATATACTAAAGAAAAGAGGGAATATATTATTTCATCGGCTCCACTTTCCCAAGCGTTGCAGCAGGTGTTAAGTTTTTCCGGTCAGGGGAAAACAATGCAACAAATTGCAAAAATACTTATGAACGATGAAATCACTGAAGAAGAAGCTATAGAGTTTATAGATGAGCTCATAGACAATCAGGTGCTTATAAGCGAGCTTGAACCTATCGTGTCAGGAAGTGATGTTTTGGAAGTGATTATTTCTGTTTTAAATAGAATAGGTGCAAAAAATGAAAATGAGATTTTAGTTTCCATACAAAAAAGGCTAAAAGAATTAGATCAAAATATTGGTAACTCTGCTTCAAGTTATGCAGAAATAGAAAAATTAATTCAGTCTTTTAATGTCGAATATAAATCCAATCATCTTTTCCAAACAGATTTGTATTATAAAAATGTAATAAATCTTCCTTCGTTCTGGAAAAAAGAATTAAAGCAAGCCATCAGCTTTTTAAACAAAATATCCTTACCTCAAAAGGAAACACATTTAGATAAATTTAAAAAAGCTTTTTATGAGAGATTTGAAACACAGGAAGTGTCTTTGAGCTATGCTTTAGATACAGAAGTCGGAATCGGTTACCAGCAAGATGCTGCTATAAAAGGGTTACATTCTTATCTTGAAAACCTAGAACTTCCTTTACCTAATGGAAAATCGAATTTAAAAATTGAATTTGATCCTATTCAGCAAGTTTTAAATGAAAAGCTTCAGAAAGCTTTATTACATAGTCAATATATAATTAATTTATCTGACGAGGACTTTAAAGGTTTTGATGAAAACTGGAATGATTTGCCGGATACCATTTCTTTTATGGCTGAAATTATTTCTCAAAATAATCGAGAGAAGCTATTTTTAAATGGAGGTGGTGGAAGCAGCGCAGCAAATTTATTGGGCAGATTTTGCTCAGAAAAATCGGGAGTACAAGATTTAACCCAAAAGATAACGCAAAAAGAAGAGATGCTTCGGCAAGCTCAACATGACAATGGTGAGATTTTAGCAGAAATAATTCATTTGCCGGAGGCAAGGATCGGAAATATTATAAGAAGACCAATACTCCGACAATATGAAATTCCTTATTTGGCTCAGTCTGTTTTGCCAGAAGAAAATCAAATACCAGTAAACGATTTGTATATTTCCTTAAAAAATAACAAAATAGTACTTCGTTCTAAGAGGTTTAACAAGGAGGTTAAACCTTATCTGACAAATGCACATAATTATTCCGCAAATCCTTTACCCGTTTATCATTTTCTCTGTGATCTATACTCGCAAAATATTCGATCAGGACTTTATTTTAATTGGGGAGATTTAAAATATATTTATAATTTCTTACCAAGAGTGGAATATAAAAATATTATTCTGTCAAAAGCATCTTGGAAAATCACGAACAAAGAAATAAATAAATTTTCGTTATTAATAAGCGATAAAGACCAACTTTTTACAGAACTGGAAAACTGGAGAAAATTGAAGCAGATTCCGCAATGGATACAATGGGTGAAATCGGACAATAAACTTACCGTAAACTTGAAAAATTATGATTTGGTAAAAATGCTTATTGATTCAGTGAAAAATGAAGAATCTATTGTCATTGAAGAATTCCTATACAATGAACATGACGATTTTAAGCGTGAATTTATCTTCCCGATGTATAAAGCAAAATAAACACAAATATATGGTCAAACGAAAATTTTCTCCCGGAAGTGAATGGCTTTACCTTAAAATCTATACAGGGGTAAAAACAGCCGATATAATTTTGGAAGAAGCAATACAGCCTTTGACAGAATGCTTTGAGAAAAACCACTATATTTCAAAATGGTTTTTCATCCGCTATAATGATCCCAAGCCGCATTTAAGGCTAAGATTACATTTAAATAATAGTAATGGGTACAACGAAATCCTTGGAAAGATTAACCAGTCATTTGAGCAATTTATCAACAGCGGAGAAATCTCAAATATTCAAATTGATACATATAATCGGGAAATTGAGCGTTATGGTGAAAATACCATTGAAGAAGCGGAAACCTTGTTCTGTATAAACAGCAATTTTATCCTACAATGCCTACATTACGATGATGAGGAAAAAATCATTGTTTCTCTTTTTTATATTGACAAAGTTTTAAGTAAACTCAATCTTTCAACTGAAAAAAAACTAAGTTGGATTAAAGACCTTAATACAGCCTTTAAACAGGAATTTAATGCGGATAAAAAGCTTAATTCTCAATTAGACAAAAAGTATAGGGAGTTTAAACCAACATATTTAGATTTTATTCAATCAGCAGAATTTTTGGAAGTACGGGATGTAATTATCTCTAATATTGAAGAGAGCAATTTAGTATTACAGAATATTATCAGCCATGAAGAAGACGAATCTTTAGGAATGTCTTTGCAAAGCTTCTTCAGTAGCATATTCCATATGAATATCAACAGGCTTTTTGTTTCCAGTCAAAGAATATTTGAAATGGTAATTTATGACTACTTGCTAAGATATTACAAATCAAAGATTTTTATGAAGGAAAATAAAATGTAAAATGCAGTAAAAAATAAAATACATTCGAATATGACATAATACCTGTATGGTCTAAAAACGTAAGTTAACACAAACAGCAATCTTCACTTCCCGATCTTTTTTTTATTTTTGTATAATTCCTTATGCTTATGAAAAAGATTATTCTCATTGAAGACGAAACAAGCGTAGTATCCTTTATCAAAAAAGGGCTTCAGGAAAACGGGTATGAAGTTTCTGTGGCTTTTGACGGGAAAACAGGGGTACAGCTTGTACAATCCAATGATTTTGATCTGGTAATTCTGGATATCATGCTTCCCGAAATGAATGGACTCGATGTATGCAAAGAAATCCGGAAAACCAACCAGCATGTCCCTATTCTTTTTCTTACGGCTTTAGGAACTTCAGAAAATATTGTTCTGGGACTGGAAAGTGGTGGAGATGACTATCTTGTAAAACCGTTCAAATTCATTGAACTGGTTGCCCGAATAAAATCACTTCTACGCAGAAGTAATAACGGCAACACACCCGAAATTTCAGAACCAGAAGCAGACCAGGAATATATCTACCAGTTTTCTGACCTTATCCTCAATGATTATACCAAAAAAGTAACCCGAAGCGGAGAAGAAATTTCTCTTACCTCAACAGAATACAAACTATTGCTTTATTTTTTGAATAATCCCGAAAAAGTAATCTCCAGACCGGAAATCCTGGATGCAGTATGGGGAGTTAATTATGAACTGGGAACCAATGTGGTAGATGTATACGTTAATTACCTCAGGAAAAAGCTGGATCATCAGGAAGATAACAAACTGATCCATACCGTTATTGGTATGGGATATGTTTTAAAAAAACCATAAAAGGATGTTCAATAAAGTGATCACCAACCAAACCAAAACCATGGTGCTTTTAATGCTTGTTTTTACGGCTATTATTCTGCTGTTCAGTGGTCTGGTTTATTTTTCTATTGTTAATTTTTCGCATCAGAGATTTTATGAACTATTGAAAATCCGGACAACTACCATCGTACAGGTGGAAAAAAGCAAAGATGACCTCGACCTTCCGGAAAACTACATTCTGAACGGCCTTAACGACGAAGAGCTGCCTATGGAAAGAGATTACGTTTTTGCAGTTCCCGTTGACACCAATTTCAGTAAAATATCCCAGGAAATTCATATTCCAGCATCTTTTTTCAGGAATATCGTCAAAAAGGGAGAGGCCAATTATAATGATAAGGAATTTTATTACATAGGCCAGACCTTCCGCCATGATGACAAAAGCTATATTGCCATTGCTTCGGCAAAAAATCACTATGTTGTTTACTATCTTGGGTTTCTCAAAAGAACATTGATAACCTGTATTGTACTGTCGCTGTTTTTCAGTATGATTTTTTCTTTTTATCTGTCTAAAACATTGTTTAAACCTATTCTTAAAATTACAGGAAAGGTAAAAGAAATAAGCTCCGAAAACCTTCATCTTAGGCTGGAACCTCAACCCGACAATAAAGAGCTGAATGAATTGGTAGATACCTTCAATGATATGCTGAACCGTATCGAAACCTCCTTTGAAACCCAGAACCATCTCATCGGAAATGTATCTCATGAACTGAGAACACCTTTGACTTCTATTATGGGAGAGGCAGATGTAGCTCTTTCTATCTCAAGAACCAATAATGAATATAAGGAAACACTTGGAATTATCCTGAATGAAGCCGAAAAGCTTGATAAAAAAATCAAAGCCTTGCTGATGATCGCTCAGACAGGATTTGACGGGAAAATCCAGAAAGTAGATAAGGTAAGGATGGATCAGCTTCTTTGGGATGTTATCGAGACATTACGGAAGATTGATTCAAGAAATAATATTTATCTTGACATCAGTATGCTTCCCGATAATCCGAAAAAATTAAAGGTTCAGGGCAATGAGCAGCTTCTTCACCTTGCCGTTACCAACATTATCCAGAACGGGTGTAAATATTCAGATTTTCAGCAGGTAAAAGTCTCTTTGGGTGCAACGGATACCGATGTTTATATTATCGTAAAAGATAACGGAATCGGTATTCCTCAGGAAGAAATGAATAAAATCTATGATCCTTTTTTCAGAGCCTCCAATACAAAGAATTATGAAGGCTACGGAATAGGTCTTCCTTTGGCCAGAAACATTGTAAGGATGCACCATGGCGAACTCATCGTAAGCTCCTATGAATACCAGGGAACAACCGTACAGCTCCGCTTTCCGAACTTCTATAGTAATTTACAGGAGAGTGACAGGGAAATTTAATAAGACTCTTTCATCATAAAAAAACCAATCTCACTGAGATTGGTTTTTACTTTTTATTTAAAGTTGAATTTTACGGTAAACATTACCTGGCTTGGCCGGAGTTGTATTCTTGTATACCTGGTATCGGTAGTTCCTATTTCATAGGTTTCAAATACTTTCTTGTTAGCAATATTCATCCATTTTACTTCAAAGTCAATTTTCTTTTTAGCCCAGGTAAACTGGTAAGAAACATCGTAAAAGCCATTATGATATTTTTGCCCGACAGCATTTGTATTCACTTGGTCCCAGTTGAATCCAACGGTATGATTTTCTATCGGATAAAAGAAAAGTCCAAGATTGTGTGTAAATCCTCTTCTATCTGCATCCGAGCTTACTCTTCCTGCACTTCTTTGTTTTGTTTGCGTGATACTTGCATTATAATCGATGCTCATCCAGCTGAAATAAGTGTTGTTGAATTTTAAACCTAAAGACTGACTGTTATTTTTATTTGTGAAAAATTCATCATTTAGGAAAAGATCAGATTTAGTCGTGTTATTGCTGTAGCTTACAGACGCATTTGTTTTGAATTTAGGAAAATATTTTCCAACTTCTGTGCTGTACCCGCTTGACAATACGTGATTATCCTGTTCTAAATATTCCATAACCGTATATCCCTGAACGATCGTTGGATTCGAGATAAGATTCCTTTTTGCATCGGTATATCTGTAATTGATATTGAAGAAGAGATTATTAAGTGGATTTCTATACTCTATTCTTGTTCCTGCAGACTTGTTATTATTCTGCGGAATAGGATTCGTTGCTTTCATTGCATTAATTCCGGTTGGAGAGGTCATCATAAATCCTGAATATGCGGTATTAACTTCTCCAAAATTATTATTTATATTGGCATTTACTGAAGCTTTCCAGAAAGAAGCAAACGTATATTGTGCAAAAATATTTGGCTCAAAAGTCACTTTATTTACATCTTTTGAAACTGATCTTGCCGGGTCTTCTGCCTTGATATTATTCGAGTTTACCGGGAAATTGGCATAAATCATCCACGAATCATTTTTATAATTCACCCCTACGCTTCCATAAGGCGTGGCTGTGGTATAAGTAAGATCATTACTGTAAGCAGAAAGAGGAGTATTGATTGGGTTGGTTGGCGTTGAAGGACCGGTAAGTACGTTATAAAGATCAGATATCAGATTTGTTGACTTGAAATTAAATCCTATCTCCGGAGTGAATGTCCATCCTTTTGTAGAAAAACCGATATTGGCAGAATGGTTAGCTTCAAAAGTTTTCAGTCTCATATTCTGTGTGGCAAGACCAGTTGCAGAAGGAGTATAAAATCCCGGAATCTGCAGATAAGAGGCAGGGGATACTTCCAGAGTCTGTCGATCTGTCTGATAACTAATAAAGGATAATAAGTTCACCATTTTTTCTTTCCACGGAACTATGGTACTTAATGAGTTCTGGAATGATGTAGTTGGAGACTCAATTGCTTCTTCACCGTATCTTTTTGAGTTTACTAAACTGTTAACCGTTCTATCTGCAACTGCTCTGTCTGCGTTCCAATATTGAGAAAAGCTTGTAGTATTTTTAAAGAAACCTTTTTTTGCATTCTTAGTAAATATCAATTCTCCTTTGGCCTTATCGGTATAGAAATTATTACGGACATTTTGGAATACTGTTGATGCCGGAAATTTCTCAGTAGCAAAAATCTCTTGCTGCACATATGATTCCCTTTCTACCGCATTATTCGTATAATTGGCATTGGCTTTCAGTTCCCATTCCTTTTTCTTATCGATATTCGTAAGATAGTTGGCAGACAAATAATGCACGTTATTCATCAGATATCTTTTCACAGGAAGATTTGGGGTGCTCGCATTTTCCACATTCAGCCAGTCATTTTGGGAAGCATTGATTCTTCTTCCTTCAAATCTGTTTCCGAAAGCAAGAATGTTTCCTTCATTTTCTACCTGCTCACCCATGTTGTTGGTTTTATAATTAACCACCCACTGGCTTTTCTGTCCGAAGAACATGGGCGTAAGCTTTACATTCCAGAGCCAAGGATCTCCGAAGCCGGTACCTACTTCACCTCTTCCGGTCATGGTGACAGAATTTTTCAGCTTGATATTGATAGCCGCCTGATCGGAAGGCACCTTATCCTGAAGGATTTTTACAGGCTGGTGATTCTCAAGAACTTCAACTTTTTGTACGGCGTCTTTCGGAAGCGAGTTGTTGATGGTTCCGTAACCACCTTCCATGAGGTCTTTTCCGTTTACGTAAAATTTATTGATGGCATTACCCTGATAAAGAATAGTTCCGTCTGTATTTACTTCAATACCCGGAATTTTTTTCATAACATCCGCCAGTGTTCTGTCGCTTTTGCTATCGAATGCTTTAAGATCATAGGCAATGGTGTCGCCCCTTGCTGTGATCATTTTGGTTTTCAGCTGTACCTCTTTGATTTCAGTAGCTTCCCCTTCCATCTTGAAATTCATGGTCTGATCGCTGTTGCTGATCTGCTTGGTTAATGGTCTTTGGTTGAATGCCTTTACTTTTAGGTCTACATTTGACTCTGCAGAAGTAAACGTCACTTTATATTCCCCTTTAGAATTGGTGATCGCATACGCAAGAATGGCATCCTTGCCGGGTTCTTCTATAGTAACACTTGCGCTGGGAATTGCCACGCCGTCTTCATCCGTGATTTTTCCCGAAACAGTTTTCTGTGCGAAAGAAAGTACGGAGAAAAAAATCATGACGAATAAAGTAATTTTCAATTTCATAATTTACTATTTGGCTAATTAGTTAGTCTTTAAAGCTTTTTGTTACACATTTAAAAAGATTGATTTAAAAAACAAAAGTTAAAAATGATTTTATCACTACAAATATAGTTATATTTTTATAAAATTGATTTTTTAATACTTAAATTTTCCAAGCTTTTAATTTTGTTTAAATAGTTGTAGATCCATCCTGTTATATTACAGTACTGCAGAAGGCTGATATGTCACGAAATTTTCATCTGTGTCATTTAATGATGTAAGAGTAAGTTTTAATAATAAATGTGTAAGAAAACCAGTAAATTATGTCTTATTTATTAAGCGAAAAAAAAGTGCAAAATTTTTCATAAAAGAAAAATTTTATATAAAAGCAGAATTATTGTTTTGTGATTTTAAGATCAGTTTGTTTTTGTAGGAAAATATGACTAAAATATTTGTTTTAATCATATTTTATCAACTTTTTATCGGTTAGCTTTGTCACATAAAGTTTTTATATTAGCAACGAGATGAATCTTTTTTGTTCATTATTGTGTTTTGCCCTGTATATCTTTACAGGGCGTTTTCGTTGTATAAAAATTTTATTTAGAATAAATAGGTAAAAGTGATTTGAATCATAGATTAAAAAAAGCTTAAATCTGTTAACATGTATTTTTATTTAATAATTTTGTAACATTAAATTTTTAAACAAATGGGAATCAATTTAAAGCCTATTGATATTGTAGATGATATTACCCAGGAAGAATTCATTGAAAAATATCTTAAACCCAGAAAGCCTGTGGTAATTAAGAACATGGCGAGAAAGTGGCCTGCTTACCAAAAATGGACCATGGAGTATATGAAGGAAGTTGTAGGAGATGTGGAGGTTCCGTTATATGACAGTTCTAAGGCAGACCCCGCAGCTCCCATTAATGCTTCTGCTGCAAAAATGAAATTCACAGATTATGTAGATCTTATTCAGAGAGAACCCACTGATCTCAGAATTTTCTTTTTTGATCCTATAAAACATGCCAAAAAATTGCTCAAAGATTACATTTCCCCAAAAGATTTAATGGGGGGCTTTCTGGATAAATATCCATCCATGTTTTTCGGAGGAAAAGGGTCTGTAACATTCCTTCACTATGATATTGATATGGCGCATATCTTCCATACCCATTTCAACGGAAGAAAGCATGTTCTTCTTTTTGATTACAAATGGAAAGAAAGACTCTACAAAATTCCTTATGCAACCTATGCGCTGGAAGATTATGATATTGAAAATCCTGATTTTACGAAATTTCCTGCATTGGATGGAGTAGAAGGGATCGAATGTTTCCTTGAACATGGTGATACCTTATTTATGCCAACCGGATGGTGGCACTGGATGAAGTATCTGGATGGAAGTTTCTCCATTTCCCTGAGAGCATGGGATAAATCATGGGCCGTGAAAGCACATTCTTTATGGAACCTTACCGTACAGAGAAAGTTTGATGATATCATGAAGAAAAATTTCAAGAAAAAATATATGGACTGGAAAGAAAAAGGAGCCATTAAAAGAGCAGAAATTGCCTTAAAAAAAGGATTGCCAAAATAAATAACTTAAGAGAGACTGCCTTAATAGACAGTCTCTTTTTTATCTATTATTTAATATTGTATATATTGAGGATGAACAAATTCCGTAAGCCAGACATTATTTTCTGAAAGGTAAAATAAAATTCCGTCTTCATGCATTTTCCCTGTCATGATTGTGAGAAGAACAGGCTTTCCGTGGCGCATTCCGACTTTTTCGGCTGTATCTTTTTTGCTGCTTAAATGCACATGCTGCCGGTTTCTTTTTTCAATGCCTTTTTCCAGAATAGATTCCACATTCGTCTGAGCCGTTCCGTGATAGAGAAATTCCGGTGGCTGCTGAGATTTCAACGCCAGATCAATATCAATCGAATGTCCCTGGTTGGCTCTTATTTTAGTTTTATCCTCATTAAAAATAAAACGTTTCTTATCATTGGTTTCTACCATTTCATCGAGTTCTTCAAGGGTAAAAAGGATGTTGTTATTCGCGCATTTTTCCTGCAGTTCTTCCACATCTGCCCAGCCATTTTCATCCAGGTTCAGGGTAATGATCTCAGGTTGGTGTCTTAATACCAGACTGAGGAATTTGCTTATTTTTTTATTGTGTTTTTAATTTTTCTTCTAATTTTTCGCAGAGCTTTTCAATGTCTTTCTTTCTTGCCAGCACATCGATCCAATCTTTTGGGATGCTTTCGAAACCGTAATAAATTCCGGCAATTCCACCGGTGATGGCTCCTGTGGTGTCGGTGTCTTCACCTAAATTAACGGCTTTTAAAACCGCTTCTGAATAATTTTCAGAATTAAGAAAACACCATAGTGATGCTTCTAAACTGTGGACGACGTAACCACCTGAACAGATAGAATCTTCGGGAAATTTTGAAATGTCATCTTTCAAAATTCTGTCAAAAAGTTGGATTTCTTTAGGGTTGAAACCTTGAGCTTCCTTAAATTTCAAAGTTGTTTTCTGGGTATGTTGATAAGCTTCAGCCTTACTTTTTCCTTTGATTAATTCAATGGCAAAAATCACATAAACAAAACATGCAAATACAGAACGGAAATGGGCATGTGTAATACAAGACACTTCTTTTACTGTCTGATATATTTTATCAATATTTTCTTCATTTTCAAGATAAAAAGCTAACGGTAATGTTCTCATTAAAGAACCATTTCCATTATCTTCTTCAAAAATATTTCCCGAAAATTTTGCGCTTTCCCCTTTTATTAACCTTGCAATGGAATGCTTTGTCGTTCCCCCAATATCAAACAGTCTTCCGTGAGCGGTCCAGTGTCCGTATTTTACCCACTTTACAAAGCTTTGTCCGATCTTTTCCAGATCATAACTTTTCGCAAGTTCACCTGCAATACAAAGAGTTAAGGAACTGTCGTCGCTCCATGTTCCTTTCGGTTGGTTCCATGATCCGAATTCCCGCATATTTTCAACGGGAAATCTTTTTAAAGTTTCCCGGCTAGTGAATTCTACCGGAACACCAAGCGCATCACCCACACAAACCCCGAAAATTCCCGCTTTTACCCTATTTTCCATTAAGCGAGATTTACCAGTTTGTCAAACAGCAATTTCATTCCATGGGTTGCGGTTTCTTTCATGACGACTGCTCTCTGGCCGTAACCGAAACCTGTTTCGTTGGGATTAATGACGATTAAAAGACAGTTGTCTTTAATATCATGAAGTAATCCGGCTGCAGGATACACCTGTAATGATGTTCCGATCACTAGGAAAATATCAGCTTCTTTCGCTATTTTAGTCGCTTCTCTCATCAGCGGAACATCTTCACCGAACCATACGATAAACGGCCGTAGCTGTGCCCCGTCTTCCGCTTTGTCCCCGATATTGATGTCGCCTTTATGTTCGTAAATCAGGTTTTTGTTATTGCATGAACACGATTTGAATAGCTCGCCGTGCAAATGCAGAATGTTGGAGGAGCCTGCCCTTTCATGCAGATCATCAATATTCTGGGTAATGATCTGAACTTCAAAATATTTTTCCAGTTCTGGCAATAATCGGTGTGCATCATTGGGTTCTACTTCATGAAGCTGTCGGCGTCTTTGGTTGTAAAATTCAAGGACTAAAGCCCTGTCTTTTCTCCATCCTTCCGGACTTGCCACATCTGTGATGCTATGATTTTCCCAAAGACCATCTCCGTCTCTGAAGGTTTTTATTCCGCTTTCGGCACTGATTCCGGCACCGGTTAATATGGTTAGTTTTTTCATTTGTTTTAGTTTTTTTTGTTTTTGTATTATTTTTAACGCAAAGGCCACAAAGTTTTTTTTGTTACTACTAAACGTTTTTAGTTCGCAAAGCCGTTTCACTTAGCGAAGCTCACAAAAACTATTATTCTGTATTATTCTTTTAACAGTGTTCTGTAAATTTCTGCATTTTCATCATCAAAACATATAAAAATTACCTTTTCAATAATTTCAGATTTGAAATTTTTAACTTCATGAATCGCAATTTTTGCAGCCAATTCTTTTGGGAACCGATAAATTCCTGTACTGATATTGGGAAAAGCAATGGTTTTAACGCCAAGACTTTCAGCCAATTTCAAAGAGTTTTTATAGCAATTTGTCAATAACTTCGATTCTTTTTCTTCATCTCCATTCCAGACCGGACCAACGGTGTGGATCACATATTTTGCAGGGAGATTTCCGGCAGTAGTGACAACAGCTTCACCTGTTTTGCATTTTCCCTGTTTGTTCCTGATTTCAATGCATTCTTCCAGAATCTGTTTTCCTCCTGCCCGATGAATCGCGCCATCAACGCCGCCGCCTCCAAGTAAAGAAGAGTTGGCCGCGTTGACAATAGCATCTGCTTCAACCTTTGTAATATCTCCTTTTATTAATTCGATTTTCATATTTATATCTGTTAATTATTCTGATTCAATGAAGAGTCTTATAAGATTTCATTTACTACTAACTGTTTTTAAATTTGCAGAACGAAATTTGGCCGATTCCACTAAGATCAATCGTAAAATGAGGCAAAAGCTTTTCGCTTTGCAAATTCACAGAGAATCTCAATTATGTGAAATTTGGCAAATATTATTTTAAACCAACATTAGCTTTCTATTTAAATTCCCATCATCAAACAGCAATTGCTTTTCTTCGGGAATTATTAGTTGGTCCAAATCATTATTCAAAACAAACTGATGCTGTTCTTTAACAAAATCTGAAATGTCTTCAATCAAAAGGATGTCTTCTTTTGCAAAGGATTTAATGAAATCATTTTTCAAACCAATCTGAATCGCTCTTCTTTCCAGTTTATTTCCGAAAGGATCGTGATCCGGATCCCATTGCAGCCTCACACAAGATTCTTTCACCTGATTCTGCCATTCTTCCCTTGAAATTCCTAAATTAACATTGTATGAAGAATAAACTTTTTAAGATAATTTTTGAACGAATCCATCTTCAAATGAATAGCGAGAACAGATTCCTGACCGTCTTTTGTTCCCCAACCGTTTCGGTACATTATCCAAAGAAAGTTCGGTTTTATCCAGGTCATTCTTTCCAAACTGAATGCTCCGCCAAAATATTGATTTTTAACTGCAAAATGGCCTATTTCTTTTCGATACGACTGGTAGACAATAATTTTCTCCTCATCATACTGAGCCATGATATGATGACCTTTTTCCGGCCAATCCTTTAGCTGTTCTTTATATTTTTTTAAATTGATTTTCATGATATTTCTTCAAACGGCTTTATCATTTCCTCTTTTTTTGAAAGAATAGCAAAGACCACTCTTTTAAATTTATTTTTATACTTCCCAAGAAGATGCTTTTTGAATAATTCTGCTATTTCTTTCGGGTCATTTTTGAAAACTCCGCACCCCCAGGCTCCTAAAATTAAGGTTTCATTTCTTTTATTTAAAGCTAAAGCGAGCATTTTATCGGTTCTTACATCCATCGCTCCAAAAATTTCACCGGCCCTTTCCGGTTCCTGACGTTTTACAACGCCTGCGTTCACGGCGGGAGAGGTGATAAAATTGCAGAAAACAGGCTGATCCAGCAATTCTCCTTTATCTTTCCTGAAAACCGGAACTTTCGGGCTGTAAATCATCATATCTGTATAAAAGCATGATTCCATCGCACGGTGGGTTTCGTAATATTCCCAACCCTGAAGCAGACTGTCGTGAAGTCCGGAAGTTCTTGCCAGACTTTCTTCCTGCGCTTCGGCTCCATTGATGAACCCTCCACCGGGATTTTTTGCCGATGCAAAATTCAGACACATGATCTTCTCCTGATCTTCTTCTGCGGCTAACTGCAAAATAGCTTTCAGGGAACTGCATTTCCAGACTTCAAACTGAGTATCGAAATGAGTTTCCAGAAGTTTATTTTTTGTCATTTCCGATAATTCTTCTGAGGAATACAAAACGGTTTCTTTGATGCAAGCTTCCATTTCGTTTTCTATGGTGATTTTTTTGTTGTTTTTGTTGATATAATATTTTTTAGCTAAGATTTCCAGTGTATCTTTCGCCATTCCTTTATTTGTCATTGTGAGTTTTTTAATGTTTAATGCTAAAATATTTGACCGAAAATCTTTACTCTTCGTATTCCCAATATTTGAAGTTAATCACATTAGTTCCATTTAGTTCAGCTTCAAAAAAGTCAATCTCATTTTTTTTCTTATACATCATCTTATATATTCTATTCTTAACTTCTTGCGGTGTATTAATTCCAAAATAAATTGCAGATAAAGCCTCAATAGGGTAATGTCTAATTCTTTCTTCTGGTAGCTTTTCTTTTTCAAAATTTATTTCAATTGCTCTCCATTCATTTTCATATTCCCAACTTTTTGTCTTACAAGAAAATAATGATTGTAATTCATAGGCATATTTATGAGTCCAAGATTTTGATAATTCGAGTAAGTCACAATCATATTCATTTTCAAATACAGGAGCAAAAGCGTAAAAATTTATAAATGGTTGATCTCTTTGATAAAATACTTTGTCTAATTTATTCCAATATATATGTGATTTCATATCCCATTCCGAAATCCTATTTTTATACTTTTCTACATCCATATTTCTATTTTGGATTTTTTCATAAGGAAATAAACCATGATTGTTTAAATTGAATTCTAAGCAAATTCCTGAATGCTTTGTAGCATAATGTGACCACATCAAAAAATTATTGCATGTTTCCGAAAAACATGAAACATAACTACTTTTTAAAAATTTACTAGTCAATCTATCAATTTCTTCTTTAAAAATATTGGAATCAAATGCAAGATTTTCAGGCAAAATACTCCTAAAAATATTTATTATATCGTCACACCAAACATTCTTTTCTTTTTTAACAAAGAGGTCTAGTTTTTCCTTAACGCTTTTAATAATTTCCTTTATTTCCTTATCGTTATTGTTTAAAGAAATCCATTGTTTATTAACTATCGGTATATCAATATTTTCAGAAAACTTATATATCTGTGTTTTAACCATAAAATATATCAAATACTCAATTGCTTCAATATCATTTGTTGAGAAATCTATTCTTAAAAACAAATCTAAAGGATCATTCAATTCATTATATGAAGCAAAATATAACTCCTGATAAAAAAGTTCCTTAAATAGAAAATAGGAAAGAGGTCTGTATTTATATATTTTTTTCATCATCGGTATTTTTATTTTTTTTTATAGTTTTCATGGTTATTATTTGATTTAAAACCAAAACCGCTTCATCATCAGAAAGCCTTATTTCCGCTGTTGCGCCGCTGTTGAACTGCAGGAAATCCTGCTCGATTCCGTCACTAAATATAAAACCATTATTTGGCATTAAAGATTCTATAATCAGTTTGTTGCCTTTTTTCAGTTTTCCACTACAGATGTCCGTTTGTGTTCTTATACTTTTAAAAGGCTCCCGTACGGCAAAGAACAGGTCATCTTCATGAAGTTTCGGATATTGCAAATCGTTTCTGCCTAAAATTCCGAATGCCATATTGAAAATAGAGCTCAGCCAGCCGGTACTTCCTGTTTTTGTGGAAACAATAATGCCGCTGGAAGAGTGGGTTTCTTCTTTGCCGTTCAGCATAATTTTATATCGTGCCGAACTGTGGGAGGAAATTCCTATGAAAAGATCATTCACTGCCAATAGTTTCTGTCCGTCATTGAGTACTGCTTCAGCGAATTTCATCTTTTTTGAACTAAAATTTTCGTTAATAACAGTATATACACCCTTCAAAAAATTTTTTGCAGTGAAGGGAAGTAAGACGCCGTCATACCTTTCGGGATCGGGATTCACCGCAATAATCGGGATGTGTCTCGAATATTTGGCGACATTTGCGACCAGACCGTCCTGTCCTACAACCACTATCAGATTATTATCAGAGAAAATGTAGGAAGGAATAAATTCTCTTTCAATGACCTTATTTTTAATAACCTTTGAAAGCTGTGTCTGCACTTCCAGAAATGACTGATAGAATTTCTCATGTTCATCCACATATTCCTGAAAGTTTCCTCCCGAACTTTCAATGTAAAACTTCGCCTGTGCTTTGGTATTGAATCTCTCCACCAAGACTTCGAGCCTTGTTTTATTTTTAATAATGATGGCATATTCTATTTTCATTTTTTTATTTTTTAACGAGAGACTAGAAGATTGTATTTACGGTTGACTGTTTTTCGGGGTCCAGACTTTTATTTGGTCAAAATACGGTCAAGTAAGTCCGGACTTATATTTAAATTCCCGATTTTTCCGGCATTTTCGGCCAGTTCTCTGAATGCTAAAGCAATATTGTTTTTTGCATCCTGTTTTCCGCTTAAAGCAGTTAACACTTTCCAGTCGATTTCCCTGTACGGTTTCAGGGAAGCTTCGAGAATATAACCTTGTGTTTCTGCCTCTTTTCGGTCGTTTTCTGTTTTCTGTTCGATCAGCTTTTTTCTCTGGTTTTCAACGGAAATATCTGCTGCTATTTTCATTTCCCTGAGGATTCTGTTGTTTTCTTCCTGCTGCACTTCAGTTTCCATTCTTTTTTCTTCAATCTGCTTTTGTTTTTCTTCAACGGCAATTTCCGTATTCAGCTCAGATTCTTTGATTTTTCTTTCCTGTTCCACTGCAAAATTCCTTCTTTCGTAAATCGCTTCATCGGCCTGCTGCTGCAGTTTTTCTCTGGTTTCCGTTTCGAGCGCTCTCGCCATTTCGGGAGTTGTCTGAACGGCCAGAATATTTGCTCCGAGGATTTCTATTCCCATACTTTTTATCGATTCGGAATTCATCAATCCTTCCAGAATATTTTCTTCAATCTGTTTTGCAGAACGGATGGCATCTTTTAAATTAAGCTGATGGATAAATGATGAGGTTGCAGTCTGCGCGAGGTTAATAATTCGCTGGTTCAGCTTTTCAATATCATTTTTTTTGTAAACGCCCTGTTCGTCAACAGTAAAATCCAGCGTGTTGGAAAGTGCTTTGGGATCTGTAATCTTATAGCTGATCTGCCCCTGAATTTTCACGGTCTGATAATCATTGGTATTTTCATTAAATATAAACGGCAGGTCATTGCTTCCCAGCGGAATCGCAGCAATAGACGAATTGGGAGCGAAATAGAAGAATGATAATCCTCTTCCTCCTCTGGCGATTTTTCCATTTTTAAAATGAAGAACGTACGTCATAGAATCAAATTTGATGTGTGTAAATCCAAACATAGCTTTATGATTTTTAATTAAACAATCTTTTAATTTTCGCGTATTTTTTACGCAAATTAAAAGTAAAATTTTTTATACTTAATTTTACGAAAAGCAACATTTATTGATATTTAATGTTGTTCTTCTTATTCTGTTTATGGTCTTTATATTCTGTGTTTCCGCCTTAATTCATCTCTCACTTCCATTAAAGCAAATCCAAGCAGATTTTCGCCATTCCATTGTGCTGGATCTTTAGCCCGCGGATCTGTTTCCAACATCCCGATTCCCCAAATCGTATCGTACGGACTTGCTTCTACCAGAATTTTATCATCCGTTGAGATCAGAAATTCTTTAAACCTTTCATTCTGGGAGAATTTGAGGAAATTTCCTTGCTTCACAATATTATATTTATGTTCATCCCAGACTTCAGGATTAAAGTTTTTTACTTTTCTTCCTAAACTTTTTGCCTGGTTGGGTGTTTCTGCTTTTAAAATCTTTTCTAAAATATTATTATCATGAAACAGCCTTGCTTTTCCGGCCATCATATAATGCTCTGCAGTTTTATAAACAGTTCCTTCTTCCTCGAAGTCAAAAGGAAACCACTGGCTGAAACAAGCCTTCGTAACTTCATCTTTAGCGGTATGCCCCCAAAAGAAAAGAAATTCTAAGTCTGTATGTTTCTGAAAGCTGTCAATAATATTATATAATGTATATTTCATGATTGCGTTATTATTACACAAATTTAAAACAATCCGGACTAAATCTCCAAATTAATTTGTGTTTATTTTACGCTAAATATTATATTTAATTGATTTACAGGTAATAAAATTTATTTAAATCTTCTGTTGCAATAAATATTAATTGGAATTGCTTAATAAGAAGAAGAGCATCATTTAATGAATATTTTTATATAAACAATAATTTTGAAAGAAAATAAAACATCCAATAAATTAATTGGGTTAAAATGTAACGCTTGTTTATATGAATTTAACTAAAAAAATATTTATCTTTGGAATAGATTCTGAAAACAATACCATGAAAAAAGTATTTTAGATCTTCCCTCAACATTATTGGTTCGATTCTCTTAAGATTGAGCCCTTACTAAGGAGAAAAAATAAATGAAGCCCGGAACTGAAAAGTTCCGGGCTTCTTAATCAAATCGATATGCAAAGGTTGAATATCCTTATAAAAAGGTAGCCGTTTTGAATTGTTAGTGATGAATTATATCATCAATTCACGACAATTAACATGTGTCTAGGAAAGCAGCTTTTTAGCCATTTCTGAAATACTTTTTCCGTCGGATTTTCCGGCTAAGGATTTCGATGCTATTCCCATTACTTTTCCCAAATCTTTCATAGATTCGGCACCGGTTTCGGCGATAATGTTTTTCATTTCTGCTTCCAGTTCTTCTGCAGAAAGCTGTTTCGGAAGAAACTGCTCAATTACTTTCATCTGGGCTTCCTCTACTTCCGCAAGATCATTTCTTCCCTGTGCAGTAAACTGTTCTGAAGAATCTTTACGCTGCTTTACCATTCTCTGAAGAATGGCAATTTCCTGCTCTGCAGTAACTTCTGCTCCTCTGGCTTCTGTTTTAAGCAATAATATTTGAGATTTTACGGCACGAAGAGAATCCAAAGCAACTTTGTCTTTCGCTCTCATAGCCGTTTTTATCGCTTCATTTATAGTGTTTTCTAAACTCATTTTATTTTGGCATTAGCTGCTGGCAATTAGCTGCTGGCTCTTAAACCTGACTTTAGAGCCATTTGCAAGAAGCCAATCGCCAGTAGCAATTAATCTACGTCTTTATTCAAAAATCTGTTTTCTCTGATCTGCATGTTTCCATTGTTTTCAGACAGATACGTGTTGATATTCTGTTCAGAAGCATTGGTCCCTTCGATAGAGATATTCTTTCTTTTAAATGCCGGAACCGATTCAAACTCGCTAGAACTGTCGAAGCTCTGGTAACGAGAATTAAACTCTTTTAATTTATTTCTGCGTTCCATTACTCTTTCCTGATCAACCGTTTTATTCACGAAGGTGAACTCTTCTTCTGCCGGTTTCGGCGCCTGTGTTTCAGGTTGAGTTTCTGCAAAAGGCTCTTCTTTCAGATGCTGAAAGAAATGCTCAACTTTCTGAAGAGGCTCTTCCGTTAGCTGGTTGACCTCGGTTGAAGAAGTAAATTCCGCTTTCGGCCCGAAATCAGATTTTGGATCCGTATTTTTTGATTCATTTACAAAAAAGCTGAACTCAACAGGTTTTTCTTCAGAATACGATCTGGCTGAAGCATTTCCTGCTTGCGGCTCCTCTTTTTTCTGATCAAAATCAAATTTGAAAGACTCTATTTCAAGATCATTCGGATCTTCCGTTTCTTCATCAAGAGAAAACAGGCTGAAAGACTCTTCTTCTTCGTTTCTCCAGTTGTGTTCCGGGGTATGAACCATATCTCCCTCTCTGTCAGTGAATTTTATTTCTGTTCTGGCAGGTTCTTCTTCAATGATCATTTTTTTTTCAGAAGATGAACTGAAGAATGGAGCATCATTATCTTCGTCATCAAGTCTGAAAAGGCTTTTCCCTCCAAAATCGTAAGACTGCTCCGGTGCGTCTTCTCTTTCCTGTCTTGTTTTGAATGGAGATTCTTTCGGTGTATCAAAGCTGTCGTTCAGACTGATCTTGATTTTCTCTGTAGGCCCGGAAAATTTTTTATTATCATTTGAAAAACCTGTGGCGATTACAAGAACGCTTACAGAGTCACCCAATTCTTCATCAGAACCCACCCCGAAAATGATATCTGCGGTATTTCCGGCTTCTTTTTGAATATGATCCATAATTACCCCGATCTCATCCATTGTTACTTCTTCCACACCGCTTCGGATCAATAAAAGAACGTTTTTAGCGCCGGTAATTTTATTATCATTCAACAATGGTGAATCCAATGCTTTTTTAACGGCTTCTTCGGCTTTATTTTCACCTGAAGCAACTCCGGTAGACATCAATGCCGTTCCAGAGTTCTGAAGCACGGATTTAGCATCTCTAAAGTCAATATTTACATCAAAGTATCCGGTGATTACCTCTGCCATCCCTTTGGCTGCATTGGTCAATACTTCATCGGCTTTTGAGAATCCCTGTTTGAAGCCAAGATTTCCGAACTGCTGTCTGAGTTTATCATTATTGATAACAATCAGGGAATCTACATTATTTCTTAATTTATCAAGTCCGTTTTCCGCCTGTTCAAGCCTTCTTTTTCCTTCAAAGCTGAAAGGAACGGTAACGATACCTACCGTAAGGATTCCCATATCTTTTGCCACTTTGGCAATTACGGGAGCAGCACCGGTACCTGTACCGCCACCCATTCCGGCAGTGATAAATACCATTTTTGTATTCTGGCCCATAGCCGCTTTTATATCCTCGATACTTTCGATAGCCGATTTTTCTCCTACTTCAGGATCGGCACCTGCTCCGAGACCTTCTGTAATCGTTGTTCCCAGCTGCACTTTATTGGCAACCGGATTATTATCCAAAGTCTGGGCATCTGTATTGCAGATCACGAAGTCTACCCCGTGAATCCCTTTTTCGTACATGTGTTTCAGTGCGTTGTTTCCGCCACCTCCAACACCAATCACTTTTATTATTGATGAATTTCCTTTTGGCAAATCAAATGAAAACCCCTGTGTCCCTATATTTTCCATAACTATACTTTTATAATTGATAATTGATTGATGATCAATGACAAGGAAAAGATCATTATCGCTTATCATTTTATCATTTATATTTTATTCTACTTCTTCAAAGAATTTTTTTACTTTTTCCATGAGCGACTGCCCGAAAGTCAGTTTTGCTGCTCTTTTAGACTGCTGTTCGCTTACCGTATGCTCGGGTTGTGCAATTTCAGGCTGCTGTACGATGTTCTCCTGAGTCGTTTCTGCTGCGGGAGACTGTGTCTCGGTCTTTGTTTCGGCAGGCTGTTCAGGTTCCTGGAGTTCAGCATTCTGTTTTTTGTCCCTGATTTTTAAACTTTCCATTAATAATCCGATGGAAGTTGCAAATTCAGGTCCTTTAAGATACTGATTTTTATCATTCGCTATGTATTCGTTAGCAAAACCGATTCTGCTGTCAAATCCTGTGGTATAGTTCGCCAGCTGACGCAGATGCTTAAGGTTGGACCCGCCTCCTGTAAGCACGATTCCTGCAATAAGTTTTTTCTTCTGTTCGAATGCACCGTATGCTTTAAGTTCCGTATTCACCATTTCCAGGATTTCTTCTACTCTGGCATTAATGATTTGTGCCAAAGTTTTGAGTGAAATCTCTTTATCCGGTCTGCCGTGAAGCCCCGGAATGGTTACGTAGGTACTGTCTTTTTCAAGCTCAGGAACTGCTGAACCGAATTTTACTTTTAACTGTTCTGCATGCTTTTCGATGATAGAGCAGCCTTCTTTAATATCTTCGGTAATTATTCCGCCACCGTAAGGAATTACGCAGGTGTGACGAATAATATTGTCTTTAAAAATAGCGATGTCGGTAGTTCCGCCCCCGATGTCTACGATGGCTACTCCTGCTTCTTTTTCTTCTTTGGTTAATACGGCTTCTGAAGATGCCAATGGTTCCAGGGTAAGGGCTTCCATCTCGAGTCCCGCCTCGCGTACACATCTTGCAATGTTACGGATGCTTCCCATCTGACCTACCACAACGTGGAAATTGGCTTCCAGACGCTTTCCATGCATGCCTACAGGCTCCTGGATTTCTCCTTCGGAGTCTACTTTATATTCCTGTGGAAGTACGTGGATAATTTCTTCACCGGGAAGCATGACCAGCTTCTTGACCTGATCTTTCAATGCTTCAATGTCATCATCTGTAATGAATTTGTCCGGATGTTCACGCATAATATAATCGGAGTGCTGCAGAGAACGGATGTGTTTTCCTGCAATTCCTACCGTTACCTTACGGATAGGAACTCCTGCGCTGGACTGTGCTTCAGACACAGCAGCTTTGATTGAATTAATGGTCTGTGAAATATTATTCACAATACCTTTGTGAACACCAAGACTCTTAGCCTTCCCTACACCGAGAACTTCTATTTTCCCGTGTGCATTCCTCCTTCCGACAATCGCGACAATTTTTGTCGTCCCGATGTCCAGACCTACTGAATACTCTTGATTTTCCATTTGTTTATATCGATTTGATTTTTTTATTCTATTTTAATTTTCGCCTTTGTTTTCGGCTTTACTGCCGTAGATTTCTTCTCTGTTTTTTTTGTTTCCTTTGGCTTTACTGTTTTTGGTTTTAATGAAGAGGAGGTTGGTTTGTTAGTCTTTTTTATCTCATTTGGCTTTGGCTTATCATTGGTTTTATCTACGGGAACTAATGAAGCTTTTGCCAGTTCTTTATTTCTTACATTCAGAATGCTGTCATTTTCTTTAAAATAAGGATTTAAAGTGGTGACTATCTGGTTCTGATATTTCACCGACACCATTTTGTATTTTTCAGGATCCTGATAAACAAGATACTTTTCCACAAATGTTTTAAAGCCTTTTACCTTAAATTCAATATTGTCCAGATCGCCGATTTCAACTTTATAGTTTCCTTCGCTGGTGAGAAGGTTGTAGTCTCCTTTATCTTTGGAGATGCCGATAAAGTATTTTTTGCTGAATTCATCTTTATCAATTTTCTCCACAAGTTCTGCAAGCTTCTGATATTCATCTTTCTGCACATCTCCCGTTACCAGCATGCACGGATGAGAATATGTTTTAGATATCGGAAATTCTATGCCTTTTTGATCAACGTAGAAATCGCGTCCGTCCTTATTCAGTCTGAAAACAGGAACTCTTTGTTTGATATCCAGATTGAGTTTCCCGTTCAGATTAAGATATACATTGGCGCTGTCTACAGCAGGAAGGGCATTGATCTTCTTTTCGAGAGCAGGAATATTAAGATCTCCCACCTTTCCGGAAGGATTTTCTTTTTTTACAATTTCCCGAATGTCTTTTTCATCAATAAAATAAACAGGCGTTTTCTCGCTCATCTTTACAGAAATCCTATTGTCCGTAATCTTTTGGCCACTAAATTTCTTCAATGAGAAACTCAGCAGAAATCCTAGAATGATTACTGTAATGGCAATTTTTAATATTCTGTATTTATTTTTCATTTCTAAATTTTTTAACGCTAAGCTCGCAAGGGTTTGTTTTTATTGTTATTTGTTACTTTTTTGCTCGCAAGGGCGTTTCACTCAGCGAATGATAGCCGAAACATTATACTATATTTTATACTTTTATTTATGGTATTTAAACCAAGTTTTTATAATTTATTTACTATTCTTTTTACTCCATCTTTAAATAAGGCAGAATGAAAATTTAAAATCATTCCCAATTTCATTTCTGTAATTCTTAAATAATTAAGAAGCTGAAAAAAATGATATGTATTTATTTCCGGAGCTGCTTTTATTTCTATAATTACTTTATTATCAATCAGCAAATCCGTTCTGAATGCTTTCTCAATGATCAAACCTTCATAATTGATACTGATATCTTTTTGACTCTCAATGCTAAGCCCACTATTTTTCAATTCGTAAATTAAGCATTGCTCATACACATTTTCATAGAGTCCTATTCCAAGTTTACGATGCACTTTCATCCCTGCATCAAAAACTATGTTTGAAATTTCATTTTCTGTCATCTTTGTGTTTTATTCTAAAATGATATTTTCAGCTATCATTTGCTGAGTGAAACGCCTTTGAGAACGACTTTATACGGATTATATAACTTTCCGTTGCGCTCATTGCGTTTATTAAATTATTTATTCATCCACTCACAGATAGGATCATACAGTGTATCAATATTTCCTGCGCCCACGGTGAGAAGGATGTCAAATTCTTTTTCTTTTATTTTACTGAAAGCATCACTTAATGTTGAAACTTCCTTTTTATCTAAAGTCACTTTTTCCAGGAGCCAGTCTGAAGTAATTCCTTCAAAATTTTCCTGAAGTTCTCTTGCCGGATAAATATCAAGCAGGATTAATTCATCGGCCTTACTAAGGCTTTCTGCAAAACCATCAGCAAAATCTCTTGTTCTGCTGAACAGGTGTGGCTGGAAAACTACCAGCAGTTTCTTTTCCGGGTAAAAAGTCCTGATCGAGCTCATTACCGCATTGATTTCAGTCGGGTGGTGAGCGTAATCGTCGATGTAAATTTTACCGTTCTCATATCTGTGTTTGGTATATCTTCTTTTAATACCTTTAAAATTGGCAATTGCTTTTTTCAAAGTTTCAAAATCAATTCCCAGATTATGAAGGATTGCCAACGCCACGGTCGCATTTTCCACATTATGAATTCCCGGAATTTCCCAGGCAAAATCTTTTACTGTTTCTTCCGGAGTATGAAAATCAAAATAAATTGTATCATTCTCCATACGCAGGTTATCCGAATAATAATCTGCTGTTTCATTTACAGCATACGTGAGGTGTGGTCTTCCGATGTCAATCCCTTTTCTTACAAAAAGCTGTTTATCGTTCGGAACCAATGCCGCAAACTGCCTGAATCCTTCTTCAATAGTGTTTTTATCTCCATAAATATCCAGATGGTCTGCATCGGTAGAGGTGATAACTGCCCAATCCGGAGAGAGATTCAGAAAGCTTCGGTCATATTCGTCTGCTTCTACCACAGAATATTGAGTCCCATTATACAGAAAGTTTGATCTGAAGTTCTCGGAAATTCCGCCCAAAAAGCATGAAAACGGCAGATCTGCTTCTTTGCACAAATGTGAAACCAAAGTAGAGGTTGTTGTTTTTCCGTGTGTGCCGGCAACAGCGATACAGTCTGTATTTTCTGTAATTAATCCCAATACTTTTGCACGTTTCAGAACTTCAAACTTATTATCATTGAAATAATCCAGAATGCCCAAAACTTTGATGGCAGGTGTATAAATTACCAAAGTATCATCTTTCTGCAGTGAGCTAATTCTCTCGTCAATAATATCATCAAAAACAATATCGATTCCTTCATTCATAAGAGCTTGGGTAAGCTTGGTGTTGGTTTTATCATAACCAGACACTTTTTTGCCCGAAGCATGGAAATACCGTGCCAGAGCGCTCATCCCAATACCTCCGATGCCCACGAAGTAAAAATTCTGATATGTTTGTAAACTATTCATTTTTATATTTTAATCTTTAATAGCTGTAACTGGGTTAAAGCATCACTAACACTATCTTATTTAAAAAGCTATAAGCTTCAATGACCATTAATAATGCATAATCAATTTTAACGGTGTCAGGCTGAGCTTGTCGAAGCCTTTACTCTTTCATCCTATTTTTTGATAACTCCGGTAACGAATCCCAGTTATCATTTATTATAGCCTCTTTCTTTTTTCTGCTCCATCCTTTAATTTGTTTTTCAAACTGTATGGCTTGATTCACATCGTTAAATTCATAATAGAAAACCAGTTTTACAGGTCTTCTATTATGTGTATAACTTGCCGGATTTACTTCTCCATTATGTTCATTAATCCTTCTCTCCAGGTCATTGGTAAAACCTGTATAATAAGAGTTATCAGAACATTTCACAATATATACAAAATATATTTTCATTCATTTGTGTTGTTTTAATTGGCCCTTCGACAAGCTCAGGGTGACATCTCTAATACTAACTGCTTTACCTTTCAATTTTAACATTGCAAAGCCTTGTTAACTTTAAGTATTATTCTTGAATTTTAAATAGCATCTTTAAGACAAGCCTTTATTCAATTATTTTTAAAATCTCGTCCACAATCTCTTTAGCTGCATTTGGCTTGGCAAAATATTGCAGATTCTGAGACATTTCTTTTCTAATATTTTCATTTGCGCAGATTTCCGAAAGGGTATTCCAGAATTTTTCCTGCATTTCAGAGTCTTTTACCATTCTTGCGGCATTCTTTTCCACCAGATTCATCGCATTTTTGGTTTGATGATCCTCTGCTGCAAAAGGAAAAGGAACCAGCAAAACAGGTTTCTTTGCTACTGCCAGCTCTGAAATGGCAATGGCACCCGCTCTGGAAACAATAACATCTGCCGCAGAATATGCTGTTTCCATATCTTTAATAAATTCTTTGATCTGAATGGAAGCGGGAGGCTGCAGGCTTGAAGAAAGTTCTGCGTAATCCAGTTTTCCGGTCTGCCAGATCAATTGATACCCTTTTTGTTTCAGGTTTTCAAGATTTTCTTTCCATCCGTTATTTAATGTTCTTGAACCGAGAGAACCACCGACTGAAAGAATCGTTAACTTGTCTTTATCAAGACCCATTTTTTCTTTTGCCTGGGCTGTTTGCTGCATTCCCGAAACAATATTTTCGCGGATAGGATTACCCAGAAAGTGTATTTTATCTGCCGGAAAGCCATCTACTTTAGGATACGCTGTAAAAACGGCTCTGGCTTTCTTGCTCAATATTTTATTGGTAACGCCTGCATGGGCGTTCTGTTCCTGAATAAAAATCGGAATCCCCAGTTTACTGGCTTCATACAATGCCGGCCCGCTGGCAAAACCTCCCGTCCCTATTGCGAAATCAGGAGCGAAACTTTTAATGATCTTTTTAGATTTAGATAAACTTTTTAAAATCTTAAAAGGCAATCCTAAGTTGGAAAGCATATTTCCCCGGTTGATTCCGGCAATATCAATTCCTTCTATTTTGTAGCCAGCCTGAGGAACTTTTTCCATTTCCATTTTGCCGTTAGCCCCAATGAACAAAAATTCTGCATCCGGAAATCTTTTTTTGATTTCGTCTGCAATAGCAATGGCCGGGAAGATATGTCCTCCTGTTCCGCCTCCTGATAATAAAACGCGGATGGCTTTTGGCTTCTGGCTATTGAATGATTGATTGTCCATTTTTATTTTATCTATTTTAAATTTGACAGGATTTGCATCCTATCCTGATTTATGTCGTCCCTTCGGGACTCTTTTTATTTAAGCGATATCGTTTATTTCTGCAATGCTTTGTTTTTTGCCCAGTCCTTCTTCATCATAAATCTGGATTCGTGAGCTTATATTTAAAATTATTCCCAACTGTAAATAGGTTACCAGCATGGATGTTCCCCCATAACTGATCAAAGGCAATGGCTGGCCGGTTACCGGGATCAGATTAACTGCTACCGCGATGTTTACGGAAAGCTGTACAAAGATCATTACCCCGAGGCTGAGCACGAGCAACGATCCGAAAAATGCCGGCATTTTACTGGCGATCATCACGATCCTGATCATCATAATTAAATACATACTGATCAGAAAGGCTGCACCGATTACCCCATATTCTTCAACAATTACCGCAAAAATAAAGTCGGAGGCAGACTGCGGAAGCATTTGTTTTAATGCACTTTTTCCGGGTCCCATTCCTGTTATCCCACCGTGAACAATGGCTGCTTTAGCCTGCATCACCTGATAGTTTTTAGCTTTTACACTTTCGTCGTCTACATCGGCCGATTTGGCTTTGCTTGAAGTAAATGTTTCAATACGGCTCATCCAGGTGTGTACCCGGTTCCCACCGATAAGATTTGTATTTAAGGCAATAATCAGAAACAATACAATTGCAATAAATGATGCGGAGATGAATCCTGCAATATATTTCCAGTGAAGCTGCCCTATAATTAAGACAATAACCGAAACCATTAAGATCATTAATGCCGTAGATCCGTTATCTTTTGCAACAAGAACGAAGACAAGCAGAATAGGTCCGAAGATGTACATGATATTCTCAATGGGAAGCCTTTCTCTTGTGATTTTTTTGGTCAGATACCTGCAGAGATAAATGATCAGCATAAGGAATGCAAAAGAAGAAGGCTGGAATGATATCGGCGTGCCCGGAATTTTCAACCATCTTGAGGCACTTGCTCCATCAATGGTTTGCCCCGTAAACATAGTGACAATCAGAAGAATAATCATTAGGCCAAGCAAAATGCTGCTGAGCTTTCCGATGTATTCATATTTTACCATTCCTACCACTCTCATGATGGCAAGGCCTAAGACTACGAAGAACATATGCTTGATCACGTGACCTGTTGTAGTCCCGTTGTTTACAATATATTCCAGATTTGAGCTTGCAGAATATACAGGGAAAATAGAGAAGATGGAGATCACAAGAATGACCATCCAAAGTACTTTATCGCCCTTCAGGAATTCAAATCTGTTTTCTGTGTCTTGTTCGTTCATATCTTTGCTGTTGGCTTTTAGTTATTTGCCATTTGCTTTACTACCTGTTCCTTAAATTGTCTTCCCCTGTCTTCATAGCTTTTAAATAAGTCAAAGCTTGCACAGCAGGGCGAAAGTAGAACGGTATCTCCTTTTTGGGCTAATGATTTTGAGATCTTTACGGCTTCTTCCATACTGGAGGTGTCATAAATAAACTCTTTTTTGTCTTTAAAGAAGTTTATAATTTTCTCATTATCAATTCCTAAGCATACAATTGCTTTTACTTTTCTTTTGACTAAATCTTCAATTTCGGTATAGTCATTTCCTTTGTCTACGCCTCCAACAATCCATACGGTTGGGTTCTTCATGCTTTCCAAAGCGTAATAAGTAGCGTTGACGTTGGTTGCCTTACTGTCGTTGATGTATTTTACTCCTTCAATTTCTGAAACAAATTCCAGTCGGTGTTCAACGGCCTGAAATGTCATTAGTGAATTTCTAATACTTTCATTGTTGATTTCCAATATCTTACCCGCAATTGATGCGGCAAGGCTGTTGGCAACGTTATGGTTTCCTAAAAGTGATAGCTCATCAATTTTCATTGTGAAAGTATCGTTTAGATCTACCTCAATATGATCATCATTAATGAAACCTCCTTCAGACAGTTTTTCTTTCGTTGAAAAAGGAATCATTTTGGCTTTAACCTCCAGTTTTTCAAGGATGTTTTTGCTCATTTCATCATCTTTATTGTAGATGAAGAAATTATCATTTTCCTGATTTTCCGTAATCCTGAATTTGGCCAGTGCATATTCTTCATAGTTGTAATTGTACTGGTCCAGGTGATCCTGTGACAAATTCAGCAATAAAGAAATATACGGCCTGAAATTCTGAATATCATCCAGCTGGAACGAGCTTACTTCCAATACATAATATTCATAGTTTTCATCGGCAACCTGCTTGGCAAAACTATACCCGATGTTTCCGCCAAGGCCAACATTGAGTCCGTCGTTTTTCAGGATATAATAGATTAAAGATGTGGTGGTTGTTTTCCCGTTGCTTCCGGTAATAGCGATGATTTTGGCATCGGTAAATTCCGAGGCAAATTCAATTTCCGATGAAAGCCTGATTCCTTTTTCATGGATTTTATGGATGATATCTGCCTTTTTGGGAATTCCCGGGCTTTTTACAATCCAATCCGCGTTCAGGATCCTTTCTTCGCTATGATTTTCTTCTTCAAATTCAATTTCATTATCCGTAAGAAACTGCTTATAGTGCTCTTTAATAGTTCCCTGGTCTGAAAGAAAAACTTCCAGGCCTTGTTTTTTAGCCAAATAAGCAGCACCGCAACCGCTTTCTCCTCCTCCTAAAACAACTATTTTCATATTTTTTTGATTTAATGATTGATGATTCGTACAATTCTAATTTTAAAATTCTTAAATCATTCAATTTTAAATTAACTTCTTATCTCATCTTCAATGTAATGAGACATACAATTGCCAGCATAACACCAATGATTATCATTCTGTTAACGATTTTGCTTTCATGAAAACCGCCTTTCTGATAATGATGGTGAAGAGGTGACATCCTAAATAATCTATTGTTTTGGGCATATTCCAGCCCGTATTTTCTTTTTCTGTATTTGAAAACAATTACCTGAAGCATAACGGAAAGGTTTTCAATTAAAAAGATTCCGCACAGTACGGGAATCATGAGTTCTTTTCTTAGGATAATGGCTAAGACCGCAATAACGCCTCCCAACATTAAACTTCCTGTATCTCCCATGAAAACCTGGGCAGGATAGGTATTGTACCAGAAAAAACCGATGACGGCTCCCACCATGGCGACTACAAAAATGGTGGTTTCGCCCATGTTAGGCAGGAACATAATATTCAGATAATCAGCGAATATGATGTTTCCTGAAAGATAAGCGAATAAGCCTAGTGTAAGTAAAATAACGGTGCTGGTTCCTGCAGCCAGACCGTCTATTCCATCAGTAATATTAGCACCGTTTGAAACGGCTGTTACGATGAAAATTACAATAGGGATGAAAACAACCCATGCCCATTCGTGGGCATCTTTATCATTCATCCAAAACAAAATCCCACTGTAGTCGAATTCATTATTTTTTGCAAAAGGAACGGTGGAAACGGCAATCTTTTCGGTAGGCATGAAGTTTTGCTCTACATTGTTCCGGTTTACCACCTTAGCGTCCAGATATTTTCTTTTTACGGTAATATCGGGGTGAAAGTACATCGTAACACCTACAATCAGACCCAATCCCACTTGGCCTACAATTTTAAATTTGCCACTGAGGCCGTCTTTGTTCTTTTTTATTTTTTTCAGGTAATCATCAAGGAAACCGATGGCGCCCATCCAAAGTACTGAAACGATGAGAAGAACAATATAAATATTGGTAATTTTTGTAAACAGCAATACAGGGATCAGCGTAGCCAGAATGATAATAAGCCCTCCCATGGTGGGAGTTCCTTCTTTCTGTTTTTGGCCGTCCAAACCAAGATCACGAACCAGTTCGCCCATCTGTTTTGCTCTCAGATAGTTAATGATTCTTTTTCCAAAAATAAGAGCGATCGTTAAGGAAAAGAGCACCGCCATTCCTGCGCGAAAGGAGATGTATTTCAACAATCCAAGTCCGGGGACATGGATTCCGTGGTTGGTTAAATATTCGTATAGATAATATAGCATTTTTTAATTATTGATGTTTGATAATTGATGATTGATATCTGACGGATATTAAATAATCTTACTCTTTAATTTGTTCTTATAAGTTGATGTCACTTTCAAAATCTCTAAAGACTCATTCATAAGTTCATCTATCATTACTTTTGAAGCTATATTAACTTCCTGAATTACTTCCAACCAAAATACTGTTTCGTCTGCTTCCTCTACAACTATGCAGATTTTAGCATATTTTTCTTTGTCTGATCTGGCTCTGCACATTGCTCTATAATTAGCTGCAACAGAACCTGCCGAACGGAATATTTGTTTTCTGATTACTGATACTTTATCAGAATATGCCGAATCCGATAAACTATTAATTATATTTATTGCTAAAGTTTTTGTTCTTTTAGCAAAAATCTGGTTGTAATTATTTTCCATCATTAATCAATTATCAATAATCATTTATATTTACTTGCTCATTAATTTCCAAAGCTCATTGATCGTTTCTTTGTCGTCAAAATGATGTTTTACACCATTAATCTCCTGGTAGGTTTCATGGCCTTTTCCGGCTACCAGCACAATATCTTTCGGTTCTGCAAATTTTATGGCCATTTTGATGGCTTCTTTTCTGTCCGGAATTGAAGTGTATTTGCTGAAATTCTGAGGTTCAACGCCTGCTTCAATTTCTTTTATAATGGCTGCCGGATCTTCTGTTCGCGGGTTGTCTGAGGTGATAATCGCCAATGTGGATTTTTTAGTGGCAATATTTCCCATCTCGGGTCTTTTAGCGTGATCTCTATCGCCTCCGCATCCGAAAACGGTGATTAGTCTTTCGTTTTTTGTTCTGATGTCGTTGATGCTTTCCAAAATGTTTTCCAGGGCATCCGGAGTGTGAGCATAGTCTACGATAAAAATGATTCCGCCGTCTGATTTGAAAGTTTCAAACCTTCCGGAAACCCTTTTTAGCTGACTGATGGCCTGCAGAATTTCTTCCTGCTCAAAACCAAGCTCTGAAGCTATCCCAAACACCAGCAGTAAATTGTAGACATTAAATTTTCCCGTCAGCGTTGTCCAGAATTCTTTTCCATTAAAATTCAGCAACATTCCGTTAAAATCGACTTCCAGTAATCTTCCGTGATAGTCTGCCATGGTTTTCAAAGCATAAGACTTTTTTGCTGCCTTTGTGTTTTGAAGCATGACGTTCCCGTTTTTATCATCAATATTGGTGATGGCAACGGCGGTTGCATCCAGCTCATCAAAAAATCTCTTTTTTGTTTTTAGGTACTCATCAAAGGTTTTATGATAATCAAGATGATCGTGGGTAAGATTGGTAAATCCGGCGATTTTAAAATGGAGACCTTCAATCCTGTTTTGGGCAATACCGTGAGAGCTTACTTCCATGAAAGCAAATTCACAGCCTTCTTCAACTGCCTGAGCTAAAATTTTATTAATAGTGATAATATCCGGTGTTGTATGAGTTGCAGGAATGATCTGATCCGCAATTCTTATTTCCACTGTGGAAAGCAATGCTGAATCATAGCCTAAATTTTTGAAAATATCAAAAAGAAGGGTCGAAACAGATGTTTTTCCGTTGGTTCCTGTAACACCAATTAATTTTAATTTTTCTGAAGGATTCCCATAGAAATTAGAAGCCAGATGTCCTAATGCCTTAGAAGAATCTTTTACTTTAACATAGGTTACATTTTCATCAGGATTTTCAGGGAATTCTTCACAAACAATAGCTTTTGCGCCTTTTTCAACAGATGATGCAATAAATGAATGTCCATCTACAACGGTTCCCCTCATTGCGATATACAAAGAGTTATCCGTAACCTTTCTGCTGTCGAAAACCAATTGTGAAATTTCAAGGCTGTCGTTACCATGAATTTCCAGAACCGGTATTCTTTTTAATAATTCAACTAATTGCATGTTTTCATTTTTTATAGGATTTACATCCTATTCTATTTTAAATCGTCCTTTCAGGACTCTTTTCTTTTAATTTTGCAGAGACAAATAAATTCTCTGGTTTTTGCTGATGGTAGTGCCTTCCAATGGGAATTGTTCTTTGATTCTTCCCACACCTTTAAAATCGACGCGGTATCCTAAATTCTCCAGTTGCGGAATGACATTTTTCCCGATCAGTCCCACAACATTGGGCATTTGTTTATTGTTGACGGCTACTTTTACATTAGGCTCAACCATTTTATTGAGGTTTACCTTTTTGTCGACCAGCATTTCTCTTTCAATATTTTGCGGTGTTTTCAGGAATGTTTTTCCAGCAATTTCCTTAAATACGGGGGCTGCAACTGTTGCTCCGTAAAACCCTTTTGAAGTATTGGGCTCACTGATCATTACATAACACGTATATTTCGGATTATCAGCGGGATAAAATCCTGCAAAGGAAGAGCGGTATTTCATAGGTCCTGGAAGCCAGTATTCAAATCTTGCCGTTCCGGTTTTCCCTGCCATTTTTAGGTTTGGGGTGAAAATACTTTTGGCCGTTCCTTTTTCTACAGCTTTTGTTAAAGCATGTGTCATCATATTAACGGCTTTATCGGAAGCCATTCTGCTGACCATTACTTCAGGTTTGGCATTGTACATTACCTTACCGTCTTTCATGATTTTATCGATGAACAGAGGCTTCAGCATTTTGCCTTTGTTGGCAACACCGTTGTAGAAGGTTGTTAACTGTAGCAGGTTGATGTTGGTGGAATATCCGTAGGCAATGGATGCTAATGTGGCGGCATTCCATCTTTTGCTTTCCGGAGTCAGAATTTTTGGTTTTGTAATTCCCGGAAGCTCGATGTCCATTTTGTCAAACAATTTCCAGCGTCTTAAGTGATCAAGGAAAATCTGTGGTTTTTCTGCGTAGTATTTTGTAATTAGCTTTGCAGAACCTACGTTGCTGGATTTGGCCAAAACATCACTGATGTCGTATGTTCCGCCGCCGTGGCCATCGGAAATTCTTTGTTTGGCATATACCCAGATCCCGTTTCCTACATCTACGGTTGTATTTTCGTCAATAAAACCGTCATCCATTGCAGCAAGAAGGGAAATGGTTTTAAAAGTTGATCCCGGCTCGATATTGTCCTTTAAAGCATAATTGTAGGAATCTACATACTCTCCGTCGTCATTTCTTCTTAAGTTCACCATTGCCCGCACTTTTCCTGTCTCTACTTCCATCACGATCACGGTTCCGTGCTTTGCTTCGAAATTAACAAGCTGTTTTTGTAAAGCCGAGTGTGCAATGTCCTGAATTCTAAGGTCTAGCGTAGTGTAAACATCTTCTCCGTCAACCGGTTCCTGAACTTTCCAGAAATCAATCGGTTTCCATTGGGAGGAGTTGATTCTCTGTTCCAGTCTTTTTCCGTCGGTTCCTCTTAAATATTTTGAAAAAGCGCCTTCCAGTCCGGAACTAAATTCTCCGTTATCCATCCCGATTGTTCCGGCACCGATTTCGGATGTGGCGAGCTCTCTTTTATAATTTCTGTCAACAATAAAACCTCCTTTATTTTTTCCTTTTTTAAAGATTGGGAACTTTCTCAATCTGTCGTACTGGTCAAAGTCGAGGCCTTTTACCAAAGTGTAATATTGGTTTTTCTTTTTTCTCTGCTCGTCAAACTTTTTTCTGAATTCACCTCTTGGTTTCCCAAACATTTTGCTTAAGGAATCTGTCAATGCTCCGATATTGTTGCTGTATACAGTATCTTTCATTGTTTTAAAATCAAGATAAATATCGTACCGCATAACGGTGGTGGCAAGAATAGAGCCGTCTGAAGCGAAAAGGTTTCCGCGGGCAGCCTTCAGTGTGGCTTCACGGTAATTTTTATTAATGTAATCGTCTTTAATTTCCTGAACATTAGTATTCTGAAGGATTACAATCCTCGTTAAAAACATGACAAACACGCACAAAGCTACCACTGCAAAGAGGTAGCCCCAACGTAATGTTTTTTTACGCTTGTTATCGTATTCATTTTGTTTTTGCATCTGTACTGTCCAGTTTTATGAGCAATTTGTGAGGGTGGCTTTCCAGGGTCATCAAAGAATCCCGGGCGACTTCTTTCCCCAATTCAGATTCCATTTTTACTTTGATCAGCTTACTTTGTGCATAAGCGTTTCGTGATTTATATTCTTCTGTTTCTTCCTTTAAGGCATTAACAATTTCTATCTTTTTATTGACCAGATGGTTACTGTAAATCATCGCCATCATCAGCACAAAGAGCAGGAGAAAATACCGGTAATGTATTTTGATCTCATCCCTGTTCAGGAAGTTTCCTTTTATAATGTCTATAAAAGTAAGTCTCTTCTGGGGACGATATGTTGTTCTTTTTGCCACAGACTTTGTCTGATTTATTTTTATATTATTTTGTTAACCACCCCGTCAAAAATTCTTTGAATTTTCGCCACCCCTCCGAAGGAGGGGAATTTTTGGAATTATTTATCTGTTTATGGTCAATATAAATTCGCTATTGACTATTCACTTTTAAACTTTTATTCCTGTTCTCATTTTAGCACTTCTGGCTCTGGAGTTTTCTTCAATTTCCTTGTCGTCGGGAATGATGGCTTTACTCTTTACCAGTTCGAATGCTTTTTTATAATTTCCGTAAATGTCTCTTTCGGGCTCTCCCTCAAACATTCCGTTTTTCAAAAATCTTTTTACCAGCCTGTCTTCCAGAGAATGGTAAGAAATAACGACCAGTCTGCCTTCAGGCTTTAAAACATTGTATGCCTGAACCAGCATTTCTTTTAATACTTCAAGCTCCTGATTTACTTCAATTCTGATCGCCTGGAAAAGCTGTGCATAAAATTTGTTTACTTTGTTTGGCGGAAGGTAGCTGAAAAGTTTCTTCAGGTCTTCCGTTGTTTCTATGCTTTTGGTTTTCCGGTGATGTACAATATCTCTTGCAAGTTTTCTTGCCTCTCTCAGTTCTCCGTAATAATAAAATATATCGGCAAGCTGCTCTTCATCGTAATCATTAATTACTCGTTTGGCGTCAAGGCTCTGCATGACATTCATTCTCATGTCCAATGGAGCATTGCTTCTTGTGGAGAAGCCTCTTTCTGCTTCATCAAACTGGTGAGAAGAAACTCCAAGATCAGCAAGAATGCCGTCTACCTGGGAAATACCGTACATCAGCAGGGAATTTTCCAGGAATCTGAAATTCTGATTGATTAATGTGAATCTCGGATCATCAATCGTGTTTTTAAGCGCATCGAGATCCTGATCAAAGCTGAAAAGCTTTCCTTTGTCGGAGAGCCGGCTCAATATTTCTCTTGAATGACCGCCGCCGCCAAAAGTACAGTCCACGTATGTTCCGTCTGGATTCGTTACCAAATCATCAACACTTTGCTTCAACAAAACGGGGTTGTGATACATGTTTAAAATTGTGTTTTTAGCTTTTTAGTTAATAATCAGCTTCGTTATTCTTCATCGAAAGCGCCCATCACATCTTCGGCAAGGCCTGCAAAATCTTCTTCGTTTATGGAAATTACTTTTTCATAAGCATCTTTATCCCAAATTTCAAAGAGTTCTCCTGCGCTTGTAATCACAATATCTTTCTGAAGGTTGGCAAAAGTCATCAAATCTTTTGAGATCTGTAGTCTTCCTGCGTTGTCCAGCTCTACTGTTTTTACACCTGCCGTAAACATTCTAATGAAATCAGCATTCTTTTTAATGAATCTGTTTAGTTTATTAATTTTGCCCATCACCTTATCCCAGGCATTCATGGGATAAACTTCCAGGCAGGGTTGGAACACAGATCTTTTAACTACAAACGTTTTGTCGTCGAAGTTTGCCATTTGTTTAATCAAAGAAGAAGGTAGCTTTAGACGCCCTTTATCATCGATTTTACACTCATATGTTCCAATGAAATTTTTCATTTGGGACAAATTTATATAATAATTTCCAAAAGTTCCCACTTTTTCCCACTTTTTGCCTTAATGTTGATAAGTTTTATTAAAGATTGAATTTCCTCTATATAAGAAACTGGTATGTAGATGATTGGCTAAGTTATTATTTAAGCCATAGTAAAGTGTTTAAGAAAAAATGCTTTAAAAAAGAGTTTGGTATATTATTTTTATTTTAAATTAGGCTTATCAAAATATTTTTGAGGTTTAATTTGTATTTTTGCAAGGCTTTATTAAGGCAATTTATGATATTTAGTACAAGAAAAGAAAAGAAATATACCTTCGTTGAGGCGGGAGAAGGACATCCATTGGTGCTGTTGCACGGTTTAATGGGTGGGTTGAGTAATTTCGATAAGATGGTGGATTTTTTTTCAGACAGGGGATTTAAAGTATACGTTCCTCAGCTGCCGATCTACGATTTGCCGGTACTCAATACCAACCTTACCACTATTGCAAAATATATTGCCAAGTTTATAGAAGCCCATGTAGAAGCCCCTGCAACAATTGTAGGAAATTCAATGGGAGGCCATATCGGCTTGATCTTAACGCTGGCAAGACCGGATCTGATTAAAAATCTGGTTCTTACAGGAAGTTCGGGGCTGTATGAAAGAACTTTTGGTGATAGTTTTCCACGAAAGAATGACCGCTCGTATATAAGAAAGAAAACCGAAGAGGTATTTTATAATCCTGAAATTGCCACGGAAGATCTTGTAGATGAAGTTTTTTCGGTAGTAAATGACAGGATGAAAGGAATTAAAACCGTAATGCTGGCAAGAAGTGCCATCAAGCACAATATGCTTCACGATCTTCCGAAGATTCTTACGCCAACCTGCCTGATCTGGGGAAAACAGGACAATGTAACGCCTCCTGAAGTAGCAGAAGACATGCATAAATTTATTCCCAATTCGGATCTCTTCTGGATTGATGAGTGCGGCCATGCAGCGATGATGGAGAAGCCGGATGAATTCAATGAAATTCTCTACAGCTGGTTAAAGGATAAAGTTTAAAATTAAATATACATAAGCCATTAAGAACTCTCTTAATGGTTTATTTTTCTAAAAATATTCAAGATGGTTATTAAAACAGCAACATTCGTAAAGAGCAGCGGCAAATGGCAGGACTGCCCGGAACCCAATCTTCCGGAATATGCTTTTATCGGAAGGTCAAACGTGGGCAAATCTTCATTGATCAATGCAATGATGAACCATAAGGATCTGGCTAAAACTTCTCAGACCCCGGGAAAGACACAGCTTATCAATCATTTTATGGTTAATGAAAACTGGTATCTTACGGATTTGCCGGGCTACGGATATGCAAAAGTTTCAAAATCAATCAGAAAAGACTTTGAAAAGCTGATTACCAACTATATTCTTAACAGAAGAAATCTCGTTAATCTTTTTGTGCTGGTAGATTCCCGTCACAAGCCCCAGGCTATTGATCTGGAATTTATCCAGTGGTGCGGCGAAAGCGGAGTGCCTTTTTCCATTGTTTTTACCAAAGTGGATAAGCTGAAACCAAACGCAGCGATAAAAAATGTCGAAGATTACAAAACCGAGCTTCATAAGACCTGGGAAGATCTTCCTGAAATCTATGTAACCTCAGCAGAGAAAAAAGAAGGTTGTGATGAAATCCTTGATTTTATTCAAAAAACCAATGAATTTTTGGCTAATAATAATGTAAGTTTCGATGAGTAACATTATCTGGAAAATCAAAACTTTTGATGAATTTACCGTTCCGGAACTGTATAATGTTCTGAAAGCGAGAATTGATGTCTTTGTAGTAGAGCAGAACTGTCCTTATCCGGATCTGGACGATTATGATCAGAAAGCAGTTCATATCTGGGCAGAGCAGAACGGTGAAGTTCTCGCCAACTGCAGGATTTTTGATAAAGGCATAAAATATCCGGAGACCTCGATCGGCAGAGTGCTGACCACTGAAAAGGCGAGAGGTAAAAATCTTGGGAAACAACTCATAGCTTATGCGATTGACACGATAGAAGCGCGTTTCCGTACAGATGAAATAAGAATTTCCGCACAGGATTACCTGCTGAAGTTTTATGGTGAGTTTGGTTTTGAAGACACCGGTAAAAAATACCTTGAAGACGATATTCCCCATACGGAAATGCTTTACCGAAAAAAGCAGAAAAGGCTTTCATAGATCTGGAAGCCTTTTCAATTATAAATCTAATTGTAAAAATGTTCTATTTTCCGTTTACGGGATTCTTTCTTTCGTAAGAATTATTCTCAAAGCTTATTTTGTAGCTGGATTTAAAAAGTTTGCTTGGCAGATAATAATCTGTCGTAATGACCTGGGCTCCGCTTGCTTTAGCCTTTTCAAATCTTGAATAATCTTCTTTACGGGCTTCCATGGTATCTGCATCTGCTCTGGTTCTGATGATATACCCCTGTTGTACAAGTGCGGTAATTTCGGGATTCGGATCGTTTCTGAATAGCACTGCCGATTCAGGAGTTCCCGGCTCAGAATTGGTAAAAATCATCCGGCCTTTCAGCGAAGGGTGATCTTTTATATAGAGATCCCTGTTTTCACTGTTGTTGTCGAGAACAAACAGGAACTTGCCTTTGGCATCTTTTACCTTTGGCCAGTTTTTGTTTAAAACAGCCTCATTCAACGTTTTATAAGAACCGCGGATATCGTCAGGAGTAATGATTTTATTTTTTCCTAAATATTTTCTGAGTTCATTATCAAGATCATCAAAAAGCTTTGAAGTATAATGTTCCGGCTCCGTTCCGAACTGATTGGCTGTTCCGTCCTTCGGCTCCAAAGTGATAAAAACGGGATCATGATCGGGATGTGCCTCAGACCATTTTTTTAAATCTTTCAGGCAGTCTTCCAAAGTATAATACTGGGTCTGATAATCAATATCCGTAATATGAATCATTTTATAGCCCGGCTTTTTCATTTTACCTTCCGGATCAAACGGCTGCGATGTTTTTACCAGATCCAGAATTTTGGGGTGGGCATATTTTCCGCCTTTGCTGTCTGCATAGACATCGATTTCAAGGTTTCGTAAGCCAAGATCCAGCTGTTGAGGGATCGGAATATGTTCATACTGAATTCTCGGAAGGAAGTGTAACGAATCTTTTTGCGACAAATAGCGGTAAACCTCCGGTAAAATGGCTTTTTTATAAGAGTTGTGCGAACCGATTACCTGTATCTGATTTATTTTTAAATCATTAAGATCCTGCATCTGCGACTGAAAGAGCGGTATTAACGACACATACAGTCCTAAGAAAAATATCTTTTTCATTGCTTCAATTTTCTTTGGCGAAATTATGAAGTCTGATCAAAGTCGGCCTTTATATTATGTTAAGTGTTTTTTAAGATTGTGTAAATGATTAAATAACAATTCATTCGTAAACCCTTGAAAATTAATATAAATCTTATATCAAAATCATATGAGTTGATATTTTATTGATTTTAAGATAATATTATGTTAAAATGTTTTCCGCTTAAACGTTTTTACTTTGTATCCCGAAATAAAAACTAACGACGGGCGGAAATGAAAACCACTGTTGCGGCAACAACAGCGGCTTTTTATTAAGCAATGTAACGTCATGCAATTACCTTACTTAATGATATGTATCACAAAATTAACTCTTTTAGTTTTAAAAAACTAATCCCGGTTGCGATGATTTTCCTGTTGGCAAATCAAGCTCATGCAGAGAATCTTTCGGCAAATCACATTGCTGTTTTCCAGGTTAATGAAACCATTACCGGAAACGTAACGGATCAGGACGGCGCTGCCATTGCAGGAGCAACAGTTACCGTTATTGAAACCGGCGCTAAGGCTGCTACTGACGATTCAGGGAATTTTACAATTGCTGCGAATATCGGTCAGACATTATCCATTTCCTATGAAGGATATGAAATCCAGACAACAAAAATTTCAGGACCTGCGGTTTTAGTTCAGCTGAAATCAAAGAAAGGAGCAACTTCTATTGAAGAAGTAACGCTTGTAGGATACGGATCTCAGAAAAAATCTGATTTAACAGGGGCAATCAGCCAACTGAAAGCAGAGAATTTCAAAGAAGGAATGAATATCTCTGTAGATAACCTGATGCAGGGGAAAATCGCAGGGGTACGTATTGTACAGACCAGCGGTGAGCCAGGAGCCGGTGTCAATGTTTCCATTAGAGGAATCGGATCCATCAGAAGCGGAAGTACTCCTTTATTCGTTGTAGACGGTATCCCGTTGAACAATGATCCGGTAAGTGCACAAAGTCCGAATGTAGGATTGGGAAATGTACAGGCTAAAAATCCGTTAAACTTTTTAAATACTTCTGATATAGAATCTATCACGGTATTAAAAGATGCCTCTGCCGCCGCAATTTATGGAGCAAGAGGATCAAACGGGGTTGTTCTGGTAACCACCAAAAGAGGAAAAAAGGGAGAGCCAATCTTTACGTATGATACCTATTTGGGTTTTTCTTCAGTGATTAAAAAGCTTGATCTTTTAACAGCAGATGAATACAGAGCAGCAGGAATCAACAAATTGTACGACCACGGAGGAAATACAGACTGGCAGGACGAAATTTACAGAAATGCCGTTTCATCCAATCATTCGGTATCTTTCTCAAAAGCGACGGACACAGGAAGTTATTTTGCATCCCTTTCCCACATGGATCAGGATGGTATCGTTTTAAACAGCAGTTTTAAGAGAACAACAGCCCGTCTGAATGCAGAAGAATCTTTCTTCGATAATAAAAGATTAAAGGTAAAACTCAACCTTACAGCCAGTGACATTAAAGAGACAGGAATTCCGAATGGTGGAAATGCCGGCTCCGACGGTCAGCTGATTATTCATGCGTTGATGGCGAATCCTACCCGTTCTGTATACGATGAAATCGGAAATTTTACCAATTTCAATATGAACGCTCACTATAATCCTTTGTATTTATTGAGTGTTTATAATGATAAGACCAATACCTTCAGGATATTAGGGAATACGGAAGCTACGTTAAGAATTTTACCGGGACTTAATTATAAATTCAATTTAGGCGTTGATAAAACCATGTCGGAAAGAAACACAACCATGTATCCGAACGTTACTGACAGAACACCTAAAGGACTTTACGTTCAGGCTAATCTTGATTCTTATAATGTTCTTCTGGAGCATTACCTGACCTATGATTTTAATCTGAACAGACATAATTTCAATGTGCTTGGAGGATTCTCTTATCAGAAATTTAAAAATACAGGGACGTATTTTGGAGTAAAAGATATCGCCGCTCAGGGAGCGGGAATTGCACCTGAAATTAACCCGGGATATTCAGGAACGGCTTTTGTTCCGGGCGCCGGTTATGCCCAGGAAAATGAATTACAATCGTATTTCGGAAGGGTTAATTACAATTTTGATAAGAAATATTTATTAACAGCTTCTTTAAGAGCAGATGGTTCTACACGTTTCGGGAAAAATAATAAATACGGATATTTCCCTTCTGTTGCCGTAGGCTGGACGGTTTCAAACGAGAATTTCCTAAAGGATTCCCAAATTATTAATGAACTAAAATTAAGAGGAAGCTGGGGACAAACCGGAAACCAGGAAGTTCCGAACAAAATTACACAGGCGAGTTCTTCATTAACACAGACTGCAGGATATTATTTATATGATAATTTAAACCTGATCAACGGGGTTGCCATTAACAGAACGGTAAATCCTGATCTTAAATGGGAAGTAGTAGAGCAAAGTAATATCGGTGCAGATTTCAGCTTATGGAGAAACAAATTGTACGGATCACTGGAGTATTATCATAAAACAACGAAAGATCCGATCTTAAATATTCCTTCAAGTCCTCTAAGTCCTACAAGTACCGTTTGGAGAAATGTGGATGCGAAAATCGTTAATAAAGGTTTTGAATTTTCATTAGGTTCAGAAGTTATCCGAAACGAAAACTTTACCTGGAATGTGGATGTAAACGGAGCTACGGTGAATAATGTCGTAAAAGATCTTCCGGTTTCAGCTATTTATTCAGGAGAAGTTTCTGGGCCAGGACTTTCCGGAGTTACTGCCAATATTTACAGAAACGGTTATGAAGCAGGATCTTTTTACATGTACAATTACCTGGGAATCGATGCCAACGGAAAATATATTTATGAAGACCTGAATTCAGATGGAAGGATTGATCAGAATGACAGAAAAATATTTGAAGGGGCTATTCCTAATTTTACTTTCGGGGTCAACTCTTACATGAAATATAAAAAGTTTGATTTCGCCTTCTCTTTCATCGGACAGACCGGAGGTTACCTGGTAAATAATACCGCATTGGATTTGAATATCAATAATTTAGCATCAGACAGAAATGTGCTGAAAAGTTTTTACGAATCCGGGGCAAGCTTTACCAATCAGCCGCAGCTGTCTTCATTATATCTTGAAAAATCAGATTTTATTCGTCTGAATAATGTAAGATTAGGCTATACTTTTGATATGAACCAATTGAAGTTCCTGAAAAGCATCAATTTGTATATCAGTGCTCAGAATCTATTCACGATTACCAATTATTCAGGATACGATCCGCTTGTTGACACCAATAAGCAGGTGGGAGGAAACCAGTCTCTAGGAATTGATTATACGACCTACCCGTCTGCAAAGACATTCATTCTGGGAGCAACTGTTAAATTTTAATTAAGCTAAAAAATTATGAAATCTAAATTTTTAACGATCAATAAAATCATATTATCCGTTGCTGTATTGGCTTTAACAGCCTGTACCAACCTGGATGAAAAAGTAATCGATGAAGTACTGGGTGCAGAAGTGGCAGACCCTGAAGCGGCTTTGGCTGCGGCTTACAGCCAGCTTGGAGAAGGTACTTTTGTAGATCATGGAAGTGTTTTTGCTCTGCAGGAATATTCTACTGATGAAGCGCTCTTACCAACGAGAGGAAGCGACTGGGGAGACGGCGGAAAATGGAGAGCCATGCATGAATTTACCTGGGATGCCAACAGTGACGTGGTAAAAACGACCTGGAACCAGCTGAATTTCGGAATTACAAAATCTTTAACGGCCATCTCAAGTGCCAATAAAAGTACAGGAACCAACAAAGCATTGTTTTTAGCTGAAGCAAAAGGATTATTAGCATTTTACACATATACAACCATCGATTTATTCGGGCAGGCGCCTTACAGAGATCCGGATAACATCAATGCGCCGATCCAGATCAGAAAGGCAGACACAACCATTGATGAGCTGATTAAAGAAGTAGAAGGGTTGATTCCGAATTTAGCGGATATCAAAACCCAGAATACTCATGCAGGAAGATTTACCAAACAGGCGGCTTACGCTTTATTGGCAGATATGTATCTGAATAGGGCTGTTCTAAAAAATAAGACCGCAGGTACTTTCAATTTTACGGAACAGGCTTTGAATGGGGGAGGGACGGATATGGATAAAGTGATTCAGTATTCTGATTTGTTGATTAATAATCCGCTGTTCAGTTTGGAGTCAAATTATTTCCACAATTTCGATATCAATAATGATAACAGCAAGGAAATGATTTTCTCGGTTGTCCAGAAGAAATTTGCGGGTTCTGATAAAGGTTCTGATAATGACCTTGCTTATATGTCGATGGAAAGAATTCAGAAACCTTCTCCGGATAACAGAGGAACGAACGCATCATGTATAACACCTGAATTTTATTATTCGTGGAATGGAAATCATGACGATCCGAGATTTCAGAGAACATATCAGTATGAAGACGGAACCTGGTTCAGAAATGACGGAACTGATGTAAGTGTGCCTTCAACAAGCAAAGTGGAAGGAACCGGAAAGCCGTGGTTCCACTTCAACAGAGGTCTTCAGGTTGGGCAACAGTATGGCCCTAAAATACTTTCGAACGGTAATTTTGACATGACAGCAGACGGAAGAATTAAAGTGTACAAATTATTCACCGAAAAAAATACAACACTTGCCGCCGACTTCACCCCGGAACTGAATTTTGATAATCCTTCAGAAGCCGTATTTACCCAGGCGCAGATCAACAGGGGAGTGAGAAACTTCAAGTTTGAATTTGATCCGGGATACGGAAATAACGGAACCAGCGGGATGGATGTTCCTTTGTACCGTTTGGGAACCATCTATATGATGAGGGCGGAAGCATATTTCAGAAGCGGAAATGTAACGGCGGCACTGGCTGATGTTAATAAACTGAGAACCAGCAGAACCAATGATGCATTGAAGAACAATGCTCCGGGTGTTGCGCTTACTTCTTTGGACGCCAATACATTATTCAGAGAATCAGGATTTGAGCTTTACTGGGAAATGTATCGAAGAAAAGCCATGATCAGATTCGGGAAGTTTGATCTTCCGGGAACGGCAAAACCGGCATCCCAACCTTACAGAAGAATTTTCCCGATTCCTCAGGCAACCATTGATGCCTCGAAAGATTTTACACAGAATCCAGGATATTAAATATCTTCATAGACTTACTATTAATTATTGCAAAAGCGAAGAGACCATTCTCTTCGCTTTATTTTTTTAATCTTCTAAACCTTAAAGTTTGAATTTATTTATTATCCCGCGTTCAGCATTCCCAATTCACTGAAATGCTTTTTGAATTTCTGGATTTTAGGACCTACCACGGCGCTGCAGTAAGGCTGTGTAGGATTTTCATTGTAATATCCCTGATGGTATTGTTCTGCCGGCCAGAATTTCTCGAATTTCGTCAATTCCGTAACATAAGTTCCCTGCCATCTTCCCGACTGTTTAGATTTTTCAATAGCTTCTTCAGCTTTTGTTTTTTCAGCATCGTCTTTATAATAAATTACCGAACGGTATTGGGTGCCGATGTCATTGCCCTGTCGGTTCAGCTGGGTAGGATCATGGAGAAAGAAAAAGACATCCATTAACTGTTCGTAAGAAATAACGGCAGGATCATAAGTGATCTGTACTACTTCTGCATGACCGGTTTCTCCTGTACATACTTCTTCATACGTGGGATTGTCTTTATGCCCTCCCGAATATCCCGAAATAGCAGACTGTACACCTTTCAGCATATTGAAACAGCTTTCCACACACCAGAAACATCCGCCTCCGAAAGTAATCTGTTCTAAATTATTGTTATCCATTGTAAGTTGATTATTGTATTTGAATATTTTTTCTCGTTTAAGGAATAATGGAGAAAAAACTAATCAAAAATAAGGAAAAGTTTTTCAATTTTTGCGCCATCATCCGAGTCAAATCCAAATGATGATGATAGATCAGACAAATTATTTTTTGCAGCAAGTAAGAATAATTGACTTTGAGATTAAAACGTTCTTTAAGCATATAAAACAGTAAAACTATGAATTTCTAAAACAAAAGTCTGCTAAATCAGCGTGATTTTATTTGACGCAAAGAATTTATTTTCACAGCATATTATTTCGAGAAGATAAAGAAGTATCAGCAAGCTGATTGATGAAGCTGACGTTCGCTTCGCGCAGCAATTTATTGCCTTTGTCTTCTAAAATCAGCGAGACATCAATTTATCTTTGCGTGAAAATATTTATCAATAAAAAAGCACCCTTAAAAAGGATGCTCATGTTTATGTATACGTTCAATTTATTTTTCCCAAACCAAAGCACTTGCTCCCAGAATCGCAGCATCTGCCTCATCGAGTTCACTGAAAACCAGCTTTACTTTGTTTCTGAAAATAGGAAGTAAATTTCTTTCCATGTGAAGCTTTGTAGGTTTTAAAATAAAATCACCGGCTTTGATAACGCCTCCGAAAAGAAGAATCGCTTCAGGGGAAGAAAACATCACAAAATTAGCCAGCGCTTCACCCAATTTTTGTCCGGTATACCTGAAAACTTCAATAGAAATAGGATCACCTTTCAAGGCACATTCGTGTACGGTTTTAGAATTGATGGCTTCTTCAGGATATTGATTCAGCATAGACTCCGGAAACTCTGCACGCATTTTTTTTGCGGTGATGGCAATTCCTGTAGCAGAAGCATACGCCTCAAGGCAGCCCTCAGAGCCAGTGCTCCAGTGTTTTCTTCCGCCAGGCTTTACAATAGTATGTCCCAGTTCTCCTGCGAATCCGTCATGTCCGTAGATCAATTTACCGCCGGCAACAATACCGCTTCCGACACCGGTTCCCAAGGTTATCATAATGAAATCCTTCATTCCCCTTGCTGCTCCGAAAAGCATTTCTCCGATGGCTGCAGCATTGGCATCATTGGTTATGGTACAAGGCAGCCCGAATTTGGCCTTGATCAGTTCCGCAAAAGGAATAACTCCTTTCCATGGTAAATTGGGTGCCTGCTCAATGGTTCCTGTATAGTAGTTGGCATTGGGAGCTCCTACTCCTATCCCATCAAAATTTTTATTTTTTCCGTGGCTTTCGATCAGGGGATGAACGGCCTCGTATAAAGCGTCAATATATTCTTCTACGGTAGGATAGGCATCGGTCCGGATATTTCCTTTTTCCAGCACTTCGCCTCTGTGGTTTACCACTCCAAATTTTGTGTTCGTTCCGCCGATATCAATTCCCAACGCAACCTGTTTTGACAAATCTACTAATGACATTTCTCTTCTTAATAATTCTAAAAGGCTAAAATTATAAAAAAGATATTATTATTAGACGATTAAGCAGCATTTTATTTAAAAAAAATATTACGCTGATATTACCTTCTTCTTTTTTCTTCTTCCCCACCAGATCATAAAGCCGGTTACTGGTAATGAGGCACATATAAGGCTTACAACAAAAGCAATGATCTTTGTAGGCAGTCCCAGAATCGATCCCACGTGAATATCATAGTTGGCGCCGACTGCTTTTTCGCCGAAATTTTTGTCTTTCATGTCGTGCGTGTGAAGCAGTTCACCCGAATTTTCATCGAAAATCAAGCTGCTGCTTTTATGATAAGAATAAGATAAATGTTTTACATATACTTCAAAGTTCGGATGTTCATGATCATCCATATGCTCATGGCCAAGATCAATGGAAAAGCCATAGGAATCCGGATATTTTGCTTTAACAGTATTGCTGATTTTATCTAATGTTCCTTCGGTCCTCAATTCGACAGGAGCTTTTGTCCTGATTGATGAAAAGTCCGGGTACGCAGTCTTCCCTCCGGAGAAAATAAAATAAATCGCAGCCTGAACGACAAAGAAAGCATAAAATAATCCTGTTATGGAAAAAATCAACGCAAAAATGGAAGCATAAAACCCAAGAATATTATGAAGGTCGTAGTTTTTCCTTTTCCAACCTTTTACGTTTTGCCATTTGAAAGAAAAGCGCTGTTTGCGGGCAGCTTTATTCTTCGGCCACCAAAGGATGATGCCTGAAATAAGCATGATAATGAATATAATTACAGGTATTCCTACAAGATAAGTTCCCCAGGACTGTTTTAAGAGATAGCTCCAGTGAATCATTTTTACAATTTGGAAGAATCCGTTTTTCTCGTCATAGGTTCTCAGGACTTTTCCGTTGTAAGGATTGACGTATGCCACTTTATAGATTGGAAATTCGTCGAAATAGTTCCAGCCTTTAGGATCATGCTCATACCAATAGAAAAGATAAGACATCTTTTTATCAATCGGGATATTCACCCAGTGAACAGGATATTTTTCTTTTACCTGTTCTACAACGGCTTTCTCTAGTACACGGATCGGAAGAGCCTGTTTCTTTTCAATATTTTGTTCATTATGATAAATAACATCTTTACGGGTGAAATTTTCAATCTCATCTTTAAAGACATACAATGCGCCCGTAATCGAGATAATAAAAATCAGAAACCCGATACCCAAACCAAACCACAAATGCAGCTTACCGGTCCATTTTTTGAAAGTGCTTGGTTTTTTTTTATGGTGATGCTTTTTCCTCATATTCATCCTAATTGCCGCAAAGATAATATTTAATTTTTATTTAGAATATTTATAATTAAGGATTTTGATCAGGTTTTATTGATCTTTGGAACTTAATGCAAAGAAAAAAGCGTTTCAATTTTATTTAAATCGAAACGCTTTTATGTTAATCTAAACAGAATAAATTTTAAAATTTATATTCAACTATAAATGTTCCTCTCATTCCCAAAGCGTTGTTGAAATCGCTGTCCCTGGCGGTCCACCATGCAATAGCCGGCTGATACATTGTATTAAAAAGGTTTTCGATTCCTACTGATAGTTTCCAGTTTTTATTAATATCATAACTTGATTTAAAATTGAAAACAGTATAGGCCGGAACTCTGCCTTCACCATAAGCAAAAAGTCCGGTTTTGGCATTTGGCTGAAATCTGTCCTGCTCGAATGCGTGAAGCATATCCAGTCCTACAGATAATTTATCAACAGGTCTTGTCTGAATATAGGCTAAAACTTTTGGAGCTGAAATTCTGCTGTTATTGATCTTGGTAGAGTAGTCTCCATCATCTTTCGGAGAGGTGATGCCTTCGATCCAGCTATAGCTTCCTCCAAAACGGATCCATCTGGCCGGAGAAAAATGCAGGAATCCTTCCACTCCATACACCACTTCCGGAGCTCTCTGAATGGTCAAAGCACGGTCGGGACTTTGCACGAAAGTTGCCCCCAATTTTGAAGTACTTACGTAAGAAGTGATTTCATAATTAAGCCATTTGGTAATTTGTCCTGTCGTTCCCAGCTCATAATTGTTGACGATAATTGGTTTTGTTTCAAGATTACTGATCGTTTCTGAAGTCGACGTTCTTAAGATTCTTCCCAGCTCATTAATGGAATAGGCCTGGGAGAAGCTTCCGAAAATATTGATAGCCGAATTGATGTTGTAACGGACTCCTATGTTTCCCACCAAAGCGTTATATTCGAGGTCTCCGCCTTTTACAAAAATACTTTGGGTAAAGGTACCGTCATTTTTAATGGTTGACAATGTATTGAAATCACCCACTTTTACTTTCATATTTTCATAGCGAAGTCCTCCCTTGATCGTTAATTTTTTCATGATATCAATTTTAACCAACATAAAAGGAGCAATATTCGTCATATTCATATCTGGAGTCCAGTAACGGCCGTCTTCAAGCTTCTGAACGGTCTGATCATTCAGAACATCAATTCCGTAGATAACTTCTGCCTGGGAATTCTTTGCATTCCATAACTGAGTGTCAAAATTAGCTCTTGCGCCATACTTTTTAGAAATAACATTCGACTGCCCTCCGTTAAAAAATGTATCGCTGTAGCCATATACCGTTCTGAAATCCTGCATATAGAGATTGACATTTAGTGAGGTGCCCTGCCAAAGTCTTTTACTGTCGTAGCTCAGTTTGAGGTTGTGATTTCTGGGTGTTCCCTGCGGAGTGGTTTCCAAACCTTTTCCTAATCCTTCACCGATGGTTGGGATTGATCCGTATTTTCCGGTTTTAAGGCCTAAATTAAGATCTGATTTTGAAGCATACCCGATATAAGAAGCTTCAATCCTGTTGTTATCATTAAAATCGTAACCAAGCTTCAGCATTCCGTTGTAATTATTCATTTTTGCGGTGCTGTAGGTTGGGCTTAGGTTTATTCCGTCCGCGTCCTTCATATAACCGGTTCTTTCATAAGCAAAAGAAGCTGCGTAATCAAAGCTTTTAGTAATCTTTCCTGATAAAAACTGGCTTGCCCTGAATCCCAGCGTTCCACCGTAAGGTTGCCCTGTGATTCCTATTTGTGAAATTCCTGAAATTTTTTTGTCATCGTTATTTTTTCTGGTGATGTAATTGATAATACCACCGTCTGCGCCGTTTCCATAAATCGATGAAGCTCCTTTGATGACTTCGATTCGTTCAATAACGGAAGGGTCTATAGATCTGATATCTCTGGCGCCGTTTCTTAAAGGAGTAGATTGTGGGACCCCGTCAATCAGTACCAAGACCTGACGTCCTCTTAAGGTTTGTCCGGTATTGGAGGTCTGCCCTGAACTCGTTGCCAAACTCGGAACAGTATATTGCAGAATGCTTGTAATATCTGAATTTACAGTTAGTTGTGACTGGATCTGCTTTTGATTGACAATTGTCACCGACCCCGGAATTTCTTTACTGCTTTCCTTTTTCCTTGAGGCGGTCATTACAACCTCATCTACATCTTTTACCTGCAGTGTATCCCTCTGTTGTGCAAATACGTTGACTGAAGCTAATGCAGCAGCTGCTAAAATGGTCTTTTTCATGATAATTTTCTAATTCCCTTTTTCTTTTTTTTTCCAAGCCATATCAAAAATCCCGTAATGGGCAGTGCAGTGCACACCAAACCGGTGACAAACCAAAGTATTTTCCCAAAAATCCCGAAATAGGAGCCGGTATGGATATCGTAGTTGGCATTGGCGTATTTTTCAGCATTGGTTAATTGTTGATGAGGTTTATTCATTAATAGTTCTCCTGAGTATTTGTCGAAAACAACCTGGCTTCTGACGGCAAATCTTCCGTCTTCGCCATAAACGGTAACCGGAATATTTTTCAGGTCTTTTCCTTTTTTGTTTTTTCCGTTCAGGGGAATTCTGAAGCCTGACGAAGCGCCATATAGTTTTTTCGTTTCCTTTGCGGTGAGGTCAAAAACAGATTTACTTACAGATGAGGCAGAGTCCGGAGATTTTATTTCTTTTTCTTTAGGAAGTTCCGGTGAGCCGGATAATGCAAGGTTAAAAGCATTTTTTACCCAGGGAAATGAAAAGTAAATTCCGGATAAGCTCACTATTAAAGCAATAAATGAAGCATAAAATCCTAAAATATTATGAAGATCATAGTTCTTGCGCTTCCATGTTTTTACTTCTTTCCAATTGAATCGGAGACGTCCTTTTCGTGCGTTTTTGTTTTTGGGCCACCAAAGGATGATTCCTGTAATGAGCATAATAATAAATAAGACTGTAGGAATTCCAACCACATATTTTCCCCAGTCTGCTTTTAGTAATAAGCTCCAATGTATGGCTTTCAGAATAGGGAAAAGGTCATACTTTTCGTTGTAAACACCCAAAATTTCTCCGTTATATGGATTTACATACACCAGCTTATTGATCTTTACCTCATCAAAATAATTCCAGGCATTTTTATCTTTTTCGTAGTATAAAAATTCGTAACACTTGTTTTTATCTAAAGGAATTTCTACGGAAGTAACCGGAAATTTTTCACTGAGTGTTTGGGCAACTTTTTCCTTTAATGCCAGTATTGGTAATGGTTGCTGCGCAATGGTTTCGTCTTTTATATAAACAGCGTCTTTTCGTAAAATTCCTTGAATTTCATCTTTGAAAACATATAGGGTTCCAGACAGCGAAACAATAAAAACAATAATCCCAACGGATAAGCCAAACCACAAGTGCAGTTTGGCAGACCATTTTTTTATAAATGAAGGTTTTCTTTTATGATGACGTTTCTTCCTCATTAAAATATACTATTCCTGAATTTCCAGGAATAGTGAGTATGGCTGATATTAAAATTTATACGCAACTGTTCCTAAAAAATTTGCCAATTTTTGCGGATTTGCTGTAGAATATCCTGTCCAATAATGTTCATTCGTGAAGTTATCAACTTTAACTCCGATTCTGAATTTCTTGGCATCGTAAAAAGCATTGACATTCAAAACGAAATATTTTGGGAGTATGAAATCCCCTGTTACATTATTATCACTGGCATAATTTCCACCAAATCCGAACCCGAGACCTTTTGCTCTTCCATCAACAAACTGGTATGCCAGATTGAAATTAGCATTCCAGAAAGAACCCGCTGTTGTTGGCCTCAAATCTGTGGATTCATCCACCGTATCGTTATACGCCAGACCTCCGACTAAAGAGAACCCTTTTACAAGATATGCGTTAACTTCCAACTCGAAACCTTTGCTGAGTGTAGAAGCGGCCTGCTTTTGCACTGAAACAAAATTTGGAGCATACTCTCCGGTGTATAACAATTGGTTTTTCACTTTGATGTTGTAGTAAGAAACCGTTGCATTAAATCTATTATTAAATAAACTCGCTTTGAAACCTCCTTCAAACTGATTTCCTCTTTCCGGGTCTGATAAAATTGTATTTCCCGCTACATCAGAAGTGTAATATCCGTTGGACTTGAATGAGTTTTGATAATTTCCAAAAACCGAAAATTTATCTTTCACAATTTCATAAACAATTCCTGCTTTTGGTGAAAATGCAGATTGGTTGAATGCTTTCTCCGGATTTGGTCCGGAAGTCCCGCCCAGGTAATCATTGTTTTCATAGCGAAGCCCCGCCATTATGTGCAAGTTGGCGATCGGAGTAAATAAGTTGGAAATATATCCAGAATAAGTATTCAAATCTCTTAAATAGTCCCATGTTGAAAAATTAGCAGAATTAGCATAAAGTGCAGACAAAGCATCACTATTCATTCCGGAATAATCTGCGCCTGAAGCTACTACAGTATCAAAATTACCGTTCAAATATTTGTAACGCAATCTTTCCGTTGTTCTCATATAATCAAAACCGACAACTGTTTTGTTTTTCATTCCGTTTGAAAAATCATAATTAAAGTTGAAGTTTTGTTGAATCTGAAACCAAGATTTTTTACTGCCATTTGTAGATTGATCTGCCCTTGCAACTAAATAAGAGGAAGATACGGCATCGTATGCAACCGAAAAATAGGGATTGTAACCGTCTGAATAAGAATCGGAATTATTGATATAAGTATTTGAAGTGATATTATCGTTGATCTTCCATTTCGCATTTCCGAAAACATTGGAATTTCTTGCAGTCATGTATAGATCTTTTCCCGTGAAAGATTCTTTATAATCCAAACCTGCTACTTTTTCTAAATCTTTCATATTATCAATTCCGTTCAGAGTCTTTGGTGAAAGATAGAAGAAATAGGGGTTTGCTGTTACTCGGTTGTGAAATAATTCATAATCTACATTTAACTGTAATTTGTCGGAAACATTCCAGGTCAAGCTCGGAGCAAATGTTGTATATTGATTTTTAGCGTCGGTTTTTGTGAAGTTTCCTTCGTTTGTATAAGCCGTATTTATGCGGAAAAGCAAGTCTTTTGTAATCGGAGCATTAATATCTGCAGTTGCTCTGTAAGTGTTGTAAGTTCCGGCAGAAGCTGAAACTGCACCAAAGAAATTTTGCTGAGGTTTTTTGGTGACTCTGTTAATTAGACCACCGTAAGAAGCTACGGTACTTCCATAAAGTGTTCCAACAGGACCTTTCAAAAATTCCAGTGTTTCTACGTTTATTGCATCGATTGTAGAGGTTACGGGTGCTACCACACCATTTCGTGTAGACGCTTGAGAAGGAAAACCTCTCAAAACGAAAAATGAACCACCGTCTCCTGCTCTTCCTGTGGGATTCCACATTTTTTGTAAACCGGTTACATTTCTGTAAGCATCATCAACAGTGAAAATGTTTTCATTTTCCAAAATACCTTTATCGATAGAAGAATAAACCTGTGGATTTTCTATGAATTTCACCGACATTTTGTTAGAGGATTCGGTATCAAGTTTTTTCACCATTTTATTAATGATAACTTGCTCTATATTTTTCGATTTAATAGAATCGTTTTCCTGAGCAAAAGTCAGCATAGAACCTAGCAGCGAAGCGCAGATCAGTACATTTTTCATGAAACACAAATTTTCTGCAAATATATTGTTTTTAATTATTCTAAATAAATAATCGGATTGATATTTATCATAATATTAATATATAGCAAATAATAAAAAGCCGCCCCAGACAGTTCTGAAGCGGCTTTTATATATTTTAAAATTACTATTCTTATGCCGGAATTTCTCCTTTGTATAAGAATGAAATAATTTCTTTGTTCAATTTGTCAATCATTTCACTGAATAAGTGGAAAGATTCCTGTTTGTAGATAACCAGCGGATCTTTCTGCTCATAAACAGCACCTTGCGAAGATCTTCTTAAATCGTCCATTTCGCGAAGATGAAGTTTCCAGTTTTCATCGATGATTGATAGAGTAATATTCTTTTCAAAATCGTTGATTAAGCTATCACACTGCGTCTCATAAGCTTCTTTCAGATCGGTAACGATCGTCATTGTTTTATGACCGTCTGTGAAAGGAACCTGGATCATTTTAAACATCGATCCCTGATTCTGATATACATTCTCAATAATCGGGAAAGATTTTTCTTTCAATAAATTCAGCTTCATCTGATAATCTTCCTGAGCAGCCTTGAACAGAATATTTGTAAGATCCTGAATGGTTTTGCTCTTGAAATCATTTTCAGAAACAGGAGATTCCATCGTGAATGTTTTAATGATTTCGTATTCGAAATCTTTATAGCTTCCTGCTTTTCCTTTGGCTACGATTGAATTGGCGACATCAAAAATCATATTTGTGATGTCATATTTCAAATGGTCTCCGAACAAAGCATTCTTTCTTCTTTTATAGATCACGTCACGTTGCTTATTCATTACGTCATCATATTCAAGAAGCCTTTTTCTTGTTCCGAAGTTGTTTTCCTCTACCTTTTTCTGAGCTCTTTCAATAGATTTTGAGATCATGGAATGCTGAATCACTTCACCCTCCTTATGACCCATTCTATCCATCATTTTAGCAATTCTTTCAGAACCGAAAAGACGCATTAGGTTATCTTCAAGAGATACATAGAACTGTGAACTTCCCGGATCTCCCTGACGCCCCGCTCTACCTCTCAGCTGTCTGTCTACACGTCTGGAATCGTGTCTTTCCGTACCGATGATTGCCAAACCTCCGGCTTCTTTTACTTCTTTAGTAAGCTTAATATCGGTACCACGACCCGCCATGTTGGTTGCAATAGTTACCACGCCCGGCTGTCCTGCTCCGGCAACGATTTCCGCTTCTTTTTTGTGAAGTTTCGCATTAAGAACCTGATGCGGAATTTTTCTCAACTGAAGTGCCTTAGATAATAACTGAGAAATCTCAACCGAAGTTGTACCCACCAACACAGGTCTTCCTGCGGCAGTCAGTTTTTCAATTTCTTCAATTACGGCATTGTATTTTTCTCGGTTGGTTTTATATACCAAATCCTGTTTGTCATTTCTTAAAATCGGACGGTTGGTAGGAATTACTACAACGTCTAATTTATAGATTTCCCAAAGCTCACCAGCTTCCGTTTCTGCTGTACCTGTCATCCCCGCAAGTTTATTGTACATACGGAAGTAATTCTGAAGCGTAATGGTCGCAAAAGTTTGGGTAGCTGCTTCGATTTTTACACTTTCTTTCGCTTCAATTGCCTGATGAAGACCGTCTGAATAACGTCTTCCTTCCATGATACGGCCTGTTTGCTCATCAACAATTTTTACTTCACCGTCAATCACCACATACTCATCATCTTTTTCAAATAAGGTATAAGCTTTAAGCAACTGGCTCATGGTGTGAACTCTTTCAGACTTTTCAGCAAATTCGGAGAAAAGTTTTTCTTTAGCCTCAAATTCTTCTTCTTTCGAAAGATTTTTAGCTTCCAGTTCTGCAATTTCAGTTCCGATATCAGGAAGAACGAAGAAATTAGGATCTGAGTTACCCTGTGACATGTATTCAACACCTTTGTCGGTAAGATCAACCTGATTGTTCTTTTCTTCAATAACGAAATAAAGATCTTTATCTACGATCGGCATATCGCGGTTGTTGTCCTGCATATACTGAGCTTCCACTTTCTGAAGCAATGCACGGTTTCCGCTTTCCGATAAAAATTTAATTAACTGGCGGTTTTTAGGAAGACCTCTGTATGCCTGAAGCAATTTGAAACCTCCTTCTTTGGTGTTTCCTGCCGCGATTAATTTTTTAGCTTCATTAAAAATAGCAGAAACGGTTTTTTTCTGAACTTCAACAATTCTGTCGATTGATGGTTTCAGCACATCAAATTCCTGTCTGTCTCCCTGTGGAACCGGACCGGAAATAATTAACGGTGTTCTTGCATCATCTACCAATACGGAGTCTACCTCATCTACGATCGCAAAATTCAGTTCTCTTTGTACCAGTTCAGAAGGGGAAGTTACCATGTTGTCTCTCAGGTAATCGAACCCGAATTCGTTATTGGTTCCGTAGGTAATATCTGAATTGTATGCTTTTCTTCTTCCGTCTGAGTTCGGCTGGTGATTGTCGATACAGTCGATCGACATTCCGTGGAATTGGTACAATGGTCCCATCCACGCCGAGTCTCTTTTGGCAAGATAGTCGTTTACTGTTACTACATGAACGCCTCTTCCCGGAAGTGCATTTAAGAAAATAGGAAGTGTTCCTACCAATGTTTTACCCTCTCCGGTTGCCATTTCGGCAATTTTACCGCTGTGAAGAATAACCCCACCGATGAATTGTACATCGTAATGTACCATATCCCAGTTTACGGGTGTCCCTGCAGCATTCCATGAGTTTTTCCAAACGGCTTGATCTCCCTGGATTTCAAGGAAGTCTTTACCTGCTGCAGCCAGCTGTCTGTCCCAGTCGGTTGCTGTTACACGAATTTCTCCGTTTTGTGCCCATCTTCTTGCAGTTTCTTTTACCAAGGCAAAAGCTTCCGGAAGAATCTGGCCGAGAACTTTCTCTTCAATGTCGTATGATTCCTTTTTTAGAGCCTCAATTTTTGAAAAAAGCGCCTCTTTTTCATCAACGTTTTTCGAATTTTTTATCTGCTCTTGTATCTGTTCTATCTGAGCGGTGATTTTGCCGGTTGCAGATGTAATGCTCTCTTTAAACTCAGCAGTTTTCTCTCTCAGGCCATCGTCAGACAACTGTTGAATATTAGGCTCAACAGCTTTGATTTTTGTTACAACTTTTTTTACTTCTTTTAGGTCCTGCGCTTTTTTGTCTCCCAAAAACCCTTTAAGAACTTTGTTTAAAAAACTCATAAATTTTTTGCTTTATGCCTAAAGCGTATGCTTTAAGCGTTTTTAATAACACGCTTTTCGTGTAAAAAATGATATATAAAAAAGGGCAAAAAAGCTCTAAGCGATGCCTAAAGCCTGATTGCTTTTAATTAATATTCGTCTTCGTTCCAAAGGAAGTCTTCATCCGTAGGATAATCACTCCAAACTTCTTCAATAGATTCGTAAATCTCTCCTTCATCTTCGATTGCCTGAAGGTTTTCCACTACTTCCATAGGTGCACCAGTTCTGATTGCATAATCAATAAGCTCTGCTTTTGTCATTGGCCAAGGTGCGTCACTTAAATATGAAGCTAATTCTAATGTCCAGTACATAATTTTCTAATTTTTTGCAAAAGTATAAAAATAGCTTATATTATATGCTTTTTTACACCTGATTTTCAATTCTTTTTATTAATTTTTGTTCATGGTGCATCATAGACCTGCGTTTAGGTGTGATGTCAGCCTGTTTGCTGTCATTTTCTCAAAAACCATTCCACAAATATTTTTATGCCATTTTGGAAGTTTGTGTCAGGTTTATAGCCGATTAATGTCATGGCTTTTGTAATATCTGCGTTGGTTTTTAGGACATCTCCAGGCTGCATTGGCAGATTTTTCCGGATGGCAGATTTTCCTAAAGTAACTTCTATAGTTGACAGCATTTCATTAAGCGTTATCACTTCACTCTCTCCAAGATTGAGGATCTCATAAATGCCGGAATGTGTTTCCAGATAATCAATTGATTTTAATATTCCATCGATGATATCATCAATAAAAGTATAATCTCTTGCGGTGGTACCGTCGCCGTAGAAAGGGATTTCCTGATCTTCTAAAATTAATTTTGTGAATTTATGGATGGCAAGATCGGGTCTTTGTCTGGGGCCGTACACCGTAAAAAAACGCAGTTGGATCATGTCGATTTTATAGAGATCATGATACACATGGCCTAAAATTTCGCCACATTTTTTAGTCGCTGCGTACGGAGAAATAGGTTTGTCTACATTATCGGTTTCGGAGAAAGGGATCTTTTCATTATTTCCATAAACGCTTGATGAAGAAGCGGCAATAACCTTCTTAATGTTAAATTCTTTGCACAATTCCCAAAGGTTCATTGTTCCGCGGATATTCACTTCTTCATATTCCAAAGGTCTTTCGATGGAGGGACGTACCCCCGCAAGAGCTGCAAGATGAATTACCATATCTATGGAATGTTCCCGGAAGATTTTTTCAAGACCTGTTTTATCACGGATATCCTGATAATACAAAGAATATCGGTCTGACTTTGTCATGGAGATCAGCTTCGCAATATCTTCCTGTTTTTCTAAAAATTCAAAATCCGAAAAATTCTGTACAGAGTCTAAAGTATTTTTAATTTTTATCTGATAATTGTAGAAATCATCAAAATTGTCAATATTTATGACAGAATGTCCCTTTTTTAATAATTGTTCTACCAGATGAGAACCAATGAATCCGCTTCCGCCCGTTATGAGATAGACCATTTGTGACTTTTTATTAGAGCAAAAATATAAATTTATTTTTTGAAAATATAATCATTACTTTTACTTTAAAAAGTAATATACACAATATGCAGTTTCAGGGACAAATTTTAAAAATGACGAGCTTCAATGACGAACCCATTCAATATTATCTAAATCTTTCGGGTGATCTTATTCACATGAATGAGCTTTTCGGGAAAGAACTTACGATAAAACATACGGGTTTCCAATGTGTGAACTGTCAGCAGGATAAACCTGTCTATAGAATGGGATTCTGCAAAAACTGTTTTTTTGAAAGCCCTTTTGCAAGTGATACCATCATTCGTCCAGAGCTTTCTACGGCACATCTGGGAATTGCGGAACGGGATTTGGAGGTAGAAAAGGGAATTCAGCTTCAGCCTCATACGGTTTACCTGGCTTACACAGGAGAAGTAAAAGTGGGCGTTACCAGAAATACGCAGATTCCTACAAGATGGATCGATCAGGGCGCGACTTTTGCACTGCCTATCGCGAGAACCGAAAACCGGTATGAAGCAGGGATGATTGAAGTTGCTCTCAAACAGCATGTTCCTGATAAAACCAGCTGGAAAAAAATGCTCCAGGATGACCTGGAAGATGATATTGATCTGGCAGATTTCCAGCAGAAGATAAAAGAATATTTTCCTGATGATTTCCAGAAATTTTACAGTGAAGGCGAAACGCTTTGGAAGTTTGACTATCCTTTTGAAAAGCCTGAAAAAGTAACATCCTTTACCCTTGATAAAAGGCCGGAGTTTACCGGGAAGCTTACGGGTATAAAAGGACAGTACCTGGGCTTTGATGGAGGCGAGTTTATCAATATAAGAGGGCATGAAGGGTATTTTATTGAGCTCACTGTCAGGAGCTGATCTTTAATAAAGCAAAATATGTAATCATGAAAAAGTGGGTAAAAAAGCTATTGGTTGGCCTGGGAGTTTTGTTGGTGATCATTTTATTGGCGAACTTCGGACTCAATATATGGCTTAAGACCCAACTTCCCAATTACATTAAAAATAATACCGACTACAAGGTATCTTACAAGAGTCTGGAAGTTGATCTGATGTCAGGAAATATTCTGGCCTCAAATATTTCAGTTAACAGCAAAAATCCTCAAAACGTTAATGTGATAGGTCTTCAGGGAACTATTGATACGCTTAAAATAAGTCGTTTCGGAATTTATGATGCCCTTTTCAATAAGCAGATCAGTTCATCTGATCTTTTGTTGGCAAAACCTAATCTGAATATTATTCTGGCAAAACCGGTTGATGATAAAACCGGAAAAAAAAGAAATCCTGTCAACTTTGAAAATATCAGGATCAGAAAAGGGAATATCAGTATTTTCAAATATACGAAGCAGAAGTTTCTTTCGGTTGAGGATCTTGATCTTTATGTGGAAAATCTCCAGCTTACGGAAAAATCGGTGGAAGACCGGCTTCCTGTTGTTTTTGATACCTACGATATTAAAGGAAAGAACTTTTTTGTTCGTCCCGATGATGTGTATGCTCTGAAGATTGACTCTATTAAGACCTCTGACGGGCAAATGACGGTTAATAATTTTCAGCTTGTTCCTGTATTGAATTTTGAACAGTTTAAAAAATATTATCCTAAAAAAAATAAGCTGTTTCAGTTTGCCATTAAAAAAATGGAATTCAAAGATCTGCTGCTGAGAAAGAATAAAGTTTCATTGGCCAATGCCCGCTTTTATCAGCCTGATTTTTTGGTGTACACTACAGATGCTGTTCCTGTAAAAGTAAAAAAGCCTTCTGATTTCGAGCTGAATCTCGAAAATATAAAAATGAGCAATGCAACCATTCAGGTAATGAAGCCAAATGGGCATAAGCTCTTATATGCAAAAAACTTTAATATTGATGTCAGCCAACTTAAATTTGACAAAGAAACCAGAGAAGAGCTTATTCCTGTGGGGTATAAGAACTTTCAGGTTTCGGGCAGAGATGTCTTATTTTCCAATCACCAGGACTTTACAATCGGAAGCATCAGCCTGAATCCTAAAAAAGGAGAATTAAGGAATATTTCTGTCGTTCCTAATGGAAATGCTCCGGATAAAACGTCAATGAATCTTGCATCAGATTATATCCGCTTTAATATTAATAAATGGGATTTTGCAGATAAAAAAATGAATCTTGACATCAACGATATTCTTGTAAGTAGCGTCAAAGGAAAAATTATTGCAGGGACTGATAAAACAGTTAATCGCAAAAAGCAGGATTTTAACGGGATCCAGTTTCCCATAATAATCAGAAAAGTAGTACTGCAGAATTCTGATATTATTTACTCTAAAAATAACCAGCCGCTCAGTTTTCAGGATCTTAATGCAACTGTAAATGATATTCAGTTCATTAATAAAAAGGATAATTCGGGAATTGAAGCCAAAATAAGTAAATATGTTGTCTCAACTAAAAAATTCGGTTATAAGACGAAATTCTACAATATGACGGCGGGGTTTTTAAAGCTGGACCAAAATACGATAAACGTAACGGCATTTGCAATGAAACCTCTTGTTTCGAGAGCGCAGTTTATCAGAATGATTCCTGTGGAAAGTGATTTGTATGATATCACGGCAAACCAGATTACAGCAAATGGAACCTGGGATTTGTTTTCTGATCAGAAATTAATACGTGCCTCCAACCTTACAATCCGTAATGCGGATGCCAATATTTTCAGGAGTAAAATTCCTGAAGATGATCCGAAAGAAAAACCTTTGTATTCAAGAATGCTGAGGTCGATTAAAATTCCAATGGTTGTCAATAATCTTAACCTTAAAGATTCAAAATTGGTCTATGAAGAAGATACTCCGGAAAGCGCAGGCCCGGGAAAGCTTACATTCGGTAATTTTAATATGAATGTTAAAAATTTAAACTCTGCCAAAATCAAGGGAAATCCAACAAGGGTTGATATTAAAATCAACTGTTCTTTTATGAATCTGGCGCCGCTTTCGGTAAAATGGAATTTTGATGTGGCAGACCAGGGTGACCATTTTGCTATTTCGGGGAGAACGACTAATCTTCCGGCTACGGGAATTAATCCGTTTATCCGACCTTATCTTCACGTAACGGCTACCGGAACCATTCAGGAGATGCTTTTTAATTTCAGAGGAAATCCTAAAGGATTAAGCGGAAAATTCAATCTTAAACATAAAGATCTGAAAGTAACGATCCTTGATAAAGAAAACAACGAGAAAAAAGGCTTTCTTACGGCTGTTGCCAACCTGCTGGTGAAATCGGATTCCGGGAAGCTTCCGGAAGACGTAGATGTGGAAGATGTGGAAAGAGATCCTACCAAATCGTTTTTCAACCTTTTCTGGAAAGGGATTGAGCAGGGTTTAAAGAAAACTCTGATCGGAATCAATATTGATAAAGCCAAAAAAACGACAGAAAAAGCTGTTTCTACAGTGAAAAATGTAAAGTCAGATATAAAGGAAATGGAAACATCTGCCAAAGAAATTGGGCAGGCTGTAAAAAAAGATCCGCAAAAACAGGAACAGAAAGAAAAAGAACCGGAAAAGAAAGGTTTTCTAAAAGGAGTATTCAAGAAAAAAGAAAAGCCCGAAGCTAATTAGTTTCGGGCCTTTTTATATTAATCAAAATCAAATTCGTCACTCTCAAGAATAGGAACTTCGCGGAGGAAATTATCAAATTCCTTAGGATAATTGCTGCCGGCACCATAAGAATCGATGATCATTCCGATATTTCCTTCAGTATCTTTTACCAAATACAAAACGGCATTGTCATCAGGACTACTTGGGCCTTCGAAGCGATAAGTTTTTATAATAGTAAGCTCGTTAGGCTGATATATTTTCTCAGAATTTTCCAGTTTCATTTCACAGTCTTCATTCATTCTGAATTCTCTGTGGATACCTCTTTGCGTGAGTCTTGTCATCACCTGACTCAGTGTGGTCATTTTGTCAATATTTCCTGTACCTTCCATAATAATATTTTCTTTCTAAAATGCAATAATTAAACCAATTGTTTAAAAACGATATTTATATATCAGCTCTTTTGTTAACAAAAAATTATATTTAAATTTTAGTATTGGGTATGCTTTTTGCAATAAAGACAATAATAAATCAGACGAAATATGAAAAAGGAAGTTGGCGTTTTACTGGCAGGAGGAGTCGGTCTTCTGGCAGTATTAAGTATCATCGGAATTAAAAAAATATTACATAGAAAAGATAAAAAATACAGTGATTCCTACTCAGATTATCATCGGCATTTTGATAAAAGATACCTTGAGGAAGATTATCATGGTATTGAATTTTATGCATTAAAATAATAAAACAAGATATATCCAATTATTGCAATCCGGCTCCATTAAGGTGCCGGATATTTTTGTGGAAAACTTTAATGTTAAAACTTATTATTTTATTAAACTTCTATTCTAATTTTACCATATCATGCAGAATGAAAATATCATAAAAGGACAGGGGGCTCAGCGAAATGTAACCAATCGTTTCGACAGATACACCTATGAGCCGGAAGATGAAGATTATGAAACGGTAAAAACATCTTTTACCGAAGTGTTTCCGAAAACCATTGTAAATCAGGTGAAAAGTGAAGACCTGCCAATGGAGTACTCTATGAATCCTTACCAGGGTTGTGAACATGGCTGCTCTTATTGCTTTGCAAGACCTACCCATGAATATTGGGGATATAGCGCCGGAATTGATTTTGAGAGGAAAATTATGGTAAAGAAAAATGCTCCGGAACTGTTGGAAAATTTTTTTCAGAAAAGAGGATATCAGCCTGAACCGATTCTGCTTTCCGGAAATACCGATTGTTATCAGCCAGCAGAACGGCAGTTTGAGATTACAAGAAAACTTCTTCAGGTTTGCCTTGATTACAGACATCCGGTAAATATTCTTACAAAAAATGCCTTGGTCCTCAGAGACCTGGATATTTTAAGACCAATGGCTGAACAGAATATTGTCAGTGTTTCCTTAAGTATTCCAACCATTAATGAGGAACTGAGAAGAAAAATGGAGCCGCGGACAAGCTCTGCAAAAAACAAATTAAAAGCAATAGAAATCCTTTCGGAAAATAAGATTCCGGTTAATATAATGGTAGCACCCATTATTCCAGGCCTGAACAGCGATGAGCCTTTGAGTATTTTAAAAGCAATTTCAGATGCCGGTGCACAAAGTTTCGGGTACACTTTGGTACGGCTGAATGATACAGTAGAACCTGTTTTTGTAAACTGGATAGAAGGTGCTTTTCCGGACCGTGCACAAAAGGTTTTGAACTTAATCCGTTCTATGCGCGGAGGAAAGTTGGGCGAGAAAAAGTTTTTTGACCGCCAGAAAGGGGAAGGCAACATTGCGGAAATGATTCACAATACATTCAAGATCGGAAGAAAGAAATTTTTTGAGGGAAAGGAATTTCCGAAACTTACTACAAAAAATTTTACCGGCTCGAAAGATCAGCAATTAAAACTATTTGATTAAATAAAAAAACCGCTCCCAAAAGGAACGGCTTCTTTTATGAAAAAATGTTTCTGATTGAATTACATCGTATCATCAGGACATTTGAAATCTTTACTGCATGTTGCACAGATAATAACATTACCACATGCATACATACAAAATTCCGGCTCAGGAAGTTTAATTCCAGCTCCTGTAATACTTTTTAATTGGCCTTTGCTTAGTTTTTTTAAATTTTTCATATTGTTTTAGTTAAAAATTTGATACTTCTGTAAAGATAATTAAAAAATGAATATGTCAAACATTTGTGGTATATTATTTTTATGTTAATATAAATTTGTTTTATTTTAAAATTTTAGAATAAAAAAACCGGACAAATTGCCCGGTTGTTAATTATTTTTTGATTAGTCCCAATTCTATCAATCGTTCATGAAGAAATTCTCCTGCTGTTGTATCTTCATACAGTTTCGGATGATTTTCATCAATGCAGTTTTCCAGTGCATTCAGTGCCATGGAACTTACCGGATGCATAAAGAAAGGGATTGAATATCTTGAAGTTCCCCACAATTCTCTCGGCGGGTTCACCACTCGGTGTATGGTAGACTTCAGTTTATTATTGGTATGTCTGGAAAGCATGTCTCCTACATTAATCATCAGTTCATCCGGCTCTGCAATAGCATCAATCCATTCACCTTTGTGATTCTGAACCTGAAGCCCTTTTCCCTGAGATCCCATCAATAATGTAATGAGGTTAATGTCTCCGTGTGCGGCAGCTCTCACTGCATCATCCGGCTCTTGTGTAATCGGAGGATAATGGATGGGTCTTAGGATAGAATTTCCTTCTGCAATTTTATCATCAAAATAAAATTCGTCCAATCCGAGATACAAGGCTAAAGCTCGGAGCACATACTTTCCTGTTTTTTCCAGCATTTGGTATGCTTCCTTACCGACTTCGTTGAACTTTGGAAGCTCTTCTACGATTACATTATCAGGATACTCTGCTTTGTATTTGGAATCTTCGGAAACATATTGTCCGAAATGCCAAAACTCTTTCAGATCGCCTTTTTTGAAGCCTTTTGCAGTTTCTTTACCGAATCCTACATAGCCTCTTTGTCCGCCAATTCCCGGAATCTCATACTTTTGTTTCGTTTCCGTTGGCAATTCAAAAAAGTTTTTTACCTCTTCATACAATTCATCTACTAGTTTGTCATCAAGAAAATGGCCTTTTAAGGCAACAAAACCAATTTCTTCATAAGCTTTTCCGATTTCATTTACAAATTTCTGTTTGCGTTCCGGGTCACCCGAAAGGAAATCACGCAGGTCTACACTAGGTATTTTGTCCATTTTTAGAAATTTAACGAATGGCTAAATTACAGATTTTAAATGAAAATCATTTTATAGTTAATTATTTATAAATTAAATTTGTCCTATGAAAAAATATTCTTCCAAAAGAAGTATTCAGATATTGGCGCATCTTCTTCAGCAGTACGGAATTTCAGATATCATTATTTCCCCGGGATCCAGAAACGCCCCTTTGGCCATTCACTTTTCGGAAACAGACAGTTTTAACTGTTACAGCATTGTTGACGAAAGAAGTGCCGCTTTTGTAGGTCTTGGCATGGCGATGAGTGAAAAAAGGCCGGTTGCAATTACCTGTACCAGCGGTTCTGCGGCGGCCAATTACTATCCGGCTATTACGGAAGCTTTTTATTCCAATATTCCGATTTTGGTATTAACAGCTGACAGGCCAATGGATTATGTTGATATTTTTGACGGACAGACGATACGGCAGAATAATCTTTTTCATCAGCATTCTTACGGAGATTTCCAGCTGTTGGAAGACGGGAAGGAAAATGCAGAAGACCTCAATTTTGACACGATAAAGAAAGCTATTGAATTGTGCATTGAAAAGCAGGGGCCGGTTCATATCAATATTCCTCTGGAAGAGCCTCTGTATGAGCTGGTTTCAGAGCTTCCGACCTTTCCTACGGTTGAGAAAACAATCAGACAGAAAGAATATGAAATTCCTTCTACATTAGTGGCGGAATGGAACACTTCCCAAAGAATCATGATTCTGGTAGGAACAAGAGATTACAGTCCTGAGCTGGAAAATCAACTGACGCAGCTGGTGAAAAACCATTCTGTGGTTGTGCTTAGCGAGGCAAATACTAATCTTCATCATGAAAAATTCTTCAGGCATATCGACCGGTATGTTTTTAATTTTACCGAAGAAGATTTTAAAACCTATGCACCTGATTTACTGATTACAGTAGGGCAGAATGTTGTTTCTAAAAAGGTAAAACAGTTTCTGAGGAAGGCACATCCGAAGCAGCACTGGCACCTGGATGAAGTATGGCAGCCTGACACTTATTTTGCTTTGACGGAAAAAGTACAGGTAAAACCGGAGGTTTTTTTCTCCAAATTGCTGAAGTTTATCAACCTGGAGCCGAGTCCATATTTTAACCTTTGGGATGTTCTCAGGGACAAAAAAGATGCAAAGCATGAAAAGTTTCTGAGTACGGTAGATTTTTCCGATTTTTATTTTTTCTATAAAACATCGCAGACGATTCCGGAAAATTACAATGTACACTTCAGTAACAGTTCGGCAATAAGATATGCACAGCTGTTTGATTACGGTAAAAGGAAAATCTACTGCAACAGAGGTACAAGCGGAATCGACGGATCGACCTCCACAGCGATGGGCTTTGCCATAAAAAATTCAAATCCTACTTTGCTTATTACAGGAGACCTGAGTTTCTTTTATGATACCAACGGCCTTTGGAATCAGTATATTCCGCCATTTGTAAGAATTATGATTTTTAATAATGGAGAAGGAAATATTTTTAAAATTATTCCGGGTCCGGGAAATGCCAATCCGAACACACTTGATGAGTTTATTGCGACCAAACATCACAAAAATGCAGAGTTTCTGGCAAAACATTTTGGATTTTCCTATACCAGGGTGGATGACGATATTACATTAGACCGCGTTCTTGAAAATTTCTTCAAACCTGACAGTCAGCCTAAAATACTGGAAGTTAATACATATGGCAAAAACAATGCAGATATCCAGAAGGCCTATTTTAATGCTCTTAAAGAGAATTAAAGATCTGCATATTCTTCATTTCCGGGTAAATTAATAATCCTGTCGATAGGATAGATGAAATTTTCATCAAAATCATTCAGAGCATTAATGATCTGGAAATGAGAAAATTCTTTGATATTCTGAAGCGTAATTTCCATTTCTTTTATCTCCTTTTTTCTTAGGAGGTTCTGTCTTTGCACTCCGTTCAAAAGATAAGAAGTAGGTGTAAACCAGGTTTTTCCCTTTAGGAAAAGAAGATTGGAGTAAGATGTATCGGTAATATGATTGTTTTTAACGATGATGATTTCTTCAGCTTTAGCCTTCATCTTCATTTTTTCAAGTTCCTTTCGATCTTCAAATTTGAAAGAATAGTCAAAGCTGTTATTTTCCACCAGCTGAAAGCTTTCAATTTCCGGAATTGCATAAGGAATCATTTGGGTCCTGATTTTTTTATCAAGATCATAAACGATCCTGAGCTTAAACAGGCCATCCTCGTCATGTTCAAGATGCTTATAGATTTTGGCAAGATCAACAGTGCCCTCTTTTCCGAAGTGGGCAAAAGTGGCATCTACACGTTTCTGATGTAACTCCAATAAGAAGATTTCCTGATCTTCAATCTTTATACTTTCAATGAATTGGTACATAAATTTTATTTTTCATTTCCTGATACTCGTCTTCCAGCCGGCTCATGTGGGTAATTCCACCACCACTTTTGAAATACAGCGCATCACCCTCTTTTTCAATAAAACGGATCATCACGCAGCTGTCGAGGTTTTTACCGTCGAACCAACCGCAGACTCCTGTATAATAACCTCTGTCATAGCCTTCGGCATCAAGGATGATCTCCAGTGTTTTTGGTTTGGGAGCTCCTAAAATAGAACCTGCAGGAAGCAACTTCTTCATAATGCTGCCAAGCTTTCCGTCAAATTCCGGTTTCAGGATTCCTGAAATTTCCGAGCTCATGGCGTACAAATCTTTTTGCTGGGTTTTAATGAAATCAATATACTGAAACTTGTCTACCTTCACATCATCTGCAACCATACTCAGATCATTTCGGAGAAGATCAACCACGGTGTAATGTTCCGCTTTTTCTTTAATATCATTTCTCAGCACCTCAGCGGCATTTTCAACCGAAGCGTCAATGGTGCCTTTCATAGGATAAGTGAATATTTTTCCATTGATTATCTTTATGAAAGTTTCAGGAGAAAAAAATACGAAAAAATCTTTATAAAAAACTTTGTATTTGGCAGAAGAATGATGAAAAATTTCTTCAACAGTCAAATTGGTTTCAATTTTGGTTTTTCGGGTATAATTTACCAGATAAGAGTTTCCGAAGCGAATATTTTTCTGAACTTTATCAAAACCGATTTTAAAACTCTCTAAGGTTTCGGGAAATGATTTCCATTCTGTATTTTTAGACAAAGCTTGTTGCTCTTTAACGTTTGAAAAGTTTTGAAAATCAATTAATAAGCCTGATTTTTCAATTTCATCTTGTTTGAATGTTTCAACATTCTGTGCAAGGAAATCGACAATAAAAAAATAGGGAACTTTGTTGAGTGAAAGTTCGTCCATTTCCATAAATTTTTGATGATTCACTGAAAACATTCCGCAAAAGTAATTATTGATGTTTACTTTTGCACAAAATTTTTTAAATGGAAAATAAATATCCTCAGAAACCGGGTCTTGATTTTATACTGAAGCAGGCGTTTTTTTATTGGAATAAAACATTGGTTTTCCAGCTGATGTTTTCAATCATGTATTTCGGAATTCTGATGACGGTGTTCTTTTTCTGCGATGCAAAGTATGATATCTTAAATGGTTATATGGAAACTGCAAAGTATGCGAAGGATGGTGTTCAGGTATATACAGAACAGTTGCAGAAGCTTTTGTCGACGGAGAATTTTCAGAGTTTTTCTTTATGGATGGTAGGAACACATATATTTCTATATCCGTTAAACCTAGGTTTTTTCCAGATTTACAGGAAAATGGACCTTGGTGAGCAGGCTAATCTGGGTGATCTTTTCGTGGGTTACAATGGGACTAATTTTTTTAAATATATCGGGTACTATATTTTCTGGTATTTTATTTTTGCGTATAGCTTTCAGACGATCATTCTTGGGTTTGTCTGGGTGGGCATCACTTTGTTTGTGGCTCCGATGATGTTTTTTATGAATAAAAGTATTTTTGAATCTATTGCTCTGCATTTTAAGGCGATGAAAGTATTTTTCATAGAAATATTAGTCTGCATGGTAGTGGCTTTTATTTTTAAATATGTCGGTTTTATGGCATTTTTCATTGGCGGTTTATTTACATTTCCTTTCTGGAATGCGATGATCTACTCGCTTTATAAAGTTATTTTTTCGGAGAAAAATTAATTTAAAATAGTTTTTAATGCATTTTCTGCCAAAAAAAATTAAATTTGGTAGAAACAACATTAAAATATAACACCATGTCAGAATTCAGTGAATTTGAACAGCAGGGCTCTGTTCCGGAAAGAAATACGGGCTCAATTATTTCTCATGCTTTTGAGATGTACAAAGGAATTTTTCTTTATGCAATTGTAGCGATGATTATCTGTATAATTGCCGATGTAATTGTACAGTCGGTAACAGGATATAATTCCTGGGGCGGCTTCAGAGATTTTAGCAGTTTCAATGAATTTGATGACGGTGATTTTTCTAAATACGAATACTGGAACCGGCCGGGAGCTCCTTTCTACTATTCGTTTTCTGGTATTACGAATATTTTGCTGTCTCCACTTTATGTAGGACTCATCTATATTGCTAATAAGTATAACACGAAGATTCATATTGATTTCTCGGATCTTTTCATCGGCTATAGACAAAACCTTGGGAATATTCTTCTTTACAGTTTAATTACAAATATTATTTTAGGAATTTCCATAGCATTATGCGGGCTTCCTTTCTTTTTTGTTTTTCCTCTTTTCTTATTGGGTTATCCTATCCTTTTATTTGAAAATGCTACGGCTATGGATGCGCTTAATAAGACATATAGTATTGCGAAAAATAATTATGGTACATTTTTAGGTACATCACTTTTGGGGCTTCTCATCAGTGCTGCCGGATTGGTATTGTGCTGTATAGGAATTATTGTGACGGCTCCATTTATCCTGGCAGTAATGTATTCTGCATACTGCGCTTACCTGGGAAAACCAAGACAAATAATGCTGAATAAATAATGAATAAAGAAGAACAAATAAGCAGCGTAAAAATAAAACAGGTCTCACTGCTTGCCATAATCATCGTTCTGGCGGGGCTGATCTGCTTTAATCTCGCACTTTTCATCCCGGCGGTTTTAGGGGCAATCACCATTTATGTGGTCTGCAGGAAATACAACTTTTACCTTCAGGAAGAAAAAAAATGGAAACCCTGGGCTTCCTCACTCACGTTAATGTTTGCAAGTCTTATTGTTCTCATCCTGCCGGTCTATTTTATCGGGGACCTTTTAATTGAAAAGCTTGGCAATGCTCAGGCTTATATGGATAAGTTTAATATTTTCCTTGAAAAAATTCACACCTATATCTATTCAAAAGTAGGCTTTGATATTTTAAGCAAAGAAAATATGGATAAGCTTAAGAATAATGTCGGACAATTCTCGACAAAAGCACTAAGCGGAACATTTAATACATTAACGGTTGTGATGTCAATGTATTTTATTCTTTATTTTATGCTTGAAAAACCAAGATTCTTCGAAAGGATATTATCATCTTCCGCACCGCTGAAAAGATCGAATGTATCTTTAATAGGCGAGAAAATGAGGAAGCTTATAATGGCAAATGCGATCGGAATTCCTGTGGTTGCTCTTGGTCAGGGAATTGTTGCTCTTGTAGGATATTTTATCTTCGGAGCGCCAAGTCCCGTGCTGCTGTTTGCGTTAACGGCTGCGGCCTCTATGATTCCTGTAGTGGGAGCAGCGATTATCTATGTGCCGATCTGTATCTACATGATCGCAGAAGGAGATACAGGAGCAGGACTGGGACTGGCTGCGTATTGTATGATTGTTGTTGGATTAACGGATAATGTTTTACGTTTTACCCTTCTCAAAAAATTAGAAGATATCCATCCTTTGAATACCGTTTTCGGAATCATCATGGGTATGAATCTTTTCGGTTTTATGGGACTTGTTTTCGGGCCTATTCTCATATCGTTAACATTGCTCCTGATTCAGGTATATAGAAATGAATTTTCGGATGATGATACGCCGGACCTTAAGCTTCCGGATAAAGATGATGAGCTGGAAGAAAAAATTAATTTAATTGTATAGCATGGAAAACGGAATAAACCCTGAGATATTAAAAGAAATTTGTGAGGTGAAAATGCCTTTCGGAAAGTATCAGGGAACAATATTGGCAGATTTGCCGGTAAGTTATCTTGAATGGTTTCAGCGGACAGGAATGCCAAAAGGAAAATTAGGAATGCAGCTGTCTACCATTTATGAAATAAAACTGAATGGTTTAATGGATTTGCTTTCCCCAATTCGAGGGGCAACAGGAAACTACGAAAAATATAAGAATAAAACCTATAAGTTTTAAAATAAGATTCGGCGGCACCAAAGGTGCCGCCGAAAATTTTTAATTCTAATTACATTGGCTCCCAAAGTTCAATCTTATTTTCTTCAGGATCAAGAATATGTATGAACTTTCCAAAATCGTACACTGCTATTTCATCTAAAATTTCAACATTTTCTTTTTTGAGTTCTTCAACCAAAGCTTCCAGATGATCAACCGTGTAGTTGATCATAAACTCTTTTACTGAAGGTTCAAAATAATTTGTTGTTTCAGGCGTAGGGCTCCATGTCAGTGAGCCTTTCGAGTTCAAATCTGTCATGCCTTTCCAGTCGAATGTAGCACCATATTCGTTTACATCAATTCCCAGATGGGTTTTATACCATTCCTTCAAAGCCTTCGGATCTTTGCATTTGAAGAATATCCCGCCGATTCCTGTTACTTTTTTCATTTGATTATAGTTATTTAGGTTTGTCTTTTTGAATTTTCGGCGGCAGCGAAGCTGCCGCCGAAAAATTTATCCTTTCAACGCGGCAATCTCATCCCTTAATTTTGCAGCCTTAATGAAATCAAGGTTTTTCGCAGCAGATTCCATTTCTTTCTGCTTTTGTGCGATCACCTTTTCGATATCTTCGTTGGTATAGTTTGCTTTTGCCTCTGCAACTTTCTGAAGAATTTCTTTCTGGGTGTATTTTTCGTCCGGAAAATCTTTGGTTCTTCCGACTAAACTTTCAGATATTTTCTTATTTAGGGCAACAGGAACTTTTCCGTGTGCTTTATTGTATTCCATTTGCTTGGCTCTACGATACTCTGTTTCATCAAGCGTAGCCTGCATAGATTTTGTAATCTTATCGGCATACATAATGGCTCTGCCATTAAGGTTCCTTGCGGCACGTCCTACCGTCTGGATCATCGACCGGCGGCTTCTCAACATCCCTTCCTTATCGGCATCCAGAATGGCTACTAAAGAAACTTCCGGTAAATCAAGCCCTTCTCTTAATAGATTAACTCCAATAAGAACATCAAAGAGCCCAACTCTCAGGTCCTGCATGATCTGAATACGCTCAAGGGTTTCAACATCAGAGTGAATATATCTTGTTCTGATTCCGAATTTTGTAAAATATTTGGTTAATTCTTCCGCCATTTTTTTAGTCAGAGTCGTTACCAAAACTCTTTCGTCCACATCGGCCCTTTTCTGAATTTCCTCCATTAAATCATCAATCTGATTGATCGTAGGCCGTATTTCAATGATGGGATCCAAAAGACCGGTCGGACGAATGATCTGCTCAATATAAGCACCTCCGGTTTTTTCCAACTCATAATCTGCAGGTGTAGCGGAAACATAGATAACCTGATTCTGAATGGCTTCAAATTCTTCAAACTTTAAAGGTCTGTTATCCATTGCGGCAGGAAGTCTGAAACCGTAATCCACCAAAGCTTCCTTTCTGCTGCGGTCACCTCCGTACATGGCATGAACCTGAGGAACCGTAACGTGGCTCTCATCAATTACCATTAAATAATCTTTCGGGAAATAATCAAGAAGACAGAAAGGTCTTGTACCGGGTAATCTTCCATCAAGATATCGGGAATAGTTCTCAATTCCCGAACAATAACCAAGCTCCTTAATCATTTCAAGATCGAGCTCTGTTCTTTCCTGTAATCTTTTAGCTTCCAGTGGTTTTTCTATCATATTGAAAAAGTCAACCTGCTTTACCAGATCATCCTGAATATTGCGGATGGCGCCGTTCAGCGTTTCTTTTGAAGTTACGAAAAGATTGGCCGGATAGATTTGAATCTGTTCAAAACTGGAAGTTACATTACCCGAAACGGGGTCAAAACTCTGGATTTTTTCAATTTCATCTCCGAAAAACTGAATTCTCACAGCATTATCAGCATACGCAGGAAAGACATCAATAACATCTCCTTTCACCCGGAACGTACCCCTTTGGAACTCATTTAATGTTCTGGAATATAAAGCATTAACTAAAGAATGAAGCAGTGCGGTTCGCGTTACCTTTTCTCCAATCGCAATGGAAATAAGTGACTTGTGAAATTCTGTAGGATTTCCGATACCGTAAATACAGGATACTGAAGCGACAATTAAAACATCTCTTCTTCCGGATAATAAACTTGCTGTAGCAGAAAGCCTTAATTTTTCAACTTCCTCATTGATGCTGAGGTCTTTTTCGATATAGGTTCCGGTGGTAGCAATGTAAGCTTCCGGCTGATAATAATCGTAATAACTGACGAAATATTCAACGGCGTTTTCAGGAAAAAATTCCTTGAATTCCATAAAAAGCTGTGCCGCGAGTGTTTTATTATGCGCCAGAACCAGTGTTGGTTTCTGAACATTCTGAACGACGTTCGCTACCGTAAAAGTTTTCCCAGATCCGGTAACTCCCAGAAGCGTTTGGTATTTCTCACCGATTTTAACGCCCTCGGTAAGCTTTTCAATAGCTTGTGGCTGGTCGCCGGTAGGTTTATATTCTGATTGAAGTTTGAATTGCATAGAAAATTGTGATCTTATCTAACAAAAATACGAAAGATATATTTGACATTGAATGTATTTGCTGCCACATTTAATTGCTCCTTGTTATATCCTTCAAACAAAAACAGCACTCAGTTGAGTGCTGATTAACTTGTGGAAGCTTATATTAATTTTCAAAGGACATCGTCAACGGAATTCTCATCTTGTAAGGTGATGGTTTCCCATCTTTTTTGGCTGGTTTCCAGGTAATATTTTCGTTGGCTTTTTTAAATGAAACAATTGTTTCCATATTGAAAGCTTCGTTATTTCCCATAGCTTTTATATCCGTTATACTTCCGTCTTCTGCAATGATATAGCTTAATTCCGTTTTGTATACTTCGTTGTTTTTGGCGGGATCAAGTTTAGCTGCGTCGAATACCTTTAACATTTTGTTCCGCATTTCGTTAATTCCTCCCGGATATTGTGGAAGTGATGTCGCTTCATTTTGAGTCAATGGCGTATCTGTTTGATTTATTGCGTTCTGGTCTGTTTTATTTTTGTTTACAGTATTTTCACTTTCTTTAGGCCGGATGGTATCCTGAATGACCCTGTCTTCATTTCTGCTTGTGATAAGTCCTTCCTGTGTTTCACTTTGATGATCCGAAAACTCATTTTCAGTATTGTTCAGAGTAGATTCGCTTTCAGAAATTACATTTTTTACAGGTTCAGAAATCCTTTTTTGTGTTTCTTTAACCATTTTTTCAATGGGATTGGCGTATGTTTTTTGTACAAATAATCCGAAAGTAATCATTAAAGCAGGGATGCAGATTACTTTTTTAAGATTCGTCAATTTAGACTTTTTGGTGTTCATCATAATAAATCGTTTTTTGGTGTTAGTAAAATTGAATGTATGGATAAGGTTATGGTTTTCAGTTGAAATAATTTCGTCGAGAATAAGGTGCTGATAATCTTTAACGTTAAAATTTTTCTTCAATACGGCTTCATCTGCCAGAAATTCATGATTGGTAATAATGGCTTTCCGGTAAAAAAATATCGAAGGATTGAACCAGGTAAAGGCTTTCAGGATTTCGATAATTATAACATCAACGCTGTGCTTCTGTTCGAGGTGACTTTTTTCATGCAAAAAAATCCGGGGATCTATTTTATTATCCCTAAGATAATTTTGTCCTAAATAAATAGTATTCCAAAAGCTAAAAGGTGAAGTACATTCTTTAGTAATCAATATGTTTTGGTTCTGATATTTTACCCTCCTGCCCTTCATCTTTTTAATTGCTATAAATGACTTGATCATCCTTATTAAAAAAATCAGCGTAACAGTTCCGTAAATAATCCAGATCCAGTTAATTAAGTTAAAATTTTCCTGGCCCGGAGTAATGTCTAAAGCCTGTTGTGTTGTCTCAAAGGTCGTTTGAATTCGGTTACTCGGTTTTAAGTTTTCCGATTGGATAGAAATAAATGGAACAGTATAAGAAAACAGAATAGAAAACATTAGGTAAAATCTGTTGAACCGATACATTTTTTCCTTCTGTAACAACAGATAATATACGGCCAGAAGCATACAAGACCCTAAAATTATTTTTAAAATAATTATCATTTTTCATCAATTTGCTTGTCAATAATTTCTCTGAGTTCTTTCAATTGTTCTTGTGAAAGTTTAGCATTAGATGTGAAAAAAGAGGCAAATTGCGTCACGGAATTATTAAAAAAACGGTCAATCATGGAAGACATTTCTTCCTTAAAATATTCTCCCTTTGCGACTTTCGGATAATATTCGCGAGAATTTCCATACAATGTATACCCCACAAAATCTTTATTCTGCATTCTTTTCAGGAGAGTCGCGATTGTTGTTGTGGCAGGTTTAGGGTCCGGATAAGATTCTAAAATATCTTTCATGAAAACCTTTTCTTTTTCCCAAAGTATTTCCATAAGATCTTTTTCAGAATCGGTCAGTTTTATTTCTTTCATATTCTACAAATTTGGAATTGTTTCTACAAATGTAGAATAAAAATCTAAACTGACAAATTTTTGTGGCATTATTTTTCCATTCTTCAGCAAAATAATCTATCTTAATCATATGAAAACCAATAAATTTTATATTTCAGCGGTCAGTCTGTTTCTTATTCTGGCATCATGTAAAGAAGGCAAGGTTAATGCTCAGCAGACGGGAAGCGATGGAAGTGTTGAAACAAAAGCACCAAATTCTCCGGAATATAAACCTGCCTTTACCGGACAGACGAGAATTAAAGCAGTAAAAACTTCGACACCTTACAAGATTGAAGTTTTGAGTAAAGATTTAGGGAAGCCCTGGGGAATTATTAACCTTCCGGACGGAAGACTTCTGATTACGGACAAAAGAGGATATATGAATCTCGTTTCCACTGACGGAAAACAAATCTCAAAAATTGATGGATTCCCGAAAGTTGATTCGAAAGGGCAGGGCGGTATGCTTGATGTTGCGCTAGATCCTGATTTTTCCAACAATAATATCATTTACTTCAGCTTTTCAGAACCTTATGACAAAGGAAATCATACTGCCGTTGGCAAAGGAAAGCTTTCTGCTGATCTCAAAAATATTTCTGATGTTCAGGTGATATTTCGGGCAACTCCTACATATGATGGAGATAAGCATTACGGAAGCAGACTGGCTTTCGATAAAGACGGAAATTTATTTGTGAGCACGGGAGAACGGTCGGATAAGCAGACAAGAGTGTACGCACAGCGAACAAATAATTATTTAGGTAAAATATTAAAAATCACAAAAGAAGGAAAGCCTGCTCCCGGAAATCCATTTATCGGTAAAGCAGGATTTAAACCCGAAATTTATGCATATGGAATCCGAAATCCTCAGGGAATGGCCATTGATCCCAATGGGAATCTCTGGGATGTTGAAATGGGACCGAGAGGCGGAGATGAAATTAATTTAATTAAAGCCGGGAAAAATTACGGATGGGGCGATGTTACCTACGGAATTGAATATTCCGGAGAAAAAATAAATAACGGAACGACCCAAAAAGCAGGAACCGAGCAGCCTGTCTATTATTGGGATCCGGTAATCTCACCAAGCGGCGTTACTTTTTACACAGGAAATATTGATGAGTGGAAAGGAAACCTGATGATCGGATGTCTCAGCGGAGAACATATCAACAGGATTGTGATGAAAGATAATAAAGTAGTCGGCGAAGAAAGGCTGTTGTCAGATGAAAAAGAGCGCTTCCGGGATGTGCTGAACGGAAGTGACGGTAATTTGTATGCAATTACGGACAGCGGAAAACTCTATAAGATTTCTAAGAAATAATTTAATAATAAATCAGCGGCTCAATCGAAGATTGAGCCGCTGATTTATTCAAAGGTTAAAACCTGAAATTAAAACGGGCAAAAATCTGTCTTCCTGAGAAGCCCATCTGTACGGGATCAAAAATACCTCCGGATTCTGTATTGCCTTCTGAAACGGATGTTTTTTGAAGTGTAGGATATCTGTTAAATACATTTTTACTTCCTATCGTAAGGGTAATGCTTTTCGAGAAATCATAAGCAAATGAAAGATCTGCCGTTACTTTTGGATTGTAGATCTGGTAATCATCTGCACCATTATACCCGATCAGGCTCACTTTATCGAACCGTACCAACTGCAGATTGGCATTAAATTTTTGGATCTTATAATTCAGACTTAAATTGATTTTGGTTTCCGGGGCAGATGCCAGAATAAATGCTCTTTCCCTTGGACTCAGATAAATTTCTTCTTTTCCTGCAAGCCGGTCTGAAGTGTTGACTTTGGTAATTTCCATTTTATTATAATTTCCTGCAAGAGTTGCTGTAAGCTTTCCCTTTCCGATATTCTGAAGATAACTTATAATGACATCCACTCCTTTTGTTTTGGTATCAATCGCGTTAGAAAAGAATTGTGCCTGGTCAATGTATGGATAGTCAGCCTGTACATCTGCCGGAAGATCACTTCTGTCGAAATTTCCTGTAAGCACAATCCTGTCTTTTACCTTAATATAATAACCGTCTACAGTTGCAGTGAATTTTCCTGTATTAAAGGTAAATCCGGCACTTCCGTTTACCGAAGTCTCCTGTTTCAGCTGCGAAATACCCACCCTGTTTGCCAGATCACTGTCATTGGAAGCCAGCTGAATCGTTACAAGATTGCCTCCCTGAAAATTAGTAAACTGCAGACTGTAGTATTTCTGTGCTAAAGAAGGCGCTCTGAAGCCTGTAGAAAAAGAACCACGGAAAGCGAGCTGAGGTGTTATTTTGTATCGGGTGGCAAACTTTCCGTTAAGGGTACTTCCAAAGTCGTTATAATTTTCAAATCTTCCCGCTACGCTGATCATCCAGTTTTTTGTGATGTCCAGTTCGGTATCGATGTAGGCTGCAAAATTATTTCTGTTTTTACCGATTTCCTGCGAATATCCCGGAAATCCCTGTGAGCCTCCCGGTCTTACATTACCGCTTAAAGGATTAGTTACGAGTAAACCAGGATTCGTTCCTGCTGTTACAATATTTCCATTAAGATCATACATTGCGTACGATGCTTCTTCTCCTTTAATAATGTTAAATTTTTCATACCTGAATTCTGATCCGAAAGCAATATTGAGGCCTTCCAGCAAATCGAATTGTTTCGCAGCATTAAACCCAGTAGTATTTTGTAATAAGGAATGACCTCCCGCGTCAAAACTTCTCGGAGATTTTACACCCAATGTGGCATTAATGGTGTTGTCTATCTGATAAGTAAATCTATTGCTCCCGAAAGCGTTATAAAAGTCTACATCCCAGTCTGCGACTTTAAACTTCAAACCATTGTCAAAGGTAAAATCCGTAATATTGGTGTCTTGAACAGGATTGAAGCCGTTAGGATAAACTTCCGGAATATTTCCGTCTGCATCAGCACTTCGCGTCCAGGCATAAGCATCTGTATTTCTTTGGGAAAACCCCTGTCTTGAATAAAATTTCAGGTTGTCCGTCAAAGGGATCTCAATATTTCCGAAAAAATAAAAATTTTGAGATTTGGCATCCCCAAATCGTTGTCTCGGAGCATCATATTTTTCCGGATTAGCGTTGCGGATAGCAAATTCTTTATTGACAAACTCTGCGGTAAAATTACCGAAACCTCCTTTTGATCCTATTTTCGTACCGTAATTTCCGTAAAAATCAAACGTATTTCCGTCAATTTTCCGGTCAGAAACAACATCGTGATCTCCCGGGCTTTTGAAAAGATTGACACCATAGAAAGCATTTCCCTCAAAACCGTGATCGCGGTCATTTAAAATCACATTGATGACTCCTGCAATAGCGTCAGAACCGTATTGTGCTGAAGCTCCGTCCCGAAGAACTTCCACTCTTTTTATTGCTCCAATGGGAATTGTATTCATATCAGATCCGGTATTTCCTCGTCCTTTCGTTCCGAAGAGATTGATGAGGGAAGACTGGTGGTATCTTTTTCCATTGAGTAAAAGCAAAGTTTGATCGGGTCCCAGTCCGCGTAATGTTGCGGGATCTACTGCGTCTGCACCATCCGAGCCCGATTGTTTGTTGGAATTAAATGAAGGAGCGGCAAACTGCAAAAGCTGGTTTACTTCTACCTGACCCGTAGACTGACTCACCTGCTTTATGTCTATAACATCGATCGGGACTGGGGTATCAACAACCGTTCTTTTCTTATTCCGGCTGCCTGTAATAGCAACTTCCTCGATCTTGGTGTACTTCGAAACAGTATCATTTGCCTGCTGTGAATACATTACAGAAGCAGTGCCTAAAAATACGGCACTCAGATATTTAATTTTCATGTCATCAGCTTTTTAGATTCAAATCAAAAATATTAATTTTTTTTCAAAGTAATAATTAAAATCAATATTTGTTATGTATTGAATTGTAATTAAATGTAATTTTTACTAAAAGTTTAAAATTTGAATATAATAAATGCATTATGCGTAAAACATTAATTAAACGTATTAAAAATAAAAAGGATTCAAACTAATTTGAATCCTTTTTTTATTTAAGCTTCTTCAAGCTGAACCGTAAAATGTCTCAACAGATCAGGTTCCCAGGTTATTTTATAGCCTTTGGCAATCTCATCACGTCTTTCATAAACGTTTCTGATAGCAGCGGCAATATAATCCATATGGTTGTTGGTATACGTTCTTCTTGGTATGGCAAGACGCACTAATTCCAGCTTCGGATAACGGTTTTGTCTTGTTTCAGGATCTCTGTCAGCCAATAATGTCCCGATTTCTACGGTTCGGATACCGGCTTCTTTATAAATTTCAAGTCCTAACGTTTGTGCAGGATATTCTGAACGGTCAACTTTTGGAAGGAAATTAAGGGAATCAATGAATACAGCATGTCCACCGATAGGTTTCTGAACCGGAATTCCATATTCTATTAATTTATTTCCAAGATATTCCACCTGGGAAATTCTGCTTTCCAGATAAGCAAATTCTGTAGCTTCATCAAGACCAACCGCTAAAGCGGCCATATCTCTTCCCGCCATTCCTCCATAAGTAATGAAACCTTCATAAATAATGGTGAAATTGGAAGCTTTTCTGAAAACTTCTTCATTATTTAAAGCGATAAAACCTCCGATGTTTACCAGTCCGTCTTTTTTAGAACTCATGGTCATCCCGTCACCGTAAGAGAAAATCTCTTTGCAGATTTCTTTGATGCTTCTGTTTTCCTGCCCGGCTTCTCTTTTTTTGATAAAATATACATTTTCTGCGAATCTCGCCGAGTCAAAATATACAGGAACGCCATATTTGTCGGAAAGTTCTTTTACGGCTTTCATATTTTCCAGAGATACAGGCTGTCCTCCGGATGAGTTGCAGGTAATTGTAATTAAGCAGAAAGGAATGTTTTCCTTCGGATGTGTTTTATAAACTTCTTCAAGTTTTTCAATATTGATATTTCCTTTGAAAGGATGAAGGTCATTGATGTCAAAAGCCTCATCTATAGTACAGTCAATAGCGTGTGCCTTTCTGAATTCAATATGCCCTTTTGTGGTGTCAAAGTGAGAATTTCCAGGCACTACATCTCCTTCTTTTACCAAAACGGAGAAAAGTACATTTTCTGCAGCTCTTCCCTGGTGGGTTGGTAAAAGATATTTGAAACCTGTAATGCTCTGAACGGTCTGGTGAAGCTGCTCAAAAGAACGCGAACCGGCATAGCTTTCATCACCCATCATCAAAGCACCCCATTGTCTGTCGGACATTGCTCCGGTTCCGGAGTCGGTAAGAAGATCGATGAAAACCTGTGAAGATTTTAGGTTGAATAAATTATAGTTTGCTTCTTTAAGCCATTGTTCTCTTTCTTGTCTGGTTGACTGACGGATTTCCTCAATCATTTTAATGCGGAATGGTTCCGCGTACGGTAAGTTCATTATAGTATTTATTAGATTGTTTTGTAAAGAATTTTTATTTGAATAATTTCAAATTCATCAAAGGATATGTTTTTTAAGCCGTATTACTCCGGAGCTTTAAAAATATTATCATCTGAGTGAAAGCCTGCTACACCGCCACTTACCGCAAATTTCATTGCAGAAGCTGCCGTCATGCCCACTACCGGTTTGATGTTTTTTTCTTCCGTAACAATTACCCATCCTGAAATAGCGTAAGAATGTGGCAGGTATACCGCAACATAATTGTGTTTTTCAACGTCTGCCATTTCTTTCTGGGTGAGAAAACCGATTCTCCATATTTCGGGATTTTCGTTGGTTTTTACCCAGACCGGATCGTTGAACTTTTTCTTATCTCCGACAAAGGAAGACATAACGTCTTTGGTTGGGGTATAAATATGTTTTACGCCCGGCGTTTTTTCAAGCAGGCGGTCCATAGCGTCGAAAAAGAATCTGCCGACAACAAATTTATTGCCCAGATATCCTAACATTGCCGTAAATAAAATAGTTGAGATAAAAACCAACCCGGGAATCTCTTTAGCGACCGAAGGAATAATATTGTCAATGGAGGTCACGACATACCAGATGACAAACATGGTCAGTCCGATAGGGCCAATAATAACCAACCCCTGAAAGAAATTTTTCAGGAACCAATTGGCAATATTTTCAAACGTCAGCTTTTTCACCTTAAAATATTATTATCCGTGAATGGTTTCACCTTTTCCGTACGACTGAATTATTTTGGCTTCATATTCAAGCCATTCTTCCCAGCGTTTATTTACTTTTTCAGGATCTCCCAGCTGTCTTGCAAATCCTATGAATGTTGTATAATGATTGGCTTCCGAAACCATCAGGTCGCGGTAAAAAGTTTTAAGCTCTTCATCTTTGATGTTCTCGGTAAGTACCTTAAAGCGTTCGCAGCTTCTGGCTTCGATCATGGCTGCAAAAAGCATTTTATCAACAATAAGATCATCTCTGTTGCCTCCTTTCTGGATAAATTGTACGAGCTCGTTTACATAATCATCTTTTCTGGTACGTCCGAAAGTGTAGCCTCTTTTTTTAATGATTTCATGAACCTGGTTAAAATGCTCCAGTTCTTCCTGTGCAATAGCAAGAAGTTCTGTAACAATCTCGGGGTATTCAGGAAGCATTGTAATAAGCCCGATCGCATTTGTAGCAGCTTTTTGCTCACACCATGCATGATCCGTCAAAATTTCTTCAATGTTTCCCTCTGCTATATTTGCCCACCTTGGATCAGTGGGAAGTTTCAACTTAAACATAGTTTAAAATTTTGTGTAAAATTAAAATATTTTGTGATATGACAGAAGTTTATTTTTGTTGAAGATTTTCATTCAAATTCATCTTTTTTATAAAATATCTAAACCTGATGGTACTTTTTTTGTTATTGTTTTAAAACCAATTAAAAATATAAACATTATGGAAACAATTACAGCTATTAAAAGTAAGATGAGTGCTTTGCTTGCATTTGCATTTTCAGTATTTATGTCTTTTTATTCATTTGCACAGGATAATGCCGGAGGAGTCGTTACTACAGAAAATAATACCACTACCACTACAGAATGGTATGCCAACCCAATGTACATTATCGGGGGTGCAATTCTTCTTATCATTATCATCGCATTAATTGCGCGAAGCGGAAGAAGAGATTAAAAAAAACAATAAAAAACTGCTATTCAATAGCAGTTTTTTTTCTTACTATTTCAAGGATATTCCATCCGAAATTGTCTACTTTCTTTAGTATGGCTGAAATTCCAAACGCCAGGATTATGTTAATGATATAAATAAGAATCATTAAAATCCACCAGGGCATATCTTCTTTTAAAGGAACTACCAAAAAATACACAAGAGAAGAGCTTATACCCTGGGCAAAATAGAAAAATATGGCATTCTTTCCGATATAGGTGACGAAACTTTCTTTAGAAATTTTTAAACGGTTATAAAAAACAAAAAGCGTTACGAGAGAAAATAATGCCCAGATGATATATGGAATTTTCGGCGGAAATTTATTTCTGTTGATTTTGTAAAAAATTTCATTGCCGTAATGCCAAAACATCCAGATTAAAGCTGCAGCAACACAGGCATACAGTACAGGAATCATTTTGTCAGGTATATTTTTGCCCTTCATTCTGTTGCCGATCAGAAAAACGGCCAGGTAAAAGGCGACATATCCCACCTGCCCTTCAGGATATATTTCCGGGAAAATATTAAATAATAGCGTTAAAGCAATGCATAATGCGATAAACCAATTGATATGTTTAGGGAAAAACCGTAAGATAAGCACTCCGAAAACGGTGAGAATAAAATAAACTTTTAAGTACCAGAAACTTCCCATTACGACCGGAAATGTGTCAGCATTGGTGTATTGATGCAGGTACCAGTTGCCCAGATTTTCCCATTGTGGAGCGGTTGAAATACTGTTAATTGTATATTTTGATCCGAAGGTGGAATAGAAATTCTGAAGCCATTCCAGGGAGAAAAAATTCAGTCCGAAAATTTTGAAGAAATAATCAAGGAAAAACAGGAAAGTTACAAAGATCATATAGGTGATCTGAAGTTTCAGCAAACGGTAAAAAGTTTTTTCAATATTTGAACCTGAAGTGATCCCGCTTAGCGCATAAAATAAGGCTACATCAAACACCAGAGAAAATACTCTTACTTCTGCCGGAATATAGAACTGCCCGGACCAGAAAGCCGTATGAATGAAAATAATGGATAATGTTGCCAGTCCTTTTGCAAAATCAATGTAGAGATCTCTTTTCATAAGGTATATATAATGCTCAAAAGTAAATAAACTTTATGAATATTTTCAAAAAGAAAAGAGGCGGGAATATTGGCCCGCCTCTAAAAAAGATATATCGAAAATGAATGTTATTTTAAATTTCTGAATTGATCAGCAGAGATTTCTCCCGTCTGAATTTTCTTCAGTTCATCAAGATATTGGCTCATAAAAGCATCGAGTTCAGGAAAACGGGAGTTTTTAGCGGTTTTGTATGTTCCGTTCAAAACTCCCTGATAATAATAAAAGAAATTATAATCGAAATCAGCAGCTGAGAGATCATATTGTCCTAAAAGGAACCCTAAACGCACGGCAGATCTTCTCTGCGGCGGTGTTCCGTGGTGTCCGGGACTGTTTGTCTGGTAATCTCCGATGCTTTGTGCAAATTCATATGCCGCTGCGATTTGTGTAAAACTGGTCTGGTTGTAACCGTTCGGTCTTCTTAAATAATATCCAGCAAATCCGTCTGCTTCAAGTTCATTAGGCCTTGCTGTAGATTCATTTACAGATGGAAGTCCAAAGATGTATTGCAGCTGATGACCGTATTCATGGGCTAAAATCATGGCATTCACAATATCTCCGCCTTTCGATTTGGCGTCATAATATATCGCATAACCATAATATATTTTTCCGGTAGAGTAGGATATGGCATTATACGTAGAGTTGTAATTGGAAGGATCGTTCACAAAACGGAGTGTGGGGTTGCTTCTTCCCCAAAGGCTCGCAATTTTTGTCATTTGACCATTCATAAAGTTGGTATCTGTAGAATTTTGTAAGCTGGTAAGCAATACGGAAGAGGAGCTCCAGTTTTGATCTACATAATAACATACTTTTTCAAGAGCGTTGGGCTGGTCGATTTTCTGGCTTTCGGCCTGTTGTTGTTCTGGCTGTACAGGAGTTTCCAGTGAGTCGTCGTTACATGCTGACAGAGATAGTGCAGCAATTGCTCCCGCAATAATGCGGAAATTAAAGTTTCTTTTCATATAAAATATTTTGGTTTAGCGAAGTTATATTATTTAACGGAAAATATTATCACTTTATTGTGATAAATTATTCAAAACATAGTTAAAATTTTAATTAAAAAAGATTGGGTTGAATTTGAGGAGATTAGAAAATAATCCTTATATTTGCACCTCGAAATAACTAAAAATTTTATAAACAATGTTTGCAATTGTAGAAATAGCAGGGCTTCAATACAAAGTTGAGCAAGACCAGAAGTTGTTTGTAAACCGTTTAGCAGGAGACAAAGGAGGTAAAGTATCTTTCGATAAAGTACTTCTTACTGTAAACGGAGCAATCACTGTAGGCGCCCCAGCTGTAAGCGGAATCACTGTAGAGGCAGAGATCCTTGACCACGTAAAAGCTGATAAAGTAATCGTTTTCAAAAAGAAAAGAAGAAAAGGTTACAAAGTGAAAAACGGTCACAGACAATCATTAACTCAAATTCAGATTACTGGTATTACAGGATTTGAAGGAGCTAAAAAAGCAGAAAAACCTGCTAAGAAAACAACAAAAAAGGCAGACGCTGAAGCTGCTGAAAGTGCAGAATAATTGTTAAACCAAAAAACCTTAAAATAAAATGGCACATAAGAAAGGAGTTGGTAGTTCCAAAAACGGTAGAGAATCTCACTCCAAAAGATTAGGAGTAAAGATTTTTGGTGGTCAGGAGGCTATTGCCGGTAATATTATTGTTAGACAAAGAGGTACGCAACACCACCCAGGTGCAAACGTGGGAATCGGTAAAGACCACACTTTGTTCGCTTTAGTAGATGGTAAAGTAGTTTTCAGAAAGAAAGCAAATAACAGATCTTACGTATCTGTAGAAACAAACGCATAATAATACGCGTTTTTATACATAAAAAAGCCTCAGCAACCGCTGAGGCTTTTTTATTTTATTAAATCATAATTGAAAATGAATATATTTCTTATATTTAACACCAAATCAAACAAAATTTAACTGATATGAAAAATTTAAAGAAAATTACAAGACAGGATCTTAAAGAAGTAACAGGAGGTATCGCTCCCGTAAAAGAATGTTTGCCATGCGATATCTATTGCAGCATTCCTGAAGGAGAAAGACCGCCATGCAATATTGTCTATATTGTAGCGCATTGCAACGGCTGTAAGAATTATCCTTCAGAGTCTTAACCCACAAAAAAATCTCCTTCATAAAAGGAGATTTTATTTTTTCTAGAAGTTTACCTGGAATCCGGCTTTTATACCAAAGGTTGAAATATCAGGCCGGTCAAGGTAATTCCCGCGCCAGTTAAAGTCTACTCTGAAAATTCTCAGGTTTCCAAAACCTATATTTTCAATTCCGAAACCATATTCATAGTAAATATGCTCGCTTGGAGCAGAGTATTTAAATCCTTCTACATTGATGGCTTTAGAAGCATCACTCAATGTTCCGTAAGCTCCTCTGATAAAAGCAACCTCTCTTAATTTCAATTTCTTAATTAATGGAATAAAAGAAAGAATCTTACCGTTAAAATGATGCTCAAGATGAAGGGTTGTATAGGTGTCTGCTACAAATTCATAATAATTAAGCTGGGCAAAAGTGTTCTGCGCAAGACTGTACGACTGGTTTCCCGGAATGACATTCTGTAACGCCAAAGGAACAGTGTTGAAATTTTTTCCGGCTTCAAAATTTACCTGCAGTTTTCCCCAGCTCCCGATTAAAAATGGCTTGTAGAAAAGGAACTGGAGTTTATTATAATTAAAATCAGATCCGAATAATCCTTCTACCCCTTTCGTGTATTTTAATACAATTGTCGGAGCCAGAGTTCCATGCTCATAACGGTCGATCCCAGTCTGGGAAAATTTCGCTCCCGGTCTTGCGATCAGGCTAAGCGTAAAGTGCGAATCGTTGGTTGTTTTCCTTAAAGCACCATCTTTATAGTACATCAGGCTAAAGCCATCAGGATTGGCAGATTTAATGCTCTGCATCGTTCCGTCAAGACGGATCTGAAAGTTCTTCCAGGGTTCAATTGAGGTAAAAACATTTGTTTGGTTCAGGGAGCTTAAAGAAGCATTTTCTCCTCTGGCAAAAATGGTTGAGGAAGCAAATGTCCTGGCCATGATTCCGTCGTCGTTGGTAAGCTGTACTCCCAGCTGGAGAATGTCTCTCCGGGTTCCTGCTCCTATTGTAAAGCGGTTGACCCTGTTAAACATAAATCTCGCTTCCGCACCGTATTTTACCTGTTGGTCTTTGAAGCCGTAAGCCGTATAAAACTGTACCCTCCACGGATCGTTTCTCGTAAAATAGGTTCTTGCACCCAGTCTTATCCTGTCTCCTTCCACTTCGTTTTTACCGTAAACGGAGAAAATCGGACCAATATCAATACCTAATTTTTTCACATTATAATAACCGGAGCCCAGCGTTTCGTAAAGTTTTACGATCCTGTTGAATTTCGGAGTCTGCTGAAGTTTGTCAAGCATGTCGTAAATACCCTGTTCAGATTTCGATAAAGAATCAGGTCTGGCTTTAAGCCAGTACGCATCATCCTTGTCGGTGAAACTGTCGGAATATTCTTCTTCTTTTCGTTTAAAAATCTGATCTTCCAGAGGCTTATTAAATTCATATTCGGAATAATCAACGGATCGTTTGGCGACAATACTTTTTGCGGTTTTCTTTTTGGAAAACGGGGTCATTTCAATTTCCGTAACAAATTTTCTGGGTAAGAAGGTATTTTCATCAGGATTATCATACTCCAGTTCGGTAGAAATTCCGTTGATGAAATTAACATTGATCTTCTGGGTAGATTTTAACGTAGCTCCCAACACGGCATAACTGTCGGTGTCGATATACAGATATCCCTGAAAAGCCAGTACATCTTCTCTTTTCGGAAGGTACCTGATTTTGAAAGCATTTTCTCCGCGGATGGAAATGGTGTCAACAAGATTGTAATCGTACGTGCTGAAGCCTGTTTCTCCCACAGGACTCGGAAAGCCAATATCAAAATAATTTAAGGTATTGTCGTAGATATTGATATCCCTGTAAAGGTTTTTGGCCGTAAGCGTCACGATCTGGTTATCCTGAAACCCGGATGTTTTCTGTGCTACCAAAAGTTTTTTTGTTCTTTTGGAAGGCCTGTTCTCACCATAATTTTCGTAAACTGCCTCGTTCAGAAATACGGGAAGTCCTATTTTTCCGCTCGCGGTAGAGTCTTTATAATCGAAGATAAATTCAAGCTTATTGAAGATCTTCTTTTTCATGAAGGCACTGTCGAGGTTATTGGCATCAAACTGAATCTTCTCGTATTCTTTATAGGTGTATGTGTCGAATTTATCCAGTCCGTTGTTTCTTTTTCTGGCCCAGACTTTCTGCATGATGGCATACGCCGGGTTTTCCTTTTTGTTTTTATACTTCGGTCTTTCGTTATGGATTACTACTTCCTGAATATTGCTTTCTTTTTCCTGGGAAAGTTTTACAAAGATATTGTTGGCATTATCGGGCGTAACATCTACGCTTTCTAAAGCGTAATTTTTTCTTAAAAATTTAAGCTTATAAATAATACTGTCCGACTGCACCATAAAATTACCGGTAGTTGTTGTCAATATCGGCTTATTGCTTTCGTTAATGAAAACGTCTACGCCGCTAATTTCTTTATTGGTTTTAGCGTCTGTGATTTTTCCGCTGGCTGCATTTTGGGCATGTACAAAATGGGTAAGAAGGATAAAAATAAAAAGGGGGTAATATCGCGGTTTAATAATTAACATTTGTTGTTTCTTCAAGCTATTGCATAAACAAAAAGTATGCAGATTTATTGTAATGGTTCAATAATATTTAAAATTTTATGTATTTAAATACAAAACTGCAAATGTAAGGAAATAACACGGTTGTGATGTAGTAGTGTGATTATTATTTTTATTAAAGTAACTGGTGTTGAGTAAAAATAAAAAAGACCTACATTTCTGTAAGTCTTTTAGCTCCTCCTGCTGGGCTCGAACCAGCGACCCTCTGATTAACAGTCAGATGCTCTAACCAACTGAGCTAAGGAGGAATTTCCTATTGTTTTAGTGGTGCAAATATAAAAGGAATATTAATATCAAACAAATTTTTGGTTTAAAAATAATGAGAATTTTCCTGTAACAGCGGGCGATGCAAGCTATATAATTATTTTTCAGGAGATTAAATTTATCTTACCGTAAAATATTATTTCAGAACAGTTAAAATAAAAAAAGACTTACATTTCTGTAAGTCTTTCTGCTCCTCCTGCTGGGCTCGAACCAGCGACCCTCTGATTAACAGTCAGATGCTCTAACCAACTGAGCTAAGGAGGAATGTCCTTTGTTTTAAGTGGTGCAAATATAGGACGAATATTTATACCCTGCAAATATTTTTTTAAAAATTTATAAGCTTCCGGTTAATGCCTTGAATATATCGCTTCCGAATATCAGAACCATTAATCCCAATAAGAAGATAACTCCCACCATTTGAGCGTTTTCCAATACTTTTTGGGGAACAGGTTTTCCTACAATCATTTCATATAAAGTGAATAAAACGTGGCCGCCATCCAATCCCGGAATCGGAATTAAATTCAGGAAGGCTAACCAAACCGAGAACATTGCCGTAAAACCCCAGAAAGCCCTCCAGTCAATAGATACGCTTCCGTCTTTACTTTGATCTACAGGCATATTTTTGATAATTGCAAGAGGTCCCCCTACTTTCTTATATCCCTTCACTTTCTTGTTGAAAACCAGTTTGAACTGCTTGATCTGGTATGTCAGGCTCTCAATTGTCAGTGTGAAACCTCTCTTAATGGACCCAATGAAGTCATAATCATTGTGAACATAATATTTTTTTGTCTCTTTAAATGCCAGAATGCCGATCGTTCCCTCTTTTGAAACAGGTATTTTAAGATCAGTTACCTGGTTGTTTCTTAATACCTGGAAATCCGTTACTTTTCCTGCGTTGGGAGTCACCAGAGGCTTTACTTCATCATAATAAGCAATCGGTTTTCCGTTTACGGCAAGAATCTTGTCCCCAACCTTTAAACCGGCGTCCATTGTTGATTTTGTAACAATAGTGTCTACTATGGGAGCCATTCTCGGAGTAAGGAAAGATCTCGGTTCGGGATCGTTGAAAGCAAGAGCCTTTCCGTCGTCATTCGTTGGGAAGGTTACCTCCTTTCCATTTCTCAGAACAGTAATTTCATCGCTTAATAAAACATCCAGTGCTAATTTTTTAAAATCTTTTTGGGTTTTTCCGTCTACGCTAATGATCTTGTCACCATCCTGGAATCCCATTTTTTTGGCCGCTTCCGTATAATGAAGAGGGGTAGTGATTTTATTGGCATCAAAAATATCTTCCCCGCCATTACCCATTAAGGCAGAAAAAATCACCCATGCAAGGAAAAAATTCACGGTAACCCCGCCCAGCATGATGATCAGTCTTTGCCATGCCGGCTTAGACCTGAATTCCCAGGGCTGCGCCGGCTGCTTCAGCTGTTCGGTGTCCATGCTTTCATCTACCATTCCGGCAATTTTTACATAACCTCCGAAAGGAAGCCAGCCGATACCGTACTTTGTTTTTTCGGGATGTTTTCTCCAGTCGTTATCGGGAAGTTTTGATATATCGATAGGAACTTCTTTCTTTTCACCGTTTACCTCGATAACTTCAGTATCCGGAAGATTTTTGGAAAGAAATTTATACTGCCATTTTCCATTGATTTTTTTCATTGAAAAAATTGAAAACCAAGGGTCAAAAAACAGGAAGAATTTCTCTGCTCTGGTTTTGAACCACTTTGCCGGTAAAAAGTGTCCAAGCTCATGAAGGACTACTAAGATAGAAATGCTCAATATAAATTGAAACAGTTTGATTGCTATTTCCATTAATGCTTTTGTATGTTAATTTGCAAAGGTAACAATTCTCAAAACTATGCCAAATAAAAAGCCTCCCGAAACGAGAAGCTTTGTCATATAATAAGGTGATTATTACAAATTAATGGAAACGCCGAGACTGCCATTGTTTCCGACTTCTGCAAAAACCCCGATTCTTTCTGTAAAGAAATACCGGGCTCCGATATGCGCACCCAGTCCGAAATCACTTCCCACAACACCTACATCAATCCCCGGATAAATATCTAGTTTCTCAGGAAGCTGCAAGGCATCCTTTAAGTGAAAGTTCAGCCTTCCGAAAATAAAAACGCTGTTGTCATTATCATTATCCTTGTAATTGCTGAAATAACCGTTCAGTCCTGCTCCCACAGAAATCAGTCCGTTGAGACCGTAATCATATGTTCCTGTAATTCCGGTTCCGTATCCCCAAACGCTCAATCCTGCATTGATTTTCTGATCTCCTTTTCCTGTCCATGCCTGCGCGTTTACTGTAGTTCCTGCAACAATTAACATCAGCATAAAAACCAATTTCTTCATATCGTATCTTTTTATGTTATTATTTAAAAAATATCTGCAACAAAGATAGAACCGAAATCATCTGAAAATCGTATTTTTAATGAAGTTTTTTAACATAGTTTATGAAAATCACAGGACTGAATTTAGATATTGTCTGGAAAAATAAAGCACAAAATTTTCAACAGATCGAAGAAGAGCTGCAGAATCAGGAAGCCGATCTCTTCCTTTTACCGGAAATGTTTTCTACAGGATTTTGTATGGACGCTTCGGAAGTAGCTGACAGAAATCAAGAATCTTTGGATTTTTTTAAGAAAATGGCAAAGGAGAAAAATGCGGCGTTCTGCGGAAGCGCTCCTGTAGAAGAGGGTAGGAAGTTTTATAACAGAATGTATTTTGTTCATCCGGATGAAAGCGTTGTTTTTTATGATAAACGCCATCTGTTTTCCTTTTCAGGTGAAGATAAAGTCTATACACCCGGAAAGAAACGTGTTATTGTTAATTATAAAGGCTTCAGGATTTTACTGCAGGTATGCTATGATCTGCGTTTTCCGGTTTTTGCGAGAAATAATGACGATTACGATATGATGCTGTATGTTGCCAACTGGCCGGAAAAAAGAGTAGGCGCCTGGGAACATCTGCTGAAAGCAAGGGCTATTGAAAATTTATCTTTTGTTTTCGGGCTCAACAGAATCGGGACCGATGGGAATAATCTTTTTTACCAGGAAAGCTCCCATTGTTTTTTTGCAGACGGAAAAGAGATTTCTAAAAAAGAAGGAAATCGTATTTCAGCAGAACTGAATTTGGAAGATTTAAAAGATTTCAGGAATCATTTTCAGTTTTTGAATGACCGGGATTCTTTTGAAATTAAGTTATAAGATTGAGGCTAAGATCCTAACCTCAACCTTAGCCTTAATCTTACTATTAAGCATATTGTTTTAAAAGCTGCGTCAGTGTATTCACATCATGTACACCGCTTTCTTTCCAAAGCATTTCTCCGTTTTTAAATACGGCCAGGGTGGGGACACCGCGCACTCCATACTGTGCTGCCAATGCAGGATACTGGTCTACATCCACTTTAATGATTCTTGCGCCTTCACCTACATTTTCCTTTACGGTATTAAGAACCGAAGACTGTACTTTGCAGGGTTGGCACCATGTTGCAAAAAAATCAATCAATACAGGTCTTTCCGAATTGATGATTTCCTGGAATTTTTGTGACATAGCTATATTGGTTTGGGTTATTAATGTTGATAATTATTTTCCGGAAATGTTTTCGTCCTGAATGGCTTTTACATTCTCCCACGTCGTTCCATCGTATACCTCGACTCCTTGTTTCTTTAATAGTTCTGCTGCCTGATCTGCCTGAATTCCCTTATTGCAGAAAACGACTACTTTTTTTCCTTTTAGTGATTCTGCATTTTGCGACAGTTCAGCTAAAGGAATATTTATGGCATTTTTTGCGGTGCCTTCTGCATACTGTTCAGGAACTCTTACATCTACAAGAACTACATCCTGGCTGTTCACCACTTCTTTGATATTGCTATCAGGAGATGCTGCAGAAGAATTTGTTTTGCATGAATTACATATAAATACTGAAACAATCAAAAATCCGTAAAAGGCTTTCTTCATTATTACATTGTTTTAGACTGGCAGACAAAATCTGAAGTCGGAAGCTTTCCTGTCTTTTTAATTCCGTTAAAACCTCCTTCTACTTCAGTGAAATTTCTGATTCCATGCGAGTTGAGGATGCTTGCAGCAATCATACTTCGATATCCTCCCGCGCAATGCAGGAAAAAATGTTCCGCATTATCGATGGTATTCACCCATTCGCTGATCTCGTCCAAAGGCCTGTTGTAAGCATTGTCGATATGTTCGGCAGAATATTCCGAGATTTTACGGACATCAATTACTTTCGAAGCTTTATTGAACTGGTCTGCAAATTCTTCGGGCGATATTCTTTTTATTTCATCGGTTTCTTTTCCATTACTTTTCCATGCGTCGAATCCTCCTTTCAGATAGCCTACCACATGATCAAATCCTACTCTGCTTAATCTGGTGATGGCTTCTTCTTCTGTGCCTTCATCTACTACCAGCAGTAAAGGATGTTTCACATCAACAATTAATGCACCTACCCAAGGCGCAAAGTCTCCTTTCAAACCAATGTTAATGGAATTAGGAATAAATCCTTTATGGAATTCTGCCGGACTTCTTGTATCTAAAATCAACGCACCGGTTTCTTCAGCATAAGCTTCGAAATCTTCAGCGGAAATTGCTGTCAATCCTTTATCCATTACTACGTCAAGACTTTCATAACCTCCTTTATTCATGGCTACATTCATCCCGAAATACTTGGGCGGAGCTGTAAGGCCGTCAAGAACTTCTTTTACAAAAGATTCTTTATCCGGCTGATTCAGCGCGTAATTTGTTTTTTTCTGATTTCCTAAAATGTCCACCGTTTCTTTCTGCATATTTTTTCCACAGGCAGAACCCGCTCCATGTGCCGGATATACGGTAATGCTGTCGTCCAGCGGCATAATCTTCGTCTGCAGACTATCGTATAAAATTCCCGCAAGATCTTCCTGGGTAAGATTAGTTGCTTTCTGGGCAAGATCCGGTCTGCCTACATCTCCAAGAAACAAAGTATCACCGGTGAAAATGGCTGTTTCCACTCCGTTTTCGTCAATAAGAAGATAGGTTGTACTTTCCATAGTATGGCCCGGTGTATGAAGAACTTTTATTTTTACCTTTCCAAGCTCAAAAACCTGATTGTCTTCGGCAATAATGGCGTTAAATTTAGGCTGCGCAGTTGGTCCGTACACGATAGGGGCTCCTGTTTTTTTACTCAGATCCAAATGACCCGAAACAAAATCTGCATGGAAATGGGTTTCAAAAATATATTTTAACGTTACATTGTCTTTTTCCAGACGATCAAGATAAGGCTTTACTTCTCTTAAAGGATCAATAATAGCTGCCTCGTTTTCGGATACGATATAATAGGCACCCTGAGCCAGACATCCGGTATATATTTGTTCGACTTTCATTATGTAGTGTAACTGTTTTAAGTTTTTTTTAATATCTGCAAAAATCGTGTTTATTTTTTTAAAAAGAGCAAAATAAAAAAATCGATACCGATAGAATAAATCTATAAAGTCCGGATGTTCTCATTGTGCGGGAATTATCATCATTTAGAAATTCTGTGGTACTAAGTTAGTTATATTTGTTAATATCTGCGGGCTGAAATTAATCATGATAAAAACTCATTGTATTCATATCTCAAAAAAAATTATATTTATGTAAAAAATCAAATGGCAGATAAAATACAATTTATTGAATCGTTAAATGCAAGGTATGTTTCTAAGGATCAGGGTATTATTCTTGGAAAAGCAATGCTGGACGGAGCGGTTGTTCCTGAAGTAAATGTCACAGTTCCATTAAAGACCATAAACCGTCATGGACTCATTGCGGGAGCTACCGGAACCGGAAAAACAAAAACCCTGCAGGTCTTTGCAGAACAGCTTTCGCATGCAGGGATTCCCTCGCTGGTATTGGATATTAAAGGAGATTTCTCAGGAATTGCAGCAGCGGGAAAAGAAAATCCTGCCATTCAGGAACGATATGCCAAAACACAGCTTCCGTACAATCCGCAGGCTTTCCCGGTAGAACTGATGAGCATTTCCGGAGAAAGAGGCGTAAAATTACGGGCTACGGTTACAGAATTCGGGCCGGTTCTGCTAAGTAAAATCCTACAGCTGAATGATACACAGCAAAGTATCATGGCAATTGGTTTTAAATATTGTGATGATAAAGGTTTGCCTTTAATCGATTTGAATGATCTTAAGAAAGTTCTTCAATATGTCACTGAAAATCCGCAAGGCAAGGCAGAGCTTGCTGCAGATTACGGATCTATTGCTTCCTCTTCCTTAGGAGCGATCTTAAGATCGATCGTTGCACTGGAGCAACAGGGTGCATCTCAATTTTTTGGGGAGTTGAGTTTTGATGTACATGATTTGCTGCAGACCAGAGATGGAAAAGGGGTGGTTAATATTTTAAGAGTAGCGGATATTCAGAGCAGGCCTCAGCTGTTTTCCACATTTATGCTTTCGTTATTTGCAGAAATTTATATGACCTTCCCTGAAGAGGGCGACAGCGGTAAGCCGAAACTGGTGCTGTTTATAGATGAAGCACATTTGATTTTTGATGAATCTTCAAAAGCCTTAGTTTCCCAGATTGAAACGATGGTAAAACTGATTCGTTCTAAAGGGGTCGGAATTTATTTTATTACCCAGATACCGGGAGACATTCCCGAAGCTGTGCTTTCCCAACTGGGACTGAAAATTCAGCATGCCCTGCGAGGTTTTACGGCAAAAGATAAAAAAGAAATAACAAAAGCGGTGGAAAATTATCCCACGACGGAATTTTATGATGCTGCCACTTTAATTCAGAATCTCGGAATTGGAGAAGCTTTTGTAACAGCTCTGGATGAAAGAGGAATTCCTACGCCATTGGTGCACACCTATTTAATTTCTCCAGAATCCAGAATGGATGTTCTGAACGATGCTGAAATTTCGGAGTTAACGGGACGGTCTGCTTTGGTAGCTAAATATGAAAAAGTAGTAGATAACGATTCTGCGTACGAAATGCTGGTAAGAAGAATGGAGCAGGCTGTAGGAGGAGCTCCTTCAGCACAAAAGACAAAACAGGTTAAAGAAGAGCCTGGAATGTTTGAAAAGATTCTGCAGAGTAAAGCAGGGCGTACCTTTACCAGTACCTTGGTACGGGAAGGGATGAAAGCGGTTTTTGGAATGTTAGGTGTCGGCGGCAGGAGAAGATGATTGTTTTGTTTCAGGATGTTGTTATGCAGTATTCATCCATGATTTTGTAAAATTGATAGAATTTTTCCTATTTTAGCAGGATTGTCTTAAGGCAAGATTGCTAGTGGTATGGCATGTGTTGTGTTATGATTATAGTACAGTCTGTACGTTTTAAATTAATCTAAAAGAAAGTTGTATAAAAAATAAATGTATTCAATTATTGATATAGAAAGCAATGGTGCAGGTTACAGAAAAGAATGCATTATAGATATTGCTATTTACAGGTACGATGGACAGAAAATTATCGATCAGTTCATCTCTCTTGTAAATCCTGAAAGTGATATCACGCCTTTCGTGCAGAAACTCACCAATATTACCCCCAAAATGGTAAAAACGGCTCCCAAGTTCCATGAAATTGCACGCAGAATTGTGGAAATTACGGCCAATACTACTTTGGTGGGACACAATATCGATTTTGATTACAGGATGCTCCGCCAGTCATTTCAAAGGTTGGGTTATGATTTTAAAATCAATACGTTAGATACCATTCCGTTAGCCAAAAAACTTATTCCGGATGAGGTAAGCTACTCGCTTGGGAAGCTGGTGAAATCTCTGGGAATTCCTCTTACGAACCATCACCGAGCGGATGGAGATGCCCGTGCAACACTTGAGCTTTTCAAACTCTTGATTTCAAAAGACACGGAAAACGAAATTATTCAGAAACAGCACGAAGAATCCAACGCAAAAACCTACATCAATAAGATAAAGGTGCTTACCCAGGATCTTCCGAATGAAAAAGGATTTGTTTATTTCCAGAATGAAGGAGGAAAAATAATCTTCTCCGATCACGTTCAGGATATTAATAAGTTTTCGAAAAAAGTTTTTAATTCCAAATCCAAACGATGGGAAGAAATTCAGCAGGCTGTTGAACAGATCAATTATGAACTTACCGGAACCGATATTATTGCAAAGCTGATCCTTAACTCAAAGGGAATCAGGAAAAAAGAAATGCTGCCATTCGGACTTTACTTCCGCAACCAAAAATATATTGTGGAAAAAAACAAACTGAACAAAGCCGAAAAACCGATCCTGAAATTCAGGTCTTTTACCCAAGGTGCAAAAGCTGTTGAGCTTATCAGTAAACTCGAAGAATATGCGGATGTTGAGGTTTTTAAAAAGAAAATAGAATTTAAAAAACGCAATGAGCTTTGGCTTGGCTCCGGCAGAAGACTGGGGGAAAAACTTTTTCTTATTGTTGAAAACGGAAAGGTGACTTCCTATGGGTTTTACGAGCTTTTTACACAAATCCAGACGCTGAGCAAAATTTCAAAATTAAAAATCGATCTGCAATATCAGTCAGGAGATTTGGTAAATGAACTGCAGCTTGCGCTTCTGCGGGGAGATTTTGAAACACTGCCGTTACCTAAGTAATTGATTTTTACGTATCAGTAATTTATCAAAATTTTAAAAGATAAAATATGCACACTTTCCGTTAACTGAGGGAGTTTCGGAGATGTGTGCATTGTACTGCTATCTGATCTTTCAGCAATATGTTTAAGGATTTGTATATTTTACCAAAGTGAAAAATGCTTTTTTATTGTGTTTTTTAAGTTTTTTATTCTTTTAAAATTAAAACAAAAGAATAATGTTCTATGTATTTGATTTTAAATGGTAAACAATTTCTTATTACCTTTGTACTTTCTTAATAACACAAATAAGTTTTACTTAATTAATTATGAATCCAAAAGAATTACTGAAGATTGCCAACGAATTTGGTACACCGGTGTACGTTTACGATGCTGAATCGATTAAAAACCAATACGAAAAACTTACATCATCTTTTCTTAAACACACAAAGTTCTTCTATGCTGCCAAGGCGTTGACCAATATCAATATCCTTAAGTATGTCAAGAACCTGGGTGCTTCTTTGGATTGTGTATCAATTAATGAAGTAAAGCTTGGTTTAAAGGCTGGTTTCACGAAAGAAAAAATATTATTCACCCCGAATTGTGTTGATCTTGCAGAAATTGAAGAAGCAATGACCTTCGGGGTACACATTAATATTGATAATATTTCCATTCTTGAGCAGTTTGGCAACAAATACGGAAATACCTATCCTATTTTAGTAAGAATCAATCCGCATATTTTTGCCGGAGGAAACTATAAAATTTCAACAGGACATATCGACAGTAAATTTGGAATTTCCATTCACCAGGTCCGTCACATCGAAAGAGTGATGAAATCTACCAACCTGAATGTAGAAGGGCTGCACATGCACACCGGAAGCGAGATCAAAGATCCGGATGTGTTTCTTCAGGCTTTAGATATTATGCTGGAGCTTTCAGAACATTTCCCGAACCTGAAATATCTGGATATGGGAAGCGGTTTTAAAATTCCATATCAGGATACCGAAGAAGAAACGGATGTAAAAACGCTGGGTAAAAAAGTAGAAAAGGTCATTGCCGAATTTTCAAAATCCACGGGGAAAAAGTTTGAGCTTTGGTTTGAACCGGGGAAATTTCTGGTAGGAAAGAGCGGTTATCTTTTGGTGAAGGCCAATGTTATTAAGCAGACTACAGCAACGGTTTTCGTCGGGGTAAATTCCGGTTTTAACCACCTGATCCGCCCGATGTTCTATGATTCTTACCACGTGATCGAAAATTTATCCAATCCAAAAGGTGCGGAACGGATTTATACTGTCGTAGGAAATATCTGTGAAACCGATACTTTTGCCTGGGACCGAAAACTGAATGAAGTAAGAGAAGGTGATATTCTGGCATTCCATAATGCAGGAGCTTACGGTTTTGAAATGAGCTCTAATTTTAATTCAAGGCTAAAGCCTGCCGAGGTGCTGTTCTTAGACGGAAAAGCACATCTCATCAGAAAAAGGGATGAATTTGAAGATCTTTTAAGAAATCAGATTGAAATAATTTAATATTTATAAAAGCTCTACAGAAATGTAGAGTTTTTTTTATTTGTAACTTCTTATTCAGATTTTATAATCCTTACATTTGTTAATGGCATAATCTTTACAGGATTAAGCTTTTTGATCCATTCCACTTCACGTTCAAATAATAACACCAAAAAATATTAATTATGGCCAAAAACATCGCAGAGCAAATTGTAGAAATGCTCGAAGAAGCCAATGTTAAAAGAATTTATGCCGTTACAGGAGATAGCCTCAACCACTTAAATATTGCTGTTAAAAAAAGCAGCATCGAATGGATTCATGTAAGGCATGAAGAAGCCGGAGCGTATGCTGCCGCCGCTGAAGCAGAACTGGACGGGTTTGCGGTATGTGCGGGAAGTTGTGGTCCGGGACACGTTCACCTTATCAATGGAGTTTATGAAGCCCATCGTTCGCACGTTCCGATGCTGGTGATTGCCTCCACAATTCCAAGCAATGAAATGGGAATGGATTATTTCCAGGAAACCAACACCATAAAACTTTTTGATGACTGCAGCCATTACAATCAAATGATTACAAGGCCGGAGCAGGTGCAGAGAACTGTTCAGACGGCCATTCAGCATGCTATTTCCAAAAAAGGAGTGGCTGTAATCGGCCTTCCGGGAGATGTTTCAGAACTGGATGCGGAAGAAGCAACAACGTCTAACAGGATTTTTAAAACAAATCCCGTAATCCGTCCGTCCGACGAAGAATTAAATGAATTAGCAGGTCTTATTAACGCAAGTAAAAAAGTAACGATTTATTGCGGTATTGGTGCAGAAAATGCCAATCCGGAAGTGGTAGAGTTGTCAAAATATCTTAAAGCGCCGGTAGGATATTCTTTCCGCGGAAAAATGGCCATCCAGCCGAATAATCCGAATGAAGTAGGACTTACAGGGCTTCTCGGACTTCCTTCTGCGTATCATGCCATGCACGAAGCCGATCTTTTACTTCTGTTGGGTACCGATTTCCCGTATGAGAAATTTATGCCGGTTAAAAATAAAATTGTTCAGATAGATGAAAGCCCGGAAAGACTGGGAAGAAGAGCAAAGCTGGAGCTAGGGCTTACAGGAGATGTAAAAGAAACCATCAAAGCACTGCTTCCGCTGTTACAGGAAAAAACAGATACGGATTTCCTTAAGCAGCAATTGGAGTTTTATGAAAAAGTTAAAGAGAACCAATTAACTTACGTAAAAGATCCCGGAACCGAAAACGAGATTCAGCCGGAATTTGTTACCTATACTTTAGATCAATTAGCCAAAAAAGATACCATTTTTACGGTAGATACAGGAATGTGCTGCGTGTGGGGAGCAAGATATATTACCGGAACGGGCGAAAGAAAAATGCTGGGTTCTTTTAACCATGGCTCAATGGCCAATGCGATGCCAATGGCAATCGGAGCTTCTCTGGCATATCCGGGAAGACAGGTAATTGCGATGTGTGGTGATGGCGGGCTCTCAATGCTGTTGGGAGATATGGCAACCATCTTTCAATATAAACTTCCCGTTAAAATTATTGTATTCAACAACAGGTCTCTGGGAATGGTAAAGCTGGAGATGGAAGTAGGAGGTATGCCGGATAATGAAACCGATATGGTGAATCCCGATTTTGCGATGATTGCCCATGCAATGGGATATCCCGGGAAAAACGTTCACAAACCTGAAGAAGTTGAGACTGCTATTAAAGAATGTCTCGATTACAACGGGCCTTGTCTCCTGAATGTTTTCACCAATCCCAATGCGCTGGCTTTACCTCCGAAAATTGAATTCGACCAGGTGCTCGGAATGACGAAATCCATGGCTCAGCTCATGCTCGGCGGAAAAATGGAAGAAGCGCTAGATACCGTGAAAAGCAATTTTAAACACATAAAAGATATATTGTAAATTATCAGCTTCATACTTTGTATGGAGCTTTTTCTTTAAACAGGATAATGCTATCTTTGTTATATTAAATCTATGAATAATCCTATGAAAGCTATTGTGTTTTTATCAGCGCTTTTCATCTCGAACTTTGCATGGGCTCAGTTTGATGTAGAAGACAGGGATGATAATTTTATTACGGAAAATAACAAGAGTATTTTAAAAATAGACATTAAAGAACCCTTGTTGCAGGTTGCCGTAAAAAACTGTACCGATTTCCAGGCGGCTTCTTTTGAAGGTGGAATTCCTGCTTATAAAGAAATCCTGAGAAAATATATGTATGATTACCTCAATACCGACTTTTATGTATTGAACGGAGATTTTACATTTACCATTACAGTAGATCAAAAAGGGAAAGTCACCAATATTGAAGGAACTCCTAAGGTTGCCAACAGTCATGTCTTTTTTGATGATATGAAATATATCGTAAGGAGAATTAAGAAAAACTGGATTCCCGCAACCTGCAACGGAAAACCTGTAACATCACAAATCAAAATCAAAATGAATCTGTCTACCATCGCAACGGATGTGTAGCTTAACTTTTAACCATGAAACACTATTTTTTAATGCTGCCTTTATTGCTTTTAAGTCATAAAGGCTTTTCTCAGCAGACAGCAGTTCAAGCTTATCAGACTTCAGAAAATTATCAGAAAGCGGAATTTCCGGGAGGTGATGAAGCCTTTCGGAAAGAATTCATGAATATGGTATATGCTTACATTGATATTGCCCTGTATGCGATTCAGGGGCAGGTTACTTTTGTATTTAATATTGACACGAAAGGCAAAATCAGTAACATTGATGTACTGCCAAAATTCAAAAACAATGAAATGTTTATCGATGATATGAAATATGCTGCTAAAAAAGTAAAAGGCAAATGGTCACCGGCAACAAAAAACGGGATTCCCGTGGATTCTAAATTTGTAATGAAGGTGAATTTCACCAATAATGTGTATGATCATGATTAAGAAGTTATTATTGTTAAGTTTGCTTTTCCTGATAAAAAATTTGTATTGCCAAATAGAAGTTTTAGAAAGTTATCCTTACGGTCAGAATTTTTATGTTGGAGGAATTAACCAGTTAAACAAAGAAATGGTTCAGATTGTCAAGGCGCAAAAATTGTTGCCTTGTGAAAAAGGAGAGAAATATTCTGTAAAAGTTATCGTGTATGACAATTCTACAATCAGTTATGTTAAAGACTTTGATACGTTGGAAATCAAAAAAAATAAATGTGCGTTTGATTTTAGCCGCCAGCTATTTCCATATTTAAAAAGATGGATGCCAGCAAAAGAAAATGGGAAGTTCGTCGCAGCAATTGCAAAAATTGATGTTATGCCCTTTTATTTGTTTCATTCCAAAGATGATCCAAAAGACAATGTAATGAAAAATCCGACCTTTAAAAAGGGTATTGAAGCTTTTGGGTTCGAGGTTAAATCAATTTTTGAAAGATATATAAAAAGAAATGAGGATAAAATAGTCTCACTTACATTTGTTGTCACAGAAAATGGAGAAATGGAAGATTTCAAAATTGAAGGTGATTTTTCCGAGAATGATAAAAAGAATATCATCAGCAGTCTGTCCAGAATAAAAGGTAAATGGAATCCTGCTACTTTTAACAATATTCCATACAGAGCAAGAATGCGGCAGCCTGTTACTCAGCAATTCGATTGGAATAGGCAGATCGACGAAAATAATAAAATGATGAATCAAAATTATTATAATAACAGATATCGATAGTCTCCTGACATTCTGTCACAATTTTGTATCTTTGCAAATTCAATAAGTTCAGTATTTAATGTTTTGAGTTCAAATCTGTATGTGTAGAGCTATAAACCTTAAATTTTAAACCTTAAATAAGATTATCGTGCAGGAAAAATATATAGACGAAACAAAACAGGGAGAAGCTTTTGCGATTGCTGAAAAAGACGGCAATTCTAAGAAATTGTTTCTGGAAAGCTATGGATGTCAGATGAATTTCTCCGACTCCGAGATTGTTGCATCCATTCTTAACGAACAGGGTTATAATACAACACTTAAAGTAGAAGAAGCAGATCTTATCCTTCTCAATACATGTTCCATCCGTGAAAAAGCAGAGCAAACGGTGAGAATGCGACTGTCCCAATTCAAAAATTTGAAAAAAGAGAAGCCCAATATGACGGTTGGGGTTTTGGGCTGCATGGCGGAAAGGCTGAAAACAAAATTCCTGGAAGAAGAGCAGTTGGTAGATCTTGTAGTGGGTCCCGATGCATACCGTGATTTACCGAATCTTTTGAAAGAAACCGAAGATGGAAGAGACGCCATTAATGTAATTCTTTCCAAAGAAGAAACGTATGCAGACATCAATCCTGTCCGTCTCGGAGGGAACGGTGTTACGGCTTATGTTACCATTACCAGGGGTTGTGATAATATGTGCACATTTTGTGTTGTTCCGTTCACCAGAGGTCGCGAAAGAAGCCGCGATCCGCATTCAATTTTAGAAGAATGCCGAAGCCTGTGGGAAAACGGATATAAAGAAATAACACTTTTAGGGCAGAATGTAGACTCCTATCTTTGGTACGGGGGCGGCCCGAAAAAAGATTTTATCAAAGCATCTGAAATGCAGAAAGCAACTGCTGTTAATTTTGCGCAATTGCTGGATTTAGTAGCAAAAGCAGTTCCTCAGATGAGAATCCGTTTTTCAACCTCAAATCCTCAAGATATGAGTCTGGACGTATTTAGAATGATGGCGAAGCACGACAATATCTGTAAATATGTGCATTTACCAGTTCAGAGCGGAAGCAATAATATGCTTTTGGCAATGAACAGACAGCATACCCGCGAAGAATATTTAGATTTAATTAAAAAAGCCAAAGAAATCGTTCCGGAAGTCGCTTTTTCTCAGGATATGATCGTTGGTTTCTGCAATGAAACAGAGGAAGACCACCAGGATACATTAAGCTTAATGAGAGAAGTAGAGTATGACTACGGTTATATGTTTGCCTATTCAGAAAGGCCTGGAACGCCTGCTCACAAGAAAATGGAGGACAATATTCCGGCTGATGTTAAACAGAGACGTTTGGCTGAAGTTATTGCTTTACAGGGAGAATTGTCCAGAAACAGAATGAAATCTTATGTAGGAAGAACCCATCAGATCTTAATCGAAGGAACTTCCAAAAAGAATGAAAACCAATGGAAAGGAAGAAATTCCCAGAATGCTGTTTGCGTTTTTGATAAACTGGAAGGACAGAAAATTGGTGACATTGTGGACGTTTTTGTTTTTGATAATACACAGGGCACACTTTTAGGGGAAACCGTGAAGTAGATTATTTGGGCAGGTTTGGAGTCTATCCTGAGCTTGTCGAAGGACTTCCTTTTTCTAGTCACTAAAGTCGGGCTGCGTGAAATTCAGTGATAAAATAAAATTTAGATATATTTTTTCAAAATGAAAGATTTACAAAATACACAGCTTTTACAAAATATTTCTTCATTACTCGATAATGCAAGAAAAAAAGTTGCTGTAGCAGTAAATCAAACTATCGTACTTTCCTATTACGAAATAGGAAGAATGATTGTGGAGGATGAACAAAATGGAGAAAATAGAGCAGAATATGGAAAAGCTGTTCTGAAAGATTTGTCATTACATTTGACAGAAAAATTCTATGAAATCGAAAACAGGATTTTATTAACATTTTAAACTCAGACAATGGAAAAGCTTCATAAGTATTGCCTAAGTGTATTGTTGGTAATCATCTGTACCAATATTTCGGCGCAGGTAAGCAATGGTTCTGTAGAAAATACCGACTGTCAGCAATTCTATAAGCTATACAGTCATATTTTAGAACAGGATCATGAAGCCTCAGAAAAATTCTGTGCTCATAAAAAATCCATCCGAAATTTCGTAATCGGACACCGGGAAAACGCGGTTGACCTTATTGGAAAAAGATTTCCCGATCAGGATCAAAAATCATGTTTTAAAAATAAATACGGAGCAAATATTGCCGAAAAGCAAAAACATCAACTGCTCCTTAAAAATTTCGAGAAAAACAGCAAACAAGTATTTTTTGCTAAAATTTTATATTTTAAAACTAAAGTTTCAAAAGTCAGAAATAAAGATTATTTAAGTGCAATTGGTTAATATTCAGACAGAATCGAACATTTAACTAAACCTTACAGCAAAAACTGTAAAAAAATAATCTAAAACTTTACATATGAGCAACGAGCTTCAAAATATAAAAAACCGTTTCGGAATTATCGGGAACTTTCCGGCTTTAAACCGCGCTTTGGAAAAAGCCATTCAGGTAGCACCAACAGACATCTCGGTCCTTGTCATCGGAGAAAGTGGTGTCGGGAAAGAATTTATCCCAAAAATCATCCATTCAGAATCCAAAAGAAAACACCAGCCTTATATTGTCGTAAACTGCGGAGCAATTCCCGAGGGAACCATTGATTCGGAATTATTCGGACACGAAAAAGGGGCATTTACCGGCGCAACAGCAACCAGAAAAGGATATTTCGAGGTGGCAGACGGCGGAACCATTTTTCTTGATGAAGTAGGAGAATTACCTTTGCAGACGCAGGTTCGCCTGTTACGGGTGCTGGAAAGCGGGGAATTCATGAAGGTGGGATCTTCACAGGTTCAGAAGACCAATGTGAGAATTGTAGCGGCCACCAACGTTAATATGATGAAGGCCATCCAGGACGGAAGATTCCGGGAAGATCTCTATTACCGCTTAAATACAGTGCAAATTGATATGCCGCCTTTGAGAGAAAGAAAAGGAGACATTCATTTATTGTTCAGGAAATTTGCCATCGATTTTGCCGAGAAATACAGAATGCCGGAACTGGAACTGGAGCCTGGTGCGGTGCATTATATCGAAAACTATACGTTTCCCGGAAATGTGCGTCAGCTTCGAAATCTTGTTGAGCAAATGACGGTTGTAGAAAGAAACAGACATGTAACCCCGGAGAAACTGGCAGAGTATATCCCGATGGAATCACATCTTCCGATGGTGGTAAATACGCCTAATACTCAAAAGCAAAGCGATTTCAGCAGTGAAAGGGAAATCATGTATAAAATTCTCTTTGATATGAGAAACGATATTAATGATTTAAAATCCTTAACTTCGGAACTGATAAAAAACCGCGGGACTTCGGATCTGAGCAGCCATGAAAAAAATCTGATCAACAGGATTTATACCCCTGAAAGCCAGCAGAATGTTGCCCCGAATTCATTATTGTTCTTTGAAAATAAAAATAATGACACGCCGGTTATTCAGAATCCTACAATCATATCGGGACAGGAAGACAGCTATGAAGATGTGGAAGATATAGAAATTGAGGAACATAAACCGGAATCATTATCGCTTCAGAATAATGAAAAGGACTTAATAATTAAAGCATTAGAAAAGCACAAAGGCAGAAGAAATAAGGCGGCAGATGAACTGGGAATTTCCCAGAGAACCCTGTACAGAAAAATAAAACAATATAATTTAGAAGAATAATCATGATTAGAATTAATGCAAAACCTGTCAATTTCAAATTAGGAGATTACATCAGCAACGGATACGAGTTTTATAAAGCAAATTTTGGAAGTTTGCTGGGAGCTTTTCTGCTTGCTATGATCATGTCGATCATTCCTTTTTGCGGACTTTTGGCAGTAGGGAATTTTTATAAATATTGCCGTGATTTAAGAGCGGGTAAAAATGTAAGCGCAGGAGATATTTTCAATTTCGATGATTTTACACCTTACTTTTTGATACAGCTGGTTTTATTCGCCGGAGTAATGGCTATCTATATTCCAATGCTCTTCATGGTGCCGATGATGGCAGACAGAGATCCTTCTGCAGGTCTTCCGGTAATCTTTATAATTTATATGATTTTCGTGTATATAGCTATTTTGATTGTTTGTCTAAAAGGGTTTTATATGCCGGCATTAATTTCTCTTGGAAGAATTATAGACATTAAAGAAGCATGGAAAATATCTTCTGTAATGACTAAAGGAAATCTGTTGTCAATCTTTTTGTATTCACTGGCTGTAGGATTTTTATCTCAGTTGGGAATTATTGCCTGCTTTATCGGATTGATTTTTACAATACCTTTTGCATATGCATCTCATTATTTTGCCTATGAAGATGCATTGAAGCAGATTACAAATGACGAAATTCAGGAAATTGGAATTAAAAATGAACTTTAAAATTAAAAATATAAAATTCGGGCAGTCAAGATTCTGGCTTTTACTGTTGTGTTTATCAATGCTGAACTCATGTTACACTTTCTCGGGTTCATCGCTTAAAGATGAGAAAACCATTCAGATCAATGAATTCCCGAATAACGCACCATTGGTAAATCCTACGCTGTCACAACAGTTCTCTACGGATATTCAAAACCGGTTTTTACAGAGAACAACGTTGAAAGGGACCAAAGAAAACCCGGATATTCTGGTGGAAGGGGAAATTACGGATTATTCCATTACCCCCACAACCATCAGCTCGAATACCGTCCCTACAAATACGGGGGGTACTGTTCAGGAATCCCAGAATAAGCTTACTATTACGGTGAAGGTACATTATGAAAACAAAATTCACCCTGAGCTGAGCTTCGACAGAACCTATTCTGATGAAGCGGTTTTCAACAGCAATTTATCCCAGTCTGATATTGAAAGCTCTCAGGTGAAAATTGCAACCGACAGGATTATTAATAAAATATTTAACGACATTGTAGCGAACTGGTAAGATGAATCATAGAGTTTTAGAATTATTAAAGACCCCGAAAACCATTCAGTCAGAAGATCTCCATCTTCTGAAAGAGGAAATTAATTCTTTTCCCTATATTCAAAATATCAGAGCATTATACCTGTATGGAGTTCATCTGTATGATAAAGAAAATTATCAGAAAGTACTGTCTACAACAGCGGCATATACGACGGATAAAAAAATACTTTATCAGCTGATTAACGGTAAAATCCAGCAGAAACCCAAAGCTGAAGTTCCTGTGGAGATGGTAAAAGAGAAAATCATTCCGACAGAAAATCCGCTCCAGCTTCTATTACGGTCGAAAGCTTCCGTTTTTCCTCTAAAAAGAGAAGAGGAAACATCTGTAGAAGAAAAACCTGAAAGTGTTGAAGCAGAAGCAGAAACACTACCCGAAGCTGAAAGCAGTTTTGGTATACCTCCTGCGCCGAAACCTGAAGTAAAGGAAGTTTTCGTAAAAGGAGAGCGAAACAGAATTTTATTCGAAGGGGAAGAAAATTTTCTTGAAGATGAAAATGTGGAAGTTATCGATTTGGAAGCTACATTAGAATCAGGATCTATCATCACCCAAAAGCTGGATAAAAAAGAAGAAGTACAGGAAGAAGATACAGACAATAGTCACAAAAAAGACCCTGAAATTGTTGAGACTGATAATTTTACGCCGGAAACCATTATTGAAGAAGAAAAAATAACTTCAGAATCTGAAAAAGAAGAAATACTGGATATCTCCGCATTAAGCTTTCAGGAGACTGAGTCTTTCCTTCCTGAGATTGAAGTGTCTGCAAATGAGACTGAAGAGACTTATGAGATCAAAAATGAAGAAACTGATGAAGATGACAATTCTTCTTTAAACAAAACAGAAGAAACTGCAGATTTCACCCCGGAAACTATTATTAATGAAGACAGGATTTCATCATCGGAAGAAGAAAAGCCCCTTCATGATGATGCTGAATTAAGCTTTCACGGCATGGAATCTTTCCTTCCTGAAGTAAAAATACAGCCTAATCACACAGAAGAAAAAGTGACGGAAATTTCCCAGTCGAATTTCAGTAAGCATGAAGATGAAATGCGCAGGCTGATAGAAGAGGTTGAGAAAAAGATGAAAGAAAAAGCGGCTTCCGAAACATCTAAAAAAGAAGAAGAGCCCGAAAATGAAGGACACGATATCAGCTTTTCAGCAACACAAAGTTTTGAGATTAAGCCTGAAGAGCCAAAATCTGAGCAGGTAACTGGTGAATCTATCGCTGAAAAGAATGTTGAACCTGAAGCATCAGAAAAAGCGGTAGAAGAGATTTCAGAAAATAGTTCAGAAACTGTCACTGAAGACTCACCGGAAGTGAATGCTGCCTGGAAACCAATGTCATTCGAATCCAATCTTCCTGATTCACTATTGAGTAAATCATCTGAAGCAAGCCCGTCAATACCCCAAATTCCGGCAGAAACAGCGACGGAAGTCGTATACAAAGAAGCCGTAGAAGTAAAGCCTGAACCAAATATTTCTGATGAGGCAATCTCTGAATCTGAAGAAGAACAAATAACAGAATCAATTGAAGACCAATCCGAAAATGTACGGAAAGAAGAGTCTGTCCCGGAGGTTGGGGAAAGTAAAGAAGTGCCGGTAATGAACGTGTCATTCTTCGGATCCGGATGGACGATTCCCAAACCCGAAAAACAGCAGGAGAACAATACAGAACAGCCAAAGGAAGATATCAAGCAAAAAAATGAGGTGACACCTTCTGTTGAAAATACCGCTGAAAATAAAAAATCCGATAGCCTTGACAGCAATATCCCGGGATTCATCAACACCTGGCAAAGCTGGCTGAAGATCGACAGATCGGAAGAAGCGCCAAAAGAGAAAACTGAAATTAAGAAAAAGGTTATAGAGGCATTTATTGAAAATAATCCGAAGATCAGTCAGCTGAAAGAAGAAAGCAGTTTCATCGTAAAAGAAAAGGGAGACGATATCTCTCATTTAATGACAGAAACCCTGGCCACTCTTTACTTTGAACAAAAGCTTTATACAAAAGCAATTAAAGCATTTGAGATTTTAATTAAAAAGACGCCTGAAAAGAAAGAATATTACGAAAACAGGATTCAGGAAATAAAAGACTTCAGAACCAAAGGATAAACTTATGAATTTACTTTCAATAAACGGCTTTCAGATAATAGCTGTTTTTATGATCATCGCAGCATTATATATTACGGCTGTAGCGAAACTTTTTAAAAACAAATCTGGACTTTTGCCTTATCTGGCGCTCATTCTTTTTCCTGTGATAGGACCTTTGGGAATTATTCTGGGAGATTACACAAAAAAATAAAATAAAGCGGGGCGGAAATTTCTGCCCCGCTTTATTTATGCTGGTAATTTATATTTGATTGTCGTTCAGGAACTTTTTTTTATCGACTGGCAGAGTGCAATAAACTGCTTCTCAACATCCTGAAACTTTTCCGGCAATTCAGGGGATACCCAGAAAAGCATAGCCATTGTTTTCTCCCCGAAACTCTCTTTAAAAAGATTCTTATTCAGACGGTAGCATTCCCTGAGAAGCCTTTTGATACGGTTTCTGTGCACCGCTTTTTTGAAGTATTTCTTGGAAACTGAAACTGCAAACTTTGTGTTTTCAACAGGAGCGGCAGGCTTGTCTTTCAGAATAATAATCCTCAGATTCCCATTACTCTTCCATTTTCCTTTTTCAAAAAGCAAAGAGATCTCGGTGTTTTTTTTGAGTTTTTCAGCTCTGGGATAGGTAAAGTTCGTCATGTACAGATTGTAAATATAAGGGATAATTTTTTATTAGAGTGATCAACTCAGACATTTCCGGCATTGTATTGTTTATTGATAACTAGTACAGTACTGCAACAGTCTTGCTTTTTAGATATGTAAAAATTAATCCTTTTTAATCAGATGATTAATTACTTCTGCAGCTGCATACAACCCGAAAATCGCGGGGATATAGCTGATGGTTCCGTAAAAAGATCTCTTATAATTGCTTCCGTCGGTCATTTTTAAACTTTCCTCATTCTGAATTTCATTTGAAAAAACACAGCGGATTCCTTTATTGATTTTCTCCTTTTTCAGTCTTTTCCGTACCTGTTTTGCAAGGTAGCAGTTGTGGGTTTTGCTGATATCCCGCACCATAACTTTACTGGGATCGGTTTTTCCGCCGGCTCCCATCGAACTTACCACTTTTATTTTTCTTCTTCTCGCAGCAATTAGCAAGGTCAGTTTGGGCGTTACGCTGTCGATGCAGTCGAGGATATAGTCAAACTTTCCTTCGTCGAGAATCTGGCCCATTCTTTCCGGGTTGAGGAATTCGTTGATTTTGGTTAAATTCAGCCTAGGATTGATGTCTAAAAGCCTTTCTGCAACGACTTCCACCTTGTGCTTTCCTACGGTTGAATGCAGAGCGGGAAGCTGCCTGTTGATGTTGGTAATATCTACCGTATCACCATCTACAATCGTCATGTTGCCGACGCCGGCTCTTGCTATAAATTCCGCGGCGAAAGAACCGACACCGCCTAAACCTACTACCAGCACATTCGCCTTCGTCAGCTTTTCCAGACCTTCCTCCTTGATCAGAAGCTCTGTTCTTTCCAACCAGTATTTATCCATTTTTTATTGTCTCTAAATTTTCTAAAATTTGTTCATGTAAATTCTCCGGAGAAATACCCTTTATTTCTGCAGCTTTAAGATACAGATCCCCGATCTTAAAATTATCATTGTCGGTTTCTAAAAATATTTTGTCTAAAGGAGCAATTTTCAAAGTATTTTGCAAAGATAAATTATACAAAACTGCTTTTCCAAAACTCAGGTAAAAATTATTTTTCAGCAGGTCTTCCGCGATGCGTTCTTTTTTATTAAAACCATGAATAATCATCGGCTGTTCTACATATTTTTTAAAAGAAATCACTTCATAAAATTTTCGTACACAATGAATGATCAAAGGCTTTTTAACCTCATTGGAAATCCTGATCTGTCTTAGAAAAACATCTTCCTGAATTTTCTGATCCGTATCAGCGAAAGAGTCCAGTCCGCATTCTCCGATGGCAATACATCTTTCGGTAATACTCTCTTCGAGCCACTGAAACTGCTTTTCTATAAGGTGTATATCAATTGCTTTAGGATGAATTCCGACGGAATAGGAGACGCCCGGGGGAATATCATTCATATCCAGGTTGTAAATTCCAAAGGCAGTATTCTTCTTATGGTGATGAAAATCAAAAAAATCCATATTCAAAAATACTATTAATTTAGAAGTTGTGCTAAATTCCTTAAACGAACGTTTATAAATCTGTTAAAAATTTCTTAACTTTACTCAAAGTACATTGCATGAAGAAAAAATTTACAGAAAAACAAATACACATTTTAGACATCGCCGAAGAGCTCATTGCAAAAAAAGGCTACGAAGGCACATCGGTAAGAGACATCTGTTCCAAAGCAAATATCAATGTTGCTATGATTTCCTATTATTTCGGATCTAAAGAAAAAATGATGTCTTATCTCTATCAGTACAGGGTACTGAAGACCAGAGAAAACTTTTCCGAATTTGCAGATACCATTAAAGAAGGTAAGCCTGAAATGCAGATGAAAGAAATCATTAAATATATTGTTGCACAATTATTTAAGTACAATTACTTTCACGGGTTTGTAACTCAGGAACTGCGGCATACGGAAAACCTCAAAGACGAATTAATGGATTTTTACCAGCTGTTTGTTAAAAAACTGGATGAAGTCATCAAAAAAGGAGTGACTTCAGGAGTATTTACCTTTACTCCGAAACCTGAAGATATTCTCACAACCATTATCGGGTCTACTTTATTTGTTATCCGGAACCGGAATTTTTATGAACTCTATGTTCCCAGCAAAAGTGAAGAAACCTATTTCAAAGAAGCTGAGAAAAAAGTAAGAATGAATCTCTTAATGAGTGTTTTTGCCATTTTGGGATACGCAGCAGACTAAAATTACGTTAAATAATCATAAAAAAAAATCTATTGACAAAAAAGTTATATTTTTGCAAATTAGTAAATCGGCTGTATAATCCGAAAACTGTTGAATTTTTTATATGAAAAAATATATTTTAGGTCTTTTTGCTGTAGCTGTACTTTCATCGTGCGTAAGCAAGCAGGAAAGAGCAATGAAAAGTGCGGATAAAAACCTCATCCTGAAAACCGCCAATGACAATTTTGCTAAAAAGAAATGGAAAAATGCATTGGCTCTCTATGACAGGCTTGCCAACTTAGTTGCAGGAACGGATGATTTCCCGAATGTGGCGTTTAATACGGCCTATGCCAACTACTACGATAAGAATTTCAGATTAGCAGGAAACCAGTTTAAAAACTTTGCGGTGAATTTCCCGAAAGATCCGAGAGCAGAAGAAGCCGCTTATATGGCCGCTTTGTGCTATTATGAGGGATCTATGGATTACAACCTGGATCAGTCTACCACACAGTCTGCCATCACAGAATTGCAGGATTTCCTTAACAACTATCCGAATTCGGAACGATCTAAAAATATCAATACCCTGATTGATGAATTGTCTTACAAGCTTGAATTCAAAGCGTATGAAAACGCAAGACAGTACTTCAAAATGGGAGAATACAAAGCAGCAAACGTAGCATTGGAGAACGTTCTTGAAGATTTCCCAAGCACTAAACTTCGTCCGCAGATTTATGATTACATCATAAAATCACGATATGAACTGGCTACAAAATCGGTTTATGACCTGAAAGACGAGCGTATAGAAAGCGCATTGGCCTTCTCCAGACAGATCGAAAAAGAAATGCCGAATACGGAGCTTGCCAAAACAGCATTGGACATCCGGGAAAAGCTTGAAAAAGAAAAGAAAGATTTCGTAGTTGTTAAAAAGCAGACCGAAGCAAGAATTGCTGCATTAACCGAAAGACAGAAAAAACTGCAGGCTCAGAACGATGAAAAGACAAAAACTGAGCAGCAGATGAAAGATCAGGTAGAGGCAGAGAAGAAAGCAATGCAGATCCAGAGGGACAGTGCAGCGATTAATACCCCTCCGCCGGCAGCGACTTTCAAAATTCAAAGATAATTCGTAAATTTGCGAACTTAAATAAAAATAATATTCTCAAAATGAGTGTAAAAGATACAAAAGCAGAAGTAAATACCATTACTTACGATAAGGATAAGATTGAAGACAAAGTAGGCTCAATCTACGAAGCGATTGTTATCATGGGAAAAAGAGCAGAGCAGATCAATGCTGAAATCCGTACGGAGCTGCACAATAAGCTTGATGAGTTTGCTGTTCACAATTCTACATTAGAAGAAGTTTTCGAAAACAGAGAGCAGATCGAAATCTCAAAGCATTACGAAAAGCTTCCGAAACCAACTTCTATTGCTATCGAAGAGTGGCTGAACGAAGATATTTACTTCAGAAAAACTGAAGAAAGAAAATAAGAATCAATGTATTTTTAATAAATAAGGGTCATAAAGGAAATCTTTTCTTTATGACCTTTGTTGTTGAAACAGCTTTCTAAGAAAAAATAAGTAATTTAGTATTCTTAAAATTAAATGGAATGAGTCTTTCCGGGAAAAAAATTCTCATTGCGGTTTCTGGAGGAATTGCAGCATACAAAATTCACTTTCTGATCAGGGATTTTATTAAAAAAGGTGCGGAAGTACAGGTCATCATGACACCTGACGCAGAACATTTCGTGACAAAGCTCAGTATTTCCACACTCTCCAAAAAACCGGTATACTCAGATTTTTACAGCGATAACGGAACGTGGAACAGTCATGTAGAGATGGCATTGTGGGCGGATGTGATGATTATGGCTCCATGTACGGCAAATACCCTTTCCAAAATGGTTCACGGAATGTGTGATAATCTGGTGATAGCAACCTATATGTCCGCAAAATGTCCTGTTTTTATCGCTCCTGCAATGGATCTCGATATGTATGCACATCCTTCAACCAGAAGAAACCTTGAGCTCGCGGAAAGCTTCGGACATGTTATTATTCCTGCTGAGACCGGGGAACTGGCAAGCGGACTGAGCGGACAGGGAAGAATGTCGGAACCTTCAACCATTAGCAGGATCATTGAAGATTTTTTTAATTCGGAGATAAAGAAAACGCTGGAAGGCAAAACCGTTTTAATTACAGCGGGACCTACTTACGAAGCGATTGATCCCGTAAGATTCATCGGGAATCATTCTTCAGGTAAAATGGGTTTCTCTCTTGCAGAAGAAGCTTCCAAAAGAGGTGCGAGAGTTATTTTGATTTCGGGACCAAGTGCTGAGCAAGCAGTTCACAAAAACATTGAGCTGCATAAAGTAATTTCCGCAAAAGAAATGCTGGCAAAAGTTTTTGAATTTTATGATTCCGCAGATGTCGGAATTGCGAGCGCAGCTGTTGCCGACTATGCTCCCAAAGAGGTAGCGAAGGAAAAAATTAAAAAGAATGACGATAATTTAACGATCGAACTGATTAAAAATCCGGATATTCTTAAAACGATGGGTGAGAAAAAAACGCATCAGTTTTTGGTCGGTTTCGCATTGGAAACTCAAAATGAAGAAGAAAATGCCAAAGCAAAATTTGAAAAGAAAAATCTTGATATGATCGTCCTGAATTCTCTTCGTGATGAAGGAGCAGGATTTAAGAATGATACCAATAAGATAAAAATATTTACAAGGACCGAAAAGAAAGAATTTGATCTGAAATCTAAAGATGAGGTCGCTAAGGATATTCTGAACTGTATCGAAGATCAGCTTTTAAATAAATAATCAGTTTAAGTTATTTATTTTATTTAAAGTTTTTGCGGTTCATGAAAAGTAACAATTTGGTTAATTAAACATGCTGCGGCCAAAACCTACGGTTTCCCTGTACATCTGAGGAGAAATGCTCACGTTAGCTTTGAAGAATCTGCTGAAATAATATTCATCCTGATAACCCAGTTCAAATGCAATTTCTTTTACTGCTTTGTTGCTGAGATAAAGCTCTCTTTTGGCTTCAATAATTATTCTTTCTGAAATCAGTTCCGTAAGTGTTCTGTTGAAATACCCCTTTGTAATTTTAGCTAAAGCTTTAACAGAAATATTTAAAGATTCCGCATAATCACTGGCCGAATGTTTCGTCTTAAAATCCCTTTCAATGGCCTCTTTAAGGCTTTGAAGAATAAATGGCTCTTTCAGATCTGCTGTAGCCCGGAAAGCACCCGGTTCCTGTTCTGTCTTTAGCCGGCATAAAGCAATTAAAAATATTTTCAGGTAAGAAATTAATAGCTCATATTGAGCTAACGCCGGATTTTGTATTTCGGATTTCATCTGCTCCAGAAGCATGCTGAGTTTTAAAGAAGTACCTTCATCAATAGTTACAAATGGCGGATTGTAAATGTTATTGAACAATATCCCGTTGCAGGCAACCTCTGTCTGATGTTTGTGAATGCAGAAAAAATCCGGATGAAACTGTAATGCAATACCACTGATCTGTTTCCCTGAACTTATCATAAAAGGTTGATACGGCGAAAAGGCAAAAAGGCTTCCGGCAGCAAATTCATGTTCGGAAAAATCAGCTCTTACAATGCCATTTCCCTGATGAAACCATATCAGAGAATAATAATTATTGCGTTGAATATGATCAAAATAACAACCATCTTCAAATGAAAAAATTTTGAACGCCAGATTTCCGTTCTGGGGATTGATAAGAGTATGCACCATTTGATTTTCCATATCACAAATATATTATTTTAATATACGCTCTGTTTCTTTAATCGGAAGATCATTGATGCTTGCAAATCTCTTTTGCATATATCCGTTCTCATCAAATTCCCAAAGCTCATTTCCATAGCTGCGAAACCATTGCCCGGTCTTGTCGCGCCATTCATATTCAAACCGTACAGCCATTCGGTTTTCTCTGAAACCCCATAGTTCCTTTTTGAGCTTATATTCCAGCTCTTTTTCCCATTTCTTTTTTAAAAACTGCTTTACTTCCTCTCTTCCGTTAATGAAATCAGTTCGGTTTCTCCATTCGGTATTTTCCGTATAAGCCAGGCAGACTTTTTCGGGATCTCTTGTATTCCATGCATCTTCGGTCATCTGAACTTTTTGTAAAGCAGTTTCCATTGTAAACGGCGGCAGAGGTAATTTTTTTTCTTCCATTCTTTTTTTGTTATAAAAATGATGCTGCAATATGATAAAATGACAGCATCATTTTTAGAGTTGAAATTTAAATAACTTTAGCCGGCGGAAAATCGATTTCTACTTTTGTGACCGCATGCAGATAGTTCATTGCTGTTTTTTCTGCAATCAATAATACAAGCTCCACCACATGTGCTTTTGTGTAACCGGCATTGATAAAAGCGTCGACAGTCTCGTCTGAGGCAAATCCTCTTTTAAGGGTTATTTCTTTTGCAAGAGTAACCAGGGTATTCAGTTGATGATCAAAAGAAACATTTCCTTTTCTGATTTCAATAGTCTGCTCTTCTGTGAATCCGGCCAGGGTACCTAACAGCGTATGTGCCGACTGACAGTAGTGACAATCATTTACCTGGCTTACTATTAAATTTACAGCCTGTTTTTCTTTGTTTGAAAGGGAGGTTTTGGCATTCTGAAAAGCAAGATAGTTTTTTAGTGCGGTTTCAGATGATGCCATTACCGCATACAGGTTAGGAACCATGCCTAAATTTTTTTTAAGATTATCAAAAATCTCTTGATTTTCCGCAGATACTTCATCTCTTGCCGGAACTTGAAAATGTGTCATTTTTTTTATGTTTTATGTTGTGTCATTATTGACAGTACAAAATTGCTACAGCGGAGGGAACTTTAAAATGGATTATTTACGCAAGTTGATGGACAATTTTCTCTTTAGACCTTAGGATTTCTGTTTTTAGTATAAAATGCCAATATCCGGCACTCAATTCCGGATATTTTTATCGTTTGATAAGAATAATTTTAATAAATTTCCGTTCTCAATCTTTACTATAAAAATGAAAAAAATTATAAGCATATTTTTACTTCTCTTTTTGTATAATCTTAGTTTTTCTCAGGAGCTGCTGGCTACCGTACAGGTAAATGCCCAACAGCTGGGAGGAAGTAACCAGTCGGCTTACAAAGCATTGGAGAAAAGTCTCCGGGATTTTATCAATAACACAAGCTGGACCGGGAAAAGACTCCAGAATTTCGAGAAAATAAAATCAAATTTTGCAATCGTCATTAGCGAAAGAGACGGAAACCGTTTCAGAGGAAATATCGTTGTACAGGCGGTTCGCCCTGTATATAATACAACGTATGAATCACCGCTTCTCAACCTTCAGGATCAGCGTTTTTCTTTTGATTATATAGAGAATGAAAACCTTATTTTCAATGAAAGACAGTTTTCGGGGAAAAATCTTATTGATGTCATCAGTTTCTATGTTTACGTAATTTTGGGTGTTGATGCAGACAGCTTTCAGTCGATGGCAGGAACCCAATGGTTTCAGAAAGCACAGCAGATTGCCCAGAACGGAGAATCTCAAAATACGTATGACGGATGGAAGCAGATTAACGAACCGAGAAGCCGTTCTGTTTTGATCAAAGAAATCATGAGCCCGAACTGGAGCCAGGTGCGGGCAACGATCTATTCTTACCATAGAGCAGGACTGGATAATCTTTTTAACCAGGATCAGACTGCTGCAAAGAAAGTGATTTTTGATGCCCTAATGCAGTTGAAACAGTATGAAAATTCTTTTCAGCAGGCCTATTTCTTTAATCTTTTTATGGATACGAAGGCCGATGAAATTTTCAATATTTTCAATTCCGGGAACAACGGAGGGATCGTTCTGGCAGATCTGAAAAATGAATTGATCATTCTTTCCCCTAAAAGTACAGAGTCCCGTTGGAACAAGTGGAAACAGTAATCTTCACTTGAATCCTGAAATCTAATGTTCTATATTTGCAATAGCTAAAATAATCGCTATTATCAATGCTTTCGAGAATATACATTAAAAATTTTGCCCTTATTGACACCCTTGAAGTGTCATTACATAACGGTCTGCAGGTAATCACCGGGGAAACCGGTGCCGGGAAATCTATTATTTTGGGTGCTTTGCGACTGATCCTTGGAGAAAGGGCAGATGTAAAATCAATCTCAAAAGCAGAAGAAAAAAGCATCGTTGAAACCGAGTTTTCTTTAAATAATCAGTTTAAAAAATTCTTTATTGAAAACGATCTGGATTATGAACATCAGACCATCATCCGAAGGGAAATCTTACCTTCAGGAAAATCACGGGCATTTATTAATGATGTTCCGGTTACTCTTGATATTTTAAAAGAACTGTCTTCTCAACTGATTGATATTCATTCGCAGTTTGAAACATCCAATCTTTTTACGGCAGAATATCAGTTTAAAATCATCGACGGGCTTTCTGAAAACAGGCAGATCATCCATGATTATCAGAATCAATTTTCAGATTTTCAAAGTCTTAAAATACAGCTTAAGAAACTTCAGACACAGCTTTCGGAAGCCAATAAGGAAAGCGATTATAAAACATTTCTTCTCAATGAGCTGGAAGAGCTCCATCTGGATGATATAGATTATGAAGAGCTTCAGAACCAACTTTCCACCCAGGAAAATGCTGAAATGATCTCTGATAATCTGGCTCAGGTACTGTCGAGGTTTCATCAGGAAGAGGTAGGGATTTTTTCATTTTTTAATGAAGCTAAGAACAAACTCTCCAGAATTGCAGAAGTATCCGCGGGCTTTGCAGAGCTTGATGAAAGACTGGAAGCTTCTTTTGTGGAACTGAAAGACATCATTTCTGAACTGGAAAATGAGGCGGAAAATATTGAAGTCAATCCAGAAAATCTGTTTCTGTTAATCGAATTGAATAACAGGATCAACAACCTTTTTGTAAAGCATAATGTTGCTGATGTTTCGGGGTTAAAAGAAATCAGAGATCAGCTTTCGGGAGAACAGCAGGGAGCTTCTGAGCTGGAATTCCAGATTGAAGAAATTCAGGCCAATATTGCTAAAAAAGAAAAATCACTTCAGGCATTATCCGGCACATTATCAAAAAACAGAAAAAAACATATTCCTGTCTTCATTAAGAAAGCAGAAGCTTTACTTAAAAAATTAGGCCTTGAGAAAGCCAGAGTGGATATTGAATTGCAGAATGCTGCAGATTTCAATCAATTTGGGAAAGAAAATATTCAGCTGTTGTTTCAGGCCAATTCCGGATTTCCTTTAAAACCTATTCAGACCGCCATTTCCGGTGGTGAAAGATCGAGGGTGATGCTGGCTGTAAAGAAAATTATTGCCGAGAGTGATGAGCTTCCGACCTTAATTTTAGATGAGATCGATACCGGAGTTTCCGGAAAAGTAGCGGAAGAGATCGGAAACCTGATGCGCGAAATGTCTGCCGATATGCAGCTGATCGTGATTTCTCACCTCGCTCAGGTTGCTGCAAAAGGAAACAACAATTATAAAGTGGTAAAGCAGGATGTTGCCGGAAGAACGCAATCCACCATCGTTCCTTTAAGTGATGAGGAAAAGCTCAATGAAATAGCGCAGCTTCTTTCCGGAAGTAAAATCACAGAAGCAGCGTTGGCGCAGGCTAAAGAATTAATAGGCTAAATTGAATTAATTTAAAACATATAAAGACTTCCGAATTTTTCAGAGGTCTTTTTTTAAATTTAGTTTGTCATCCTGAAAGGATCTAAATATAGTATTAACATTTCTAATCATACGTTTAACTCCTAAAGAATGATAACCTGTATCTCTTTTTATATAGCTAAAATCTCCTGAGCTTACCAACAGCATGTTTGAGACTTCCGGAGATGTTCTTTGGTTTCCTGCAACTTGCGGGAGACTTCCGGAGACCTCCGTTGGTTCCCCGCAAAATGTTTTAAACAAACGGAGAACTGCTGAAGACCTACGCAGACTGTTTGGAACTTCCGTAGGTGTCGGGTGATTCTAAGCAGGTTTATTTTGATTACTGTAAAATACATCCTGATTAAAAGTTAAAAATTGTAACAATTGCATCTTTATACAAACTAATGTAATAAAAGATAACTATGTTTGTAAAATTCCTGAAATTAGAATTCAAAAGTTTTTTTCGAGGCAGTTCTTTAGGGGTTAATCTGGCGATGAAAATTCTTCGCTTTATTGGGATTCTTTACTTTATGGCATGTCTGGTGGGAGGAGCATTTGGCGCATTCTTCTACATTCAGGAAGAGATGCACCAAAATCCCGTACAAGTTGTTTCAAGATTTATGATTGCAGCCTGGGCGGTAGATCTTATTGTGAAATACATCTGGCAGGAATTACCTACCCAAAACATCAAGCCTTTTCTTACCCTTAATATTTCCAAAAAAACATTGGTTAATTATATGGTTGGAAAGACTTTTCTGTCTGCTTTCAGCTGGCTGAATTCCCTGTTTCTGATCACCTTTGCCATTATTGCATTGTTCAATGGATATAATGCATCAGGTGTCGTGGCTTGGCTCGTAGGAATTTCCCTGCTATTCTATCTGAATAACTTTATCAACATTCTTTTCAATGATATAGAGATCGTTGCCATTGTTGTCGGCTGTATTTTTACAGGAGTGGCAGCATTAGCTTATTATAATATTGTTCCTGTTCTGGATTATTCTGAAAAGTTTTTCTTTAATTTTTACGAAAGACCTTATTTTATAGTAATTTCCGTTGTATTGTTTTCTGCTTTATGGAAAATCTGCTTCAGTCATATCCGACAGATATTTTATCTGGATGAAGGCTTGGAGGCCAAAAAAGAGGTCGGAAAAACAGAGAATATCATGTTCCTGAATAAATATGGCGCCATTGGGACGTTTATCAATAATGATATTAAATTGCTGAAGCGAAACAAAGTTACCAAAGGCATCTTATGGGGCAGTATTTTGTTTCTTTTCTATGGGCTTCTGATGTTCTCGTCTCCTATTTATAAAACACCGGCTATGATGATGTTTATGGGGTTATTTGTAACGGGAGGCTTCCAGTTTATGTTCGGTCAGCGGGTTCCTGCTTTCGACAGTTCTTATTATCCTCTGATGATGACCCTAAATGTGCCTTACAAAGAATATCTGAAAGCAAAATGGTGGCTGATGAATATCGTGACAGGCTTCTCAATGATTCTTGCGATCTGCTATGCTTATTTTGGCTGGGAAATGTACCTCACTTTTTTTGCAGCAGGAATTTATAATATCGGGGTAAATTCTCAGTTCACCCTCTGGTCGGGAGCTTTCAATAAAATGCAGATCGACCTGAATGCAAAAGAGAAAAGATTCGGGCAGAAGAACAGTTTCAACATGAAATCTTTGCTGCTGCTGATTCCTAAGATGCTTTTGCCGATGGCAGTATTTGCAATTGTAAAATATTCTCTGGGAATTGAGGCCGGAGTCATAAGCGTAGCTTTTTTGGGGCTGATCGGATTTTTACTTAGAGAAAAAATATTCGATATTATCGTAAAACATTACAAGGTAGAAAAATACAGTACATTAGAAGCATTCAAAAATAAAGACTAATATGATCACAATTAATAATTTAACGAAAACATACGGTAAAGCAACCGTTTTAAATATAGAACATCTTGAAATCCCGAATGGTGAAACTTTCGGCTTGGTAGGAAACAACGGTGCGGGAAAAACGACACTGTTCAGTCTAATGCTGGATCTTATCCAGGCTACGACAGGCTATGTAAGTATCGACGGAATCAAGGTAGATGAATCCGAAGCATGGAAAAATAAAGTTTCCGCTTTTGTAGACGATTCTTTCCTTATCGGTTATCTTACCCCGGAAGAGTATTTTTATTTTATCGGCGAATTAAGAGGACAGAACAAGGCTTCCGTTGATGAATTTTTAAAACAGTTTCATGATCTTTTCAGTGGAGAAATTTTAAATTCCGGTAAATATGTACGCGACCTTTCTAAGGGAAACCAGAAAAAAGTAGGCATCGTGGGCGCCATTATCGGAAATCCGGAGATCATTATCCTCGATGAGCCTTTTGCCAACCTAGATCCTTCTACCCAGATCAAGCTTAAAAACCTGATTAAAGAACTCTCGAAACAAGAGGGCGTGACGTTCCTGATCTCCAGCCATGATCTTTCACACACAACGGAAGTATGTAACCGAATTGTTGTGGTCAATAAAGGACAGCTGGTAAAAGATATTCAGACCAATCCTGAAACCCTTAAAGATCTTGAACGCTATTTTGCAGATCAGATTTCAAGCTCTGCTGAGATTGTAAATAATCCGGTTTAATAGATATTAGCAATACATCAGATTTAAAAAACGTTTATCGAAATTTGTGGTACATCATTTAAATTTGTTCCGTTAAAATTTAATTTTATGGAATTAATAGAAAAACTGAACTGGAGATATGCTACCAAAGCAATGAACGGTCAGAAAGTGCCACAGGAAAAAGTGGATAAAATATTGGAAGCCGCAAGATTAGCGCCTACATCAAGCGGTCTTCAGCCTTTCGAAATTATTGTCATTACCAACCAGGAAATCAAGGAACAGATAAAACCTCATGCCTGGAATCAGCCGCAGATTACGGACTGCTCGCATCTGTTGGTTTTTGCAGCCTGGGATAATTATACGGAAGACAGAATCAACAGGATGTTTGATCTTACGAATGAAATCAGAGGTTTTGAAAACGAAGGGTGGGAAAATTACAGACAAATGCTGTTGGGAATGTATCCGCAAAGACCTGCTGAAGAAAACTTTACGCATGCCGCAAAACAGGCTTATATCGGGTTTGGTGCAGCAATTATCGCGGCAGCATTTGAAGAAGTAGATTCTACCCCAATGGAAGGTTTTGTTCCGGAAGAGGTAGATAAAGTTTTAAACTTACAGGAAAAAGGATTAAAAAGCGTTCTTTTACTGCCTTTGGGATATAGAGATCCTTCGAACGACTGGCTGGTAAACCTTACCAAAATAAGAAAACCGAAAGAAGATTTCATTACAGAGATCAACTAAGTATTGATTATTTTACTCATAAAAAACACCCTTTCAATTGCTGAAAGGGTGTTTATTTATTATTTAATTTCTCTGGAATAACACTGTAAAAATCTGTGTTAATCGGTGAGAATCTGTGGGAGTTTAAAACTCAGCATTTGGTTTCCAATCCACCACCGCTCTGATAAACGCTTCTGCATTTTCAACAGGAATATTTGGTAAAATTCCGTGTCCTAAATTCGCTATGTATCGGTCTTTTCCGAAACGGTTGATCATCTCCGTTACCATTTTTTTGATCGTTTCCGGTGTCGAATGCAGCCTTGCGGGATCAAAATTCCCCTGAAGCGTCATCGTATGATTGGTTAACGTTCTGGCAAACTCAGGCTTAATTGTCCAGTCAACACCCAAGGCGGAAACCGGAGATTGAACCATGTCTTCCAATGCAAACCAACATCCTTTTCCGAAAACGACAACATGCGTCAGCGGACTTAATGCTTCAACGATCTGGTTGATATATTTCCATGAAAATTCCTGATAATCTGCCGGAGAAAGCATTCCTCCCCAAGAATCAAACACCTGAACCGCAGAAACGCCTTTCTCAACCTTTCTTTTCAGGTAAGCAATCGTAGTATCGGTAATTTTTTGCAGTAGCAAATGTGCCGCTTCGGGTTGTGTAAAGCAGAAAGATTTGGCAATATCAAAAGCCTTGCTTCCTTTTCCTTCCACGCAGTAGCAGAGAATGGTCCAGGGAGAGCCTGCGAAACCGATCAACGGAATTTCATTCTCTAATTTCTGTAAAGTCAATTCAATAGCATCAAAAACGTAACCTAACGTATCATTGACATCGGGAACGGCAACATTCTGAACCTGTTCCATAGTTCTGATCGGGGTATCAAGCCACGGACCTACCGATTCTTTCATTTTGAAATCGATTCCCATTGCCTGCGGAACCACCAAAATATCCGAAAACAAAATGGCTGCATCCAGCGGAAATCTTCGGATAGGCTGCACGGTGATTTCAGAAGCCAGCTCGGGAGTCTGACATCTTGTAAAGAAATCATACTTGTCACGGAGGGCAATGAATTCCGGCAAATATCTTCCTGCCTGCCTCATCATCCATACGGGAGGTCTTTCTACGGTCTCTCCGCGAAGCGCTTTTAAATATAGGTCGTTTTTAATCATAATCTATTAATAGTATTGTCACCAATGAACAATTGTATATCAGTCTTTGTTTAAAATTTCTTTTCGTATCAGCTTAAAAACAGATAGAAGGGTATTTCCTTCAGACGTTAATACTGAGGCTGAAGTATGTTTTCTGAGCTCGCGGGAAGTAGTCTCTCCAATCGATATCAGGGTCATGCCTTCCAGCGAATTCTGATCTGCAAAACTACGAACTCCGCTCGGACTAAAAAAAACGGCAGCATGATATTTTTCAGTTATCACCGGATTAATTTCTTCGGTATTGTAAACGACAACTTTTTTGTATTTAATATTTTGCAGCGGAAGCTCGTTGTCCAGCACACTTATGGCCAGATTTCCACAGAAATGAATAAAACGTTCGTGCTGGCATTTTCCGGTAATGAATTTTGATAGCGTATTGGCATTTTTCAGGACTTTAAAAGTTCCGAATCCGTGCTTTCTCAGTTCTTTTTTTGTTTTTTCTCCGACACAGTAGATCTTATTGTAATTTTTTGCCGTAAAATCTTCATTTGGTTTAAATCCGTTTTTAAAAAAGGAATCCACGCCGTTTACACTGGTGAAAATGAGAGAATAATCTTTCAGGTCAAAAGGCTTTACCTGCAGAGGAACCGTCCTTATTACCTCGATACAGTCAGCCACAATATCATCTCCCAGTTCTCTGGATATAATCGTGCGGTCTATATTTTTGGTAAATAAGATTTTCATGTTTTGAGGCCTGAAGTTGGAAGAAGCTGAGGATGAAATTTTAAATCTGAGTTTTAATTTCTGCCATAAGTTCTTTTCCTCCGTTCTCAAGAACAACTTTGGCAAACTTTTTCCCGAAATTTTCTTCTTCGTTATAGATGAAGTTTTCGTCAGTAGCAATACAGTTTTTACCGTCTAAAGAGCAGAGTGCTGCTTTAAAACGAATCTGATCATCAAAAATCTCAGCAAAGGCTCCGATAGGTGCGGTACAGCCTCCTTCCAGGGTGTTGAGGAAATTCCTTTCCATTTCTACACAGATCTGAGTATTGGTATGATTGGTAAATTGTCTTACAATTCCGTTGATTTCTGCTTTGTCTGAATGTCCCGCAACCGCAATAACTCCTTGCGAAGGAGCAGGAATTAAAAATGGAATCATTTCATAATCAATGTCCATTTTCATTCTCTTAATTCCGGCCAAAGATAAAATGGTTGCGTCGAAATCACCTTCTTCGAGTTTTTGAAGCCGGGTTTGTATATTTCCGCGGATATCAGAAAATTCAGCCTGTGGGAAATTTTTTAACCAAAAAGCTCTTCTTCTCAAACTGCTTGTTGCGAGTTTAAGTTCATGGAGTTCTTTATTTTTTGCAGATTCTTTCCGGATCAGGACATCCTGAGGGAAATCCCTTTCAAGATAAGAAACAATCTCAAGGTTTTGAGGAAGATTTGTAGGTACGTCCTTTAAAGAATGGACGGCAATATCAATCTCATCGTTCAATAATGCAACATCCAGGTCTCTGGTAAAAACACCTGTAATGCCCAGGGAATAAAGTGGCTGCGTGAGATTTTTATCCCCCGAAGATACAATAGGTACGATTTCCGTTAAATAATTGTTGTTCTGAAGATGTCTCGCAACTTCTCTTGCCTGCCAAAGTGCCAATGCGGAATTTCTGGTTCCGATTCTAATGCTTTTCATTGAATTCGTTGTTTGGTTGTTCAACTAATATTTCGTGCATTAATTTACTAATTTCTTCGGCTTTTAACGGATTGTCGATGATATATTTTGCAAAACGGTTGGTGATTTTCTGGATCATTTTGTCAGAAAGTTCCATATCCGTGATGTTTATGTATTTATTTTTCTTGTAAAAATTATGCATTTCATTGCGTTCCATGTTCTTGAGAACAGCTTTGAAATGATGGATATTGGGTGCGAGTTTTCTCTTTTTTTCCCACTCAAGGAAGTCTTTCATCAGTTCCTTAATGATTTTTTCGGCCTTCGGAATTTCTTTTTCTCTCTGCTGGATCGTCTGTTGAATCTGCTTTGAAAGCTCATCAACATCAATCAATGTGACATTTTTGTTCTCGGTCACATTTTTATCCACATTGTTCGGAATTGAAAGATCAATGACCAGCGTTTCCTTACCGTTAGGGAAATGAGATTTATTGACAATAGGATGTCTTGCCCCGGTTGCTACAATCAGAATGTCTGTTTGCTTTAGCTCCTGATCAAATTCAGTATAATCAATATGAGGGATATGATATTTTTCGGAAATTTTTTCAGCGGTTTCCTGTGTTCTGTTGGCAATTTTTATTTTAGGCTGATACACATGTTTTACAAGGTTCTCAACCGTATTCTGTCCTATTTCTCCAACGCCCAAAAGAAGTATATTCTTTTCGGTAAGTCTCTTCTGATTGTTGAGGATGTAATGAACCGCTGCGTAGGATACTGAGGCCGCACCATTGGAAATTCCGGTTTCATTTTTGATTCTTTTCGAAATCTGAATGGCAGCATTAATGGCTCTCTCCAGGTAAGGGTTAGAATTCTGTCTTTCTTTACGGAACCTGCTGTAGGCTTTTTTAATCTGGCCGATGATTTCAAAATCACCGATAATCTGGCTTTCCAGACCGGCTGCAACCCTGAAAAGATGGGCCAGTGCTTCCTCTTTTGTAAGAATGTTGGCGAACTGCAGGAAATCCATCAGGTTTACCCCGATTGTTTTACAATATTCTTCGGCAACTAACAGATAATTAGGAGAGGTAGTGTAGATTTCGGTTCTGTTACAGGTAGAAACAACAAAAGCATCCCCTAAATTTTCATTATGAATCCGGGTGACGAAATTTTTAATGTTTTCATCAAAAAACGCAAATTTGCCTCTCGTTTCTACATCAGCCTTTTCATAACTAATGGAAAGTACGGCAAAATTAGACGTCTGATGTATGTTGGAATACTGTAACATAAGCGGGGCAAATTTACGTAAATTTTGATAAATCACTTTCTGAAAATGTATATGATAATTATCGTAAAAAACTATTTTGGGATTATTCTAAATAATATTTTTAAATGGATGAAGAATAATGTGCTTCCTAAATTAAAAATTAAACATAAACATTATTTTAATGTTAAAGAAAATTAGCATTTAGCCGGCGGATTTCCCATGCATGTGCAATATTATAAATAATCTGTCTCACATAATCCTTTATCCAGCCTGTGTTTATCTTAAATCTGGTTTAAATTACACTCTGTAAATGCTTAAAGTAAAAGTTAATAAGTGATTATAAATTTTAATAAAATTTTAACCAAATTATCTGCCCGTTAAATTTCTCCAGACGTCTTAAATTTATATCTTTGTAACTCTTTAAAAAATCAGAAGTAAAAGTATGAGTTTATTCGATATGTTTACGCAAGAGATTGCGATAGACCTGGGTACCGCCAACACCCTTATCATCCATAATAATAAAATTGTTATAGATCAGCCTTCGATTGTTGCTATTGAGCGCTCAACAGGAAGACCGATTGCTGTCGGTGAACAGGCGAAACATATGCAGGGTAAAACTCACGAGGATATCAAAACAATCCGTCCTTTGAAAGATGGGGTAATTGCCGATTTTCACGCTTCTGAACATATGATCAAAGAATTTATCAAAAAAATTCCCGGAATTAAAGGTAAATTTATTCAGCCTGCACTAAGAATCGTAATCTGTATTCCCTCGGGAATTACAGAGGTTGAAAAAAGAGCGGTAAGAGATTCAGCACAAAAAGTAAACGCAAAAGAAGTACGTCTGATTTACGAACCAATGGCTGCGGCAATAGGAGTAGGAATTGACGTTCAGAAACCGGAAGGGAATATGATCATCGACATAGGTGGTGGTACTACGGAAATTGCAGTAGTTGCTTTGGGTGGTATCGTCTGCGACAAATCCGTAAAAATTGCAGGTGACGTATTTACCAATGACATTGCTTATTATTTAAGAACACACCATAACCTTTACATCGGAGAAAGAACTGCGGAAAGAATTAAAATTGAAGTAGGTTCTGCCGTTGAGGATCTTGATGTGGATATCGAAGATATTCCGGTACAGGGTAGAGACCTTATCACAGGAAAGCCTAAAGAAATTATGGTGGGTTACAAAGAAATTGCCCGAGCATTGGATAAATCGATCATCAGAATCGAAGATGCCGTAATGGAAACTCTTTCTTTAACGCCGCCGGAACTGGCAGCAGATATTTATAAAACCGGTATTTATTTAGCCGGAGGAGGTGCTTTATTAAGAGGACTGGCAGACAGATTGCACAAAAAGACAGGTCTTCCTGTATTTGTAGCAGAAGATCCGTTGAGAGCTGTAGTTCGCGGAACAGGTATCGCACTTAAGAATATGGATAAATTCAATTTCTTAATAAAATAATTCTAACTTTTTTACGACATATATCTGAATGGGATTTTTGCTGAGATTATTTTCGAAGAATGCACTTTTTGTTTTCTTTATATTTCTGCAAATTATTGCTCTTATTCTGATATTCTCTAAAAATGCCATGCAGAAATCCTGGATCGCAGGACAGTCTGCTGCACTGAATTCCTGGGTTTCCGGATATATTGATGAAGGAGTTTCTTATCTGAAGCTCAAACAGATCAACGAAGACCTTGTAACACAAAATAAGGCTTTGATGATGGAGCTTTACGGAAAACAGGGCGCTAAAAATCCTCAGTTCAGGAAAGTTCATGATACGCTGGGAGGCGGACAGATCTATACATTTGTAGATGGTGAAATCGTTTTTAACAGTATCAACAGAAGAAACAATTATTTTACCATCAACCGCGGAAGAAGAGACGGCGTATTTCCACAGATGGGCGTTATGGCGCCTAAAGGCATCGCAGGAATTGTGATCAACTCTACAGACAGCTATGCTTTGGTACAGTCGGTGTTGAGTGTAAATAAAATCAGGCTCAATGCTGCCCTGAAAAATTCAGGATATTTTGGGACGCTTACCTGGAATGGAGATAATTCCAGAGTAATGCATCTCGCTGATATTCCGAAGTATGTAGCACTAAAAATTGGTGATACGGTGGTAACTGACGGAAAATCGGCAATCTTTCCAAAAGGCGTAATGATCGGTACTGTTGCCGGATATTCGGTTGATAATAAAACAGGATTTTGGGATATTTCCGTTGAGCTTAGCGAAAAGATGGGTGCTCTAAGCAAAGTCTATGTCGTTAAAAACCTTAAAAAAGCCGAAGTACAAAAAATTCAGGATACAATGCAATCTGTAATAAAAAAGGAAGATGATTAGCAGGACTTTATTTACGGACATATTAATCATGATTTTTCTGGTTGCATTACAAATTTTTGTATTGAACAGGATTACCATTTTCGGGAAATACACGCCGGTGCTTTATCCTGTATTCGTTATGTTTTATCCTTTTTTTAGAAATAAATTTCAGTTTTTGGCATTAAGTTTTCTGATCGGTTTGTCAGTTGATGCATTCCTCTATTCATGGGGAATCAATGCCTTTGCTACAACTCTAATTGCTTATTTCAGAACCTTGATCTTCAGAACATCTACAGATACTTCTACCGACTTCTTCTCATTTCAGTCCCTTCAATGGGCGCAGTTTTTGCTGTTTTTATTCACAAGTATCTTTCTACATCAGCTTTTAGTACAGTATATAGAATTCTTTAAGCTGAGCAGATTTTTTGAAATATTATTTAATGTATTGGTAACTAGTGTAATTTCGTTTATATTTATAGTTATTTACGCATTAATATTTAAAATCAAACAAAAAGTTTGAACACACGTTATTTAAAAATCTTTTCCGTTCTTCTAGTGGTCGCTGTAATTTTTATAGCGAGACTGGCTTATTTACAGCTTTTTACCGACCGGTATGCGCTCAACGCAGCGAATACTTCCATTAAAATAGAATATGTTATTCCGCAGCGGGGAGTTATTTTCGACAGAAACGGGAAGATTATGGTGGGAAACCAGCCTGCCTATGAAGTTTCATTTACCCAGGCGTTGATGAGGCCGGATTTTGATACGATTGCTTTCTGCAACCTGATGAAAATTTCCAAAAATGATTTTATCAGAACCATTGACGCTATTAAAAAAGAAAAATACTATTCCAAGCTGACGCCCATGACCTTTATGAAGAACCTCAGCAGGGAAGATATTGCAAGGGTTCAGGAAATTATATTCAAATATCCGGCATTCAGCATTGTTTCAAGGCCGCAGCGTCAGTATGAAGTTTCAACTTCAGGAAATCTTTTAGGCTATACCAGTGAGGTCAATGAAAGAGAAATCAAAAAAGATTCTGCTTACTATCTGCCTGGAGATTTCATCGGTAAAGCAGGAATCGAAAAGGCGTATGAAAAACAATTGCGCGGGATCAAAGGGATGAAATACATTCAGAAAGATATAAAGCTGCGCAATGTAGGACCCTATAAAAACGGATCTTTGGATAAAGATGTTGTGACGGGAAAAGATATCACCCTTACCATAGATTATGATCTCCAGAGAATGGCGGAAGAAATGCTGGTGAATAAACACGGAGCTATTGTTGCTATTGATCCCAATAACGGTGAAGTTCTTGTGGCTGCTACAGGACCAGATATTGATCCTAATCTTTTTACCGGACCTGATAAATCCAGAAATTTATACGCCTTATCTAAAGATACCATTTACGAAAACAAACCAACGTTCGATAGGTCTTTGCAGGCAGCATATCCGCCGGGATCTACCTTTAAGCTTCTGACTGCTTTGTCTGCCATGCAAATGGGAGTAATGGATGAAAATACCATCTTCCCGTGTGGTGGTGGCTTTAGCTATAGAGGTTTAAGAATTAAAGGCCACGGAGGAGCTGATCCTTTGGTTCCTGCAATTCAGGTTTCCAGCAACTGTTATTTTTCATATGCGTATTTAGCGATTATTAATAAATATCCGGGAAATCCTTCAAAAGGGGTAGACGAATGGAAAAAGATCATGAGCAGCTTCGGAGTGGGGGAATTTCTGAATAATGACTTTGCTGTAGGAGCAAAAGGAAGAATTCCTACAGGCGAATTTTATGAAAAGAGAATGCAAAGCATTTTGAAAGCAAGCGGTTCTAAAAAAGATTATAAAAACTGGGATCCGTTGGCTACTGGAGCTATTTTTAACGGAATGGGTCAGGGAGATGTACTTGTTACACCGCTTCAATTGGCAAATTATGTAGCCGCGATTGCCAATAAAGGATGGTATTATACACCACATATCGTAAAAGCAATTGACGGTAAACCCAATCCAGACCCGAGGTTCAAAAAGAAGCATCAGACGCTGGTAGATAAAAGACATTTCGATCCCGTGCTGAGGGGGATGGAAGCTGTAGTTTTAAGAGGTACGGCTCACGGATTGAAGTCCAACGATTTTACGCAGTTGGCAAAAACAGGTACGGCTCAGGTTCCGCAGGGAAAAGATAATTCCATTTTTGTATTGATTGCGCCTGCAGATAAACCTAAAATTGTTGTAGCTGCCGTCATGGAGCATGCCGGGTTCGGGGCAACATGGGCAGGGCCTGCCGCTACGGTAATTGCAGAAAAATATATCACGGGAGATCTGAAAAGAGAACATCTTTATAAAAAAATGGTCACTTCCAGCTTTATGCCTGAATATAAAAGACAGTGGATTGCCGATCTGAAACGTAAAGGTCTCTATAAAGATCCCGCTCTGGATTCTGTAAAACAAAAAAGGATACAGGACAGTCTGAAATTCATTAAAGAACAGAAGGCAAAACTGCAGAAGAAAATAGACGAAGAAACCAAAAATCTTAACAATACAAAACCGGCTAAGCAATGAAATGGGCAGAAGGAATAGATAAATTAGGTCTCGGACTGTATTTTCTGCTTTGCGCTTTTGCCATTGCAAACATTTACAGTGTAGATCAGAAATTAGGAGAAAAGCAATTGGTTTTCTTCTGTATTTCTCTTTTTGTGGGGCTGGTGATTTTTGTTGGAAGAAGTAAATTCTTCGAAAATATGTCAGGAATCATTTACATCGGCGGGGTTTTGCTGTTAATAGGTCTTTTCCCGTTTGGTAAAGAAATTCTCGGACAAAAAAACTGGTATAAATTCGGAAGCTTTACCATGCAGCCGGTGGAGTTTGCCAAAATCGGGACAGCACTGATGCTTGCTAATTATGTTTCCGGACCTGAATTTAACCTGAATAATAAGAAGTCGCTTTGGACGACATTAGCCATTATCGGAATTCCTGCAGTAGTTGTACTGGCTATCCCCGATGTGGGTTCCATGTTGGTTTTTATTGCTTTTTTCATCGCATTGTATCGCGAAGGGCTGAGTGGATTATTATTCGGGATCGGATTTTTGTTTGCCGGAGTTTTCCTGATCTCATTGGCTGTGGATCCCATCTGGGTTGCGATTACCATAGTTGCCATTATAGGAGGGTGGATTGCTATGAATTACTATAAAATGTCCTGGAATGTAATTTCCATTTCAGGTATTGTAGGCTCTGTTGTATTACTTTGCGGACTGGCTTTCGGTTCACCTTATATTTTAGAAAAGCTTCCAAAACACCAGAGAGAAAGGATTGAGGTTCTTTATAAAGGTGAAAAAGCATTCAGAGATACATCCGGTTACAATTTGCTGTATTCGAAAACAGCGATAGGTTCAGGAGGTCTTTGGGGGAAAGGATACCGTGAAGGTTCCGTTACGCAGGGGAAATTCGTCCCGGAGCAGGAAACCGATTATATTTTTTGTACCGTTGGTGAAGAATGGGGATTTGCAGGAAGTGTCATTCTGATTCTTTGTTATATGGTTTACATCGGAAGAATCTATTATCTGGCAGAACAGCAGAAATCGGGCTTTAACCGCGTTTTCGGATATTGCTTTGCTTCTATCCTGCTGATGCACTTTACCATCAATTTAGGGATGGTTATGGGGCTGTTTCCGACTGTAGGAATTCCTTTGCCTTACTTCAGTTACGGAGGAAGTTCTTTACTTGCCTTCTCGATGATGACTTTTATTTTCTTTAAATTAAATTATTCGGATAAGAATAGTCTCGTCTAAGCGTGAATTAAAGGTTTACGATCAGTTTTTTATTTACGCATTAATCTGTTTAATCGGCAAAAACATTGGAAGATAATTTTAATTTAAATCACTAATCTTATGAGGGAAGTATATATTCTGGATCAGACTTTTGAAAATGCAGATTTTTCCCAAATTCAAAAAGGCGAATATGAGAATTGCATCTTCCGGAATTGTAATTTTGAATATGCTGATCTTTCCGGTTTCAGTTTTAATGACTGTGAATTTGTAGGCTGTAATCTGAGCATGACAAAACTTTTTTCCACTGCTTTCTGGGAAGTTATCTTTAAAGAATGTAAAATGTTCGGGCTCCACTTTAATGAATGCAACGAATTCGGAAGGTCATTTAGGTTTGACGGATGTTATCTGAATAATTCTGTTTTCTACAAAACAAACATTAAAAAGACATTATTTAAAGATTCAAAACTGATTGAAGTCGATTTCTCTGATGCTGATCTCTCATTTGCAGTATTTAATAACTGTGATCTGTCCGGCGCTGTATTTGACAATACAAACCTTGAAAAGGCGGACTTTAGTACATCCGTCAATTACTCAATAGATCCCTCCCAAAACAGGCTTAAAAAAGCGAAATTTTCACTTTCTGAAATTCATGGGCTCCTGCATCAATTCGATATAGAAATTGATAGAAACGGATAGTTCATATAAGTTGCATCCGGTTAGTATTAGGAAAGTAATTCCATTCTTTGAAGGATGGATTTTGAAAAGCAAAGCCCGGGTAGTAAAAAGATTTACCATCAATTAAACAAACAGCAATAAAAAAACCATCAAAATTTTGATGGTTTCATTATTTAAATCAATTATTTAAAATTAAAAACTTGTTCCGTTTGATGCGGGAGTTGTTGCTGCCAGATTGTTGATAGCTTCTCCGTTCTCATTGATGATTCTTTTTCCGAATCTGTACTTAGGACCCCAGTAAGAGTCGTTTAGCGAAGAGACCATTACTCCTTTAGAAGTTGCGGCATGAATGAATTTCACTTCACCGTCTTCAGATACACTTTCTACAATACCTACGTGAGAAATTCTTCTTCCGTGAGAAAAGAAAATCAGGTCTCCTTTCTGAAGGTTTTCCTTTTCTACTTTTTCTCCTTCCTGAGATTGAGAAGCGGCTACTCTTGGTAAGCTAAGACCAGCTGCAGCCCCGAAAACCGAAAGAACAAACGCTGAACAGTCTATTCCGTTTCTGGTCATCCCTCCGTATCGGTAAGGAGTCCCAAGGTAAGTCTGTGCCTCTGTTAAAATGTTGTCAATGGTCTTATTGTGCATGATTGCCTTAGCAATCTCAGAATTTTTAATTGAATTTTTAGTGTTGGCTAAAGAAGCTGCCTTTTCTGCAAGAAATGAATTGATTAATTGCTGCTTATCCTGCTCCATCTTTTGAGTATCGATAGAAGCTAGTTTGGCATCTGTTTTGTATTCTTTAGCGTAAGTTGCTGGTTTTGAAACTACGTAGTTGGTAACACACGATTGTAACGATACTGTAGAAACTAAAGCAACTAAATAAAACAAAACTCTTTTCTTCATATATATTTGATTACCGTGTTAAAGGGATTAGTATTTTTCAAAAGCATTACAAAAATATGTATTCCCTACAAAAGGACTTGGATATGAATATTATCAGGTTCTCTTTTTAACACATTTTAACATATTATTAAAGTATGTTAAAGAAAAATAAACCGCAGCGGCCTGTTTTAGGTGTGTTCGCGGTTTTTTTTATTAAGATTCTTTAACAAAGTATATCTGTATGTACTTAAAAATCTGTGGTATTTACAGAATAATTCTAATTTTAGCCAACGATGAAGAAGTTAAAATTTAAACAATTTAGGCTTATAAGTCATTATATTATAATCTGTTGAACCGCGGATCTTGTATAATAAAAAACTCTCCGGAAAACCGGAGAGTTTAACTAATATGGAACTTTACAGATGTTACTTTGTAAATAACATTTCTCTATATTTTGTCATTGGCCAAAGCTCATCATCCACCATCATTTCAAGAGCATCTGATGCCTCTCTGATAATGTCGAATAACGGCTTTACTTTATTGCAGTAATCTTCCGCCTGCTTCTGGCTTTCGGAAACGGCTTTTGCCTCTTCTCTTGCTTTGATAAGATCTTCAACGCCAAGCTTGATCGCAGATACATTTTCAGAAATGCTCGTAATCAAACTCATTTGTTCCTTTGCTAAAGATTTGAACTCATTATCGCCGAAGATTTCTTTAAGACCTTTTACGTTTTCAATCAGTCTGTTCTGATAATTTAATGCAGAAGGAATAATGTGGTTTCTTGCGATATCGCTTAATACTCTTGCTTCAATATCAATAACCGTTGAGTATTTTTCTAATTTGATTTCGTTTCTTGCCTCAACTTCTCTGTGAGTAAAGATTCCCATTTCTTCGTAAAGAGCCAGGAACTTCTCATCCATTTCCTGTTTAAGGGCTTCCGGAGTAGTTTTAAGATTGTTTAATCCTCTTTTTTCCGCTTCTTTTGCCCAATCGTCAGAATAACCGTCACCTTCAAACATAATGTTTTTACATTGCTTGATGTATTCTCTTAATACGTTGAAAATGGCTTCATCTTTCTTAAGACCTTTTTCGATAAGGGTATCCACTTCTTTTTTGAAATCACGAAGCTGTTTTGCGGCAATAGTATTCATTACCGTCATAGATTCTGCGCAGTTTGCAGAAGATCCCACCGCTCTGATCTCGAATTTATTTCCTGTAAATGCAAATGGAGAAGTTCTGTTTCTGTCGGTGTTATCCAACAAAATTTCAGGAATCTTTCCAACAACATTCAATTTTAAATCTGTTTTTTCATCCGGAGAAAGTTTTCCCTCTTTCACTTTTTCAAGTTCTTCCAATACTCTGAACAGCTGGCTTCCGATAAATACGGAGATAATTGCCGGCGGAGCTTCGTTGGCACCTAATCTGTGATCGTTGCTTGCTGAAGCTATACTTGCTCTTAAAAGGTCGGCATATTCATGAACCGCTTTGATGGTATTCACGAAGAATGTTAAGAACTGTAAGTTTTTCTTAGGGTTTTTTCCAGGGCTTAATAAGTTTTCACCTGTATCAGTTGCTAAAGACCAGTTGTTGTGTTTTCCGCTTCCGTTTACGCCTGCGAATGGCTTTTCGTGGAATAAAATATGAAAGTGGTGTCTGTGGGCAACTCTTGCCATTACATCCATCAATAAAGAATTGTGGTCAACCGCAACGTTTACTTCTTCAAACATCGGGGCAAGCTCGAATTGGTTCGGTGCTACCTCATTATGTCTTGTTGTTACAGGAATTCCCAGCTTCATGCACTCCACTTCTAATTCCATCATGAAGTTCATTACTCTGGTAGGAATAGACCCGAAATAATGATCATCAAGCTGCTGTCCTTTTGCGGGAGAATGGCCTAATAAAGTTTTACCGGTTAATACAAGATCCGGACGGGATTGGTATAAGGCGGAATCTACCAGGAAATATTCCTGTTCCCAACCTAAAGTAGGCGTTACTTTGGTAACGTTTTTGTCAAAATACTGCATGACGTTGGTTGCAGCTTCATCCACAGCGTTAAGTGCTCTTAAAAGAGGCGCTTTATAATCTAAGGTTTCTCCGGTATAAGAGATGAAAATAGAAGGAATACATAATGTTGTTCCCATAATAAATGCCGGAGATGTAGGGTCCCATGCTGTGTAACCTCTTGCTTCAAAAGTGTTTCTGATACCACCGTTCGGGAAAGAAGATGCATCCGGTTCCTGCTGGATCAATAAATTTCCGCTGAATCTTTCGATGGCTCTTCCGCCTTCGATAGGAGTGAAGAAAGAATCGTGTTTTTCAGCAGTGCTTCCTGTTAAAGGCTGGAACCAGTGTGTGTAGTGGGTTACCCCTTTGCTCATGGCCCAGTCTTTCATTGCTACAGCTACCTGGTCTGCAATGTGTCTCTGGATCTTAGTCCCTTTTTTTACGGCATCCATAATAGAATTGAATGCTTCTTTTGTTAAATATTCTCTCATTGTCTCTTCTGAGAAAACATTTTGGCAAAACAATTCGGATAGTTTTACAGGAACTTCGACAGAATTATCTCTTCTAAAGTCCTTAAATGGTAAAGTTTCTAACGCTTTGAATCTTAAAGTTGACATATTAGGTTTGATTTTTACGATGCAAATTTACAAAAAAAATGAATAAAAAATATTTTGACCCTAAAAAATTAAGGGGTAATTGTATAATTAATGAAAATTTAAATGGGGATGTTAGTTTTAAGAGGGGTTTTCTTAAAGTAGAGTTATAAATAAGAGATGTAGTCTCTTTGTGAACTGCTGGCAATAACTCTATTATTATATGAGTACAATTTATAAATTTATACCAGAAGCATTACTAAAAGTTTTCATTTATTTTATTAATTATGATTAATAATGCCATTTTACCGGCTTTAGCTTATTTAAACAATGAAACTATCATCTGTTTCTATAAAAACCGGAGGCTGAGGGTCGAAGCCTCCGGTTTTCTTAGCCCCGATTGCCGCGGCATCCTTTTTTATCTGCGGAGGCCCTGAAAATTGCGAAACAAAAAAGATAAAGCAAAAAGCGGGAAAAAGCTCCTGATTAACTTCTGAGATTTGAGAGAGATAGGGTTTGCGTGTTTCTTCGTACTTCTTCGGGCTTAAAAATCCAAATAATACCATTCCTTTATATTATGTTAAGCCATTTATTAAAAGACACTTAAAATAACTTAGAAGGAGATTTTGTATATTTGTGTGAAATTTATTTTATGACAAATTCTAGAGCTAGAGAAACAACGGAAGCAATTGAAAGATTGTATATTTCTATGAGACACCTCTTTTACAGAGGTTTTTTTAAACCTGCCGGTGTTTCGGGGGAGACGATCAGAAGTTTGTTAAAGACCATCAATCCGGAGATTTACGGAAGTATGAACGTGCCGAGTAAACTCGAACTGAACGGTTTGATGTATGTGCTGGACAGGCTTCCGGAAGGGATTGAAGAATGTGCTTTTATTCATCTTACTTCGGATGAAGGGTTTGATAAAGGAAGTTTCGAGCCGATTGTTCCCAAAAAGAGAAGAAGAAACTGCTACAGGATCGATGAACATCAGATGAATATCGAAGTGCTTTTGGGCCGTTCCGAGATCTATGATATTCTTACCCATTTAACCTTCTTATTTATAGAAGCGGATAAGGTAAGAAATCTGGCCTTCATTCAGGATGAAAACTGGAAGCCGACACGTGCCTTCAAAATCATTGAAGAAGTAGTAAAAGGAGAAAAGAAATTCAGCAGAAAAGAAAAAGAAGTTGCGCTCATTCACCTGTCTTCTCTTATAGGAAGAACTTTTGATGAAACGCTGAATGCCTACAACACTTTTGGTGAAGACAATAATCCTGACCGTCTTTTCAAGATCATCTATAACCTGGCAAAAGTAAGCCTGGAAGATGCCAAGCAGACCAGAGAACGCGAAATACATTTCAGTGCCATATTAAAAGAAAGAGTGGGGCATCATTATTTTGGTGAAAAATGGGCTCATAAAGTAAAAGAGGTATTGTATGAAAATGATCTTCATATGCGCCCGCTTCATATTATTTCTGCCAATATGCATTCGGTGAAAAATATGCTGTATGCCAATGAAGCTCTCAAAAAGAAGGACCATAAGGTTGATTACAAACTATACGGGGAAATTTCTGATAAAAAAGAGCTTCGTGACAAAGTTTCAAAATATGCGCTCGAGCAGGGCATGATCTATATTAATGATAAGAGCGGAAGTAATATTGATGTTCAGATCATCGACCTCAGCAAAACCGAGCTTAAAAATACACCTTTCCAGGATATTAAATTCGGAGGTGATGATGTGATCATGGTTTTCGATTATGCTTTCGGAGAGCAGGCTTTTGAAGTAATGGACGAGTTACTTAGACCTTTTGAGCATAAAGGCGAAGTCTATATGATGAAGGTGAAATCTGTTTCCATAATGGGAAAAGCCGGAATTCTCGCCGGCGGGAAAGGTGATATCATGATCCCGACTTCCCATATTTTTGAAGGAACAGCCGATAATTATCCTTTTGAAAATGCTTTAAAACTGGAAGATTTCAAAGATGACGAACTTCAGGCTTTCGAAGGGCCGATGATTACCGTATTGGGAACTTCACTTCAAAACAGGGATATTCTTTCGTATTTTATGAACACCTCATGGAAAGCAATCGGTCTTGAAATGGAAGGAGCACATTACCAGAAAGCCATTCAGGTAGCTTCTAAGATCAGGCATCATATCACGCCGGATCTTTTTGTAATGTATGCTTATTACGCTTCAGATAATCCGTTGGAAACAGGGAGCACGCTTTCTTCAGGCGGTTTAGGACTGACAGGAGTGAAGCCTACGTATCTTATTACATTAAGAATATTAGAAAAGATTTTACAAAGCGGAAAGAAAGAAGTTTCTGTGAAAAAATAATTCTATTTAAAAAAATGAATCTTATTTATAAGACAAGAAATATTTTCATGAGCATATTTTTATTTGTGCTCATGATTTTTTTTATGTTTAGCTGTACCGATACAAAGAAAAATCAAGATTTTCCTTTTTATAAACAATCAAATTCAAACAGTTGTGGTCCGGCATGCCTGCGTATGATTTTTAAATACTATGGAGAAGATTATACTGAAGAATATTTGAATAAAATCACTCATGCTGATTCAGTGAGGGGGACATCTTTTTTAGATCTAAACGATGCTGCCAACTTACATGGACTTATTGCTAAAGGAGTAAAGATAAATTTTGATGAACTAAATACTATGGTGCCCTTACCATGCATTGTTCATTGGAATCCAAATCATTTTGTAGTTGTATATAAAATCGAAAATTCTAAAATTTATGTTGCCGATCCCGGAGATTCATTGAAAGTTTATACAAAAGAAGAATTTTGTGATTCATGGTTTGAGCCTGAATATGCTGATGAAAAAGCAGGAGTAGCTCTAGTTTTTGAAAAGAGATCTGCTAATTAAAAAATAAAAGGACTCAAATGAAAGCATTTGAGTCCTTTTATTTTAAACACTAATTTTATTTGTGAAATTAATTGCTAAATCAACGAGATAAAAATAATTATCTTTAAAAAAATTAAAACAAATGAGCTCAACATCACAATTAGCCAAAAGATTCCGTGAAGTGTTGCTGGATGGTTTATGGATTGCCAATACCAATTTTAAAGACCAGTTATCTAATGTAAATATGGAACAGGCTACCGCTAAAATAGGTTCTCTGAATACCATTGCCATGCTTACTTTTCATATTGATTATTATATTGCGGGACTTATCCATGTTTTTGAAGGCGGAAATCTGGAAATCAGGGATCAGTACAGTTTTGATCTTCCGCCTATTGAAAATGAAGAACAATGGAAGAGTCTTAAAAATAAATTATGGAATGACGCTGAAAAATTCGCCAATTTACTTGATCAGATGCAGGATTCCAAAATGAATGAGGTTTTTGTGGACGAAAAATACGGAACCTATCTCAGGAATATTGATGGAATGATTGAACATTGCTATTATCATTTAGGTCAGATTACTTTAATTAAAAAACTACTTCAACAAAAAGAATCTGTATATCTGGAAAATCAGCGGAAAATTTAACAATCCAAATAATTTTAATCTAAACTTTATAAATAGAACAAAACCTCAACAATAATTACATTTTTGAGGTTTTTATTTAAATACATACCTTTAAGAAAAATAAATTTTATACATGAAAAGATCTTTTGCAATCCTCTTTGCGTTTATCATTTCTCAGTTTCAGGCTCAACAGGGGCCTTATTATCAGCAGAGTGCGAAATACAGGATGGATATTGATGTTAATGCTGAAAAATTCACTTATGAAGGCAAACAGACATTAGAATACAAAAACAATTCTCCGGATGAGCTTAATGTTGTATATTTTCATCTGTACTGGAATGCCTTTAAGCCTAATTCAATGATGGATCAGAGAGTTGCCGGGCAAGGAAAAAACGGCGATTCAAGATTGCAGAAAGACGGAATCTCAAGACTTGCCTCTATCCCGAAAGATCAGGAAGGCGCTCAGAATATTCACTGGATTAAACAAAACGGCAAAACGCTGAAATATGAAATTCAGGAAACGGTAATGAAAGTATATCTGGCCGAGTCTATTAAGCCAAATTCTTCAACGACCTTTACGTTAGAATGGGATGCCGTGATTCCGCAGCAGATCCGAAGAAGTGGAAGGAATAACAGGGAAGGAGTGGATATGACCATGACCCAGTGGTATCCTAAAATTGCAGAATATGATTATGACGGCTGGGCAACCTTCGATTATATCGGAAGAGAATTTCATGCACCGTTCTCGGATTTTGAAGTTAATATTAAAATCAATAAAGATTATGTGATCGGAGCAGGAGGGATTCTTGAAAATCCCGGAGCTGTCAAAGGATATCAGGAAAAATCTTTGCTTACAGTTGATAAGAATAATAAAGTTACCTGGAAATGGACGGCAAAAAACATTTTGGATTTCGCCTGGGCAGCAGACAAAGACTATATTGTAAAAAGTTTTGATGTTCCTCAAGGCCCGAAGGTTTTCCTCGTATATCAGAATAATGATAAAACGAAAGTTTGGGAAGAGGCTCAGCCATACGTTACAAAATACTTCCAGCTGATGAATGCTCACTTCGGGAAATATGTGTATCCTACGTACGCTTTTATCCAGGGGGGTGATGGCGGAATGGAATACGGGATGTGTACCATGATTTTAGGAGAAGCCAAAAGCATGGAAGATCTGATGGGACTTATGGCTCACGAAGGGGCCCACTCGTGGTATCAGCAGATGCTGGCAACCAATGAACCGATGCGTCCGTGGATGGATGAAGGTTTTACCAGCTATGCAGAAGGCTACGTGATGAATCAACTTTTCCCTCCCTCTAAAGAGCTTCCTAATCCGTTCGCAAACTCAATTAATGCTTACAGGAATTTTATTAAAAAGGGAATTGAAGAGCCAGCGGTATGGCTGGGAGATCATCATGACAACGGTACTTCCTATACCTATGCTTCTTATGTAAAAGGAGAACTGTATCTGGTACAGCTGGGTTATATTATGGGAGAGCAGAATCTGGCGGAAACATTAAAGCAGTACTATGATCAGTGGGCGCTGAAGCATCCTTCCGACAGAGATTTTCTGCATATTGCCCAGAAGGTTTCCGGGATGGATCTGAAGTGGTTTCATCATTACTGGATCAATACTACCAAAACAATAGATTACGGAATCAAGGATGTGAAGTACGATGCAAAATCTACAACCATTACCTTGGTAAACAACGGGCAGGTACCCATGCCTGTTGATTTCAGCATAATAACATCTGATAAAAAAGTGATTACCTATCAGATTCCGATGAATATGACCCATACCTGGAAGGAAAAAGATGCTTATGGCGAATTCAAAACAATGCCTTATTGGCCATGGACGCAAAAAGAATACTCCATTACTGTTCCCTATACAAAATCGCAGTTGTCTGTTGTAGGAATAGATTTCAGTGAAAGAATGGCGGATGTGAATATGGAAGACAATTTTGTTGAAGTAAAATAACATTTTAATATAGATAAAAAATCCCTGTAGAAATTTTTCTGCAGGGATTGTTTGTTTTCTAATTTACAACAAATACTTATTTTAATTCATTGGCAAGCATGATCTTTTCATTGATGATATTATCCCATAATTTTTTTTCTGATTCAATAAAATATTCATTGCCTGATATTTTTGGTTTAAATTTAAAATAAAAATCATAAGAACCCCCAACAATACCTTTATTCGGAATATACAAGAATCTATCAATTCCTCTATGTTCATTGTATCCATCTTGTACCCACCAACCATCGAATGTCCAAAACTGATAAGCTTTTTTCTTTTTTATAGTAAGTATTTTTGATAGGTAATTTCTGTAATTATAATATATGCTTAAATTTCGAATATAATCCTGCTCCCGGAAATCTAAGATAAATTTTGTGTCAGGAAATTGTTTCTCAAAACTAACTTGCATTTGTTTAATGCTAACTTCTTTATCCATAATATTAATAACGCCATATGAAGAAATTAGTGGAAACTCAATACTTGAAATATTAAAAAGTTCTGTTAAACAATATTTTGAAGCATAATATTTTCCATTTTCTTTTTTAACTATTTTGTAATCAAATGTCTTTTTTTCAGGTGTGTTATTGACACTCCATTCTTCCACAAGTTTGTAAATTTGTTTACCAGTAAGAGCTTGATTTTTTACTTTTTCTATATCAACAGCAATCCAATTATTTTGCATCATTTGTTTAGAATTTAATATTGGATCTTTTTCTAGCGGTGGTAAAACAGAGAATAATAATATAACCTCTCTACTTATAAAAAAATTGTAAATATCAATTTCTTTATCTATACTATAAATATCTTTTGTATTTAGGGTATATTCTTTTACATCATACTTTTTTAAGCTGTCTAAAAGTATATACTTCTGACATGAAAAGGTCGATGAAATAGCTAATAAGAAGATTAAAACACTTAATTTCATAATTATTGACATTTTGTTCCTTTATGATTGTTTGTTGTAGTATCTCTTTCGTTGAGGTTTAACTGTTTTTCTTGCTGTGTGATTGTCGTAATTCCAGCTTTTGCAATTGCTTTAACTGTTGCTATAGGCAGATTAGGATTGTATGTAGAAATTATATTTTCCAGTTGAGAAAGAAAAGCTCCTAATTGACTATGGTTTGGAAGAAAAGTGTATCTGTTGATTATATGGCCGTTTCCGTCATAATCATAGCCTACTAGAACGCTTGGATATTGGTTGTTAAAGGCTAAGTCTCCAAGTCTAAATCTTTCATAATCCAAAAAGGCATGAACAACCTCATGATACATAGTTACTAGTATATACTCTTTTGTGCCTTTTGTTAAAACTTGATCATTTAAATATATTACTGCTCTAAAACTACCTGTGTTTGATCGTGAAGAAAATGTTTTTCCATCAACATCACCCAAACCGCTTTTTGCTCTAAAAATAATATTATAATTTTCATTATTTTGAAATACATTTTTCATTGCTGTTGCAATATCGTTGGAAAGATTGGGTAATTGTTGAGCAACACTTTGTGCGCAGGGGTATCCTTGAAGTTCATTTATTACATCTTGCTGTGTGATGGGTTCTATAAACCATTTTCGAAACTGCTGCCAAGTTATCGTAGGGTTCTGAATAAAGAAATTACTTCCCCAGCTTAAAAAACTTGTGGTATAAGTGGTATTTTCGGCTATAGATGAAGTATTTAGATTTTCATTAAAATAATCAATTGCCCAGTTAAGCAGATTCACTTTTTGAGGCGAGTTGGTAGGCGAAGAGGAAAGTAATTGGTTAATAATATAATCATCCTCCTGCAAACTCAGATACAAATGGAAAAGTTTTGATTTGAGTTCTGTGGAAAATCCATAAGAATTCAGGTTAAAGCTACTCACAAAAGCAGCGTATTTCTGTATCATCATCGCCTGCTCATCTGCCATCGGCAGGTTGGTCTGAAATCCGGATTCATTACTTCCTCCGTCGCCAATGCCAATAGTTCCTCCGTTTGCGGGATGATCCGGGCCTACAACCGTAGTGTCATCGCACCAGATGGAAGTCGTATTCCAGTGCCAGCAGTCTCCGCAATCTCCATCGTTAGGATCGGTATGTCCTGCCCAACAGTGAAAAGCAGGAGTTGCTGAAAAGCCACAGATATATGCCCTTGCGCTTTCCGAAGAAGGATATACTCGTGTAATATTTCCGTTGAAAGGAGCATTGGGTGTAGTTTGAAGGGAAGAAAGCCAACCCGCAGGAACAGTATATTTATAAATACTTTTCTGCCACACATTATCCACCTTTACAAAAGCCATATTGTAGAAAATTTCTTTCCCGTTCTCTATTTCTACGATGCTTCCGTTTTTAGGATGAACAATAAAGGAAAAGGCTGTTATCTGCTGGTTCTTTATGGTTTCGAGTATTCTGTCTGTATTGATCTCAAAGTCTTCCGGGGAAGATTTTCCTTTGGCGGAAGAGATGTCTTTGTAAAGTTCTTCTTTGGATATTCCTGTTACCTGTAGAAATTTGTCGAGGGAAGCGTAATTTTTGGAAGAATGCGCTGCTGTGGATTTATCCTGTGTATCTGCAAGGTCTTCGCTTCGACATCCAGACAAGAACAACACTAATGCCAACAGCATTAGGAAATAATTTTTTTTCATTTTGTATTGAATTAATGTATGCAATAATATAATTAATTTCTTAAGATGTAGTTTACTTTAACGGGAAAATTTTTACTTTTACGAAAATTATTTTTACTAATATGGAAAAAATTATTAAGAAAATAGCTGAGATCCGTAGCAAAAAAGGGTTTTCTTATGAAAATATGGCTCAGGATTTAGATCTGAGTACATCAGCCTACCGCAAAATAGAAACAGGAGAAACAAAACTAACGGTTGAAAGATTGATTGATATTTCTAAAATTTTGGAGACACCATTGAATGATCTTCTTGAAACAGATTCACAAAAAAATTTTAATCAGGAAAATCACGATTCCGCAACAGGTTATCAAGGTTTTAATGATGACAATCGGGTTTATTATGAAAATTCAGAATTGTCAAAAAAGCTTATAGCTGTTTATGAGCAGCAAATAAAAGACCTGAGAACAGAAATCGAACAATTGAAAAGTAAATAAATGAATTCAATAGTAATTAATGTAGGAAACAGTAATATCAGATTCGGTCTTTTTAATGATGATAACTGCGATATTTCGTGGGTCATCAATACCAAGCCTTACAGAACGGCAGACGAGCTTTATGTTCAGATGCTTATGCTATACCAGACCTATAAAATTCAGCCAAAAGAAATTAATAAGATCATCATGGGTTCTGTAGTGCCTCATCTCACAAAAATAATGAGTTCGGCCATCAGGAAGATCCATGGGATCAATCCGGTGATTGTCGACAGAAATACTCCATCCGGAGTTCAGGCCAAGTCCAAGCAGATGGGAACCGATATTTATGCTAACCTTGTGGCGGCACACAACATGTATCCGGACCGGAAAAAAATAGTTCTGGACTTCGGAACAGCCCTTACCGCAAGCTGTGTTGCAGAAAATGGCGAAACATTGGGCGTAATCATTGCTCCCGGAATCGTTACCGCTTTAAATTCCCTGATCAGTCAGACCGCTCAGCTCCCGGAAATTGAGCTGGTGAAACCGAAGACCGTTTTAGGATTAGATACCGTTACCTGTATGCAGAGCGGAATGGTATACGGATTTTTAGGTATGGTGGAAGGATTTATCGATCGAATCAATGATGAGGTGGATGATAATTGTTTTGTAGTAGCTACAGGAGGGGTCTCTCATGTGTATAAACCTTTAACAGACAAAATCCATGTGATGGATAGACTCCATACCCTGAAAGGACTTTACTTTTTAGGAAAAGATTTGTAGTCAAGTTAAGGTTGGCGCTCAATAATTTCTGTGCTGAATTTGGCGTAGATCATTGTTTTTTCTCAGCCTCAAGCTTAACCTGTACTCATTATCTCTTTGACTTAAAAAATTCTTTTACGATAGAAGAACATTCATTTTCCATGATTCCTGTTACGATTTCTGTTTTGGGATGAAGAGAAAGATGTTTGTTGATAAAACCCCGCTGTTCATCTCTTGCTCCGATGACCACTTTTGAAATCTGTGCCCATGAAAGAGCTCCGGAACACATTACACATGGTTCCAGTGTTACATAAAGCGTACAGTTGATAAGATATTTTCCGCCAAGGAAATTCGCAGCAGAAGTAATGGCCTGCATTTCTGCATGGGCAGTAACGTCATTCAAGGTTTCGGTGAGATTGTGGGCTCTTGCAATAACCCTGTTGTTAGAAACGACAACGCAGCCAATCGGCACTTCATCTTTTTCAAGAGCAAGATGCGCTTCATTGAGCGCCATTTTCATAAAATATTCGTCGGTAAACATTGTTATTCTTCAAGATTCATAGTTAAAGGAAGCCGGAAACGATATCGTACCGGAATACCATTGACGATGGCCGGGGAAAACTTCTGTGAAACAGAATATAAGGCAATTTCGGCCTGTCTGTTGAAGGTGAAATTATCTCCCTGGGCTTCAACATTTGTTATAGTGCCGTCCCTTTCCACAATAAAAGCAACATTTGTTTTAATGGTCTTGGTTTCAGAATATATACCTCCCAGGTAAAAAAGGTCGGCCACTTCTTTTCTGAGTTCGTTGATCCCTCCGGGGTAATCTGCCGCTTTGTCTATAACCACATTCGGAACTTCAGGAGCTTCGGGTGTAATGTTTGCTTTTATAAGGTGGAGTCTCGCCAGGTCCTCCAGATTTTTTGTTTTTAATAAAACACCAGTTAAAGCCACATTCTCTATACTGTCCATCTTTTGCATGAAAAGAAGGTAATCGCTTTTTATGGAAGCTTTATGGAAATTATCGGTCTCAGCATCAAACTTTTTCTTGAATTCCTGACCCAGCATAGAGCGGTGCTGGTTGTAATATTGTTTAACGAGCCTGAAGTCTTCGGTCTGCTGCGAAAAGCAGAATGAAGAAATAAGACAGAAAATGTATGGAAACAGGAATTTCACTTTGATATATTTATGTAAAAGTAATCAAAAAATCCAATACATTGCTCAGTCCTTAAGATAGCTGTTCAGCGACTCCTGCAGATGGCTGCGTATTTCATCAACTAAAATTTTCGGTTCTAAAACCTGCACTTCTTTTCCATACGATAAAATCTCCTGCATAAAGTCGTAAGTGGGATGAAGGAAAAATTCAAAATAGATGTCTTCCGGGGTTTCCTTTACTTCTTTCTGAGACTGGTGAAGGGGGAAACTTTTGATATACTCTCCCTGATGCCTGCTGCATTTGAGAACAATTTTCTGAGGATTTTGAGCTGTAAGATTCATTACTCCGAAAGCATTTTTAAAATGTTCCCTGAAATTATATTTATATTTTTCCTTGAATTTGCTGTTGGAAACATCCAAATAATTGATCCTGTCCAGCCCGAAAGATTTCAGCATTTTATCCTTGGTATCAATAGCGATGAGATACCATCGGTCTTTGGATTCTTTTAAAGCAAGAGGGTGTACCTTTCGGGAAGTCATCAGTTTATTTTTATAATTATAATGTTCAAAAGAGACAATTCTTTTATTTCTGATGGCAAAGAACAGGTCATAAAAATGTTCAACGCCTGTAGGTTTTCTGCTTTCAAAAAAGATAAAATCTGAGAAATCGGGATGAAGATTCAGGGCATTGCTTACCTGGAACGATTCGAGTAATTTCTGGTTATACTCATCCACTTCCATAATGGGACGGCTCTCAATATAATATCGGTTATCACCTTTCTTCTTGTTGTGGATGGATAGATTAAACAGGTCGGAAATTTCACGGATATCTCTCTGCAAAGTACGGATCGAATAGCTTTTAATGCCCGCGTCCTGAAATTCAAAAGAGTTGAGCAGGTAGTCTTCCAGCTGTGAATAGGTCGCTGGAGAACTTTCTAATCTTTTGATTATCAAAGCGTATCTGGTCAGGTAAAAGTCTTTTTTCATTCGGATTTATTTATGGTACAGTTTTCTGCAGTTGTAATTTCGAATGGAACGCTAAGCGTTTCATGGTTACATTTCTAAGACAAATATATAAGCTTAATGCGACAAAACGTGTCGTGTTTTATTTTTGTGGATAAGTTTCCTAACGCTGCTATCAACGAAAAGATTTTATTAAAATTCAATATTGTTATAGGTGATTTACGATATTTCGATAAATTTTCTTTTATGAATTAAAAATAAAATTTTGAAAATCAATATTTTAGTTATAAGGCATTATGGTTGAGACGGTATCTGTAATTTAAAATAAAATTATGAGTACTAAAGAGTTTAAAACTTTTAATATGCCTTGGGAAAAGGTATATGGTTATGTTCAGGCAGTAAAGAAAGGAGATACGATATGGATTTCCGGTCAATTGGGTCATAATATGGAAGGTACACTTGCTGAAGGAATGGAAAATCAGTTCAGGCAGACCTATGAAAATATAGGACAATTATTGACCGAATTTGGAATGAAAAGTGATGATGTAACAGAGGAAGTTATTTATGTAACGGATATGCAGGAAGGCTTTGCCGCGAGAAAACTTATGGGAAAAGAATTTTATGGAGAAGATTGTATCGTTGCCAGTACGATCGTTGCAGTAAATGAACTCGCGCTTCCGGGACAGAAAATGGAGATTAAAATTGTAGCCAGAAATTAGCTTTACCTAAAGTAAACTCCGCAGGATTTTCTGCGGAGTTCTTAATGTTTATGTGAATGGTTGTTAGTTTTTATTCATCAAGAGTTTCGTTTTCAAAATCATCCCGAAAAAAGTTTTCAATGTCACTGAGAAAATTTTCATAATCTATTTCTGTATTTTCGATTTCGTTCCAGTCAATAGCATAAAAATCTTCATCGAAAACAGAGTATCGGAATGATGAGTTGGTGTTTCCATGGTTATGTATTTGAATAGGTTATAGTTTTAGATAAATCTGAATAATTTGAGTTTTCATGGTTATTGTTTTAATTCTGATTCAAAGATATTTTGCCGTAACGACAAAACATGACGTGTAAAAATTATTTTTAAAATATAAGGTTTGTAGCTTATTTTATGTGTTTATAAGCCGAAACGCTTATATTTTATTTTTAATCAGCTTCTGTACGATCTGATTAAGAACATCCCGGTTATCGTCAATATAGCATAACCCGGCCTGTATCAGATTTTCAATATTGGACCTTTTTACATTGTCCATTGCCGGAGATGCATTTTTCAATGAAGGATTAAGGCGGTAATAATTTTTCTGATTTCGCTGTCCCAGTGTATCAAACATCTGGCAAAGCTGATAATCTACTGTTTCCGCATTGGCCGACATTAAAATATCGATGATGGGATTCACCCAGCTTATTTTTCCTGCCTTTTCAAGCTTTTTGAAAGAATAAGCGCGTGCTTCAATACCGGTCCCGATAGAAATGACGATCATATCATTTACGGTAGGATGGTTGGTTTTCTGATTATTTTTCAATATTTCGGCAAAAGGAATTTTTCGGGCTTCCGCATACGCGCATAGTGATGGGTTATTCGCAAACATGCCGCCATCGATCAGGCTGAAAATCTGCCCGTACATTGATTTAATCTGAACCGGCGAAAAATAAGTAGGTGCCGCTGAAGTTGCCCGGCATACATCCCGCACATAAAAGTTGTCAGTGTTAAGCCTCGCCTTCCAGGAATTAAAGAGCTTTGCTCTTCTGTTTTCAATATCATAACTCGTTATTAAACATGGTTTTATCAGTTCTTTTAATTCTAAATTTCCAAAAAAGTCATTCAGATTTTTTTCAAGTGCTTTCTGGGATATTTTTTCGTTAATCAACCCAAAAGGATTGATGAGTGTTTCCCAGAAAGAAACCTGGAATATGTCGCCACCTTTTTCAGCATAAAGCTCCAATCCTTTCTGAATGGAATATTTTGCTTTTCGGTGTTCATCGGGACATAGAATAATAGATGCAATCAGACCGCCTGTACTGCTTCCTGCAACAAAATCAAAATAATCTCCGAGTTTGGCTCCCGGATTATCATAAATCTGCAGCTGTTCTTCTATGTAACGCAGAATAATGCAGGTGATGATTCCCCTGATTCCGCCCCCGTCCAAAGATAGAATGGTTGTCTTTTTCATTTGTTTTTTGCTTTTTTAGAAGAAAAACCAGACAATTAAAGACAAGTAAAACCAATAGATTTTCCGGAGAAATAACTATTGGTTTTTAATTGTATAGAGATTGTTTTGGTGTTTCTCTAAAGCAAAAGTAGGACTGGGAAGCGACAGAACTTGTCGTATTAAAATAATTTTTCAAACAAAGGAGAATTAAAAAATTATATAATTTTCTTTATCCCGCTTCATTTTAATCAGGTTTCGCCAGCTTGTTTTCACCATACCTTTCTCCGTTAGGATGGCTTTTTTCTCAAAGTGGGGGAGGTCCTTGAAAGTTTTCCAGTTGCCGCCCCAGTCCCAGCCGTATTTAGCAAAAATTTTCACACATTCATACCAGTCGGCCACCCTGTCATTATCCCAATCTTTCACCGTGTCCCAGCTGGCTGTCTTGCCGTCGATCATCATGCATATATCAACGGCGAGTCCATAATTGTGAATGCTCTGGCCGGCTTTGGCATTGGTCACTTTTTTTCCGGAAGTAATTCTTCCGATCGCGTACAGTTTTTCCTGCTCTTCAAAGCTTCGCAGACCTTGTGTAATTCTTACTTTTGCTCTTCCGCTTAATGCTTCATCACAATCTTCTATGATCTGTTTTACCTCTTCCCTTACAAGAGGATGCAGCTTTTCAATTCTTTGTACTGTTACTTTATCCATATCAATAATTTAGCATTTTAGAAAACAAAATTACAGGTATATGACGACAAAACTTGACGTATTAAAATAAATTTAATATCCTGTATATCAAATATTTAAATTTAATGTTAAAATTTATATTAAACATAATATTATAGTTTAAAAGTTATAATTTTGCTTATTGAAATGCTCCGTTTTTAATTATGTATGCTCTGGTAGACTGTAATAATTTCTTTGTTTCCTGCGAGCGGACTTTAGATCCTGCGCTTGAAAATCAGCCTGTTGTTGTACTTTCCAACAACGACGGATGTGTTGTGTCCCGGAGCAGAGAAGCCAAGGATCTTGGAATTCCTATGGCGGCACCTGCCTTTAAATTTAAAGAACTTTTTAAAGAACATAATGTAAAGAGTTTCTCTGCAAAATTTGAATTGTATAATTTCAAAAGTCAGCAGGTTATTGAAATAGCAAAATCGTATGTACTGGATTATGAAGTGTACAGTATTGATGAATTGTTTCTGGATTTCACAGGTTTTAAATACATCAACATCCACGATTATTGTATTGAAATAAAAAACAGGATCGGGAAGGAGGCCAATATTCCCGTAAGTATAGGTATTGCCCCTACAAAGACCTTATGCAAGGTTGCCAACAGAATTGTAAAAAAGTACCCTGATAATTTTGATGGAGTATTTATACTGGATACACCGGATAAAATTGAAAAAGCTTTAAAATGGCTGCCTATAGGAGATGTATGGGGAATAGGGCGCAGACTTGCCGTAAAAATGAATGATAACGGTGTTCATAAAGCGTGGGATCTGCTGCAGAAACCCGAAATGTGGGTGCGTAAAGTAATGGGAATTCATGGGATAAGAATGATCAACGAGCTCAAAGGAATCCGGCAGCTGGAACTGGATGCTCCGTCTCCGAAGAAATCCATCGCGGTAACGAGAAGTTTTATGGAAATGCTTACCCAAAAAGAAGAGGTGCGAGAAAGGGTCGAAACTTTTGGAATGTACTGCTCTGAGCGTTTAAGAAAGCAAAACACCTGCTGTAAAATGATAACGGTTTTCGTACAGACTAATCGTTTCCGTAAAGATTTACCGGAATACAAAAATGCAGTGACACAGATTCTCCCGAATCCTACTAATTCTTCCATCCTGATAGGAAGAGTGGTAAATGAATTGTTTGAAGCTGTTTTTAAAGAAGGATTCCATTATAAAAAAGCGGGAGTAATTGTCAATGATTTCGTACCCGAAGATCAAAGGTTAATCAACCTTTTCGAAGAAGATACTCAAAATCAGCATTTGCCGGTAATGAAAGCCATGGATGCATTGAATAAAAAATTCGGAAAAGATAAAGTACGCCTGGGAAGTATGAGTGGAGAAAATACTTACGGAAGAAAACAATTATCTCCCGAATATGAAGCGTTCCTGAAGAATAATACTTTTACGGAAGCCAATTTCAGGTTTCATTAATCAGCAAATAATTGTACGGTCTCATTCACAAGGAACTTTACTTGGTCGGGCCTTCCACGGTCTTTTTTCGGGATATTGTTGTAGCTTCCTGTTCTTACGATAACCATATTGTGTTCAGGAACCATGATGATGTATTGTCCCTGAAGTCCTAAAAAATAATAATGTTTAATTGGATTGTCATAATTAATCCAGAATCCCATTCCATAGATTTCTTCAGATTTTTCTGTAGGAGTCCGCATTTGATTGATAAAATCAGGATTTAGAATCTGCTTTTCTCCTGCTTTGCCGTTATTCAGGAATAACTGTCCCAGCTTTGCAAAATCCCGGGTTGTAGCATGGATGCAGCAATAGGTTTTTTCCATCCCGCTTTCGTCTGTGCTCCATTCTGCCTGATGTTCCATCCCGAGCGGAGTCCATATTTTTTCAGATAAATAGCTCGCAAGAGTCTGGTTAACTGCTTTTTTCACCGCGAAGCCCAGCAGTTGGGTAGAACCGCTTTGGTATTCAAATCGTTCTCCGGGATGATGCTTAAATGTTCTTGAAAAAGTAGCTTTTATAAGACTTCTTCCGTAGTAGGCTTTGGCATTCGGTAAAAAAGGATTTTTATAGTTTTCTTCCCAGTTCAGGCCGGATTCCATCTGGGCCAGATTTTTCAGTGTTAAATTTTCAGCAAATGCTTTGTTTTTAAATTCCGGAAAATAATCAGAAAACTTATCATCAATACTTTTGATTTTTCCTTCTTCAACAGCTTTACCAAAAAGCATGACGGTGACGGCCTTTGCCATGGAAAAAGAATTGGTCTTTGACAATTCAGTATAGCCGTTCCAGTATTGTTCATGAATGAGTTTACCGTTTTTTACCACAAGAAAAGAAGCCGTGTTGGAATGGTGCAAATCTTCAACGATATTTTCCGGTAATGGGGTTTTATTGTATTCCGGATCTTTTTCCCAAGGGGCAGGATTGCCGGCAGCGATGACATTGTGGGTGAAAAACTTTCCGTCATCAATATGAGCGCTCATTTTTCCCTTCAGATAGGTTTTTGAAATTCCGTTAAAAATATAACTGTATCCGAAAAGATAGAAAAGTGCTGCTGCGATTACTAGAATTGTAATCATATAAATAATAACCATCATACCAATTGATCTTAAAACAAATGTAAGCTAAATTTGAAAATATCGGACGAAACCGGATTTTTTAGCAAAAATAAAAAGCCCTGATTTCTCAAGGCTTTTCATTTATATTTTTGAAAGTAAATTTCTGAAGTTGGTCTTTTCATCAATGATTCTTCTCAACTCTGAAACAGGAACTCGTTCCTGCTGCATGGTATCCCTGTCTCTGATCGTTACGGTGTGATCTGTTAATGAATCATGATCAATCGTAATACAGTAAGGCGTTCCGATGGCATCCTGTCTTCTGTAGCGTTTTCCGATCGCATCTTTTTCTTCGTAGAACAGGTTGAAATCGTATTTCAGGTCGTTAAAGATCTGCTCGGCATATTCCGCTAACCCGTCTTTTTTCATTAACGGAAGAATGGCAGCTTTAATCGGTGCTAAAGCCGGTGGTAATGATAAAACTGTTCTTTCCGAACCATCTTCCAATACTTCGTCTTTTAAGCAATGAGAGAAAATGGAAAGTAATAATCTGTCCAGACCTACCGAAGTTTCCACCACATACGGAACATAGTTTTCGTTTCTTTCGGGATCGAAGAATTGTAATTTTCTTCCTGAATGCTTTTCATGAGCCTTTAAATCGAAATCTGTTCTGGAGTGAATACCTTCCAGCTCTTTGAAACCGAACGGGAAATTAAACTCAATATCAGCCGCAGCGTTCGCGTAATGAGCCAGTTTTTCGTGATCATGGAATCTGTAGTTTTCGTCACCCAAACCTAACGCTAAATGCCAGTTAAGTCGTTTCTGCTTCCACTGTTCATAGAATTCCAATTCTGTTCCAGGAGCAACGAAGAACTGCATTTCCATCTGTTCAAATTCACGCATTCTGAAAATAAACTGTCTTGCAACGATCTCATTTCTAAATGCTTTACCGATCTGTGCAATACCGAAAGGAAGCCTGTGTCGTGATGTTTTCTGAACATTCAAAAAGTTCACGAAAATGCCCTGAGCAGTTTCCGGTCTTAAATACAAGTCCATTGCAGAGTCTGCAGAAGCGCCCAGTTTCGTTCCGAACATCAGGTTGAACTGCCGTACTTCCGTCCAGTTTTTAGAACCGGTATCCGGATCAGCAATTTCCAGCTCTTCGATTAAGGCTTTTACATCAGCAAGGTCTTCATTTTCCAGGGATTTTGCCAGCCTTGAAAGAATGGCTTCTCTTTTGGCTCTGTATTCCAGTATCTTGGGATTGGTAGCGACAAACTGATCTTTATCAAATGATTCTCCGAATCTTTTCGCAGCCTTTTCAATTTCCTTGTTTTCTTTATCCTCAATCTTGGCGCAGTAATCTTCCACCAAAACGTCTGCTCTGAAACGTTTTTTAGAATCTTTATTGTCAATCAACGGATCGTTAAAAGCGTCTACGTGGCCCGATGCTTTCCATGTTGTAGGGTGCATCAAAATTGCTGAATCAATGCCGACAATATTTTCGTTAAGCTGTACCATGGCTTTCCACCAGTACTGCTTAATATTATTTTTGAGTTCGGCACCGTTCTGTCCATAATCATAAACAGCGGATAAACCATCGTAGATCTCACTCGAAGGGAAAATAAAACCATATTCTTTAGCGTGAGAAATCACTTTCTTGAAAACATCTTCTTGCTTTGCCATAATTTTTTAACGTCTGAAGTTGCAAAAATAGTGAAAAAGCGGGAAGTTAGAAGTTTTTATAATACAGAATTTTAGGAGTCGGGAACCTGCTTTCGCTACTCGCTATTTTCCGGGATTTAGGCGGCGCGGCTTCGCCGCACCGCCTAAATCCCGGAAAATGAGCTCAAACATGCCGCTCAATCAGGACTAGTGATAGCAAACTTCAAACAACCCTAACGGGTTTTTAAAACCCGTTAGGGTTAATAGAAATTCTCTACTTTTGCCGGATGTTAGAAATTCTTTACCGAGACGAGCATCTTATTGCCATCAATAAACCCAGCGGATTATTGGTTCATAAATCTTTTTATTCCGGAGAAGCAGATACGTATGCGATTCAGGAACTGAAAAAGCAGATCGGGCAAAAAGTATATCCGGTACACCGGTTAGACCGGAAAACTTCGGGTGTTTTGCTGTTTACTTTAGATAGAGAGACATTGAGAATAATGAGCGATCAGTTCGCCACGCGGGAAGTAGAGAAAAAATATATTGCAATTCTGCGGGGTTGGGCCAAAGAAGAAGAAACCATTGATTATGACCTGGTCAATGAAAACGAAGTTACGCAGAATGCTGTTACGTATTACAGGCGTTTGCAGACTTCGGAAATAGACTTGCCTTTTCTAAAACATCAGACTTCGCGGTACTGTCTGGTTGAAGCAACTCCTGAAACAGGAAGGTTCCATCAGTTGAGGAAGCATTTTAAACATATTCTACACCCTATTTTAGGCTGCCGCAAACACGGCTGTAATAAGCAGAATAAGTTGTGGCTTCAGACATTTGGTATCAGCAAAATGACGCTGCACGCCCATCAACTGACATTTAATCATCCGACTTCCGGCGAAAAAGTAACAATCAATGCTACAATAGATAATGATTTTAAAAAAATTGGAGCTATTCTGAACCTGGATTTGAGTGCCTATTCTTAGTTGTTTGAATAATGTAATTCGTCAGTTCGAGTAATTTTCGGAATAAAATGGAGAAAATGTATCGAGAACTTTTATTGCGTTTCTCAATACCCTGTGTTTTGCTCATTCCTTGAAGCAACGAAACTCTATGTAATAAAATTTACCCTAAACTTGTTAATTATTATTGCTTCTATAATAGGCGTTATGAAACTTGCATTAAATATCTCGGAGATTTAACAGATTACGCAGATTTATATTTTATTGCTCAATTTTAATTTATATCGATTATGCAGTTTGTCATCTGAAAGGATCTAACACAGTTAAAAGACAGACTTCATTTATTGCACACTATGGAACAACCAACTGCAACCCTAGCCCCGATTGCAATGAAAATCCTTTTTGAAAAAAAAGATTGTAATGGAAAGCGGGAAATAGCTCCTGAAAACTTTATCAATCAGCGTTACGTTATCTTACATATTAAACAGATCCTGCAGATGATTACATGTTATAGACACTATATATCATACAATTTTCCCATTAATATCATAGGTTAATAGAGCATTAAATTTAAAATGAGTATTTTTGTAAAACTTTTTTTCAATGTACAAGTCGCTCATTCGCCCGATTCTTTTCAAATTTGATCCTGAGGAAGTTCATCATTTTACTTTTTCAATGCTTAAAAATTTTGGATTTCTAACAAAATTATTTTTCCCGAAACCTGTTGAAGATAAACGTCTTGAAAGAGAAGTCTTCGGATTGAAATTTAAAAATCCCGTAGGACTGGCTGCCGGATTCGATAAAAATGCGGTATTATTTAATGAATTGGGAGATTTAGGATTCGGATTTGTAGAAATCGGTACGGTTACGCCAAGAGCACAAGCCGGAAATCCTAAGAAAAGGCTTTTCCGTCTGATTGAAGATGGCGGAATCATCAACAGAATGGGATTCAATAATGATGGTCTTGAAGCGGCCATTGAAAAACTGAAAGGCAACAAAGGCAAAATCATCATCGGCGGAAACATCGGTAAAAATACAGACACCACACCGGACAACTATACCCAAGATTATCTGGAATGTTTTGAAGGGCTTCATCCTTATGTAGACTATTTTGTGCTGAATGTAAGCTGTCCGAATGTAGGAAGCCACGCCAAGCTTGAAGATGTAGAGTATCTGAGAGAGTTAATTACCGAAGTTAAAAAAATCAACCAGTCAAAAACTGTACAAAAACCTATATTACTGAAAATTGCTCCGGATCTGAATAATAATCAACTTGATGAAATCATTGAGCTGATCGCAGAAACTAAAATTGACGGAATTGTAGTTTCCAATACATCGGTAAACAGGGAAGGCTTGAAAACATCACCGGAAGTGTTGGCACAGATCGGAAACGGTGGTCTTAGCGGAAAACCGATTCGTGAGCGAAGTACGAAAATGATCCAATATCTTTCCGACAAAAGCAACAGATCTTTCCCGATTATTGGAGTAGGCGGAATTCATTCTGCAAAGGATGCCCTGGAAAAACTGGATGCGGGAGCTACCCTTGTGCAGCTGTACACCGGGTTTATTTATGAAGGCCCGGAACTGATCAATGACATCAATAAAGCAATATTAACGAGAGCCAGCCGCCTACCGCGGTAATTGCTACCTCGACTTGGTGATGGTTGCATTTTTAATATCAACCGTTAAAGTATAAGCAGGAGAAGAGGAGTTTTTCTGAATATTCAGGATTTTTTTGTCATTCTTTTTTACGCTTTTGGTGTCATATATATTCTCTATGCAGCTTTCTGTGAGATATTCTTCATAATTTTTGAAATTCCAGTCATTGGTGAAATAGAGTACCCTGTACCCTTTTTCGCCATCGCTGGCACCGCACATTCCACAGAAATTAAAATTGGAGACTTCTTCAAAATATAATAAAACCCTGTTTCCGGATTTATCTGAAGCATACGAAATGAGCTTATTTCCTCCGGAAGGGTTGATCACATCGTAGGTGTTTATCTTTTTGTTGTGAGGAAGAATGAGATAATTGTTGTAGCGGTATATCCTTGTATCTTTGGTGAATAATTTTGCAGGCAGGATTTTATTAGCCATATAAAATTTTCCTTCAACTGCTTTTTTTAGTGAATAGTCACTTTCAAAAAACAGGGCTTCCCCCGGCTTCATGATTTTAGCAATACTGTCTGTTTTTGTGAGTGATTCTTGATCTGTAATTTTTTGACGGAGGAATTTTCCCGCACGACTTTGTTGGCTTCCGAAATTATACAGGTATAGGTTTGCCTGATCGTAGACTCCTGTTAAAGGAATTTTCTTTTTGTACTTATCATAATAATACCAACCTTTCACAAAATGCTGGTACTGGTTACAATCTACAATTCCCTCAAAATTAAGCTGTAAAGTAATCGGATTTCCTGCAATTTCTCCCTTGAAAATCTGGGAAGAATCGGTCACTTTTTTCAGTTCCACTTTTTGACAGGCAAAAAATGTTATGCTAAAAGAAAATATGAGAGAAAATAAGTTTTTCATGGTCAGGTTTGCATTTGGGTTAATGTCAGAGGAAAAAATGAGCAACGGTATAAATAATAAGTCCTACCAGTCCGCCCACTAATGTTCCGTTGACCCGGATGAACTGTAAATCTTTACCGACCTCAAGCTCCAATTTCTCACTGAGCTCCTTTCCCTGCCAGTTTCCTACGGTTGAACTGATGAGGTTTCCGAACTGATGGGTGTTTCTCAGGATATACTTGTAAGCCGTCACCCGAATCCAGTCGTCGATCTTATTCTGAAGGCTTTCGTCCGTTTTTAAGTTCTCTGAAAATTCGCTGAGGTTTTTGGATAGATAGTTTTTTAAAGAAGACTCTTCTTCCTGAAGTTCGTTCATTAATGTATTTTTAATGGAAATCCAGATGTCATTTGAATATTCATTCAGTTTGTCACCCTTCAGGAGATCATTTTTAATGTTTTTAAACTCTTCATCCCATTTCGGATCTTCTTTTAAATCAACAGAAAATTCAAGTATTTTCTGGGTAATCAGTTGTCTGATCTCATGCTGCGGATCTTCTTCAATTTCTCTGAAAAAATCTGACAGTCCGGTCGCGATTTTGTCAGCAATTTTATTATCAACAAAAGAAGGAATAAAGGTGTAGCTTCCTTTTTTTACCCGCTCTTTAATCATTTCATCATTTTCAAGAATGTAATTTTTGATCTGTGCCGAAAGATTGGTTACCATTCTCTGATGGTCGTTTTTCTCAATAATATAACCGATTCCGTTTCCTACGATTTTGTTAAGCTTAATATCATCGGTCATTTCCTGGACTTTTTTACTGATAAACTGACTCACCGCAGTATCGTCAAGCTTATTGAGAATGTCCAGAACAATATCTGAAATATTTTTAATGAGGATTTCCTGGTTTTTTTCCTTTGAAAGCCATTCACCCACAAATCCGGAAATTTTCAATTTCATCATGTAAGGCCTGATATTCTGTGGAGAAAGAAAATTACTCACCACAAAACTGCCGAGATTGTCGCCCAGTCGCTCCTTGCTGTTTTCAATAAGATTGGTGTGAGGTATGGGTAATCCCAACGGATGACGGAAAAGAGCGGTAACCGCGAACCAGTCAGCAAGTGCACCCACCATTGCCGCTTCCGAAAATGCCCGTACATAGCCGACCCAATGTGAGTCTACATTTTTCTGAAGAAGAGTGGTGGCAATAAAAACGGCCGCCATCAAAAGGAACAGTCCTGTAGCAAATGCCTTATATTTTCTTAATTGTTTTCTTTTGGCCTCATCATTCATATGCTCAAATTTAGTACATTTGGTATATATTTTTTACCACAAAAGTCACAAAAAATTGTACAGGATATTTAAAATTAAATGTTTCTGCTGAAGTACATATTAGATTTTATATACTGTGCAATTTTACCAGCATCAATTTAGGCAAAAAACTTTTGTGACTTTTGTGGTTAAATTTTAGTTACCTAAATCTTTTAAGTAAAATCTTATGCAAAACGAAGCAAAAAACAATCCATACTACTCAAGAACAGACAGAACACCGGTTAACATTCCCAACGATGAGTGGCAAAAAATACTTTCTCCTGAGCTGTACGCGGTGGCAAGAGAAGCAGCAACCGAAAGAGCCTTTACCGGGAAATACAATGAATTTGATCAAATGGGAGAATATTTCTGTGCGGTATGCGGAAATCACCTCTTCAGGTCCACGGAAAAATTTTCCAGCAGCTGCGGATGGCCGAGCTTTTTTGAAGCGGATAAAGAAGGCGTCTATTATAAAAGAGATCTAACCTACGGAATGGATAGGGTAGAGGTTCTGTGTAAACGGTGCGATTCCCATCTCGGGCATGTTTTTGATGATGGTCCGAAGCCTACCGGATTAAGGTACTGCATGAATTCCGTGAGTCTGGAATTTGTTCCGGATGAACAGATATAAAATAGTTTTTATTCACGAAATCAGGAAGTTAAAGTTTCTTAAATTTGAGTTAAACCCGTGGAGTTATTCTTTCAGATACTTATGTTTTTATACATTTGCTGACTCAATTGGATTAACATAATATTGAATGAAAGGATTTTATAGCGTATTAACTATTGTTTACATGGTAACTACTTCATTCTACTTGTCGCCTGAAAAAAAAGAGGCCAGGAATGAAATCAGTACAAAAAAGATTGAAAGAGTAACCGACGGAGAATCGGGAAAGACAACAGGGAAAACAGTATCCTCATCAGAAGAGTTATACAGATCTATCGCATTTGAACAAGGACATGAACTTAGCGAAGAAGTTTTCTTCAAAGCCTTAACGGGGTTTGAGAATTTGAAGAAAGCTGGTTTGCTTAATCGGGATTCGCATTTACTTACGGTATGCGATTTTTCCATGTCCTCTAATACGAAAAGACTTTGGGTAATTGATGTGAATGAGCGAAAAGTACTGTTCAACTCACTGGTAGCACACGGTAAAAATACCGGAGAAGAGTTTGCAACGAATTTTTCTAATACCGATAGCTCGCTTCAAAGTAGTTTAGGTTTTTATATTACCGATGCAACGTACAACGGGGACAACGGATTTTCCCTGAGATTACTGGGAATGGATAAAGGATTTAATGATGCGGCGTACAGAAGAGCTATCGTAATGCATGGCGCAGATTATGTAAGCGATGAATTTGCCGCAATGCATAAAAGAATCGGAAGAAGCTGGGGCTGCCCTGCCGTACCGAGAGATCTTACACAGCCGATTATTAACACCATTAAAGGAAGAAACCTTCTGTTTATTTATTATCCGGACCAGAATTATCTTTCTAAATCGGAATGGCTGAAAACATCAGTATAAATGAAAGAAAACCAGGAATATATTCCGGCAATACGATTGATAAATGCTCCTGACGGAAGCAGTACTTTCGAAACGGGAAAGATTCCTGTTCTGAAAACAATTGCCACTACATCTTTCAGGGTCAGCAATACTGTTGAAGAATGGGAGAAATCTGATCATCCTGCACCCAGAAGACAATATGTAGTAACGGTAAAAGGGAAAATCAGGTTTAAAGTGAGCAGTGGAGAAACATTTCTTATTGAACCCGGAATTATTCTTTTGGCAGAAGATGTAGAAGGAAAAGGTCACAGCTGGCAATTTGAAGAAGGAGAAACGTGGGAAAGGATTTATATTCCCATCACGGATCAAGGTGAAAGTTTTTTCATTCCTGATCGTAATTAGAAATATTTTAATTGATTAAATAAAAAAGCAGTCAGATTTTGACTGCTTTTTTGCATGATGATTGGGATCCGATCATATTTAAATGAAACAAATCTTTTATGAAAATTTCTTGAAAATTACTGTCGCATTATGTCCTCCGAAACCAAAAGCATTACTCAAAGCATAATTAATGGCTTTCTCTTTAGCCTCTCCAAAAACAATATTAATATCTTTAGGGATATTCTCATCTATGTTGTGAAGATTAATCGTTGGCGGGATAATTCCTGTTTCAATGGCTTTAATGGATAGAATCGCTTCGGCAGCACCTGCGGCACCCAGCAAATGTCCGGTCATTGATTTTGTGGCACTGATATCAAGATTTTTACTTCCTTTAAATAATTTGTTAATTCCGTTCAGTTCTACCAGATCTCCCATTGGAGTAGAAGTAGCATGGGGATTAATATAGTTAATATCATCCGTATTGATCTGGGCTTCTTTTAATGCCAGCTGCATTGCTTTAATGGCTCCTACACCATCCGGATGAGGAGCGGTCATGTGATAAGCATCTGCCGTCATTGCGGCTCCAGCCAATTCTGCGTAGATTTTTGCGCCTCTTGCTTTTGCATGTTCATATTCTTCAAGAATTAAAGCACCTGCACCTTCTCCCATGACAAAACCATCTCTGTTCGCATCATAAGGCCGGCTTGCTGTTGTAAAGTCATCATTCCTTGTAGACATAGCCTTCATAATGGAAAATCCTCCGATGGAAGCTGGTGTAATGGCTGCTTCAGATCCACCACTTACAATGACTTTGGCTTTTCCGAGCCTGATATAATTAAAAGCATCCATCAATGCCGTATTTCCTGTAGCACAGGCTGAAATTGTTGTATAATTAATCCCCTGAAGTCCAAATTTCATGGAAATCATTCCTGAAGCCATATTGGCGATGAATTTCGGAACAAAAAAAGGATTAAATCTCGGTGTTCCGTCTCCTTTTGTGAATTCCATCACTTCGCTTTCAAATGTCCACATTCCGCCCTGTCCTGTTCCCCAGATCACACCGGTGTCAAATGGATCCATATTTTCCAGCTCAAGTCCTGAATCTTTTAACGCTTCCGCAGCAGAATACATCGCATATTGTGAAAAAAGATCACTTCGTTTGATTTCATTGTGGGTTAAATGAGTTTTAGGATCAAAATCTTTCACCTCACAGGCAAAGTGTACTTTAAATTTTTCCGTATCAAAATGGGTAATTTTGTTGGCTCCGCTTACTCCGTTAATGCTGTTTTCCCAGAATTCTCCGACATTATTTCCTAGCGGGGTTACTGCGCCCAGTCCTGTAATGACTACTCTTTTCATTCGTAGATATTTATCTTTATTGGTCTTATCATCAAATAATGATGAGGTTTAATTGTTAATTTTGAATAGGTTGGAGGTTCCTCTTGCAATGATTCTTGTTTTGTCTGAGTTCCAGATTTCACATTGGGCATTTACAAATTGTTTACCTCTTTTAATGATTGTTGTTTCCGCGACAATAATATCATTTTCTTTGGCAGTGGAAAAATAATCAATAACATTATTGATGGTTGTAATGAAGGAATTTTCATTTAACGAAAACATAGTGGCACCAATGATATCGTCGATAATCGCAGCTGTGATTCCGCCATGGAGGTTTCCTGCCGGATTGAGCCATTCGTGTCGTATGATGTATTGAAATTCCAGTTGTCCTTCTTCTGCGGAAAGAATTACCGGATTCAGCCATTTCATAAAAGGAGATGGTGATTGGGTGAATTCTTTTCCTATATGCTGTTTTAATTGTGCAAGCCTGTCCATCATTTTTATTTTTCCAATATCATAGTAACGCCTTGCCCGCGGGCTGCACAGATGGAAATGAAGCCTTTTCCGCTTCCTTTTTGATCTAAAAGCTTTGCTAATGTAGCAATAATTCTTCCTCCTGTTGCCGCAAAAGGGTGTGCCGCAGCAAGACTTCCGCCTTTCACGTTCAGCTTGTTGCGGTCGATTTTTCCCAGTGCTTTTTCAAGTCCGAACTTTTTGGCAAGATCATCATGTTCCCAGATTTTTAATGTCGCTAAAACCTGCGCAGCAAATGCTTCATGAATTTCATAATAATCGAAATCTTCAAGCTTCATTCCTGCTTTTTCCAGCATTCTGTCGGCGGCAAAAACCGGAGCAAGCAATAAATTCTGCTTATTTTCAACGTATTCTATGCCTGCTACTTCAGAAAAGCTGATGTAAGCCAAAACCGGAAGGTTGTTTTCTTTTGCCCATTCTTCACTGGCCAGCAGAATGGCAGACGCACCATCCGTAAATGGTGTGGAATTTCCCGCCGTTAATGTGCCGTTCTCTTTATCAAAAGCCGATTTTAACTGGGCCAGTTTTTCAAGGCTTGTATCTCGTCGAAGATTATTGTCTTTATCCAATCCGAAAGCAGGAGAGATCATATCATCGAAGAAACCCTCATCGTATGCTTTTGCCATATTCTGGTGGCTTTTAAATGCCAATAGATCCTGATCTTCGCGGGAAATTTCATAATATTTTGCAGTAATTTCTGTATGTCCTCCCATCACCAAACCGGTTTTGGGTTCCTGGCCCTTGTAGGGAACCGGCATCCAGTCTTTTAGTCTAGGATCTAATAATTGTTTGATTTTCCCAACGACAGATTTTTCTTTATTGGCTTTCAATAACGCTTTTCTTAATCGTGGAGATGTTTCGAAAGGGATATTGCTCATTGCTTCAACACCGCAGGCAATACCACTCTCAATCTGGCCTAAAGCAATTTTATTTCCGATATAAATTGCTGCTTCAATTCCGGTGTCACAGGCCTGTTGGAGGTCGCATCCCGGAGTGGCAGGATCCAGAGAGGTTTCCATAACAGATTCCCGGATGAGGTTGCTCTCAGAAATATGTTTGATAACGGCACCGCCGGCGACTTCTCCCAACAGTTTTCCCTTAAGGTTGCACCGTTCTATGAGTCCGTTCAGTGCGGCAGTCAGCAGATCCTGATTGCTTTTTTCTGCATATGCGGTATTGATTCTGGCAAACGGAATTCTGTTGTATCCTACGATGGCCACTTTTTTTGTTTCCATATGATGATATTTATGATGGATGTATATTCAGTTCGTTTTTAATGATAGTAAGGATTCTGTCTAATGCCTGATTTAAAAATTTTTCTTCTCCTGTTGTTTTGGACAATAAAATTCCGCCTTCAATCAGCATAATGAACAGAGAGGCGTATTCTGAAGCATTGGCATTTGCTGATAACTCACCGATTTTTTGACCCTGCTTAATTACTTCCGTAATCCTGGAAATCCATTCTGTGAAGGATCTTGTTACCTGATTTTTTAGTAAAGGGTAAGTGTCGTCGGCTTCGGTAGCAGCATTCATCAGTGGGCATCCTCCGTTTAAAAAAACTGACTGCCAGTTTTTTCTGTAGAACGCAACAAAGGCATGCAGCTTATCAATAGTAGAGGGAAATTCATCACCGAAAGAACGGGACATGCTTTGTTTTAAAAGATTGGCGTTGTATTTATACACTTCTAATGCGACCTGATCTTTGTTTTCGAAATTTCCGTAGATACTTCCTTTGGTCAGGCCGGTAGCTTCTGTAATGTCTGAAAGCGATGTGGAGGTATATCCCTTTGTATTAAAAAGAGATGCTGTTTTCTCGATGATAAACTGCCTTGTTTTTTCAGCCTTAGACATTTTAGATCATTATTTTAAGCAAATATACAAAAATATACCGATTGGTATATTTTAATTTATAATTAAATGATATCTGACGGGTTATCAGTATTAAATAATATAATACGGTTAAATCCTGATTCTTAGATTTTGGCTAAAGCCAACGGTACTCTTTAAAAAAAGCGGGCTAAAGCCCGCTCCAATTGATATTAACCGTATTCAATGTCAGATTCTTAATTTTCCAAAGTTGCATTCAAAGTAATTTCGAAATTGAACGCTGCACTTACAGGACAACCTTCTTCTGCAATTTTAGCATATTTCTGGAACTCTTCTTCTGAAATTCCCGGAACTTTTGCCGTTAAAGTAAGTTCTGATTTGGTGATTTTTCCTACACCTGGATCAAGGGTAATTACAGAAGTGGTTTTTAATTCTTCGGGGGTAAATCCTGCCTGGGAAAGTTCTGCGCTTAATTTCATGGTAAAACATCCTGCATGGGCTGCAGCCAGCAATTCTTCAGGATTTGTGCCTACTCCGTCCGCAAAACGGCTGTTGAAGGAATACTGAGTCTGGTTTAATGTTGTACTTTGTGTCGTTAAATGTCCGTTACCTTCTTTGATGTTACCGTTCCAAACGGCTGTTGCGTTACGTCTCATAATACTTTAATTTTTTTGTTGTTAAATATTGCTTGTTTTGATGTTACAAAGATATGTTGGGTTTTGCTCCTAATAAATACATAAATGGCTTTAAATATTGTACTTTTTTCCCGGCATGTAATTTTTCTTGAAATTTGAAGGCGTGCTTCCTGTTTTGCCGGTGAAAAGACGGTTGAAATATGCCGGATCTTCGTAACCAAGATCATAGGCAATTTCTTTCACCGTTTTATCCGTATAGATGAGAAGTCTCTTTGCTTCAAGAAGAATTCTGTTGATGATCAGCTGATTGGGGGATTCAAGTCCTAAGCTTTTAAACTTATGGGTCAATGTCTTGGGAGCTATGTGGAGGAAGTCTGCATATTCAGAGACATTATGCTTGCTTCTGAAATGAATTTCCAGATGCCTGCTGAAATCACGGAAAAAATCAACCTCATTATTGGGAATTTTTATGACATTATTATCAAGATTCTGCTTTTTCCATTTTCTGGTAGCGTGGATGATGATCTGTTTTACATACGTCCGGATCATTTCTTCTGCGGAAGAATCTTTCCATTTAAGTTCATGCTCTATATTTTGAAAAAGCTGCTGAACAATAATATCTTCTTCGCGATCAAGCTCTACGAAAGGAATTTCAAACACGTTGTGGAATAACAGCCCGTCGCATGCAACTTCCTTATCGTGAATCTGAATACAGTAAAAATCGCGGTTATAATACAGTAATTTCGCATTTCCCTGAGCTCTTGTAATTTTTACATGCTGATTGGTTAAGAAAAAAAGACTTGGCTGTGTAACCGAAAAGTGATTGAAATCTACCGATAGCTCATACCCTGCAGGAATGTACATTACTTTAATATCGTAGCGAAACTTATTTCCGTGAATCGTTTCCAGATGATGTTCCGAGAATTTTTCTATACCGAGTCTTTTATACTGTTCTTCAAAAATAAGGGTATGCGGCATGACTTTACTTTACCTTAAAGATATAAAAAAAGCATGGTTTCTTTATTACTGCTGAAACTGAAACCATGCTATTTAATTTTAATTAATATTGTATTGTTAGAACGTTACATCCAGCCCTACATAAAAATTAGCTTTCATAATCGGAGCATAGACCATCCCTCCGTCGAAGTAGTTCCCAAAAGGATTTTTAAAATCAACAATCGCATTGCTTTGTGAGTAAGAGGTTAAATTCTCGCCACCCAAATAAGCCCGTATTTTTTTGTTGAAATTTCTTGAAATCTGTGCATTCAGAACACTGTATGAAGGTGAATATGCTGCGAGCTGAAATTGTGAAGGATTGGATGAAGTATCCGGAAGCCTTTGTTTTCCTACGATATTTAAAGTCGTGTCAAAGCTCCAGAAGCCGCCTTTATCATTTTTATTGGTTGAATAGGCTGCATTTACAAAGCCTCTGTGTTTTGCCATAAAAGGAACCGCTCTTCTTCCGTTCAGGTAATCGGCCTGCACGTCATAATATTTATAGGCAAATCTCAATTCAAAGTTTTTAAAAGGCATAAGATCCCACTGGGTCTGGAATGAATTGGCAAAAGATTTTCCCTCAAGATTATAAAAGGTTAGCTGCTGGGGTGATCGGTCAAGATCTACCATCACCTGATCCTGGAAATCCGTTCTGAAGAAATCTGCAACAATGGAAGATTTTCTTCCGAACAGTTTAAATTCCTGTTGAAGGCTTGCTCCATAATTCCAGGCAATCTCCGGTCTCAATCCGTAAATATTTCCTCCGTTTTCAAGAATCTGAATATTCCTGTTGGAGGCAAAATACTGCTGGCTTTCCGCAAAAATATTTGCTGTTCTGAAGCCTCTTCCTGCCGAAAGTCTTAAGATCGTTTGTGGAGTAATGTCATATTTAAAATTTAATCTCGGGGTAAACTGTGTTCCCGCTAAATTATGAAAATCAACCCTTGCTCCTGCGACCAATGTATATTTTAATCCTGTTAAAGTATATTCTGCAAATGCTCCCGGAACAATTTCGTTTCTTTTGAAATTTTGCGTTAAATAGTTTTCGTCATATCCGTCATACATAAAGCTTGCACCGGCTTTGTATTTGTGATTCGTGTTCCCAAGAATACTTTCAAAAATTAAATTTGAATAATAAGTCTGCTGTTTTCCGGAATAATTTCTCAATCCAAAAAAGCTGTCCTGCTGATGAAACGTATATTGATTCATCCAGCCAAGGCTCTGGTAAGGTTTTCCTTTAAAAACATAGCCTGTTTTATTCCATACCTGAAATCTTGAGATATCGATTCCTACTCCGTAAAGAGATTGCTGAGCCTGCTGAATTTTTTTATCAAATCCCACCTGGCCTGCAGTTCTTTCGTCCTTAATAAAGTTAATCCCAAAATGAGATCCGAAGCCTGATTTTTCCAGATCATTATAATTCAGCAAATAGGCTGCATTCAGCTGTGTACCTTTCGGTCTGTCAAGAAATCCGTCGTCATTCATATCCGTATCACCGAAAGTTCCGTTGCCATGAAGGAGGAAGGTCTGTGACCATTTGTCGTCTATTTTGGAAACACTGGTGATATTGGCTTCTGTTCTTCCGTTGAAGTCGGCAAAAAGATTCAGTGATGTTTCCGGCTTCTCAGAATTTTTAAGCAACTCGGTATTGATTTGTCCCGTGATGCTTTCATAACCATTCGTTACCGTACTTCCTCCTTTGGTAAGCTGAATGCTTTCAATCCATCTTCCAGGAATAAAATTTAATCCGTAAGCAGAAGCAAGTCCCCTGATTTCCGGAAGCAGTTCTTTCGTTAAGCTTGTGTATTTCTGGTCCAGTCCCAACATTTTTAACTGCTTGGTGCCTGTTACGGCATTGCTAAAAGAAACATCTACTGTTGCATTGGTTTCAAAGCTTTCGGATAAATTACAGCACGCAGCTTTCAATAATTCTTTTTTATCGATATTAAAAATTAATCCTGCTTCCTTTTTGTTAAGTGAGGTGGAGGCTTTTGCAGCAGTTACCGTAACACCTTCAATGCTTGTTTCGTGGTTACCGCCTGAAGCAGCGTGATCATGTTCTGATTCTGTACTTTCTTCCAAATGAACTTTCGGATTGGCTTCTCCAAATGGGATTTCCCTGTCGTATAAGCAGCACGATGGAAGATTTTTGTACGTGCTGTCGCTGGATTTGTACTTTTCATTATCGTGTCCTGCTTCAGCAATTTTTTTGAGAATTTTATCTGCTGAAGTTTTTTGATCATTAAAATTTAAAGTAACCGTCTGTTTTTCGGCGCTCCATTCTGCCGAATCGGCTCCGGCATCTTTTGCTGCCTTTTCAATTCTTGCTTTGCAGGATTCACAGTTTCCTTTTACATAAAATTCATTTTCTGCTTTTGTATGAATGTGATGTTCTTCTGCAGCATGTCTAGTGTCTCTCTCATATTGACAACATGGTGGTAATGCATTATAATCTGCCTCATTTGCCTGGAATTTTTCGTTATCATGTCCGGCTTTTGCAACTTCTTTTAAAACATTTTCCGGAGAAACGTGATCTTCTGTTTCTAATGTTAATATCTGTGAATCTACGGAATAGCTAGCTGTTTTTGCACCGGCTTTTTTTGCCGTTGTTTCAATTCTTTCTTTACACAAGTTGCAGTTTCCTTTTACTTTATACTGGTTTTGGGAAAGATGCTGTGCAAATATAAAAGGCGTACATAATAAGAACAGACCAAGAATAATCCTGGATATATATGATTTCATTATTTTTTAAGATTTAGATTAATTAAATTAATGGAACAATTGACAATGCAATAATTTAACAATCATGAGAAGATTGATAATTATACATTATACGATTTCTTTTAATTAACCTATTTTCGGGGGTTGCCAGATTTCTCTCAGACGGCCTGAAATATAAGGGTCTGAGTATTCGAAGTGTAAGTTTTTATTGGCTTTGTAGTATGAAATATCCAGCTTAAGGCTTCTGGAAAAAGGAGTTTCTATAAAACTGTAGCACATTGCACAGGAGATACAGCAGTCGTCATGACATGAAGAACTTTTCTGTTTCTGGCTATGATTATCTTTAGAATGCTCTGTATGCTGTTTTTTGCAGCAGGAGCTTTCTGATGCCTTTTTGCAGCATGTTTCCTGCATGTTTTGAGCATAAAAATTGTCTTTAGGAATCAGGAAAATTCCTAAGCAAAATACAATTGTTATGATCTGAACGAGTTTCATCACTGCAAAAATACAAAAATTATGGTAAAGGATCACCAACTTTTAAGGCACAATTATGCCATGGTTCTCCGTGTGCAGGATTTAAAGCTGGTTTTGGACCTGTTGGAGCGGGAGTAGGTGTCGGAGCGGGTGTATTTTGGGTAATATTTTGTTGTACAGGTTGTGGAGCAGGCTTGCTGTTAAGGGGCTGTCCCACCGGAATGTCACATCTGTGTCCCGGTTCGCCATGCGGAGGATTCATTCCTTTGGCCGTTTTACTATTTTTAGCTTTTCCATTTTCTACAGAAAACTTTCCGGGTTGTAAAGAATTGGGATCAATCTGAATGGTCTGAGCCTGATTAGGCGTCGCTGAAGCAGTCTGAGCTGGTTGGGCAGGCTTGCTGTTTAAAGGTTGGCCTACGGGAATGTCACACCTGTGGCCCGGCTGTCCGTGCGGAGGATTCATCCCGGGAGCTGTAACGGCTGTTGCAGAAGGGGGCTGTGTTGACTGGATTCCGGCCTGATCCAGCAATGAAGCTTTGGGAGCCTGATTTGCCATTATGGCAGGCTGCTGAACACCGGCTTCTTCTTTAATATAAGTCGCTCTTTCGTCTTTTTTACAAGAGATTGTTACTATGGAGATGGCAAGCATGCCGAAAATTGTATTCTTCATATAAAACAAAATTAGCAAAACATTTTGAATTGCTTTGCTAATTTATAATTATCGTAAGGATTTTTGTAATTAATTCTTAACTAAAAGTCTGAATCCTTCACCGTGAACATTAATGATCTCCAATCCTTCATCATCTTTCAGTAATTTACGCAGTTTTGCGATATATACGTCCATACTTCTTGCGGTAAAATAATTCTCTTTTTTCCAGATTTTTCTCAAAGCAAGATCTCTCGGCATAAAATCGTTTCTATGGATGCAAAGAAGCTTTAGCAGCTCATTTTCTTTAGGTGAAAGTTTGTATTCATTATCTCCTACTCTCAGCTGTCTCAGCATAGAATCAAAAAAGATATTGCTGATTTTGAACTGTTCCTGCTCTTCATTTTCCAGGGTAGAACTTCTCTGAAGAATGGCTTTTATTTTGTATAAAAGCAACTCGGTATCGAAAGGCTTGGTGATATAATCATCTGCTCCCAACTGGTATCCTTTCAGGATGTCTTCTCTCATATTTCGGGCTGTCAGGAAGATAATCGGTGTATTTTTGTCGATTTTCTTTACGTCTTCAGCTAGCGAAAATCCGTCTTTTTTCGGCATCATAACGTCGAAAATACAGATGTCAAACTCATTTTCGGTGAATTCTTTCAATCCCTGCTCGCCGTCTGTGGCCAAAGTAACTTCAAAATTATTGATGGATAAATAATCTTTCAATACTGCTCCGAAACTCTGATCGTCTTCTACTAATAATATTCTGTTGCTCATAGTTTTAATAATTAAATTTTAATAATAAGAATGAACATGCCACTCTCTCTTCTTATATTTTGTTTACTTGGTTGATCTTATTTTAACTCATCGGCAGCTTTATGGTAAATACGCTCCCTTTTCCTTTGTGAGAATCTACCAGAATCTGACCTTTATGAAGTTCTACAATTTTTTTAACGTAAGATAGCCCTAATCCCTGGCCTTTCACATTATGAATATTTCCGGTTTCTTCTCTGAAGAATTTTTCGAAAATTTTTGTTTTATTCTGCGTTTCCATACCCATCCCCTTATCCGAAATTTCAATCACGTAAAAGTGCCCTTCATTTCTTGTTTTAATAGAGATTTCAGGCGTTTCCGGAGAATACTTATTAGCATTATCCAAAAGATTTACCAACATGTTCGAGATGTGGAATTCGTCTATTTTAAAATTATAATTTGTCGCATTGAATTCCTCTCTCAGGGTTCCGTTTCTCTGTTTTACGATTAGACTGAAAGATTCTGCCGTTCTTCTGATCAGTTCTCTTACATTGGTTTCTTTCAAAAATAATTTTACTTCATTACGCTCAAGCTTCGACATGTTCAGGACGTTTTCGACCTGTTTTTTCATGCGCAGGTTTTCCTGTTTTATCAGTTCGGAATAGTATTTAACCTTATCCGGATTGGTTGCGATTTTATCGTTTGCCAACGAGTCGGTAGCCACAGAAATAGTCGCCAGCGGGGTTTTAAACTCATGAGACATATTGTTGATAAAATCTGTTTTTACTTCGGCAAGCTTTTTCTGTCTCATCATATAATTAATAGAAATGATGTAAATGCCCAAAATGGTAAGCAACGAAAGGAATGTGCCCAGCAGCATCGGCCAGTTATTCATCGCCAGAGAATATTCCTTTTTGGGAAAAACCAGGACAAGCGTATACAGCGTTCTTTCTTTAGAATCCGTAAACAGGGGATAGCTGTACGTGTTGTTGTCTTTTTTTTCTTTGTATAGTTTATTGACAACACTTGTGAGCTTATTATTTTTATCCGTAATACCGTATCCGAAAGTTGCCGAAATTCCTCTTATTCTCAACTCTTTTGCAATGACGGAATCCAGAATTTTTTCATCTAGCCTTTTGGTAATGGGAAGATTATTTCCATTTATCTTCACGAACTCTTTCATGGCATAGTCACCATTTTCAATATCACGGTTGATGTCGGCGGTCAGAAGCTCACGATTGGTAGTATCTCGTTTTATTTTGTAAGCAGCTTCGTCAGAATACAATGTGGTAAGGTTCAGGGAATCCCCTTTTGGCGAAATCGGAAGCTGATTTTTCTCGATAATATTCTTAGAATATACAATCTGCCTTTGGGTTCCCGAATCTTTTACCTGCTGAATCGTAGTCAATGAAGGCTGATTCTTATTGGCAAGAACAGTATTCCTGAAATCCTTGTTTTCGACGTTCAGATATTTATCAACTTCAGCTTCACCAATGATTTTTGATGTATTTTCTAATGCAGAATAGACTTTAGAGGAGAAATCCTGATCCAGTGCGCCATAATAACGTTTCAGCCAATAAAACTGGAGCGTGACGAACACAATCAGTGAAATCGTCATAAACACCGATATTATTGGGATGAATTTATTATTCATTACTTAGTAAATTTAAAAAACAGAATGTTAAAATTAATTATTTTATGACTTGATAAACAAAAAACGAGCCAAAAAATTGTGTTATTTTTCTTAAAAACGTGTTTTTTAACATTTATTTATAAATTTTTAATTCTTTGATATATGAAAAGAACTTTCATTAAATAAAAAAGTAGATTTGTGTAAATAAATTATTAATATGAAATCCGAAATCGTTTTTAACAAAGATGCAGATGCTGCCAGTGTCTATATAATGCACATTTATAATGCTGATGTTACTGAAGTATGGAATTATTTTACAAAATCCCAATTTCTCGATCAATGGTGGGCTCCGAAACCGTGGAAATGTGAAACCAAAACTCAGGAATTTAAAAATGGAGGAATATGGCTGTATTCAATGTTTGGACCTGAAGGTGAAAGGCATTATGCTAAAGTAAAGTACGGAGAAATAACGGAACATCGAAGTTTCGACGGAACCGACTCTTTCTGCGATGAAAACGGAAATGTAAATCCTGACTTCCCGGAAGCAAAATGGCTGTTTGGTTTTACCGGAGTGGAAGAAGGAACAAAAGTAACAATCAATATTCACTTTGCCTCTGAAGAGGCAATGAATCAGCTCTTGGAAATGGGATTTGAAGAGGGTTTTAAAACAGGCTTAAATCAATTGGAAAGCATTCTCAGCAGCATTAAATAATATTTAAATATCAATAGGAGCAGCTTTAGCCAAAACTAAGACAAATAAAAAACGGAAAGTATTTTTACTTTCCGTTTTTTATTTGTACACTTTAATTTAAACAATTTCTTCATCCTGAAAATACTGAATAATCGCTTTTTTCATTAAAAGCTGCTGTTCATTGGGTTTCAGTTCAGGCAGTTCTTCCAGCTTTTCAAAATGCGGATAGCCGTCGTCATCGTAATGTGAAAATTTATAATACCCAAAAGGTTCCAGTAATCGGCAGACTGCAATATGAATTAAGTTTACCTTATCGTCTTTTGTGTATTTCTGCTGACCGCTTCCCAGTTCCTGCAGGCCGATCAGAAATAGATACGTTTCTATCGGAGCATTTTTTTCCGTATCAAAATTTTCTACGAAAAATTGTTCTATTTTTTGCCAGTATTCTGCTTCGTTTATCATAATATATCAATTCTCCATGTTATTATTTTTATTCTGCTCTTCAGATTTTGCCCCATCCTGTTTTCTTGCGAGATCCAAGAGCTGCTCGAATTTTTCATTCTTCCTTTCGCGCAGATATTCCTGTTTTTCAATTCTATTGATTCTGTTCTTCTGGAAAAGGTAATACACCACAGCAAGGCCGAAAAAAATAATCAGGAGTATCATAATCTTTAATATTTATTTTCCAATTTCAACAGGAATGCGTACTCCAGAGCGTCTTCTTTCAGAGATTCAAATCTTCCGCTTGCCCCACCGTGGCCTGCGCTCATATCGGTTTTGAAAATGAGAATATTATTATCGGTTTTGAGCTCACGTAACTTTGCAGTCCATTTTGCGGGCTCCCAATATTGAACCTGAGAATCATGCAAGCCTGTTGTAATCAGTACATTTGGATATTCTTTCGCTTCTACATTATCGTAAGGCGAATATTCTTTCATGTAATGATAGTATTCTTCATCGTTTGGATTTCCCCACTCGTCATATTCTCCGGTTGTTAAAGGAATCGTTTCGTCCAGCATGGTAGTAACCACATCTACGAAAGGAACCTGTGCTACAATCCCGTTGAATAATGAAGGGTCATAATTCATCACAGCACCTACCAGCAAACCTCCTGCGCTTCCGCCCATTGCGTATAAGTGCTTTGAGGAAGTGTAATTTTCTTTAATTAAAAATTTTCCGGCATCAATAAAATCGAAGAATGTATTTTTCTTAAACAGCATTTTTCCATCCTCATACCATTCTCTTCCCAAATATTCTCCGCCTCTGATGTGCGCAATGGCATAGATGAAACCCCGGTCCAGAATTGATAATCTTACATTCGAGAAACTTGCGTCAACGGTATGTCCATAACTTCCGTAACCATAGAGAAGCAAAGGGGTGTCCGCAGATTTTTTGGTGTCTTTGTGGTAAACCAGAGAGATCGGAATTTTTGAGCTTCCGTCTCTGGAGTCTGCCCAGATTCGTTCTGAAATATAATTTTCGGCAAAGAATTTTCCGCCCAAAACTTCCTGTTGTTTCAGAAGAACGGTGGTTTTTTCTTTCATATTATATTCGTAAGTAGAACTCGGCTGCGTCAAAGAGGTGTAACCATAACGTAAAACCTCCGTGTCAAATTCAAGATTTACCCCGATGTAAGCGGTGTAAGTAGGATCAGAAAACGGCAAATAATAAGATTCCTGAGTTTTTTCGTCTATGATTTTAATTTGCAGCAATCCCTGTTCTCTTTCTTCAAGCACCAGGTAATTTTTAAAAATCTCAAAACCTTCCAGCAAAATTTCAGGACGGTGCGGAATTACGTCAACCCAGTTTTCCATTCCGCAGTTATTAATCTTCGTCTTTACAATTTTAAAATTAAAAGCGTCATCAGCGTTGGTAATGATGTAAAACTCGTCTTCATAATGTTCAACAGAATATTCCAGGTCGTCGATTCTTGGCTGAATGATCGTCCATTCTGCGAAAACATTATCGGAAGGAATAAACCGGTGCTCGTCTGATATTGTGCTCGAACTTGCAATAAAAATATATTCTAGGGATTTTGTTTTAAAAACATTCACGTCAAAAGTGTCATCTTTTTCATGGAATATTAAAACATCGTCTGACGCGTCAGTTCCCAGCTTATGTCTGTACACCTGGAAAGCTCTCAGGCTTTCATCTTTTCGGATATAGAATACATGCTCGTTATCATTAGCCCACACTGCTTTTCCTGTTGTATTTTCAATCTTATCAGGAAGAATTTCTCCTGTTTTTACATTTTTGAAGTTGATGCTATAGATTCGGCGGCTTACATTGTCTGTTGAGAAAGAAGCCAGCTCGTTATTCGGAGAAACGGCAACACTTCCTACTTCAAAATAGCTTTCGCCTTCTGCCAGGATATTAACATCAAGAATAATTTCTTCATTGTTTTCTAAACTTTGGTGTTTTCTGCAGAAAATAGGATATTCTTTCCCTTCTTCATAGCGGACGATATACCAGTATCCGTTGAAAAAATACGGTAAAGATTCATCATCTTTCTTATACCGGGCTTTCATCTCTTCAAAAAGTTCTTCCTGCAGCTGTTCCGTATCTTTCATCACGAAATCTGCGTAGGCATTTTCTTCTTCAAGGTATTTTATGACATCCGGATTTTCCCGTTCATTAAGCCAGAAATAATTGTCAATTCTTTTATCACCGTGTGTTTCAAGGAGTTTTTCTATTTTTTTTGCCTTTGGAGCTTCCATTCAATATTAATTCTTGTTCAAATTTAGTTAAAAAAAAACCATCTTTCCTGATGAAAAGACGGTTGCTTTATATTTTACAGTAAAACTTACTTGTGAAGCGACTTTATGTACTTCTCCAGTGCCATAGTCATAGATGGAGTTTCCTTAGTAGGAGCCATAAGATCTACTTTAAGCCTTGCCTCTTCAGCGGCAGCAAGAGTAGTGGTTCCGAAGACGCCTATTTTTGTTTCTTCCTGTTTAAAATCCGGGAAATTCTGCTGTAATGACTTGATTCCCTGTGGGCTGAAGAATATCAGCATGTCATAATCCTTTACGTTGATGTCTGTAAGATCGCTGCAAACCGTTCTGTACATGATGGCTCTTTTCCAGTCTACATTGGAAGCTTCCATTGTTTTCACAATATCCGGACTCAATACATCCGAAGAAGGCAAAAGGTATTTCTCTGTCGGGAATTTTTTGAATAAAGGAAGAAGATCCGAGAAATTCTTTTCCCCGAAGCTGATCTTTCTTTTTCTGTACACAATATGTTTCTGAAGATAATTGGCAATTGCCTCAGACTGGCAGATGTACCTCATGGTATCAGGAACCGCGAAACGCAGCTCTTCTGCTAATCTGAAATAATGATCAATCGCATTCTTACTCGTGAAAATAATTCCGGTATATTGCGTAAGATCGATCTTCTGTGTTCTCAATTCTTTATTGTCAACTCCTTCTACGTGGATGAAAGGGCGGAAATCTATTTTTATCTTTTCCTTCTTTGCAATATCCAGGTACGGAGACGACTCACTTGGCGCTGGTTGAGAAACCAATATTGACTTTATTCTCATCATTGACAGTATTAAAAAAATAATAATTTCCAAAGCAACAAAAGAGGTGCAATTTGGAGGGTGCAAATATACAAAAATTTATAATACCATTTTTCAGGTAAGATATTATTCTTATGAAATAAATAGAAAAAAACCTTGAAAATGAACACAAAAGAAAAAAAGTAAAAGTAGTACAGAAACATTTTATTTCTGTCAAGCGGGAAATAATAGTGGGTTACACATAAAATAATCAGGATAAAAGACAGGATGAAATAAAATTTTGTAGCAGTAAAATAAAATACAGTCCATTTTTTTCCGTCGCCGGTGCTCTGAAAAAATAAAAATCCCAATCCTGATTTCAGCATATAAAACAGGACCACGGCAATCAGGCAGAATCCGAATTTGTTCAGCCGATATCCCAACACCTGAAGATCTGCAATGTATTTAGGGACGGTCGGGATATACTGTGAGACCAGTACCGATAAGGTAAGAGCCGTCACACAGGACGTTATAACCCAGCTCGGAAGATTGTTACTTGCATCAAAATATTTCTGTAGCAGAAAATCTTTCAGATTTGCTTCCCTTTCAATAATATTCATCATAAAAAGGTACAAAAAGATGCTTCCCAACAATATAAAGATCACCCAATCGTTGTTCTCAGGTATCCTTATATGATTTATAAAATTTTGTGATAACGGCAAAGGAGTATTTTTTTGCAAAATTATAGATTATTTTGTATAAAATAAAAAGGTTAAATAAACTATCTTTGCAAACTGAAATGAAAAAACTGGTCATCATTCCCACGTATAACGAAAAGGAAAATATTGAAAAAATTATTTCCGCAGTTTTTGCATTGGAAGATGACTTTCATATTCTGGTAGTAGACGATTCATCTCCCGATGGTACAGCAGAGCTGGTAAAAGAATTGCAGAAAGAACATCCGCATTTTCTGCATTTATCGGTAAGAAGAGTAAAAGACGGATTGGGAAAAGCCTACATCCATGGGTTTAAATGGGCCATCGAAAATAAGTACGATTATATTTTTGAAATGGATGCCGATTTTTCGCACAATCCTGCTGATCTGCCAAGACTTTTTGATGCATGCCGGAATGCCGATATGGCTATTGGATCAAGATATTCCAAAGGAGTGAATGTAGTGAACTGGCCGATGGGAAGAGTATTGCTCTCTTATTTTGCGTCAAAATATGTAAGATTCGTTTTAGGATTGCCGATTCACGATACTACTGCAGGCTTTGTCTGTTTTTCAAGAAAAGTGCTGGAAGAAATCGGGCTGGATAATGTGAAATTAAAAGGGTATGGATTTCAGATTGAAATGAAATTCAGAACTCTTAAAAAAGGATTCAAAATTGTAGAAGTGCCGATTATTTTTACCAACAGAATCCTTGGAGAAAGCAAAATGAATGGCGGCATCATTCATGAAGCGGTTTTCGGAGTTTTAAATTTAAAGTGGAAATCAATCATCAACAGATTATAAAATGATATGCTGTAAATTTCATTCGGAAATAAGACGGCTTCATCAAAAACAGATAAAAATTAACTGATGAAAAAATTGATCTTCTTTTTTGTACTGATATCTTTGCTTTCTTGCGGAGATTATATCGATAAGCCTAAAAATCTTTTACCAGAAGATAAAATGGCTGAAATTATGGCAGATCTGGCCATTAATGATCAGGCAACTTTCATGTACCCGAATTCAAACCTGGAAGCAGGGACGAGATATGTTCTTAAAACACATAACGTAAAATCAGCTGACTATGTAGAAAGCTTCAAATACTATGTAGTAAAGGAAAAAATGAACGGAATCGTTGAAGATGCACAGGAAATATTATTGAAAAAAGATCCGAAAGCTGAAAAATATGTAAAAGATAAAATGAGCAAGACAGGAAACACTGAAAATCTTCCTCCTTTATCAAGATAATTATAAGATGCAAAAGTTTTTTACCATAGAAAAAACCTCTGAGGGAAAGGCAAGAGCGGGAGAACTTACCACAGACCACGGTAAGATCCAGACCCCGATTTTTATGCCGGTTGGAACGGTAGCAAGTGTAAAAACGGTTCACCAAAGAGAATTAAAAGAAGATATAAAAGCCCAGATTATTTTGGGAAATACCTATCATTTATACCTTCGTCCCGGAATGGATACCATGCAGGAAGTGGGAGGGCTTCATAAATTCATGAACTGGGAGCTTCCCATCCTTACCGATTCTGGAGGCTTCCAGGTGTTTTCATTGGCGAGCAGCCGAAAAATGTCTGAAGAAGGCGCAAGATTCAAATCTCATATTGACGGAAGTTACCACATGTTTTCTCCGGAAAAATCTATGGAAATCCAAAGACAGATCGGAGCCGATATTTTCATGGCTTTTGACGAATGTGTGGCGTATCCATGCGAATACAACCAAGCTAAATCATCCATGGAGCTTACACACCGCTGGCTGAAAAGATGTATTGAATGGACGGAAAATAATCCCGAATTATACGGACACAAACAAAGACTTTTCCCTATTGTTCAGGGATCGACCTATTCCGACTTGAGGAAAATTTCCGCACAAGTAATTGCAGAAGCCGGCGCAGAAGGAAATGCCATCGGCGGACTTTCCGTAGGCGAACCCGAAGAAGAAATGTACAGAATAACCGATGAGGTTACTGATATTTTACCAAAAGAAAAACCAAGATATCTAATGGGAGTGGGAACTCCGTGGAATATTCTGGAATCAATAGGTCTGGGAATCGATATGATGGACTGTGTAATGCCAACAAGAAATGCCAGAAATGCGATGCTTTTCACCTGGAAAGGGGTGATGAATATGAAAAACGAAAAGTGGAAAAAAGACTTTTCGCCACTGGATGAGTTTGGAACAAGTTTCGTAGACAGAGAATATTCAAAAGCATATGTAAGGCATTTGTTTGTCTCCAAAGAATACCTCGCGAAACAAATTGCGTCTATTCATAACTTGGCATTTTATCTGGACTTGGTAAAAGTCGCAAGAGAACATATCTTAGCAGGAGATTTTTATCAATGGAAAAATTCGGTTGTTCCGGTTCTCCGTCAAAGGCTTTAAAAATGAATCCGAAACGAGAGTCCTGAAGGGACGGCCTAAAGTAGAATAGGATAAAAACCTGTTAAACATAGAAATCAATTAACAACGCATTAAAAAAATAAAATAATGCTGAAAATTATAGACAGATACATTGTAAAAAAATACCTTGGGACTTTCAGTTTCATGCTGATTTTGCTGTCTATTGTTGTTTTGGTAATTGATGTTCAGCAGAAAATCCCAAGGATTGAAAACGCGACAGCGATTGATCCGAAACTGAACCTTACATATTTTTTAGTTCACTTTTATCCTTTTTGGATCGTCAATCTTGTGATGACATTTCTTTCTATTCTTGTCTTTATTTCTGTGATTTATTTCACTTCCCGAATGGCAAATAATACGGAAATTGTCGCCATTATAAGCAGTGGGGCAAGTTTTCACAGATTTGCAAGACCTTATTTGCTGACATCGCTATTTATTGCACTAATCTCTTTGGGCATCAATCATTTTGTACTTCCATGGGCAAATATTCAAAAAAATCAGCTGGAAGCTTATACCTACAATGCTGCCAATAAGGAAAAAGTTTTGGGTACGGCTCCTGTTTCCGCCCAGCTCAGCAAAACGGAATATATTTTTATCAACTCATGGAATAAGCGTGAAAAAAGAGGGTCAGGATTTGCTTACCAGAAGTTTGATAAAAACAGGAAGCTGGTATATGAGCTTAAAGCTTCAGATGCTTCCTGGGATAAGGATAAAAAAGTTTTTGTCCTGAATTCATACACCGAGAAGACTATTAATAAAGATGATACCGAAAAACTATCAAATGGTTTTGATTTAAAGAAAAGTTTTGGACACAATCCCGATGAGCTCTTCCCCAATGAATTGCTGGGGCAGAACAAGACAACCCCCGAACTTTTAAAATTTATCCAAAGAGAAACGGAAAAAGGAAACAGCAATTTGAATGCCCACCTGAACGAACTTTATCAAAGAACATCCATGCCCGTTTCAATTGTGATCCTTACTTTTCTGGCGCTTTCCCTTTCGTCACAGAAAAAGCGGGGCGGATTGGGAATTAATCTGGCCGTGGGTATTTCTTTGGCGTTTGTCTTTGTTTTTTCATTTGAGGCACTTAAAGTAGTTTCAGAGAATAAGAGCATGTCACCGGCTCTTGCCATGTGGTTTCCGAATATGGTGTTTTCTCCTCTTGCTCTGTTTCTGTACCTGAAAAGGGCCAATCAATAAAGGAGTTTTATTTCCTTATGATAGAAGGATTGTAACCCGTCGTTTTCAAGATCAATCCAGAGATTACCGTTTATGTCAGCATTTTTAATGATGCCATTTTGTCTTTTTTCATTAAGCTCAAAAACAGAAATTTCATCTTTTCTGAATAAACCGGCGTTAAACCGGCTCAGAATTTCATCTTCAGAAGGAATTATATTTAACTTTTCAACGAGAAAATCATGAAGCGCAATAGTGAATTCATTAAGGTTAAAATGCTTACCTGTCTGTGTTAAAATAGATCCCGCGTTCGATATTTCATCAAATTTTTCCTGGAGAATATTAAAACCGGCTCCAATAATAAAATAATTATTCTGATTAATTTTTTTCTTTTCAATTAAAATTCCTACGATTTTTTTATTTTTAAGAATAATATCATTAGGCCATTTTATTTTCACAGGATTATCAGTCAAATTGGCAAGGAAATCGCGGATTATGATTGCGGTATAATAATTGAACAGGAAATCAGACACCGGAAAATTTTCCGTCTTTACAGCAAGAGTATAGGCTAAATTTTTTTCAGCAGCAGCTGACCATGTATTTCCGTACTGGCCACGGCCTTTTGTTTGATGAAATGTATGAAGCGCAATAAAATCAGAATTTTCATAAAGTAAAAACTTTGAAATTTCGTCATTAGTAGAAGAACATTCTTTCAGGTAGAATAGTTGACTCATTTAAGAAAACTTTAAGACTTTCGGGGGTTAAAAGTAAGGCTAAAGTGAAAGAAAAACAATAAATTTGCAGATTATAGTATTTTTTAATGAATAAAACAGCAGAAAAACAAGAATTATTAGATAAAATCGTTGAGGCAATCCAGGATGTAAAAGGAGAAGACATTATGATCTTCGATCTTTCAAACATCGAAAACTCTGTCGCAGAGACCTTTGTGATATGCAGCGGAAACTCAAACACACAGGTAGCCGCATTAGCGGGTGGTGTTGAAAAAAAGGTGAGAAACGAGCTTAAAGAAAGACCTTGGCACGTAGAAGGAACGGAAAATGCAATGTGGGTGCTGGTAGACTACGTTTCCGTAGTAGTACATATTTTCCAGAAACAAGTACGCGAGTACTACGATATAGAGGAGCTCTGGGGTGATGCAGTCATTACCAGAATCGAAAATGAATTTTAATTTTAAAAAGTATAAATGAACAATAAAGGATTTAACTGGTTTTTTCCGATTGCGATCATAGCTCTTTTGTTATTTTTTATTCCTAATTTTTTAGGTGATAATAGTGCAAAAACTATTGATGAGGATGGTTTCTTTAAAGAAATGCAGGCAGGAAAAATCCAGAGAGTTTTAATAGATAAACAAGCCCAGAAGGCTGACGTGTTTTTAACACAGGCTGCTAAAACAGCTACCGTAAAGAAAGACGATAAAGCAAACCCTTTTTCAAGCCTATCAATGGCTCCGAAAGCAGATTATACGCTTAAATACGGAGACCTGAGATTATTCCTTGAAAAATTTGATGCTCTGAAACAGCAAAACCCTCAGATTGCGACATCTAAGGATTATGCAGAAGGTGAAAGCCCGTTGATGAGTATTCTTATTCAGGCACTAATCTGGATTACTATTTTAGGATTATTCTATTTCCTTCTTTTCAGAAGAATGGGAAGCGGAGGTGGCCCTGGAGGTCAGATTTTCTCTATCGGGAAATCAAAAGCCAAGCTTTTTGACGAAAAAGAAAGAATTCAGGTGACCTTCAAAGATGTTGCAGGACTGGAAGGTGCAAAAGAAGAAGTTCAGGAAGTCGTAGATTTCCTTAAAAATTCAGAAAAATATACGAAACTGGGAGGTAAAATTCCTAAAGGTGTACTATTGGTAGGGCCTCCGGGAACTGGTAAAACGCTATTGGCAAAGGCTGTGGCGGGTGAAGCCAAAGTACCTTTCTTCTCACTTTCAGGATCAGATTTCGTAGAAATGTTTGTAGGAGTAGGTGCATCCAGAGTAAGAGATTTATTTGCTCAGGCTAAAGCGAAATCACCGGCAATTATTTTCATAGACGAGATTGATGCTATCGGACGTGCGAGAGGAAAGAATAACTTCTCAGGCGGAAACGACGAAAGAGAAAACACGCTGAACCAGCTTCTTACGGAAATGGACGGTTTCGGAACAGATACCAACGTTATTGTAATGGCTGCAACCAACCGGGCGGATATTCTTGATAAAGCATTAATGAGAGCCGGACGTTTCGACCGTTCGATCTATGTAGATCTTCCTGAATTGCATGAAAGAAGACAAATCTTTGATGTGCATTTAAAGAAAATCAAGCTTGATGACAGTGTAGACCGGGAGTTTTTAGCAAAACAGACTCCGGGATTCAGCGGGGCGGATATTGCTAACGTATGTAACGAAGCGGCATTAATTGCAGCGAGAAACAATCATACTTCAGTTACAAAACAGGATTTTCTTGATGCGGTAGACCGTATTATCGGAGGTCTAGAAAAGAAAAACAAAGCCATCAAACCATCTGAAAAGAAAAGAGTGGCTTATCATGAAGCAGGACACGCTACCATCTCCTGGTTGGTAGAGCACGCATCACCACTGTTAAAAGTAACTATTGTTCCGAGAGGGCGATCTTTAGGGGCAGCATGGTATTTACCTGAAGAAAGACAGCTTACAACTACTGAGCAGATGCTTGATGAAATGTGCGCGACTTTAGGAGGTAGAGCTGCAGAACAGGTTATTTTTAATAATATCTCAACAGGAGCTCTTTCTGATCTCGAAAGTGTAACGAAGAGAGCACAGGCAATGGTTACGATCTACGGATTAAGCCCGAATATCGGTAATATTTCTTATTATGACAGTTCAGGCCAGTCTGAATACAACTTCGGGAAACCTTATTCTGAAGAAACAGCAAAGAAAATTGATATTGAAATCAAAGGAATTATTGAAACTCAATATGACCGCGCTGTTCAGATTCTGACAGAAAATAAAGATAAGCTCGATGCGCTTGCCAACAAACTTCTTGAAAAAGAGGTGATTTTCAGAGAAGATCTTGAAGAAGTGTTCGGAAAAAGAGCATGGGATCCGGAACTGACAGAAAAACCTGTTACGAATACCATTCCGGCAGCACAGCAGCCAAACGAAGAAATTATCATTAAAGATAAAGAGGAAGATAGTGAAATTCAGGCACCTGAAAGTCCTACCCAAATCTAAAAATCTTTTTAAATAGATTAAGAAAACCTGACAGTCTCTGATTTGTCAGGTTTTTTCATATTTATCGGCACGTTTTTAGATTTCTATATGATAATTTTATATTTTTGTATAAAGCGTCTAAAAAATAAATTAAATTGAATTTGTTCAAAAGGATTGTAAGCAAACTTACCAACCAGCCGGAAGAAGAAGAAAAACCAAGTCTGGAGAAATTAGGAGACTCGCTTAAAAATGCGGATCTTGATTATAAATTTGCCCAATTGTTTACGCATTCAGGAGGATTTTTCAATTACTGCGCAGATGAAGCAGAGGCATTACAGACTCTACATCAGATTATCAAAATAGAAGGTATCAGCAATGTATTCTGCTGGGACAAAGATCTTCAGAATTTCTTAAATGTTGTAAAAACATCTTATACTCCGGAACTGCAAAGTGATAATGATGCAAGTTTCATCACCTGTGAATATCTCATCGCTTATGACGGAAGAATTATGCTTTCGCACAATAATATCCTTCATTACCATTCGTCAAGGCTGCCTAATAAGATTATTGTGATGGCCAATGTTTCACAGATCGTGAACAATCTCAATGATGCAATGGGAAAAATCAAAAGAAACGGGAATATCAAAAACCTTACTTCCATCAGCGGAGCACAGTCGAAGCTGGATACTTCTTCCAACAGCAATACCAAACTGTTTTTATTGTTGCTTGAAGATTAGGCATCAACGTTATAAATTTTAAAATCTTGGACAAAAATCTTATTCAAAGAACGATATCAGGAATTGTATATATAGCAATTATCATTCTTTGCACAACACCGCTGGGTGCACAGCTGATTAACAGTATAAGTCCTGACCTTGTACAGCAGGAATACCTCTATTACGGACTCATTACATTTCTTTTGGGAGTAAGCTCTTGGGAATGTTTTAAAATCATGAAGTTTGGTAACGGCTATGAAAGATGGGTGGTTCTTCCACTGATTATCTTTGTTTTTTACGTTTTTTCCAAACGATATTTCCACTTCGATTTCTTTTTTGATTTCAGGTTCAGTGAAATTCTGGCGCTGCTTTTAATAGTCATTGCTGTGGTCACTTTATTTAAATATCCGAATGAGTTGTACTACGACAGTGGGAAACTCATTTTTATGGTCATTTACGTGGCGCTGCCATTTAGTTTTGCATTAGGTTTGCCAAAATTTTCAAGATTCGACGACAGGTTTTCTCTGGAAGTTCTTTTCCTTTTCATTTTAATATGGAGCAGCGATACTTTTGCGTATTTAACGGGAAAGTTCTTCGGAAAACATAAAATGGCTCCTAAAATTTCCCCTAAAAAGACTTGGGAAGGATATATAGGCGGAGTTGTGCTTACATTGGTATTGTCCTACTTTATTGAACATTATCATCCGGATCTTCGAGGAAACTGGATGGTCGTAGGATTTCTGGTAGCTGCCTTTGCTCCTGTAGGAGATCTTGTGGAAAGCCAGCTGAAAAGAAACTTCGGAGTAAAAGACAGTGGAAACATCATTCCTGGACATGGCGGCGTATTAGATCGGCTTGATAGTTTTTTAATCTGCGTTCCTGTCGTATATTTGTACTTTATATTAGAAAAATTTATATAATCTCATGAAATTACACAGAGAATCAAAAGGAACCATCACTGTTGCCTCCTTATTGTTTATCATTTTGAGTGCACTGGCCATTTATTTTCTTGAAATGTGGTCACTGGTGATCATTCTGCCTTTATTGGTTGTTTACAGTCTCGTATTCTGGTTCTTTAGGGTTCCAAACCGGGATATTCTGGAACACAGGGAAAATGTAATTGCCCCGGTAGACGGAAAGGTAGTAATGATAAAGGAGGTGGAAGAGGATGAATTCATAAAAGGAAAAGCAATTCAGGTTTCCATATTCATGTCTCCGCTTAATGTTCATATCTGCAGATATCCTGTTTCGGGAAAGGTAATCTATAAAAAATATCATCCGGGAAAATATCTTGTAGCCTGGCATGAGAAATCTTCTACAGAAAATGAAAGAACTACGGTCGCTGTAGAAAGTCTTACCAATCACAAGGTCGTATTTCGCCAGATTGCGGGATATGTAGCCAGAAGAATTGTTTTCTACTGTAATGAGGGAGATGATGCCAAAGCAGGTCATGAATTCGGGTTTATAAAATTCGGTTCAAGGATGGATGTCTTCTTACCGTTGGATACGGAAATCATCTGTAAAATAGGTGATGTCACAAAAGGAGGTCTGGATGTGATTGCAAGAATGAAAGAATAATATTACTTACATATAGTAAAGGCTGTTTCGGTAGAATCAGCCTTTTTTATTTGGTTTAAATGAATGAAGAATTTGCATCAATAGGGACGGGCTTTAGCCCGTTTACAATTAAATATAATTCACCTGGCTTTAGCTTAAATTTTATTTAATAAAATACGTTAATAAAACTTTTTAACTTCATCTATCAAGTTCAGAATCACATCCAATGGTAAATCTTCATCTAGATCAATTAGCAGTATCTTAAATTTTTTCCTGCCTTCCTGAAGTAATTGCGGATGATCGAGCCTGTCGCCGTGATAAAAGCTGATGTAATAACATTTGTGCTTTTTGCTGAAATTAAAATAACACAGCATTTTCTTTTTGTATTTGAAAAAAGGTAATCTAAAGCTGAATGTTTCCGTGATGTTTTCCGCATCAGATTCCAGAATTTTTTTTCGCAGAAAAAGAAGAGTACTTCTTGCAGGCTCATTAAGTCTGTAGAAATACTCTTGTATAGGATTCATTTGTTTAGATAAGTTTAATCGAAATTTTGCAGTTCCACCAGCTTGTTGTACATCCCTTTTTTGGCGATAAGATCATGGTGTGTTCCCTGTTCTACAATATCTCCTCTTTCCATTACCACAATCCAGTCGGCTTTCTGAATGGTTGAAAGACGGTGTGCAATAACGAGAGAAGTTCTGTTTTCCATCATTTTTTCCAGAGCATCCTGTACAAATCTTTCAGACTCAGTATCCAGGGCCGAAGTTGCTTCATCCAGAATCATGATCGGAGGGTTTTTCAATACAGCCCTTGCTATCGAAACCCTCTGTTTCTGACCTCCGGAAAGCTTTCCTCCATCGTCCCCGATATTAGAATCATATCCATCTGGGAACTGCGAAATGAATGTGTCTGCATTGGCTATTTTTGCGGCAGCAATTACTTCTTCTCTCGTAGCATCGGGTTTGCCCATCAGGATATTATTATAAACAGAATCATTAAACAAAACTGATTCCTGGGTAACCATTCCTAAAAGCTTCCGGTATTCCTTTAGCTTTAAATTTTTGACATTAACTCCGTCAATTAATATTTCCCCTTCAGAAACATCATAAAACCGCGCTAAAAGATTGGCAATAGTCGTTTTCCCACTTCCGCTCTGTCCAACAAGAGCCACTGTTTTCCCTTTTGGAATGCTCAGTGAGAAATTTTTAAGGATGGTGTGGTCTTTATCATAATAAAAACCAATATTATTAAATTCGATAGATTGATTAAGAGTGGAAATGCTTACCGGATTCGGAGCTTCATCAATTTTCACGTCAGCATCAAGGATTTCAAGAACTCTTTCCAGAGAAGCTTCTCCTTTCTGAACATTTGAAATAGACTGGGATAAACTTTTCACCGGAGGCAATATCTGGAAGAAAATTCCTAAGAAAACAAGAAAATCTGCAGGAGAAATACTCTGTTCTACAATAATCTGTTTTCCTCCGTACCATGCGATAATTAAAAACGTCACAGAACCTAGAAACTCGCTCATCGGCGAGGCCAGCTCTTTTTTTCTTCCCAGTCGTATGGAGCTGTTGATCCATCGCTGCATAGACTGCATAAACCGGCTGTCCATTATTTTTTCTGCACTGAAAATTTTAATGACTTTCGTGGATTTCAGGGTTTCATCTACAATAGAAAAAATATTTCCCATTTCGTTTTGCGCTTCATGAGAATCTTTTTTAAGGCTCTTTCCGATCAGGGCAATCATTGTTCCCATCACCGGTAAAACCAGAAGTGAGAAAAGCGTCATTTCCGTGCTTAAAAAGAATAAAGTTACCAGTGTGCTGATCAGCATAAAAGGAGCGTTAATGAGCTCTACAAGGCTCCCAAGAATGTTTCCTTCCACTTCTCCCACATCATTGGACATTCGGGACATAAGATCACCCTTTCTGCTTTCCGTAAAAAAGGCTACGGGAAGAGAAAGTATTTTCCTGTACATGGCTCCCCGAAGATCTTTGGTAACACCTACTCTGTAATTGATAAGTAAAAAAGATCCCAGATACCTGAAAAGATTTCTTAACAGGAACATGAAGGCTGTAACTACACAAAGCCATGCCAAAACATTAAGAGCTCCATATTGAGTTACCAGACTCTGAACATAATAATTGGCGTATTCTTTTGCGTAAGAAAAAAAATCGAGGATTTCACCTGAATATACCGGTGCTGTTTTGTATTTTTTAGCTTCTATAGTTCCGAAAAGCATTCCCAAAACTGGCAGAATTGTCCCTAAGGAAGCAATCTGAAATACAGAATACATAAGATTGAAGAATAAACTTCCGTAAATGTATTTTTGATGAGGTTTTGCGAACTTAAGTATTTTAATATATTGATTCATTCAATGAAAAAATTGGATAGCAAAATTACATAATTTAAATGATAAGACGTTTTTAAAGGTCTTTTACTTTCTTTAATATGTTTTAATTCCGGAGTTTTTGTTACAATATTTTATGAAAATAAAGAGCCACCTCGTCCCGGTGGCTGTATATAAGGGGTCAGAATTTTACAGTATCATTATATTTAGGGCTGAAATTCTTAGGAGACAGTTTTTCAAGTGTTTTTCCGAAATTATTGATGATCTGGGTAAGATTGTCAAAATCTACAACGTTAATGTCATCGCTTTCATTGTGATAGTGAATCGCTTTTGTCATATCAACTGTGGAAAAAGAATGGGCAATAATTTTCTTTTTTACAAAGCTTACATTATCCGAACGGTAAAACAACTGCTGTGCAGCGTAAGGATCCGGATTGATTTTAAGTCCGTTTGCAGCATTTTGATTAAACAGCTCATCAAGATCAGAGAATTCATCACCCGTCATAAAAAGGGCGTTTATCCCGAAAGCTGATTCTGTTGCCACCATTTCAAAATTGAAAAGAGCAGTCAGGTTATTGTAGATATTATCCAGGTTTTTATCCGTCGAAATCGCCTTTGATCCGAGCATACCTTTTTCTTCGCCGTTAAATGCCATAAAGACCATTGAAAATTCAGGTTTTTTGTTTTTAAAATAATCAGCAATTCCTACAAGTGTTGTGATTCCGCTGGCGTCATCATCGGCTCCGTTATAGATATTATCTTTTGGATTATTGCTGGTTCCGATATGGTCAAAGTGCCCGGAAAAGCCTAAATACTTATCTGTTTTCCCTTTTTTAATCCCACAAACATTATATGCTGTTTTGCCTTTGTAGGTGAAAGGGACCAGAAAGGAACTTCCTGTGCAGTACTCTAAATTATTTTCCTTGAAAAGTTTGGCAATATAGTTCGCTGCGTTTTCATTTTCCTGAGTTCCGATTTCACGGCCTTTCATTTCATCTGATGCCAGTGTTGAAAGAACAGTCTTAATTCTTTCTTTGGAAACTTCCTGTGCAAAGGAAAATATTGAGAACAGTGAAAAGGTAAGATAGGTTAGTTTTTTCATGTAATAAAATTTATAGATAATCTGTCGCGGGTTAAAGAGAAATGTTGCATTTAGTTTTAGAATTAATTTTACTGGAAGTAACCTATACCATACTGCAGAAAAATAATTAAAATAAAAAAACAGCTCCTAAAAGAAGCTGTTCTTACTCAAAAAATCGTTGCGCGGTTATCGAAGTCTGTCTACAGATTTTACGAGCCTCTCATCTTTTTTGATGTACATATTTGCAATAAACAAACATACGATCGCAATTAACGGAAATATTGGCTCAATACCCTTCTCAGGAATCTGAATTCCTCCGGATAAGTTGAGTAACCAGTAAATCAATATACCAACCAACAAAACGTTTATAATGATGCTGACATTATTCAGCAAAATTTGTCTTTTTCTGTTTTTATAACTGAATACACTTAATAATCCTATTAAAACAAGGATTACACACAAGACATTCAGCACAGGCAAACTCTCGGAAATGATTACATCCTGACCTGTAATGAACAGAAATACAGCAGCTAAAACTGCCAGAAATGTCCATATCGTCTGTATTCTTTGTATCATGACAATTAAATTCCCTGCAAAAGTAGCATAAATTTTGCACAATTCAAAAATAAGTGTAGATTTGCATTATACAAATGTACTTGAAAACAAAAGTCACCGGACTTACTTTTCTTACTCACAATTAATTACATTTTTTACATTAAATATGTTTAACATTGAAACGTTAAGGTCAAAATCCGTAACGGAGCTGACTAAAATCTTAAAGGATTTGGGCGTTAAAGTTGCAAGAAACAGCACTGAAAATGACAAAATCTTTGCAATTCTTGACTTTCAGGCTTCGAATCCCAAAGTGGCAAAAGAATATTTCAGCGCCACAGAAAGCAGTATAGATACTGAAGAGCAAGCTACGGAAAAACCAGCGAAAGCACCTGCCAGAAAACCTGCCCCGAAAAAAACGGCAGCCAAGCCTAAAACAGAGGCAAAAGCAGAACAAAGACCAAAGGCTGAAGAAAAAATAGAGACAGAAGTAATACCTTCACAGGAACCGATTCAGGAAGAGGTAAAAGCCGAACCGGCAGAAACAGCAGACGAAGCTGCATCACCGGCGGCAAAGAAAAAAAGAAAAAGAGTTTCCACTACAAACGCAGCTGTTACCGAAACACTGCAAGAGAAACCTGAAGCTCCTAAAAACACAGAATCCCCAGAACCTGCTCCAGCAGAAGAAAGGCCAACCAACCCTCAAACCCAGGCCAGATCCCAAAAAGGACAACACAACAATCCGCACAACAACGGAAATCAGAATAAAAACCAAAACCAGAACAATAATCAAAACCAAAACCAAAATCAGAATAAGCAGCATCAGCAGCAACATTCTGACAGAAACGAAGAACACCAGGAACAGAAAAGGGAGTTCAGTTTCGACGGAATGGTAAGCATTGAAGGCGTTCTGGAAATTTTACCGGATAACTACGGTTTCCTTCGTTCATCAGATTTCAGTTATATTTCATCACCGGATGACGTGTACGTTTCTACCGCTCAGATCAGAAATTTCGGGTTAAAAACAGGAGATACTGTAAAAGGTATCGTAAGGTTACCCAAGGAAGGGGAAAAATATTTTTCTCTATTAAAACCAACAGAAGTTAATGGGCGTGATTTGGCATTCATCAAAGACCGTGTCGCTTTTGAATATTTGACACCGCTTTTCCCGGAAGAGAAATTTAATCTTGCAGGAAAGGGTTCTACGATTTCTACAAGAGTGGTCGATTTGTTCGCTCCTATCGGAAAAGGACAGAGAGCAATGATTGTTGCCCAGCCGAAAACCGGTAAAACCATGCTTCTGAAAGATATCGCCAATTCTATTGCAGCCAATCATCCTGAAGTTTATATGATGGTTCTTCTTATCGACGAACGTCCTGAAGAGGTAACGGATATGGAAAGAAGTGTGAATGCGGAAGTTATCGCATCAACATTTGATGAGGCGGCAGAAAAGCACGTAAAAGTAGCTAACCTTGTTCTGGCAAAAGCACAGAGAATGGTAGAATGCGGACATGATGTTGTAATTCTATTAGACTCTATTACAAGATTGGCCAGAGCATACAATACAGTAACACCTGCTTCAGGAAAAGTGCTTTCCGGAGGGGTAGATGCCAATGCACTTCACAAACCGAAAAGATTCTTCGGGGCAGCAAGAAAAATTGAAGGCGGCGGATCTTTAACGATTATTGCCACTGCACTTATCGATACGGGTTCCAAAATGGATGAGGTGATTTTTGAAGAATTCAAAGGAACAGGAAACATGGAACTTCAGCTGGACAGAAAAATTGCCAACAGAAGAATTTATCCTGCAATTGATCTTGTGGCTTCAAGTACCCGTAGAGACGATTTGCTTCTTGACGAGGTTACTTCACAGAGAATGTGGATTTTAAGAAAATATCTTTCTGAAATGAACCCTGTGGAAGCTATGGAATTTGTTGACAAAAACATCAAAGGAACCATTAATAATGAGGAATTCCTGATGTCGATGAATAAATAATAAATTAATTTATTTTGTTAAATAGAAAACACGGACTTGTTAGTTCGTGTTTTTTTGTTTTAAAAGGATAACTGGAGGCTTTAATGTTGGCCTTTAATCTAATCATTAATTTTAATTATAAAGAAATAGCTTCAACAATGAATATTTCAACGTATAAAAAATCCGTCTTCTATCCTTCATTTCTATTACTACAAAATTTAATTCATTCTAAATCAATATATCAATGTTAAAGATTTATTAAAGTAATGTCTGTTTTTTGAATATCGGCGTATTTATGGTTAAATTTGGGTTAATAACATTAAAAATAAAATTATGTCATTTGAATTACCAAAACTAGGATATGCTTACGACGCATTAGAGCCGACAATTGATGCAAAAACAATGGAAATCCACCATACAAAGCATCATCAGGCCTATATTGATAACCTTAACAATGCTATTAAAGGAACTGATTTTGAAGGAAAGTCAATCGAAGAGATCTGCCAGACAGGAACTGATAAGCCGGCTGTAAGAAACAATGGAGGAGGGCATTTCAACCATACGTTATTCTGGGAAATTTTAACACCGGGAGGTAGCAAAGAACCTGTTGGAAATGTAAAAGCAGCTATCGAAACTTATGGAGGCTTCGAAAAATTTATAACAGATTTTTCTGATGCGGCTAAAACAAGGTTCGGTTCAGGATGGGCCTGGTTGGTAAAAAATGGTGATGGTTCTGTTGTAGTAACTTCTACACCAAATCAGGATAATCCTTTGATGCCGGTTGCAGACGTAAAAGGAACTCCTGTTTTAGGTCTTGACGTTTGGGAGCATGCGTATTACCTGAACTACCAGAACAGAAGACCAGACTATGTAGCTGCATTCTTCGATGTGGTAAACTGGGATAAGGTTGAGGAATTATTCAACAAATAATTTAAAACTATTCATAAAAAAGAAAAAGGTTCAGAGCAATTCTGAACCTTTTTTAATATCTCGTAGTATCACTTCCCGAAAGTCCATTCATCCTCAATCCATATTTCCAGTTTACATAGGCAAAAACCTGATATAATTTATACTCAAATTTAATCCCGTAATTTTCTTTTGGATCGTAATCAATGGAGGATTCTATAACGTTTCTGTATCTTCCTGAAAAATAATAAGAATTCCACTCGCTTACCAAAAGTGTGTTCTTTGTTTTTAGATAAGATTCTGAATATTGACTGACAGGCTTTGCAACGGCACTCAGAAAATAATCAAACTGGGTGTCAATTACTGTGAGATCCCACTCACCGTCGTCATTTTTCGAAGGTTTCATTTCGGATTTCTCTTTGTCGTTTTTTAAATTGTCCTGCGCCCAACAGCTGAATGGCAAAAGAAAGATAAGGAAGATGAGAATTAGATTTTTCATACAAATAAAGTTACATAAAAAAAGCACTCAAGTGAGTGCCTAATTCTATGGTTCTTTCTGGAGTACTACAAACGCCGGGAAGTGGTCGCTGTATCCTCCTGTAAACTGATCGCCGTTCCAGGACCTGAAAGGATAGCCTTTGTAATTCCCTTCTTTATTTACCAGATAAGGTGGGGCGAAAATTTCTGCTTTATATACCGAATATTCCTTCGTAACCTCATCTGAAATTAGGTTTTTAGAAACAATAATCTGATCAAATAAGTTTGGTGCGTCCTGATAAGCTAATGAAGCCACTCCTTTTTTATATAAAGGATACATCAGATTCAGATAAGGTGTCGCTTCAGAAAGATCTTTCGGGCTTGGCTGAGCTTTCAGGTAATTTTTTAAGCTTGAACTTACCGGATCGTCATTAAAATCGCCCATGGCGAAGAGCTTTGTTGTTGGGTCTGCTGCTCTTACACTGTCCATCTGCTGCTTCAGTAAAGCTGCTGCTGCGTTTCTTTTAGGAAGAGAAGCTGCCTCACCGCCTCTTCTTGAAGGCCAGTGGTTCATAAAAAAGGCAACTTTTTCATTATCAAGAAAACCGGTAACGACTAGTATATCTCTTGTGTACTCTCTCTTTCCGCTGTCACCGAATATTTTCAGTTCTTTTTTTAATGAGTTGGTAGGTGTGAATCTTCTCTTCTGATAGATCAGTGCTACATCAATTCCTCTGTAATCATAAGAATTGTAATGGATGATGCCGTAATCATATTTCTTTAAGGCAGGTTCTTTAATAAGATCTTCAATAACCTGTCTGTTTTCTACCTCAATAAGTCCTACTACTGCAGGAGCCGTCTTTGTATATTGGGCACCCATTTCGGAAATTACCTTTGCTTCATTAGCAAGCTTGGCCTTGTAAATTTTGGTATTGTAATTCTTAGGGCTTTGTGGCGTAAACTCTTCCGAGCCGCTTTGGTATCTTACCGCTTTTTTACCTGCCAGCGCACCGTCGCTCCATACACCGTCGTACTTCTCGGCTTCCAGAAATTTGATGGAATCCATAGGAATGCTTCTGTGGAACGCAGGGTTTTTGATATCCTTTGTCCCGTCGATATAATCTGCTGAGCGAATCGTGTCCCAAAGGTTTTCTACGTTCAGAAATCCTACTGTTGCAACTTTTCTCAGTTTTCCCTGCTGTTGAGAGAATGCCATTATTGAAATAACGATGGCCAGGAAACTCGAAAATCTCTTCATTATCTTAGAGTTATTATTAATTATTATTTAATCTACAAATTTACTTTTTTTTAATACATCGCATTTTAAATATTTGTAAATTTAAAGTGTGTATTCACATTATTTATTTATAATGGTTCTTAAAAGTTTGCAATGTTAAGAAAAAATAACGTGAAAAACATTGTAGATTGTAAATTTTGACTAAATTTGTCGCCCCAACTTTTAAACTGTTGAGAATTAACAAGAAAAGTATTTAAAAAAATAAATATACTCATGATTAAAAAACTATCATTAGTCTCTTTATTTACTTTACTTCCAGCTTCATACTATTTTGCGCAGACTACCGTTTCTGCGTATCTGAAAGATGCAGATGGAAAGCCTGTTGAAAGGGCAGAAGTAGATATGAAAGGGAAGGACAATGATGTTACGGCAGACAAAATAGGATACTTCCAGTTTGTGGATCTTATGCCGGGACATTACCAAATTGTAATTACCAAACCGAATTACGAAACAAAAGTAATGGAGTTTGATGTGATGGACAATGAGAAGAAAAAGGATCTGGGAGTAATTACTCTCTATTCTACACTTACAAACGCAGATCAGGGGTTAGCAATTATTGACAATGATGATGACAGTGACGAAAGCAGCAATCAGGTGTCTACGGTAGGTTTACTGCAGTCTTCGCAGGATGTATTCAACAGAATCGCGGCGTTTGATCTGGGCTTTTATTGGTTCCGCCCGAGAGGTATTGATGGTAGATCAGGAGAAACAATGATGAATGGGGTTTCTATGGTAAAATCTGATAACGGGAATGTAGACTTCAGCAACTGGGGAGGTCTTAACGAAATTACCAGATATCCGGAGATTGCACCCAATCATTCCCCGTCAGAATATGCATTTGGAGGAAACAGCGGGGTTATTTATAAAAATACGAAAGCCAGTGAATACCGAAAAGGATTCCAGTTTACGCAGTCTTTAACCAACAGAAATTACAGAAACAGAACATCGTTGCGATACAGCTCAGGAATGAGCAAAAGCGGATGGGCGTTTACTTTAATGGGAGCAAGAAGATGGGCTGAAGAGGGTATTCAGGAAGGGACATTCTATGATGCCTACGGAACTTATCTTGGTGTTGAAAAGAAATTCAGTGACAAGCATACGATGACTTTCAATTTCATAGGCTCTCCATACAGAAGATCTACTGCAAGCCCTAGTACTCAGGAAGTTTACGATTACAGAGGAGTACATTACAACTCGTATTGGGGATGGCAGGATGGAGAAAAAAGAAGCGAAAGGGTAAGAAGAGGTTTCCAGCCGATATTCCAGGTACAGGATTTCTGGAAAATCAATAAAAACTCAAATCTCTGGACTACGGTTTCTTACCAGTTAGGGAAAGACAGAGGATCACGTTTAGACTGGAACGGAGTTTCCAACCCGTCTCCGACCTATTACAGAAATTTACCAAGCTATTATATCAACAGTATTATTTATAATGCGACAAATAATCCGCAATTCACACCAAGTCAGTTTACTTCTTTAATTGACGGATATAATACAAGTTTAAACAGCTGGGTAAACGGAGATCCGGATGTTACACAGATTAATTGGGACAGAATTTACAGAAACAACCTTAAAAATGATGTTGTGGATCAGGCTGAAATGTCCCGACTTTACGGATTAAACGGCAAACGTTCCAAAATATATCTGGTTGATGACGTAAGCGATGACAAAATCTTTAATGCCGGAACGCATTATACTTATAATTTTAATGACCGTACCAAGTTTATCTTAAACGTTTCTTACCAAAACTACAGATCTGAACTTTATCGTGAAATGAAAGATCTTTTGGGAGGAGATTATGCTATCAATGTAGATCCGTTTAAGGAAACTGCAAAGCCTGGTTCTACCGGTTTTTACAATACGCTCGATCAAAATGTTGAGGTAAAGGTTGGTGATCGTATGACATACAACTACATTCTGAGAAGACAGGAAGCAAAAGTAAATCCGGGACTTAAATTTTCAACAGGAAATTTCGATGTTTTCGTTTCTGCATTGGCAGGATATTCCACTTCAAACAGAGAAGGGCTGTTCAAGCATTATTTATATGAAAACTCCTATGGAAAAAGCAGTGATTTCAATTTCTGGAATTTTGGACTGAAAGGGCAGGTTGTTTATCGTATCAATGGCCGAAACTTCCTGGTTTATAATGGAGCTATGTACAATCAGGCGCCATTCCTTGAAGATTTATTTATTAATCCAAGAGTTAATGCTCTTGTGAATCCAAATATCAAAAGTACCGTTTACACCGCGAATGATTTAAGCTATGTCATCAGTACACCATTCCTTAAAGTGAGAGCTACGGGTTATTTAGTTGATACTCAAAATGAAACAAATGTACAGCGATTCTTTGCTGATGGTATTCAGCTGAATAATACAAATCCGGACGGAACTGTTTCACAGGTTCAGAGTGCTTTCGTAACACAGGTAATGTCTAATGTGGAAAAAAGAAACATGGGTGCCGAATTAGGTGTTGATGTTAAAGTATTACCAACATTATCCCTACAGGGTTTAGCGAGCTACGGACAATTTGTATACAGAAATAACCCGGACGTATATCTGGTATCGGATGCTTCAGGAAGTAGTGTGACACCATTCGGAAAAGCATATATCAAAAACTATAAGCAGGGAGGTACGCCTCAGCAGGCATTCTCATTAGGTTTCCGTTACAACAATCCGAAATACTGGTGGGTAGGAGCAAACTGGAATTATCTTGATGACAATTATCTGGATCCGGCTCCGGCTTTAAGAACGAATAATTTTATTCAGAATGCTTATTCAAGTACGCCGTATCTTGGTCTTACCGATGATGATGTAAGAAATTTACTGAAACCGGTAAAACTTCCTTCTGCATTTTTCTTAAATGCTAATGCAGGAAAATCTTTTGTATTTGGTAAATATTATCTTTTAGTTACTGCATCTGTCAATAATATTTTAAATAACAGGAAATACATTACCGGAGGATTTGAGCAGACAAGAGAAACAAAAGCTCTTGATTTTGCGACAGACTATCTTAGCCCTACTCCTTCTTTCGGACCAAAATACTGGTACAACCAGGGACGTTCCTATTTTGTTAACTTACAATTCAGATTCTAATAAAATAAAACAATTATGAATAATATCACTAATTTTTTAAAAACGGCATTTCTGGCAGTAGGAGTATTGTCTGCAGTGTCTTCTTGCGTGAAGAACGACGAGTGGGAAACACCCCCTATCGAGTGTTCAAATAAGTTTCCGGAGCCTACTATTTCTATGGCTGATTTTGTTGCTCAAACTCCTTCTTCAGGATATAAATTGATTACTACTGATCAAATTTTCGATGGTTACATCATTTCATCCGATGAGCAGGGAAATTTTTATAAAACGATTTCCTTTCAGGATAAAACTTCAAACCCTACTGTTGGGCTACAGATTGAAGTAGATAAGTCAAGTAATTTTGCAGATTTCCCGGTAGGGGCACATATCAGAATTAATGCTAAAGGATTACGTCTCGGTACAGACAGAGGCGCTATCAAATTAGGTTCTGAAGATCCTGTATATGCAATCGGAAGAATTCCTCAGGCTCTTGTGGGGAGATACATGTCGGGAGTTTGTAACGGAAACGGACTGGATATCCAGACAATTGTTCCTAAACAGCTTACTTCTTTGGCTGATGCTAAAAATCCTGCTTTAATCAACACGTTGGTTACAGTACCGGATGTTCAGTTTAATATTGCTGAAATCTACCCTACCGTTAAGAAATTTATCGATTACGATGCGGGAGGTCAGGGACTGGATACAGACAGAAATATCGAGGATAAACTAGGAAATACCGCAGTAATCAGAAATTCCGGTTTCTTTAAAACAGGAGGGGAGCTTCTTCCAACAGGAAATGGAAATGTAACTTTCGTGGTAAGCCGATATAATTCAACATGGCAGATGCTTATCAGAAGTATTTCCGATATTAAATTTACAGGCACCAGAGTAGATGCTACGCCGCCAAAAGGAGGTACGGCGATTACATATTCTGGTTCTTTCCTTGAAAATTTTGAAAGCTATTCAACTACTCCTACCAACCTTGAAGTATATCCTAAATATGTAAACGATCCAGTTTTAGGAAACAGATACTGGCAGCTGAAAACATTCAGTAACAACAAATATATTCAGCTTGGTGCCAACTCAGGTTCAGGACCTTATGTTACGTATTTTGCAGTACCTGTTGATTTTACGGCTGCCAATACATTGAAATTTGATGTAAATGTAGGATTCTTTAACGGTAATGCTCTTAAAGTATATTATACAACCAATTATACTGCACTCGGAGATATTACACAGGCTACCAAAACAGATATTACTTCTGCGTTTACGATTCCGGTACTTCCTACAAGCGGATACGGAACATTAACTCCGGCCGGAACTTACAGTTTCCCAACTACATTAACGGGTAACGGATTTATCTTATTCGAATACTCCGGAAACGGAAGTGGTGTCACTACTACCATTCAGCTGGATAACATTCAGGTTCAGTAAGATTTTAAAATTTAAATATATAAAGACTGTCTTTTGGGACAGTCTTTTTTATTTTAATGAATTTAAAATTCATGTAAAGATCTCAAATTGCTTATTTCACTGTAATTGTTGGATCCCAGTAGTAATAGCCAAATAATATCTGTTTATTACTGTCATTTGGATCTAGTTGATATAGTGCAAATTGTACATAGAAATTCTCAGTTCCGGTACTTCTTACTTTAGAATCAAAGCTTGAGAATGTAATATTGGCAGTATTTGCGGGTAGTCCGTTTGCCGAATTATAATTGGGAATCACTGCCTGCTGTCTTGTTACAGCATCATATACAAAGGTATTAAAAACCTGATCGCCAGACCAGTATTTAATATTGTATATAATTACTGCATCATCTGAATTTTGAGATATTGATGTGCTTCTGAAAGACACTTCATCTCCTGCCTTGCACTGAAGTTTAAATCTGCTGTACCCTGTCCTGAAACTGCATTTGAGTTTGATACAATCATATGCTGACTGTTGTGATCAATTCCTGTTGGATTGTTTGGATCCTGACTTGGATTTGGATAATTCGACTTTACATAGTCGGTGTCAATAACTACCAAGACATCAATTTCTTGGCTCGATGAGTTTAATTCTAAGTCCATTGTATTAATTTTGTTTTTGGTTTTCCTACTCATATGGCTTTTCGAAATCGCCTCGTTATTTATAGTGGTTTCTGATCTCCACTTTGGTTTTGTAATATTACATAGCAAATTTACATGTTTGAAAATGAGAAAGATAGAGTATAAATGCTGAAATTTGGAAATAGGTAATTATACTTAATAAATCTCTTTATTGTGATATGTTAAATGATTAATACTAATGAAATAAAAAAACCACTGCATCTGCAGTGGTTATATTTTTATAGATTTTTAAATTAAAAAGAAACCTCATTCACTTCTTTTCCCCGCTGAAAATTCATGGTCCGCTGATTCCCCTTATAGGCAATGTTTACAAGGTTTATCTGCTTCGGAAAAGCACTGAGGAGGATGGTATTTTTAATCTTTAAGGTATTAATGTCTGAAACTCCTCCTGTTTCAAAGTATACCCATACAGTTTCTCCACTTACCTGGCTTCCGGTGAAAGTTATTGTTTTCGGTGAGCCATTGACATACACATCAAAATTATTATTTACATATTTTTTTACTTCTGCTTCAAAAGCTGCCGTATTAGGGTTTATTTTAATAGCGTCGGAAATATGATTGGTATTCATTTTTGTGGTGAACTTTAAGGTTTTGCTTCCTTCAATATAGTCCACTTTTGTCATTGAAGAGAAAAAGTCTACATTCATGAAACTCATTAACACAAAAAGTGTTAATATTCCTGATACATAAAAATAATTTTTCATCTTAAATAATAGATTTACAATCATGATTGTTTATTAAAGGTGACAAATAATATGCCAATTAAAAGTTCACATTTACAGAATATTTATCATAAAATGCCTTAATATGCGCAACTGCTTCATCAGCGGTATCTACCACACGGTAAAGATCCAGATCTTTCTCATTAATCATTTTTTCTTTCAGTAAAGTTGCTTTAAACCACTCCAGCAAGCCACTCCAGAATTCTGATCCCACCAAAACAATCGGGAATTTCCCTATTTTGTTGGTTTGAATTAAAGTTAATGCTTCCGTAAACTCATCCAGTGTGCCGAAGCCTCCCGGCATTACAACAAACCCCTGAGAATATTTCACAAACATTACTTTTCTCACAAAGAAATAGTCGAAGTTCATGGAATATAATTTATTGATATACGGATTAAAATGCTGCTCAAAAGGAAGATCAATATTAAGCCCGATAGAGGTACCCTGTGTATTAAAGGCGCCTTTATTTCCGGCTTCCATAATTCCCGGCCCCCCTCCGGTAATAATTCCGAAACCGATCTTCGTGATTTTTTCCGCAATTTCCACGGCCATTTTATAATATTTGCTTTGAGGCTTCAGTCTTGCAGAACCAAAAATGGAAACGCACGGACCGATTTTGGCCAGCTTCTCATAGCCGTCTACAAATTCAGCCATTACTTTAAACACCATCCAGCTGTCTTTCGTGATGGTTTCGTCCCACGTTTTTTGGCGCAGGCTGTTTTGGAGCTTTGTTTCGTTACTATCAAGTTCAGGATTTACCAAACTTTCGTCTCTGGTTCCTTCAATTCCCATTGCAAATTATTTAAAATATTTTTCGGCCTCTATGATGGATTCCGGTCTTCCCACATCAATCAGATTGCTGTTGTGTACAAATCCGTGAATCTGTTCGGTCTGCATCAGATCAAGATATTCTTCCATGATAGAAAATTTGCCCGTTCTTTTTATTTTTTCAAACATAAGAGGATTAATACAATGAATGCCACTGAAAGCCATTGCTTTAAATCCTTTGTTGAATTCTGCAAGACGTTGCTCACCGGTTTGTACATTCAGCCAGCCTCTTAAAATCATCTCATCATTGAAAAGCAGTTTTCTTGAACTTTCCCTGTCCGAAACGGCTAATGTAGCAAAATCTTTTATCTTTTTATGATATTCTACAAAATCGGTGATGTTCATGTCTGTAAGAATATCGGCATTCATGATCAGAAAATCTTCCCCATGATCGAGGTATTTTCTAGCAAAAATTAAGCCGCCTCCCGTTTCAAGCAGTTCTTCAGACTCATCAGAGATTTCTATTTTGCATCCGAAATTATCATTCCGGTTTAAAAAATCAACTATTTGATTTCCAAAATGATGAATGTTTATGACAAAATCGTTGATTCCGAAACTTTTTAAATATTTAATATTTCTTTCCAAAAGCGGAATATCATTTACTTTCGCCAATGCCTTCGGATGGTGTTCGGTAAACGGTTTTAGTCTTGTGCCTTTGCCGGCAGCAAAAATTAAAGCTTTCATTATTTATAATTATGATGATTGATATCTATAAACAGGGTTAAAAATCAGTTATAAATTATCGCTTATCATTTATGAATTAAGTTGATGCTGTTCGTCATGATGAAGGCTGATTTCTACTTTGTCGCCGTATTTTTCTTCAATAAAATTCGCTATTTTAATGGCAGAATAGACCGATCTATGCTGTCCTCCCGTACATCCGAAATTAATCTGCAGATTTTCAAAGCCTCTTTCAAGATAATTATCGATGTTAATGGAAATCAGGTTTTTGATGAGGTCTAAAAATTTAGGCATATCGGTTTTTGTTTCCAGAAAGTCCTGAACTCCGATATCATTTCCGGTCTGGATTTTATATTCTTCAATTCTTCCCGGATTCAGAATTCCTCGGCAGTCAAACGTAAATCCGCCTCCGTTTCCTGTTTCATCTTTTGGAATTCCTCCTTTCTTGTATGAAAAGCTGTGTATGTCTATGTGTAACATTTTATTTTCTAATTATTTGTATTTAAGAAGTTAAGTTTATTTAAGATTTTGCTCAATCAAAATTTCTTAATGGTTTAGTATTTCTTCAACTTTCAATTTTGTTTTATCCGAACACAATTGGTTAATCACTTTTTTCAATTCAGGATACTCATTCATATTTTCCCAGTTTTCCGCAAACGCGGTAATATTTTCGATTCCCTTTTCAATGCTGGAAATAAAATGTTGTTTTCTCTGGATCAATCCGCGGAAACCGTAAGCTCCCAACACCTGTAGGAATCTCATTAACTGGAGTGGTTTTATAGATTGTTTTAAATCTTGTTTTGTCGTTTCACTTTCAAACTGATTGATATAAAAATCCAGCATTTCATTTTTGAAATTTTCCGGAAAATCGGCTTTTGCCTGAAACAGAAAAGAAATCACATCATACATAAGAGGACCTTTCATTGCAGATTGATAGTCAATGAATGAAACCTTATCCAATTCATTTACCATAATGTTCCTGGATTGAAAATCGCGGATCATCAGCCCTTTGGGTTCCAGGCTTTCTATTAAGGCAGCTATTTTTTTAAACTCTTTAAGTAAGGAAGATTTGTGATATTCCAGTTCCAGAACATCGGCTACAAAATTTTTAAAATAATACAGATCATGAATTACGGGAAGTTCATCATAATTTTCATATTCAAATGCTTTTTGAAAATCAATCTTATTCTGTGTAAGAATCTGTAACTGACAGAGCTTTTGCAAAGTCTGCTTTACTAAAGCTTTTACCTTATCGGATAACCCTTCTTTTGTGATAATTTCGGAAAGGGTATTTTTTCCCAAATATTCCTGAATATACATTTTGTGATCTTCCGAAACAGCAAAAATAGTGGGGGTATTAAGCTTTAAATCCGAAAATATTTTTGAGTAATACAAAAAACTTTCATTTTCTGATAAATTTTCGTTGTAGGTTATAATATACTCTTTATCGGCTTTAGCATAAAAATTTACTCTCGAAGACCCGCTTTGAGCTAAAGTGATAAACTCAAAAGTTTTTTTTTCGGTATAATCTTCAAAAAACCGTTGTGCAAATTCGGAAATCATAGATGCAACAAATATAGTAAATTACGACCTAATTTTTATATTTGTAATATGTTAAAGGATTTCAAACCGGTTTTAAGCATTTTGTTGCGCTTCATCATTGTATACGTGGTGTTACTGCTGGTGTATCAATATTACCTGAACAGTTTCCGGCAGGAAGGCCTTGATCCTTTTTCGCATTGTATTGCGGAGCAGATAAAGGATGTTCAGAATCATCTTGGATATCCTACACAGCTGTATCATGATATAAAGGGTGAACAGGTATATTTTTATGTAAGAAATTTTTATCCTACCCGAATGGTGGAAGGATGTAATGCAATATCGGTCATGATTCTTTTTACAGCATTTGTCTTTGCTTTTTATAAGGGTCCTAAAACTTTTATTTTTATATTGGCAGGGCTGATTCTATTGTATATTATGAATCTTTTCAGAATTGTAGGTTTAAATATAGTAATGACTGACTACAAAGAATACGGAAAGACTTTTCATGATTTTATTTTTCCGGCAGTCATTTATGGAACTGTTGTGCTTCTTTGGCTGGTATGGATAAAATTCTTTGCTTTGAAAAATGAAAATTCTTAGTTGGTTTATTGTTGTTTTAGGCGTATTCGGGCTTATAAGTGTCCGGGTTTTTGAAGACAGGATCTTTTATGATCCTTTCCTAAGCTTCTTTCATGAAGTCGACAAAAGCCTGCATTTTCCTGATTTCAAATGGGGGAAATTAATCGTCAGCTATTTATTCAGATTTTTTTTAAATCTTTTCTTTTCCTGTTTAATCATTCAGTTTTGGTTTAACAATAAACAATGGACGATTCAGGGAGCGCTTTTGATTCTCATTGTCTTTGCCATTACTTTTCCAATTTATCTGTACTGCATCTCTGACAGGGTTTGAAGTGGGGTACCTCTTTTCTTTTTATATGAGAAGGTTTGTGATACAGCCTTTAATCTTACTGCTGGTTATTCCTATTCTTTATTACCGTCGTTATACAAGTAAAACTAATACATAGACGTTTAAGACGTATGGATATATACCTAAGATATACAGATAGACATGTAATATATACATAACAATGTATAAGGCGTATAGCACTATGTGTGAGACGTGTTCTTATATATGTATATCTATACAGATATATTTAAAACCCAAAAATGCATATATTATACATAAAATGAAAGGTATAAATACAATGATTTAAAAAAATAAATGATGATTAACAGAAAGTATTTACAGAAAAGTAAACATCCTCATCCTCATATCGGGCAATTGGTAAAAAGGGTAATATGGGAAAAGAAAATGACCCAGGCTGAGGTAGCCAGACGAATGACAATAAGCCCTTCTTCTCTTGCCAAATATTTCCGTCAGCCATCCCTTCAGTTTGGTATTCTGTGGAATCTCGGGATTGCAATCGGTTATGATTTTCTGACAGAGCTTACCGATTATTATCCGCCGTCTTTACTTATGAACGAAGAGGCTAAGATTTCAAAGGAGCTTTTTGAAAAGCAACAAAAGATAGCCGATCTTGAAAAAGAGATTGAAATCTACAAAGCTGTTTTAGGCATAACAAAGTAAGTTTTCAGAATCACTTTTATTCTGCTGTATGTTTATCTACACAGGTTACATTTTCAGGAGTCCAGGTTACTCTTTTTATAAAATCACGTTCCCGAACGGGGCAGTCTGCAATCTGGCAAATGGGGCAGGAAATCGGTTTGCAGTCGTCCATATGAAAATTGAATTCTACACTCCTCTTTGTATTTTTAGCAAGAAGAATGATCATTTTTTCCATTTCATTGTGTGCGTCGCAAAGACTGTAATACCAAGGTAAGGTAATATGGGCATCAATATGAAGATTGGCGCCAAACTGCTGAATTTTCATGTTGTGAACGTCAATCCATTCTGTACGGCGGTTTTCTTCCAGCACTTTAATGATCTGATTCAGAAGATCAGGATCCTGTTCGTCCATAATTCCGCTTAAGGATTTCCGGATAATCTTATAGCCTATAAAGATGATATAAAAGCCAAATATCAGTGCTACAACGGAATCCAGCCAATAAATTTTGGTAAAATACACTACAATTAAACTTATTACCACACCCAAGGTTGTAATAGTATCCGACTGAAGATGTTTTCCGGAAGAAATCAGAACATGTGAATTTTCGTGCTTACCTTTTTTAATAGAAATATAGCCTAAAAGATAATTGATAATGGCTGTTGCTGCGATGATGGCAATTCCCCAGTCGAGTTTCTCAAGGATTTTCCCGGTAATAAGGCTGTTGATTCCTTCATAGATAATCATTATACCGGCAATGGCGATGAGGGCACCCTCAATCCCGGAAGTTACGAACTCTACTTTTCCGTGTCCATACGGATGGTCTTCATCTTTAGGTTTTGCTGCCAGATAAAGGGAATAAAGGCCCATAAATGCACTGATGACATTTACGATACTTTCCATGGCATCGGAAAAGACGGCGTCTGAACTGGTGAGCTTCCAGGCTATTATTTTTCCGATAAAAAGAATAATCCCAAAAACGGCAATAAGCTTCTGAAAGGCTAATTTATCTTTATTATTATTTTTCTGAACGTTCATAGGTTTGATAAAAAAAAGAATCTCAATTCTGAGACTCTTTTTATGTTTGTTAGTTTAAACTAAGTTGTTGGCTGCAAGATATTCTGCAATCTGTACTGCGTTGGTTGCAGCACCTTTCCGCAGGTTGTCTGCCACAATCCAGAGATTCAGGGTCTTGGGCTGTGAGAGATCCCGTCTTATTCTTCCGACGAAAACTTCGTCTTTTCCTTCGGAATAAAGCGGCATAGGATATTCGTTATTTTTAACATTATCTACCACCACTACACCCGGTGTTTCAGATAAGATTTTTCTTACTTCATCAAGATCAAATTCATTTTCAAATTCAATGTTTACACTTTCCGAGTGGCCTCCCTGAACCGGAACGCGCACTGCAGTTGCCGTAAGATTGAAAGTATCATCTCCTAAAATTTTCTTAGGCTCTTTCATCAGTTTGATCTCTTCTTTGGTGTAATCGTCATCCGCAAAAACATCGCAGTGAGGAAGAGCATTTTTGAAGATCTGATAAGGATAGACTTTAGCAATGGTTTCGTCGCCACTGATCTCGGAATTCAGCTGATCTACAGCCGCTTTGCCGGTGCCTGTTACAGACTGATATGTAGAAACGATTACTCTTTTCAGATCATATTTTTTATTTAAAGGTCCTAAAACCATTACCAGCTGAATGGTAGAACAATTGGGGTTGGCAATGATTTTATCTTCTTTTGTCAATACATCTGCATTGATTTCCGGTACAACAAGCTTTTTATCAGGATCCATTCTCCATGCAGAAGAATTATCGATCACGGTTGTTCCTGCTTCGGCAAAAAGCGGGGCAAACTCAAGTGACGTGGCTCCTCCGGCTGAGAAGATGGCAATATCAGGTTTGGCAGCTATAGCGTCTTTCATGCTTACAATCGTAAATTCTTCCTGTTTATACTTCACCTTCTTACCAACAGATTTTTCGGATGCTACCGGGATTAATTCTGTGACAGGGAAGTTTCTCTCCTCGAGAACTTTAAGCATAACTTGTCCAACCATTCCTGTTGAACCTACTACAGCTACTTTCATTGATTTAATTAAAAATTGTTTAAGTTAATATATTTATGCCCCGAAGACTCTCGTCCACGGGAACGCGAATGCAAATAAACCTACTGCAATCAGTCCCATAATTACAACTCCTAAAGAGATGGTAGGGTTGATTTTTACTTTTTTATTGACGATGGTCATTAAAACCGCAGCAATCAGCATGGAAGACGGATGTTCTACATACTGAAACCTTGAATAAGAATCGCTCATCAAAGTACCGGAATCCAAAGCTGCTTTAAAGCCCGGAGAAAAAATTAGCAGCAAAGCGATGCCCACTAAAAACTGAACATGAAAGAAAATCATCGTAAAAAGCGTTGTTTTCTTTAAGAACTTGTTCACTTTACCGCTGAATCCGAACATTACTGTTAAAAGGGCAATCGTAAATAAAGCTACTAAAACTAATTCTAAATACCCAAAGCCTTTATGGGCGCTAAGGAAAATTTTGTAAAAATCCATATCCTAATTTTTTCTTTTTTAAAGTACACAAATATAGCAAAAATCCCGGCGAAAAGCCGGGATTGATATTTAGAAAATCTAATGTTTTATTAGTTAGATCTTAGAATCTGTAAGAAAGTGATGCAGACCACGTTCTTCCGAATCCGAAATATACCTGGTTGGCAGTATCAATTCCTTTCCAGTTTTGATTAGTTGCACCAGCATCTCCGTTACGGATACTTGACTTACCATCAGAAATGTAAACCGTATCAAATACGTTGTAAACATTTCCTGTTAATGTTAAGCTCTGTCCGTTTTTGAAATCAAACTTATAAGATGCACCTACATCGAATAAGTGGAAGTGAGGGTACTTCAAAGCTCCGCTTTTAGCAGCATCTTTCACAACACCATTTTCAATAAGGTAATCTCTATTGAAGTTGATTAAACCAAAATAGTTATTAGCATAATTCCAAGTTCCAAAGATACTTAATGGTTTTACCGGTTTTAATGTAAATCCTAATGAAGCAGTTGTCTGTGCAGCATCAGAAACTTTTACTTTGTCCAGAGCAAATACAACATCTGTACTTCCGTTGAAGCTAATTGGAGTTCCGTTTTCATCGAAAAGGTTACCTGTAGGATTTCCTTTGTAGTACCAGTTTCCTACTGAAAGCATTCCGTTGAATGTCAAATAATCAGTTGCTTTTAAGCTTCCTTCAAATTCTACCCCCATGTGGATTTCTTCAATCCCGGTAATGTTGGCATAAGGTCTGTTATAAACATTTGTTCCAGTAGCAGGTAAAGATGGATTAATCGCAATACCAGGTAGATTTGAGAATCTTTGATATCTATCTTTCCATGAAGTATAATAAAGGTTTACATTCGCATTAAAGATACCGCTTCTAAATCCATAGCCCGCTTCAGCTGAAGCGATTTTCTCGTTAGTAAGTAGTGGATTCACGATTTGCTGGTTACCTGTAGCTCTTCCATCGGGAGAGTTAAAAGTTGGATTAGTTGGATTGGCAACAGCAAGTGGTGAATTATATACAGCAAAGAAATTAGGTTGTTTAGAATAATATCCTACGTTAACAAATACGTTATGTTGTCCGTCAATATTATAATTAACACCTCCTTTAGCGTTAAATCCAAAAAGGAATTTCATTGGAGTTTTTGTATTTACAGTCTGACCTTGCTGAACAGTCACACCATCAACGATCCAGTTGTCAATTCTGCTGTATCCCTGTTCTGAGGCAGATCCCTGGATAAATGCTGAAATTTTATCATTCGTATATTCAAGCTGACCAAAAATACCTCCCCAAAGGACTTCACCATTATAGTTTCTGTAAACTACCTGATCTTTATCTTTTAATGCTTTTGCAAAAGGGTTTGCTGAAGGTTCAGGACTCTGAACAAGTGTTACATCATATCCTCCAGGAATATTTTTGTTGTCTTTTTCAATATATTTTGTATTCCCCCAAAGATCAGTTAAAACTCCCGGGTGGTAACCATAGTAATATCTTCCGTCAAATCCAGCTGAGAAATTCCAGTTTTCATTAATTTTGTGTTGGAAGTTTGTAAGAATTCCGTACCAGTCATGTGAGTTAATGCTTGCTCTTCTTGTTAATCCATTAGTTCTTGTAGCAATACCTGGTGTTGCATTTACTTTGTTAATGCCTGTATTGTTTGCGATATTAGGATCCCAGATTACATTTTGTCCCTGGTTCCATCTTACGATATCATCAAATCTGATAAGACCGTCTGCGGTTTTAGGTAAGCTGTTGATGTTTGTTCCGTTGATACTTCCCATAACACCTGTTCCGCCTCCTCTACCCCAAGAAGCGTACCCTACTGTAGATAATTTTGATTTTTCAGAAATTTTCCAATCCCAGTTGATGGATGCTACCGGTTTGCTATAGAAGTTGATTGACTGAGACATTACATCTCCATTCAGCATACCCCAGTTAGAGTTGTATCTTCTATTTGGTTCATCAACACCATTTCCATACTGGATAAATTTGTCGATTCTACTCTGGAAGTTTTGCATATGCCATTGAGGCGCTCCTGTAAAAGTAAACTGGAAGTCATGTTTTTCGTTTGGCTGATAACCTAAGGCAAAATAATAGTTATAAGCTTCAAATTCACTCGCGTCAATATATGTATTTCCTGCAGTTCTGCTCATTAAGAATGATGTAGACCATCCTTTAGCATTTTTACCTGTATTATAAGAAAATAAAGTTTTCAGATAACCGTCATTTCCTAATCCAACAGTAACATTACCTTCTCTTTTCTTATCTGCAGCTCTTGTAATAATGTTAATGGTACCTCCAATAGAAGCAATGGCTAACTTTGAAGAACCAAGACCTCTTTGTACCTGCATCGCAGAAGTTACGTCAGATAAACCAGCCCAATTAGACCAGTATACTGTACCTCCTTCCATGTCATTAACGGGTACCCCATTAATCATTACGGCTGTGTTGTTTGTATCAAACCCTCTGATGTTCAGACGTCCGTCTCCAAAACCTCCACCTCCTTTTGCGGAGTAAATAGAAGGGGTTGTTTTTAGGATTTCAGGGAATTCCTGATTTCCTAATCTTTCAACGATTTGTGCTTCCTTGATTGTTGAAACTGCTACAGGAGTTTTTCTGTCTTTTGCAATGTCAGCAACTCCGGTTAGTACAACTTGTTCAATGTCTTTAGACCTTGTATCCACAGTGTCCTGAACCTGTTGAGCGTAATAGACGCTAGCTGTGGATAATGTGATTATCGCCGTTAGCATCGATTTGTTGATTAATTTCATAATCGTTAGTAATAGTTAGATTTAAATTTTCTGCAAAATTCGGTAAATAAAATTTAACTAATATTAACTTTATGTTAATTTTTACTCAATCTTAATAAGCTCTATATTTCTGATTTACAATGTATTGAATAATATTTGAAATATCACATGAAAAAAATCACATTATTGAATTTTTAACAAAACATATTTATTTTTATTAAAAATTCATCTTTATTTAACGGCTTTAAGGCTGAGATCCATATTTTCGGCGGAGTGCGTTAATGCCCCTGCAGAAATATAAGTAACTCCTGTGGATGCGATTTCCTTAAGCTGATCACGGGTAATTCCACCAGATGCTTCTGTTTCACACGAGCCATTGATCATCTTAACAGCTTCCTTCATCATTTTCAAATCCATATTATCAAGCATGATTCTGTCAACTTTTGCTTTGATAGCTTCCTGCACTTCTTCAAGGTTTCTGGTTTCAACCTCAATCTTAAGTTTTTTCTTATTTTTTTTAATGTAATCCTTCGCCATTTTTACGGCATTGGTAATGCTTCCGTTGTAATCGATATGATTGTCTTTCAGCATGATCATGTCATACAATCCATACCGATGATTGGTTCCTCCGCCAATAGCGACCGCCCACTTTTCGCAGATTCTGAAATTCGGTGTTGTTTTTCTTGTGTCCAGAAGCTTGGTTTTGGTACCGACAAGGCGAGAATCCCAGTCATGCGTAAGGGTTGCAATACCGCTCATTCTCTGCATGCAGTTTAAAACCAGTCTTTCAGTAGAAAGAATCGATCTTGCGCTTCCCGTTACGAGGAAAGCTATATCTCCAATTTTTACGGCATCACCATCTTTTACGAAAGTCTCAATTTTGAGATTCTTATCAAAAGTTTTAAATATGATTTTAGCCAATTCTACTCCTGCAATAATGCAATCCTGCTTTACCAGAAGCTTGGCGCTTTGTTCCAGGTCTTTCGGGATCGTAGAAAGGGTAGAGTGGTCGCCATCCTGAATATCCTCCTCCAGTGCATTTTTTATGAATTGTTTTAACGCTTTATCTGTAACGTATGCAGGTCTTTTCATATTTTCAAAATTAGTAATAGTAAGATGATTTTTTTCCGAATAACAAATCGTGAATGATAAAAAGCAAAATTACTTCATTTTCTTTAGCTTTTATTTTTTCAAACTCTATTTTATTTTTTATGCGGATATTATCTTGATTGGATCCTGTAAATTCTATCACATATTTGCCATCTCTTCGTCCGTTCCAGTAAGGCGTTTTTGAATAAAGAAAATATTTCCAATGTAGGCTTTTCCAGTCGTATTCCTGATTATGAAAAATCAGTTTATCTTTATTGAATTGTAAAATAGGATGTTGATGATTGTTGATGTAATAAAACGTTAAAGTAAGCTTATTGTCATTAATGATTTCATCAAGATTAAATGTGTCCTTTCCAAAATAATATGGCTTTCCGATTTTAAGAATATTGCATATCAAATTCAAAGGAAGAGAATACTTAGCTTTGGAAATGATAATTTTTTTTAAGCAATTAAAAAATTTAAATCCAAAAGACACAGAAGCTAAAATGAACATCCATCCCAGAATATATAGTACATCATAATGCTTGCATCCGAAAGTGAGGAACATCAATATTGTAAAAACGAGAAAAATCAATAATATTCCTAAAACAGATAAAATATTGACGACCGGTAGAATTCTCAGACTGAAGATTTCCATATTCTGTTTTAAGTTCTAAGCCAGATCTTTATTATAAAAAGCTCCTTTATTCTCTTTCATTTCCATGGATTGAGTGATGATGAGGTGTGCTACGGTGGTTAAATTTCTCAATTCCGAAAGCTGAGGAGAAAGAATGGAGTAGTGATAGATTTCATCTACGGCAGCAGCAATTTCCTGGTGTTTCTGAAGCGCCATATTGAGGCGGCGGTTGCTTCGTACAATACCTACAAGATCGCTCATCATTTCCTGAAGCTGCTTCCTAAGGTAGGAAACGATCACCATTTCATCCATGATTTTCATTCCTTCCTCATTCCATTCCGGTACAGCTTTGAGATCATCGAAATTAAAATGGTTTTCATTTAAAAGCTCAACAGTTTTAATGGCAGCATTATGCCCGAAAACCAATCCTTCAAGCAATGAATTGGATGCCAGTCTGTTGGCGCCGTGAAGTCCTGAGTTGGTACATTCTCCTACTGCAAAAAGATTTCTGATGGAAGATTGCCCGTCTTTGTCTACTTCAATTCCTCCCATCAGGTAATGGCAGGCAGGAACTACCGGAATCAGCTGTTTGAAAGGATCAATTCCTTCTTCTTCACATTTTTTGTAAATATTGGGAAAATGTTCAAGGAATTTTTCATGGTTCATTTCGCGGCAGTCCAGTCCTACATATTCATCACCGGTAATTTTCATTTCGGCATCAATGGCTCTTGCTACGATATCGCGAGAGGCCAGTTCTTCACGCTCATCATATTTATGCATGAATTTTTCACCTCTTTTTGTTCTTAATTTTGCTCCGTCACCACGAACGGCTTCGGAAATCAGAAAAAGCATTCCGTCGATTTTACTATATAGTGCGGTAGGATGAAACTGGTAATACTGCATGTTGGAAACTTTTCCTTTTGCTCTGGCTACAAAAGCGATTCCGTCTCCTGTAGCAATCGTGGGATTGGTGGTGTTTTTATACACATGTCCAGCTCCTCCTGTTGCCACTAATGTTATTTTCGATGTAATTTTTTTTATTTTTTTAGATTTTTCATCTAAAATATAAGCGCCGTAACAGTGGATGTCTCCTTCATTCAGTTCTTTTCCCGGAACGTGATGCTGGGTAATGATGTCAATAACATAATGATGATCCAGGATTTCAATATTACTGCTTTTGTTAGCTGTTTCCAGAAGAGCTCTTTCGATCTCGAAACCCGTAATATCTTTATGGTGTACGATTCGGTTTTCGGTATGGCCGCCTTCTCTTCCCAACGCGAATTCTCCGTTTTTCATATCGAAGTTGGCGCCCCATTCCACGATTTCATTGAATCTTGCAGGAGCTTCCGTCACAACCATTTTTACAACATCACGCTTGTTTTCGCCGTCTCCGGCACGCATAGTGTCTTCAATATGTTTGTCAAAATTATCGTTTTTAGAGTCTGTAACGACCGCAAGACCGCCTTGTGCATATTTGGTATTGCTCTCATCCTCATCGGATTTTGTTACAATAATTATTTTGGCATCAGGAAGCTGCTCAGAAACTTTAATAGCATAGGAAAGTCCCGAAATCCCGGAACCGATTACTAATACATCCGCTTTTATCATATCCTTAGTTTAAGACAATCGTCTAAATAATTAAATAAATTTAAACAATTTTTCGTTTGGTTTTCTTACTTTTTTCATGTATTGGAAATGATCTTCCTCTGATCGGTAGCCTAGAGCGAGGGTAACGGTTACTTTTTCAGTCTCAGGATTTAATTCTAAAATTTCTTCGATAAGATCCGGACGGAAGCCCTCCATAGGACAGGTATCTATACTTTCCATCGCTGCGGCATACATAAGGTTTGCCAGTACGATATAAGATTGTTTTTCTGCCCAGTTGAAAATTTCGTCCTGGGTTTTTTGATTAATATGCTGATTGATGCTGTTTCTGAAAAGGTCAAGTTTTTCCGACGGAGTTTCTCTCACTTCTGAAATATGTCTGAAATATCCGTTGACATAATTTTCATCCAAGGATTTTTTCGATACAATGACAATCAGATGGGAACATGTTGAGATCTGGGACGGATTGTAAAATGCAGGAATCAGTTTTTCTTTCATTTCCTTACTTTCCACAACAAGGATTCTGTAAGGCTGAAGGCCAAGTGAGCTGGCCGATAATTTCCCGGACTCCAGAATATTATGCAACGCTTCCCGGGGGATAATTTCGTTGTTAAATTTTTTTACAGAATATCTTCTGCTTAAAGCTTCCAAATAATTCATAAGACAAATTTAAGGATTGAACATGAATAAATTCGGTTTTAACACGAAATATGCTAAATAATTACCGCGTGATTATTATAGGTGTTATGGAGCCTTCAAGGTTTTTATAACCTTGAAGGTTTGGCCATGGATGATCCAATAGTTTCGGCGGCCTGAAAGGCCGCCGAAACTATTACAAATAATATTGTTTTACGGGTTAATCCCTGTTTTTTACAAGTATCCAACCTGAATATTTAATGGGAGTATTTTTCTTATCATTTTCATTCCACGAAACAGAATACCAGTAACTTCCCGTAGGTACCTTTCTTCCTCCCATGGTTCCGTCCCAACGATAGCGGTTGGTTTTGTCTGCTTTATGAATCAATGCGCCGTATCGATCGAAAACATTAAAAATAAGATTTTGCTTTCCTGCAAGTGCTGAATAATCAATTCCATCATTCACACCGTCTCCGTTAGGGGTAATCACGTTAATGATATTTGGTACGACAACTGTGATGTCAATCGGCTGACAATCGTAAGCATCTTTTACGTAAACCTTTAAATCCCCGCGTGGTATATTTGTGAATTCATTAGAATCCTGCCAGTTGATTCCATCGGTAGAATATTTATACGGTGCGGTGCCTCCCATCGCATATATTGTAACGGTATTAGTTGAAATATCAACATTTGAAATTACAGGTTGTTCTGAAGCATAGACCTTCACTGGCTGTGTAACAACGCAGTCTCCTGTCTTCAGTTTCACCCAATAGGTACCCACTCCGACATTTGAAATCGACTGAGTCGTTGCACCTGTGCTCCATTCGTAGCCCGTAAATCCGGGTCCTGCATCCAAAGTTGTAGTATCTTCCATACAAATGATCTTATCATCAAGAGTAGCCGAGAACACCGGAGGAATCACGATAAGGTTAACTTTAGCGATGGCATAACATCCGTTTCCGTTTGAAACCTTAATATAAACGACTCCGTTTGGAGAGATATACGATGAAGGGTTTGCGATTCCGTTAGTTCCGTTTTGTGCGTCTGTTAATGATGGATAGTACTGTTTCACGGTTCCGCTCTGGGTTGTTACGGGAGCTGTGGTAAGATTAAATAATCCTGTTGAGGGATTGCTTTCGATGGAGCAGGTTCTTAATGTTGCTTCCTGAACTTCTACAATAGGGAAAAGTGCCAATGTGATTTGTGCTACATCTGTACATCCCTGTGGCGTAGTCACCTGTGCATAAATTGTTGCTGCCGGGGAAAGGAAAGCGGAAGGATTGGTGATCGGGTTATTATGATTGGTAAGGTCATACATGGTATTGTAAAATACAGACGTACTTCCGGGAACTGATGATAATGCGGCTGAGGTAAGATCAAATACGGCTCCTCCTGTATTATTGTTATTACATCCGGTAAGCGTCACATCATTAGCTGCAAAAGGACTTGGCGTAAGCACAATAGTTCCGTCTCCATTGTCGCACAGCGTAGAGGAAGGGTCTTTTACTACAACGGTAATCGTCGTCGTTCCTGCAGAATACTGATAATCGGACGGGTTGGTAATCGGTGTTCCGCCCGGCCCGAAATAAGAGAATACATAGTTTGAAGGATTGGTTACAAACTGGTTCTGGAAGGAAGTTAAATCTACCGCTCCGTTTCCTGTGGCAGGATTTACACAAACAAAAGGATTGATTGTATTGGTTAATATCGGAACTTTATCGATATAGATTTTTGCATTTTTAATAGAGTGTCTTGCACTTGCTCCTCCTGTCGCTGCAGAGAAACCGAAATACCCTGTCGTCATACCAATAGCACCTCCGGAAGGAGCAAAAGACTGGTCTGCAATCAGGACGCCGTCTATTCTTATTTTAATAAGCCAGTTGGTGGGATTGGCAGGATCTGTTTCTCCGTTTACTTCAACATGTTTATACGTTGAACCTACGAAAGGTTGTGTAGGATTCAGATCCGGCGAATGGAATGTGCTTCCCGGGGTGGTATTATATTCTATATTGTTGTTTAAGCCATTATTGGTTCCGTATAAAACGTGGACTTTACTCATCTGGCCTTCAGTAGAATTGTTGAAAATATCAAATCCCACCATCAATCCGTTAGCGTTTGCCGGAATTCCGAGACCGCCTCCCGAAATAAATCCGGTTGGAGGATTCGCCAGATACCAAAAGGTGAAGCCGTCGCCTCTTCCATACTGTGCGGTTCCGTTTCCATCGATCCTGAAATCAAATTCTACCTTCCATTTGTCACAATATTTAAGGTTAATGGGGTCCTGAAGTTTGATGGCCCCGTACTGATTGCCGACATCCTGGGTCAGCTGTATAAAATCTGTGTTTATAACAGCGCTAGAAACAAGATCCCAACCTGTAACGTTTACAGGATTACCGGTAAGCTGATAAGTCTGCGCAGAAATTTTGCCGGATAAGCAAATGAAAATTAAGAAGAAATAAGAGAGCAGATTGTTTTTCATGAGGTGATTGGTTATTAAATGATATGTTTTTACTGCTCATTTATGTTTTTTTGAAGAATGTTTTTATAGGGCTAAAAAAAGACCACCCCATGATGGAGTGATCTTAATGTAAATTATTATTCTCTGTTTTTTACCAATACCCAGCCATTGTAAGTGGTCTGTGTGTTGTTTTTATCGTTTTCATTCCAGGTGATGGTGTACCAGTAGGTGCCGGTGATAACTTTTTTACCGCCTGTTGTTCCGTCCCATTTGTAATTTCTTATTTTGTCGGCCTGGTAAAGCTTGTTTCCGTATCTGTCGAATATGGTGAAAACAAGGTTTTTCTTGTAAGCCAATGCAGAATAATCAATTACATCATTCACATTATCTCCGTTCGGAGTAATGGCATTAATGAGATTTGGAACGGTAACCTGTACCTGAATCGGAGTGCAGTCGTAGGTGTCTTTTACAAATACTTTGACTTCGCCTCTAGCAAGTCCGGTAAATACATTCGAATCCTGCCAATTTGTCCCATCGAGCGAATATTGGTAAGGTCCTTTTCCACCTTTTACATTTACGGTAATGGTATTGTTAGTAATGTCAATAGTGGCAATAACCGGCTGGGGTGAAGAGTTTACCTTTACCATCTGCATGGCTGTACATCTTCCTGTTTTTAGCTTTACCCAATACAGACCGGGTGTAATATTTTGAACAGATTGGGTGGTAGCTCCTGTGCTCCATAAATAGGCGTCAAATCCCGGACCTGCATCCAAAGTGGTTTTATCATCGATACAAATGATTTGGTCTTTCAGTACTGAAGAATAAACAGGAGGTAAAACTTTAAGCGTTATTTTAACAATAACGAAACAGCCTGCAAGATTGGTAATTCTTACATATACGGTTGACGATGTCGAAATATAATTGTTTGCCGGCACAATTTCATTGGTACCTGCAAGTGCATCAGCTTCCGTTTTGAAATATTTCTTCGTAATACCCGATGCTGAAGTTAGATTTGCCTGTGTAAGATCGAATGATGCTGTTGTAGGAGCATTCTCTATAAAGCATGATTCTATCGTGGCATCATTTGATACGATTGGTGGGAAGAATGCCAGCGTAATGGGCGCAGAACCCACGCATCCTAATGGCGTGGTTACTTTTACGTATACAGTACCCGCTGCCGAAACATAATTTGCTGGGTTCGGAATTTCAATCCCTGCATTCATGTCTGCTAATGTTTTGTAATATTTTTTTGTGGAACCTGCGGGTTCGTTAACGTTCGCTAAAGTGAGGTTAAAGCTGGCTGTTCCGGCGTTATTGTTATTACATGCAGTAAGCGTGGCTGGAGTTGCAGTAAATGGTGACAGATTGAGCTGGATCTTGCCATCGGGGTTATCACACAATAATCCGGAATTATCTTTGACCAATACAGAAACAGTTGTATTGGCACTAAACTGATAATTAGCAGGGTTTGTAATCGGAGTGCCTGATACACTGTATGAAAAAGTATAGTTGGCAGGATTTGCAACAAACTGATTCTGATAGCTCGTTAAATTTGCTGTTCCTTGACCGGTTGACGGATTGGGGCAGAAAGTATCGGTTACCGTAGTCTGATTAAGGGCTACTTTGTCAATATAAACTTTTACATTTTTAATAGAATGTCTTGATCTGTTTCCTCCTGTCGAAGCTGAAAATCCGAAATAACCAACAGTCATTGAAGCTGCGGTTCCTGATGGTGCAAAAGACTGGTTACAGATTAAGTTTCCGTCGATAGTGATTTTCACAATCCAGTTCGCCGGTGCAGCAGGATCTACCTGTGCGGTTACTTCTACATGCTTGTAAGTTGTTCCCTGGAAAGGAAGGGTAGTATTCATATCCGGTGAGTGAAATGAGCTCCCGGCAACATTGAAGAATTCTACATTATTGTTATCCGTAGTATTGGCAACCTGGCCGTAAGCAACGTGTACTTTGCTCATCACCGCTGTGGTAGTATTGTTGTAGGTATCTAATCCTACAATAAATCCTACGGCATTTTGTGAAACTCCAAGACCTGAGCCCAGTACGCTGGCCACCGGTGGGTTGGCAAGATACCAGAATGCAATGCCGTCTCCATTTGCGGTTTGATTAGAATCCATTCGGAAATCGAATTCCACTCTCCATTTATCGCAATATTTAAGGTTGATGGGATCGTTCAGACGAATTGAGCCGGATTGGTTATTGGTGTCGGGAGTCAGCTGTACGAAATCTGTATTGACTACAGTGGGAGCTACCATCGTCCATCCCGTGGTATTTACAGGGCTTCCTGTTAGCTGATAAGTTTGTGATAAAACATATTGCGGAAAAAGAAGCAACAGATTTACCAATAAAAAGAGGTAGATTTTTTTACTCATTTATTAGACACTTAGATTTAGACGTGTCAAAGATATTAAATCCTAATCAATAAATATATATTTAATGTTAATTTTGCTGAATTTAATGGTTATTTTATAATAAATGATAAGTTATGGAGAGAAATGCTGAATGGTTTTTATTCGTATTTAGTTTGAATATAAATTAAAAAAGGGAATTCTTTTCAAGGTTTTCGAAATAGGTGTCAATAGCTAAGTCTGCTGAGGATGAGGCGGTTACGGCGAGTTTGTCGCACAGTTCATTTTCAAAATGTCCGGCGTGACCTTTGATCCAGTGCATTTTTGGCTTGTGAAGATTATACAATACTACAAATCTTTGCCAGAGATCAGGATTTTTCACATTTTTCCATCCCCTTTTTATCCATCCGGCAAGCCAGTTTTGGTTAATAGCATCGGCAACATACTTGCTGTCGGTGTAAATGTGGATGTCGTTTTCTGGAGATTTCAGTTTTTCCAGAGCCGTAATTACGGCAAGGAGCTCCATTCTGTTGTTGGTAGTTTTCCTGAATCCTTTCGAAAACGTTTTCTGGTAATTTTTTTCGGGTACCCGCATGAGAATTCCATATCCGCCTTTTCCGGGATTTCCGCTGCATGCTCCGTCGGTGTATATTTCTATTTTCATGAGGTAGATTAGGGCTAAAATTTAGATTTAAAAGTTATATAAATCTTAGCTTAAATTTTTAAAAAGGAAAATCGTCATCATCATCAAAATCATTCATGGAAGATCCTGAAACCTGAGAATTGCTCGGAAGGTCAAACGCTGCTCCCGGCTGTATGGTTGTTTTAATCTTATCAAAACCGCTCGGTTCAGAAGATCCGAAATTGGAAGGATATCCGCCACCCATTCCTCCATCAAAAGCAGCTTCAATATCCCCGAATTTAGCAAAATGCTTCAGGAAGGATAACCGCACATCGGCCGTTGCACCATTTCTGTGCTTGGCAATAATAAGCTCTGCCTGGTTTTCCGTTGAGGTTTCCTGGCCTTCTTCATCATTATCCCAAACGGTAATTTTATAATACTCAGGTCTGAAGATAAATGATACGATGTCCGCATCCTGTTCAATCGCTCCGGATTCCCTAAGGTCGGAAAGCTGAGGTCTTTTTCCGGGACGTGTTTCCACACTACGGGAAAGCTGTGAAAGAGCAATTACCGGAACGTTAAGTTCTTTTGCGATGGCCTTGAGGGATCTTGATATCATGGAGATTTCCTGCTCACGGTTTCCAGTACCTTTTCCGCCACCTCCGGCTGTCATCAGCTGAAGATAATCGACCATGATAAGGCGTACCCCATGCTGCATTACCAGTCTTCGGCATTTTGCACGGAAATCGAATATAGAAAGAGAAGGAGTTTCATCAATATACAAAGGGGCATTTTCCAGCTCGGATACGTTGGAGAACAGTCTCTGCCATTCTTCATCATCCAGGGTTCCTTTTCTTAATTTTTCGGAAGAAATTCTTGTTTCGGAAGCGATCATCCTGGTAATAAGCTGTACAGATGCCATCTCGAGAGAGAACAGGGCCATCGGAATTTTGTGTCCCACCGCTATGTTTCTCGCCATGGAAAGAAGAAATGCCGTTTTTCCCATGGCCGGACGTGCCGCAATAATGATAAGATCAGAATTCTGCCATCCCCCGGTTTCTTTATCTACATCACGGAATCCTGAAGGAACTCCGGAAAGACCTTCTTTATCTTTTAAAGATTTAATGGTTTCAATAGCCTGCTTTACCAAAGAATTGGCCGTATCAAATCCTTTCTTGATGGTTCCGTTGGTAATTTCGAAAAATGACTGTTCGGCTTTATCCAAAAGTTCAAAAACGTCGGTTGATTCTTTATACGCAGCATCGATAACGTTTGCCGATACATTAATTAAACTTCTTAAAATATATTTTTCCAGAATAACACGAACATGGTACTCAATATGGGCAGATGAACTGACCCCCATAGTAAGATCAATGATATAGCTGTCCCCACCCGCCAGATTAAGTCTGCCTTCTTTCTTCAGATCCTGAATAATGGTCATTAAATCCACCGGCTGATTGCCTTCGTACAGTTTTAAAATGGTAGAAAAAATTACCTGATGTCTCGGATCATAAAAAACTTCCGGTGTCAGTAAGTCAATAGAATGGTCCAGACCCTTTTTGTCAATTAAAAAGGTTCCGATTACCAGCCTTTCGAAATCCAGGGCATTGGGCGGCATTTTACCGTCAGCAATGGAGAGTTCTTTTGCAAAGTTTCCGTTCGTCAATGAAGATAATGTTTCTTTCTGCGCCATAGTTCTGCAAAGATAGTTTTTTTGAAAAGCAATTAAAAAATAGTATTCAACAATTTATGAACACAACATTGTTAAAATATAATGAGAGTGAGGTTTTGTGTTGATGTGCATAAAAAAATCACCCCTTAACAGAGGTGATTTAAGTGCTTGAAAATTAATTTATTAATTATTCAATATTTTTTACCAATACCCATCCGCTGTACTTGGTTTCGGTATTGTTTTTATCGTTTTCGGTCCATGTAATCGTGTACCAGTAAGTTCCGGTTACGATTTTCTTACCGTTGGAAGTTCCATCCCAGGTGTAGTTTCTGATCTTATCGGCACGGTAAAGCATGTTTCCGTATCTGTCATATACTGTGAATACAACATTTTTCTTATAAGACAATGCTGAATAGTCTATATAATCATTTTTGTTGTCTCCGTTTGGAGTGATCGCATTAAGCAGATTCGGAACCGTTACCTGAACGCTGATCGGATTACAATCGTAGGAATCCTTCACATATACCTTGTTTTCACCTCTCGGAAGTCCTGTGAATACATTTGAGTCCTGCCAGTTAACACCGTCAAGTGAGTATTGGTAAGGCCCTTTTCCTCCGTTTACAGTTACCGTGAATGAATCGTTTGTGATTTCGATATTGGTAATTACCGGTTGTGCGGACGCATTTACTTTTACCGGCTGCAATGTCCAGCATTTTCCTGTTTTCAGTTTAACCCAATAAGCACCAGCTGTTACATTTGAAATAGATTGTGTAGTAGCTCCTGTACTCCATTCGTAACCATCAAATCCAGGTCCTGCATCTAAAGTAGTCTTATCTTCAATACAGATAATCTTGTCCTTAAGCACGCTTGATGTTACCGGAGGTAAAACTTTAAGATTCACTTTAGCAATAGCAAAACAGCCGTTTGCGTTGGTTACGGTAGTATATATCGTTGTAGTTGTTGATATATAATTAGAAGGGTTTGCAATCGGGTTAACGCCGGCCAATGCATCAGCCTGTGTTTTAAAATACGCTTTTACAACCCCTGTCTGGGAGGTTACATTTGCCTGAGTAAGATCAAAAGATGCTGTATTGACTGCTGTTTCAATAAAACAAGATTCTAATGTTGCTTCCGTTACTGTTACAACCGGAAGGTATTGTAAAGAAATCTCTGACTGTCCGGTACATCCATCTGCATTTCTTACCTGTACATAAATTGTCTTAGGAGCTGCAGAGGTATAGTTTCCAGGATTTGTAATTTCATTGGTACCGGCATTCAGATCTGCCTGACTCAGATAATATTTTTTGGTAACATTTCCCGGAGGATATACGTTTGCTGCAGTAAGATCAAAAAGAGCCGTTCCTGCATTATTATTATTACAAGCTTTAAGTGTAACGTTTACTGCCGGAAGCGGAGCAAAAAACTGCAGTGAAATCTGTGCGCTTCCATAACATCCCTGATCTGTACTGATCTTTACATAAATGATTTTCGGGGCTGTAGATGAATACGCGGCAGGATTGGTAATTTCATTGGTCCCTGCATTCATATCCGCCAAAGTAGGATAGTATTTTTTGGTAACACCGGTTGTCGGTCCATATACAACTGCCGTTGTCAGATTAAAGACACCTGTACCTGAATTATTATAGTTACATGTAGTGAGTGTAGCATTATTGGTAACGATATTTCCGGGAACAAATTTAATTGAACCGGTCTGGGTACAGCTGTTGATAGGGTTATTCGGATTCGCCGGATCCTGATAATGAATGCTGTAATAATAAATAGTCGTACCGTTTATCGTAATTGGTGTCGTGATCGGGTTGGCTCCGGTAATAGCATCATTTAAATTGTAATGATAAGTAACCTGGAAGTTTGGATTCCCGTTAATGATCCCGGCACTAAGAGTACTGAAATCAAATGTTGTAGGAAGCTGACATTGTACAATTTCGTTAGGTCCGTTCGGTGTTGCGCTTGGAGTACCAGGCGGAACAAAAGGATTTGGTGTTAAATTGGGATCTGTAAAAGGAGATGCAAGAGTTGCAGTTCCTCCCCATTGTAAAGCAAAACCTGTGGTATTTGATGAGAAGTTATCTACAATAAGATAGTACGTCTCGCCAGGTAGAACGTCCATGTATTTTACAAAACGATCTGAAGGGTTACCTAAGTTATCGGTGCCTGCGCCTTCGGATGTATCCAGAGAAGTCATGTTAAGTCCTGTAGGCCCTCCGCCTGCAGAAAAGGAACATCTTACCGGTAATCCCAGTGCTCCGCACTGTACATTAGGTCCATAAACAGCCCAATCATAATCTGTACTTGTACCTGTAGCATTGGGATTGATTACGAAAGTGAGCGTGCCTCCCGTTGCAATGGTAAATTTGTACCATACGGAAAAATGTTCAGTTGAAAGACATCCTCCCAGCGGGCTTTCCTGTGTAACGCCATGTCCGCTTGGTGTATATGACTGGCCTGAATTTCCACAAACCGCAATGGCGGTAACACAGTCAGACTGTGAAAAGATCATTTGTGAGAAAAATAAAACAGTCAGTAATAGTACTTTCTTCATTAGAAATGATTTTTATATTTATTTAGATTTCATGTGAAAAAAACCGCTTGAGAAAGCGGTTTTTCTTCGTTATTTATTACTTTATTCTCTATTTTTCACCATTACCCATCCTGAGAATTTAAATGGTGTATTTTTCTTGTCATTTTCGTTCCATGTTACAGTATACCAATAGGTTCCGGTAGATACTTTCTTGCCGCCCGTGGTTCCGTCCCACTTGTATCCGTTAGACTTATCGGCTTGTGCTACTTTTACACCATATCTGTCGAAGATGCTGAGTATTAAGTTTTGCTTACCTGCCAATGCCGAATAATCAATCACATCATTAACACCGTCTCCGTTCGGAGTAATCACATTAACAAGATTAGGAACAACTACACTAATTGTAATAGGGTCACAGTCATATCCGTCCTTTACATATATTGAATTATCTCCTCTCGGAACATTGGTGAAAATGTTTGAATCCTGCCAGTTGATACCATCAAGAGAATATTTATAAGGGGCAGTTCCGCCTATAGCATTCACGGTAACAGTATTATTGGCAATATCGACATTAGAGATAACCGGCTGTTCGGAAGGATAAACTTTTACGGTTTGTTTTGTAACACAGTCTCCTGTTTTAAGCTCCACCCAATAGGTACCCACAGTAACATTATTAATTGTCTGCGTTGTGGCTCCGGTACTCCATTTGTATCCTGCGAATCCAGGTCCTGCATCCAGCGTTGTGGTGTCTTCTATACAAATGATCTTATCATCAAGCGTATTAGAATATACAGGTGGTAATACGATAAGGTTTACTTTCGCAACAGCATAACAACCGTTTGCGTCTGTTACTTTTATAAACACTACTCCGGTTGGAGAAATGTATGTGCTTGGGTTGGCAATCTGGTTGGTTCCTGCAACGGCATCAGCTAAAGAAGGGTAATATGTTTTAACTCCGGTTTGCGTAGTTACAGGGGCTACAGTAAGGTTGAAAGAAGCAGTAGCAGGATTTGTTTCAATGAAACAAGATCTAAGCGTTGCTTCTGTTACCGTTACTACCGGGAAGAAAGTTAATGTAATCTTTGCGGTCGCTTTACACCCAAATGGTGAAGTAAGCAATACATAGACATCACCTCCTGCAGAAACGTACTGATATGGATTGGTAATTTCATTAGTACCTGCATTAAGATCCTGCAATGTAGGATAATACTTTCTGGTAACCGCAGGATCACCGTTCACATTTGCTGTAGTGAGGTCAAAAACAGCAGTTCCCTGGTTGTTATTGTTACACTTCGTTAATGTTATATTGGTTCCTGTAATCGCTTTTTGTATAAATTTAAATTTTCCGGGAATTCTACACCTGTTGATTGCAGTAGCCGGAGCACCAGGCTCCGTATAGGTAATTGCATAATAATAAGTGTCTGTTGTATTTACCGTAATAGGTGTTGTGATCGGATTATTTCCTGAGATCGCATCATTTTGGTTATAATAATACGATACGTTAAAGTTAGGATTGTTATTCACGATACCTGCAGTAAGGGTTGTAAAATTAAATACAGCAGGATTTGAACATACTACAACTTCTCTCGGAGAGTTAGCTGTAGGTCCCGGAGTTCCAGGTTCTATAAAAGGATACGGCTGAAATGCACTGTTGAATGGCGAAACAAGCGTAGCGCTTCCTCCCCAAGATAATACGAAACCGTTCGCACTTGATGAGAAATTATCTACAAGGAGATAATAGGTTTGTCCTGCAACTACATTCATGCTTGAGCAAAATGCCGAGCCCCCTGCGCCAGATGAAGTATTGGTTGCGGTTGTATTAAGACCGGTAGGTCCGTCATCTGCAGAATAATTACATCTGATAGGCGCTCCTAAACTTCCACAACTCACGTTTGGTCCGTATACAGCCCAGTCGTAATCGTCTGTAAAATTATTTGGGTTAATCACAAAAGTTAATGTACCTGAAGTGGCAATGGTAAAGGTGTACCAGATGGAAAAGTGTTCAACGCCGAGACAGCCGCCCAGGGTTTCCATTACACTACCAGGCCCAGTAGGCGTGAAGGATATTGGAGTATTTCCACAGACCTGCACATTTCCGCCGCAATCTGAACTGGACTGGGCGAAAAAGCTCTGGGAAATTAAAATTAAAAAAATATATAGAGCTTTTTTCATTTTTTAGTTGTTTTAAAGTTTTTAATCCGAAGATTAATTCATAGATGGAATCAGCTGTCTGCCCCAGCTTGGTGCAGAAGAAGACGTGCTTTTCGTTTCAAGTCCCGTCAATGCCTTTTTAAACAACTTTTCAGCACTTTCTTTATTACCGGACATTTCCGCTAATTTAGCCTTAAGAATAGCTAATCTTGGATTTTCTGGTGTTACGGCTTCAGCTTTAGCGATCATTTGCGAAGCAATATCCATGTTACTTTTAACATCTTTTGCTCCCTTAATCTGAGCTTTCTGAAGTGCAATCAGGCCGAACAAAATATCACTTTCGGCATTGTTGCTCTTAGAATCAGAGAGACCGCCTTTTGCATATTTTCCGGCAAGGGCGCTCACATTTGAAACGTCTGCAGATGGTGTTTTCTTAAGCTGTAATTCTGCTTTCAGATACGCAGAAAGAGCGGCATAATAATACGCCTCCCACTTTTCCGAGGGTTTCGAGGAAGTGAACGTTGAAAACTTTTGGAAAATGGTTTCGTACTCACTTTCTGTTTTAGCGGTGTTTACCTGTGCAACAGTCTGTTTGAAGTCTTTTTCACTGTAAGTTTGTGCCTGTAAGCAAAAGCCTACTACACAAAAACAAATTAATAGAGTTTTTTTCATGTAGGGGAATTTTATATTACAAATATAAAAAATTATTAATTTTAAATTAAAGTTTTTGAAATAAATTTAACAAATTGATCTTTATTGTTTTAATATTGCATTTTTCTCAATTTTGAGTTCGTTGCTCCTATCGTTAAAGCAACCAGTACTGTGAGGGTACCTCCCACCACTACAGAGCGCACGACTCCTAATAATTTAGCCATAAGCCCGCTTTCAAACTGTCCCATTTCATTACTTGACATTATGAAAATGGAATTAACGCTCAATACCCTTCCTCTAATGTTATCCGGAGTTTTCAGCTGTACAATGGTACCCCTGATGACTACGGAAATACCATCCAGCATTCCGCTCATCATTAAAAACAGGAACGAAAGCCAATACAATCGCGACAATCCGAAGCCAATAATACAAAGCCCGAATCCTGTAACCACCGAGAGCAGGATTTTACCCTGATTCTTTCTCAGCGGTACGATCGACAGAACGGTAATGATGCACATAGACCCTATGTCTGAAGCTGCATTAAGTAATCCGAAGCCTTCCGCGCCTACTTTGAGGATATCGGTAGCATACACCGGAATCATCGCAACGGCACCTCCGAAGAGTACAGCAAACATATCAAGACAAAGAGCTCCGAGAATTTCTTTTGTTTTTAATATATAGGAAATTCCTTCTCGCATACTTTCTATAACGTTGATATTCTCTTTTTTGTATTCGGAATGCTGTTTATTTAACTGAAAAAAAAATAAAGAGGCACAAAAGATCAGTGCAATAATCACAATTAATGTCCATTTTACCCCAAAGTATCCGATGAGAAATCCTCCTGCCGCATGCCCGCAAACAGAGGAAATAAGAAATGTGGCCTGATTTAAAGTGACGGCATTGGGAAGATTGTCTTTTTTTACAATTTTAGGAATCATGGAAGGAACAATCGGGCCGATAAATGCTCTTGCAATACCTGTAAAAAATATTACCCCATAGATAAAATAAGTAATCTGATGTCCCGTAAAATGCATTTCTACATTAAAGAAAGCGGGAATCAGCAGTAACCCGATCAGAAAGATGTAAGCATAATTGCAGATCAGTAATAATCTTTTCTTTTCATTCATGTCGATCACATGGCCGGCATACAATGCACAGCTCACCGCAGGAATGACTTCCGAGAGGCCGATAAGTCCGATTGAAAAAGGATCTTTTGTCAGCTGATACACCCACCATCCCAGTAAAGTGGCAAGCATTCTGAAGGCAAGAACAATAAAAAATCTTCCCGTAAGAAGATTCCTGAACTCGACATTTTGCAATGTCTGTAACGGGGTAAACGAAATCATCCCACAAAAATAGCCTCAAATATTGATTTAAGGCTATGCATATGATAATTTTTTAAATGAAAAATTAGATGACTCCTAAAAGATAAAATCTATTTTAGTTGTCGGCACGGGAAGCACTGATTACTAATGCTGCAACACCGGCGGCTCCTATTATAGAAGCTCCTATAACGGTTTTTGCTTTTCTGCTGTCTCTCACTGCTGCTACATTAGCCTTAGGTATCGTTACAACTGTACTGTCTTTTTTACCGGCTGTTCCTATGATATTGTCTCCTTCTACGTTACGGAATAATATTTTTTGATTTTCGGAACCGTCTCTCATCATTACAGTATACACTCTGCCTGCTTCAAGATTAGAATAATCATTTTTAGCAGTATCCATACTGTATTTTGTGGTTGCACAGGATGAAATTACAAATAACGATGTCAATAAAGATGATTTTAAAAGTACAGATGCTTTCATTATTATTTTTTAGTTTTCCAAATTTATAATTTTTTTCGAATATATGTTTCTGGAATTGAAAAAATGTGCTTAAAGTTTATAAATTTTCAATGAATTTGCAATTTTTCTGTCATTGGCAAGCCTCGGTATTTTATTTTGCCCGCCCAGCTTTCCCTGTGATTTTGCATATTCCTGAAAAGCGTTTTTCTTTAGCTGGGTAATATGAAGTTTCTGCAGAATATTTCCCGAAATAAGATCATCATAATACGAATTGCGTTTTCTAAGCTGATCGTCCAGCTCATTGCGGAACATCTGCAGGTTTTCAGGTTCTTTTTCAAATTCGATAAACCATTCGTGATAAGGAAGGCCTTCTTCAGGATTCACTTGTGGGGCGAGATGAAATTCGGTAATCTGCGCAGGATATTTTTCTACGGCAGCTTTCAGAGCTTCTTCCACTTCAAAAGCTATCACATGTTCGCCGAAGGCAGAAGTAAAGTGTTTGGTTCTTCCGCTTACCAGGATTCTGTGCGGATTTTTATCAATAAATCTTACGACATCACCAATCGAATAAGCCCACAATCCCGAATTCGTTGTTAAAATTAATGCATAATCTTTATTAATTTCAATATCTTTTAATGTTAATCTTTTCGCATTCGGCTTTCCGTATTCTTCAAGGGGGACAAATTCATAGAATATTCCGTGATTTGTTAACAATAATAGGCCTTCTTTTGTATAATCATCCTGAAATGCAAAAAAGCCTTCCGATGCAGGAAAAGTCTGTACAATATCCACCTGTCCGCCGAGAAGTTCTTCCATTTTGTCGCGGTAGGGTTCATAATTGACGCCTCCGGTTACGATGAGCTGCAGATTAGGAAAAATTTGGGTGATTTTTTTACCGTGCTTTTCAACGAGCTTTTCAAAATACATAATCAGCCATGGCGGGATTCCGGAAATAAGGGTCATGTTTTCTTTTTCCGTCTCTTCTACGATTTTATCTACCTTAGCTTCCCAGTCTTCCATAATATTGGTATCCCAGCTTGGAAGCCTGTTTTTTTGTAAATATTTGGGGATATGGTGGGCTACAATGCCCGAAAGGCGGCCGGTATTGATCCCGAAAACCTCCTCAAGCTCAGGACTTCCCTGAAGAAAGATCATTTTGCCGTTTACAAAATCCGCATTATTCTTTTTTGAAATATAATGGAAAAGAGCGCTTTGTGCACCTTTTACCTGAAACGGCATTCCTTCCTTTGAAATAGGAATGTATTTTGATCCTGAGGTTGTTCCCGATGTTTTTGCGAAATATTCAGGAATATCTGTCCAGAGAATATTGGCCTGTCCTTTTTTTACCCTTTCGATATAAGGTTTAAGGTCTTCGTAATCTGAAATTTTCACTTTATTCTGAAAATCCTTTACGGACCTGATATTTTCAAAATCGTGTTCTCTTCCGAAAAGTGTTTTTTTAGCGGTATCCACCAGAGAAAGTAATAATTTCTCCTGGTTGTTTTCAGCGTTTTTTTTGAATTCTTCAGTGTTGCGGACATGTTTTTTTGCCCAGAGCAATGCTATTTTTTTCTTGAGGAATTGTAACATTCTTCAAATTTATAAATAACTGAAGAATCTTAGAAACTTTATCGGCAATATCCAATAAAAAAACCGATGAATGAGTGATCATCGGTTCTCGAAATTTGATTATGAAAATAACAACTATTGTTGAGTATTACTTGTTTTCTTTATACCTTTTATCAGGCGTGCCGTCTTTCTTTAGATTTTTGTTTTCCTTGTACCGTTTATCGGGGGTACCGTCTTTCTTCATTTTTGCGGCAGGTGCGGCTTCAGGTTTTGCAGCTTGCGCTGTTTTTGCTGTTTGCTGATGTTTGGAGCCCGCTGCCGGAACGGTTTGCTGGGCGCTTGCAAGCCCAAGTCCAAGCATAATTGACATGGCAGACAATAACTTTTTCATAAGATTTTTTTTCTTTGTTTGTTGAATCAAAGGTAGCCAAATTTCTGTCTGAGAAATCTTATTTTTGAAACTTAACTAAAGTTTATCACTGCTTAAAAAAAGATTAAATAATCAGAGATAAAGTCTTGATAAAAAAAACCTGCTTTCCTCATAAAGAAAAGCAGGTCCTAACATAATGTATGAAAAGTTGGTTATCGCGTGCAGTTAGCCGTCCACGATTTACCGTCTTTTAAATATAAAATTCTAAGTTCGTTATTATCGATTCTGATATAAGATGTTGCAGTAGATCCTACCATAACCAAAGTATTATCTCCCTGTTGGTTAAATTCAACACCGTTAAGATCCGGAATACCGTTTGAAAAGGCGAAGTTGTACTTTGTTCCGCTCGCGATTTTTGTTACGAATACACTTCCGTCGTTTGAGCTGATGTTGTTGTCTCCATCTGTATAGCCTACGCTACCTCTGTATGTTCCTGCAAAAAAATCGTTGTTGGCAGGGTCATCGTCGTCGCTGCACGATGTGATTGTCGTGACTACAAAAAATAGTAAAGCGAACATTCCTAAAATTCTGATTGCTTTTTTCATAATAATATTTCTTTAATTTTTGGTAGTCTAAAATTTTCAAACAATGTGCCATTTGGAAAATGGAGTGGCTTTTTAACTTTTTATTTAAGTTTTTAGTAAAAAATTAAGATTATAGATTGTTTTTATGTTTTTTTATAAAAAATGGAAGTGGTTTTGGAATGAAAATTAGTAGTACCTTTGTAAGGAATAAACGGTTTCGGAAAACTCCCGAAATCGCTTTTGTCGTTTATAAAGAATTTATATGCAGTTAAAAACCATTAGTGAAAAATTTCTTCCGGAATTGCTTCAAAAAGAATTCGGAAAGGAAATTTTTATTCAGCTGGAAAACCATCAACATATATCCGTAAAAGGCAGTGCCGGATCTGCTGTTTCTATTTTTGCAGCAGAACTTTTTCTCACCCGCAAAAAGCATATCCTTTATATTATTGATGATAAGGAAGAAGCACTGTATGCCAATACGGAAATGGAAGATCTTTTGGGAAAAGATAAAGTATTATACTTTCCCGCAACTCATCTGGAGCCTTATCAGGTGGAAAAAACTCAAAATGCCAATCTGGTTTTAAGAACGGAAGCCATCAATAAGATCACATCAGGAAAATCTCCGAAAGTGATTGTGGCATATGCAGGTGCTTTGTCTGAGAAGGTTTTGAAAAAGGAAGATTTTAAAGCGATTTCCCACCATATTAAAGTTGGAGATCAGCTTGATTTTGATTTTGTGGATGAGCTTCTTAACCATTACAACTTTCAACAGGCCGATTTTGTTTCTGAGCCGGGAGAATTTTCCGTAAGAGGAGGAATTGTGGATGTTTTTTCTTTCTCCAATGAAAAACCTTACCGTATTACTTTTTTCGGCAACGAGGTTGAAAGCATAAGAACTTTCGATATAGAATCGCAGCTTTCTATAGATAAAGTTAATGACTTTCAGTTGGTTTCCAATATGAATTTCACCGTTACCGGAAGCCGGGTTTCTCTTCTTCAGCTCTTGCCGAAGGAAAGTATGGTCGTCTCTAAAAACGGAATTATCGGCATGCAGAAACTGAAAACGTTCTATGAAAAAGCTTTGGAAAAATATGATACTTTAAATAAAGACATTGCCCACAGAGCTCCACAGGAACTTTTCATCTCCGATCAGGAATTTTTATTCGATTATAAAAAGTTTAAGACCATAGACTTCGGAAGTGTTCCTATGGAGGGTCTTATTGAGCTTCAGGAGGTCAGAACAGACCAGATTCCCCAACCATCTTTTCATAAAAACTTTGAACTGCTGATCGAAGACCTTGAAGAAAAACAGAATGACGGTTTTGATACCTGGATCTCTTTTTCCGGAGAAAAGCAGAAAGAAAGACTCGAATCTATATTTGAAGAACTTGAACATGAGCTTCCTTTTAAAAGCTTTAAATCTGAACTTCACGAAGGATTTGTAGATCATGACCATAAATTGCTTGTGTACACGGATCATCAGATTTTTGACCGCTATCAGCGCTACAAGGCAAAGAATACATTTGCAAAATCAGAACAGCTTACCCTGAAAGATTTGATGTCTCTGAAAATCGGAGATTACATTGCCCATATCGATCATGGTATCGGAAAGTTCATGGGACTTGTAAAAGTTAATAACGACGATAAAATTCAGGAATGTTTTAAACTTACTTATAAAAACGGGGATTTGCTGTATGTAAGCATTCACTCACTCCATAAAATTTCAAAATACAATGGCCCGGAAGGTCGGGAAGTGGTTTTAAGCAAACTTGGTTCACCAAGCTGGAAATCTTTAAAACAAAAGACAAAAGCAAAAGTAAAGCAGATTGCTTTTGACCTTATAAAATTGTATGCCCAACGTAAAACCGCAAAAGGTTTTGCCTACAGTCCGGATTCGTACTTACAAAATGAGTTGGAAGCAAGCTTCCTGTATGAAGATACACCGGATCAGGAGAAGGCAACTATTGATGTGAAAAAAGATATGGAAGCCGATACGGTGATGGACAGGCTGGTTTGCGGAGATGTTGGTTTCGGAAAAACGGAAGTGGCAATCAGGGCTGCTTTTAAAGCGGCAACCGATGGCAAACAGGTGGCCGTGCTGGTTCCAACTACAATTCTCGCTTTTCAGCACTACAGAAGTTTTAAAGAAAGACTTAAAGATTTTCCGGTAAATGTTTCGTATATCAACCGTTTCCGAACTGCCAAGCAAAAGTCTGAAACGATGGAAGCCCTTAAAAACGGTAAAGTAGATATCGTTATCGGAACCCATCAGCTGGCGGGAACCTCCGTTAAATTTAAAGATCTTGGTTTATTGATTATTGATGAAGAGCATAAATTCGGGGTTTCTGTAAAAGATAAATTAAAAACCCTTAAAAGTAATGTTGATACGCTTACGCTTACTGCAACGCCGATTCCAAGAACGTTACAGTTTTCTTTAATGGCTGCGCGGGATTTATCGGTGATTAAAACGCCACCACCCAACAGACAGCCCGTGGAAACACAATTGGTTGGATTCAATGAGGAGGTCATTCGTGATGCCGTTTCGTACGAACTTCAGCGTGACGGCCAGGTCTATTTTATCAACAACAGAATTGAAAATCTGAAAGATATTGCCGGGTTAATACAACGTCTTGTGCCGGATGCGAGAGTTATCACCGGCCACGGACAGATGGAAGGGAAACAGCTGGAGAAAAATGTACTTGATTTTATGGAAGGAAAATATGATGTTCTGGTTTCTACAACCATTATAGAAAGTGGGGTAGATGTTCCGAATGCCAATACCATTTTTATTAACGATGCGCAGCGATTCGGAATGGCAGATCTTCACCAGATGAGAGGAAGAGTAGGACGTAGCAACAGAAAAGCGTTCTGTTACCTGATTACACCGCCTTATGATATGATGACTTCTGATGCAAGAAAGCGACTGGAAGCTATTGAGCAGTTTTCTGATCTGGGAAGCGGTTTCCAGATTGCCATGAAAGATCTTGAAATTCGTGGTGCGGGAGATTTACTGGGCGCTGAGCAAAGTGGCTTTATTAATGAAATGGGATTTGAGACGTATCAGAAACTGATGCAGGAAGCACTCGAAGAACTGAAAGATGACCAGGAGTTTGAAAATTTATTCGAAAATGAGGAAGAAAGAAACAAGCTCTTTAAAACAACGAAAGATATTAATATTGATACAGATCTTGAACTGATGCTGCCGGATTCATACATCTCGAATACGGAGGAAAGATTACTGCTCTATCAGAAACTTGCTGAAATCGATAATGAGAAAGATCTTGAGAAGTTTGAATCTGAATTGAAAGACCGTTTCGGAAGCCTGCCGGAAGAAGCTATAAATTTATTGAAAAGCGTAAGCTTAAAATGGCTCGCCTCAGAAATAGGTTTCGAAAAAATTGTTATGAAAAACGGAGTATTTCTGGGATATTTTCCGGGAAATCCTCAGGATAAATTTTATCAGACAAATAAATTCAGGCATATTATTAATTATCTTACCCAAAATCCGGCGCAGGCACAGCTTAAGGAAAAAACCGGAAAAGAAGGCAATCAGCTGATGATGCGGAAAGATAAGGTAGGCAATGTAGATGAGGTAAATGCTCTACTGAAATCAATGCTGAAAACCGATTAGTTGATGCACTCTTTATGTTTTAATTTCATGTAATATAAATTTTAATAAAATTATATCAACTCGGTGTGATTTTTTATATATTTGTCTTTATGAAAAAAACTAAACACAAATGTATGGCCGGATTGTTGTTTTCAGTGATATTAAATGCACAGGTTGGGATTAGTACAAAATCTCCAAATTCTGTGCTTGATGTTAACGGAACAACTTCCCTAAGAAAAGAATTGAGAGTTGGCGGTAATTCTTCGCAGGTAGGCAGCGCCGGGCTTAATGGTCAGGTTTTAGTTTCCCAGGGTGAAGGTTTGCCTCCTGTGTGGAAATCTTTGAACGTATCCTTTGTGGAAGAGGGACAGTACAAGCTTATAAACTCATATTTGTCGTCAGATCAGGTTGGCATCGCAAGCCTTTCTACAGGTGTTGCAGCGGATGGTATTTATCAAAGTAATATCGGTGATGATATTACTGATTTAACTAAAGGAAAATGGGTGAAAATTGCTGCTCTTGAAAATAATTTTGTTATTAAAAACAGTAAAAACAAGCTTAATTATCAATTTCAGACAGGAGTTGAAATAAAAGCACCATCCGCAACATCCTCACAAAGTATCACCTTTACATGCGGTGTTTTCAGGAACGGAAAACTTGTGGCAGTGAGACCCGATAAAATTTCCTCGAATAATAATTCTGAAAAGCTGGGCCTGCAGGATTATATTTTTACGCTTAATTATACCGAGCAGAATGTGCCCGCAGGCAATCAGAAAATAGAAGTGGCGTGTCGTAAAATAGATTCGTCCAGTCTGAATTCTGAATTTACCATCGGCAGAAATATATCAAACAGCAATACCATTTCCAATGCATTTATTTTAGAATCTGTTTTTAAGGTAGATGTTATTGAATTTGTAACCTACTAATATCATTATGAAAAAATTATTAATATTATTATTATCTGCAATAAAATTATCGATATGTGCACAGATAGGGATTAATACAAAAACGCCCAAATCGATCCTTGATGTAAATGGAGATATGAATCTCAGAGGAAAATTGTCCGTACCAAATGCAGCCAATAATCAGTTGACTACAGGAGTCAATGATCAGATTCTTGTTTCACAGGGTGAAGGGTATCCTCCGATCTGGAAAACGTTGCGTATTCCTGATTATGAGCAGAATAAGTTTTACCTTATTTTCAGTAATTCTTTTTCTGATAGAACGGGAGTAAAATTCACTTCGTCAGAAGAATCTACAAATGGAGCGTCTATATCAACTTCACTTGTAAAGAATACTAATATAAGTGCATTAAATCTATTTAGAAAAATTTCATCATTATCACAGCCGTTTACTTTATACAGCGCTACGAGCAAAATGTACTTTCAGTTCGAAACAGTAGTACAGGCAGATTTTCCCAGCAACGGAAATCCCGATATTTCCATAGATTATGCATGCGGAATTTTTGTTGATGATAAACTGGTTAATTTAAGACAAAGAAATATTAAGGCCAGCTCGGCAACGAATACATTTATTACGCACAACCAGATCGGAATTGCAGAAAACCTTTCAAAAGGGAATCATACGGTAAGCGTGGCCTGTGCAAGACTAAAATCGTATAACTCTTCGGCTACACTTGGGATAGGAATCAACGTGGCTACAAATATTGACAGCTTTATTACCCAGTCCTCTCTTAAGGTAGATGCTTATGAAGTTCCTGAAGTGTTTAATCCAGTAACTAATTAAATTATGAGAAAAATATTTACTATTGTATTATCAGTAATTTCAATCTGCTCCTGTGCGCAGGTGGGTATCAATATAGCCAATCCCGTAGGAACTCTGGATGTTAACGGAGATCTCAATATCCGAAAAGAATTCAGGATAGGAGGAACAAATACCGTAAAGGGAGATGCCGGTGCTGTAGGAACAATATTCCATAACAGTTCCGATCTTTCCGTAAACGACTGGAAAAACATAAAGGTTGCAGATGGGCAGGGCAGTATGTCTATTTTCTATATCAGTACATTAACGGATCAGACCGGGGCGACATTTAGCGGATCCAATGGATCGACAACACCATACGTGGAAAACTCTGTAATTAACAATACATGGACAGTATTGTCAGGAACGCAGGATACTTTTTCAATAAGTAAACCTACCAATAAAGTTGTATTTACGTTTCAAACGACTGCACAAAAAACGGGAAACGGAAATTCTTCATCAGGATTTGCGTGCGGAATTTTCCTGGATGATGTACTAAAGGCAGTGAGAACAGATGTTATAATCGGTACAGACGGATCTTATAAAATCTTTAATCTTAATGCAACACTTACAGATGTTGTCCCTAAAAATAATTATTCAGTAAAGGTAGCCTGTACGAAAAGAAATCTAAATTCAGGAACACTGGGAATAGGAATACCTTCTAATACAACGTATCTTAATAATGCAATGGCTCAATCTGTATTTACCACATCAGTGCTGCAACCTTATTAGTTGAAAGTTTATCTAATTTCTAAAATTACCTCTTCTTTATGCATATTTAAATATATTTAATCCACAAGTTAAAGAAAATGAATTATATTTGAAACCTAAAAAATTAATAACGTATGATAAAGAGGTACTTTATTTCATCTCTTGCCTTTCTGGCATTAAGTTTTTCCATTTCTTGTGACAATACTACAGAAGATCCGCCAAATCAGAATAACAACAGCTCTGCCGGCCAGACAATTACCGGACCAAGGATTCTGAGTAAGCTTACAAGCGGAACAACAGATCAGGAAGAATATATTACCAATGCGGGAATTCTATCACAGGCTTTTATCAGAGATGCGGGAAGCACCAATACGATTACTGCTACTGTTACGTATTCCGGCAACAAGATCTCTAAAATCAGGTATTTGGATAATGTTAGTCCGCACGTCATAGATAATCTTTATACTCTTGACTATACAGCGGGCAAATTATCGGGAATAACAATGGATCAGACGTTGTTATCTACCACAAACCATAGTGATTTTACAGTGTATTATGATGCCAACGGACAGTTGTACAGAATTGTGGAAAAGAAAAAGATGGGAGGCAGCACCAGCTACACTCATTATGTTGAAAATAAATTTACATTCGCCGCAGGAAATGTTACAAAACTTGAGTATACGACTATGCTGATGAACGGTGGTAATCCGGACCCTTCAACATCCACGGCCATGTCCTATGCATACGATAATTATGATTCTAAAATAAATCCTTACACGACTCTACCAAAAGAATATTTCATGGTTACAGGTACATTGTTCCCTATTAATTTTAATGCGCTGTCGTCTAATAATACCGGGAAAATTACCTTGATTAATCCGGGTGCGCCACAGATCAGCGTTCCGAAATCCTATCTGTACGATTCGCAGAATTATCCGATATCGGATCCCGGACAAATTGTGAAGTATATATATAAACCACTTTAACTATATTTTATCGTTATTAGTTTTCTCTGAAAAGGAATAAAAACATGATTTTTATTCAAAAAAAAACTATATTTGTGGAAAAATAAATAATCCCACCTTGGAATGAAAAGACTTTTTTATTTTATTTTGCTTTTAGTAGGTATTTCTACAGTTCATTCTTGTAAAGATTTGGCAGATGAAGACGGAAATCCGCTGCTTGATATCAACAACAATACAGGGCTTATCGGCGCACGTGCATTGTATAGAGAAATTACGGATGCTGATACACTGGCTACCTATTATTATAACGGCCTTCAGGTATCGAAAGTTATCACAAGAAAAGCGTCTGTAACTGATGTGCAGTATAGTGGTGATAAAATAAGCAGAGTAACCTTCAAAGGTTTTCTGGATTCTGACAATAACGGAACGCTGGATACAGACAGTACTTCATACGAACAGCAGTTTACCTATGGTAATACAGGCACATTGGATATTATTTCCGAAACCCGTTCCGTATATAAGAGAACACCTCCTGTGCCACCTTCCACTATTCCGGGGCCATGGGTGATTCTTAGAAAATCAAAAACACTTTATAACCTTACCTACAGTTCTACCACTTCAAAGCTGGCTAAGATTGTAATGCGGACAGGTGATGAAGCAATAGGGGTACCTTTTGCATATACCAATTACTCAGAAACTAATTATGAATATTCTGGTGATAATGTAACGAAAGTAGTGAGAAGCTACGGACCTGTTGCAGGGGGTGTATTCGGTGCTGTAACGTCAAAATACGGTTATGAATTCTCCGATTATGATGCGCAGATCAATCCGTTTACTTTGCTGCCAATGGCCTATAAAATTTCCAGATTGTTATCAACAGAAAAAAATGACCTGGACAGCTGGATCCTGTCACCAAACAGTCCTAAAAGAAAGTCTGTTGCCGATCTGACGCAACCGGTACCGATACCGGTAGTTGTTTCTACAAATTACAATTATGATGCGCAGACCTACATGAGAAAAGGATATGGCGTAAACTACATTTACAAGCCATTGTAACAATAATCTTTTAAAATATTATTAAACTCAATCTTTACAGGTTGAGTTTTTTGTTTTAATACCTTAATTTTGCAAAAAATTTCTCAATGAAATATTTGATAGTAGGCCTTGGAAACAAAGGCTCAGAATATGAAAATACGCGTCATAATATAGGTTTTAAAGTAGCTGATAAAATCGCGGAAACGCTGGAAGTTCCTTTCAATAGTACCAACTTCGGATGGATGGCAGACGGTAAATATAAAGGAAGAAGAGTATTGGTGTTAAAACCGGATACTTACATGAATCTCTCCGGAAATGCAGTGAAATACTGGATGCAGAAAGAAAATATTCCGCTGGAAAATGTATTGATCATAACAGACGATCTGGCACTTCCTTTTGGCACTTTAAGAATGAAAGGAAAAGGATCTGATGCCGGACACAACGGCCTTAAAAATATCAACGAGGTTCTTCATACCCAAAATTATGCACGGCTGCGTTTTGGGATATCAGCAGATTTTTCCGAAGGCAGGCAGGTAGATTATGTGCTCGGAACATGGAGTGAAGAAGAAAATGCGGCACTTCCCGAAAGAATAGAAAAATTTTCCAAGGCAAGCTTGTCATTTGTATTTGCCGGAATTAATAATACGATGTCTGCTTTTAACGGGAAATAAAGTTATCGTTTGTACACGGTAATATCGCGTATTACTTTTTTCTCCAGGAAGTTCTTTTCATTAGGTGTGAAACGGTAATTGTGTTCCTGTTCAAAAAATTCCAAAGGGGTAGTTGCCGTGTCATCAGCTTTCCATCTGACAATCATAGTAACACCATTTCCGGAATTGATATCCTTATCTGAAAAAGTAAATGCAGTGCTCGGAAGAGGATAATTGGTATCTTCTCTGAATTCGGATTTAGCTTGTTTAGGTTGCATCTGCATCATATCTTTCAGAAGGAGTGAGAAGGGTTTTCCGATGTATTTTTCTTTATTAATTTCAAATCTTTTTGCATAAGCCAGTGTATCCGTTATGGTTTTTTTACCGGAAGTTTCCTGAGATTTAAGAAAACCGTTCAGAAAAAAAAGAAATACGAAAAGAAGTAGTTTTAGTGGTGCAGCCATAATTAATCTTAGAGTTTTACCATTCAAAAGTAAGAATTTTAAGGCGAACTATAATGCGGCGCTTTATCTCAATTATAATTATGAAATTGGAAATACTATAAATAAAAAAGACCATCATTCTGATGGTCTTCTGATGTACTTTTAAAATTTAATTTCCAATCTATCTAACGATAACATATTGTATTGATTTCTCCAGTTTCAACCAGAGAGAATAAGAGATTGCTTATAACCAGCTTACAGCTCCTGTTTCTACATCGTAATTGGCTCCTACAATTTTTATCTTGCCTTCCTCCTCAAGCTTTCTGAGTGTCGAGCTTTGTTTGCGGATATCTTCAATAGCGCTTTTTACGTTCTGATGGTTTAATCTCTCTAAAAGATCGCTGTTTTTTGAAGAACGTTCTTCTCCTTCTTCAATAACCTGTTTAATGATAGGATCAAAATGGTTGATAAGATGGTTCAGGTTATCCATACCCAATCCTTCAATTTGTGCGGCATCCAGACCGCCTTTCAGTGCTCCGCATTTGGTGTGCCCCAAAACAACTACCAGCTTGGAACCTGCCACATTACATCCGAACTCCATAGAGCCCAGAATATCCTGATTTACAAAATTTCCGGCAATTCTGATGCTGAAAATATCTCCAAGACCCTGATCGAAAATAAGCTCGGCGGAAGTACGGCTGTCTATGCAGCTCAGAACCACGGCAAATGGCCACTGCCCTTCGCGGGTGGCATTTACCTGCTCCAGAAGATCTCTGTTGGCTTTAAGGTTATTTACAAATCTCTGGTTCCCTTCCTTTAAAAAGTCTAATGCTCTTTCAGGGGTTATGGTAGACTGAGTTTCGTGCGTGTGTGCTTTCATATAATCTATTTATATTTTTTAAAGTTAAAAAAATTATTAAACAATGGATTTACATTGCTCGTTTATGAGTAACTACAATATGAGAATCTTCATCTCTTTCATAGTCTTTGTATGAGGTTTTGAACCCTAAGAGTTCTACATTAATGTCTTCTTCTTTAGCCCGGATATTGGCAAAATCCTGAATCATCTCCAAAACATCGGTGGCAATATAAGAGGTTCCTCTGGCGTCAATGGTAACGGTAGAGTTCGGCTTTATATTTTTCAATGTTTTTTTAATCGCGGCTTTATTCAGGAATGAAACTTCCTCGGCGAGTTTGACTGTAATTTCATCTGCATCATTAAGCTTTTCCCTGCTCAGATAGTAGGCTCTTTTCATATTTCCCTGCAGTATATAGAAAACTGAGATCGCCAGTCCTATTCCCACGCCTTTCAGCAGATCTGTAGCGACAACAGCAATCACAGTTGCCACAAAAGGGATGAACTGAAATTTTCCCAGTTGCCAGAAATGCCTGAAAGTAGCCGGTTTTGCCAGCTTATATCCAACCAAGATCAATACTGCAGCCAGCGTAGAAAGAGGAATAAGATTTAAAATAATCGGAATTGATAAAACACAAATCAACAGAAGAATACCGTGAATAATTGTTGAGGTTTTTGATGTCGCTCCTGCATTGGCATTCGCAGAGCTTCGAACCACCACGGAAGTCATTGGTAGTCCGCCGATAAATGAGCTTACCAGGTTTCCTATTCCCTGGGCTTTTAACTCCAGATTGGTATCTGTTATTCTTCGCTGTACATCCAGCCTGTCTGAAGCTTCAATACAAAGCAGTGTTTCAATAGATGCTACGATTGCGATTGTTGCTCCCGCTATCCAAACCTTCGGATTCATAAATCCGTTGAAATCCGGAGTTGTGATAAGGTTTTTAAAGTCATCCAGTGACTGTGGCACCGGCAGCGACACCAGATGCTGGGTCTGTATTGCCAGTGAGCTGCCCGTCATTTTAAATATTTCATTCAGAATGATCCCTGCTACTACGGCTACCAAAGCGCCGGGAAGCATTTTTATTCTTTTTAAAACATGAACTTTATCCCAAATGATTAATATGGATATTGAAACTAGGGTCACAATAATTGCTCCCGGATGAATAGCTCCGAATAATTCGGAAAAATAGCCGAAATTAAGTCCGTTGTCAAAGATCGACTGGTGCCCTTCGTAATCTTTATCAAATCCCAGGGCGTGTGGAATCTGTTTTAAAATAATAATGATCCCGATGGCGGCAAGCATTCCTTCAATAACGTTATTGGGAAAATAATTGGAAATGCTTCCTGCCCGTATGAATCCTAAAACCAACTGAATAACTCCGGCAATAATACCCGCACAAAGGAAAATATTAAATGCACCGAGATCTGTGATTGCTGTCAGTACGATAGCGGTTAATCCGGCTGCCGGTCCCGATACGGAAATATTGGAATTACTGATGGTGCCGATTACAAGGCCTCCCACGATTCCTGCAATAACTCCCGATAAAGGAGGTGCGCCTGAAGCAAGCGCAATTCCTAAACAAAGGGGAAGTGCTACTAAAAATACAACGAGTCCTGAAGGGAAATTCTCCTTTATTCCTCCTATTAATGATGTTTTTTTCATGATGTCAAACTGCTGTGAATAGAACTGATTTATTCTGCTCTTAATAAATCAATTACAAAAGATTGGAAATTTAATTTTTACAATAGTACATAGGCGTCCGATACCAAATATGGTATGAACATGATAAAGTCTAATGATAAAAATTAAGCTTCCGGAGGCGGAGAAAATATGGAAAGTAAGGGCGACAGATGAAAGGAATCATCTACCGGTACAAAAGATTTTTCTTCCAGAGAAGTTTCGAAAAACTTGAGATAATCGAATACGTCCAGTGGTTTTGGAAGTGTCTTTTCATAAACAATAAAAGATGACGGGTGTGAGTGTGGTTCCTCTTCGCTGATTACAACATTTGTTCTCGTAAGATCCCAGCCCAATACCGAAGCAATACCCGGTAAAGCCGTGAAGTTTAGAAAAAACAGTAATGTAATAATACTCCAGAGTTTCATTTTACTTTTTTTAAGAAAAACTATTTGGTCTTTCTGCTCATTACCCAGTTAGAACCCGTAAGGTTGTAGATTTTCTGGATGTCTTTAAGAATTTTTTCAAAATCAATTTCCAGATCAATAATCTTACCTGTTCTGAGGTCAAATACCCAGCCGTGAACAACAGGATACTCCTCCAGGATGTATCTTTCCTGTACACAGGCCATTTTGATGACGTTAATACATTGCTCCTGAACATTAAGCTCAACCAGCCTGTCATAACGTAAGCTTTCATCTTCAATAGAATCCAGCTCGCTTTGATGAAGTCTGTACACATCACGGATATTTCTAAGCCATGGATTCAGCAGTCCGAGATCTTCGGGTGTCATAGCTGCTTTCACCCCGCCGCAGTTATAATGGCCGCAGACAATAATGTGTTTTACCTTCAGATGCTCTACAGCGTATTGTATAACGGCTGTTGAACTCATATCCAGCGTATTTACAATATTAGCTATATTTCTGTGGACAAAAACTTCACCGGGTTTCGCTCCCATCAGTTCTTCCGCTGTTGCCCTGCTGTCTGAACAGCCAATATAAAGATAGTCGGGACTTTGTGTCTTGGCGAGATCGTGAAAGAATTCAGGATTATCTGCCAATTTAGACTCTACCCATTTCTTATTGTTTTCAAAAATAACCTTGTACGATTGTGACATAATTTGCTTTGTTATAATTATTTATTTCGTGTAAATTATTTTTAAAATCAATAGACTAAATCAATAATATTGCAAAAATAGAATTTTTGATGAAAAAGCAAATATTTTTAACAAAGTTTAATATTAAAATATGCTTAAAATCATCTGCAATTCCGAAAAAATTAAACTGATATAATCTTATTAGAAAAAAATAATGAATAAAATTACAAAGTATAAATATAATATTGAATTTATATTGAAAATTTTCTCCATTCGGAGTAAAAAATATTAAATAAAACTATAGTTCTTGTTAATGAAAATAATAGTACATATCATATTGGTTCTCTTACTTCTGCAACGTATTGTAGTTTATACTTTTCATTTCCAGATTCAGATATTTGTTTTCTTCACTTTTATAATGTGCCGGAGGTTCAAGTCCCATGTATTTCATAATCAGAGGATAGATGTATGTGGTTTGTGTTAGCAGTGTTTCGCGGCCTGTAATTTTGTAGGAAGACGATACTTTATTGCCAAACCAGACAAAAAATGGTACCTGGGTAGATTCTTTGGAGTCTATATGAAGCAGTTTGTCACCCTGTACCTTCAGCCCATGATCGGAAACATAGATAATAACAGAATTTGTATTTTTTAGGATGTCAAAAATACTTCCGAGAACATAATCTGTATACTTTACGGAGCTGTCGTAGCAGTTCATTCCCCCGGAACTCCAGTTGGAAGGCAGCCTGTTGCAGGGATTCGGATGACTGCCCATGATATGCAGCACTATAAATTTCTCTTCTTTACCGCGAATAGCGTGTTTAAGTTCAGGAATGATCACCTCATCGTATCCGTTGATCCATTTCTTGTTTTTCGACAAAGAAGCCAGAGCCGTTATTCCCCTTGCGCTGGCTTGTGTACTGAGCCAGAAAGAATTGTATCCGACCTGGTTGGCAAGATTAATAACATTGTACGAAAGCTTGTCGTAGTGATATTTGTACTCATCCGGATGAATGCTGGAGAGCATCAGAGGAACACTTAGATTGGTAATTCCTGCCGGGGAGACTGCATTCTCGAAGATCATCATATTTTCGGCCTGCTGATCTGCATAAGGCGTAGTCTTTTTTCCGTAGCCGTATAATGACATGTTTTGTTTTCTTTCAGATTCTCCAATAATCAGAATAACATTTTTTATTCCGGGCTGTATTTTTTTAATGTTAAAAACAGGAACATTTTTTTTGATGGTATTGATGTCATCCTGAATTTTCATCGCCGTAGTGAAGTCGGACAAATGGTAATATACATTTTTGATCATTTTTCCGCCTCCTTTATTGCTTATATACCGGTGTTTAAGGTAATAAGTATACGGCATAACAAGCCACAGAACTGCTATAAGAATGAATTTGATATTGAATGTTACAATATTGTTTTTCAGATAATTGACAGAATATAATGCCATTCCGAAAAAAATTAAAAAAAGTACGGTGGGCAGTATAAACATATAAGACATACTGAAAGCCTCGTTCATATTCGTTTCCAGAATACTGATCGCCATTCCTACATTAAAGCCGGAATGGTAAACGAAAAAACACGATACCGAAATCAGAAAATTCACACTGAGCAATAAGCACAATATCACGGCAATTGCAGCAGTATATCTGTTCTTAAAAAGAAGAGCGTTAAAAACAAGAAAAGAACAGAACATAAGTCCGTATTCCAGTATATTCTGGATGCTTTCAAACCATTCTTTATCAAAAAGCTTTTGAAAAATATAAGGAAAAGAAAGCAGAAAGCCTATGAGGTATAATAAAATAATGAGTATAGGAATTGTTTTTTTTAGCATGATATTGTGTTTTATGCAGTAAAATATGTCAGATACGCTAGACTTTCCGGTTGATATAACCTTCTGTAGCATTTTCTGTCGGAATAATTTTGGCGGGATTTCCCAGAACAACAGAATTGGACGGAACATCAAAATTTACGTAAGAATTAGGCACAATCAGGACATTATCCCCAATAGTGACTGCTCCTACTATAACCGCATTAGTGCCGATCCAAACCTCATTACCAATAACGGGAGAACCTTCATTTTTGCCACGGTTCTGTTGCCCAATGGTAACGCCCTGGGCAATATTACAGTTTTTCCCGATAACCGTTTCCGGATTGATGACCAGGCTTCCCCAGTGTCCAAGATAAAAACCTTCTCCAATTTGTGTTTCAGGGTAAATCTGGAACCCATACTTGATCTGGTAATGCCGTAAAACCAGTCTCCAAAATATATTCAGAACAGTTTTTTTCTGGTATTTTTGAGCCATTCTTAGAATATAAACAAAGTGGAGATTGGGATTGATGCATTTTTTCCAGATCTCAATCCTGGAGAGCCATTTTCCGCTTTCCCTGTAAAAATCTTTCTGAATGATAGAATAATCTGCCATTATACTTGTTTTTTAAACTTCGTCAATAATTTTTTGAAGATGCTCTACCGATTTTTCTAAAACAAACGGAAGCTCAGTCTGTGCGATTTCTTTTTTATATTCTTCAGTAAGATCTTTATCCGTGAGAAATTTTTTCATTCCCTCATAAATTCCTTCTTCAGAATTGGGTGTGATATTTCCCAGCCTGCCATCCTGCAAGAGATCTCTTATTCCTGAAATATCAGTTGCAGAAATAGGTTTGTTGAAGATAAGTGCTTCCGCAATCACCGTAGGAAAACCTTCATACCTCGAAGACATGACATAAAAATCTGCTCTTTTCAGGTAAGGATAAGGATTGCTGGTGAAACCTAACATTTTTGCCGTTTCCTGAAGGCCGAGTTTGTTAAGCTGATTCTGAATAGTATTAAAGTCGTAGCCGTCACCAATAATGAGCAGCTGATGTTTCAATCCTTCATCAATCAGTTTTTTATGAACATTCAGCAGACGGTCATAACCTTTTTGGGGAAATACTGTACCTATAGAGACAAACGTAGGAAGATTTTCGGTAAAAGGATAATCCTGAATCTCAGCATCTGATTTTCTCAGTGTATCTTCCCGGTCAATAGGATTAAATATTTTAATGATAGCTGCTTTTTCGTCATCGCTGTCTGCAAGTTCATACATTCCGTCCCGGATCTTATTGGAAATCACCAAAATCCTGTCAAACCTGAAAAACTCACGAATCACTTTCGTCGTATAGCCTTTTATACTAAAAATGTCATTATGAACCCAGATGATTTTTTTTGAATTTTTTTGCGGACTCGAGAGTATTTCTTTATACATGGCATGGATAGCCGCAATTTCCACATCGTATTTTTTATTTTTTAAAATAAAACGATAAAGCAGGAACGGGAACCAAAGGAACATTTTTTCATAAAGAACTCTAAAAGCTTTTATGGGAATATCTTTCGGCCTGTTGGTGGTGATCATTTCTCCTTTTATAAGATAACGCAAATTTATCCAGAAAGGAACTTCTTTAAGGTACATCCCGGAATACAAATTCACCAGAAGATCAATTTCGTATTTATCCGGAGGAAGGTTTTTCAGAAAATTAACCAATACTTTCTCTGCGCCGCCGTGCCGCAGCGAGCCTATTCGAATGAGGATTTTTTTCTTTTTCAATTTGTTTTTTTTCGTTTGTGTATTTGTGAGAACTAAGTTATTTAATTTTTCTCGCTTTTTTGTATTTATGAGGAAGATTTTCTTTAATATAGGCATCAAGTTTTTTTCGGTCCTTTTCCAGTTCGCGGGGATATTCGGGATTATTTTTTAAAACAATATCTCCGTAATCTTCTATTGTGCAGAGAAATTGTGCGGGATTTCCAATAAATACGGTATTGTCGGGCATAGATTGCGACAATACGGAGTTGGCTCCCAAAATACAGTTGTTTCCGATCTGTACATCCTGCATGATAACACAGTTAAGACCGATGGTGCAGTTATTTCCTATTTTGATCCTTCCCATAATTCTGGCATCTTCATATCCGGGAAGCTTTCTCAGTAAGGTTGTTGTTCCGCCGTGATTCACGAACCTTACCCCGGCGGCAATATTTACGTTGTCTCCTATTTCGATAAGGTAGGGCTCTGTTCCGAAGAACACTTTATCAGGCATGTTGAAATTACTGCCTACTTTCATGCCTCTGTATTTTGCAGCTTCAAGGCCGGCTCTGTTTAAAAGGGAATGATAGAGCGCATGCATTTTTATTAAAATTCTAAATAAAAAAATCATCACAAGTGTACATTTGTTTTGTTACTTTTGCAAAGAAAGAAAATTTATTAACATGATGAAAGTTTCGAAAATAGAATATTATCTTCCTGAGTCTGTGCTGACTAATGAAGATCTTGAAAAACTGTTCCCCGAATGGAGTTCCGAAAGAATCCATGAAAAAGTAGGAATTTCGCAACGCCATATTTCTTCTAATAATGAAACGGTGCTGGATATGGCCGTAAAGTCTTCAGAAAAAATTTTTGAGAGCTACGACCGCAGTAAAGTAGATTTTATTTTATTCTGTACCCAAAGCCCGGATTACTTTCTGCCTACAACTGCATGTCTTTTGCAGGACCGCCTGAAACTGAGGAAAAATATCGGAGCTATTGATTTCAATCTGGGGTGCTCAGGATTTGTTTACGGGTTGGCTTTCGCCAAAGGCCTGATCGCAGCAGGAATCGCCAAAAGTATTCTTCTCGTTACCTCAGAAACCTACACCAAACATATCCATCCGGATGACAAAGGAAACCGGAGCATATTTGGGGATGCTTCTGCATCAGCAATTGTAGAAAAATCAGAAAGTTCCCGTGAGTACCAGTTCTGCCTTGGTACCGACGGAAGCGGAGCAGAAAATCTTATCGTGAAAAAAGGTGCCTTCAAAAAAGATTTTAAACTTAACCCAGAACATGAGTTCAATCCCGAAAATATATACATGAATGGCCCTGAAATTTTTAATTTTACGATTGAAAATATCCCTGGACTCGTAAGAGAAACACTGGAAATCAATAAAATGCAAATGGATGATATTGATCATTTTGTATTCCATCAGGCGAATTCTTTTATGCTGAATTATCTGAGAAAGAAAACAAAAATTCCGGCAGAGAAATTCTATATTGATATGGAAAAAACGGGAAACACCGTATCTGCAACCATTCCCATTGCTTTGAAAAATATGATGGATAAAGAAATGCTGAAGACCGGGGATAAGGTATTAATGGCCGGTTTCGGGGTGGGATATTCCTGGGGCGCCACCATCATGGAAATGTAAAAACACAAACTTTAAAATTATACCAAATGAAAACATCTGTTTTTTTAGAAAAACTTCAGGAAGAACTTGAAGAAGATGAAATTCTGACCCCTGAAACCAACCTGAAATCTTTAGAGAGCTATGATTCAATAAGCTTGCTTGCCGTTATTGCATTTGTAGACGAACATTTCAGTAAGAAAATCGATACCAAGCATTTTAAGGATATAGAAACGGTTTCGGATCTTATGAATGTGATAGGGAAAGAAAATTTTGAAGAGTAATGGATTCTTTTTCCTTGCAAAATAAGGTTATCCTCATTACAGGAGCTTCTTCCGGGATTGGAAGAAGCTGTAGTGTAGAGTGCAGTAAAAGAGGTGCTGATCTCATTCTTGTAGGAAGAAATCGTGATGAACTGATGAAAACCGTATCCCTGCTAAATCCGGAAAGTAAAGTTGAAGTCATTGCAGAGGATATTGCACACAATGAAAATCTTGAAATTTTGATAGCGGACAAAGCTCAGATATTAGGTAAAATATCAGGATTTATACATTGTGCAGGGATCGAAAAAACACTGCCGTTAAAAAAGCATAGTCCCGCACTCTATCGCGATATATTTGCTGTAAATGTTATAGCCGGATTCGAAATTGCCAAAATCTTATCTTTAAAGAAATATAAAGATGAAACGTCCAGCTTTGTATTTATTTCTTCCGTTGCGGGAATGGTCGGAGAGCCTGGAAAAGTCGCTTATTCGGCAAGCAAAGGAGCTGTCATTTCCGGAGCACGATCTTTGGCAATGGAGCTCGCCAGAAGCAATGTCCGCGTAAACAGTATAAGCCCGGCAATGGTAAATACCTCTATTTTAGAAAAGATGTTTGAAGATATTGGCGAAGAGGCCTCTTCGGAAATTATCAGGAAACACCCATTGGGAATAGGGGAACCTAAAGATGTGGCCAATGCGTGTATCTTCCTGCTTTCCGATGCTTCAAGATGGGTAACCGGAACCAATCTGGTGATTGACGGAGGATACTCTGCACAATAATTATTTTTTGCAGGTTGTTGTAATCATTTCTTCAATACAATTAAATATTTTTTGATTGTCAAACTGACTTTCAATATTTGTAAGATTTTCTCTGATGTGAGCAATAAGTCCGGGATCGGTAAGAAAGGTCTTCATTGCCGAGTACATTTCATCAACTTCATAGCTGATGAGGTAGCCGGTTTTACGGTCTTCTATCATTAGTCCCACATCTCCTACATTCGTTGCAATAATGGGCTTTTGAAGAAGTAACGCTTCTGCAATTACCAGAGGCCATGCTTCAGATTCTGAAGGAAGAATAAAGTAGTCTGCTTTTCTGATGTAGGGATAAGGATTCATCTGATTTCCTTTTAAAATAAAAGTATTTCCTACTTTGTATTTTTCGGCTTGAGAAGCCAGATTCTTCATTTCATCGCCGTCACCAATAATGATAATGCTGTGATAAAATCTTTCATGTATAAGTCTTTTGTGAGCTTCAATAAGCTTATGGTAGCCTTTTCTTGAGTGAAGTCTTCCGATGGAAACGAAAACGGGTCCTTCCGGAAAGTCGTCAGGTTCTTCCTGTGCCTTTTTTTTGATTTCGTCAACAGGAATAGGATTGATAATGACACTCTCAACCGGATAATTAAGATCGGGATAATAATGATGCATCATGTCTTTGATCTTATGGGAGCAGTACACCATATGATCAAACCTAGGGAAGCTTTTTAAAATTGCGGGTACCAAAGGCTGGAATTTCGGAACATTAATTTCAGAATGAAACCATCCTATTTTTTTTGAATTTTTATTGGTAGAATTAAGAATGGCGTCATAATCTCTGTAATCCATACCGATTTCCACATCGAAAACGTCATTGATGAGACGATCTGCGATGGCAGGATTATTTTTCAGCTTTTTCAGCTTTAGTCTTCTAAATACAAGCTGAATTTTCTTCAGCAAAGGGTTACCGGAAAAATCTTCTTTTCCGTTGGTAAGGTATACTTTCCTTACATGGCGGGGAATTTCATCACGCAGCTCGCCCTGGTTGAGAGTAAGGCAAACGGTCATTTCAAATTTATCAGGATCAAGGTTGTTGAGTAAGCTGAGCAGTACTTTTTCTACGCCTCCCATTTCCATGGAGCGGTGCCTGAACAAAATTTTTATTTTTTTTTCTAACATTAGCCGAAAATTGATTGTAAGGTAATCTGCATTTTTTTTCTTAAACGGAAAGGTATTTGATGCTGATATTGCAGAAGATCAAATATCTCATCTGCGTTGGTATAATGATCAGGAATCTTTTTCCCGTTGATAGTAGTGAGACCTCTGCGTTTCATGGTATTGAAGATAACCTGCGCAAAATATTCGTGGGACCTTTTTTTGTTTTCATTCTGGGAAATACCTCCCTCATGGGTCCTGTACAGGTAGTTAACTTCATTGATAAATCTTACTTTTCCTTTTTCATACATTTTAAGGTAAAGGTCCTGATCTTCACCAATCTTTAAATCCGGATTCATTTTTTCCGTTTGCTCATAAATATCTTTTCTAAATGCTACAAAATGAGCAATCTGTATGGGGAAGTTAAAAAAGTAAGGATTTCCATTCGGAACCTGCATCGCAGATCTGAATGGTGCGACAGGTTTAAGATTATGGTCACAGGTCATAAACCTTGAGAAGGTGAGGACCGTATTTTTTTTGGTTGCAAATACTTCCATACATTTCTGGATCGCTGTAGGAGTAATAGCATCATCGGGATCTACGAATCCGCAGATTTCTCCCTTGGCAAGCTCAATCAGCCTGCTTTTTGTAACACCTACGCCGGAATTTTTCTCATTTTCAAAAAATTTGAATCTCTGATCAGCTGAAATAAGTTCCTTAATTTTATCCTTTTCGGATTCAGCGGAAGCATCATCTAATATAATTGCTTCCCAATCTGTATACGTCTGCTGTAAAATACTTTCGTAACAATCCATGAAGAACCGGGAATTGTTGTAATGTGCAATAAGTATGGAAAACTTCATGACTGTTTTTTTAGCATTAAATTCTGATGATTGACTACGGTTGTATTGTCCGGAATATCTTTGTAAATGACACACCCTGCACCAATGATACAGTTGTCGCCGATAGTGACACCTTTTAAGACGGTAACATTACTGCCGAGCCAGCAATTGTTGCCGATTACAATTGGTGCTTTGGTAAATTCCGAATGAAACAGTTTAAAATCCGGTTGGGTATGGTACACATGGTTGTGGTCATACAGCTTTACATTTTCCCCGAATAATGTATTATCACCTATGGAAATGCTTTCCAGGCAACTGATGGAACAGAAATTATTCATGAAAAAATGGTCACCTATTTCTAAGGTTGCATTCTTTTCAACAAGAATATGTGTATAATTTCTGAAGCTGGCGGCATTTCCTATCGTTATTTTCTTCGCATTTTTATGCAGTACGAATTGGTCATTAATCCCAAGCCTTATTTCTTTGAAAGAAACATTAGGGTGTCTTTTCAGAAGAGAAATCTGATTTCTTCTCTGGAGCTTTGCTAAAATTTCATAAAGCATAATAAATTTTTTTTCTCATTTGTATTGTACAAATATAATTTGTTTTTACATAATAATTAAGAATAAATCTTATTTTTGTGCCTTAAAATTAATACTTTATATCAAAAAAGTCTTCGGAGCCGGAGTACCGGATTGATAGATTAAAGCATGTTGCGATTCTGTGAAGATTAGTCAGATTACATTTACCCGTTTTGTCGCTGCAATGGCGATCGTTATCTCTCATTTTAATAAAGATTTATTTTTATATAAGATCAGTTTTATTTCGGATATTTTTCTCAGGGCCAACGTTGGGGTGAGCTATTTCTTCATTCTTTCCGGCTTTATCATGATTGTTGCGTACCATAGAAAGAAAAAAATCAGTTACCGGGATTTTTACAGGAACCGTGTCGCCAGAATTTATCCTCTATATGTTGTGGGGCTGTTGCTTTATCTTGTAATACGATGTTCCGATTTCAGCTTTTATAAAGCTTTTTTATATCTTTCCGGGGCTCAGAGCTGGATACCGGGAAAAGCCCTTATTCTTAATTTTCCGGGTTGGTCTATTTCTGTAGAGTTTCTGTTTTATCTGTTGTTTCCCCTACTGTATAATTATTTGTACTCAAAAGGAAACAAAAGCATCTGGATTATTGCGATTCTGATCTGGATCGGCACCCAGGTTTTCTCCAATTTGTATATCAATTCGCCTTCCTATAAAGGGCCGCATACCGAGAGTCATGAATTCATTCATTATTTTCCGCTTTGGCACATTAATGAATTTTTAATAGGAAACCTTGCAGGGCTGTTCTTTGTGAAAAACCGTAAAGAAAAAAATTATGATCTTGCCGTTATTGTACTTTTTGTAGGTGTCATGTTGTCATTGGTTTTTATTCCGCTGAATTTCCATAATGGTTTAATGGCTGTTTTATTTGTTCCGGTTATTTATTTTATTTCCTGTAATACGGGATTCCTGACCAAAATATTTTCATTAAAACCACTGGAATTTCTGGGAGAAATTAGTTATGCGATCTATATCATTCATATTCCTCTGCTGTATATTCTGAGATCGGTCCTATGGGATTACTTCCAGGTATCTCAAAGCGATACGGTATTTTGGATTTACATTTTGGTTCTAATAGCTGTTTCAGCAATTTTTTACCGTTTTATTGAAAAACCGATGCGGGATTATATCAAGAAATTAAGTTTTCTGAAACGATGAAAATGTATACCGATACACTTAGTGTATGTTTTAATTAAGATAATTGTCAGAAAAGATCTTTCCTGAAGTTAATATTATATAGGCCTGAACGAATGCTTCTGTAATCTGTAAAAAGATATTTTGTGATCATCGCCCATTTTTTTAATGTTGGTGCCAGAGCTATTTCGTAGCTTCTGTGCATTCTCCGGATGTGTAGTTTTATGTCTTGGGAAATTGTATTTTCATTCTGTGCCCACTCATTTATTTCTTTCCAAAGCAGAACTCTGGTTGTGGCAGGGTTTACTTTTTTAGAATCTACCACCGTAATTCTGTTATTTGCATGAACGCCTCTCATTGCAATAGCTTTATCTAAAATCCCGGGATAAAGATCAAGATAATAAGATAACCTGAACAAAAACTCGGTGTCCTGATGAAGCCTTAAATGTGTCTTGAAGAAAGGGTTTAGTTTTTTAACCATAGCGTCTCTCCTTATGGTTAGGCAGTCAATGCTGAAGAGCCCGAAACTTCCTTTCATACCAAGCTGGCCCGGAAAGACATCTTTGGGATCATGCCTTTCATACACAGTAGTTAAATTATCTTTAAAAAGACGGTAGTATTGTTCCTTCGCCTTTGTAGAATAATAATGAACTCCTAAAGCTCCGTAAACACCTTCTACTTTTGGGTCTTTAAACAACTGTTTTTCGGCGTCAAAACGGTTGGGTAAATAATAATCATCCGCATCAAGAAAGGCAATAAATTCGCCGTCTGCCATAGCTATTCCTAAGTTTCTTGTGGCTCCTGCACCATGATTTCCTTTGTCGTAATGCTGATAAAGTTTTACCCTGCTGTATTTTTCAGTGAGCTGGCGGCAAACCTCCAGAGCGTTATCGGGAGAATTGTCCTCTACCAATATGACTTCGCAGACTTCTTCAAACTGCAGGGCAGATTCTACGGCCTGGGAAATATATTTTTCGGCATTGTATACGGGAATAATGACTGAAATTTTCATCTGATAGTGTGTTTTAAAATTTTAAATAAATAGTACAAACCGGATTGTTAATTTTTTACAAAAAACTTTTTCCTTTGTTGAGGGATTGGTTTTTGTTGTGGAAGATCATTTTCCAATCCAGCGAATGGTAGATCCTGATTTTCCTGTAGTGTTCCTTAAGAGACATTAGCCTTAAGGTCAGTAAAGATTTTACCATCATTTTATAAGAATGAATGGCTATTTCTTTCACCAGTTTTTTATCATTAAACGGATCTGAAGAGATGGTGATCAATTTTCTTTCATAAAACAAAAGATTGTTGTCAAAATATTGGTTTTCACTTCTGCTTTCTCTGTCATGGTATATCAATGCTTCCGGGGCAATGCCTATTTTCAGATCATGGTACAGTACCCTTTGGCAATAATTATTATCTTCACCATAATGATAAAACGACGGGTTGAATCCACCTACTTTTTCAATACATTTCCTCGTTACTAACCAGGCAGCGGCATTTACAAAAGGTAATTCATAGAGAGGTCCTGATTTTTGTAAAAATATATCTGAATATAGCTTTTTACATTGTGAAGGAACAATGTAATTTGAAAAGCCGAAATCCAGTTCAGAACCATTTCCATTAAGATGCATCGGACTTACTATCCCGAAATCCGGATTTAGTTTTGCGACTTTAATAAGGCTGTCAATGGTATTGGGTTCTAGATACACATCCTGATTCATTAAAAAAACGTAATCACAGCCTTGTTCATATGCTTTTTTAATTCCTGTATTATTGGCCTGCCCGAAGCCTAAATTGGAAGTAAGTTTAATAAGCTCCACCTTAGGAAAGCTTCGCTCAATGATAAGAAGACTACCATCGGCGGAGGCATTATCGACAATAATGGTGTGCTCAATTAATCCCGCCTGATCAATAGATGATAAACAGCGATCAATCCATTTTTCAGAATTATAGTTTACAATAATTATTTTAACCATTGATTTAAGGGATTTGTGTTTTTAAATGTATTTCTTCAATATATTATTTTATAAAATTCATTAGATATAGTCATTTACTGCTTATATAATCAGTCTATCTAAACAATTTTATTAAAAAGTTATATATTCTGTACAGTTTGCGGCTGTATATATTCTCTAATTTTTTTTCGTAAAAAGTTTTTCTTTTTAAAAGTGAAATGTAGCTTGGGTAAAATTCGTGGAAAAGAGCTTTGTGCTTTTCATAAATCATATTGTAGATCATTTCTTTTTTATGATCATCCTTAAAGACATCATTGTTTCTTGAACTACCGGCATGAGATCTATAATTGAAAACCGGATAATCTATTTTGGTAACAGGAAGGGTGCGATGCGAAGAAATAAGCTGTATCCAAAACTCCCAGTCTTCAAGACCTCCTGTAAGTTTTTCGTCATACATTATACCCTGATCGAAGTATTTTTTTGGAAACATTGAAGTACAGAATAGTTTATTTTGTAATAATAATTCTTTAATGCTAAATTTTTCTTCTACTGTTAATTTATTATTGCTATGGCCAAACGTCACCGTATCTGAAAAAACAATCATTGTTTCTTCATTTTTAGCAAAAACTTCTAACATTCTCTCTAATGCTAAAGGGTTTAGTGTATCATCTGCATCAAGAGGCAAAATATAGTCTCCTGTTGCCTGCTTTATTCCATTGTTTCGGGCACAGGATACTCCCTGGTTTTGCTGATAAACATAGTGAATTTTATGATTTATCAGTTTTTGAGCTACCTCTGATGAATTATCTGCGGAACCATCGTCTATAATAATGCATTCCCAATTTGTATAGGATTGCGCTATAACAGACTGTATGCAATCTTCTAAATACAGAGCATGATTAAAGCAGGGAATTATAATTGAAACTTTACCATTCATTTAATAATGTGTTTTATACATGAGTCATCAGGCTACATAAGAACAGTATTCAGCTGTTCTTATTTATTGTATTTATCCAATATTCTTTTTAATGCATTCAGGTATCTGAAACCATATCTTCTATCCGGCTCCAGGATATTACCTTCTGCCCATTCATTCCATGATTTGATAATTAAAAATGGTTCGGGATAATTATTTTTATCATCGAGATAAGCAATCGCTTTTTCAATCTGCTTTTCAAATAATTCCGGTGATGTATTGGTAAGCACAACTCCTCGGTGTCCGCTTCTGGGAGTGTTGTCCCAATTGGGCAGAACACATGGGTAAGTAGGAACATTACTTTCCATAAACTGCAGATCATTAACAATAGCCTTGGCATCTTGAGTCAGGACTTTCGGTTTAATTTTTTTCTTAAATCCGAGTAGTTCTGTTATTCTGTTTTTATAATACTGATAAGGGGAAATATATTCACCTTTCTTAATATAAGGGATCCATGCTTTCTGAAATGCATTGGATATTTTGCCGTCGTATCCCATTGATTTTAAATCAATATCATCACGGAGTTTATTGGATGCCATGACATATAAATCATCAAATCCGTTCTTTTTTGCCAGCTCCCTGAATTTTGAAATATAGTGAGGATCTCCTTCTTCTAAATGGCTCGGATGATAGATGATAAAAAGAGGCTTATTGTCTATCTTGATATATCTTTCGTCTTTAAAGAATGGAAGAAGGTAGTTGAAATGATCCGTTAAATCCAGCTCATTCGGATAAACCTGCTCTGCCAGAATTTTTTCTGCAAGACCATGCCATATTCCGGACCAGGTTTCGTTTGCCCAACAGAAACAGAAAGGAAAATCTGGCTTTCCTGAGGTAAGAACGTCATTTGCAATTTTTTCCAGCAACTGTTTTCCGTTGCCAAACCAGTAATGGTAATAGATAAATCCATGGACACCGTAATCTTTTGCCATCTGAGCCTGCTGTTCTCTGACTTCCGGAACACGAAGGTCATAATACCCGAGATCAGCAGGATATATAGGTTGTTCGTGTCCTTCAAAAAGAGGCTTTGCTTTTGTGACATTGGTCCATTCTGTAAAACCTTTACCCCACCATTCGTCATTTTCGGGAACAGGATGGTATTGAGGGAGGTAAAAAGCAAGGGGTTTTATTTTTTTCATCATTTGTTTTTTAAAGTGTTTTAATAAGTCTTGCAGGAATCCCTGCGATGACTGAATTTTTCGGGAAGCTTTTATTGACGACCGAGTTGGCCCCTATAATGCTGTTTTCGCCAATGGTAACTCCCGGAAGAATACATACTCCTTCGCCTATCCAAACATTATCCTCAATAATTACCGGTCCTTTAGAATATAAAGGTCTTTGTGCCGGGATGTTTTCAAGGTCATTACCGGTTATATCTCCGTGGGAATGGTCGGAGATATATATTCTGCTTGCCATAAGAACATTATTTCCGATAACAATCTTATGTATAGCTCCGATATGAACATCAGAATTGAAAATTACATCATCACCAATGGTTATTTCAGGACTAAAAGCTTCTCCCATAAATCGATCCCAGGCTTCAAGCCTTAGATGATATAATGAACTGAAATTTTTACCTATTGAAATGTATTTTGGATTTTTTATCCAATGCTCTTCCGGTAATAGGGAGTTTGCCCCGAAACTTTTAAAGCTTTTCTTTGCCCACTCGTTGATTTTATTTTGGGCATGCCTTTTATAGGCACCGGAATTCAGAACATTAAACAAAAAATTGACAATATATTTTTTTAAGAAATTCATATCTATGATATTGTGATTACTTTAAAATAGCTGTTTATCAGTTCTATAATTCTATCCTGCTCAGTTTCGGATAATTCATAATAAAAGGGAAGCCTTAGAAGGCAATCTGTAAAATGATCCGAATGAGGAATATCTATTTCTGGATTATCGGCCAGGAAAAAGTCGCTTTTATTTAAACTTAAATAATGGAATACTGGATGAATGTCCTTTTCTTTTAAATACTGAATCAGGCCGGTTCTCTCTTCATAATTGTTAAGAACAATATAAAACATATGAGCATTATTTGTTGCATAAGAAGGTATTTCAGGTAAAGAGATAACTCCTTTTTGCTGTAAAGAAATGAGCCCGGATTGGTATCTGTTCCATATCTCTAGTCTTTTCTTCTGGATAATCTCCAGATTTTCAAGTTGGGCATATAAAAAAGCAGAAATAATCTCGGATGGCAAAAAAGATGAACCAAGATCTACCCAACCATATTTATTAACTTCTCCCCGGAAAAATGCGCTTCTGTTGGTTCCTTTTTCCCGGATGATTTCAGCACGGTCAAAATACCGGGAATCATTAATAACGATCATTCCACCTTCGCCTGCAATGATGTTTTTAGTCTCATGAAAAGAGAAAGCGGCAAAATGGCCTATAGAGCCTAACGCTTTTCTTGTTCCATCCGAAAATGTGTAGTAGCTGTCGATTGCCTGTGCAGCATCTTCCACTACAAATAAATTATACTTATGCGCAAGATTCATAATTTCCTCCATATCACAGGCTATCCCTGCATAATGTACGGGAACAATCACTTTGGTTTTTTTGGTGATATGCTTTTCTATTTCTGCAGGATCTATATTCGGATTGTTCGGATATGAGTCCACAAAAACGATTTTAGCGCCACGAAGAGCAAAAGCATTGGCTGAAGAAACAAATGTATAGCTGGGCACAATTACCTCATCACCCGGCTTTATATCACATAAAATAGCGGCCATTTCCAATGCATCCGTACACGATGTCGTCATCAACACTTTAGGAAAGCTATATTTCTGTTCAAAAAAGGTTTGGCATTTTTTTGTAAATATTCCGTCACCGGATATTTTACCGCTCTTTACCGCTTCTTCTATATACGAAAGCTCTTTGCCTATAATAAATGGCTTATTGAATGGGATCATATCTATCTTATAAATTTTGCAGGATTACCAACATACAATCCTGGTGTATCTAAATTTTTTATCACTACGGTGCCTCCTCCCAGCTGAATTTTTTCTGAGATGTTTATATTGTCGATAACGGTGCTGTTGATCCCAAGAATGCAAAGTTCTGAGATATTTACAAAACCGGCGATGCTTACTGACGGAGATAAGAAACAATGTTTGTTTATCACCGAATCATGGGCAACAGAACAGGAAATGTTGATCATGACATTATCATCTATTTCAACATCCTGATCAATCATACAATTAGGATATATAACAGTTCCCTGACCTATTTTGGCTGTCGGGTCAACAATACTTGTTGAATGGATAAAAGTGTGGAAAGGGATTTTATTTTTGAAATTTTCAAAGAGTTGTTTTTTAAATTCTAAATGTTTATAACCAATGGCAATAATCAGCTCATCAAAAATATTCTGTTTAAAAATATCTTCAACATCATTAGTGTTTCCTAATATTGGGATATTCTTTATGGTGCTTCCTTTTTCCTGAAAATCATCAAAAAAGCCAACAACTTTATGGTCTGTATCAGAATGTATGTAATACAGAATCTGCTGGCCTAAATGCCCTGAACCTATGATTGCGATCTGTTTCATAAATAATTAATAATATCTTTCATATTGCTTATTCTATCCGTAAAGCTGGAAAATATGTTTTGTCTGTCAATTAATAAGGTTTTGATACCCAATTTTTTAGCAGGAATAACATCCAATTTTAAAGAGTCTCCGATATAAAGAACTTCTTCTGGTTCCACATTTAATTTTTTTAGAGCTAATTTGTAAAACTCTAAAGAAGGCTTTCTGTAATTTTCATTCTCAGAAATTATTATTTCCGAAAAGATGTTCTTGCCTATCAACTGATCAAGTATATTACTTAAACTGCTGTTGAAATTAGATAAAACGGCTTTTTCTATCGGAAGCTCATTCAATATGGATAAATCATCAAAAGCTTTCCATTCTAAATATGAACATGCTGTAAAAATCTCATTTAATATTTCTTCTGAAGCAATAATACCTAACGACAGCAAAAGTTCTGAGTTGAAATCTTTATAAAATTCTTTTGACGTTCTGTCGGGAAAGTTTATAATTTCCGATAAAAGCTTATGATGATACTGAAGTTTTGTTTCTTCAATTTCATAAGAATACTTTGCCAGAACGCTTCTTATTTTATAATACAAGGTAGGCTTGTAAATTAGCGTGTTGGCTGCATCAAAAAGTATTATTCGGGTTATTTTGCTCATTTAAAAAATATAATGTTGTGATGAGTTGTCTTTTAACTCGCTAATATTACTGTTGTGAGGATAAATAATATCCAACATGATTCTTATGGCACTACCCTCGGTAATATTTGGTTCAGAAGGGGAAATGTGATATAAATGCTCTTCCAAAGTATATTTCACATCTTCGAAGCCAAAATTAGAACGGATGGAATTGGTTCCTGATATTCTGCAATTAATCTCAAAAGGAACAATTTCTCCGTTGTCCCTTACCATAGACTGAAGATTTGCGCTTCCTGTAAAGTGATTGCAGGAAATCATTTTTTCTAAAATATCCTGAAGCTGCTTATCATACATCCGGTTTACAAAGCATTCATTTGTAGCCCCGTTTTCTAATTTTCTTTCAAGGGTAATAAATCCATGTAGAGCTTTTTCTTTTGAAACATAAAAAGCGGTGGTAATCTCTTTTCCTGTTACTAATTCCTGCACCATATAACTGTCATCAAAAGATCTGATATCGGAAGGATTGATATGAATTCCTCTTGAACCTCTGCCTTCCCGCGGCTTTACAATATAATTTTCAAATTTCCCTTTTTCATAATCACCCGGTAGATATGACTGCGCAAAAGGAAGGTTGTTTTTTTTATGGTGCAGAAATGTTAAATACTTATCTAAATAATTTTTAGAAGTTTCCAGGCCGCTTACAACCACATTAGTCTTTAGCTTATTTTGGTATAAAGAAAGATAATAAACCTCATAATCCGTGGAAGGAATTATCAGGTCAATTTTTTCATTTTCTACAATGGAGTTAATGGCGGATATATAATCCTCATCCATTGCATAAGGAACTTTATAGAAGGTATCGCAAAGATAATTGCCGGCAGAAAAATCAGTGACGTTACAGCCAATAATCTTTATGGGGAATTGAGTTTTTTTAATGTTTCTCAAAATTCCCTGCCCAACATTTCCTCCGATCCCTGTAACTAAAACTATTTTCTTTTCCATTCTATCAGTTCTTTTAATCCTTGTTTTATTGGTATAAATGCATGACTGCTTACAGTGGGGTCATTTTCAAAGTATTCTATAGATCTTGAAAAGTCTTTATCGTGAAAAGTAATTTCACAGCCTGTTAATTCCTTGATAAAATCAGCAATTTCAAGATTCTTATAATTATTCGGTGATATTGCCAGTATGATTTTATTTTTATCTTCAAGCGATATTTTTTTTGCCAAACGAGCAACATCCTCTGCGTGAATATAATTTTGTTTTCTATCACCTTTACCTAAAAGATCGATTGTATTGTCTTCTATTGCAGCAGTAACAATTTTTGGCAAAAAAGTATTTTCTTTCATCAATGAGCCGTATACGGATGAAATTCTGAGAATAGCATATTTTGAACATTTTTCAACTATTTTTTCGGCAAAAAGCTTACTTAAACCATATAATGATGATGGTGATGGAGTAGTAGCGTGATCGATGATGCCATTCTGTATTCCATCATATACAGCAACACTCGAAAAATATACTATTTTAGAATACGCAAAGTGTTCTGTTATATTTTTAATGAGTAGGATGTTGGTATTTAATATATTATCCAGCTGTTCAGGATCATTGGATATCAGGGCACTTAAAATGTATACAACATCCTGATTCGGATCAATTTTTTTAAAATCAGAGAGCGGATAGTTTTTATCTGTCAGTTGAGATGGCTTACTATGGTAAACAACAGAAACATGATCTTCCGGATGTTGTTTTAGAAGATGCGCTGTAAGCAAACTGTTAGCTCCGAAAATTAATACCTTTTTCATACTTTTATTGTTCAAGAATTTGCTTGAAAATTTTTTCGGCATATTCATAAGAAGAAAATTCTTCAACCTGCTTTACGGCATTTTTAGAAAAAATTTCATAAGTATCTTTATTGAGTTCAAAGACTTTCCTTATTCCATCTGCCAATTTTCTGCTGTCTCTTACAGGGGCTTTATAGCCGTTATAATTATCTATAACCATATTGGTAAGAATTCCCGTATCAAAGCCAACGACAGGCGTTCCGCAGGCGAGAGCTTCAGATACCATCATAGGGCCTGAATCTTCAATAGATGAGTTGATAAAAAGATCAGCAGCCTGATATAATAGGGATAATAATCTGTAATCTTTTATGTAATCTATTTTCTGTTTTTTGAAGGTAACGCTGTCAAATTCTTCATTAATACTATTAGAAACCACCAAAAGCACTATTTTTTCTTTTTTTTCCAATGGCAATTCTCTGTCTAACAGTTCAAGAGCCTGAAGAAGATAAGAAAAACCTTTTCTTGGATCTTCCATATTTTGAGCTCCTGTTAAAATATAAAAGCAGTCCCCGGATAGGGAAAATACCTGTTTGGCAATAGGTTTATTCTTCCTGTTAAGCAGTCTTGTGTCAATTAGGCTATTGATGTTATAAATCGTTTTCCGGGTTTTATATATTTTTGAATTTCGGGCCTGAAGTAATGTTAATCCTGAACCGGCGATAATTTGAAAATTAGCTTTTTGTGCATTTTCATATTTTTTTTCAAAATTTTGTTTGGCAGTTATTTTTTCATTTTCTTTTGTAATTGCAGGACAGTATTTATCACATCCTTTAATATAGCCCTCACATCCCCAGGAATAATGGCATCCTCCTGTAAAATGATTCATATCTACCGTAATATTATATATTTTTGCTTTGGTTGCATTATATATATTAAGTAGATCTGTGCTGTTGAGAAAGTTAATTGTCATTCCTGTAAAGACAAAATCAGGTGTAAATCCTACGGTCTCCAGCATGCTTTCAACATGTATGTTTTCTGATGATTCGTTGTTGCTGAAGAAAGAGTATTTCCTGTCTGTACTGATCACTTTTGATGACTGTACAGGATTGATCTTATTTCTGATTTTATTAACAATTCTCATCACTATATTGGGATTGGCTGATGAAGGGGATAAATACCTGTATGGCTTTATAAAATTTTCATTCTTTGTTTTATGCTTTACACACATGATAACATTATGCCCCAAATTTTTGATAATATGGGCAACTTTATAAGCGGCTTCATATGCGCCGTTTACATCACCTGTTGAAAGTATTAATACATTTTTTTTATCCATTGCTGTTACATCCATATTACCGGCGGAGTTATGATCCCATTGTCTGTATCTCCGGCAAGAAAATTTTCATGTCCTGTTTCAATAATATTAAGCTGGATCCCTCCCTCTATAACATCGTAAAGTTCTACTGAAGGGGTGTCTATTGCCAATGAAAGCACATAAGTATTCGGGATTAATTTGCCGCCTTCTATTTTTACAGTAAAATTATTTTCATTTTTTCCTTCGAAAACTTTTCGTGTAATGAATATTACGTTTTCAAATTTATCTAAGATGGCAATGTTTACTCTAATACCTTTATTTACATTCCTGTTAATGAAGCTTATATCAAGATTTATATCTTCATTGTGGCCAAACTCCGTTGTCTCTGCAGATTTATTGTTATATACCCTAACTTTTTTAATCTGGGCTTTTTTGCCAGGGTCTTCTATGTATCTAAATTCAATAGTAGGGGACAGTTCATTGATAATATAATTTTCCAATACACTGTTGATATCTCCCCGATGAGCTACTCTGCCGTTTTTCATCAATATGCCGGATGTGCAGAGCTGTTTAACGGCCGTCATATTGTGGCTTACAAAAAGTACGGTTCTTCCTTCTCCTTTTGTGACATCTCCCATCTTTCCCAGACATTTTTTCTGAAACTCTGCATCGCCTACTGCCAACACCTCATCTACAATAAGAATTTCCGATTCCAGATGGGCTGCAACGGCAAAAGCAAGACGTACATACATTCCGGAAGAATATCTTTTTACAGGTGTATCGATATATCTTTCTACACCGGAGAAATCTACAATTTCGTCGAATTTTCGGTTGATTTCTTTTCTGGTCATTCCGAGAATAGCACCGTTTAGAAACACATTTTCCCGGCCTGTCATTTCAGGATGAAATCCGGTACCTACTTCTAAAAGCGATGCAATTCTTCCACGGGTATATATTTTTCCGGTAGTTGGTTTGGTTACTTTACTTAATAGTTTCAAAAGGGTCGATTTACCAGCGCCGTTTCTTCCGATAATGCCGACAGCATCTCCCTGTTCGATTTCAAAATTAATGTCCTGCAGAGACCATACATATTCTGACTTTCCTTTTATGGCTCTGTCATTTTCTTCGCCAATCTTCAGATAAGGGTCTTCTTTTCCTCTGATTATGTACCACATACGATTAAGGTCATGAGATAGTGTTCCGGTGCCTACCTGTCCTAATCTATATTGCTTTGATATATTTTCTGCTTTTAAGGCCAGCATGATTATAAAATTGGGATGTTAATAAATTTTTTAAACAGTGTCCATAAAAGACTTTTCTACCTTATTGAAAATAAGTGTTCCTGCAATCATAAGTAAGAGAACGATAACAGAACTTATTATGAGCATTGAAGGTGAGAAATTTCCTGATCCAAGCCATGCGTATTTGAAACATTCAAAAATTCCCGTTAATGGATTATAAAAAGCAAGCTTTTTAAAAAAACCAGGTAATGCCGAGGTAGGATAGATCACAGGAGTAGCATACATATACAGGCTTACTCCAAAACCTAAGAGCATGCTGAGATCTTTGTATTTAGTAGTAAGCGAAGAGAATATCATCCCTGTTCCCAAAGCGAAAAGTGCCATCAGGATAATAAGGAATGGAGTTACAACAATCCATATATTCGGGTGAATTTCTCCTTTTGCCAGATAATATACCCAAATGATCAAAAATAATAGGAACTGCACTCCGAAGCGCATCAGGTTTGAAATGACGATGGAAATGGGCGTTACAAGCCTCGGAAAATAGACTTTTCCGAAAATACCCGCGTTTCCTGTAAATGTAGAAGATGTGCCCAGAAGACAAGATGAAAAATAGTTCCAGAGTGTTACTCCGGAAAGATAGAATAGCAAAGGCGGAATATTATTGGTTGGTAATCCTGCAATTTTGCCAAAAACAATGAGGAAAGTAATGGTAGTAAGGATCGGGTTTATAAAAAACCAGATAGGACCTAAAATTGTCTGCTTAAAACTTGATATGAAATCTCGCTTAACAAACATGTAAACAAGATCTTTATAATTCCATACCTCTCTTAATTTTAAGTCAAACAGAGAATGTTTGGCTTCAATTATTTCGGTCCACTTTTTTTGTGGTTCATTCATTTGTGTAGAGTTTAATGCAAATTTATATTATTTTCTTATATCTTGCATATTTATTCTTAAAAAATTATTATTCAGTTAAAAAAATTAAACGCTGATGGTGATTTACTAAGATTTGTTGTATAATACAATAATTTTAGTTAATAATGTAATAGTTACAGTGTGGTTGTTTATCTATTTGATAACCAACTGATTCAGGTATTCTCCATAGCCGCTCTTTCCATATTTCAATGCAGTTTCCAACAGTTTTTCTTCATTGATGAATTTATTTCTAAAAGCTATTTCCTCAATACATCCGATCTTGAAACCCTGTCTTTTTTCAATCACCCGTACAAATTCCGAGGCGTCATTAAGAGAATCGAAAGTTCCGGTATCAAGCCACGCAGTACCCCGGTCCAGAACGCCTACTTCAAGTTTCCCTTTGCTCAGGTAAACGTTATTTACATCCGTAATTTCAAGCTCTCCTCTTGCGGAAGGCTTAATGTTTTTTGCAATTTCAACGACTTCATTATCATAAAAGTATAATCCCGGGACGGCGTAGTTAGACTTCGGTTTCACGGGTTTTTCTTCAATAGAAACCGCTTTAAAATTATCATCAAATTCTACAACTCCATATCGTTCAGGATCTGAAACGTGGTATGCGAAAACAACCCCGCCTTCGGGATTGGTTTTGTTTTTAAGCAAAGTACCCATTTCGGAACCATAGAAAATGTTATCTCCCAAAACCAATGCTGCTGCATCATTTCCGATGAACTTATCTCCCAGAATAAATGCCTGCGCCAATCCGTCCGGGCTTGGCTGCACCATGTACTGAATATTGCAGCCGATTTGTGATCCATCACCCAAAAGTTTGATAAACCCCTCCTGGTCATGAGGAGTTGTGATAATAAGAATATCTTTGATTCCTGCTAATAGTAAAGTTGACAGCGGATAATAGATCATCGGTTTGTCGTAAATAGGCATTAACTGCTTGCTTACGGCAATTGTAAGAGGGTAAAGCCTTGTTCCGGAACCTCCGGCTAAAATTATACCTTTCATCTAATCTTGTGTTGTATTAATTGTATTGTTTTTCGTAATATTTCTGGTAATCTCCGCTTGTTACATTTTCCAGCCATTCTTTATTCTCAAGATACCAGTCGATGGTCTTTGCTAATCCTTCTTCAAAAGTTACCGATGGCTTCCATCCAAGATCTTTATTTAGTTTTGTAGCATCAATAGCATAGCGTTTGTCGTGTCCCGGTCTGTCTTTTACAAATGAGATCAGCTTTTCTGAATAACCTGCCGGTCTGCCCAGTTTTGCATCCATCTGTCGGATAAGTTCTTTTACGAGATCAATATTCTGCCATTCATTGAATCCTCCGATATTGTAGGTTTCCCCTGTTTTAGCGTCATTAAAAATCTGATGGATTGCTTTTGCGTGATCAATGACAAAAAGCCAGTCTCTCGTATATTTGCCATCACCGTAAATCGGCAAAGGTTTCTCATTGATAATATTAGATATACAAAGTGGAATTAATTTCTCAGGAAAATGATTCGGGCCATAATTGTTTGAACAGTTTGAAACAATAAAAGGCATTCCGTAGGTATTTCCGTAAGCTCTCACCAGGTGGTCGGATGCTGCTTTTGAAGCAGAATATGGAGACTGCGGATCGTACGGCGTCGTTTCTAAGAAGAATCCTGTTTCACCCAAGCTTCCATAAACTTCATCGGTAGAAATATGATAGAAAAGATTTTTTCTTTGTTCATCAGGAAATCTTCCATGGGTATGATCCGGATTCAACGTCCAGAATTCTTTACATAGATTTAAAAGATTCGCTGTGCCGTTTACGTTGGTATTGATGAATGCCATCGGATCCGTAATGCTTCTGTCTACATGGCTTTCTGCTGCCAGATGTACAACCGCATCAGGATTATATTTCTCAAAAACGGTTCTCAATTCATCAGGTCTTGTAATATCTGCTTTCTCGAAAACATAATTAGGCTCATTTTCAATATCCTTTAAGTTCTCAAGATTTCCGGCATAAGTAAGGGCATCCAGATTGATAATGGTAATATCCGGGTTATTTTTTACAAATTCTCTTACCACATGCGAACCGATGAATCCGGCGCCACCCGTAATGATTATATTTTTCATATTTTTTGTGTTATTGGCCGCGGCCTTTGGCTTTTGGCATTACTTGATTCTTTTAATTTAACTTGGGTCTTGCTGAATGGTTTTACGACCTATACTCTTGTAATAGAATCCGTTTTGCTCAGGAATTTCCAGTGGATACATATTTCTTCCGTCGAAAACAGCTTTGTTTTTCATTTTTTTAGCCATCAGTTCAAAATTCGGGTTTTTAAATTCAGGCCACTCGGTGGCAATGAATAACGCGTCTGCATTTTCCAGTGCATCATACATGGTTTTGGCAAACTGAATTTTATCTCCCAGAAGTTTTTTTACATTATTTTCTGCAACGGAATCGTAGGCTACAATTTTTGCCCCTTTTTCCAATAAAATAGAAATATTATCAAGAGAAGATGCCTCGCGGATGTCGTCGGTATTGGCTTTGAAGGCTAGTCCCCACATCGCAATTGTTTTTCCTTCGATATTTCCTCCAAAATATTTCTCAATTTCTCCGACAAGAATTACTTTTTGAGCGGCATTTACTTTTTCTGTAGCTTCAAGGATTTGAAAATCAAAATCTTCATTTTTCCCGGATTTTATCAAAGCTTTAACATCTTTAGGAAAACAGCTTCCGCCGTACCCGATGCCTGGAAACAGGAATCTGTGGCCTATTCTGTCGTCGCTTCCCATTCCTAGACGAACTTTGTCTACATCTGCTCCTACTTTTTCGCAATAGTTGGCAATTTCATTCATGAATGTAATTTTTACAGCAAGAAATGAATTGGCAGCATATTTTGTAAGTTCGGATGATTTTTCATCCATAAATATAATAGGAATCCCTGTGTTGGTAAAAGGCTGGTAAATTTTTGCCATAATATCCTTTGCTTTTTCCGAGCTGGATCCCACCACTACTCTTGAGGGGTTCATAGAGTCTTCAACGGCAAAACCTTCTCTCAGAAATTCAGGATTCGATACCACATCGAAAGGAATTGTTGTTTTTGATTCGATAACCTCCCTTACTTTATCTGCTGTGCCTACGGGGACTGTACTTTTGTTAACAATGACTTTGTAATCGGTCATCATTTCTCCAATATCGGAAGCGACCTTCAATACGTAAGAAAGGTCGGCAGATCCGTCTTCTCCGGGTGGAGTGGGCAAAGCTAGATAAATAACTTCGCTTTTGTCTAATGCTTTTTTTAAATCGGTCGTGAAAAATAATCTCTCGGACTGAATGTTTCTTAAAAACATCTCCTCAAGATTCGGCTCATAAATGGGAACTACGCCGTTTTTCATTCCCTCTACTTTTTTTTCATCAATATCTACACAGTATACTGAATTTCCAAGTTCTGCTAAAGTCGTTCCTGTGACTAATCCTACATAACCTGTTCCTACAATAGTAATATTCAAAGTGAATGTTTTTTTAAAATTAGTACAAAAATAATAAAAATACCATCATGGTTAAGTTTTAAATAATAATTAACTTATTGTGTTGATAATAAGATATTTTGCATTTCTCATAAATATTCGTATATTTGCAGTGGATTTACGGAAAAACATGGGAAGGCCTTCGGAAGAAAGCCTTTTTTCGTACGGGTAAATCTGGATTTTAAATAACATATGGAGTTTAGAAAAAGAATTGAAGAATTACTGAACGAATTTCTGGAGACCAGAAAGGACTTATTTCTTATAGATCTGAAAATTTCTGCCGGTGATGATATTACGGTGATTTTAGATGGTGACAACGGGGTTTCTCTTCAGGATTGCCTGGATGCAAGCCGTGCGATTGAATTCAATATGGACCGTGAGGAACATGACTTCAGTCTGCAGGTAATGTCTGCCGGTTTAAGCGAGCCGTTGGCCAGTCAAAGACAGTTTGCTAAAAATATCGGAAGAAAAATTGAGGTTTTGCTGAACGACTCTTCGAAAATTGAAGGAGAGCTGGTAAAAGCAGATGAAGAAAGGATTACCCTTATTCTGCGTTACCGCAAACCGAAGGATATTGGGAAAGGTAAAGTAGATGTGGAGGAGGAAAAGGAAATTCCGTACTCTGAGATTAAAAAAGCATTAGTAACAATTAAATTTTAAAAGAAAAAAGAATACATGGACAATATAGCGTTGATTGAATCCTTTGGTGATTTTAAAGACGAAAAGGGGATCAGTAAGATTGATCTTATGGCGATTATTGAAGATTCACTGAAAACTCTTTTAAGAAAGAGATATGATTCGGATGACCATTTTGATGTGATTGTGAATCCTGATAAGGGCGATTTTCAGATCTTTTTAAATAAAACCATTGTGGAAGACGAAATGTCTGAAGACGATGATCTTGAAATCGAAATTTCCGAAGCCAAAAAAATTGATCCTACCTTTGAAGTAGGTGAAGATTTTACAATGGAAATTCCTGTTGCACAGCTGGGAAGAAGAAATATTCTTACCCTGAAGCAGATTTTGGCTACGAAATTGCAGGAGCACAACAATGCCATGTTGTATGAGCAGTTTAAAGACAGAATCGGGGAGATCGTAGTAGGAGAAATTCACCATATCCGTCACAAGCATGTAATTCTGCTTGATGATGAAGGGAACGAGTTTATTTTGCCTAAAGAAAATCAAATCCCATCCGATTTCTTTAAAAAAGGAGAAAACATCAGAGCTATCGTAGAAACAGTAGATTTCAAAGGTTCAAAACCGCAGATTATTATTTCCAGAACTGCACCTAAATTCCTTGAGAAATTATTAGAGCTGGAAATTCCTGAGATCCAGGACGGAACGATTATGCTCAAGAAAGTGGTAAGAATTCCTGGTGAGAAGGCGAAAATTGCAGTAGATGCTTACGACGACAGAATCGATCCTGTAGGAGCTTGTGTGGGAGTAAAAGGATCAAGAATTCACGGTGTGGTAAGAGAGTTGAGAAATGAAAACATCGATGTGATCCAGTGGTCTAAAAACCCTGAAATTTTGGTGAAAAGAGCTTTAGGAAATGTTACCATCAATAAAATTGACATCAACGAGGATCAGCAATATGCATTAGTATATACGCCCGTTGAAGAGATTTCCAAAGTTATCGGAAAACAGGGTCAGAATATCAGACTTGCTTCTTGGTTGACAGGTTATGAAATTGATGTACACAGAGAAGCCAGCGAAGATGATGACGTTGAATTGAAAGAATTCAATGACGATATCGATCAGTGGATTCTGGATGAATTTAAAAAAGTAGGTCTCACTACAGCAAAATCAGTTTTGGATAAAGAGACTGAAAGTTTATTGAATATGGTAGATCTTGAAGAAGAAACCATTGAAGAAGTGAAACGTATTCTGAGAGAAGAATTCGAAGATTAAGATTTGTAAATAAATTTTAATAAACAGTAAAAAAGAAATACTTTAATTTTAAGAATTAAAAAACAGTAAATAATATAGATGCCAAAAATTAGATTAAATAAAGCGGTTAAGGAATTCAACATTTCCATGTCCAGATTAGTAGAATTTTTACAGTCAAAGGGCATTGAGGTTGAAAGCAATCCTAACGCTCAATTAGAAGAAGCGGCATATTCTGCATTGGAGGCTGAGTTTGCCAAGGACGGCGAACAGCGAAAAGCTTCCCATGAGGTGGTGATCACAAAAGTTCCGGAAGAAAAACTGGAAATTGAAGAAAAGAAAACCCCTGAAGTAATAAGAGCTAAAGCTAATAAACCGGAAACTAAAATTTTAGGGAAAATAGACTTAGAGCCTAAAAAACCTGAAGTGGAAGAAACTCCTGCTCCGAAGCCGGAACCTGTGGCTGAAGAGAAAAAACAAGAGGCTGCTCCTGCTCCTGAAGTGAAAGCAGCTCCTGAAAAACAGGAATTCAAAGTTCTGGACAAAATAGATTTGTCTCAGATCGAGTCCCGAAACAGACCCGTGAAAAAAGACAAACCGAAAACAGAAGATAAGAAAGAAGAGGAAAAACCTGCACCTAAACCTGCAGAACCTGTAAAAGAAACTCCGCAACCTGTTGCTGAAAAGCCTGTCGCAAAACCAGTGGAAGAAAAACCAGCTGAACCTGCAAAAACAGGGGAGGAATCTCAGGAACCACAAAAAATTGAAACCGTTTACCAGAAACTTGACGGTCCTAAAATTGTTGGAGAAAAAATCGATTTAACTCAGTTTGCCCCTAAACAGGGAGCAGGAGCTAAAAAGAAAAGAAAAAGAATTGAAAAACCAGGAGGCCAAAATCCGCAGGGTGGAAACAATAACCAACAAGGAGGAAATAATCAGGGACAAGGAAACCGTCCTCAAGGCCAGGGTGGAAACCGCTTTGGAAACAATCAAGGCGGACAAGGAAACCGTCCTCAAGGTCAAGGTGGACAGGGTAACCGTCCCCCAGGACAGGGAGGTCAAGGTGGAAACCGTTTTGGAAACAACCAGGGTGCTCAGGGCAACCGTCCCCCAGGACAGGGAGGCCAAGGCGGAAACAGAGGCGGATTCAACAGAGGCGGACAAGGCGGAAACAGACCTGGCCAAAGAACCATGCCTGTTGAGTTGACGGATGAACAAGTTAAAAATCAGATCAAGGAAACTCTTGAGAAATTAACTAATAAAGGAGGTAAATCGAAATCTGCTAAACACAGAAAAGATAAGAGAAACTTCCGTAGAGAGCAGGACGAACGTCAGCAGGAAATTGATGCGGCAGACAGAACATTAAAAGTAACCGAATTCATCACTGTTGGTGAATTGGCAAGTTTAATGAATGTGTCTCCTACAGAAGTAATTTCTGCATGTTTCTCATTAGGAGTAATGGTTACAATGAACCAAAGACTTGAAGCGGACACCTTGTTATTAGTAGCAGATGAATTCGGGTATAAAATTGAATTCTCGGATGCGGATCTTGAAGATTCAGATTCTGAAGATGAAATTGATAACGAAGAAGATCTTCTTCCAAGAGCTCCGATTGTAACGGTAATGGGTCACGTAGACCACGGTAAGACCTCATTACTGGATTACATCAGAAAAACAAATGTAATTGCCGGTGAATCAGGAGGTATTACTCAGCACATTGGTGCTTATAATGTTAAACTGGAAAACGGACAAAGAATTACATTCTTAGATACACCAGGTCACGAAGCCTTTACGGCGATGAGAGCGAGAGGTGCACAGGTTACCGATATTGCAATTATCGTAATTGCTGCGGATGATGATGTAATGCCTCAAACAAAAGAAGCAATCTCCCACGCACAGGCGGCAGGGGTACCAATGATTATTGCCATCAATAAGGTTGATAAACCGAATGCAAATCCTGATAATATCCGTCAGCAGCTTTCCGGAATGAATATTTTGGTAGAAGAATGGGGTGGAAACGTTCAGGCGCAGGAAATTTCAGCTAAATTCGGTAACAATGTAGATGTATTGCTTGAGAAAGTTTTATTACAGGCTGAATTACTTGAATTGAAAGCAAATCCTGATCGTGCAGCAAACGGAGTTGTTATTGAAGCTTCTCTTGATAAAGGGAGAGGTTACGTAGCAACAATGTTAGTTCAAACCGGAACTTTAAGAGTTGGTGATTATGTAGTAGCAGGTAAAAATCATGGTAAAGTAAAAGCTTTGCTTGATGAAAGAGGTAAAAATCTTTCTGAAGCAGGTCCTTCAATTCCTGCAACCATTTTAGGTCTGGATGGAGCGCCTACAGCAGGTGATAAATTCCGTGTTTATGCTGATGAAAGTGAAGGTAAGGCCATTGCTAACAAGAGAGAACAGCTTCAGAGAGAACTTTCTATCAGAACTAAAAAGCATACAACGCTTGAAGAATTGGGTAGACGTATTGCTTTAGGAGAGTTCAAGGAATTGAACATTATCCTTAAAGGTGACGTGGATGGTTCGGTAGAAGCACTTTCTGATCAGTTACAAAGATTATCTACAGAAGAGATCAGTGTGAAAATCCTTCACTCAGGTGTTGGGCAGATCACTGAATCTGATATCAACTTAGCAGCAGCGTCTGATGCGATTATTATCGGATTCAACGTAAGAGCCGGTGCAAATGCCAAAGATCTTGCAGACCGTGAAGAAATCGAGATCAGAACATATTCTGTAATCTATAAAGCCATCGATGAGGTAAAAGAAGCGATGGAAGGGATGCTTTCTCCTGAAATTCAGGAGCAGGTGATCGGTAATGTTGAAATCCGTGAAGTATTCAAGATTTCCAAAGTCGGAACTATTGCAGGTTGTATGGTTCTTACAGGGAAAGTTACCAGACAGTCTAAGGTTCGTTTGCTTAGAGACGGTATCGTGAAATTCGATGGGGAGCTTGAAAGTTTGAAACGTTTCAAAGATGATGTAAAAGAAGTAACTAAAGGTTACGAATGTGGATTGAACCTGAAAGGTTATAACGACATCGAAACCGGTGATATTCTGGAAGTTTACGAAGAAGTAGCTGTTAAGAAGAAGCTAAAATAAAACTCACTCAATAGAGATAAAAAAGGCCCGCTTTATTTAAAAGCGGGCCTTTTTATATGTAAAATATAATTTGTAATGATTCTAAATAATTATAATTATGTTAAATGAGATATGTTAAATTTCGTAATAATAGTGTTTATTTATTTTTAATTGGTAATCAATTATGTATTATTATAATTTACACAATAAAGATGTTATTATTGATATATACGTAAAAATAATCTTAAAAAAGATTGAATATTAAAAATTTGCGTGTGTTAAAATTTATTAACATATTTGCGCTAAAATATATTAAAATTTGTTAATATGAATGTTAAATTACGTGTGTTAAGTGCAGGTGCATTATTCTTCTTTGGAGGGGTTGTGCTTTCACAGCAAACAACAACTAAGAAAAAAGACACGGCAAAAAGAGAGACAGTAATTGATGAGGTAGTTTTATTAGGGTATTCAAAAAGTATTACGAAGCCTAAATCAACTGTTGCTTCAAATACTGTAGGAGAAGTATTCTTCGAGAATAGACCAAATACCAATTTATTGACTTCTTTGCAAGGTTCTGCTCCCGGTGTTCTTATGAATGGTGGTTCCGGAAGCCCGGGTTCTGCTAAATTCAGTTTATTGATTCGTGGTACAAGTTCCATCAATGGTAATACCGATGCATTAATTGTGATTGATGATATTCCATCGAATGCATCAGAATATAGAAACTTGAACCCAAACGATATCGAATCTACAACCATTCTAAAAGATGCTGCGGCAACTGCTATATATGGTAACCGTGGAGCGAACGGGGTAGTAGTTATCAGAACAAAGAGAGGTAAGTACAATAGTGGTTTCAAAGTTTCTTATACAGGAATGACCGGTATGTCTTTAAGACCTCTTGATAAATACAAACTAGCTAATTCCAATGAATATTTAGGAATTATGAGATTGTATGGTTATAATGAAGGTTCTCCTCTCTATAATGATGCAAAAGCTGCTGTGGATGCTGGAATTGATACAGACTGGTCTAAATATTTCTTCAAACCAGAATTGTTTCAATCTCATGATGTAGCGCTTTCAACAGGGGGTGCAAACATCTCTTCATATAACTCTTTTGGTTATATGGAACAAGGAGGTGCTGTTCCTACAACTGATTTTAAAAGATTTACAGTTAGGTCAAACATTCAGGCAAAGTCTAAGGATAACAAGCTGAACGTTAACTCGCAGATTGCTCTTGCATTTTCAAGAAGAAACGAATTAAACGAGGAAACCAATTCAGGAATCAGAAATAACTCTGTTCAGAATCCGCTTCTTGGGGTTCTTCAAGGGCTTCCATATTTGTCACCAACTGCTTATTCAAACGGACAAGCTTTATTTAATAGTATTGGAACCAATTTTAATAATGGAAACAATATTTATGTATTACAAAACCTTTTAACGAGGGGTAATCTTCCAAATTTTGTAGACCAAGTGTCTATTGGGGCTAATTTAGGAGCGTCTTATGCGATCACTAAAAACTTTACAATCAATAACAAAACTGGTATTGATTATAGACAAAGTGATAGAATTACAGGTAGAGCTCCTTGGTCTTATTTAGCACTTGCAACTCAAGGTAATGCTAAGTATACTGGTTTTGAAGATCAGTCTACAACAAGAGATTTAACTGTTAATAATGTGGTTTCCGCTTTGTATAACGGTAAAACTGGTGACCATTCTGTTGATGCTTCTGTGAACATGGAATATAATAAAGTATATTATAGATCAACTTCCAGAAGACAAAACGGACTAGATCCAAGAACATATGTTCCGGGTTCAGGAACAGGATATGTGCCATTTGACAATAGTGCAACATCCCCATATATTCCATCAGTGAGTGGATCTAGAGTTACAGCAGGAACTTTGGCTGTTTTCGGAACTGTAAATTATGACTACGCAGGGAAATATGGTTTCAGCGGTACTTTGAGAAGAGATGCAACTTACCGATTTATTGGTGACAATAAATGGGCGACGTATTGGTCTGTAGCAGGTAGATGGAATATTGACCAGGAAAACTTTATGCAGGGGTCTGTATTTAATGTTCTTAAACTAAGAGCGTCTTATGGAACGAATGGTAACCAAAATATTATTGCTGCTGGTGCCGGATCCAATCCATTATTAACAGCAAGCCAGGTTGTAAGAGATTTGTATACCTCACCAACAGGTTACGGTAATGCTCTGGGATTAGGTTTTGCTTATGGTAATCCATTTGCACAGTGGGAAAATGTAGCACAGGCAAACATCGGTTTAGATTTTACTTTATTAAATAATAAATTAGAGGGTACTCTTGACGTTTATAATAAGGTGACTACTGATCTATTCAGCTCTATTCCGGTTTCAGGGGTAGCGGGTACTTATTCTATCGTAGGTAACAATGGTAAAATGACTAACAAAGGTATTGAACTTGGATTAAGATATAATGTCTTGAGAAATGAAAATACTTCTTTCAGTGTATTTGCCAACGGCTCTTATAATGATAATAAAATTAACGAATATAACATCAATGGCGATCCTGCACCAGGAAGTACTGCCACTTTAGCTGGCCACATGCTAAGCGAATGGTATGTGTATAAATATGCTGGGGTGAATAAAAGTAATGGTAACCTATTATTCTATACAAAAGATGGTGGAGTTACAGAAGCACCTCAGGTTGAAGATGCACAATATCTGAATGTAAGCCCGGTTCCTAAATATGCAGGTAGTTTCGGATTTGAAAGCAGTCATAAAGGATTCTTCTTTGATGCTTTATTTACATTCCAGGCAGGAGTAAAGAAATTTGATAATGCACTTTACTGGTTAGCTAACCCAGAAGGGTTGGGATCAAGTGCTGTAGGTTCTTCCAATATGTCAACAGATTTATTAGGAGCATGGACACCAGAAAACTCCAATTCAGATATTCCAAGTTTAAGAGCAACAAACTGGGGATTCACAGCAGATTCTGATTATTTTTTAAAAGATGCATCTTTCTTAAAAGTAAGATCTATTACTATCGGATATCAGTTGAAAAAAGAGCAATTACAAAATCTGCCTATCACAGGGTTAAGAATATATGTACAGGGAGAAAATCTTTATACATGGACAAAATGGAGAGGTTTCGACCCAGAACCACTTACAGGATCGAATTTAAGTGTATATCCTAATCCTAGAATGTACACTGTAGGGGTAAAAATTGATTTTTAAAAATTATTAAAATGAAAAAAGTATTTTATATATTATCGTTTTTTTTAGTGCTAACTTCATGTAATGATGCACTAGATATCGTCCAGGACGGTGAAATTAACAGTGAGCAAGCTGCCTTCACCTCTGTTGAAGATATGCAGAAGTTTCTTAATGGTAGTGTCTATCCATCTGTAGATCCTTTAAATGAGATCTATTTTACATCACTTTTTACAGATGAAGTAGGATTTGGGCCAAGCAGTGTAAGTACTTCCGACATCTTAACTCATAGATTTACGTTAAATTCTACAACAGCTGAAGCTGCAGCTATTTGGGCTAGTAATTATAATATTATCAATAAAGTTAACATTCTTCTAAAGGGAAGCCAGTTAATTGATTATAATTCACTTTCTGCAAATAATAAACTTCTATATGTTAATATCATATCTCATGCAAGAGCAATAAGAGCATATGCTTACACAACTTTGGAGGCTTATTATTCAACAAATATGAAGGATCCGAATGCTTTAGGAGTAATGCTTAGTACAGAACCTGTGGATGTTTTTACAAGTAAATTGCCAAGAGTAAAGAACTCAGAAGTTTTTGCACTTATCGAAGCGGATTTACAATATGCACTTACAAACTGGAATTCAAGTAATCTTACTGCAGGTACTGTTCCAGCTCAAAATTACTTGGATAAAAAGGCAAGTATCAATGCGATTGCAGCAAGGTATTATAACTACAAAGGAGATAATACCAATGCAAAAACGAATGCGACAGCTGCTATCACTACAAGTAGCTTGAGTTTGTCGGCAGGATCGACATATGCTGGGATGTGGGCAGATACTACAAGAGGTGAAATTTTATGGTCATTATACAGACCAAACAGTTCAACTGGTGCATGGTCTAATATTGCAAGTTTGTGGACGACAAACTCTACAGATATTGATGGATCTGTTAATTTTGATATGGGTAGAAAATTATATTCTTTACTTGACGAATTACCTGGTGGCGATGTAAGATCTCCTGTATTTGTAGATGCTTCAAGCACATTTGATGCATTTTATCCTAACGGAGCAAGCCCTAGAGAAAGTGATGTTATTGTTATTAACAAATATCCTGGTAAATCAGGTAGTTTAGCAAGTGCAACAATGAGATTAAGAAATGATATCAAAATGTATAGAATTTCTGAAATGTATCTTATTTTAGCTGAAGTTGCAGTTCGTGAAGGAGATTTAGCAACAGCTGGACTTAGAGTGAGAGCTGTAAGACAGGCAAGATCGTTAGCCGGAGCATCTGTTGCTATAAACTATACATCACCTCAACAGGCTTATGCTGATATCTTATTAGAAAGAAGAAGAGAGCTTTGTTTTGAAGGACACCGTTATTTAGATTTAAAGAGATTAGGTGTTGCTGCCGGAGTTGGTGTAGACAGAGATGTATATGATGATGATAACAAAACACTTCCTCTTACATTACCTGCTAGTGATTACAGATTTACATTACCTATTCCATTGGATGAAATTAATGCAAATCCTAATATCCAACAAAATCCTGGTTATTAATATTAATTAATAGTTTAAAATTTATGAAAAAAATTGCATTTTTAATATTGGCATTCTTTGTATTTGCATTAAACAGCTGTAAAGATGATGCCGAAGTATATGAAGGACAACCTTACCTACATTTTAACAAGGGTACAAGAGGTGAAGCTGTAGTAACACAAGGAACAGGTTCTACTACCGTAAATATCGATTTTGGAACCGTTAGCGCTCTTGAAGGGTCTGCACAGGTTAAGCTTGTTGTTGACACAAGTGTTTCAAATGCTGTAGAAGGTGTAGATTTTCAAATTGTAAATCAGAATACAACTGTAAATGCTGGGCAAATTGAAGGTAAGTTTCAGGTAAAGCTTTTAGAAGCAGGTGCTACAGTAGCACCAAAGGTGATTGTATTTAAATTGCAATCTTCTTCAATTCCAAATGCAACATTTGATCAAACCTATATTTTACAGTATACAAAAGCATGTCCTTTCAATATCACGCCTTTTTCTGGAACATATAAAGTGGTATCAGACACATGGCAGGATTATGAACCAGGTGATTTAATAACTGTTCAACAAGGGCCAGCTCCAAATCAGTTTAAAATACTAGCAGACAATAATATTTATATTTCGAACTCCGCCACAGCTTACATGCTTGTTACGGTTGCTAATGATGGTACAATTACTGTACAATCAAACGAAGCGTTTAACTATGGTGCTCCAACCGGATCTTTAAATGTTAGCGGCAGTGGTAAAGTAAATTTCTGTACTGGAAGTATAGATATTACAACCATTAATTATGGTAGTAATGCAGGATATAAGTTTAGCTTAGTAAAGAACTAATATAAATAGTTTTTAATTAAAGTAAAATAATTAAATAAATAAAAAATGACTGTCTGAAAAGGCAGTCATTTTTATTTGAAGAAATTCAATATTACTCTTTAATAAATTTAAAGCTCTTCTTCATCCCTTTTTTACTACTATAGCTTACAACATAATTCCCTTTTTCTAAGCTGTTTACGTCAAGTCTGTTATCTGTCAATGATGTATTTAAAACCATTTTTCCTGATACATCGTAAACCGTAACTTTCAAATTACTTTCGATTTCATTGATATAAATATAATCTTTGGCGGGATTTGGATAAAACTGCGTTACTTCTTTTTGTTGAGTTTCTCCAACACTTAAAATACTTAGAGACCCGGCTGTTGCAATTAGAGAAAAGTTCTGACTGCCTCCGGATAATGTTCCTTTGTGGGTAACAGTTATTGTGTATGTTCCTGAAGGATTATTAATGTCTATTCTTTCAAAATTATCCGAATCATTAGTTCCTGTATTCGTTGCAGTATCGAATGGTGCAGACATGCCCTGCATTTTCCATGGATAATAAGTGATTCCATCTTTGGTAATTTTTATATCCAGATCATTTACCAGATATTTTGTAGTTGGACCTACAGTGCCGGAGTTTGAAAATGGAGATTGAGGATCTGTCCAGGAGATGGAAATCTTCAAAGGAGTTGTACCACTTGCAGTAATTGTTTTTGTATAAGTAGCGCCGTTGTTCAAAGAAAGTTCATCAATAATGCTTTTTGTAGAAGTTACAGAATTTTTGTCTCGTATAACAATGGCGGCTTTTTCCGCATTTACCAATCACCATCCATATTCATAGTCCGGACCGGGCCAATATCCCGCCTCATCTGCTGTGTGTAATATTAATCCTTTTACAGTGGCAGATCTCATGTAGTTGGAATAAAGTTGCTTGTAATACTGCTGTAATAGTAAGACAACGCCGGTAATTCCCGGTGACGCCATGGAGGTTCCGGATAAAAGACCTGTAGCCGTATTGGAGGTGCTTAGTGTAGACCTTACACTTACTCCCTTCATAGAAATATCAGGTTTTATTCGGCCATCGTCCGATGGTCCCCAGCTGCTGAAAGAAGACATCGTTACACTAGATTCATCAATATAGTTAGAAACTTCACTCACAGCGGCAACAGTCATGACGTTCTTTGCATTGCCATGTCCGAAGATTAAATCATATCCGCCTTTGTTGGAAATTTGAACAGATCCTGGCGAGGTAGTGTCATTTCTGCTATTGCCTGCTGAAACCACCGGCAGATAATACGGATTATTATAACAGATCTCATCAAATGTTTGCGCTCTAGAATCGTATGCACCATAAAACCAAATATTGCTCAATGCACCAAAACCATACGAGTGATTGGATGTTAATAATCCTGAGCTTGCTTGTGACAGTATTTCAGAAAGATCATCATTCCAGTCATAATTAAGTACTGAAGCGTTGAATGCAATACCTTTTACTGTCGATAGAATTCCTTGAGCACAAATAGTTCCGGTAACATGAGTAGCATGATCTATATTTGCAGCTCATCCATATTGGTAAGCTTGGAGCTTCCGCCGTCCCAAACGCCTGCGATCATATTTTGTCCCTGTATAGTAAGACCTAAACTGCCGCCATTATAAAGTTTATTAGCTCTTGCGGTGATCGAGGCGCCGGCATTATCAGTTTGGCATAAATATATTCGCCATTAGGTAAAACATCGATAAGCTCTCGGACTCCTAAGTTTGGCTGGCTGATTTTTTTTGAATATCCGGAATTCTGACTTAGAAATCTGGATATTCGCAAATCACGCTGAGATTTTTCAACATTTAATCTATGTTGCAATAGTGTATTAGCGCTTTTATTAGATTGAATTGAAATTTCTTTTCGCTCATCGGCGGTTTGGCCCTGTAATGTGAAGAACCAGGAAACTGCAGTAAAAAGTAATAATCTCCTATTTTTCATATTGATGTGTTTACGTAAGCAGTAAAAATAGAAAAACTGTAATTCTTTCAAAAAATCTTTACGTGAAAAAAATCTATATCTTAATTTCCTTTAACATTTGTATTGAAAAATTTTGATACTGTGGAAAATATTCTAGTTGATGAAAAAATGAATTTTTAACCAAAAGATTTCAGAATATTTAAAATTTTGTTTTAAATAAGACATTACAGAGAACTGTGGTAAAAAAATAAAGTCATCTTGTCAGTTGAAAAAAAGAGATCTACTGTTATTCTATAATTAATAAGAGTTTGTATTTGCTTGAGTAACTATATTTTATAAATTTAGAATAATTCTAAATAATTTTTTCTATTAAAAATTAATACACTCATAATTTTTTTTTACAAAAATTTTTTTCTTTAAAAATAATTATGAATTAATATTATAAATTAAAAATTTGCTTTTGATTAATTTAAAATACTGTATTTCAACATGTTGCGATCTGTTGTTGTTTGGTGATTTTAATATTTATTAACATATTTGTCTCATTAAATATTAAAATTTGTTAATATGAATGTGAAATTACGAGTATTAAGCGCAGGTGTCTTGTTCTTTATGGGAGGACAGGCACTATTAGCGCAAAAAACAAAAAATGATACTGTTCCTAAAGAAAAAGCCATTGAAGAAGTGGTTGTTTTGGGATATAGTAAGACTGCTACTAAAGCATCTTCTACGGTTTCTTCAGTAACGGTAGGGTCCGAAACAATAGAAAACAGACCTAACATATCTGTTCTTAATTCCATCCAAGGAACAGCCCCTGGTATAGTTGCAAATTCTAATTCAGGTTCTCCTGGTTCTGGACAATTCAATATTTTGATTAGAGGAATTAGTTCATTAAATGCATCTACGGATCCATTATATGTCGTTGATGGATTGATAACATCGTCCTCTCAATTTAGAAATTTAAACCCCGCTGATATTGATACGTTTACTATTTTGAAAGATGCGCAGGCTACTTCAATCTATGGAAATAGGGCAGCTAATGGTGTTGTTGTAATAACAACAAAAAGAGGAAAATACAACTCTGCTTTAAAAATTTCTTATGACGCATTAACTTCTTTTTCAACCTATCCGAAGACAGATTATAATATGTCAAACGGCAAGCAATTATTGACTATTCAGAATCAATATGGAGGAGGGTTTGGATCTACATTGACTCAGCAGGAAATAGATCAATGGAACATTGATACAGATTGGACTAAACAATTTATGAGGACTGGGTTTTCTCAACAGCATAATTTAAGTTTATCTCTAGGAGGCGAAAATATAAATAATTATACATCATTAGGTTACTTAGAGTCTGAAGGTATTATAAAATCTACTGATTTTAAAAGATTTACGTTAAGGAATAATTTAAGTGGGAAGTCTAAAAATGGAAGACTCAATTATGGGACAATCATTGGTCTGGGCTATTCAAGAAGAAATCAGCTTGATGACGAGACGAATACTGCAATTAATGCGAATGTTATTCAGAACCCGTTATTTGGATCTATTCTTTCTCCTACTTATGTGGCTCCATCTCCTTACTCTAACGGAAGGGATTTGTTTAATGCCATTGGCACTGATACCGCAGGAAATCGGCCATGGATCCTTCAAGACATTATCAATGGAGGTATAAGAAATCAATTCACGGAAATTAGCATAGCTGCTAATGCTAATGCAAGTTATAAAGTTACAGATTATTTAACTATTGGTAATAGGACAGGAATTGATTACAAAGAATATGAAAGGATTTTTGCCAGGGCAGCAAATGGATATCTTTCTCTCGCTGTAGCTGCTGGACAAAGTGCTCAATATGGTGGTTTTGAGCAATTTAATACAACAAAAGATTTAACTTTCAACTCTGTAACCAATGTTACTTTTAATAAAGAGTTTGGAGACCATAATGTTACTGTCTCAGCTTACTTGGATTATAATAAGATACACTGGGCAAATAATACCCAACAGCAAAATGGATTAAACCCTCTTAACTGGGCCTTTGGCGCAGGTACTGGATATGTTCCATTTAACCCAGCTACTCCAAATATATACAGACCTTCAGCGACAGCCCAAAAGGTTAAGGCAGGAACATTAGGTTATTTTGCTACTTTAGAATATGACTATCAGAATAAATATGGTTTGGATGCGGTAGTAAGAAGAGATGGCTCATACAGATTTGCTCCTGCAAATAAGTGGGAAACATTTTGGTCAGTAGGACTTAGATGGAATATCGATAAAGAAGCTTTTATGGAAGGTTCTGGTTTTGAAATGTTAAAATTAAGGGCTTCATTAGGTACATCCGGCAACCAAAACTTAACTGCACCGGCAAATAATGTTAATCCTTTGATTTTATTACCAACTGCATACCTAGATCAGTATGGTAGTAATACAGGTTACCAAAATTTACCAGGATATGGATTAGGTAATTTAGGTAATACTGCTTTAAGATGGGAAGAGGTAAAGCAATCCAATATTGGTTTAGACTTTAATTATAAAGGTGTTTTAACGGGAAGTGTAGACTATTATCAAAAAAGAACATCAAGATTATTCAATAATATCAATGTTTCTGGTGTAACTAGTGTTTATACTATTAATGGTAATAATGGTATTTTAGATAATAAGGGAATTGAAGCACTCTTAAGATATAATGCGATTAGAAACGAGAATTTTAAATTATCTGTTTTTGCTAATGCAGCATACAATTCTAATAAAATTGTATCAATGGATAAGGAGAATTTAACTGGTGATGTAGTAGATGCAATAGGTGGTCCGGCAAGCCAATTTCAATTGTATCCTTATTTAGGTGTTGATCCTGCTGATGGAGAACAATTATTTTTGGACATAAATGGAAATGTAACCAAATCTCCAACAGCTAATGACAGAAGATTAACAGGAAAGTCATCGAATCCCAAATTCACAGGAGGTTTTGGATTTAATGTTGATTATAAAGGATTTTTTCTAGATACTTTATTTTCTTTCCAACAAGGTGGTTATATCTATGATAACTTGTACTCTTGGGTAATGGATCCTTTCTACGCTGGTAATAACATTAATGTATCAGCAGATTTATTAAATTCCTGGACACCTACAAATACTGGGGCCAACCTTCCTTCTTTAAATGCAAATAATGCTGGATTAGAAGGTTCTTCAGATAGATTCTTATTCAAATCAGATTTTATTAGGCTAAAGAATATTTCGCTTGGATATAATTTTACAAAAAGCCAGTTAGGAAATTTACCAGTTAGATCAATTAAATTGTTTGTTCAAGCAGAAAATATTTATACCTGGTCTAGTTGGAAAGGTTTTGATCCAGAGCCTATAACCTCATATTCGTTGAATGTTTATCCAAACCCAAAGACTGTATCAGTAGGGGCTAATATTGATTTTTAAAATAGAATAAAACATGAAAAAGATATTTAAAAGCGTAATTGTAGTATATTCACTTTTAGCTGTGAGCATTGTTTCCAATAGTTGTAATGATGCAGTAGATATAGATCAGCCAGGTTTTATTGATGATAATGCAATATTTACCAGTGTTTCAAATTTGAATGATTTTTTAGTGGGTTCTGTGTATGGAACTTTAGATACCAATAATGAAATTTATGTTGGCGCGGTAATTTCTGATGAAGTTAAGCCTGGAAGTGGCAGCGGAGGACAAGAGTTTCAGTTACATCGTTATTTTTTGAATAATTCAGAAGGTCTTGTTTCTGGAATTTGGTTAACGCATTATAGGGTTATCAATAGAGTAAATAGACTTCTTGAAGGGGCTAGTAAAATTACCCCTTCTTCATCAGAGACTGCACAATATAACAGTATTATTGCACAAGCAAGAGCTATAAGAGCATATTCTTATGTTCAATTAGAATCACTTTTTTCCACAGATATGACTAATCCAAATGCTTTAGGTGTTATATTAGTGAAAGATATCCCGGATACGGATGCACAATTGCCCAGATCAACAAATCAGGAAGTGTATGATTTCATTAATGCTGATCTGGATTATGCAAGAGGTATTTTAGCTTATTCTTTACCGACAAATGCAGCTGCTAGATTCTATGTAGATAAAGGTTTTGTAAATGCTCTTTCGGCAAGGTTCAATGCGTATAGAGGGAATTATACTTTGGCTAAACAATATGCTCAAGATGTAATTTCAAATTCAGGATTAACATTAACGGTAGCGACTCCGATTACAGGAGGTACTTCTGGGGTATTTACTAATCCAACGCCGCCAGCTACTTTACCAGTTAATCAGACTTCAGCATGGAACTCTGCTTTCTATGGAATTGCATCCTCATTTAATCCTTACAGAAATCTATGGAATGATTCTTCTAGAGGAGAAATCATATTTTCTTTAAATAGATTGGCAACTGGTAATGGAAGTAGTATTGGCACAAGGTGGAATACAAATACATCGACTGTTTCTGGAGTACCAATGTGGTTTCTTGGCAGAAATTTATTCAATTTAATAAATGTACAAGGTGATATTAGAAGATATGCTTATGTAGACCCTACATCAATTGTTGACCTAAATTATGCTACAAGTACTGCCCCAATTAATACAGATAAGTTGATAATTGATAAATATCCGGGAAAAACAAGTGCTGCTACTCGAAACGATTTAAAATTATTCAGACTATCCGAAATGTATTTCATTTTAGCGGAAGCAGAAGTGTCTGCTAATAATTTGTCTGTTGCACAATCTCTAATTCAGCAAGTTAGAGTTGCAAGGAATTATTTGGGTCTGGCAACAACACCTGTCTATACAAGTGCTCAAGTTGCTTATGCAGATATTTTAAAAGAACGTAGAGCAGAATTAGCATTGGAAGGGCATCGTTATATTGATCTTAAGCGTCTTGCTGCAAAAGCTGGAGTAACCATGGATAGAAACGCTACTGATGATATTGTTACAGTTACGAATTTACCTAATGGTGATTATAGGTATACCTTACCAATTCCTTTAGATGAAACAGCAGCTAACCCAAATTGTCAACAAAATCCTGGATACTAAGATATATTCAAACTAATTATTTATTAACTCCGTACATTCGTGCGGGGTTTTTTATTCCCCATTATTTCTTATTTTTGCCTTACAAAATTTGCACTTGCATTTTTGTATAAAAATCGACACATGAAGTATATACTTTCAATAATACTCTTCTTAAGCCTTACGGTAAATGCTCAGGTCAGAAACAAGACCGATTTAAATCAGCTTCCTAAGAAAGGAGAAGATACTTTGGTCATTGATTCTGGAAAGAAAGATTCCTTGAGAATATTTAAACCAACGATTAACGATTATTTATATCAGACACAATTTGCGGAGAAGAAAGTATTTGACACCGTAATGACTTTTGATAAAACCTATATTTTTTCACAATACAACAACAGGGATAACTTTGGAAGAGTTCAGGTGGCAAACATCGGGGCAGGATTTAATCCTCTTTCTTATGAACTCAATCCCGAACAGAACCTGGAACTGTTGCCCACCAATAAATCGTATGGTATACTTAGTGTTAATGATATTCATTATTATGATGTAAAGACTCCAACCGCAACATTCATTTATCATAATGCTATGAAAAATGGGGCGGCACTTAGATCTTCATATACCCAGAATATCGGGAAGAGATTCAACTTTTCTTTGGAATACAGCGGATTAAGATCTCAGGGAATGTACAGGAACTCCTTAGCCTCCAATAACAATACCTTATTTTCAGGGCATTACGTTTCCAAAAGCGGAAACTATGAATTATTTGCCCACTATCTCCATCAGAATGTGAACAACCAGGAAAACGGTGGAATTGCGGTAGACAGCCTTTTCCAAAACGGAAACAGCGATTCCAGGAACAGACAAAATATGCAGGTCAATCTCGCAGCATCAAGCTCTCAGTTTTCGTATCGGAGGTATTACCTGACGCATCAGTTTGCGCCATTCAATTCAGAAAAGATCCCTTTTAAAATAAGACACACCATTTCTCATCAGGGAAATAAATATTATTATACCCAGAACACGCCGGAAGCATTTTGGTATGAAGCCCCACAACAGCTTGTACCAGACGGGCCTTTATCTTCAAAAAAATACTCAGACAATTTTAGCAACACCGTCAGTCTGGTTTGGGATAATGAAAAGTTTAAACTTGATGCCGGAGTCCGATATCAGATGCTGAAATTAGGATCCAGTCAGGTCATTTTACCATTGGTTGAAATCCCTGCGGAGATTAAAGAAAACAGAATAGGAGCAGTAGGTAATCTTCAGATTAAATTATTCAACAAGTTTCAGCTTAATTCATTTTTGGAATTCTCAAACGGAAGCCAGTTCGGAAGTTACCTTAGAACGGCGAATAATCTGAAATTTGAACCAGTAAAAGACTATTTTGTCAATACAAAATTGAATTTTCAGACTGCCTATCCGTCATTTAATTATCTTCTGAATACTTCAATTTACAACAATTACAACTACTACTTTCAGAACGCAAAGAACCAGACGGTAATGGAAGCAGGAGGAAGTCTTAACCTTAAATGGTTCAAAACCGAATTGTTTGCCAATTATTTCAGAATTGAAAATTATACCTATTTTGATGTAGCGGCGATGCCGAAACAAAGCGAAAGTTCAGTGAATATCTCCCAGATCGGGGGTGATGCTACATTCAGTTATAGGAATTTCCATTTAAATACAAGATTGCAGTTCCAGAACGTGCTGACAAACAAAGACCTTCTGCCGTTACCGGGATTTATCGGACGGGCGAATTTCTTTTACCAGTCAAAAGCGTTTAAAAATGCTGCCGAAATACAGGCCGGTATAAAAGTGTACTATTTCTCAAAATTTGCATCAAGACAATATTTCCCTATTCTTAACGAATACATTCTGCCGGGTGCAGATTCTTTCTCAATTGGCGGCCAGCCGATTGCTGATATTTACTTTAATATGAAAGTCAAAAAAATGTTCTTCTTTATTGAAGGCCAGCAGATAGGTACCGTTATTTCTCACAATAAAGCGTATGCATTCCCAAGTTATCCGGTCTATGACTTTAGACTGAACATCGGGATTGTATGGTATTTGTTCAACTAAAATTATAACAGGTTGAAAACAATTAATAAAATATCTTTTCAGGATATAGACAGTATACCTCAATTGGTAAAAGATTTTTTAAATCAGAAAATTGAAGGTTTCGAAGAAAATACCTTTTCTTTAGATCACTTTAAAAATAAAATAGACGAAAAGCAAAACACTTTTACAAAACAGCAAAGAGCAAGTCTTGCGGCTGTATTGGAAAATCAGCTTTCGGATCTCATGCTTTCAGTAAAGCAAAAGCAGAACTTACAGGATATAAAGCTCGAAAATACATTCACAATCACGACAGGACATCAGTTGAATCTTTTCTCTGGACCGGTTTTCTTTGTCTATAAAATCCTGCAGACCATCAAAACATGTTCTTATTTAAAAGATAACTTCCCGGAATTCAATTTTGTTCCGGTATATTGGATGGCGTCGGAAGATCATGACTTTGCCGAAATCAATCATTTTAAAACAGAGAATAATTATTACGAAATCAATGAAAAGTCTGGTGGAGCAGTGGGAAGAATTCCTGTGAGTGATACATTTTTCATTTCAGAATTCGAAAAAGAATTTAAAGACTTTGTTTTCGGCACCGAATTGATTTTAATGCTGAAAGAAGCCTACAAAGCGGGCAATACTTTAACGCAGGCCATTCAGATATTGGTCAATCGCCTGTTTTCAGACTTTGGTCTCCTGATTCTTGACGGGGATTCAAAGGAGCTGAAAACGCAAATGAAACAGACGTTCACGGATGAACTTCTGAATTTTAGTTTGTTTGAAACTTCAAAAGAAAAAGTAAATCTTTTAACGGATAAGTACGGAAAAGTACAGGTAAACCCACGGGAAATCAATCTTTTTTACCTCACGGAAACCAGAGACCGGATTGATTTTAACGGGAAAAAATATGTAATTGTTGACAAAAACATACAGTTCACACAAGATGAAATTCTGCAGGAGCTGGAAAATCACCCTGAGAAATTCAGTCCGAATGCATTGATGCGCCCCGTATATCAGGAGACGATATTGCCTAATCTCGCCTATATTGGTGGGAACGCCGAAATAATGTACTGGCTGGAACTGAAGGATTATTTCACGAAAATAAAACTACCTTTCCCGATTCTGATTCCAAGAAACTCAATGTTGTTTCTAAACAAAAAGACTTTAGGTAAAATTGAAAAACTGCAGTTAAATATTGAAGATTTCTTTAAGAACTTCACAGCTATTACCAATAATAAGATCTTGGACAATCATGAAATTCTGCAGTTGCTTGAGGAAAAAGAAAACATCCTGCAGCAGCAGTTTTCAGAATTAAAAAGAGTCTCCGAAACTACTGAGAAATCTTTCGGAAATATGGTGAAGGCAGAAGAAGTGCGGCAGATGAAATCTTTTGAAAGATTCAAAAAAAGATTACTTCACGCCGAAAAAATTAAGCAGAAAGAACTGCTCGAAAGACTTGAAAATCTATTTTTGGAGGTACATCCATCCAAGAACTGGCAGGAAAGAGTGTACAATTTCAGTGTTTTTTTTGCAGATCATGGTACTGCATGGCTTGAGACTTGTTTAGAAGAAATGCAAATTGACGAGTCAAAATTAATAATTCTTGCCATTTAATTTTAAAGAAGTATTTTTGTAAATATAATGATCCAATATGATAAAGAGGTTTTTTATTCTGTCCAGTTTATGTATGGTTTTGGGGGTGTCTGCTCAGAAATCGCACACCGTTGTAAAAGGCGATACTCCTTATAATATTGCTAAAAAATATGGGCTTACTGTAGATGAACTGCTGAAGCTTAACCCATCCGTAAAAGATGGAAAGCTGGCAATCGGGGAAGTTTTAACCGTAAAAAATGATAAAGCGGGAACGTCGGCTAAAGCGGCTGTTTCCACAAAACCTGCAGGGAATGCACAGTTGGGTAAAATTGTACTTCAGCCGAAACAGACCATTTACGGAATTACGAAGCAGTACAGGATTTCAGAAACTGATCTCAGAAAACTCAATCCTGACCTCGAATCTCACATGAAGATCGGTGATGAAATTACCCTGCCTCTTGAAAGCATAAAAAAATATGGAGCCGGGCAACAAGCTGCCGTTTCAACAGTAAAACCTGAAGAAAAGATCGTAGACACCTCTGCTGTTACGGTTTCAGAAGGAGAATATATTGTCCAGCAGAAAGATAACTACTATAAAATTTCAAAACAGTTCAATCTTACCAGAGAAGAACTTTTCGCTTTAAATCCAGGACTTGAAGATAGAGGGCTAAAACCCGGCGATAAAATTTCAGTGAAGAAATCCGGAAACGAAAATGCATCCGGTGCAGATGTTTTTGAAGAAACCAAAAATTCAAAAGCAAAAGTAGATTCCGGAAACGAAAACTCTTCTAAAAGCAGCAATGCTGTCGCTGCTGACGATTATGTTACATACACTGTTCAGCAGGGAGACACCGTATTTTCCATTGTCAATAAATTCGGAATCTCTATTGATGAACTAATTGCATTAAACCCGGAATTATCCAGAGGGTTAAAAGCCGGAATGGTTTTAAAGATCAAAAAGCTTGATCCTGCCTATGTAAAGAAAAACGGCGATGCACTGAGTGTTGTAGTAATGCTGCCTTTCGGGTACAGTACGGGTGAAACACAATACAGAACAATGGCTCTTGATTTCCTTACGGGAGCAAAACTAGCCATTGAAAGGAATGCGAGAAACGGACAAAAATTAGACATCAAAATTGTTGATTCCGGAAATGAGGCTTCTTTCCGAAACTCTTTAACACAGATAAATCCGGATAATACCGACCTTATCATCGGGCCATTCTTCAAATCGAATGTGGTAGACGTTCTGGATTTTACAAAAAATCAGAAAATCCCCGTTGTAGCTCCTTTTGCTAACTCTCCGGAACTCTATAATTACAGCAGTCTCATTATCGTTGAAACAAACGATCAGACCTATGCGGATAAAATTGTAGAAGAAGTAAAAGCGGCATATTCTGACCAGAAAATATATATTCTTGCTGACGCTAAAAAAGAAAACGCCAACTACATCAAGGCAGGTCTTGAGAAAATCTTGAAAAATCCAAACGTGACAATTGTTAATTCGGCTTCAGATCTCCAGCTTGACCAGAATATGATGACCGGGCAATCGGCTCCTGTCATTGCGATTCTTGCAAGTGATAACGATGCAACCGGTGAAGCTTTTGCCAATAAGGTGATCGCATTGTCTAAAGAAGTTCAGGGCGTAAAAGCATTCAGCATGCATTATGTTCCGGCTTTTGAGAAAAAAGTGGATGATCTTGCTTTGGCAAACCTGGTGTATCTGATGGACAGAAAAATCAATACAGACGGAAATTTTGAAAAAGAAATTCTTGCTGCTTATAAAAGTAAATACTGTAAAACACCTCCAAAATATGCGATTATCGGTTTTGATGTAGTAAACGATATGCTTACCCGTGAAAACAAAAAAGGAGAGATTTTTAAACAAATGAATAAAGTTCAGACCCAGCTGGCAACGAAATTTGAGTTTGTAAAAGCAAAAGCAAACGGAGCCTACGTCAATACGGGCTATCGGGTAATCAGACTGGTTCCGTAACATCTGATTAACTTCTAAAGAATATTATTAACATTATATTTATATTTGCAAAAATATTTTAAATTAATACATGAAAGCACTTGTGTTTCCTGGGCAGGGTTCTCAGTTCGTAGGGATGGGAAAAGAATTGTATGATTCTAGAAAAGACATCAAAGATCTGATGGAATCTGCCAACGAAATTTTAGGATTCGATATCCTTTCTATCATGTTCAGCGGAACGGATGATGATCTTAAAAAAACCGAAGTTACCCAACCTTCAATTTTTATACATTCGGTTGCTGCCCTGAAAGCAGTAAACGGGCTCGGAGCAGAAATGGTAGCAGGGCACTCTTTAGGAGAATTTTCGGCGTTAGTTGCCAACGGCGTGTTATCTTTTGATGACGGATTGAAGTTGGTTTCTGAAAGAGCAAAGGCAATGCAGGCAGCTTGTGATGCCAACCCAAGCTCAATGGCCGCAATACTTGGGCTGGAAGATGCCAAAGTAGAAGAGATCTGTTCCAAAATCAGTGGAATCGTTGTTCCTGCTAACTACAATTGTCCGGGGCAATTGGTGATCTCAGGTGAAACAGCAGCTGTTGAAGAAGCTTGTGTACAATTAAAAGAAGCAGGAGCAAAAAGAGCCTTATTATTACCTGTAAATGGTGCGTTTCACTCTCCGTTGATGCGGCCTGCACAAGAGAGACTCGCAGCAGCGATTGAGCAGACAAAATTCAGAAAAGCAACAATTCCTGTGTATCAGAATATTACCACAACGGCAGTTTCTGATCCCGATGAAATTAAGAAAAACCTGATTGCGCAGCTTACAGGTCCTGTAAAATGGACGCAGTCGGTTCAGAATATGATTAAAGACGGTGCCAATAACTTTGTAGAAGTAGGACCGGGAAGAACGTTACAGGGACTGATCAAGAAAATTGACGGTTCTGTTGACGTGGCATCTGCAATCTAAATAAACAATACAATCATGGGCGAGATATTTTCACCGGGAAAGCTGATGCTTACTTCAGAATATTTCGCAATGGACGGAGCTCTTGTCTTAGCGGTACCAACCAGGCTGGGACAAGAGTTTTCTTTTAAAGAAGAAAACGACCAAAGATCCCTTATCTATTGGGAAGCTTATCATCAAAATAAATTTTGGTTAAAAGCTGTCATCGATTATCAAAACTGGCAGATTGTAGAAACCAATATCCCCCAAAGTGCTGAATTCATCTTAAAAACCTTAAAAAACGTTCAGGCGCTTTCACAGACTAAATTTAAAAGCAATTTTACCTATTACCTTACGACCAATCTTCAGTTTCCTGCAGACTATGGATTAGGAAGCAGTTCTACTTTAATGAACAATCTTGCCGAATGGGCAGCCATTGATCCTTTTTATCTGAATACGATAAGTCTCGGCGGAAGCGGTTATGATATCGCGGTGGCAAAAGAGAAATCTGCAGTGCTTTATCAGAGCAAACCCGAGATAAAATATGAAAAGATAGATTTCAATCCTTCATTCAAAAATGATCTTATTTTTATCCATCTGAATCAGAAGCAGAACAGCCGGGAAGGAATCAATTTATACAAGTCAAAAAATAAGTCCCAAAAACTCGTTGACGAATTTTCGGATATTACAAGAAATATTTTGTTATGCAGAGAATTGGAAAATTTTTCCGACTTAATGTTGATTCATGAGCAAAAAATAGCAGATTTTCTTGAAATTCCTACAGTTAAAGCCCGTTTTTTCGAAGATTGCCCTGTTTTTGTTAAAAGTTTGGGTGCATGGGGCGGAGATTTTATCATGAGCTCAAAATTTGACGGCTTTAAGGACTATTTTTGGGGAAAAGATTTTAACACTATTTTTGAATGGTCGGAAATAATTAGCTCGTAATCAGTAGGTTATAAAGTTGTTTTTTTATTTGCCATTCTGACTTATATCATTATATTTAAACCACTTTTAACAATTAATTAATATTAATTTTGTTAACTCCAAAAAAGAAATAGAAAATATAAGTAAAATGAAAAACGCTAAAATCATCCAGGATTTAGAAAAATTAGGGATTAAAGGAAACTATGAAGTCGTTTATAATCCTTCGTATGAAGAATTATATCAGGCTGAAGTTTCTCCTGAAAATCAGGGCTTTGAAAAAGCTGAGCTTACGGAATCTGGTGCAGTATCAGTAAAAACAGGAATTTTCACAGGTCGTTCACCTAAAGACAGATATATTGTTCAGGATGATGTTACGAGAGATACGATTTTTTGGGACGGTAAAGTAAACCTGCCGACATCACCGGAAATTTTCCAATCTTGTAAAGAGCTTGTTCTGGATCAGCTTTCGACTTCAAAAAAAATCTATGTTGTAGATGCTTTTTGCGGAACGAATGCAGATACCAGACTTAAAGTGAGATTCATTGTAGAAGTAGCATGGCAGGCTCATTTCGTTACGAATATGTTCATCCGTCCTTCTCATTATGAATTAGAGAACTTCGGCGAACCGGATTTCACAGTAATCAACGGATCTAAAACGACAAACCCGAACTGGGAAGAGCAGGGATTACATTCTGAAAACTTTATCATGTTTAACCTTACCGAAAAACTTCAGATCATTGGAGGGACATGGTATGGAGGAGAGATGAAAAAAGGAATGTTTGCCATGATGAATTATTACCTTCCGTTAAAAGGAATGGCTTCTATGCACTGTTCTGCAAATGTAGGAGAAGAAGGTGATGTTGCACTTTTCTTCGGACTTTCAGGTACAGGAAAAACTACTTTGTCTGCAGATCCGAAAAGATACCTGATCGGTGATGATGAGCACGGTTGGGACAACAATGGCGTTTTCAACTATGAAGGAGGGTGTTATGCAAAAGTGATCGACCTTTCAGCAGAAAAAGAACCGGATATTTTCGGAGCAATCAGAAGAGATGCTCTTCTGGAAAACGTAGTGGTGAACAACGGAATTTCCGACTATAAAGATAATTCCATCACGGAAAACACGAGAGTATCGTATCCTATTTATCATATTAATAAGATTGTATTGCCTTCAAAAGCGGGACATGCGAAAAAAATCGTCTATCTTTCCGCAGATGCTTTCGGAGTATTGCCTCCGGTTTCTGTTTTGGATGAAGATCAGGCACAATACCATTTCCTTTGCGGATATACTTCAAAATTAGCAGGAACAGAAAGAGGAATTACAGAACCTGAACCATCTTTCTCACCGGCATTTGGAGAAGCATTCCTAACATTACATCCGACCATGTACTCTAAAACGCTGATCGGGAAAATGAAAGAGCACGGTGCTAAAGCTTATCTTGTAAATACAGGATGGAACGGAACCGGAAAAAGAATTTCTTTAAAAGATACAAGAGCAATTATTGATGCCATTATCGACGGATCTATAGAAAATGCTCCGAAAACAAGAATTCCAATTATGAATCTTGAAGTTCCTACATCACTCCCTAATGTTTCTGAAGGCATCCTTGATCCGAGAGATACCTACAGCAATGTTGAAGAATGGGAAGAAAAAGCAAAAGATCTTGCAGCAAAATACATCAAAAACTTTGAACAATACTGCAATTCTGAAGAAGCTAAGAAATTAGTCGCTTCAGGGCCTCAACTGCAGACACAGACAATTAAATAAATGTGAAAATCCTCATCGTTTGATGAGGATTTTTTATTTGTAAATACTTCGCGTTAAAACTCCTATTAAATAAAATATTTGGTATTAGAGTCTGTCATGCTGAGCCTGTCGAAGCATCTTAGCAGGTTTTCAAATTTATTTTAAACTTAAAATAGCCAATCGATATCCATCCATCCCAAATCCTGATATTACTGCATCCGTATTTGCTGCCGTTACAGACTTTTGCCGAAATTCTTCTCGTTTATAAATATTACTGATATGAACCTCTATCTTCGGCTTCTGAATATTTTTCAAGCAATCAGCAATAGCATAAGAATAGTGCGTAAATGCTCCCGGATTAATTACCAAAGCATCAAAATCATCTTCCTGAAGTCTGTTGATAATTTCTCCTTCAATATTGGATTGATAATATTGTATTTCATGGGAAGGAAATTCGGACTCCAAATTCTCCAAATAATCTTCCATGGAAGTAGTTCCGTAAATTTCCGGTTCGCGGGTTCCCAGAAGATTAAGGTTTGGACCGTTTACAATTAAAACTTTCATGGTATAAAATTAATGGTTTTTCATTATAATGTAGTGGATTGGATTAATTTTTAATAAAATATACACTACAAACTTCGAAGAAGCTATTTGAACTGTCAGTTCATCTATTTTAAAACCTTTAACTTTGAAAAAGCAATCTTCAAAGCGACTATGAAAAAAGATATCGAACATAAATTAATAGATAAAAACACAAAGCCCACCAGCATGAGGATTTTGGTGTATGATTTTCTGAGTTCCCAGGAGGCTGCTTTGTCATTATCAGAAATCGAAAATCATTTTGAAAATGCAGACCGTACCACCATTTACCGTACTTTAAAAACATTCGAAGAAAAAGGAATTGTTCACAGCATTCAGGAAAACACGACTACCAGATACAAACTCTGTCACGATGGCTGTAACGAAAATACCCACAAAGACTGGCATCTCCACTTTTACTGTAAGATCTGTAAGCAGACTACCTGTAGGGAAGATATTTCTTTCCCCGAAAATATTAAATCCGACTTCAGAATTGACGAAATAAGACTTTTTGCTAAAGGAATCTGCGAAAGCTGCCTGGAAAGTTTGCAATAGTATTGCACGTATTTTGTCTGTACATTTGAATAAAAATTGAAGAATTATGGAAGAATGTTGCAGTACAAAACCAAAGCAGGAACACAAACACAAACACGAACATAAAGGTCATGATCACGACCACGAACATTCCCACGATACTGAAAATAAATCAGTATTGAGAATGTTCCTTCCGGCAATGTTTTCTTTCACGATATTAGTAGTGGGAATTGCTTTAGATCATCTGATAAAGCCGGAATGGTTTACAGGAAGTATCCGTTTCATTTGGTATTTAGCTGCGTATATTCCGGTTGGGTTACCTGTTTTAAAAGAAGCTTTTGAAAGTATAAAAAGCGGAGACGTATTCTCGGAATTCTTTCTAATGGGAATCGCAACTGTAGGGGCTTTTGCTATTGGCGAATATCCCGAAGGTGTTGCAGTAATGCTCTTCTATTCTGTTGGTGAAGTATTCCAGGCAATGGCCGTGACGAGGGCCAAAAGTAATATCAAATATTTGCTCGACCAGCGTCCCGATGAGGTGACGGTTTTAAAAGAAGGAAAACCTCAGGCCGTGAAAGCAGAAAAAGTAAATATCGGCGAAATAATTCAGCTGAAATCCGGGGAAAAACTCGCATTAGACGGAGAATTGCTTTCCGAAACCGCTTCTTTCAATACCTCTGCGCTAACCGGAGAAAGCAAGCCTGATACAAAAACAAAAGGAGAAACCGTATTAGCAGGAATGATAAATTTAAATACGGTGAGTGAAGTAAAAGTGACAACGGCTTACCAGGACAGTAAACTGAGCAAAATTTTAGAACTCGTTCAGAATGCAACTGCTCAAAAAGCACCTACGGAATTATTCATCAGGAAATTTGCTAAGATTTACACTCCGATTGTGGTATTTCTTGCCATTGGAATTACATTTTTGCCCTATTTCTTTGCTGAAAACTACCAGTTCAGAGACTGGCTGTACCGGGCATTAGTATTCCTGGTAATTTCCTGCCCATGTGCTTTGGTGATTTCCATTCCGTTGGGATATTTCGGAGGAATTGGTGCCGGAAGCAGAAATGGGATTTTATTCAAAGGAAGTAATTTCTTAGATGTTTTGGCTAATATTCAGCATGTGGTAATGGATAAAACCGGAACGTTAACAGAAGGTGTTTTTAAAGTTCAGGAAATTCACTTTAATAATGAATTTAATAAAGATGAAATTGTAAAACTTGTTAATGCTTTGGAAAGTAAGAGTTCACATCCTGTAGCAACGGCCATTCATGAATTTGCCGGAGAAATTGATCATTCCATTCAGTTTGAAAGTGTAGAGGAAATTCCTGGGCAAGGACTTAAAGCTTTAGTTGATAATAAAGAATTATTGGTAGGCAATCTCAAGCTGCTGGATCAATTCGGTATAAAGTATGATGTCGACTCCGAAAACATTATTTATACCTTGATTGCCGTGGCTTATGATAAAAAATTTGCCGGATATTTTACTATTGCCGATGCTGTAAAATCCGATGCCCAATCAGCCATCAACAGGTTAAAAGCATTACATGTAAAAACAACTATGCTCAGCGGAGATAAAGCTTCTGTTGTAAAACATGTTGCTGCCCAATTGGGGATTCCGAACGCTTGTGGCGATCTTCTTCCGGAAGATAAGGTTAATAAAGTAAAAGAGATAAAAGCAGGAAAGGAATCCGTTGCCTTTGTTGGTGATGGGGTGAATGATGCTCCTGTTGTAGCACTCAGTGATGTAGGGATCGCTATGGGCGGACTGGGAAGCGATGCCACAATCGAAACGGCCGATGTGGTGATTCAGGATGATATGCCAGGCAAAATACCTATGGCGATCAATATCGGAAAGCAAACAAGAAAAATTGTCTGGCAGAATATCACGTTGGCTTTTACTATTAAAGCATCTGTCCTTATTCTGGGCGCGGGAGGTCTGGCAACGATGTGGGAAGCGGTTTTCGCAGATGTCGGAGTGGCGTTACTTGCCATTTTAAATGCGGTAAGAATTCAACGGATGAAGTTTTAATAAGCTGGAAGAGGGAACTAAGATGAGAAGTTTATTGTATTGCGCCTATATTATCAAAATAGGTTTAGTCATCAATAGGAACGGGCTTTAGCCCGTTTGCAAGGATAATTTTTTCAATTTGGCTTTAGCCAGAATTTATTTTTTCTCCCACAGATTTCGCAGATTCTTTTTAGTTTATAATAAAATAATTTTATTCATCTGTGAAAGTCTGTGCAATCCGTGGTTGAGAAATGTAAAAACTGCCGCAGATTTTTAATGCTTTAAGTTATTTGTTTATTTAAAGCTGTGTGATCTGAGAAAGCCGTGGGAAATAAATCATTTATGAAATAATTGCTGAAGCTGACTTTCATCATAATCTGCCTTAAAACAAAATTTCAGTAGTATATTTGTGATAATAAACGAAATTGAAGTTTCTTATTTCCATATTTATCATTTTCACAATTGCATTACGTCCCGTTTTGCCATTGATTAATTATGCGGTTAACTATGATTATATCGTAAAAAATCTTTGTGAAAACAGAAATATACCTCAATCAACCTGTAAAGGGAAATGCTACGTTTCTAAAGAGCTGGCAAAAACAGAAAAACAGTCCACTACCAATCAGACGGCAAAAATTTCAGGAATTGATGTTTTTATCTCCCATGAAATTCTTTCCTTTTCGATGAACAATCAGTTTAATGTTTCAAACAAAAAATCAGATTCGAGCTATATCAATTTCCATACTTCAGAATATTTTTCCAGAATATTCCATCCTCCTTTAGCTTAATATTATTTTCAGCTAATTCTTTAGTTGAATTTTGATGTTGAAATAAACTTAGCTTCAATAATTGCTGAGTGCTTAGTTTATGCTGAGCCTGTCGAAGTACCCTTGCGAACCCGTAAACATTAAGTTTACAAAAAACTTGCGAGCTTAGCATTAAATTAGATTCATTGTAGTTATCCGTAATTGTCGTCATAAAAATCTTTGGGCTCTTTGTTAAGTGAAACGCCTTTGCGAACTTAAAAACAGTAAGTTTATAAAAAAATCTTTGTGATCTTTGCGTTAGAAGACATTATGATTAATTAAGGATAAGCAAGGAATTCATTAGTAAGTCTAGTTAAAAAATCAATCCATTCAAACATTATTAATTTCAATTTAAATAAAAATGAAATCAAAAGTTATTTTAACAGCATTATTGTCTGTTTCATTAATGGCATGTGCCCAGGAAACGCCTAAAGTAAAACATAAAAAGGCAAAAACAGCAGTAAAATCCAATTCGCAACCGGTGAAGTTTGCCAATGCAGTAGACCCGATCTGCAATATGCCCACAGAAGCAGATATGAAAGATACTGCAGTCTATAAAAATAAAACGTACGGTTTTTGCAGTGCCTACTGTAAAGACGAATTCAAAAAAAATCCGGAGAAATATGTCCAAAAATAAAAAGACCAATAACTCCAAAAATAAAGTAATTATTCCGATTGCAGTTATTGCTTTGCTTTTCTTAGGAATCGGTGTCGGAATGGCCTATTTCAAAAAAAATCTCTATACGGTAATGAAAGTCCCTCAATTCGAACTTACCGATCAGAACAATAAAAAAATCACCGATAAAGATATGTTGGGAAAAGTATATCTGGTGGAGTTTTTCTTCAGCAGATGTCCTACAATCTGCCCGGTAATGAATACCAATATGAGAGCCATCGAAGATGAAATCAATAGTCCGGATTTCGGAATTATTTCCATCAGTATTGATCCGGAGAATGATACCCCTCAGACTTTGAAAGAACATGCCGAAAGAATCGGAGTAAAATCTCCAAACTGGCATTTTCTGACGGGTAACAGGGATTATATCGGTAAAATTGCTGATCAGTTCAATATTTATGTCGGAGATAAGGAAGATGAAAGTGAAAGCCTGAACCACAGTGGAATGATCGCCCTTGTGGATAAAGATGGAAACATCCGTTGCCGGTATAATAAGGACAATATGCCGATTCTCTATTATTCGGGATTAAACTATGGAGATCCTGAAGGAAAAACTCCGAAGCTGAATGGGAAATACCATCCGGACCGCGAAATTTTAATGGAAGATATTAAAAAATTGTTGAAATAAAAGGTTTGGAAGGTGGAAGTTAGAAGATGGAAGTTTTATGTAGTATGTAAAGAACTTCAAGCTTCCATACCCATCTCCCGACTAAAATAAACCATAAAATAAAAAGTATGAAAATTATGAAAGTAGCTGCCTTAAGTGCAGTATTTGCGGCGCAGTTTGCGATGGCTCAGTTTAAGCAGTCTCCACTTCCGTACGCCTACAATGCGTTGGAAGGAAATATCGATGCGCAGACCATGGAAATCCATTATTCCAAGCATGCGGCAGCGTATGTTGCGAACCTGAATAAGGCAATCGCGGGAACGCCTCAGGAAAAACAGACTTTATTCGAGATTATGTCGAATGCATCGAAATTACCTGCTGCAGTGAGAAATAATGCAGGAGGACACTACAACCATGAACTGTTCTGGACCGTTTTAACTCCAGAAAAAAATACACAGCCTTCAGCAAAGCTGGCAAAAGCAATTAATGATGCCTTTGGAAGTATGGATGCCTTTAAAGCAAAAATGGCAAAAGCGGGGGCAGACCGTTTCGGATCGGGATGGGCATGGCTTTCAGTGGACAAAAACGGAAAACTGTTTGTTTCATCTACCCCTAATCAGGATAACCCTTTAATGGATGTGGTAGAAGAAAAAGGAACCCCTATTTTCGGGATCGATGTTTGGGAACATGCGTATTATCTAAAATATCAGAACAAAAGAGCAGATTATTTAACCGCGATCTGGAACGTAACGAACTGGAAAGAAATCAGCAGAAGATACGAAGAAGCCATCAGCAAAAAATAATTCAATGAACTTAATTTGCAGCATATTTCTCACACTATTTGTGGTATTCAGACCTCTGGTGCCATTGGTGGAATATGCTGTAAATTATCATTATATCTCCGAAGTTTTGTGTGTCAACAAAAGCAATCCGGAGCTTCACTGTAACGGAAAATGTTACGTAAGCAAACAAATTGCAAAAACCAATGACACCGATTCTTCGCCTTTAAACAAAACAAAAAATTCAGGACAGAAACTCCTTGATATATACGTTCTCCCTGAAATTACCAAAATCCATACAACGGAAAACGCATTCTTTTCAAACGCCCATTTTCTGTACGAAACGGCGTATTCCTTTCTGTTTTTAAAACCTATTTTCAGACCACCGGTTTTTTAGTGCATTATTTTATCATTTTGGGCGATCCCCTATCCCTTGCTTTTCCCGCTGAACGGGTCAGGCTGTCCGCTACTATCTTTTTTTAGATTCTTCCATTCGTCAGAATCCAAAAAAAGGATAACCGCTTCCATCCCTATCGCGATGGAGTATATCAACCTATTTATCACTAAAAAATCAACAATGAAAATCTATAAATTTTTATCACTATTCTTTATTGCCCTTACTTTATTTACCCTTTCATCATGCAGAACCGGCGATGACGATGAGACAGCAGATTCCACTCCCGGAAACCTTCAGCTAAAATTCGAAAACGGGTTCAATAATCTTGGAGATGTAGTTTTGAACCAAACCACCCAAACTTCCGTTAACGGACAAAAGCATCAGTTTTCTACCCTGAAATATATAATCAGCAACATTACTTTAATTGATGAAAACGGAGGTGAGTTCGAGTATCATTACAACGATCCGGATAACGGAGCCTTTATTGTAGACCAGGCAGAAGCTGTTGCCGGAATCAATTACATTAACCTGAAAGAGATTCCTCAAAACAATTACAAAAAAATAAGAATCGGTTTAGGCATCAGTCAGTCGGCTTATCTTTTGGGACAAAGCGGACAGGGAATTTTCTGGCAGAAAGCAAAAACCGCGGGAATGGCTTGGTCGTGGGCGGCAGGATACATCTTCACAAAACTCGAAGGAAAATACGGAACTTCTTCGGCAGCAACAGAATTTATGAACCATTGCGGAAACATGGGCAATACCTCAGCCAACAATACACCGGATCTTTATCGTGAAATTACCCTTGATTTTCCTACAACAGCAAGAGTTTCAAATGAAATTACTCCTTCTGTTCATATTCTGGCAGATCTTAATCAATATCTCAGCGGACAGACTGCTTTAACATTGGATAGTTCCAACGACATGGCAATGGGATCGAACCAGTATCTGGTGAATGTGACGAACAATGTTTCAAAAATGTTTAAAGTAGACCACGTTCACAATGATTAATTGTTTTCAGCAATCCAAAAGAGGGCAATCCGGCTCTCTTTGGATTTTCCTGTTCTTTCTTGCTTTTGCATTAACTTCCTGCACAAGCGATGAGCTTATTGAACCTTTGCCAAAAGATGAAGCCTATCGTCTTGACAAACCATCTGGCTTTCCGGAACTCACTTTCGATATTACAGGAAATCCGGTTACGGTGAATGGAGTAGCGCTTGGGAAAAAACTTTTTTACGAAGGAAAATTATCCAGAAACAATACCATTGCATGCGGTTTTTGTCATATTCAGGAATATGCTTTTACCCATCACGGTCATACCGTAAGTCATGGAATTGATGACAGATTAGGCATCCGAAATGCACCGCCGATACAGAATATGGCTTTTCTGAAAAATTATACATGGGACGGAGTCGGGCACAATCTGGACGAAAGATCTTTGGTTCCGATCACCACAGATTTTGAGATGGACAGTTCTCTTCCTGAAGTCGTAGGAAAATTAAATGCAGATTTGAATTACAAGAAGATGTTTAAAGCAGCATTCGGCGATGAAAATATCACCGGTGAAAAAATCCTTAAAGCTATTTCCCAATTTATGGCAACCATGATTTCCGCCGATTCAAAGTACGACCGTATGAAAAAAGGAAACGCCGTTTTCACGGCTGAAGAAAATCAGGGGATGGCTTTGTTTCAGAATAAATGTGCGTCTTGTCATTCAGGAGAACTGTTTACCGATGAAAGTTATAGGAATACAGGAATGTATTATAATCCGCAGTTCGGCGACAGAGGAAGATATCGTGTAACGCTGGATTGGAATGATAATATGAAATTTCGGGTTCCAAGTCTCAGAAATATAGAATATACCGCTCCGTACATGCACGACGGAAGATTTTACAGTTTAGAAGCAGTCATGAATTTCTATTCTGAAAATGTGGAAAACCAGCCTAATCTCGATCCGTTGCTGAAACAAAACGGACACGTCGGAATTCCAATGACGTCTTTCGAGAAACAGAACATCATCACTTTTCTGAAAACGTTAAGCGATAAAAATTTTATAACGAATCCAAAATTTGCAGAATAATAAATCATGAAGAAGATATTTTTAACATTAGGTTTAGCCGGATGCTTTTTTAGTCAGGCAAAAGAAATCCGTGACAGTTTATTTATTCCAAAAGAATTTAATCCGATTCTATTTGATGATTGTGATGCGTGTGGCTGTGCCGCAGGAAACGGTTCTTCAGGTTTTGAATCTTTATTGAATCCCCAGTTTATCGGCGTTAAATATTTTGCACAGCATTACAGAGCCAAAGAAAATTTATTTGTCAATCATCTTACACAGGATCAGTATTTCAATACGGTTCAGCTTTGGGGAAAAATTCCGGTTGCTAGAAATGTAAGTGTATATGCAAGTATTCCGTTTCAGTTTCACACCAAAAAAACATTACAGGGAGATATCAAAATTGAAGGAATTGGGGATGCGAATGTAATGGGAATTTATCAGCTACTGGATTCCAAAGATTCTTCCCATCAGCTGAACGGAGGTTTCGGAGTGAAAATTCCGATCGGAAGATTTGATGAAAAAGGAATTACAGGCGTAAATCCGAGTTTTCAACTGGGAACGGGAAGCTGGGACTATCAGATGGTTTTGAATTACAAATTTCAGAAAGATAAACTGGCAGTATTGCTGAACACAGATTATACTTTAAAAACAGAAAACAAAAAGCATTACCGTTTCGGAAACCAGTGGAATTATGCAGCGACAGGATTTTACAGAATCTGGAAAAACGAAAACAGTATTTTATCCGGAAAATTCGGAATGCAGGGTGAAGTCTACGACTGGAACAGGCAGTTTAGAGAAGTAATGCCTAAAACCGCCGGAAGCGCCTTGTACGGAAAACTGGGTTTTGAAGCCTCCTACAAAAAATTCAGTTTGGGCAGTGAAGTGATGCTTCCTGCTTATACCAATCTTGCCGGAGGTGACATTGAAGCAAAATCAAGGTTCAGTATTTTTCTGAATGTTGGGATTTGAATGTAATATCTAATATAACCTTTACTTTAATGGTGGAGGTTATTTTTTTTACTCTGACAGTTTTGATTAAGATAAAATTCATCGTATAAAAAGAAAAAGAGATTCAAAAAAATTGAATCTCTTTTTAAGTAGCCCGTAGGGGAATCGAACCCCTCTTACCAGAATGAAAATCTGAGGTCCTAACCGATAGACGAACGGGCCAGCTATCTTCTACTGTTACCAGTATGTTAGTTTTTTTGTTTTTATAAGTATCAACTCTTATTAATTACCAGGTTAGAGTAGTAATTAAATTTTGTAGCCCGTAGGGGAATCGAACCCCTCTTACCAGAATGAAAATCTGAGGTCCTAACCGATAGACGAACGGGCCAACTATACTTATTAAGCTAGTTTGTTAACGTGCTTAGTTAATTTGCTTTTTAAGTTAGCAGCTTTGTTTTTGTGGATAATATTTTTCTTAGCTAATTTATCCAACAAAGCGATAACTTTTGGCAATTGCTCTGTAGCAGCAGCTTTGTTTTCTTCATTTCTTAACACCTTCATTGCTGTTCTAGCAGTCTTGTGGTAGTATCTGTTACGAAGTCTTCTTACTTCGTTTTGTCTAATTCTTTTTAATGCTGATTTATGATTTGCCATATCGTTCAAATGTGAGTGCAAAAGTAAAAACTTTTTTTTTATCTACCAAATTTTATCTTTAAAAATTTTTAATTTTCTTCTGATAAATATTTTCGGAGTTTTCCTATTGCCTGTTCTATTTTAATATTCTCTTCTTCTCTTTCTAATTTTTTGATGGTTGCGGTAAGCATGGCCATCGCGTTGTTCCATTCTCCAGTGGTATTGGTGAAGGTAAGTCCGTCAATCGTTACTGCAAAATCGACTCTTTCTTCTCTCCTGTAAAGTCTGAAACTTATTTCATCATCACTGCCTGTTATCCCGTCTTCATTGATTTTTAAATCGTAACTTTTTGGGTTAGAGTGGATTTTTTTGAAAAGCAATTTCGCTTCCTGTATTTTTAAATCCGGCATGATATTCATTTGTGGCTTTTATAAAGAAAAACATTCTCCTTTAAAGCGGGGCAAAGATAATATTTTTTTCTTTTCAATAAAATACCTTTGGGCAGTTTGGGATATTTTTTATGATAAACTGCTCACAATGTGCGTGATTTTTTTTAACATAATGTTTGTTTAAAACAGGAAAAAGCAAACGGATGATAGAAAGTTTAATTCATGTATAAATAAAAATCTCCAACCTTTTCAGATCAGAGATTAATTGTTGTTTTTCGTAGCCTATAGGGGAATCGAACCCCTGTTGCAAGAATGAAAATCTTGAGTCCTGACCACTAGACGAATAGGCCGAATTTTGAGGTTGCAAAAGTAATCATTAACTTTTTAACTTCAAAATTATATTGCTTTATTTGGATACTTTTTGAATGACCGTATTCTTAATGCCTTTGGCCTCAAGATCTTTCTGAAGTTTTACTGCATCTTCCAGGGTCTGTACTTTTCCGTAAGTATAGTAGAAAACGCCGCTTTCCTTATTTCTATCTACATCTTTCAGGGTCTGAAGAATAAATGAGTTTCCGTTCAGTTTATCTCCAGTATAGACTTCAATGGTATAGTAACCATTGCTCAGTTTCTGATTCGGCATAAAACCTACTGCATATGCATTGCGGAATCCTGCATCTTTAGCTGTCTTAATGTTGATGTCTCTCACAGAAGCCAGATTGGTCACGCCGTAATAATATTTGTACTGTCCGTTTTCTTTGATAGGAAGAATGTAATTTAATCCCTTGAGGGCAGGGTCACCATCATTATATTTTGTAGGAGAACTTAGCAGTAAAATTCTGAAATCATTTTTCAGGGCAACTTCCACTGGTTTTTCCGGTTCCGGCTTTTTCGTAGAGGCAATATATCCTGATTTACGGTCGATAGCTTTTTTATAATCAATAACTGCTTTATAAATACTTTCTGCTATTTCATCCTGACCTTTTTCGGAAGCCAGGTAGTGACTTTCTTCCGGATGGTTGATGAATCCTGTCTCGATAAGTACGGAAGGCATCGCATTCATACGGAGAACGTGCAAATTTTTCTGGAAAACACCGCGGGAGCTTCTCTTATCTTTATTTACAAAATTGTTTTCCACCAGTCCTCCCAGGAGAAGACTGGATTCAAGATACTTGCTTTGCTGAAGTTTCAGGGCAATCAAAGATTCCGGTGAGCTTGCATCATAAGAACCGAAGGTCTGTTTATCCTTTTCATCAAGGAAGATCACATCGTTTTCCCTTTTGGCAACTTCCAGGTTGGTGTCGTTCTGGTCTGGTCCCTGTACAAAAGTTTCGGTTCCGTAAGCCGTTGGCTTTTTTGAAGAATTACAGTGAATGGAAATAAAAAGATCGGCTTTGCTTCGGTTGGCAAGGTTGGTTCGGTCTGAGAGCGAAGGGTATTCGTCTATTTTTCTTGTATAAATTACTTTAAAATCTTTATTTTTTTCAAGCATTGCTCCTACTTTTAAAGTAATGGCAAGCGTAACATCTTTTTCAGCAATCCTTCCTATATCATCATAGGTTCTGTTGGCTCCGTGGTCAGTTCCTCCGTGTCCTGCGTCAAGAACAATGGTGAATTTCTTTTGCGAAAAAATAAAGTTGATCGAAAGAATAAGGAGAAATGATAAAATTATTTTAAAATTTACGTTGTGCATCCTACAGTTTTAAAAATTATATTAATTTTGAGCCTTAATTATATATCATAAATATAACAAATAAATTGGCCAAAACCGTCTCCAAAAATATATTACAAATTTTAATTATCCTAATTTTTAACAGTTTTTTAGCACAGCAAACTCCTGAAAAATTGACTAAGAATACGGTTAATGATACTATTCCCAAGCAAGATACGATCGTTCTGAAAAAAGAACCTCTCGAAAGTGTCCTTCAGACCAAGGCAGACTATAACCGCCGGGATTTTCAGAAAAAAATGATTTATCTCAACAAAAATGCCCAGGTAAAATACCAGGATGTTCAGATTGATGCAGATTATATTTCCATCGATGAGGGCAAAAGCCTTATGTATGCCCGCGGAAAACAGGATTCTTTAGGAAGATACATAGAACCTGCTGTAATTACTCAGGCAGGGAAAAAATATGAAACAGACGAATTTCAGTACAATACAAAAACCAAGAAGGCTGTTGCATTTAATGCCAGGACCGAAGAAAATGAAGGGGTAATTGTCGCTGAAAAAACAAAAAAATACAACGATTCCGTTTTTGCTATGAGACGGGCGAACTATACAACCGATGATTATTTTATTAAAAAGAAAGATACCGCGGCAGATTACCATTTGCGGGCATCAAATATAAAATTGGTTAAAACAAAAAATAAATCTTCTATTATCTCCGGACCGATCCAGATGTATATCGAGCAGGTTCCGACGCCGCTTATCATGCCTTTTGCAATTTTACCTTTTTCGGATAAAAGATCGGCAGGTATCCTGATTCCCAGTTTCGGGGAAAGACAGGATGTAGGGTTTTTCCTCAATGGAATAGGATATTATCAGCCCATCGGAGAACATTTTGACCTTAAGGTTCTTGCTGATATCTATACAAAAGGAAGCTGGAACTTACGACCTGAAATGAATTACGTAAAAAAGTACAGGTATTCAGGGAATTTTTCTGCTGATATCGGAACAGCGGTAAGAGGAATCAAAGGGCTGGACGATTATGGCAAAACAAGTACCTACAGAATCGCATGGAGACATACGCAGGATACGAAATCAAATCCGTTCCTTAATTTTTCCGCATCTGTGGATATTGTAAGCACAAAGTTCTACAATAATACCCTGAACAATAATTACATTCTAAATCAAAACGTATTAAATACCCAGCAGAACTCAACGGTAACCGTTACCAAAAGATTTTTAAGACTTCCGGCAACCATTACGGCGACAGCATCTTATTCACAGAACTTTGCTACCGGATTGGCAGATCTTCGTCTTCCGCAGATGAACGTGGCGATCAATCAGTTTTATCTTTTCGGATCTAAAACAGGAACTAGAACCGGTTTGCTTGAGAATATTACGGTAAATACAGGGCTTAACCTTACGAATTTCGTACAGACCAATGAAGGAGAGCTTTTTACTGCGGCGATGTGGGAAAAAATGCAGACAGGGCTTAAAAATAATATTGCTCTGGGAACCAATACCACGATTGCGAAATATTTCACATTCAGCTTGGGAGCGAATATAGATAATGCTTTAACGACCAAAACCATTAAAAAGTATTACGATCCTATCGCCAATAAACCCGTAACAGCAACTGATAAAGGAATAGCAGGATATTCTACGTTTTCAACCACAGCAAGTATTCAGACGACCTTATATGGACAGGCAAATTTCAAGAAAGGTTCTGCAATTGAAGCCATCCGGCACATGGTTACACCGAGTATCGGATTTACCTATTCTCCGGATTTTGGAGGTTCGGGTTTCGGATATTACAAAAATTATTATGACGCCAACGGAGCTTTAACGCCTTATTCTATTTTTGAAGGAGGGATTGTAGGAACGCCGAGCAGCGGAATGGTAGGTGCGCTAGGATTCAATATCGGAAATAATGTTGAAATGAAAGTGAGATCTAAAAAAGACTCTACGGGAGTAAAAAAAGTTAAACTTTTTGAATCTTTAAACCTATCAGGAAATTACAATTTTGCTGCAAAAGATCACCCTTTTTCCATCATAACGATCAATGGGCAGTCTTCGTTCTTTGATAATAAATTAAGCGTAAACACAAGTTTATCATTAGATCCCTATAAAATCATTTATTTACCGGGGCAGGATACAGGAATCAGAACTGAAGATCTGGGAGGATTCAGTGTACAGGGGTTCAATGTGCAGCTTTCTTATCCTTTAAGCAGCGAAATATTCGGGGAGAAAACAGATTACTCAAAAAAATATCAGTCGAAAGGGGAAATCAGGAACGAAAATTATTATTTTGATGATGATAATTACGCCCATTTTGACCAAGCCTGGACCCTGAACGTAAATGCTAATTATGCCTATACCAAAAGCTATGCTTCAAGAACCCCTACAAGACTGGCTTCGGTGGGTCTTGACGGAAGCATTAAGCTCACTCCGTTCTGGAATATCAACGGAAGCACACATTATGATATGGTGACCAAGCAATTGGCATATACAAGAATTGGTTTTTCGAGGGATCAGCGAAGTTTTACCATCAATTTCAATTGGGTTCCTTTCGGACAATATAAGGTGTATGACTTCTTTATCGGTATCAAAGCCAATATCTTAAGTGATGCCCTAAAATACAAAGACAGAAGTTTTACACAGCCAAATGCACCATTCTAGCATTAGATTTGATATTTGATTATAGAAATAGAATATAAATTTTATATTTGCACCCAAAATAAATTCTAATGAAAAAAATAATCAACACTGTAAATGCTCCTGCAGCAATCGGACCTTATTCACAGGCTAACATGGCAAACGGGGTTTTGTATATTTCGGGTCAGATTCCTGTAGATCCTGCAACAGGCAAATTGGTGGAAGGAATTGAAAAAGAAACACATCAGGTAATGAAAAATCTTGAAGCAATTCTTACGGAAGCAGGAATGACGTTTAAAAATGTTGTTAAGGCTACAATTTTCCTTAAAAGTATGGATGATTTTGCAGTAATGAATGATATTTATGCATCGTACCTTGATGCAGAAAGCTTCCCGGCCCGTGAAACGGTACAGGTTTCCTGCCTGCCGAAAAATGTGGATATCGAAATTTCTATGATCGCTCATCAGGATTAATGAACTTTATAAGAAATACAATTGCGGTTATTGTAGGCCTTGGAATTGCCGGGCTCATCATTACTCTTGGTATAAGAGTATTTCCGCAATGGGTTACTTTCGAAGCTTTTGCTCCGTTTGAGCATTGGCAGAGATTTCTTCAAAGCATGCAGAATGATGATGCATTCTTTGGCTTCCTTTTGTTTATTTCAGGACTGGGGACAACCGTAGGAGGGGTGGCCACAGCGATGATCGTTAAATATGCCAAGGTGGCTTATGCAATACTTATAGGCTTTATCATGCTATTTCTGGCTATGCTGGATGTTATTGTTTTTCCTTATCATCCTACCTTTTATAAAATTTCTATTTTCCTGACGTTCTTCCCGTTTTCCTGGATAGGCGGAAAGATTGTAGAAATTATTTATGAACGTAAAAACAAAAAAAGAATCTCCGAAAAGGTAAATCAATCATAAAAAAAACGCTGCCATTGGCAGCGTTTTTAGATATATGCTAAATGATATTAAGGCATTTTAAATCCTCTTGTATAAATCTGTCCGTAAGCATCCACAAATTTTACCGATACATTCCCTGAATATTTATCAAGAATCTTTTCTACATCTTTTTGTGAATTTACAGGCTTCCCGTTGATCTCGATAACAATATAATTGTCTACGATTCCTATTTTGGCAATCTCACTTCCTTCCGTTACATTTTTAGCAACCACACCACTGTTCAATCCGTAGTCTGTTTTGAATCTTTCGCTTAGAGGATCGAATTCAGCTCCGATTTTTTCAGTAACGCTCAAATCAGCTTTTGTTCTCGTTGAGGTTCCTCCTTTCTGGTCTTTCAAAGTGACAGTAGTAGTGTTTTCTTTACCGTTTCTTAAATAGGTTACGGCTACTTTATCACCTGGGCGTTTGCTTCCGATAGCAATCGATAGATCTGCAAAATCCGTTACTGCCGTATTATCAATTTTTGTAATAACATCACCTACTTTTAATCCTGCATCTTCAGCGCCGCTGTTATCTCCGAAACCGGTTACATACACTCCGGAACCAGCTTTGATATTGGACTTCTTCTCCTTGTTATAAGCAGCCACCTGCATATCGTTGGATAAATCTAAAGATTGTACTCCAAGGAAACCTCGCTGTACAATACCGAATTTCTTAATATCTTCGACGATTTTTCTCGCTAAATTAGAAGGAACCGCAAATCCGTATCCCTGGTAATAACCTGTAGTAGATTGAATGGCTGAGTTAATACCGATAAGTTCACCATTTGTATTCACCAGAGCACCTCCTGAGTTTCCGGGATTGATCGCTGCGTCAGTCTGGATAAAGCTTTCAATCGGATTGGCTGCTTTACCTTGTGAGCTTAAAATTCCGATACCTCTACCTTTTGCCGAAACAATTCCTGCTGTAACCGTAGAATTCAAGCCAAGCGGATTTCCTACGGCAAGTACCCATTGGCCAACCTCAATATTGTCAGAATTTGCAAAGTTCAGGTACGGCAGTCCTTTTTCTTCGATTTTCAGCAATGAAATATCGGTGTTCGGGTCAGTGCCTACCAATGTTGCGATATAAGATTTTTTGTTGCTTAAAACAACCTCCAGTTTATTGGCTCCTGCCACAACGTGATTGTTTGAAATGATATAACCATCAGGAGAAATGATTACCCCTGAACCCATTCCGGAAGGCATGTTATCAGGAGCCTGTTGCTGCTGTCGCTGTCTTTGCTGGCCCCTTCCTCCGAAAGGGTCCCCGAAAAAGAAATCAAAAAGATCCTGTTCCGAAGCACGGTTTGCAGATCGGGATTGATAGTTTTTAATCGTAACAACGGCAGGTACTGTCGTCTTTGCTGCTTTCACAAAATCATCTCCTACAGCAGAAGAATTCATCCCTGCAAAGGTTACATCAGAAGCAGATTTCGTAAAGTATGACTGATCTGCACTGTTGGAGTCGTGATTAAAATATTGTAAAGTTCCAACAGTAGTAGCTCCTGAGATCACTCCTACTACGGCAAATGGCAATAGTTTTTTTAAAGTACTCTTCATTATATATCTTTCTTATTTAATTATTAAATGATTTTTTTTGTTTTATTGTGAACAAATTTAATGCTAAATAGGTATGCACTTGTTATGTATTGTTTCAATTTTAACTAAAATTTAACAGCAATTGTAATAATTTATGTAACATCCCGCAAAATTGAAATTCTAATTAACGAAACTTAAAAAATTCTTAATGACATTCTGACATATTGATGCTCGTATTGTCATAAAGTTAAATAATCTCTGCATTTAAGTGACACCAAAAGAATACCAATATTACCATCGGAACCTGACAAATGTTATATTTTTCCATCTTTGAAAAATAATTATCTTTGCAAAAATTTTCTCACTTAAAACGTTTATAGCATGCAACTGTACAACACCTTAAGCGCAGAAGAAAGAGCTCGACTTATAGATGAGGCCGGAAAAGAGCGCCTTACATTATCTTTCTATGCGTATGCCAAAATTGAAGACCCAAAAAAATTTCGTGACGATTTATTTATAGCCTGGGATGCTCTTGATGCATTGGGCCGTATTTATGTTGCTCATGAAGGAATCAATGCTCAGATGAGCGTTCCTGCGGACAATTTCGAGGCATTTCGCGAAACGCTTGAGGCTTATGATTTCATGAGGGGCATTCGTCTGAATGTGGCAGTGGAGCAGGATAATCATTCATTTTTAAAATTAACCATCAAAGTCAGAAATAAAATCGTAGCCGATGGTCTGAACGATGAGACTTTTGATGTTACCAATAAAGGCGTTCATTTAAGAGCAAAAGAATTTAACACTTTGCTTGAAGATCCGAATACCATTGTCGTAGATTTCAGGAACCATTATGAAAGTGAAGTAGGGCATTTTGAAGGAGCCATTACGCCTGATGTGGAAAACTTCAGAGAAAGTCTGCCGATCATTAATGAACAATTACAGGATTTTAAAGAAGATAAAAACCTTTTAATGTATTGTACCGGAGGAATCCGTTGTGAAAAGGCAAGTGCATACTTTAAACACCAGGGCTTTAAGAATGTTTTCCAGCTTGAGGGTGGAATTATTGAATATACCCGTCAGATTAAAGAAGAGGGAATTCAGAGTAAATTTATAGGTAAAAACTTCGTATTTGATCACAGATTAGGAGAGAGAATTACCGACGATATTATTGCACAGTGCCATCAGTGCGGAAAACCTTGTGACAACCATACCAATTGTGCGAATGATGCCTGTCATTTACTGTTTATCCAGTGTGACGAATGTAAAGCGGCGATGGAAAATTGCTGTTCAACGGAATGTCAGGAAATCATTCATTTACCATGGGAAGAGCAGGTAAAGCTGAGAAAAGGTCTGCAGGTGGGCAATAAAGTCTTCAGAAAAGGAAAATCCGAAGCTTTAAAATTTAAAAAATCAGGAGATCTTCCGGACAAGCCGTTGGCAAAAGCAGCAAAACCTGAAACCAAAGACATCCGCCAGAAAATCAAGACTAAAAAAGTATTAATCGGGAAAGCAGAACATTATTATTCAAAATCTAAAATTGCTCAGTTTTTAATTGAAAATAACGGACTTTCCGTAGGAGATAAAGTGTTGATTTCCGGACCTACAACAGGAGATCAGGAAGTTGAAGTATCCAGTATTTTTGTTAATGGAAACTTCAGCGATACGGCGAAAGAAGGAGATCAGATTACTTTTGAACTGCCTTTCAGAGTGCGTTTATCGGATAAACTGTACAAGATTTTAGATTAATAGATGTAAAGTAACAGAAATTCCGCAGAATTTTATCTGTGTAGTTTCCAATTTTATAAATGGCGCTCCGTAGGAGCGCTATCTTTTTATACATTTGGCTATGAGAAAGTCTGAACTTAGAAAAAATTATTTAGAAATGCGAAAAGCCTTGTCCATTGATGAGGTTGCCTTGTTGTCAGAAAATATTTTTAAAAATTTCGTTGATTACTTTAAACCTTTTCCAAGTCAGAAAGTACATATTTTTATTCCGATTGAGAAATTTAAGGAAATTGATACTCATATTTTCATAGATTACTTCTTAAGTCGGGATATCAGGATCTTTGTTCCAAAAATTGTCGATACAAAACTGATTTCTGTAGAAATATTTGCAGATTCAAAATTTGAACTTAATAATTGGGGGATTTCCGAACCGGTTTCCAATGAAAATTCAGAAGTTTTAGATTTTGATTTTGTAATTACGCCACTTTTATACTGCGACAGACACGGAAACAGGGTTGGCTACGGAAAAGGGTTCTATGACGGTTTTTTTGAAACACTTTATGGAAAGACAAAAAAAATCGGAGTTAATTATTTTAACCCCGATGAAAATATTGATGATGTCTGGGAAAATGATATTCCCGTAGACTATCTGGTGACTCCTACAGAGGTACTGTCTTTCTTCAACAACGGATTGGAATAAAAATTCAGGAAGAAAAATTTGAATTCTTTCTTCGTATTGGGTGTAGAAACAAGGATGTACTGCGCATTTTTCTCAAAAGTACCCAAAGATTTATTCTTATTGTCGAAATATTCTACACTGAATTTCGCAAAATCCAGCGTATCCTGATTGTGCAGGTCTTTATAGACTTCCAGATTATTAACCTTCACTGCTTTTACCTTCAGGCTGTCCAATTCATGAAACAGATTTTTGAAAGTAAGGCTGTCCGGCTTATGGAAATAACTCTGCATCTGTGAATAGATCACAGTGTCGATTTCCGTGTTTCTGTTTCCGGACAGGTAAAGTGTTGATAGATCGAGGAGCTCCTGGACTTTCTGTTTTGTGATATAATTGATCGCCTGTGCACTGTCCATCTGAACAGCTGGGTAGGTTTTGGTATTGTTACTGTTTCTTAGCTTATCCAGATCACTTATTTCCGTTTTCTTGTTGTTACAGGAAACAAATACAAGAAGCCATACCGTAAAAATTAAAAAGTTATTTATTCTTTTCATCTGTTGCAATTTTAAATTTGATGGAGATGATCTTTCCGTTATTATCTTTTTTCATTTCTATTACACTCAAATTCTTTAAAGAAGTCGTCGGTGTGGTGACAAGTGTAATATATTTCTGTTTGTCCAGTCTTTCTATTCCGTAGATATTGTTGTCATAGATCTGGTAGATAACAGCATTTTTGCTGATTAAGCTTTCCAGCTGGTTTCTTTTTCTCTTCAGCTCTTCAGGATCGCCGTTGGCGTCTTTAATAGAGAAATAATAGGCAGCCATTTTATAATCGTCCGGTTTCAGCTCTATAATTTCTTCGTCAGGAGCGTTTTCCAGGCTTCTGTTAACTTCCAGATATTCATAGAATGGCGAGCTGATCTGCATTTTCAGATTCTTATCCTTTGTAGAATAATAAAAACACTCTCCTGGTTTTATTTTATAAAGAATCGGCGATTCATTTTCTTTAATGACTTTTATTTCGAGTGTATTGACAACACCAACGCCTCGGTCGGCATCCGTAAAACAGTATTTATACGTTTGTGAAAAAAGAACATCTTTGAATCCTAAAAGACCGGTAAGAATAACTAAAATAGAAGTTACAAGCGCCCAGACATTTTTTCTGATGAAATTTTTCTTAGGTTTTTGCTCGTTGGTTTTACTTACTGTTATTATTTCTTCTGTTTTATTAATAGGTTGATTTTCAGATGTGTATTTTTGTAAATCGATGTTGTCAGCTGCGTTTTCAGGCTGTTTTTGTGCCGGATTTTCAGTTATTGGGAGATTAGGAGATCCGGAAACTGTTTTTTCCATTTCTGTAAGATCTTCATCGCTGATATCTTCATCATCTTTTAATAACTCTCCGGCAAAAAGATGCTGCTTTTTGAATCCGTACCATGAGTCGTATCCTGCATAAATACTCAATAAATTGAGCATATCAATTCTTGGTAATTTGGTAACGGGAGAATTTTTAAAGTAGGTATAAAAAGATTTTTCACTGATGTTTCCTTTCGCTTTTTTGCGGAGGTCTTCCTGAAAATAGATGATATCAATTCCCTTCCATTTAGAAATATCATCATAGGAAGGGGTATGTTCTTTCAGATATTGAGCCTGTACATCCTTTTTCAGCTGCTCAAAGTGTAATAAATCTAAATCAGTCAATTTATTTTAAAATAATTAAATTATTGATTATCAGGTATATTTATTTGTAAAACTATTTTACAAAGGTATTACAATTATTTTTCTTAAACAAATTTTCTATCTGCTATACCTTTGTCTTGTTCAAATAACCGAACAGAGAAAAGATTTTATAAAACAATATTAACAAAATTAAATTTAATTTATTATGAAAAAGTCATTATTCGTAGCTGCTATCGCTGCTATCTCTCTAGTTGCTTGTAAAAAAACTGAAGCTAACTCTACTGAAAACGCTACAGATTCAGTAAACGCTACAGCTGATTCAGCTACTGCTGCTATCGATTCTACAGCTAACGCTACTGTAGATACAGTAAAAGCTAACGCTGATGCTGCTAAAGATTCAGTTAAAGCTGACGCTAACGTAGCTAAAGAAGAAGTAAAAGCTGACGCTAAGAAAGAAGATGCTGCTAAAAAATAATTAAAGCACGCTTTAAAATAAAAGAACCGCTCACCTAGTGATGCGGTTTTTTTATGCTTATATAAAATAGACTTAGGTAAGTCAACTTTTCTGTCTCAGAGTTTCATAGCATGTAATTGCTACGGCATTACTCAGATTGAGTGAGTCTATGCTTCCAGCCATCGGAATAAGAGTGTTTTGTCCCTTTCCCGACCAGAATTCACTGAGCCCCGAATGTTCGGTCCCGAAAATAACAGCTGATTTTTGTCTGAAATCCCTTAAGTAAAGATTCTGTGAACTTTCATCCATAATGGTAGTGTAAATGTTGTAGCCATTTCTATCCAGAAATTCCATGGTCTGCTCATTTTCTGCCTGAAATACATTCATCCCGAAAAGACAGCCTACACTGGATCGGATTACATTTGGGTTGTAGAAGTCCGTCTTTCCGTCAGAAACAATAAGTCCGTCAACGCCGAAAGCTTCACAGCTTCTTAAAATGGCGCCCAGATTTCCGGGCTTCTCAACGCCTTCCACTACAATAATCGTAGAGTCTTCCTTAGGCTCAAAAGAAAACAGATCGGTTTCTTTCGTTTTGTATACTCCGATGATTCCTTCCGAACTTCCGCGGTAAGCAATCTTTTCATACACTTTATCACTTACAAGATGAATCTTACCTTTCGGTAATTCCTGCTGAAAGATATTTTCACAGATGAAAAACTCTACAGGTTCAAAGCCGAATCTTTGGGCACGGTCATTTTCCTGCTGTCCTTCCACCGCAAAAACTTCCGACTTTTTACGAAATCTGTTGTCGGTAAGGAGTTTGGTGATGTATTTTACTTTTTCGTTCTGAAAGCTTTCTATTACCATGCTGCAAAATTATGTAAAATCTTTTTAAAATGGCTTGGTGTGATCCTTTACCAGCCTCAAGCTCCGGCCGAAGGCCGGAGCTTGAGGCTGGTAAAATTAAAAAATATTATTCCCTCGTAAGATCAAGGTATGCTTGAGAACTTTCGATGAGACTTTGAGGAAGTTCTTTTTTATTCTTTATGCCAAGTTGTTTTAGTTTCTGGGTTTGCAGTACCAGATTGTCGTTTCCTGTAGAAAGCTGTTTGTAGGCTTCATTGTAAGTATTTTTGGCCATATCAAGATTCTTTCCTACTTTTTCCAGGTTATCTATAAAACCGACAAATTTATCGTACAGCCGAGCACCGCGGTCGGCAATTTCCATAGAGTTCCGGTTTTGGTATTCACGTTTCCATAGATCGGCAATCAGTTTTAAAGAAGTAATAAGATTGCTGGGATTGAGCAGTAAAATTCTTTTTTCGTACGCAAAATTCCATAGGTTTTGGTCTGACTGCATGGCAGCGATATAAGCCGGTTCACTGGGAATAAACATCATCACGAAGTCCAGCGATTTCCCATAATCGTCATAAGCTTTCTGACTCAGTTGGGAAATGTGATTTTTTATGGATGACAAATGCTGGTTTAGTTTGATACGATATACATCCTGATCGGTTTCATCTACAAGCTCGGTAAAAGCGGTAAGGGAAACTTTAGAATCAATGATCACATTTCTTTCATCCGGATATTTGACGACCGCGTCCGGACGCATTTTCTTCCCCGAGAATTCCGAAAACAATGCTTTGTTGTCTTCATCTCTGAGCTCATGTTCCAGGAAGTATTCCCTGCCTTTTACCAGCCCGGATTTTTCGAGGATGCTTTCCAGGATCATTTCTCCCCAGTTTCCCTGCGTTTTGCTTTCACCCTTTAAAGCGCGGGTCAGCTTTTTGGCATCTTCGGAAATCTGCTGATTCAGTTCGGCAAGTTCTTTTACCTTTTCTGCCAGTGAGAAACGTTCTTTGTTTTCTTTTTCGTAAGCTTCATTGACGCGGTTTTTGAGGTCGGTGATTTTTTCCTGAAAAGGCTCAAGAATGGTTTTAAGATTATGTTGATTTAAAGTCGTGAATTTTTCCGCTTTTTCCTCTAAAATCTTATTCGCGAGATTCTCAAACTGCAGTTTGGATTCTTCCTGGATTTTCGTAATCTCCAGTTTTTGGGTTTCCAGCGACTTATGTAAGCTTTCATTGATGGCAGAAAGTTCAGAATTCTTGGCAAAAAGAGCCTGTTTTTCTGTCAGAAGATTTTCAATTTGGGAAGACTGCTTAAGGTGCACCTGCTTTTGCTCCAGAAACTGGGCATTCAGAGAAGAGTATTCTGCTGAGATTTTTGCAAACTCGTTTTTTAAATCATTCATCAGATCGCTTTGCTGCAGATTTAGTTCTTTATCAGTAATGATATGCTGATTAAGCTCCTGAATTTTGAGATTGGCATTTTCAAGGTCAGAATTACTTTTGATATACAGATTATTGAGTTCATCAAAAGATTTTCTTGAAATCATTGATGACTTTACGGCGAAATACTGAATGAGCGCCCCGATAAATCCGCCGACGATACATCCGATTATTAAATATGTGATCTCCATTTTCCAAAATTACAAAAAGGAAAGATGATTTCTTTTCCGGGAAACCGTAAGTTTTTAATTCAAAATAAAATTTTTAAATATAGTTCGTAGTAAAGTTTAAGATCATTTCAAAACGTATATTTGTAAATATTATTCATTATTCTGTCATTTTAAATTTAAAACATTTTTTAATGAAATTCTTAAGTATTGCAGCCATTATGTTTTCAGTCGTATTGTCAGGGCAGGATTTTGCCAACTATGCTAAATATGAAAAACAAAATCAGGAGATCATGTCGCAAAATATAGCTCCCAACACTGTATTTATGGGAGATTCTATTACAGAAGGTTGGTTTTCTACAGATCCGTTGTTCTTTACAAAACATAATTTTGTAGGGAGGGGAATCAGTGGACAGGTAACTTCACAGATGCTTTTGAGATTCAGGCTGGATGTTATTAATTTGAAACCGAAACGGGTAATTATTCTTGCCGGAACGAATGATATTGCTGAAAATCAGGGTCCGATTTCGCTGGATAAAGTTTTTGGAAATATTGTTTCAATGGCAGAGCTGGCTAAGGCAAATAATATTAAAGTTGTACTATGTTCTGTTCTTCCTGCATATGATTTTGGATGGAGAAAGAATATGTATCCGGCACAAAAGGTGATCGAGCTCAATACAATGATTGAGAGCTATGCAAAAAATCATAATATTCCTTACGTGGATTATCATTCTGCAATGAAAGATTCACGAAACGGACTGGATAAGATCTATACGGAAGATGAAATTCATCCTACCGCAAAAGGATATGAAAAAATGGAGTCTATCCTGTTGAAAAGACTGGATATAAAGTAATGAGGTACTTATGTATTTTTTGTTGAAGCCAGGGTCTCAATGTTTTTCACGATATCACTGCTTTCGCATTTCTTTAATTCCTTAAGCAGTGCCGGTGTCAGAACTTTCGGGTGTATAATCTGTGTGGCAACTTTTGCTGCGGCATAATCGATAATACCGATGACGGATTCCCGTAAAATGCCGGGCGTGTTTGAAGTGATGACTGCCGATGCCCAGGAAGTTTCTCTTGCTTTTGAAATGGCGAAATCCAGGACGGTATTGTCTTTTCCGTTTGAAATTTTATCAATTAAATCTACGGGATAGCAGATCTGATTCAATGAATCCTGAACTTTTTGATTAATTGATGCAATTACGGTATTGATGGTTTCAAAATCTTTCTTTAGAGGATTAATTTTCCTGTAGGGCATAATCGAAGCTGCAGAAACTCCTAAGTCAAGATTGATGTGTGCATTCATACCGAGAAAAATATGCTGTAGGATAAGCAGGTTTTTATTTTTGGCTGCTTCAAAGGCAATAAACCATGAGTTGGTGCATTTTTTTCCTTTGGAATATGCTTCCCATGCATCAAGGTAACGGTTGGCAAAGGCAATGTCAAGCTGTATCAACCTGGGATTGTCCTCGAATTTTTTCTGCTGGATTCCTTTCAGAACCGCTGCAGTCATGATTCGGTAGGTGCAGGCAAAATATCCGATGGAACTTTGGTTTTGTTTGGCCCAAAGGATAATATCATCTAATTTTTTCAAAACTTCTTCAATGGTTTTCATGGTTTGTTTTTTTTAATAAATATAATAAAACCTCACAAATTATGCGAGGCTGTGTTTAAGTAACTATACAGTTGTAAGAATCTTTTATCTCAGTAAAAGAATAAATATTAAAACGTTCAAAATAGTTGCTATAAAAGTTGCGAGGAAGACCACGAGATTATCCCTTGTTTTCCGTGTTATAGATTTTATGATCAGATAATTGATGATATAGACCGGGATAATCAGATAAAAATGAAATATTGCAAGGAATTCAAATTGGTATAAGCATAGTAAAAGAATGACAGAACTTGCAATCGTTGAAACCATAATTCCTAATATGCTAAATAGAATAGTGTCCGAATCGACTTTTAGATTTTCAACATTCTGGCTGATGTGATTATACTTCTGATGAATCATTAAACGGATTTCTTTTTTAGTGTATATATCAGAATTGATTTGTGTGAGGCATTCCAATTCAGAAGATTTATTCATATAATGCTGATGAATCTCCCTAATAATTCTATTTCTTTCATCCAATGTCTTTTTTTGATCCTCAACTTTTAATTGAAATTCTTTCAAAGAACTTCTTTTTTTAATCTCTTCTATGAGTTCTTTACTTGGCTTACCTTGATAGTCGATTTGATTTTTATAAGATTCAATAAGGTCTTGTTCTGAAAATTTACTGTAAAATCCCATTGATTTACGGATTTTCTTTTGCAATTTCCTTATGGTACTTCAGGTACATCGGCAACGCAGCCGATCCATACCACGGGAAAATTTCATAACTGAAAACTCCGGCCATTACAGCAGGATCAGTTTTTACCCATTGTTCTGCTTCTTCTTTTGATTGGGTGTTGAAGATAAACATACCACGATAGTCTTCTTTACTTTTCTCTAAAAAAGGACCTGCAACAACAATCTTCCCTTCGTCGGAAAGTTTCCTGATATTGGCTAAATGTCCTTTCATTAACTCTCCCATTTTGGTTTTATCCTCAACTTTTGCAGAGCCGGTGGTGAGCATTACGATAACGTATGGCTTCATGCCATATTTGTCGGCACCAAGCTTTGTGGCGAGTTCCTGGTTGAATGTAGTTGAGGAAGTTGCGTTTGAAGCATTTTTTCCCGGTTTTCCCGGTTCTCCGTCTTTACCTTTTGTAATAACGCAGGACGAAAGAAGGGAACACAGGGACAGCAGTACTAAAAATTTTCTCATTATTAATTTTTTATTCTTAAAAACTCTTTAGCAAGTTCAATCATTTTAGGATCTCCCGTGTATTTTCCATGTTCATCGGAAAGTTTTACAGTAGGGATCCAATCGCAGTTCGGGGCCTGAACTCCTATTAATTTCATCACAATATTCATAGGTTTTAGACCAACATCATTGGTCAGGTTGGTCCCGATTCCGAAAGATACGCCGATCTTTCCTTTACAGTAATTGGTGATTTCCTCCACCTTTTCAAGATTTAACCCATCTGAAAAAATAATATATTTGAATAAAGGATTGATGCCATGTCTTTGATAATGAGCAATGGTTTTGTCTGCAAATTCAAGCGGATCTCCGCTGTCGTGACGTACGCCGTCAAATAGCTTGGCAAATTTCTTATCAAACTGCTGGAAAAACACATCGGTTGTGTACGTGTCTGAGAGAGCGACCCCAAGATCACCTCTGTATACATCTACCCAATGTTCCAGGGCAAGTTCGTTGGCCATTTTAAAACCGTATTCTGCTGCGTGGAACATAAACCATTCGTGGGCATGTGTTCCGATGGGCTTAACTCCATATTTCATGGCAAAATGCACATTGGAACTTCCGATAAATGTTGAATTTTTATTCTGGGTCAATGCCTCCATTACCAGATTTTGTACTTTATGGGAATGTCTTCTTCTTGTTCCGAATTCTGCAAAATTGACTCCGAGTTTTTCCAGAGTAGCCGCTTTTTCAAGTGTTCTGCCCATAACCACATCATTGGAATCTCTTTCCATGTGGTTCATCTCATAATGAAGCTCGCTGATTAATGCCAACAAGGGGACTTCCCAAAGAATCGTCCTGTACCACAGTCCTTCTACAATGACAGAAAGTTCACATCCTTCCTGGTGAATTTTGACTTCGGACGGGTCGTAGTGATATCCTTCCAGAAAATCAAGATAGGGCAGGTCAATATATGGACATGTTCTTGCCATGTATTTTTTTTCTTCTTTGGTAAGTTTAAGCTCTGCCATTTTATTAACAGCTTCTCTCAAAGCCGCATCGAAACCAGGAGGAAACTGATGTTTTCCTCTGTTGATAAACTCATATTTTACGATAGAACCTGGAAATAGTTTTACCACTGCATTCTGCATGGTAATTTTATAGAAATCATTGTCTAAAATGGAATTCAGTCGAACGTCGTGCATTTTTGTGTAATTTATACGCAAATATAATTAATAAAAATAAAATCACCTAAATGTAAGGTGATTTTTTTAATTATGGTGTGTAATTTATTATTTACCCAGATAAGAATTATACATCCAAACTTCTTTTTCCTGTTCAGTAATGTAGTCGCTCATTTGAGAATTGGTTCCTTCATCTCCGGCCTGATCCGTAATGTCAAGAAGCTCTCTCTGCAGGTCGATCACTACCTTGAAAGAATTAAGAATGTTTTCAACACTTTTATTTGCATCGCTTACTTCCTGGCTTTCCTGTATGGTTGCCACCTTAAGATAGTCAGAATAATTATGGGCAGGTGTTGAGCCCAAGGTGAGTATTCTTTCTGCGATTTCGTCTATTTTCAATACCAGATTGTTGTACAGTTCTTCAAATTTCGGGTGTAGGGTAAAGAACTGATCTCCCTTAATATTCCAGTGAGAGCCTCTGGTATTCTGGTAAAATATTGAATAGTTGGCCAAAAGTACATTAAGCTTTTCTGCTATTTTTCGGCAGTCTTCCTCCTGAAGTCCTATAATATTAGCATTTTTCATATTGATGATAGTTTATTTTTGTACAACAAATTTAAGTAAATATTATGCCGAAATAGTAAAATCGTGATTGATGATACTTATCTTTGAAATTCTTAGAATTAATTTATATGATGGGCAATCCGAAGTTTGCTGTAAAAGGATTTTTAATTTCTACTGTTGTTTTTACGGTGATATGTTCAGTATATTTTCTTATTTCTGTCTCCAAAACAGACGGACAGTATATTTATCCTATTGATGATGCCTATATTCATCTGGCAATAGCTAAGAATTTTGCATTGTACGATGTTTGGGGAGTTACCAAATATCAGTTTTCGTCAACTTCTTCATCACCGCTTTTTACTTATGTTATTAGTGTATTAATAAGTCTTTTCGGAAATGATGACCATCTTCCTCTGTATTTTAATGTTGTTTTCGGCTTTGCGATAATATATGTCCTGAGCCGGTATTTTTCAGAAATATTCAGTGGCAGTAAAAATATTGTTATTTCCATTTTGTTTACGCTATTTTTTTCAGTGTTGCATCTTCAGGTTTTGTCGGGTATGGAGCATGTTTTTCATGTCTTTTTATTGGTGTTGAACATATACTGTTTATCAACCCTTCAAAATAAATATTCACTTGCGGGATTTTACCTTTCATTATTGCTGATGGGAGTGGTGCGCTTCGAAAGTATGTTTTATTTTGTCATTCTTGCATTTGTATTTGCATTGATTAAAAAATGGAGAGAAGCTCTTCTGGTGTTGCTAACAGGTTTTATCCCGATCATGCTGTTTTGTTGGTTTAATTATCAGCACGATGGATATTTGTTCCCGAATTCCGTAATGGTAAAGGGAACAACATTGAGCCTGGATTCAAATTTACCGATTCATTTAAAAACAATTTTTTTGGATAACCTTTTATTCAATGTAAGTTTTTATAAAATAGGCTTTTTCCCTATTTTGCTAAGTGTGATTTTCGTTATGAGAGATTATAAAACGAAAAGTTTTCATGAGATCATCAGGAGTAATTTTTTGTTGATTGTAATCTCACTCCTGATGATTTGTCACTCCATGTTTGCAGATCTTAAAGGTTTGTTCAGGTATGAGGCTTATATTCTCACTGGCTTTTCAATGGCTCTTATTCCTAAACTTAAAGGGCTTTTCGAAAATTTCAGAAGTTATATTAAAAGAGAGAAATTAATTACCGGAATTGTATTGATAAATATTTTTATACTAATGTATAAGTGTTCATTCGCTCACAAAATGCTGGAAAACGGCGGGAAGAATATTTATGAACAGCAAATGCAGTCTGCAAAATTTCTGCATACCTATTATAATGAGTCAAAAATTGTGGCTAATGATATTGGGGCCATTAGCTATTTTACGAATATTCATCTGTTGGATACCGCAGGCTTAGGTTCTGTAGAAACTATTAGGTTTAATAAAAATAAAAGGTCCCCTGATGCTGAATTTGAAGATTTTCTGAGTCGTTATACTATCAATAACCGGTATGATATTGCGATCATTTATGATGCCTGGCTGCAAAACCATATTCCAAAAAACTGGAAAAAGGTAGCTGAACTGAAAATCCAAAACCCGATTGCCGTAGCAAGAGAAAAGGTCTCTATTTATGCTGTGGATCAAAATAATCTTAAAAAACTTAAGGAAAATATCAGAAGCTTTAAATGGGACAGAAATGTTGAGGTTACAATCGTGGCCCAACCGTAAGTGTCTGTTAATTAAAATTTAAATAAAAATATTATTTCTATATAACTACTTGTTAATTAAAAAAATATTATTATTTTTGCACCCTAAAATAAAAAGCAATTAAATGCCTACTATTCAACAATTAGTAAGAAAAGGAAGAGCCACGCTTGCCAAGAAGAGCAAATCGGCTGCCCTTGATTCTTGTCCACAAAGACGAGGTGTATGTACGAGAGTATATACTACCACTCCTAAGAAACCGAACTCTGCACTAAGAAAAGTTGCAAGGGTAAGACTTTCTAATGGTAAAGAAGTCAACGCCTACATCCCGGGCGAAGGACATAATCTTCAAGAGCACTCGATAGTATTGGTGAGAGGCGGAAGGGTGAAAGACCTACCGGGAGTACGTTACCACATCGTAAGAGGTGCTTTAGACACCGCTGGTGTAAATGGAAGAACACAGAGAAGATCAAAGTATGGAGCTAAGAGACCAAAACCAGGTCAGGCGCCAGCTGCACCAGCTAAAGGAAAGAAAAAATAATCATTAAATAAGGAATAAGACAATGAGAAAGACGAAAGCTAAAAAAAGACCGTTGTTACCAGATCCGAAATTTAATGATCAGTTGGTAACTAGATTCGTAAACAACTTAATGCTTGACGGTAAGAAGTCAATCGCATTCAAAATTTTCTACGATGCGTTGGATATTGTAGAAACTAAAAAAGGAGATACTGAAAAAACAGCCCTTGAAATCTGGAAAGATGCATTAACAAACGTTATGCCTCACGTAGAAGTACGTTCCAGAAGAGTAGGTGGTGCTAACTTCCAGATCCCAATGCCAATCAGAGCTGATAGAAAAATTTCTATGGCAATGAAATGGTTAATCAAATATTCTAAAGCTAGAAATGATAAGTCTATGGCTTTGAAATTGGCTAATGAAGTAGTAGCTGCTGCAAGAGAAGAAGGTGCTGCTTTCAAAAAGAAAACTGATACTCACAAAATGGCGGAAGCAAACAAAGCTTTCTCACACTTCAAATTCTAATCTGAAATGGGAAGAGATCTTAAATTTACAAGAAATATTGGTATTGCTGCTCACATTGATGCAGGTAAGACAACCACTACAGAAAGGATTTTATTCTATACAGGTGTAAACCACAAAATTGGGGAGGTTCACGATGGTGCTTCTACAATGGACTGGATGGAACAGGAAGCAGAAAGAGGTATTACCATTACTTCTGCTGCAACTACTTGTAACTGGAATTTCCCAACAGATCAAGGTAAGAAATTACCTGAAACAATGCCTTATCACTTCAACATTATCGATACACCGGGACACGTTGACTTCACAGTAGAAGTAAACAGATCTTTGAGAGTATTAGACGGTTTGGTATTCCTTTTCTCTGCCGTAGACGGTGTAGAGCCTCAGTCTGAAACAAACTGGAGACTTGCAGACAACTACAAAGTGGCGAGAATGGGATTCGTAAACAAAATGGACAGACAGGGTGCTGACTTCTTGAACGTTGTAAAACAAGTAAAAGAAATGTTAGGATCTAATGCAGTTCCAATCGTTTTACCAATCGGTGCTGAAGAAGATTTTAAAGGAGTTGTAGACTTAATTAAAAACAGAGCAATCATCTGGGATGAAGCCGGACAAGGTGCTACTTATGAAGTAGTTCCGATTCCTGAAGACATGAAAGATGAAGTTCTTGAATATAGAGAGAAATTAGTAGAAGCGGTAGCTGATTATGATGAGACTTTGATGGAGAAATTCTTCGAAGATCCGGATTCAATTTCTGAAGAAGAAATCAACGAAGCGCTTAGAAAAGCTACTATTGACCTTTCTATTATCCCAATGACTTGTGGTTCTTCTTTCAAGAACAAAGGAGTACAGTTTATGCTTGATGCTGTTTGTAAATATCTTCCTTCTCCACTGGATAAGGATAATATCAAAGGAACAGACCCAAGAACTGATGCTGATATTGAAAGAAAACCATCTGTAGATGAGCCTTTCGCTGCATTAGCTTTCAAAATTGCTACTGACCCGTTCGTAGGTAGATTAGCATTCTTCAGAGCTTATTCAGGAAGACTTGATGCAGGTTCTTATGTATTGAACACCCGTTCAAACAACAAAGAAAGAATCTCAAGAATCTATCAGATGCACGCAAACAAGCAGAATCCGGTTGAGTATATCGAAGCTGGAGATATCGGTGCAGCTGTAGGATTTAAAGATATTAAAACAGGAGATACCCTATCTGATGAAAAGAACCCAATCGTTCTTGAATCGATGATATTCCCGGATCCGGTAATTGGTATCGCTGTTGAGCCTAAAACGAAAGCTGACCAGGATAAAATGGGTAACGCTTTAGCAAAATTAGCTGAAGAAGATCCTACGTTCCAGGTTAAAACTGACGAGGCTTCAGGACAAACTATTATCTCAGGTATGGGTGAGCTTCACTTGGATATCATCGTAGACCGTATGAGAAGAGAGTTCAAAGTAGAGGTTAACCAAGGACAGCCACAAGTAGAATACAAAGAAGCTCTTACACAAAAAGCTAACCACAGAGAGGTTTACAAAAAACAATCCGGAGGTAGAGGTAAGTTCGCAGATATCGTATTCGAAATCGGTCCTGCAGACGAAGGTAAAACAGGTCTTGAATTCATCAACGAAATTAAAGGGGGTAACATTCCTAGAGAATTTATTCCTGCTGTTGAGAAAGGATTTAAAGAATCAATGAAGAACGGTCCTTTGGCCGGTTTCGAAGTTGAGGCAATGAAAATTGTTCTTAAGGACGGATCTTTCCACGCGGTTGACTCCGATCAGCTTTCATTCGAATTAGCTGCTAAAATGGGATTCAAAGAAGCGGGTAGAGCTGCTAAAGCAGTTATCATGGAACCGATCATGAAGCTTGAAGTGGTAACTCCTGAAGAGTACATGGGTGATATCGTAGGTGACCTTAACAGAAGAAGAGGTACCGTAAACGGTATGGATGACAGAAATAACGCTAAAGTTATCAAAGCTTTCGTTCCGCTTTCTGAAATGTTTGGTTATGTAACTTCTCTTAGAACGTTATCTTCAGGTAGAGCAACATCTTCTATGGAATTCGAGAAATACGAAGCTGCTCCTACAAACGTTGCTGAAGAAGTAATCGCTAAGGCTAAAGGTTAATATTAAATTAGATTAAAATGTCACAAAGAATCAGAATAAAACTTAAATCTTACGATTACAACTTAGTAGATAAATCTGCAGAGAAAATCGTAAAAACGGTAAAGGCTACAGGTGCTGTTGTAAACGGACCTATTCCATTGCCAACAAACAAGAGAATCTTCACTGTGTTGAGATCTCCCCACGTAAACAAGAAAGCAAGAGAGCAGTTCCAGTTATCAGCTCACAAGAGACTGATGGATATCTACTCTTCTTCTTCTAAAACAGTGGACGCTCTAATGAAATTAGAACTTCCTTCTGGTGTAGACGTAGAAATTAAAGTGTGATAAATATGCTGGAAAACGGAAGTCTGAATGATGAAGTTTTCTGGTCCTCACAATTGAGTTTCCAAACGCTGAGCGTAGTCGAAGCGTGCTATGATATTAATCCCTTTTCGAAAGAAAAGGGATTTTTTTATTTCACATAAAGTAGTTGAAAAATATTCTAAAGATTTAGTATTATGTATTGCAAGGTTCTATTTAATGTGTATATTTGTAAAAAATTACTATGAAAAGATTTCTACTTGTAATGATGATGTTTAGCATATCACTTACCGCACAAACACATAGATTCATTTATGAATACCATTTTAAAACAGATTCTACGACGTCAGAAAAAAGAAAAGTAAGTATGGTATTGGATGTGAATCCGGAGAACGTGAAGTTCTATAATTATGATTTTGTAGTTACCGATTCCATTAATAAAACAAGAGGGGAGAATAATGTAATCTGGGATGATACTCCTGCGCTAACGAGAAAGAGAAATTCTACCATAAACTCAAATTATATCATGATTCAGAATATGTTCTTGGTAGAAACTAATGATAAAATTGACTGGGATCTTGATAACGAAACCAAAACAATCGGCGGTTATAATGTACAGAAAGCGACTGCGAAGTTTGGAGGCAGAAACTGGACTGCCTGGTTTACAAAAGATATCAGCTTAAATGAAGGTCCGTATAAATTCAGAGGCCTGCCTGGAATGATCTTTGAAATTTATGATGATAAAGACAACTTTAAATTTTCCTTAGTAAAAAGCTATAAGATTTCTAAGACATATGAGACTCTTGAGATCCTGGAAAAATTCGGTGGCCAGAATCCCATTAAAATTCCTGAATCCAGGCTTAAAAAGATGATGCTTGATTATTATAACGATCCACTTCACACATTTAAAGAGCATTATAAAAACAATACCAATCCCGCCGCACGTTTTATGGTGATGGGAGTGGAAGTAAGAAGTCCTGAACAGTTCAAGGAACTTTCTGAAATGATGCAGAAAAATATTAAGAGAAATAATAATCCTATAGAAATTGATAAAGCAATACGATATAACTAATCTCATTACCATTTAACTAACCTAAAACTCCGCGGCTTCGCGGAGTTTTTAAATATAATCAAATTTATTTGACTGTTTTAGGACAGCCTGTATCTATGAAGTACTTTTCAATAATGAAGATCAAACTTAGAAATTAACGATGTAAAACCGTTCTAATATTTCTATTTAAAATATATTACTGTGGATCTTTACCTTCCGAATCTTTATTTTTTTGTGCTATATACTCAGAAGGAGTTATGTTCTCTATCTGTTTGAAAACTTTATTGAAAGTAGATTGATATTTAAAACCTGCGCTGGTGTATATATACATAAGAGTATATTTATCATTGTCAATATTATTTAGCTCCTGCTTTACCTGATTAATTCTGTATTTATTGATGAAAGTTTTAAAATTCATATTAGTTTTTATGTTAATAGCCCGAGATATATAAGTACTGTTGCTATTTAGTTCAGCGGCAAGTTGCTGTATACTAAAATCAGGATCTTTAAAGGGTTTATTTTTTTCCAGGTAAACTTTTATTTCTTCAAATAATTCATTGTACTTATTACTGTCTTCATCTGCGGAAGATACGGTGGTTAAGGTTTTCTTTGACAATTCATAGTCTGTGCCTTCATCTTCTGATATAGGTAAGAAATCAGAGCTACACATATTAATCTTTTCTTTATAATAAATTATAAGACATACCAGATATAATATACTGATAAAGGTAAAAATACTTAAGTAAGTAAGAAAGTGCTGATCGACAACTTTTATAGCATAAAACTGATCAAATGGCAGTATAAAAACTAAAATTGCAAGAGCTAAAACATATATACCCCATTTTATTACAGCTTTGTAGGAAAAAAGATTTATTACTCCTAATGGTACAAGAATATACCACATCAAAATAACTGACTCAATCTTCCATAATAATATAACGAATACAGTAATAAAGATAGAAATGAAAATAAGATAAAGATTAGCAAATAGTTTTATAATTGTTAATCTAAAATTGTAAAAATAAATTAAAAGTAAGGCGTGCATTATCAAACCGATAGCATTAATCAGAAATAATACTATAAAATCGAAAATCCAATATATAACCTCAAAAACAGATGACATTACAATTAATGAATACAGAAACTGTATCAAAAATTTTTTTCGTATCGCATTTTCAGTTTGGATATGATAAGCTGCTTGCGCTTTTGTAATAATTTGATCTGACATTTGTGTTGTTTTATTAAGGGATGTTGCAAATTTAAAAAAACTTTTGATGATAAGTGATTTTATAAAATATTTATTTATCTTATTGATATATAGCATTTTGTTTTTACATAATAAAAAAATGAGTCCTTATGAGTATTCACTTAAGCTATGAAAATATGCTTTAGATTTTCGATTTATCTTTGCCCATTCTTAAAAAAATAAAAAACCATTATGATCAAAAAAAAATTATTATTTGTGGCTATAGCTTTAGCCGCATTCACAGCAAATGCTCAGGTAGGAATCAACACAACTACTCCCAATTCAAAATCAGCCCTTGATGTAGTTTCTAAAAACAGGAATACAGGTACTCTTTTAACACGTCTTACTACAACGGAAAGAGATAATATTGCTCCCGGAGCTTCAGAAAACGGGTTAACAATTTTTAATACAACCTCCAATTGCTACGATATTTGGGTGTGGGATACAGCCACTGCTACAGGAGACTGGAAAAGTTTATGCGGCCAGGAACAGGGAAATGTAGATTTTACGGATTGTAATCTCATATCTGTATCAGGAGCATATGATATCAACAAACCTATATCTCAGCAAAATATTTATATTAATATACCAGTAAGAGTGACAAAACTGGGAGTTTATAATTATACGGCTACCGTAAACGGGATCACATTTATTGCTTCAGGAAGCTTTACGAGTATTGGAAATCAAAATGTTATCTTATATCCAAGCAGCGGTACGCCGGGTGCTGTAGGAACATACAATGCAACGGTTACTATAAAGCCTACAATTACTAATACAAACGGAATTATATGTACTAATGTGCCGGTTACGTTTCTTACCAGATCAACATCCAAGCTGATCGTTGTAAATATCAACGGAAGTAACTTTTCAACTGGTTTGATCTCGGGCTGTAATAGTAGTACAAGTAAGGCTGGTGGAAAAATAGGGACATGGCTTAATGGTGGAGCTGCCCCTGCAGGAGGATCGGTTGGGTCTGCATTATCATATGCCGGCACACAAAGCATTGAGGTGAAATGTGTAAGTCCAACATCAGTAATTGCCATCAGTGATGCTCTTGCTACAGCTTCCATTGTATATCTGAACGGACGCAGCAGCAGTGAATATAACAGTGCTGCTGTTGCATTGGTTAAGGACTGGGCAAATTCAGGAAAAGGAGTTTTAATTGATCAGGGTGACGAAACTAATGAACTTCCATTTTCTGAAGCTTTAGGGTATTTTGTTGAAACAGGTGCCAGTGGTACAGCTACTGTAATTCCTGCAAACTTAAGCCAGGTTTTTGTATCTCCTACAGGATATACCCTTCCTTATACTACCCCAACTTCTATACCGTTTCAGGGAAGTAATGGAGCATATATAGCAACCAATATTCCCGGTACAGTTAAATATGGGGTAATGACCAGTAATACCTCCAGAAACCTTATGGTTGCAGATATAGATAATAATTCCGGAGTTTTTATTTTTGGTGATAAATATGGAGATAATAGTGATGTGGCAACTGCCCAGCTTTTCACCAATGTTTTCGCCTGGGCCTTACGAAATGTCCCGGTTTACGGAAACTAGACAGTTCCCCTAAAAACACAAATATTTATATATAGATAGAATAGCTGATATGCTATTCTTTAAAAAGGAGAAAGCCTGCTTTCTCCTTTATTACCTTACTAAGTTTATTTGAAGATGAGAAAAAAAATTAGCATGTTGTTATTAATGTGCTACGGTGTTTTTATTCTAGCCCAAAACCAAGCTAAAATTGAACTAAGTAGTCAGAATAACGACGTAGAAGTTAGTCAGAATAATACTGCCTACTTCACAAGTTCAGATTTAGAATTGCATGGCAAAGACGGAGCAAGTTCTCAGGAAACCTTTTTGCGTTTCGAAGGAGTTACGCTTCCGTCTGATGCTATTATCAACAATGCCTACATTGTATTTTATGGCGATGAGGCAAGTAATTCGGGTACTGTGATTAATATTAAAGGAGAGATCGGGAGCTCGCTTCCTTATCCCACATCCACTGCTGCATCCACAGGCCTTAATATTAAATCCAGGAATTATACATCTTCGTCGGTAACCTGGACAACTACTACCTGCGTTGTGAATCAGCAGTATAATTCACCGGAACTGAAAGGTATTTTACAACAAATGTTTCCTTCAGGTATTATTAATGCAAATATTGCTTTTCGTTTTACAGGAAATGAGCAGGGAGCTTTTACCGTAAAATCTTTTTCAGCGCCTGCGGGATATCGCCCGACTTTGGTTATTGATTATTGGTCAGCAACAGGATCTACAAGCGTAGTCATATCAAGTGGAAATAATGACGCGGAGCAGATACTTACCAGTGGCGATATGTATTTGGATAGTGGCGTCTTGGAGTTAGGAGGGAAATATGGCGCTTTCCCGCAAGTAAGTGTACTGCGTTTTGATAATGTACAGATCCCCAACAATGCAAAAGTTGTCAATGCTTATATTGAGCTATATTCTTATGGAAGCAATGCTGCAAATGCTGAGCTGAAGTTTAGAACAGAATTGGGAAATTCATTGGCGTATACTACGGCCAGGCAGAATATTACTTCAAGAAGATATTCTCAAAGACAAGTAAGCTGGGGAATTACAAATTCCTGGAATGTTGCAAATACGAAGCAGACATCACCAAATTTAAAGGATATTATAGAAGAAAACCGTTTGGTTGGATGGCAATCCGGTCAAAGTATGGCTTTCTTAATAGAAGGAAATGGAGGGATTGCCAATGCATGGTCTTCCAATGGATGGGCAAACTACAGTCCGCGTTTGGTTGTTGAATATTTAAATAATAATCAGGGACCAAGCGTAGGAGCAATGCCTACCCAAGGAAAGATAACAAGATATACTGCACTCACCGAAAATGATGCAACACAATATCTGGCATTAGGGAATGTTGATGTTAATTTAGGAGTATTATCTTTGAGCGGAGGTACTCCTGCCGTTCCACAAACAAATACGATCAAATTTGATGGTATTGATATACCTTCCAATGCGAAAATTACCGATGCTTATATCGAGTTTTCTTCATACGGAAATACCAATACTTCCGGATCTAAAATAAAAATTAATTCTGAAATCGGAAATCCTTCGGTTTACACCAATACTATCAATCAGGTGACCGGAAGGAATTATTCTGCCAATCAGGTTGTACTTTCTGCGACTAATTTAAATTTTCCTATTCAGCATGAACAAAAATTCAGGACTCCGAATTTGCGTACAATTATAGACGAAAACAGATCAAAAGGCTGGCAGCCAGGACAAAGTTTGGCATTTAAATTTGAATCCCTTCCGGAATCTACATCTCCATTGAATGTCTTTTCAAGAAATGGAAATGAATTTCTTCAGCCACGTCTGGTTATAGAATATACAATTGGCGTAATAGTTGGCTCTACAGCAAGTCCCATTCAGATTGATGATGAAGAAAAGATTTATTACGTAGCAAATTATGATAATGACGCTGCCGAAAATATTTCAACAGGTAACGTAAACTTGAACGGGCTTCTTAATTTTAATACAGGTGCTAATTCAGAAATTAATACCGTAAAATTTGACAATGTTTCTATTCCTGAAGGTGCAAAAGTAGTGAGTGCATGGATCGAATTTTATAAATACGGGAATTCTACGACTCCTGTAAAAATTAAGATTTCATCGGAATTAAGGGATGCAGAGATTTATACAGCAGTAAGAAATTCAATTACAAACAGAGATTATACTACTATTCAACAAGAATGGAATGCTGTGAGTGAAAACAATGCATCCAACCAGGCTATTTATAAAACGCCTAACTTAAAAAATATTATTCATCAGAATATTCTGGATGGATGGAAATCAGGGCAAAACTTAGCTTTCAAATTTGAGACGGTCGAAGGATCCATGATTACCCATTCCAGAAACTCCAATGAATTTTTACAGCCTAAATTGAAGATTGTCTTAGCGGGTACTACAGAGCCGCTTACCATAGAAGGAATAGAGCAGAATCCGGCTAACATGACACAGCTGTATATTAATGAAGTATCTTCTCAGGGAACTTTGAGCCAGGGAGAAGATTGGGTTGAGATTTACAATAATCATAATTATCCCGTATACTTTAATAATGAAAACAGTGGAGTTTACATTTCAAATAAAAATGGAAACAGAACACTTCATGAGCTTAAAAATTTATGCGTCCCGGCCAAAGGATTTTTGGTAGTATCTGCCGATGAAAAACCAGAAACAGGAGACGCGCATTTGAAATTCAAGCTAAAAAACTCCGGGGAGAAATTATATTTATCCAGAAAAGTTAACGGGACAGTCATTCAGCAGGATTATGTAGACTTTCCGGAAATGCCGTTTAATGAAAGCTATGGTCGCATGCAGGATGGTTCAGGTTCTTTTACGGGCTTCATCAAAGACTCTTATAATAAGAGCAATCAGCTGTCAAAACTTAATCTGATAACAGGAATAAGTCATAAAAGAGGAGTTTATCCCACAGGATTTAATCTTTCCATTACGGCACCATCAGGATCTACAATCAGATATACTGTAAACGGAGCATTTCCATCCGAAACGGTAGGAACTGTTTACACAGGGCCAATTCCTATCAACAAAAATTCGGTAGTAAAATATTATGCCTATGATGCAAATGGTAATAACTCCGGAGTTATCGCAAATTCCTACTTTTTATCCGATGGTTTTGCCAATGAAACAGGATGGGAATACAAAAACAATATTACATCTTCAGAGTATGCACAGAGCTTATCCCAGATACCAATTGTGTCCGTATCTACAAACTCTTCATTAATGAATGGTACTTATCAAAGAAGCTCTTTTGAATATATAGATAATAATATTAACCCTAATAACAAAACTTTCTATAGCAATGCAGGGGTCAAAATATTCGGACAAGAAAGTTCTGCCTATTGGCCAAATCCGGGAATTAAATTTAAGTTTAATAAAGACTGGAACGTAAAAAAAGCGGAATATAATTTTTTTGAGACGATTCCGGGTGATCTTTATCCGCCATCCAATAAATTCAATTCTATTCAGCTAAAAGAAGGACAGGATGGGCCGTCAAGAAATGTTTATGGATTAGGATATTCACGTTTCAGCGAGAAGGTATTCATGAATACGCAAAAGCAGATGGGGAAATTTGCTTTGAATACTAAATTTGTTCATCTGTATGTAAACGGTGTTTATAAAGGTATTAAAACTATGCGTGATGATTTCTGTGAAGAAAATCTGGAAGAATATTTTGGAGATGACAGTGATAATTATACCCATGTGAATATGCAGGATGCTCTATGGTCTTTTGGTGTTGTATACTCCGGAGATGGCGATCCTCAGAAATGGAATGAGGTGAGAAATGCAGCAGCAACAAAAAATTTCCAATTGTTCAAGCAAAAAGTAGATGTAGATGATTATATCAAGTTTATGCTGATGTATATGATGGGTGACACAGAAAATGAAGCTATTGCAATAGGACATAATGATGCACCTAATTTTACGAAATTCAGATTCATGATCAATGATACTGACGGAGGATTTTTCAAGCAAAATTGGGTAAATGGAGGGACTTATCTTACGAAATGGGCAATACCAGGTTATGGATTGAATGGTCCGGGAACCTTATTTTCGCCTTTCATTGGAAACAATGGAAATCTTGAATTCAGAACATTGGTAAAAGATCAGGTTCTTATGCAGATGCAGACAGACGGAGCTCCGCTTACAGCTGCCGCGTTACAGGCGAAAGTGCAAAGCGCCGCTCAGGAACTTGATCTGGTTTATAAAATGGATGCTGCTTGGCTGGGCTTTACCAGCAATGCTTATACCTTGTGGAAACAAAGTAATGTAAGAATTATCAATGAAATGCCGGAACGTGTAAATTATAACATCGCCAAATGGCTTTCAAACGGACTTGCGCATACGCTTTCCAAAACAACTATTAATTCTGCAGCAGAGATTATTGATGAAGCACCTGTAACGATTACAAATCCTAATTCAGGAACACAAGTATATTATACGATTAACGGCAGCGATCCTATGGGAAATGATGGCGTTATTTCTCCGGATGCTAAATTGTATACTGCCGGATTTTTACTGCCTATAGGAAATCATACCATTGTTTCAAGAGCATTTACGACGAACAACTGGGGGCCTATTACGTATCAGGCTATAAAAGTTACCAAAGGAATAGCAGGTAAGCTGGTAATTTCAGGGATTAACTATAAGCCTCAAAGTAATGCCGATGCCGAGTTTTTATTGTTGAGTAATGCCGGAAATAAACCTTTGGATTTAACAGGTTATACCATTTCAGACGCCATTAACTATATATTCCCGGCAGGAACTACTTTAGCGCCAAACCAGACGATGATGTTAGTGAAAAATACCTCTCTGATCACAGGGTTCAGCAATCTTACGAAATATCAGTGGACCAGCGGAAGCCTGAGTAACGACGGAGAAACGATAACATTCAAAGATGCAACGGGAACTGTTGCAGATGTAGTAACGTATAGTAAGAATTCGCCATGGCCAACTCAGGCAAACGGACAGGGATATTATCTGAAACTCATTAATAATAACCTTGATAATGCATTGCCGCAAAGTTGGGAGGCGGTACTTATTAATAATAATTCAACTGCCAAAACAGCGATAGAAGAAAAACCAAAAGAAGAAGAAGAAAAGGAGAAGGATAATAAAGTAGAAGTTGAGCCGAAAGCAAATGTAAAAGTATATCCAAACCCGGTTTCTTCAGAACTTCATATTGATATGCCTGTTGAGAATTCTGTAGTGTATATATATAATATGTCGGGTAAATTAGAATTTACTGCAAAACTGAAACAAAAACAGAATATAGTTAATATAGCTTATTTGCCGACAGCAATGTATATTATGAGAATCGTTGCTGCTGATAATAAAGCAGAAACATTCAAGATTATCAAAAAATAAATCTTAATGATACAAAAGACTATCTGGAAACGGATAGTCTTTTATGATATGATTTTCTTGTAGATGTCAGATAAACTGATCTTTATTTTACTTATAGTTGAAAAGTATTGGAAAAATGTTCAATACTTTTCTTTCTGTATCAGACTTCCGTAATAAATCAAAGATTATTCTTTATAATTTTTTTAAAACACAAATAATGTTAGAATTATTAAAATCAAACAGCAGTGAGCCCAGCATGATCAATAATTTAATTATTATCATTTTAAGCTTTTGTTTATGTTCACTGGTTGCTTTCACGTATGAGATTACTACCCAGAAAAATCCGGATACCAATAAATTTATCCAGTCATTGATTTTTATAGGCGTCATTTCTACGACCATTGTAATGGCAATTGGAGACAGCCTGGCCAGAGGATTGGGATTGATGGGAGCATTAGCTATGATACGGTTCCGTACAAATATAAGAAACCCACGAAACGTTGCTTTTATGTTTGCCATAATCATGATAGGGATTTCCTGCGGAGTATTCGGGGTTGTGATGGCAATTATAGGCACCGTTACATTTTGTTTACTGGCCATTATTTTTAAGTATTCTCCTCTCAGTATTCTTAAAGTGGCAGAATATCAATTGCAATTCACTCACAATAGAGCCTTTCAACAGGAAAAAGACATGAAATCTCTATTAGAAAAATATTGTAAGTATACTGTATTTTTTGACTTTAAAACAGTAAAAACAACAGGTGAAATACCTAGCGGTGATTCGTTTGAAAGATATTACTGGATTGAGCTTCGGAAAGAAGATGAAATTATGGAATTGGTAAGAGAAATTGAAGCTTTTGAGGGAGTTGAAGATATAAAATTCAGGTTTATTAACGAGAACCAGAATCAAAATTATTTATAAGATGAAAGTATTTAAGAATAATCTTGTATATATCATTGCCTTCTTCAGCATTTTCATTGTGACTTATTTTTTTGCAAGCATCAATCGGGAAGGTATCGTTTTTTACGGAGTGGCAATTAAAAGGGAAACCGACATAAAATGTGAACAAAATATCCGTGTCGAAAAAATCCTGGTAAGGCAGGGGCAAAAAGTAAAAAAAGGAGATGTAATGCTTATTGTATCGCAGGGAGAACTGAATAATGAACTTACGAACAACAAATTAAAGGCAAAAGAAAACACCCTTTTCAATATGCAGAATATGCATAATCTCGACTCGGAACTACACTCATCCAACTTCACTTCTTACAACCAGATAAAACAGCTTGATCTTCAGATTAAGCAATTAGAAACGGAAAAACAGAATAAAATAAAACTTGTTGAGCAGTTTTCAAACGTAGATAAAAATACATTAGATTTTTCAGAAATAGATACTCAGATTACTTTGTTGAAAGAACAAAAAAATGAATTGTTACAATCTGCCCGTCTTAAAGAAAAGCATTTAGATACACAGATTCATCAGGTTCAGGAAATCAATAAAGTACAATCTTCCGCTTTAAGAAACACAACTTCTCTACTGGAAAAAAAAGTAACACAGTTGGAAATATTGGCTCCTGAAGACGGAATTGTAGGAAATATTTTATGTGAGCAGGGTGAAAATGTACCTTCATTTCAGTTGTTGCTGATGCTTTCGGAACTTACGGCTTCCAGTGTGCAGGGCTATATTTATGAAGATATTCCGTTGGATCCTAAAAAAGGAGACTTCTTTATCGTACAGTCTATACGGGATAACGAAAGATCCTATCTGGGGAAAATAAATGAGATTGGCTCCAGGCTGGTAGAAATACCTCCGCGACTAAGAAAAATACAAGAGGTAATTACTTACGGAAGAGATATTTCTATAGAAGTTCCCAAGAATAATAAATTATTACAAAATGAAAAAGTAATGATCACTTTTGCAAAAAAGAAAAATAGCTTTTTCTCTTTAAAATTTTAACGCAGAGGAATATGAAACTTATTTTATATACCTTAATTTTTGTTGGACTATTGTCGAAAATAAATGCACAGGATTACACGTTTGCAGATCATCTGAAAACTTTTCTACAGCCTTCAAAGAACTTTTTGGAATATTCATTTTCTTCACCGCTAATACAAAAAGTATCATTGAGCACAAAGACAGATCAGTTTCAGTTTTCTAAACAGAGAAGCTCTTTAAGGGCAAACTTTGCACCTCTGAAAGCCAGAAAATTTGAAACAGAATATATGAAATGGAAGGAAAAAAATTTTCAGCAGACTGCTGAGCTTGCTGCCCAAGAAAACTTATGTCAGACCGTACTTTTATGGAGTAATATTTATTTTACTCACAATCAGTCTGACTTATTGACTGTATTGATTGAAGCCTGTAAGGAGAAAGAAAAACTTTTAACGAAAATTATAGTTTCGGATCCTGCGAAAATTAAAAATATTAATGAAACACAGCTGAAAATATTAGACCTTGAACTTGATGAAGAAACAAAGTTGTATAATTTGGAAACTCAAAAAAAAGAATTAGCAACTCAACTCAATATACAAAATACTATAGATTTCAAGAGTATAGACAATTATATAGCCGCTGAAATAATTGAGGGAAATATATCAGAATTAGTACCGGCAGATCATTTTTCGGGAGACATGCTGACAATTAAAAGCAAAATAGAATCTAATACTTTTGAGTATAATATAGAAAAATCCAATTACAAAAAAATTATAGACTATGTAGAATTGGGTCTGAATGATTTTGAATCGGCAGATTTTAGAAAAGAATATGTTGTTGGAATTGGGTTTCTGTTTCCTGCAAGCAGAAAGAAAGATATAAAGCTTGCAGAACTGGAAATGGAAAATAATTATTTAAACCACATGCTTTCGCTAGAGAAACAAAAATTCTCTGTAGAAACAGAAAGTATAGTCTTAGAAATAAAAACCCAGTTAAAGATGTTCCGGCTATACAAAGATTTCCTGTCCAAACTGGAAGATAAATTGAAAGTTATAAAAGTAAATTCTCAAATGACAAACCAAATGCTTGAAATTTTACTTGATAATAAAATATTGTATGCAGAGAAAAAAATACAGCTTAATGAACTTCACCAGAAGATTGTGGAAAATTATATAAAATTAATGCAGCTTACTTCGCAGAATCTTTTTTTTAATAATAGATTTAGTGCCTTCCCGGATAGTAATGTAAAATGCAGACGATGTCCCATTCAGTTAAATAAATTATAAATAAGTTACTGTTTATAAGAAAAGATACATAATTCAATTTAAAATCCTAAATTGTTAATTAATATAAATTATTAAAACTAAAGAGCAATCTCTTCGGCGGAGTTTTTGCTGCTTGTTTATCGTAAAAATATAGCAATATGTCAAAGTCAGATCAAAGTATATTTGAAAGATTTTCAAATTGGGCAACGAAGTTTACAGGGAGTTCCTATGCATTTATAGGAGCAACAATTATAGTAATAGGATGGGCTGTTTTGGGTCCTGTTTTTAAATATTCCGAAACATGGCAGCTTGTCATTAATACCGGTACCACAATTATTACTTTTCTCATGGTATTTTTAATTCAAAAAGCGCAGAATAAAGATTCAAAAGCAATTCAGATAAAACTGAATGAGCTTATTGCCGCAAATGAAAAAGCCAGCAACAGAATTGTAGACATTGAAGATCTTACCGAAAAAGAACTGGATCAGCTGCATTGCTATTATGAAAAGCTAGCAGATTTTGCAGAAGAAGACGATGATATTCATTCGTCCCATTCTATTGACGCGGCTCAACGGAACCAGGATTATAAAGATGAACTTTTCAGGAAAAGGCATCAGGAGTGGCAACAGAAAGAGCAATAAAGGGAAATTATTTAGATTCTTTACTATTGTGATGAATTATTAAAATCAATAATGTTAAGCTTTTTTAATAGATATATCTTATTTAATTGTTAAATTCTATATAATTTATATGTTTTTATTTGCTGTCTATTATTAAATTATAAATTTGTTGCCTTAATTTATATTTTAATATGAAAACAAAACTACCCATTTTGTTGCTGGCTATTACAGCAACAATGGTAAATGCACAATGGAATAGAACTGCTCCTACAAAATCTATCATCAAAAAAAGTAATAATGCTGTCTATTACAAGCTGGATATTGATATGATTAAAACCCAGCTGTTGAGAGCTCAGAAAGTAGGCGGCAATACCATAACAATTAATGTTCCCACATTAGAGGGTAAGGTTGAGAAATTTGCGGTTAACAGCTTTCCTGTAGTTGATGAGGTACTAGCCAATCAATATCAGTTAGGATCTTATGTAGGTAAAGGAATTGATGATCCTGAAAAGTACATCAGGTTTAGTGTGGCTCCCAATGATTTTCAATCGATGGTGATCAGTAACGGAAAATATGAGTTTATTGAGCCTGCTTCTGCAGATAAAACTGTTTATGCGGTGCACGGAAAGACAAGTAGAGAAGGACATGCATTCGTATGTAGTACAAAAGAAAGCCCGGTAGCTACAGCCAAAATAAAAGAAATGATGGAATCCGGCTTAGCTGCAAAATCAAGCAACAAGACATACCATACACTTAGGCTGGCGATATCTGTTACAGGCGAATATACATCTTACTTTGGAGGGGTAGCTAATGCTCTGGCTCAAATAAATGCTACCATGACCCGTGTGAACGGTGTTTTTGAACAGGAGTTTAACATCCATATGAATATGGTTAGTGCCCCCGCTCTCATATTTGCTGATGCGAATAGTGATCCTTACAGCCCCGCAAGCCAAATGTGCAAATGGAATTATGAGTTGATGAATACTTTACATGGTGGCAGTTATGGAGTTACCGATAATGATTTTGATATTGGACATTTATTCGGGGCTACCGGAGGTGGCGGAAATGCGGGATGTATAGGGTGTATTGGAAGCAATGATGTTTCTACAACATCGTACAGTGCAAGCGCAGGAGGGTGTGGCTATGCTTATATTTCGCCAGATAATTATAAAGGAAGCGGGATCACATCTCCTGGAATAGATTACTACAGCAGCGGAACATGGAATTCTTCTAGTACCACTCAATTGCCTCCGAGTGGAGATGCTTATGACATAGATTATGTAGCACATGAGATGGGTCACCAGTTAGGGGATAACCATACTTATAGCTTCAATGAAGGTACTGGTGTATGTGATGAACCTGGTTCGGGATCAACCATTATGGGCTATGCCGGTATTACGGGTCCTACTACAGATATTCAGCATCATTCAGACCCGTATTTCCATAGTGTGAGTATTGATCAGGTTGAAGCAAACATGACACTTGTAATCGCTGATGTTGAAACGCCGATCACCAATAATACGCCTGTGGTTACTTCAATGCCGACCACTTATACTATACCTAAATCTACGGCATTTGTATTAACAGCCAACGCAACGGATCCGGACGGAGACCCTTTGACATATTGCTGGGAACAGGTAAATTCAAGCAGTTTAACTAATGGGGTTACAACAAGTAACATTGGGAATACTTCTTCCGGAGCAAGTTTTAGATCTTGGTCTCCCACATCAAACCCTACAAGATATTTTCCTAAATTATCAACCGTCTTAGCAGGAACGGTAAAAAATACTGCTGATTTTGAAGCTGCGTCTACTGTTGCAAGAACTACAAACTTCAGAGTAACCGTAAGAGATAATAAAATTGGCGGACAGGCCCAGACTGCATATGCTACTCAAACAATCGTTGTAGGATCTGCAGCGGCATTTACAGTAAATGCGGCAACATTGACTCCTAATGCCAATTCAACAATAACATGGGTCGTTTCTGGAACAACGGCTTCTCCGTATAATGTTGCCAATGTAAAGATTGATTATACTTATGACGGAGGAAATACATGGACTGTTTTAGCAGCATCTGTTCCCAACTCGGGCTCTGCAAGTGTATTTGTTCCCGCAGCTCTAGCCGGAAAAAGCGGTCATATAAGAGTTTCGGCCATTGGTAACGTTTTCTATGCGGTAAAACAGAACAACGTCGGGACTTTGGCAACTGCTGAAGTAGGCAATGTGAAAAGTTTAGAAATCTATCCTAATCCGGCTGATGATGTGCTGAATGTTAAGAATATTTCATCCAAATCAACATATGAAATTTACAATGCTCCGGGGCAGCTGATTACTAAAGGATCGGTGGGCGATGGTAAAATTGTAGTGAGAGGTTTGGTTAAAGGTGTTTATTTTATTAGCATTGATGAAAAAGGAACCCTCTATAAAACTAAATTTATAAAAAGGTAACGTAAGATAAATAAAAAACCTCTGAGCAATCAGAGGTTTTTTTTGGATTGATGTTGAATTATCATTTCATGAAATACCCGAAATATGAGCAGCTTCCCATAAGGCCTTTTGCTGTTTCCGTATCGGAATATTGAGATTTTAGCAGTGCAAAGTACGTTCTGTACTTTTGATTTTTAATTTGATCGAGCTGTTTTTGGTATGCATCACTTTTTTCACTCCATTTCGGATCAGAATAATTAATTTTCGACGGATTTTTCGCTTCATACTGATAGTATTTTCCTTGTTCCGCGCTAGCCATTTGGAAAAGAATTCTCGCTTTCTGTTCCTTATTAGCAGAAATATTTAATGCCTTTTTGTAATAATTAATCGCAAGATCAAAATTGTCCGGTTCAATATAGGTTCTGTTGAGAAAGTTTTTATAGTAATACTGATAAGGATTCTGGCGTTCTGTACTTTGGAAGTCGTATTTACCACCGTTGGTATTATCAATATCCATTACAAAAAGCTGTCTGTAATATCCCAAAATAGAAGTATTATACAACAGATTTCCTATTAATTGATTGGCCGCCGCAGACTTTTCATCTTTACCGCTCCCGATCTTTTTAAGCTGAATTAATGTCTCTGCCAGTTCCAGTTTATTCATGGAAGGCTTTATAAATGGAAATGCGGAATAATCTTCTTTCTTCATGCTTTCTTCAGGTGAACTTTGGTAACTTTCCCATACATTGTGCCCAAACACATAATCAGAAATATTGCTGAATCCGTTGTAAGCTTCTGCAGGATATTTCAGGGAAGCAACTTTTTTCTCGTCATAATTCCATTCGGATCTGGGGATTCCCGTAAAGTCCTGCGCTTTGGTATAGTAAGATTTGGCTTTTTCAAAATCTGCCTGCCTCATTGCCCTGTCACCATAGATTACGGCAAAGAATGCTTCAATATTTCCTACATCATTAATGTTTTTGGCGATAATCTGTTGTTCAAATTGAGTTTTATCAGACTTTCTGTAAAAATCTTCCACGCTTTTCACGAGACTTGAATTTGGATTGTACTGAAGATCAGAAAGCTTATTATTCATCAGGAAAGATTTACCATCTTCACCCTGAAGAAAATAACGGTTGGCCAAAACATCTTTCAGGAAGTCTGCCGTGGAAGGAACTTCGCCATAGTAATCGTATTCATCTGTTTCGGTGCTGTCTTTCTTCACCTCCGGTTTCTCTGTAAAATATTCTGCATAATCTTTCATTAAATGATCTTCGTAATCCGCATCAATTTTTGGCTGGGAAACAATATCATTCAAGACCTTCATTCTTTTAATTTCTTCCAGATATTCAGGATTGGAAGTTTTAATATTCTCAAGAATTTCCGTGCTTGCCTTATAGTCTTTTTTCAGGAATTTAAGATAGGCATCAGCAATCTGCCAGTATTCATCCTTAGATTTTTCCTTTGTTTTGGAGGTGAATTCTTCCAGGTCATCCAAGAAGTCTTTGGTTTTATCATCATACCAGTAATTGTTTTTTGTAAATACCGGAATCCTGTCTGGATTATCCAAAAGCTCATCATCACTTTGATCTGCTTTCCCATCGGTAGAACTCTTATCTTTTTTACTGCTGAAAAGGTTTTTAAAGAATCTCACAATTTTCTGCCAGAATGAAAGTTCTTCCTTCTTAGGCTCTGCAGTTTCTGTTATATCCTGTTTTCTGCTTTTATCTGTTGTATTTTTCTGAACGGCATTACTGTTATCGTCAGTATAATAATAAATAGGAAGATAACTTCTTTCTAATTCATTAATGCTTCTCACCGCCATCACTTTCAGGATCTCCGAATCGGGATTGATTTCAAACATCTTTTCCATTACGGGGATCGGATTATTAAAATCTTCGTATCCTAAAAGGAAATAAGCCATATTTTTATCATCATTCGTTGCTGCACGCTTAAGAATATTATTAAAAGAAGCGGTATCCGAAAGTTTCATGGATACAAAAGCAGATTCTTTACGGCTTTTGCTGTCTCTGAAAACCTGAAAGAAATTCCAGTTGGCTTCGGTATTCATTCCTAATCCCCTTTGCGCACCGGCAAGTTGGTCAAGTGCCATAATATAGGGTGCCCCTTTCAGTCTCAAAGGTTCTACGTAAGTTTTAAATGCTTTTACCGCAGCATCATAATTTCTTGTGTAATGATTGAACCGTACAAGCTGGTAACCGTATCGCTGTTTGATCTCCGGGTTTTTTGCAGCATTATATAAGGATGTCAGTGCAGAAACAGTTTTATTGTAATCAAGATTCGTTGCATTTTTTCCGGTTGTTGCCGGCTCCCTGTAATAAAATGAATCACCGCTTTCAATATAATTGATTTTCATATAAGGCTCAAGATATTTGGCCTCAATCAGATAATCGATTCCTTCACTATATTTCTGATAAAATCCTGGACCCAATGTTATAAGAAGCTGGTTGGTTGGACTGCCCTTTTTTAAAGCATTAAGATCATTAATATTCATTTTATTCACTAGGTACTCTGTCTGGGCATAGCTCAGTTGGTTGTTAAAATATCTTTTCCATGAATCGATATTTTCATCGGGAATCATAGAAGGCTTAAAATCTGTATAAAACCTTGTAGAATAGCTGTGAAGAAAAGGCAGATACGATTTATCTTTAATAATACTCTGGGTAAACAGATTAAAGTATTCATAATCCGGGTCAGACCATGCGCACGCTTCCGATTTCGTATAAAACAGCGAAATGACGGCGAGTGAAAGAAGATATTTTTTCATTGTATTGCGGTGTTGGGTTATCGTTGATTTTGATGGCAGTTAAAAATCTAAATTACGATTCTTAACAAATTTACTGTCAAGTTGATAATATATAATAGGATAATGAGAAATTTTTTTGTCCAGAAAGTCCACAACTTCTGAAAGCTGACTGTCGGAAATAGATTCAATTTTAATCCTGAAACCTTTATTCATGTAATTCCCGAAATAAAAACCGTCTTTTAAGATCTCAATTTCGTGATCGGAAATCTTTTTGAAATCGGGATTTTGCAGATCTTTTTCAGATAAAGCATTAATTAGTTTATGTTTTCCTAAATAATTCGTTACTATTCCCCACGAATAGATCGGGAGAGCAACCTGTATTTTTTGTATTGGATATTGGTCAATATTCCCCAAATAGCTTTTCAGAATAGCAACATCAAGAATGGAATTTTTATCAGAATTTTCTAAAGGTGAAGAAGTAGAGTAGCACATCAGATATACTTTTTCTACAGGCGGAATTCCTGTTTCTGCTTTGTCTCTTACCTGATGGAGACGAAGTGTGCAGGTAATATTTTTTCCGGAAATTCTTTTTAGTTCCTTTAAAAACATAAAATAATCATCCCGTGTTCCTGAGGTCCAGTCGCAGTCGATTTGTATTTCCTTAGCTATATTCAGGTGATAATCTGCAGCTTTCTTTTGGATCATTGCGCTGATATTCTGAGCCAGAAAAGTAATTTCTTCTTTTGTAATATATAGAAAAGTGCGGTTGGTTATAAAAACAACAGGAACGATCTTTTGATGAGTCTCGAAACTCTTATCTTTTGTAATAACACCTACCGGCTGAAATTTTTCCGCAGTTTTATCTACATCAAAAAAACGGGTGTATAAATACGGGACAGTTGCTTTACGCAGGGCTTTCTTTTCTTCAGGATTAAGACTAAGCCTGGTTTTCCAATAATAAAAGGTGTATGCATGCTCTTCTTTTTTACTGCATGAAAATATCAGGAGCATAATACATAAGGATCTGAGTATTTTCATCATTGATAGAAATCAATATCAGAAGTGAAGGCAGAATTTATTGCTTCTACAGCAGTACTTATATTTTTTTCAAAAAAATTAAACGGATTATTAAACGCATTCTTCAGATGCGGAATAAGTAATTTATATGTGTTTTTCATCTCATCAGAAAGTTTATAGAAATAATTTTATCCTAACAAAAATCAAACCGTAAATTATAGTAACTATAGATTGATCGCAATAAGAAATTTTATTATTCACAAATTATCCTCCCGAATTTTCTTTCTGATTTTACAAAAATGATCTAATTGATTAAAAATCAAAATATTTTGTGTGAAATATTTGTCAGTTATAAAAATATTCATAAATTTGCACACTCATTTTAGGGGCGTAGTATGCCTACATCAAACGTAGAAATTACTTCAGACTTCCTGAAAATAGTGATAAATAAAGGATAAATTTTATTATAATATAAACAATGTCAGGTATTATTGGTAAAAAAATCGGTATGACATCTTTGTTTAACGAAGAAGGGAAAAACATTCCTTGTACAGTTATTCAAGCTGGTCCGTGCTCGGTTTTACAGGTCAGAACCTTAGAAAAAGACGGTTATAAAGCTGTTCAATTAGGTTTCGATGACAAGAGTGAGAAGAACGTTGGTAAAGCGTTAGCTGGTCATTTTAAAAAGGCTGGTTCTGCTCCTAAAGCTAAATTGGTAGAATTCTACAGAGAATTCGTTGATGAAGTAAAAGTAGGAGAAGAGGTAACTGTAGACTTATTCGCTGAAGGTGAATTCGTTGACGTAACAGGTACTTCTAAAGGTAAAGGTTTCCAAGGTGTTGTTAAAAGACACGGCTTTGGAGGTGTAATGCAGGCAACTCATGGTCAGCACAACAGACTTAGAGCTCCAGGTTCTATCGGTGCTGGTTCAGACCCTTCAAGAGTATTCAAAGGGATGAGAATGGCTGGAAGAATGGGAGGTAAGCAGGTAACTGTTCAAAACCTTCAGGTGTTAAAAGTGGATCAAGAACAAAATCTTTTAGTAGTAAAAGGTGCTGTTCCGGGAGCTAAAAATTCTTATGTAATTATCAGAAAATGGAACTAGTAGTATTAAATACATCAGGAAAAGAGACCGGAAGAAAAGTAACTCTAGACGAATCAGTATTCGGAATTGAGCCAAATCAGCATGCGGTTTACTTAGAAGTTAAACAGTACCTTGCTGCACAAAGACAAGGAACTCATAAAGCAAAAGAAAGAAGCGAAATTACAGCTTCTACTAAAAAGCTTAAGAAGCAAAAAGGATCTGGATCTGCTAGATATGGTGATATTAAATCTCCAACTTTCAGAGGTGGGGGTAGAGTATTCGGACCAAAACCAAGAGACTACAGATTCAAATTGAACAAAGCGCTTAAGAGATTAGCTAAAAAATCTGTTTTATCTCAAAAAATGAGAGACAACAGCATCAGAGTTTTAGAAGATGTGAGCTTAAACGCTCCTAAAACTAAAGATTTCATTACTTTATTAGATGCATTGACATTAAACGGTAAAAAATCTTTGTTCATTCTTCCTGAAGCTAACAAGAATGTGTATTTATCTTCAAGAAACTTACCTAAAACTAAAGTAATGAACTTCAACGAAGTAAGTTCTTACGATTTAGTAAATGCAGGTGAGATCGTATTCTTTGAAGGTGCAGTTGAAAAATTCCAGGAAAATTTAAAGAAATAAATCATGTCAGTTATTATTAAACCAGTTATTTCAGAAAAGGCTAATTACCTTACGGATTTAAGAGGTACTTATTCTTTCTTGGTAGATACCAAAGCGAATAAGATCCAGATTAAAAAAGCTGTGGAAGCAGCTTACGGTGTAAAAGTAGCAGACGTAAATACAATGATTTATGCTCCTAGAGTATCTGCGAAATATACTAAGAAAGGTCTTCAGGTTGGAAAGACAAACAAATTGAAAAAAGCGGTAATCAAACTTGCTGAAGGTGAGGTTATCGATATTTTTGCTGTAAATTAATTATAATTATAAATAATAGTAATGTCTGTTAGAAAATTAAAACCTATCACCCCGGGACAGAGATTCAGAATTGTAAACAATTTTGAGGAAATTACTACCAACAAACCAGAGAAATCTCTTACAGTTGGTATTAAAAAGTCAGGTGGACGTAACCAAACAGGTAAAATGACCATGCGTTACACCGGAGGTGGACACAAAAAGAAATACAGAATTATTGACTTCAAAAGAAACAAATTCGATGTTGAAGCAACAGTAAAATCTGTAGAATACGATCCAAACAGAACTGCATTCATCGCTTTATTAGAGTACGCAGACGGAGAGAAAAGATATATCATCGCTCCAAACGGTATCAAAGTAGACCAAAAAGTAGTTTCCGGAGAAAATGTAGAACCAAACGTAGGAAACGCAATGAAATTGAGAAATATTCCATTGGGTACTGTAATTTCTTGTGTTGAAATGAAGCCTGGTCAAGGTGCAATTTTAGCAAGAAGTGCTGGTTCTTCAGCTCAGTTAACTTCAAGAGACGGAAAATATGCGATCATCAAATTGCCTTCAGGAGAATCAAGAATGATCCTTACTGAATGTATGGCAATGATCGGTTCGGTTTCCAACTCAGATCACCAGTTAACGGTATCAGGTAAAGCAGGTAGAAGCAGATGGTTAGGTAGAAGACCAAGAACAAGAGCGGTTGTAATGAACCCTGTAGATCACCCGATGGGTGGTGGTGAAGGACGTTCTTCAGGAGGTCACCCAAGATCTAGAAACGGTATGCCGTCTAAAGGTTACAAAACTAGAAAGAAAAACAAAGTGTCTAACCGTTACATCGTATCTAAAAGAAAATAATTATGGCAAGATCACTTAAAAAAGGACCGTTCATTCATCATACTTTAGATAAGAAGGTTCAGGCAAATATAGAGTCTGGTAAGAAGACAGTTATCAAAACTTGGTCTAGAGCATCGATGATCTCTCCGGACTTCGTAGGACAAACTATTGCTGTACACAACGGGAAATCTTTTATCCCTGTTTACGTTACAGAAAACATGGTAGGTCACAAGTTAGGCGAATTTTCTCCAACAAGATCTTTCAGAGGTCATGGTGGTAACAAAAACAAAGGAAGCAGATAATCATGGGATCAAGAAAACAAGATAGTTCAATCGCAAGAAAAGAAGCTAACAAGGACGTTGTGAAAGCTTCATTAAATAACTGCCCATCTTCTCCGAGAAAAATGAGATTAGTTGCTGATATCATTAGAGGAGAGCAAGTAGATAAAGCTCTTTATATCCTTAAATATTCTAAGAAAGAAGCTTCTAACAAATTAGAAAAATTACTTCTTTCTGCAATTGCCAACTGGCAAGTGAAAAACGAAGGGGCTGACATTGAGGAAGCAAACCTTATCGTTAAAGAAATATTCGTGGATAGTGCAAGACAATTGAAGAGACTGAGACCAGCTCCGCAAGGTAGAGGGTACAGAATCAGAAAAAGATCTAACCACGTTACATTAATCTTAGGTAATAAAGAAAATTAATCAAGGTATGGGACAGAAGACAAATCCAATTGGTAACAGATTAGGTATCATCAGAGGATGGGATTCTAACTGGTTTGGCGGAAACGATTATGGAGACAGAATCGCGGAAGACTACAAAATCAGAAGATACCTTGAAGCTAGATTATCTAAAGGTGGGATTTCAAGAATTTATATTGAAAGAACATTAAAATTAGTAACAGTTACAATCACTACCGCAAGACCGGGACTTATCATCGGTAAAGGAGGTCAGGAAGTTGATAAACTGAAAGAAGAGTTGAAAAAATTGACTAAAAAGGATATTCAGATCAACATCTTCGAAATCAAAAGACCTGAGCTTGATGCAGTATTAGTTGCAGACAGCATTGCTAAGCAAATTGAGAACAGAATCTCTTACAGAAGAGCTGTTAAGATGGCGATGGCAGGTACAATGAGAATGGGTGCAGAAGGTATCAAAGTTCAGATCTCTGGTAGATTGAACGGTGCTGAAATGGCAAGATCAGAATCTTTCAAAGACGGAAGAATTCCTTTGTCTACTTTCAGAGCAGATATAGATTACCATATCGGTGAGGCATTGACTCAGTACGGAAAACTAGGAGTAAAAGTTTGGATCATGAAAGGTGAAGTTTACGGTAAAAGAGAGCTTTCTCCACTAGTGGGACAACAGAAAAAAGGAGGTCAGTCTGACAGAAGAGACAACAGAGGAGGAGACAGAGACAACAGAAGACCTAGAAAAAATAACAACAATAACAATAATAATTAAAATTTTAGATTAGAAATTTTGAATTTTAAATTACCGTTACTTTTTTAAAATAAAAAAAATCTAAAATCTAAAATCTAAAATCTAAAATTTAGAGATTATGTTACAACCAAAAAGAACCAAGTTCCGTAGAGTACATAAGATGAAGATGAAGGGGAATGCCCAGAGAGGTAGTCAACTTGCTTATGGAACTTTCGGAATCAAGGCGACAGAAGGTGCTTGGATCACTGCAAGACAGATTGAAGCTGCTCGTATCGCTGCGACAAGATATATGAAGAGAGAGGGTCAGCTATGGATCAAAATCTTCCCGGATAAGCCAATTACCAAAAAACCAGCTGAAGTAAGGATGGGTAAAGGTAAAGGTGCCGTGGAATATTGGGTAGCTGTAGTAAAACCAGGTAAAATTATGTTTGAAGTAGGAGGTGTTCCTTACGAAGTAGCGAAAGAAGCCCTAAGACTTGCAGCACAAAAATTACCAGTTGTTACTAAATTTATAGTTGCTAACGATTTTGTTAAACCTCTTTAATCTTTGAATACAATGAAAAAAGCTGATATTAAAAATTTAAGCGCGGGTGATATTCAAGCTCAATTAACTGAAGCAAAAGCTCAATATTCTAAATTGAAGTTGGCTCATGCAATCAGCCCAATTGAAAACCCGATCCAAATCAGAGATTTGAGAAAAACAATCGCAAGACTAAATACTGAGTTAACTAACAAACAATAATTTCATTTTACAATGGATAGAAATTTAAGAAAAGAAAGAATCGGAGTGGTTTCCAGCAATAAAATGGAAAAAACTATTGTTGTTAGTGAAACTACGAGAGTAAAGCACCCGATGTACGGTAAATTCGTATTGAAAACGAAAAAATATACTGCACACGACGAAAACAACGAATGCGCGGAAGGAGATACAGTTTTGATCCAAGAAACTAGACCTTTAAGCAAAAACAAAAGATGGAGATTAGTAAGAATCATTGAAAAAGCTAAGTAATAATGTTACAAACAGAATCAAGATTAAAAGTTGCTGATAACACAGGTGCTAAAGAAGTATTGGTTATCAGAGTTCTGGGAGGAACCAGAAGAAGATATGCTTCAGTTGGTGATAAAATCGTTGTTACTATCAAAGATTCTACACCATCAGGAAACGCTAAAAAAGGTCAGGTATCTAAAGCTGTAGTAGTAAGAACTAAAAAAGCAGTTAGAAGAAAAGATGGTTCATACATCAAATTCGAAGACAATGCTTGTGTATTGCTAAACGCAGCGGGAGAAATGAGAGGAACCCGTGTTTTCGGACCAGTTGCTCGTGAGTTGAGAGACAAAGAATATATGAAAATCATTTCATTAGCTCCTGAAGTACTTTAATATTTAAAATTTTAAAAAAAATGTCAAAGTTAAAAATAAAAAGAGGAGATAACGTAATCATTACTACCGGTAAGAAAGATATCAAAGGTAAGACTGGTGAAGTTATTGAAGTGATCAAAAAAGAAGGAAGAGACCCTAGAGTTATCGTTGCAGGTCTTAACATCGTTAAAAAACACGTTAAGCCTTCAGCTTCTAACCCTCAAGGAGGAATCACTGAGAAAGAAGCTTCTATTCATATCTCAAATGTAGCTTTAGTTGGAAAAGACGGAAAAGCTATCAAAGTAGGTTATAAAACTGAAGGAGATAAGAAAGTAAGAATCAACAAAAAAACGGGTGAAACTTTATAATTTTAAATAACACATGGAATATATAGCAAGACCCAAAAAAGCATATAAAGAAACGATTGTTCCTGCAATGATGGAAGAATTCGGATACAAATCTGTAATGCAGGTACCTAGATTAGAGAAAATTGTATTGTCTCAAGGTTTAGGTGATGCTACTGCAGATAAGAAAATCATTGATTATGCTGTTGAAGAATTAACGAATATCACTGGTCAAAAGGCTGTTGGTACTATCTCTAAAAAAGACGAAGCTGCTTTCAAATTGAGAAAAGGAATGCCTGTAGGAGCGAAAGTTACACTTAGAGCTAATAAAATGTATGAGTTCTTAGACAGACTTACTTCTTCTGCATTACCACGAATCAGAGATTTCTCTGGTATTAAAGCTGATGGATTTGATGGTAGAGGTAACTATAACTTAGGGATCACTGAACAAATCATCTTCCCTGAGATCGTAATCGACAAAGTGAAAAAAATCCAAGGGATGGACATCACTTTCGTTACCACTGCGAAAACAGATAAAGAAGCTAAAGCATTATTAACTCACTTCGGTTTACCATTCAAAAAGAACTAAGAAATGGCTAAAGAATCAATGAAAGCGCGTGAGCGCAAAAGAGAAGCACTAGTTGCTAAATACGCTGCTAAAAGACAGGCTCTTAAAGAAGCAGGTGATTACGAAGGACTTCAAAAATTGCCTAAAAACGCTTCTCCTGTAAGATTACACAACAGATGTAAACTGACAGGAAGACCAAGAGGATACATGAGAACGTTCGGTATTTCCAGAGTAACTTTCAGAGAAATGGCAAACAACGGTCTTATCCCGGGAGTTAAAAAAGCTAGTTGGTAATCATTACTAATTAAAAATCGGGACAATTAAGTTGTCTGGATACTAAAGATAAAAAATATCAGACCGAAGATTTCTGAAGTCTGATATTTTACTCTTCAAGTCCTTACAATACTGATTGTTCTTTAACCAATAATTTATAAAAGAAAAATGGTAACAGATCCAATTTCAGATTTCCTAACAAGAGTAAGGAACGCACAAAGCGCAGGCCACAAAGTGGTGGAAATTCCTGCATCAAAAATCAAAAAGGAGATTACTAAGATCTTATTTGATCAGGGGTATATCTTAAACTACAAGTTTGAAGATAGCGCTGTTCAGGGAACGATCAAAATCGCTTTAAAGTACGACAAGCAAACCAACAAACCAGCTATCAAGTCTATCCAAAGAGCTTCTAGACCAGGTTTGAGACAGTACAAAGGTTCTACAGAACTTCCAAGAGTACTAAACGGTTTGGGTATTTCTATCATCTCTACTTCTAAAGGAGTAATGACTGACAAGAAAGCTAGAGAAGAGAAAGTAGGCGGTGAAGTAATCTGCTATGTTTATTAATTTTTAATCACAGGAAAATGTCAAGAATTGGTAAAGCAATTATAACAGTTCCAGCAGGAGTTACAATCACTGAAAACAATGGTGTGGTAACTGTAAAAGGTCCTAAAGGAGAACTTTCTCAGGAGCTTACAGCAGGAATTACTATAGAACAGAAAGATGGTGAACTGAACGTAAACAGACCATCTGAAACTAAACAACACAAAGCGCTTCACGGTTTATACAGAGCGTTAATCAACAACATGATTGTTGGTGTAAATACAGGTTTCGAAAAGAAACTGGAATTAGTAGGGGTAGGATACAGAGCTTCACACGCAGGTCAAAAACTTGAGTTGGCTTTAGGATTCTCTCACGGTATCGTATTAGAACTTCCAAGCGAAGTAAAAGTAGATACATTGACTGAAAAAGGTAAAAACCCAATTATTACTTTAACGTCTCACGACAACCAACTTCTAGGGATGGTAGCTGCAAAGATCCGTTCTTTCAGAAAGCCTGAACCATACAAAGGGAAAGGGGTAAGATTCGTAGGAGAAATTGTTAGACGTAAAGCTGGTAAATCTGCTTAATAAATTATAAGTATTATGGCATTAACTAAAGTAGAAAAAAGAATAAGAATCAAAAGAAGAGTAAGAGGGAAAATCTCCGGATCTTCTGAATTGCCAAGATTATCTGTATACAAAAGTAATAAGGAAATTTACGCTCAGTTAATCGACGATAACAGTGGAAAAACTTTGGCTTCTGCTTCTTCAAGAGAGAAAGGCGTTGAAGCTAACGGAACTAAGACTGAAGTTTCTGCTGCCGTAGGTAAGGCTATCGCTGCCAAAGCTATCGCTGCAGGAATCGAAAATATTGTGTTTGATAGAAACGGATTCGTATATCACGGGAGAATTAAAGCTCTTGCTGACGGTGCGAGAGAAGGTGGACTTAAATTCTAATCATTAAATTTCGGAAATATGTTAGGACTAGATAATATAGAAAGAGTAAAACCGGGAGGATTAGAACTTAAAGATCGTCTCGTAGCTGTTAACAGAGTAACAAAAGTAACGAAAGGAGGTAGAGCTTTCGGATTTTCTGCAATCGTTGTTGTTGGAAATGAAGAAGGAGTGATCGGTTACGGTTTAGGAAAATCTAAAGAGGTTGCTTCTGCAATTGCTAAAGCAGTTGAAGACGCTAAGAAAAACCTTGTGAAAGTTCCTGTAATGAACCACACTATCCCTCACCAGACTTCTGCAAGATACGGTGGTGCTGATATCTTCTTAAGACCTGCTTCTCACGGTACAGGACTTATCGCCGGTGGTGCGGTAAGAGCGGTATTGGAGTCTGCTGGTATTCACGATATCCTTTCAAAATCTAAAGGATCTTCAAACCCTCACAACGTTGTGAAAGCTACTTTCAAAGCGTTATTGGATATCAGAAGACCAGAAGAAATTGCTAGAATGAGAGGAGTTTCACTAAGTAAAGTGTTTAACGGTTAATAGATAAAACAATGGCAACAATCAAAGTAAAACAAGTAAGAAGCGCTATTGGAAGAACAAAAACCCAAAAGAGAACGCTTGAAGCATTAGGATTAAAGAAACTTCACCAAGTTGTAGAACACGAAGCTACTCCTTCTATTTTAGGAATGATAGCTGCAGTTAGTCATTTACTTGAAGTTCAAAAATAATTAAAAATTCAAAGATTAAAAGATTAAAATATTCTTTCTATTTTAGTCGGAATTTTTTAATCTTTAATTTATTTAATCTTTAAATCAATAAAAAAATGAATTTAAACAATATACAACCAGCTGCAGGATCAACTTTCAATTCAAAAAGAATTGGTAGAGGACAAGGTAGCGGAAAAGGTGGTACTTCTACAAAAGGTCACAAAGGACAAAAAGCAAGAGCCGGATATTCTCAGAAAATCGGTTTTGAAGGAGGTCAGATGCCTTTACAAAGAAGATTACCTAAATTCGGATTCAAAAACGTAAACAGAAAAGAGTTTAGAGCTATTAATCTTGATTCTATCCAGACTTTAATTGAAAATAAATCTATTACTGGAGATATTACAAAAGAAGTTTTGGTAGCTAACGGGTTAGCAACTAAAAACGAATTAGTGAAAATTATGGGTAGAGGAGAATTGAAATCTGCGGTTTCTATCTCAGCTGACAAATTCACTAAATCTGCTGAAGAGCTTATCGCTAAAGCAGGTGGAAAAGCAATTACCTTATAATAATTACTAATGAAAGAATTTATACAAACCCTCAAAAATATTTGGAGTCTTAAAGAACTTAGAGATAAAATTATCTTTACTTTAGGAATTATCCTTGTGTATAGATTCGCATCTTATATCTCTTTACCTGCAATTAATCTTGCAGAAGTAGGAGATCTCTTAGAGCATTATAAAAATCAAGGCGGTAACAAGCAAGGAGCAGGTCTCCTTGGCTTGCTTTCGTCGTTTACGGGGGGGGCTTTCAGCCACGCTTCCGTAATGGCGTTAGGTATCATGCCTTATATTTCTGCTTCTATTATTGTTCAGTTGATGGGGATGGCTATCCCTTATCTTCAGAAACTTCAGAAAGATGGAGAGTCAGGTAGAAATACATTGAATCAGATAACTAGATGGTTAACAATCGGAGTTTGTCTTGTACAGGCGCCTTCTTATTTAACTTCTATTACTCAATTATTCTTACCATATGCTCAGTTCTCATCTGCATATTATGTAGAGCCAAATTCCATCATGTTCTGGTTGCCAAGTATTGTAATCTTGGTTGCCGGTTCAGTATTCGCAATGTGGTTGGGTGAGAAAATCACCGACAAGGGTATCGGAAACGGTATCTCTATCCTTATTATGGTGGGGATCCTTTCAAGATTACCGGAAGCATTCGTACAGGAAATGGCAGTTCAGAACGGAAAAGGAGGAATGGGGTCTATCATGATCCTTATTGAAGTGATTTTCTGGATGTTGGTAGTTCTTTTGGCAGTGGTGTTATCCGTTGCTGTAAGAAAAATACCAATCCAGTATGTAAGCAGAGCTCAGGCAAGAGGAGGTGTAAACAGAAATCTTATGCAGGGCGCAAGACAGTGGATTCCATTGAAAGTAAATGCTGCCGGTGTAATGCCGATTATCTTCGCGCAGGCGTTGATGTTCGTTCCGGGATTATTAACAAAAGTAGATGAGTCAAACACTTTTCTTGCAGGCTTCAAGAATGTTTTTAGCTGGCAGTACAATGTGCTGTTTGCGCTATTGATTATTATCTTCTCGTTTTTCTATACTGCGATCACAATTCCGGTAAACCAGATGGCTGATGATTTGAAGAGAAATGGAGGTTTAGTACCGAAGGTGAGACCAGGAAAAGAGACCGCTGATTATTTAGATGACATTTTATCAAAAATTACCTTGCCAGGTGCAATTTTTTTATCTATCTTTGCAGTCCTTCCGGCAATTGTACACGGAAGCTTTGTTCAGACAGATGCGTTCGCCTTATTTTTCGGGGGAACGTCACTATTGATTATGGTGGGAGTAATTTTAGATACTGTTCAACAGATTAATACCTATCTGCTGAACCATCATTATGATGGCTTAATGCAGTCTAAATTATCAAGAACGACTGGATATTAATTTATGGCAAAACAAAAACATATTGAACAGGACGGCGTTATCACGGAAGCACTTTCGAACGCTCAGTTCCGTGTTGAGCTGGAAAATGGGCATGTACTCATCGCTCATATCTCCGGTAAAATGCGTATGCACTATATTAAGTTATTACCTGGTGATAAGGTAAAATTAGAAATGTCTCCTTACGATTTGTCTAAGGGGAGAATTACATTTAGATATTAAAAACAATCTGCCAGATGGAGCAAACGTTCCATTTGGCTGTTGTTAAAAATAAATACTCAAAATGAAATCTTAAGATTACATTTGGCAGTTAAAAAAATAAATATTTTCAAATGAAAGTAAGAGCATCAATTAAAAAAAGAAGTGCTGATTGCAAAATCGTACGCAGAAAAGGTGTACTGTTCGTAATCAACAAGAAGAACCCAAAATTTAAACAAAGACAAGGCTAAAATTAAATTATGGCGAGAATTTCAGGTATTGATTTACCAAAAAACAAAAGAGGTGTTATCGGTTTAACTTACATCTACGGAATTGGAAGAAGTACATCTTCAGAAATCCTTAAAGCTGCCGGTATCAGCGAAGACAAGAAAGTCAACGAATGGAATGACGATGAATTGGCTGCAATCAGAAACTATATCTCCGAAAACATTAAAGTAGAAGGAGAATTAAGATCTGAAGTGCAATTGAACATTAAGCGATTAATGGACATAGGATGCCAACGAGGAATACGTCACAGACTTGGATTACCTTTAAGAGGCCAGAGAACGAAAAACAACTCTAGAACCCGAAAAGGAAAGAGAAAAACTGTTGCTAACAAGAAAAAAGCTAGTAAATAATCGTTAGGAATTATGGCAAAACAAACTAAAGTAGTTAAGAAAAGAAAAGTAAAAGTTGAGGCTATTGGGGAAGCGCATATTCAGGCTTCTTTCAATAACATCATCATTTCTTTAACAAATAAAAACGGAGAGGTTATCTCTTGGGCTTCTGCCGGTAAAATGGGTTTCAGAGGTTCTAAAAAGAATACTCCATTTGCTGCTCAGATGGCAGCTGAAAATTGCTCTGCTGTAGCTCACGAAGCTGGATTAAGAAGAGTAAAGGTGTTTGTGAAAGGTCCTGGTGCAGGTAGAGAATCTGCAATCAGATCTATCCACAATTCAGGAATTGAAGTTAGCGAAATCATTGATGTGACTCCTATGCCACACAATGGATGTAGACCACCAAAAAGAAGAAGAGTTTAATTTTTAGAATTTATCCATTATGGCAAGATATATTGGTCCTAAAACTAAGATTGCAAGAAAGTTTGGTGCTGCAATCTACGGAGATGACAAAAACTTCGAGAAAAGAAAAAACCAACCACCGGGACAACATGGTCCTAACAAAAGAAGAGGTGCTAAAAAATCTGAATACGCAGTTCAGTTGGCAGAAAAACAAAAGGCTAAATATACTTACGGTATCTTAGAAAGACAGTTTGCTAACTTATTCGACAAAGCACACAGAAGTAAAGGAGTAACAGGTGAAGTTCTATTACAACTTTGCGAATCAAGATTGGATAACGTAGTATACAGATTAGGTTTTGCTAAAACCAGATCTGCTGCAAGACAATTGGTTTCTCACAGACATATCACTGTGAACGGGGAAATCCTGAACATTCCTTCATATTTGGTAAAAGCTGGTGATGTAATTGCTGTAAGAGAAAAGTCTAAGTCTCTTGAAGTAGTTACCAACGCATTGGCTTCTAAAGCAAATTATGAGTGGTTACAATTCAACGATGAGAAGAAAGAAGGTACTTTCGTTTCTGCTCCTGAAAGAATCCAGATTCCGGAGGACATCAAGGAACAGCTTATCGTCGAACTTTACTCTAAATAATTTTTTAATCAAATTTTTGCTCAACCCAATAATATGGCAATTTTACAATTCATAAAACCCGATAAAGTAATTTTACTTAACTCTGATGAATTTAGAGGTCAATTTGAATTCAGACCACTAGAACCAGGTTTCGGGCTTACAATCGGTAATGCTTTGAGAAGAGTGTTGCTTTCTTCTCTGGAAGGTTATGCTATTTCATCTATCAAAATAGAAGGTGTAGAGCACGAATTTTCAACTATTCCAGGAGTAATCGAAGATGTTACCGAAATTATTCTTAACCTTAAACAGGTAAGACTAAAATCTACGGCAGAAAACCAGTCTAATGAGCAGGTTGTTGCTAAAGTTTCGGGTCAGACGATTATTACTGCTGGTGATTTAGGAAAATCTATCAACGGATTTGAGGTTCTTAACCCGGATTTAGTGATCTGTAACCTAAACAGTGATGTAACTTTCGAAATTACTTTCAATATTGAAAAAGGTAGAGGATACGTTCCTTCTGAACAAAATAAGTCAAACAATGCGCCAATAGGTACCATTGCCATCGACTCTATTTTCACGCCAATCAAGAAAGTACAATATAGCATTGAAAATTATCGTGTAGAGCAAAAAACAGACTACGAAAAACTTGTATTAGATATAGAAACTGACGGATCTATCAGTCCTCAGAATGCTTTAACAGAAGCTTCTAAGATATTAATTTATCACTTCATGCTGTTCTCTGATGAGAGAATCACGCTGGAAACTGAAGCTGTAAAAGCATCTATTCAATATGATGAAGAAACTCTTCATACAAGACAACTCCTTAAGTCTAAATTAGCAGATATGGATCTTTCCGTAAGAGCCCTTAACTGTCTGAAAGCAGCTGAAGTAGAAACTCTTGGAGAATTGGTTTCTTACAGTAAGTCTGATTTGATGAAATTCAGAAATTTTGGTAAAAAATCTTTGACAGAACTAGAAGAATTAGTGCATTCAAAAGGTCTTAACTTCGGTTTCGACGTTGCAAAATATAAGTTAGACGCTGATAAATAATTAATAATGAGACACGGTAAAAAATTCAATCACTTAGGAAGAACAGCTTCTCACAGAAGTGCTTTACTTTCTAATATGGCTTGTTCTCTAATTGAGCATAAAAGAATCAACACTACTGTTGCTAAAGCAAAAGCTTTAAGAGTATATGTTGAGCCTCTATTAACAAAAGCAAAAGAAGATACTACACACAATAGAAGAATTGTTTTTTCATATCTTCAAAATAAAGAAGCGGTTGCTGAATTGTTCAGAACTGTAGCACCTAAAATCGCTGAGAGAAACGGTGGGTATACAAGAATCATCAAAACTGGTTTCAGACCTGGTGATGCTGCCGATACTGCTCTTATCGAATTGGTAGACTTCAATGAGCTTTACAACCCTAATGCTGAAGAGAAGAAAACAACAAGAAGAAGCAGAAGATCTGCAACAGCTAAGAAAGAAGCTGTAGTAGCTGAAGCTCCTGTAGTAGAAGAAAAAGCTGCTGAGCCAACTGCTGAAGCTGCTGATTCTACAGAGGAAAAAACTGAAGAATAATATTCATTTCAGATACAAAAAAAACCGTTCAGATTCTGAACGGTTTTTTTATGCTTTAGATTTTCGTTTTTACAAGCTCGATCACATTGTTGCCCTGATCAAGAATCAGGCTGTCTCCTTTTACCGTAGCTTTCATATCCATCTTTTCATAGATCGTTTCATTGCCTTTCGATTCTACCTTATTAAGAATAAATGTTTTATTGTTGCTTCTTACGCTCATTGTCTTCTCTTCGTAATTAAAAACTACTTTCGCCAGGCTTCCGTCGGTTGCCTTATAAACATAATCTGTTTTTATATACTTTTTCCCGTTGACATCGGTTTCGTACTGAACGGTTGAGTCTGCCTTACCATTATCTGCCATTACTACTCCTGATCTGTCTGATTTTAGCACACTCTTATTCCCGCTTTCACTTTTTTTGCAGCTTGTAAATGATAGTGCAATGACTGCGAATACTGCGAAAAGTCCCTTTTTCATGATGTTATTTTTTTTTAATGTGTTGATTGTTAAATATTTTTACAAATAAAATATTTTTTATTAAATTTAATAAAAACAAAAAACTAAACCAACAAATGAAACTTAAATCTTTTAAAATTACCCGAAAGAGTAATTGACTTCCGTTTATTTTCTGTTGAAATTTGTACCTAAACAATCCTGAACATGAGTATTTCCATAGCTATCGTTGAAGACGAAAAGAATTATAACAATGCACTGAAGAAGATCATCAATTATCAGGATGATATGAAAGTAGTTGCCCAGTATTTTGATGGAAGAGACGCATTACAAAATCTTCCGGACGTTTCGCCGGATGTCGTAATGATGGACATTCAGCTGCAGGATATGATGGGTATTGAAGTCATTGAAAAGCTTAAGAAAGAACTTCCGGACACACAGTTTATCATGTGTACCAGCTTTGAAGATGACGAAAAAGTTTTCAATTCCCTGAAGGCCGGCGCTATGGGATATCTTGTAAAGGGTGAAAGTATGGATAAGATACTCTCCTCAATCCGTGACGTCTACAATGGAGGTGCACCTATGAGCTTTTCCATCGCAAGAAAGGTATTAAGTCATTTCGAAAGAAAACTTCCCGAAATTAAAGGATTTGATGAATTAACGGAAAGAGAAAAGGAAATTCTGGAACTGCTGTCTCAAGGCTTACTGTACAAAGAAATTGCAGGAAAGAAATTCATCAGTATTGATACCGTAAAAAAACATGTAGGAAATATTTACAGAAAACTCCATGTCAATAATAAAGTGGAGGCTATTAATAAATTTAATCATTTTAAAAACTAAGAATTATGAGAATCTTAAAATCTTTATTCATTGCAATACTATTTTGTTTTGCATTGTTGAGCTGTAAAAAAGAAGAAAAAACTGAGACAAGTAATAGTAATATCGATAGTACGAACTCTGCGTCGGCTGATACGGTTACTAAGAGTACGGACAGTGCTGCGGTTTTTATTGAAATGATTCCGGCTCATATTGAAAGCCAATATACTACAAAGTTTGCTCAAGTAGCATTAAAACATCCAAATCTGATTGATAAATTTACTTTAGATTACCCAAATTTTAAAGAATTAATTGAAAAACATACAAACTACATGTATGCAAAGTTTTATTTTATCCAAGATTCGAATAATTCTAAACTGAATTTGGGTGTAGCTTTTTCAAATAATGATAACTATAAAGATATTAGTTCCGATGATAAGTTTGTTTTGATTAATAATACATTTCAAAGTGATGTGAATCTGCAGAAAAAAATTAAGTCTTATCAATCTTCATTAGCAACACAAACAGGATTTAACGGTAAGCCCGCAACCGAATGTATTCTATACAAAATAAAAGAAATTAATGATTATTTTATAATAAAAGATAAAAGTAATATTTCTCGGCTTGATTTAGCTATGATCTACTTTTGCCAAGCTAAAGATGATAATGGCAGTGAATACAATAGATATGCTAATAAATATGACCGTATTTCTTTTGCTGTTCATGCCGTATACAGTGATGGATCAATGGATGAAGGGTATGATGCAGGTGATCTAAAACCATAAGACCATGGTCATCGGAATTGTATATAAAATTGTATTACTTATTACGATTTTGAAATCATTCATTTTGGGTAGAAAATATTCTTTTTCTGCCCAGAATTATCTTTTTATCTACTTATTAATTACCTTCATCAATGAGTGCGTATCTTTCATAAGAAATATTATAAATCCGAATGTCAAAGTCGGTTTACAGTACAATCTCTATTTCATATTTTGTATATTGTTTTTTTCTTTTTACTTCCTACAACTATTTTCTGGGACTGCAAAGAGAATATTACTGGTAACTGCAATTTCGTCATTGGGATATATTTTAATACAAACTAATTTTTCAGGCGAAGACTTTGATCATAAAATAGGCATCACAATTACCCTTTTTTATATTGTAATCTCACTGCTATGGTTTTATTATAAAATATCTTTTTTTAACGAACGTAAAATTACCGATGATCCTACATTCTGGATTTCTACAGCCTTGCTGATGTGGAGCTGCTTTTTTCTTTTTAGGGTAACGCCAATGTTTTATTTTGCGAAAGAAGACAGAGAGTTTTTAAATTTTCTGAAACTTGGACAGAACTTTATCAATATGGGGATGTATGTAATGTTTTACATTTCTCTGATAAAATATAAAAAAATCAGCCATGAATCATATTGAAGACGATATAAAGCTTGCTTATATCATAGCTATTTCCATAATGATGATTTTCGTAATCTTCATCATTGTTGTTGTTTTAATGTATAATAAAAGACAACTGCTTCACTTGCGTGAACAGCAGCTCAAAGAATCCGAATACCAAAACCAACTGCTTCAGAAAGAACTTGAAAAACAAAAGCTTATCGAAAAAGAAAGAGAAAGAATTTCACACGATATGCATGATGATCTCGGAGCAGGAATTTCTGCTTTGAAGCTGCAGGCAGAATTTTTAAAACAACGGGCTGAAAATGAAGAGCTTAAAAACGATATCGAAGAACTTCTGAAAACCTCAGAGGAAATGAACCTTTCCATGAGAGAGATGCTCTGGAGTCTCAATGCAGGGAATGACACACTCGGAAGCTTTATCGATTATGCTAAAATATATGCCCAAAATTTTCTTAAGAAAACAACAATTGTAATCATTACAGAAAGCGAAAAGATAATTGAAGAAACAACCATTTCAACTGAGCAAAGGAGAAATTTGTTCTTATGCTTAAAAGAAGCTTTGAATAACGCATATAAACACAGTCAGTCCAATGAGATTAAATTATCATTCATCCAAAAAGAGGAAGAATTTATTATGAAGATTTCCGACAACGGAATTGGCATTAACAATAATAATCCTGAAGGAAACGGACTTCGCAATATGAAAAGAAGAATGCAGGAACAGAACGGTCATTGTGAAATTACTGCTGAAAACGGAACCCATCTGTTTTTCAGTATAAGTTTGTAAGACAATTTTTTTAACCGGAATGTCACTTTATATAGAATTATCTTTTTGATTAACCGATAGACGTACATTTTTTAAATAACTTTGAAGTATAAATTAAAAATTAATAACCATGAAAATTTTATTCGAATTCATTCTTCCTGTAGCCATTTTTATATTCGGAATGTGGCTCGCTGTAAAAACAGATTTATTAAAAGATACGCAGACTGGCAATACTGGACCAGAAAAAACATTTAGCTTTTCAAGAAGTCAATTGTTTTACTGGACAATGATTGTAATAATATGTTTGTGCGCCGGTATGGGAAACAATGGTAACTTTGATTTGCTTTTGAAACTGAAAGAACCATCAATTTTACTTTTACTGGGAATTAGTGTGGGAACAGCAAGTGTAGCAACATATATTGATAATGAAGTACCCAATCCTAAAATAAATACTGATAGCAATGGGTTTATAAGAGATATACTATCAGATGCCGGTGGAATAAGTGTACACCGTTATCAGGCTTTATTGTTTAATATTATTTTCGGCTTAGTATTTGTCTGCCAATTCATTACCAATACCACAGAGTTTCCGGTTTTTGATAATTATGCCTTAGCTTTAATGGGAACAAGTAGCGCAGGCTATTTACTTATTAAAACAAATGAAAAACAGAAAAACAATGTTTCTTGATAACACTTTAAATGATTGCTAATACAAATACAATTAAAAATAAATACTAATTAACATAAAAAAATTACCATGAAACTAATTGTTGATTACTTATTAGAATGGAATATAACTTCAAAAAAAGGGAAAGTTATATTGAAGCTAAAAGATTCAAATCCCGAAATTATAGATGATTTGGACTTTCAGGAATTTTCAGCATTAGCAATAGTGCTTCAAAAAGGAAATGCAAGATTTGATGAAACAGAAAACTCAATTTATAATGTAATGCCATGAAAAAAATTTTTTATCTGCTCGTAATATTGTCATTTTTGTCCTGTAATATAAGACATAAAGCCACTTTGAAAGAGCTTCAAAACAAAGGATCAAATTATCAGATGTCATATGATGCCACACGCAGAGGAGCTGTTATAAGTCTTGATGCCAATGGTAAGATCAGTAAGATTTTATCAGAAGTTCAGCCCGATGCTGCAATAGCAACAACAACGGATATTACCAGTAAACTCACGGGTAAATTGAAAACAGGAGATAGTGTATCTGCTGAACAAATAACAAAAATAGCCGAAACATTATCCAAACTGGGAGAAAGAACAGCTCCGGTAAACATGCTCAGAGATGCATTATACAGGCTTGAAGAACACTGTGTGAATTTCCCTGAGCAATGTAACAGCGATAATTACTTTAACAGCTTTGATAAAGTTGTAAATTTAATAGTCTCATTACAGGAAAAAATCTCTGAAACAGCCGCTAATGAAGCTAAAGCGGAACAGGCTAAGACATTGAGAGTCCTTACACCTGAAGAGCGGAAAAAATATAATTTAGATCAGTAAAAAGGAATGCTCTAAAATTAACAATATTAATTACTGTTGCTGAATAATTATGGCCGGAATTTGCGATTTTAATTAATTTTAATTGGAATATTAACTAAAATTTAACTCTGAATAAACGTATAAATTGCTACTCATCTGCTTTAAAAAGTTAAAAATTGATTAAATTTGTCTGAACTATAAAAAAACGAACAATGAGTTACATTTCTTACATAGAAGCGAGACAAATTTTAGATTCAAGAGGAAATCCTACAGTAGAAGTAGATGTATTTACAGAAAGCGGGGCAATGGGTCGTGCTGCAGTACCTTCCGGAGCATCTACAGGAGAGCATGAAGCAGTAGAATTGCGTGACGGCGGTTCAGAATATATGGGGAAAGGTGTTCTTAAAGCTGTTGAGAATGTAAGAGAGGTAATTGCACCAGAATTGGTAGGTCTTCCGGTATACGACCAAAACCTTATCGATCAGATTATGATTGATCTTGACGGAACAAACAATAAAGGTAATCTTGGAGCCAATGCAATTTTGGGAGTATCTCTGGCTGCTGCAAAAGCGGCGGCTGCCGAACTGAAAATGCCTTTATACAAATATGTTGGCGGTGTAAATGCCAATACTCTTCCTGTTCCGATGATGAACGTTATCAATGGTGGTTCTCACTCAGATGCGCCCATCGCATTTCAGGAATTTATGATCATGCCGGTGAAAGCAGATTCTTTTTCCCACGCATTAAGAAAGGGAACTGAAATCTTCCATAACCTTAAATCAATACTTCATTCAAGAGGACTTTCAACTGCAGTAGGTGATGAAGGTGGTTTTGCGCCAACGTTCTCCGGAACTGAAGATGCGTTGGATACTTTGCTTCAGGCCATCGAAAAAGCAGGTTACAAGCCTGGTGATGATATTATGCTGGCACTTGACTGCGCTGCTTCCGAATTCTACAAAGACGGGATCTACGATTACAGAAAATTCCAGACTCCGGATGCTGCCCAGTTCTCAAGCAGTGAGCAGGTTTCTTACCTGGCTGAGCTGGCTGCAAAATATCCGATCATCTCCATTGAAGACGGTATGCAGGAAAACGACTGGGAAGGATGGAAAATGTTAACAGATAAAATCGGTGACAGAGTACAGTTAGTAGGTGACGATTTATTCGTAACCAATGTTGAAAGACTATCAAGAGGAGTTAAAGAAGGAATCGCCAATTCAATTTTAGTAAAAGTAAACCAGATCGGTTCTCTTTCTGAAACTATGGCTGCTGTACAAATGGCACAGAACAACAGATTTACTTCCGTAATGTCTCACAGATCAGGGGAAACAGAAGATTCTACAATCGCTGATTTAGCGGTGGCAATGAACTGCGGACAGATCAAAACAGGATCTGCTTCAAGATCAGACAGAATGGCAAAATACAACCAGCTGTTGAGAATTGAAGAAGCTCTTGGTGATACTGCAGTGTTCCCGGGACTGGATGCTTTTAAAATCAAAAGATAATTAATCGAAATTATAAATAACGGCAAGCGAAATTTTTAGTTTGCCGTGTTTTGTAATAAGTAGTATATTTAGAAAAAAAATAAATAATGTCAGACAACAAAGTAATATTGAATTACGACGGTAATTCGTATGAATATCCAATTGTGGATAGTACTATCGGAGACAGAGGAATCGATATTTCAAAATTAAGAGACCAGACAGGTCTGATCACACTTGATTTAGGGTATAAGAATACCGGGGCTACACTTAGTGACATCACTTACTTGGATGGAGATAAAGGAGAATTATTCTACAGAGGATATCCGATCGAGCAGATTGCCGATAAATCAAACTTCACAGAAGTAATGTACCTTTTATTACACGGTGATTTGCCTACTCAGGATCAGTACAGTTCTTTCGAATCAAACATTAAAAAATATAACTTCGTAGCAGAGGAGATGAAAAAAATCATCGATGCTTTCCCTCGTTCTGCTCACCCTATGGGAGTTCTTTCTTCATTAACTTCTGCTTTAACGGCGTTTAATCCAAAAGCGGTTAATGTTAACTCTAAAGAAGAAATGGATCATGCTGCAGAATTGCTTATTGCAAAATTCTCTCACCTTTGTGCATGGACGTACAGAAAAACCCAGGGATTACCGCTTAACCACGGAGACAACAGCCTGAATTACGTAGAAAACTTCTACAAAATGGCTTTCAGAATGCCAAATCAGGAGTTTGAGATTGATCCTGTTGTTGTGGGTGCTTTAGATAAATTATTAATCCTTCACGCAGATCACGAACAAAACTGTTCTACTTCTACCGTAAGAATGGTAGGTTCTGCTCACACAGGTCTTTTTGCATCTGTTTCTGCAGGAGTTTCTGCGCTTTGGGGACCACTTCACGGTGGAGCAAACCAAGCGGTAATCGAAATGCTTGAGCTTATCGAAAAAGATGGTGGCGATGTAAACAAATGGGTAGCAAAAGCTAAAGATAAAAATGACAGCTTCCGTTTAATGGGCTTCGGACACAGAGTGTACAAAAACTTTGATCCAAGAGCGAAAATCATTAAAAAGGCTGCAGACGATATTCTTAACGCATTGGGTATTCACGATAAAGCATTGGATATTGCAATGCAGTTGGAAAAAGTGGCTTTGGAAGACGAATACTTCGTGGAAAGAAAACTATATCCGAATGTAGATTTCTATTCAGGTATTATTTACAGAGCACTAGGAATCCCTACAGAAATGTTCACAGTAATGTTTGCATTGGGAAGACTTCCTGGATGGATTTCTCAATGGAAAGAAATGAGAATAAAAGGAGATCCTATCGGAAGACCAAGACAGGTATATCAAGGTGCTCAGAAAAGAGATTACATTGATATGGTAAACAGATAATATTTTCTTATGATGATAAATAGTCCCAAAGCTTGCTTTGGGATTTTTTATTTCGTAGAATTTTTTTAACTTAAAGTATGGAAAATGAGAAATTAAATTCATTAAAAAAGATAATGAGGATTAATATTGTCCTGTACATTGTGTACGGACTTTTCCTCATGCTGGAAACGTTCGATTTTCTAGAAATGCTGCATACCAAACCGGCAGATTATTCACCGACATACAGCTTGGTAAACGTGATCTTCTATCAGATGGAAATGTTTATCTGCTTTCTATGTGCGTTTACTTTGATTATTCTGGTCTCTACAAGGCAATCTTTAAAATTACTCTTTTTCATTAGTCTTGCACTTTTAATTTTCAGAATCGGAACTGTTTATTATCTGTACTTTTACGAAACCGAAGAAAGGTGGGTTCCCTTTATTTATAAAAGAGCTAATGATTTTAGCATGCTTTTCAGAAGGACTTTGGTTCCGGGGCAGTTGATTGTAAGTTTCATCACAGTTTGGTATTCAGTTAAAGCTTTAAGAACAGAGAAGAAATAGAGTTACTGCAATTTTTTATTAGATATTCGGGTGGCTTTTATTATACTCTCCTCGCTGCTATTTTGAATAGTTATTACTGTCCATACACTGTGGATCATTACCATGGAAGCTTTTCCTGTTTCAATGAAGTATCTCAAAATTATACCATTTTCAAGTTTTACAGAACCAAAAGTAAACTCTTTTTTTTCACTTTTAAAATCTCCATAGAATTGATCTTTTGCGTTCTTCAAATATCCATAAAATAATATTCCGTTTTCAAGAGTAATTAGTTTTCTCGTAGTTAAGATGCTGAAATTTTCTGAATCAATAATAGTAGAGGATATAATTAATTCTTCATTGTCCAATTCGAAAGGGTAGTGCTTAAATAAATTTTTAGAATCATTTTCGTAAAATTGAGTCCACTTGAAATCATAAGATTTCATTGTGCTTCTTTTAATTTTTGCGATGCAGATGCTGTGAACTGATTGGTCAGATTTCTCCATTTTGTTTTTGTATTTTACGAAAATACAATATAAAAAAACAAACCTGCTTTTAAGGCAGGTTCTCAATTCCGATTTTCACTTATGGACACTGGCATCTGTCGCAAGTCCATAGTGTACATGCCCCTGTTTCAAAGTCCCATTCGCAGCAGCGTCTTGCTGCGGAGACACCGCCAATAAATGTTTTTTGTCTTTCTCTGTCGAGTTTTTGTGCATTCTTCAGCACAGAATTTTTAGTTTTCATAATGTAATAATTTGTTGATTGGTTTTTAATAACTTAGCTTAATTATTATATCACTAATATATGAATTTTAATACGATACTGTAAAAAAAATATTAAAAATTTCACTTAAAAAATTATCTGGAAAAATACTCTCATTAAGCAAACAATTGTTTTAGTCTATCAGATTACCCAAGTAAAAAACTGCCATACTATTATTTAATAGATTTATATTGTCATACTGCTCTAAAAAGGCCACAAAAGTTTCCCAGATTCAGACCTTTACTTATATTTGTAGCATTGCATAATTTTTATGAAACTAAATATAAAAAACGAAACAGGAAGGCTGAAATCAGTGGTTCTGGGACAGCCGAACTCCATGGGCGGCATCCCTGCACTTGAAGAAAGCTATGATGCCAAATCCTATTACTCCATACAAAACAACATTTATCCGAAAGAAGAGTTTATCATCAATGAAATGAATGCTTTTGAAGCTGTATTGAAGAAATATGATGTGGAAGTCCTGCGTCCAAATATTATCGAAGATTACAATCAGGTCTTTGCAAGAGATGTCGCTTTTGTAATTGATGACAAAATGATTATTTCCAACGTAATTGCTGACAGAGCAGATGAACAGGGAGCCTACAGGAATATTTTTGAAAAGGTAGAGTGGAGAAAAATCATCAATCTTCCCGAAACGGCACATATTGAAGGAGGTGATGTCATTGTATGGGACGATTTCCTGTTTATCGGAACCTGCTTCAGCGAAGACTACAGAAGCTATAAGACAGCCAGAACTAATGAATATGCCATAGAAATTCTGAAGGAATATTTTCCTAAAAAAAGAATTATCGATCTGGAACTGAAAAAAAACGACAAAATTCCATACGAAGGCATTCTGCATCTGGACTGTACTTTCAACCCGATCGGTAAAGACAAATGTATCATTTACAAAGACGGTTTTGTAGACGAAAGTGATTACCGCCTGATTATTGATATTTTCGGGGAAGAAAACTGTTTCCATGTGAAGGCAGAAGAAATGTTTGAAATGTTCCCGAATATATTCTCGATCTCTCCGGAAGTAGTAGTTTCAGACAAAACTTTTACCAGGATGAACAACCATCTGAGAAACGAATGGGGGATGACCGTTGAAGAAATTCCTTATCGCGAAATTTCAAAAATGGGAGGATTGCTGAGATGCTCTACAATGCCGCTTGTAAGAGATTAGTAGCGTTTAAGAGTGAGGGGATTTGAGGTTTTTAGAGTATGTGTATATTGTTTTTATTTAAAAAATTTATATTTTTAAACTTAAATACAAATGATTATACCCACTATAAAATTTCATCAGGATTTGCGGGTTTATCAGAAATCTTTTGATACAGCAATGGAAATCTAACTGCTTTCAAAAATTTTCCCTACAGAAGAACGTTATTCTCTTACAGGTTAGATACGAAGATCTTCCCGCTCTGTTTCAGCCAATATAAGTGAAGCATGGGCAAAAGGAAATATGAGAAATCTTTTATTTCAAAACTTACAGACTCCGAAGGCGAGGCAAGAAAAACTCAGACCTGGCTTTAATTTGCAAGAAGTTGTGAGTATATTAATGAAGAACAATTTAAAATTTTAAACAATCAATACAACCAAATAATCGGGATGGTAGTGAATATGATGAGTCAGTCACAAACTTGGTGTACATTTTCATCAATAAATAAAGAAGAAAAGTAATTTTACACTAAACACTAAACACTAAACACTAAACACTAAACACTAAACACTAAATATTAAATCACTCAGACTCTCAAACCCAAAACACCCTCCAACACAAACTATGCAGACAACAGATACCGTATTAATGATAGAGCCGATTGCATTCGGATTTAATGCAGAGACGGCAAAAAATAACTATTTTCAAATAGAGCAGAAAGGATTTGATACGCAGTTTAAAGCGTTGTCAGAATTTAAAGCTTTTGTTGAAAAACTGAGAAGCAAAGGAATCAACGTTATCACGATAAAAGATACATTGGATCCCCACACTCCGGATTCAATTTTCCCGAATAACTGGGTAAGCTTTCATAAAGACGGAAAAGTGGTTTTATACCCGATGTTCGCATCCAACAGAAGAGTGGAAAGAAGAGAAGATATCATCGAAACCATAAAAGACCAAGGATATGAGGTTTCGGAGATCGACGACTGGTCTTTCCCGGAAATGCAGGGGCATTATCTTGAAGGAACAGGAAGCATGATCTTTGATCACGACAACAAAATTGCTTACGGTTCGGTTTCTTTAAGACTTGATGAAAATCTATTCAGAGAATTTTGTGAAAAATATGGTTTTACGCCGGTTGTTTTCCATTCATTCCAGACGGTAGAGGAAGAAAGACTTCCGATTTACCATACCAACGTGATGATGTGTGTGGCCGATAAATTTGTTGTCATTTGCCTGGATTGCATTGATGACGAGCTGGAAAGAAGCAAGGTTATTGAAACCATTAAAAACTCAGGAAAAGAAATTATTGAAATTTCTGAAGAACAGATGCAGCAGTTTGCCGGAAATATGCTTCAGGTAAATAATAAAGAAGGGCAAAAGTTTTTGGTAATGAGCGAAACCGCTTATAAATCTCTACATGAAGATCAGATTTCTGCCATAGAAAAATACTGTGAAATTATTTACTCAGATTTAAATACCATTGAGGTAAACGGCGGCGGAAGTGCACGTTGCATGCTTGCTGAGGTTTTCTTGCCGAAAAAATAATAATTTCTGTTTCATTTAGAAATCAACAATACAAAGAATCTGATTTTAGAAATAAAGTCAGATTTTTTCTATTTAAAAATATAATTGTGTTGAAAAAATTAAGCTATGAGTCAAAAGCCTTGTAAATGGCAAAACTTTTAGACATTTGATTTATCGAACCGAAAAAACTTGCCTATTTTTGTTTCCAACGTTAAAAAGTATGAAAATGAAGAAGTATCTCTTGTCATTAATGCTTTTGTTGGGAATATTTGGTTTGAAAGCCCAGCAGAAGACATTTTGTAACCCGATCAATATCGACTACGGTTATACTCCGTTTGAAGTTTTTTCAAAACAGGGTAAACACCGTGCTACGGCAGACCCGGTAATTGTTAACTTTAAAAATAAACTCTTCCTGTTTTCAACCAATCAGGAAGGATACTGGTACAGTGATGATATGCTCGATTGGAAATTCGTAAAAAGAAAATTCCTGAGAGACAATAAATATATCCATGATCTGAACGCTCCGGCAGTTTGGGCTATGAAAGATACCCTGTATGTTTTTGGGTCCACATGGGAACAGGATTTCCCGATCTGGAAAAGTACCAATCCTACAAAAGACGACTGGAAAATTGCCGTTGATACTTTAAAAGTTGGAGCCTGGGACCCTGCCTTTCACTACGACGAAGATAAAAACAAGCTGTACCTGTATTGGGGTTCCAGTAATGAATGGCCTTTATTGGGAACGGAGGTGAAAGTAAACACGCTTCAGTCGGAAGGTTTTGTAAAACCGATTGTAAGGTTAAAACCGGAAGACCATGGCTGGGAAAGATTCGGGGAATACAACGATAATGTTTTCCTGCAGCCTTTTGTGGAAGGAGCGTGGATGACGAAGCACAACGGGAAATATTATATGCAGTACGGAGCTCCGGCAACTGAATTCAGCGGATATTCCGATGGAGTGTATGTGAGCAGCAAACCACTGGAAGGTTTCGAATACCAACAGCATAATCCATTTTCTTACAAGCCGGGAGGTTTTGCAAGAGGAGCAGGACACGGTGCTACCTTTGAAGATAATTACAAAAACTGGTGGCATATCTCTACCATTTTTATTTCCACCAAAAACAATTTTGAAAGACGTCTGGGAATCTGGCCCGCCGGATTTGATAAAGATGATGTGATGTATTGCAACACAGCGTATGGAGATTATCCAACGTATCTTCCGCAGTATGCACAAGGAAAAGATTTTTCAAAAGGACTTTTTGCAGGCTGGATGCTGTTGAATTATAATAAGCCTGTTCAGGTTTCATCAACGTTGGGAGGATATCATTCCAATTACGCGGTGGATGAAGATATTAAAACCTACTGGAGCGCCAAAACAGGCAATTCCGGAGAGTGGTTTCAGACGGATTTAGGGGAAGTTTCTACCATTAATGCCATTCAGATTAATTATGCCGATCAGGATGTTGAGTTTATGGGCAAAACTTTAGGTAAAATGCATCAGTATAAAATTTACGGTTCCAACGACGGTAAAAAGTGGAATGTTATTGTTGATAAAAGCAAAAACACGAAAGATGTTCCGCACGATTATGTAGAACTTGAAAAACCTGCGAAAGCAAGATTCCTTAAAATGGAAAACTTAAAAATGCCGACAGGGAAATTTGCATTAAGCGGATTCCGGGTGTTTGGAAAAGGAGCGGGAACGGTTCCGGGGAAAGTCCAAAATTTTGTGCCTTTACGTTCTGATCCTAAAAAGTATGGTGAAAGAAGAAGCATCTGGATGAAATGGCAACAGAATTCCGATGCAGACGGATATGTAATCTATTGGGGGAAATCTCCTGAGAAATTATACGGAAGCATTATGGTGTACGGAAAAAATGAATATTTCTTTACCGGAGCCGACAGAGCGGATGCGTATTATTTCCAGATCGAAGCATTCAATGCGAACGGCGTTTCGGAAAGATCTGAAGTTTTTAAGTCTGAATAAATGATAAAGCGCTTTGAGATTTCACGGCGCTTATTTTTTACCCACATTTTTCAAAAAACCATCTATTTTCTGGATCAGAAATGTGGCATTGTTATCTTTTTCCCAACCGGTGTGATTACCGTTAAATTCGTAGGACTCATGATATACGTTATGATCTGTTAAAACCGAATCTAGAATTTTCATTTGCGAAATTGGGACTACATAATCATTATTGCCGTAGAAAGAAATAGTAGGCGCAGAAGCATTGCTAATCCAATATATAGGGCTGCCAAAATCCATCAAGGTCGTTTTACGGTCAGCGATTTTAGGATCAATAAGATGTTTTTCGAGGAAGCGATAATCGTCGTAATTTTTAAACCCGGGGTCATTGAGATCTGCAGGACCGACAATATTAATCACTGCTTTCACCCTTTTATCAGAGTCGAATTTATAAGCATACAGCATAGACAGATGTCCACCGGCACTGTTTCCGAGAAGAATATATCGCGGTTTAATTTTTAAAGTTTTCTCTAAATAATTTATGGCATTTTTAATGTCGGCTGTCTGATCAGGAATTGCAAAACGGTTTGACGAAGCCAATCGGTAATCGAGATTGATAAAAATATTTCCGGGAAATTTTTTCATGAGATCAAAAGTGAAACTGGTGAGCTCGGATCTTCTTCCGCCACGCCAGCCGCCGCCATGAATGATGATAAACACCTCTTTATTTTTTGTCCCGCTTTCCGGAAGATAGATATCCATTTTCTGTTCCGGGTCTTTTCCGTACGATACATTTTTTTCAATCTTAAAAGAAGCATTTTTCCCAAGATCAATAGTCTTTTGGCAGCTTGTAAGAAATAGCAGAAGCAGAATTTCCGCGATGATTAAGTATTTCTTCATTTGATTATTTAATTGTATGTATCATTCCAGTCAGCTGCAATTATCATGCTTTTTTATATAAATTAAAAGAAAAACCCACCGAAAAACGGTGAGTTACCACAAAAAATAATATATATGAAGAAATGATTGTTATCTTGTTCTGTTTTTAATTGCATCGGAAGCGCTTTCGATATCTCTTACCTTTTTCACTTTCTGATTTCCGAAATTATAAGTAAGGCTTACGGTAACACTTCTTCGGTACATGTCGTTTTTTATATAATTATAATTTCCGTTAGCCTGATAATCTTCAATTTCCACAATATTGGTTCTAAGAACATCATTCAGGTTTACCGCAAAAGTCCAGTCGTTCCAGTTTTTCTTGATGCTGAGGTCAAGGCTCATCAGTCTCTTCAGCATTCCAAGTTCGATTTGTTGTTTGTCAACATAGAAGTAATTAACACCTAGAAACCAAGTTTTCTTTTTGTCTAATCGGATGGTGTTGTTACTGGTGATGACAATGCTTGTTGACTTTATATTATTTCTGTACACTAATGGATTTCCGTCTTTATCTACAAAAGTATCTCCCGTCGTAGGATCTTCGGCTAATGTTCCGTTATTAACGTTGTGCTGTACTCCGGCATTGAAGTTAAGTGTTAGATACTGTTTAAATAATGACTTTTGAATTCCCAGCATGGCAGACATTTCCTGCTTGTCGCCAAAGTTTGTTCTGATATATCGGAGTGCATTTTGGGAACCGATCTGGCCATCTATTGATTTAACATATCCCTGCAATGGAACCTGGGTGATCTGATCTTTTACGTACGTATGATTCAGGATTAGAAAGTAAGAATTTTTATACATGTAAGTAAGCTCTTGGTTGTACGTTGAGGAAGCTTTTACAAAAGGGTTATTCTGAGTGTAATTAAAATCTGTAATATAGTTTCTCACAGGATTAAGTTCCCAAAAACTTGGTCTACGCATTCTGCTTGAAAAGGAATATGAAATATTATTTTTATCGTTAATTGCGTAATTAAAGCTTACATAGGGAAGAAAATTATTATAGTTTCTTTCAATTCTCTGATGCCTCTGGCTCTCTATTTTATTTGTAGGACTATCTGCAGTACCAAGACTGTTTGTAATTTCATATCTCGCTCCCACTTTCCCGGAAAACTTATCAGAGAACTTCTTTTCAAAAGTCATGTAAGCACCATAAATATTTTCATCGTAAATAAAATGATTAAAATCCGGGGCTGCCTGCACATTCGGAATATGATTCCCGTTAGCATCTACAAAGAGGTAGGTGTTGTTCTGAGTATCATTGTCGGTTTTTGTCTTATTAAAATTTCCTCCTACAGAAAATGTAAAATCATTTTTAAACTTTTGAATATAATCGACAGTTCCTGAGAAATTATTGATGATCTGCGGAATATTCTGAGTAATGGTTTTTCCTACTACAATTTGTTGGTCTTTATCATACACCAAAGTATTGTTATTAGAAAACTGAAATCTCTTATAGTTGAGATAAGCGGCATTTGCATTGAATTTACTGCCCAAAGAATCTAGCTTTATTTCATAGTTTAGATTGACTGAATTATTGTAATTTCTCGCGTCTTCTTTATTTTTAGTCCAGCTGTGAGTAGTGGTTATTACTCCTTTATCATTTTGCTGTGTGAGTGTATTATACAAATCGATTGTCGAATTGTAGCTTTTATTGGCCCACGAATTCCATGATAAAGCCAGATTGCTTTTATCATTGAGTTGGTAATCAATATTTAAGTAACCTCCAAGGTTTTTATTGGGATCATCTATATTCCCCACAGATTCATTCTGCATCTTATCGGTACCATTTTTCAATACGTACGACTGTGGGTTAATATTTTCTCCGCCGCTAAGGTTCGCATTAATTCCCAGCTTATCTTTTCTGTAATTTACCGAGAAGCTTGCGTTGCTGGAATTGTATTTATTCTGAGAGTTAGACATTCTCATGTTTCCGCTTGTGCCGTCGCTCATTTTTTTCTTCAGAACAATGTTGATGATCCCGTCGGAAGATTCGACCTGATATTCACTTCCGGGAACCGTGATCACTTCAATTTTCTGAATATTTTCTGCCGGAGTGTTTTTTAAGAACTGCGTTAAAGATTCCGCATCCATATTGGTTTTTCTGCCATTAATGAAAATCAGGGCATTGTTTTTTCCTGCAATTTTCAATGTCTTATCATCGGTTGTAGACAATAGTGGAGTCTGCTTCAGAAGATCAAAAGTATTATTTCCTTTCGTCACGGGAGATGCTGCAACGTCATACACAAAACGGTCACTTTGTTTTTTAAAAACCTGTTTTGTCAAAGTTACCCCTTCGATGCTTTTCGTTTTTACACTGTCTTGTTTTTTTTCCTGTGCGAAGGTCAGTCCGCTGAAAAATATAGCTGCAATAAGAATGGTCGTTTTCATATTGTGATGTTTTGAGAGTTTAATAGCTTGTATTTGTTATTATTTAACATTGCAAAGATATATAATAAATTAAGTATCTTGCAATACAAAGTACTTAAAATGTTTTTAAAATAATATTAACTAATTGATTTACAATGTGTAAAATTTTAGCTAAAATTTTAATTTCTATTGACTTTGTTACTTTAAAGACAATTCAGGCAAAAAAAATGTTACATCATGAATTAAAAAAATAGAAAAAGAAATGGAAAAGTCAGCTAAAGATTTGATTATATAATCTCTTTATTGAAGTGTATTGCAAAAAAAAAGGATCTTAAAAAGATCCTATAAATTTTATTCTCTGTCAAACCGGGCAAGTTTTTTATCGATCCAGATGGTAGCGAAAGGAAAAAAGGCTGAAATCAGTGAGAAAACACTGTCTTCATCATCCCACGCAAATATTTTTCTGATAGCAGGCAAAAAAAAGAGATAAAGGGTAAAAAATAAGCCGTGGAGACTCCCTATCGTACTGATGTAAACAATGGGGAAAATATCTTCAGGATTGGTTCGGATCCAGATCATTGCCGAGAAAAGAAAAAACCAGGAAACGGCTTCTGCCAGGCAGATATTTCTAAACCATTTGATAACTCTTTCCTGTGGATATTTTGAGAAAAATTTTTCGATGAAATTCATAATTGTTTATTAATCATTAGAAATCAAGAACTAAATCAGAAAACTTCAAGCATCCATCTTCTTTCATTAAGCCATAAACAAGACAAAATTACTGATAAAAACTGCTACCGTCCAAATATTCAAAAACTTCAGGAGGAAGCATCGGGCGTACATTTTTCCCGGTTTTAATCATATTCCGGATCTCTGTTGCAGAAAGCTCAATAACAGGCGCTTTGATTAAAGAAATATTTTCATGCTGCAAATGATCAGAATCTTTTTTATAGCCTTCATATACCCTTGGATATACGATGATGTGATGATTCTTAACCAATGTATCCGCGTTTTTCCATTTATGGAGATTTTCGAGGTTGTCTTCACCCATAATTAAACTGAAAGAATAATCGGGATATTTTTCATGAAGATAAGTCAGCGTATCGATGGTATAGCTCGGTTGCGGTAAAGAAAACTCTACATTCGAAGCTCGCATTTTAGGATAATTTTTTACGGCAAGCTGCACCATATCCAAACGGTTGTGATCTTTCAGCAATGATTTTTTCTCTTTAAAAGGATTTTGCGGACTTACCACAAACCAAAGTTCATCCATATCCGAATGCTCCAGAATATAATTCGCCAGAATCAGATGGCCAATATGGATAGGATTAAATGAGCCGAAAAAAAGACCGATTTTCTTCATATCTCTAATCCCTGAATTTCACGTCTTTAATATTCAGATAATGCGTCACGTTTCCTTTCCAGTGATTTTCTTCAAGTGTGAAAGCGAGATCAAAACTTTTTGTTCTGAAGTCATCTGCAAACTGGCCCAGTTTAAAGCCAACGCATTCAATATTTCTTCCGGTAGATTCCTGTCTTATATAAAATTTCAGGTGGTTGTTATCTTTTCCCATTGTTTTAATATATCCGGAAACCTTTTGATTGGTTAAAGCCAGGATTGGCTTCATATTGTGAGGTCCGAAAGGAGCCAGCTTTCTGTGGAAATTAATGAACTCCCTGTTGATATCATCAATCTGAATTTCAGAATCAATCGTAATGGAAGGTTCCTTCTGATGTTCTTTTATTTTTTCGGAAACCACCCTTTCGAATTTTTCCTTAAATGCATCAAATTTTTCCTTTTCCATAGAAAGTCCCGCCGCGGCATGATGACCTCCGAATTTCAGGAAATATTCAGAGCACATATCCAATGCTTCATGAACATCAAAATCTGATACGGATCTTGCGGAAGCAACCATCTCACCATTGTTTCCGTCAGTAAATACAAGAGTTGGTTTATAATAGGTTTCTATTAATCTTGATGCTACGATACCGATCACACCTTTATTCCATTCCGGATGATAGACGATGGTCGTATATTTTGTTTCCTGCTGAGATTCGATAATCTGATTCAAGGCAGAAAGCGTAGAATTCATATCCAGCTCACGTCTTTCATCATTAAGGTCCATGATGTCGCTGACAATCTGATGGGCATGTTTCAGGTTATCAGAAACCATGAGCTCAACCGCTGCTTTGCCGTGTGAAATTCTTCCCGCTGCATTAATCTTCGGAGCAATCTCGAAAACAATATTGGAGATCTCAAAATGAGAAAGTTTTTCATCAGGAATCAGTAATCGTAAGCCTAAATTCCTCGTTTTACGGAGAATTTTCAGACCCATTTTAGCAAAAACTCTGTTTTCGCCGGTCATAGAAACAATATCTGCGGCAATGGAAATGGCCAGAAGATCGGTAAGCTCAAACAGGTCGGCTTCCGGTAGTTTATAAATAGTATTCAGGCCCTGGCAAAGCTTAAAACCAACTCCGCAACCGGATAGTTCCTTGAAAGGATAGCGGCAGTCGCTTCTTTTAGGATCCAGAACGGCAACAGCGTCGGGAATTTCTTCACCGGGTAAATGGTGATCGCAAATGATAAAATCAATATCCAGGCTTTTGGCATAACTGATCATATCTAATGCTTTGATTCCGCAGTCTAAAGCAATGATCAGAGAGAAGCCGTTTTCTTTAGCAAAATCAATTCCTTCGGTGGAAATTCCATACCCTTCAGAATTCCTGTCGGGAATATAATAGTCTAAATACTTTTTCTGAACAATTTTGCTGAGGTACAGATACATCAGTGCAACGGCAGTAGTGCCGTCCACGTCATAATCTCCGTACACCAATATTTTTTCTCCGTTTTCAATCGCAGTGGCAATGCGCTCTACGGCTTTTTGCATATCTGCCATCAGAAACGGGCTGTGAATGTCGGTAAGGTTCGGTTTAAAAAATTCTCTGGCCTTCTGATAATTGTCAATTCCTCTAAGTACGAGGAGTTTAGATTCAAAAGTTCCAAAACCAAGAGACGAACTTAGTCCATCCACAATTTCCTCATCGGGTTCAGGCTTGTAAATCCATTTTTGACTCATTTCACAAAAATAGGGAAAATATATTTTAAAAAGTAACGAAGAATGTTAATCAATCAAATGATCTTGTTTTTATAAACTTTTTAATCTGATTTTACAAGGACTATATATTCCCAGGGTTTCATTTTAAAATTGGTTTTATCATTGTCAATATGAAACGACTTTCCGGAAAAAAGGTCTGTATACTTTGCTTTAAAATCTTTGGTGTCAAGATTTACGGCAGATTCTTTATCCGAAAAATTAATGACCGGTAAAACGGCATCATTATTTTTTTCTCTGTAAAATGACAGCACATTATTCATATTGTCATTGTGTACTCTTACCATTTCTCCGCCCCATTTTCCATTCCACAATGCCTGATTTTTATGTTTAAGATTAAATAAAGTTTCATAAATTCTGTAAAACCTGTGTTCTTTCCAGTGAATAGAATCTTTTTCAAAAAAAGCCAGACTTTTATCTAAACCGGCTTCCTGTCCGCTATAAACCAATGGCATTCCGTTAACAGTGCTGCAAAAAACCATAGCCGCTTCCAATCCGTTTCCGAAATTGGAATACTGATTTCCCTCCCAGGAATTTTTATCATGGTTATCGGTAAACGTCATCCGGTAAGAATCGTAAGGAAAACTGTTAACATCGTGCGCCATATATTCAAAAAGAGCCGGAGCTCCTTTACCTTCAATGGTTGCAAGCTTCATTTTATCCCAAAGCGTCCAGGCATAAGTCATGTCAAAAGATTTTTTGTAAAGATCCCGGGATTCCCATTCGGCTAACATAAAGACCGGTTTTATCTGATCGAGTTCTGCTCTTGCATTTTCCCAAAAATCTACGGGAATGAAACCTGCAACATCACATCTGTACCCGTCAATATTCGTTTCTTTTACCCAAAATTTCAGGGCGTCAGTCATGTATTTTCTGAAATCAGGATTGTTGTAATCAAAGTCAATCACATCATCCCAATCATACCACGGTGTTGGCTGAAATTTTCCGTCTTTTGTTTTGGTGTACCAATCCGGATGCTCCTTTGCTAAAGGATTGTCCCAGGCAGAATGGTTTCCTACCCAGTCAATAATGACATGCATTCCTAAAGAATGGATTTTGTCTACAAGATTTTTAAAATCCTGCATGGTTCCGAAGTCAGGATTAATTCCTTTGAAGTCTTTCACAGAATAATAACTTCCCAATTTTCCTTTTCTGTTAAGCTCACCAATAGGATGAATAGGCATCAGCCAGATAATATCAACTCCCATTTTTCTGAGTCTGGGCAGATGTTTTTCGAAAGCTTTAAAGGTTCCTTCCTGGGTATACTGTCTGATGTTCGCTTCATAAATGGTTGCATTTTTTGTCCATTCAGGATGCGTAATTTCTATATAAGGTTTAGGCTGGTGTCGGGGGTCTTGTGTCTGTGAATAGGCATTGACAAAGTACAGTAATACTAATAGATAAAATATTTTTTTCATAGATTAATATTTTACTCTAAGCTACAAATAAAAAAGCGTTTCGGAAAGAAACGCTTTGTTGTAATTTATCTGAATGTATTTTAAGAATACATTTTCTCTCTTAATTCTTTTACCCTTTTATCGGCAAGGTATTCGTCGTAAGTCATCTCTCTGTCGATAATTCCGTTTGGAGTCAGTTCGATGATTCTGTTACAGACCGTGGAAAGCATTTCGTGGTCATGAGAAGCCAATAAGATGTTTCCTTTGAAGTTAGACAACGAGTTGTTCAACGTCGTGATACTTTCAAGGTCTAAGTGGTTGGTAGGCTCATCAAGCAAAAGGACGTTGGCTTTCTGAAGCATCATTCTGCTGAACATGCATCTCATTTTTTCACCTCCCGAAAGTACTTTACAAGATTTCAAGGCTTCATCACCCGAGAAAAGCATTCTTCCCAAGAATCCTCTTACAAATTCTTCATGACGCTCTTCATCGTTTTTAGTGAATTGTCTTAACCAGTCAACAAGGCTTAGGTCTTCCTGAAAGAAGTTTGTATTATCTAAAGGCATGTGAGATTGAGTAGTTGTTACTCCCCAGGCTACAGTTCCTTTGTCAGCCTGAACATTTCCCGCTAAAATTTCAAAAAATTCTGTGATTGCCAATGAGTTTTTAGAAAGAACGGCAACTTTATCACCTTTTTTAAGGTTTAAATCGATGTTAGAGAATAATAATTCTCCGTCCTTCGTTTTTTCAAGGCCTTTTACATCAAGAATCTGATCTCCCGCTTCTCTTTCCATTTCAAAAATAATGGCAGGATATCTTCTTGAAGATGGCTTAATGTCGTCGATGTTCAGTTTATCGATCATTTTCTTTCTTGCAGTTGCCTGTTTCGCTTTTGCAACGTTAGAGCTGAATCTTGCGATGAAGTCCTGAAGTTCTTTCTTTTTCTCTTCCGCCTTCTTGTTGGCCTGCGCTCTTTGTCTTGTTGCTAATTGTGAAGCCTGATACCAGAAAGAATAGTTACCTGTGTAAAGGTTAAGTTTAGCATAATCAAGGTCACCGATATGAGTACAAACCGTGTCTAAGAAGTGACGGTCGTGAGATACAACAATTACCGTATTTTCATAATCTGCAAGGAAATCTTCCAGCCATGAAATCGTATCGATATCAAGGTCATTGGTAGGCTCATCCAGAATAAGTACATCCGGATTCCCGAAAAGCGCCTGAGCCAAAAGAACTTTTACCTTGTCTTTATTTTCAAGCTCGCTCATCATCTGCCAGTGCATATCATCTGTAATACCAACATTAGAAAGCATAGTCTGTGCATCCGATTCTGCAGTCCATCCTCCCATTTCATCATAGATTACACCTAATTCTCCTGCCTTGATTCCGTCTTCATCAGAGAAGTCCTCTTTCGCATAAAGCGCGTCCATCTCTTCTTTTATTTCAAATAATTTTTTGTTTCCTCTCAAAACCGCTTCAAGAACAGTATATTGATCGTAAGCAAAGTGATCCTGCTCAAGAACAGACATTCTTTTTCCAGGTTCCAAAGATACGTGTCCTGTTGTCGGATCTTGTTTTCCGGTCAATATTTTAAGGAATGTAGACTTTCCTGCACCATTTGCTCCGATAATCCCGTAGCAGTTTCCTTTCGTAAACATAATGTTTACCTCGTCAAAAAGAACTCTTTTCCCGAATTGTAAAGATAAGTTAGATACTGTTAACATATAGTTTTGTAAATTTGGCGCAAAAATACGAAAAGAATTTGGGTATTTCGCAATAATGTAATAGTCAGGTTTTTAAATGTAAGGTATTTTTTATATATTTCATTACTTAAATTATATAGAGCCCATAAGGGCAGCTTAATAAATAATAGGGTAAATTCCTATTCAATACAGATATCAGACGAATTCGAGATGAAAATAGAAAAGACAGTCAATATATTAAACAGAAGGGCCAGATTCGAATACGAAATTATTGAAGAATACGAAGCGGGAATGGTACTTACAGGTACGGAAATAAAATCGTTGCGCTCCTCAAAAGCTTCTATTGCAGAATCTTTCTGTCAGTTTATTGATGGGGAATTATACATCATTAATATGATGATTGATGAATATAAATTAGGCACATTTTATAATCATAAGACAAAAAGGGAACGGAAATTGCTGTTGCACAAAAAAGAACTGCAAAAGCTGGAAAAGAAATTAAAGGATGCAGGAAATACCATCATACCTTTAAAGTTATATATCAATGATAAGGGAAAAGCAAAGGTTTTAATTGCGTTGGGAAGGGGTAAAAAACTCTTTGATAAAAGGGAGAGCATTAAAGATAGAGAAAACAAACGGAACCTCGACAGAATATTAAAGAAAAGTTAAAAATCATCGGAAAAACTTTGTATATAAAGAAAAATTATATTTATTTTGCATTATCAATTATTTAATCATTTAATTCTATGAAAAATCTAAAATTAGGAATTTCAGCATTGGCGCTTACTGTCGCTTCTACTGTGTTCGCTCAGACTACCAACAATCCGTGGATGATCGGGGTTGGTGCTCACGCGGAAAACCATATGGCACAGAGAGAAAACTTCAGTAATACGTTCTCTGCTAATAATTTGACGAAGACAATGTTCAATATGAACAACTTCTCTATTACTCCGCCATTATCAAAACTTACTGTTGCTAGAAACGTAGGTAAAGGTTTGGTTATCGACTGGCAAACTACTGTAGGTAATGTTGAAAACAAGAGATTTAACATGGGTAAAGAATTCATGTTGATGACAGGTCTTGGTTTCCAGGCAAAAGCTGCAGGTCTTTTATGGGATGAAGAATCTTGGTTCGATCCGTATTTAAGAGTTGGTGCTAACTACCTTAGACACGATTACACTTCTCTTACATTCCCAAGAACAGATGCTAACGGAGCTGTAATCAGTAATGGAGACAATGGTAACGAAAATGGTAAAGCAAACCACTTTGCAGTTGCTACTGGTGCAGGTATTAATTTCTGGTTAACTAAAAACTTCGGTTTAGGTGTTCAGGGTGATTATGTTTCTACTCCTGGTGATAAAGCAAACTATGCTAACTTCTGGCAAGCTTCTGCTTCATTAAACTTCAGATTTGGAAACAGAGACAGAGATAAAGATGGTATCTTAGATAAAGACGATTTATGTCCTGATACTCCGGGATTACCAGAATTCCAGGGATGTCCTGATACAGACGGTGATGGAGTTCCAGATAAAGACGATCAATGTCCAGACGTAGCTGGTCCGGTTGAAAACAACGGTTGCCCTTGGCCAGATACAGATGGTGACGGTGTAATCGACAAAGATGATGCTTGTCCTACAGTTGCAGGTCCTGCAGAAAACAACGGATGTCCTTGGCCAGATACAGATGGTGATGGTATCTTAGATAAAGATGATGCTTGTCCTACAGTTCCAGGTCTTCCAGAATACAACGGATGTCCTAAGCCTAAGACAAAAACAGCTGAAGAAGTTGAGAGAGAATTCGGTAATGTTTACTTCGATTTCAACAAAGCAACAATCAAAGCTGAATCTTCACCTGCTTTAGATAGAGCTGCTAATATCATCAAGACTGACGGTGGTCATTATGTACTTGAAGGTAGAACAGATGCTAAAGGATCTGAAGCTTACAACTTAAAATTATCTAGAGAAAGAGCTGCTGCTGTAGTTGCTGCTTTAGATGCGAGAGGTGTAGATGCTGATGCTCTTAAATCTGTAGGTGTTGGTAAAGCAAAAGCTACTGTACCTGCTACGGCTTCTGATGCTGAAAGACAAAAAGATAGAATCGTAAAAGTAATTCCTATCGAAGATATGAACGAATGGAATGCTATGAAGAAGAAAGATTATGAAGATGCTCCAGTGAAAAAAGCTCCAGCTAAGAAAACTACTAAGAAAAAAGTAGTTAAAAAGAAAAAATAATTAAAATTTTTCTAAATATAAATACCTCCAGTCATCTGGGGGTATTTTTTTTTCGTTCACTTTTAATTAATTTTGTTGAAAATTTAAAAATAAAATGGGAAGAGCATTTGAATATAGAAAAGCTTCTAAAATGGCCAGATGGGATAAGATGGCTAAAACTTTTTCTAAAATAGGTAAAGATATTGCATTAGCAGTAAAAGCCGGCGGTCCTGACCCGGAATCGAATCCTGCGTTAAGAAGGTGTATCCAGAATGCGAAAGGTGCCAATATGCCTAAGGATAATGTAGAAAGAGCCATCAAAAAAGCGAGTGGTGCAGATGCTGAAAACTACGAAGAGGTCACTTACGAAGGATATGGTCAGGGAGGTGTGGCATTTTTTATTGAATGCACGACCAACAATACGACAAGAACTGTTGCCAATGTAAGAGCTGTTTTTAATAAATTTGATGGAAACCTAGGTAAAAACGGGGAATTAGCTTTCATTTTTGATAGAAAAGGAATTTTCACTATTGACTTATCCCAGATTAAAATGGATTGGGATGATTTCGAAATGGAAATGATTGACGGAGGTGCAGAAGACGTTGAAAAAGATGATGAAGAAGTAATGATCACCACAGCTTTCGAAGATTTCGGGTCTTTGTCACATAAACTGGATGAGCTCGGAATTGAGGCAAAAAGTGCCGAACTTCAGAGAATTCCCAATACTACTAAAGAAGTAAACGAGGAGCAGTTTAAAGCAAATATGAAGATGCTTGAGCGTTTCGAGGATGATGACGATGTACAGAATGTTTACCATAATATGGAGGTTTCTGAAGAGATGATGAATACTCTTTAATATTTGAAATTATATCATACAAACCTCACAGGCTTTTAAAACCTGTGAGGTTTTTTAATACTCAAAAATAATATAACATTCATATACAGTTAATTTTCAAGTAGTTTCTTTGCATAAAACTATGAAAAGAAACGTTGAATTGGTTGTAATATCGGATGTGCATTTGGGAACTTATGGATGTAAGGCTAAAGAATTGCTGAGGTATCTCAATTCTATTCAGCCCAAAATACTCGTTTTGAACGGAGATATCATCGATATCTGGCAATTCAAAAAATCTTATTTTCCCAAGCCTCACTTGAAGGTAATTAAAAAAATCCTTTCATTTGCTACAAAGAATACTGATGTATACTACATCACCGGAAATCACGATGAGATGTTCCGGAAGTTTACTGACTTCGAATTGGGTAAGCTTAAAGTCTGCAATAAAATCTGTTTAAACATTAACGATAAAAAAGCATGGATTTTCCATGGTGACGTTTTTGACGCCTCGGTTCAGCATTCAAAATGGATTGCCAAACTCGGTGGAAAAGGTTATGACCTCTTAATTGTAATCAATAATATCGTCAATTGGTTTTTAGAAAAGATGGGGAAAGAAAAATATTCATTCTCCAAAAAAATTAAAAATAACGTGAAGAAAGCCGTCAAATATATCGGGGATTTTGAACTGACCGCTTCCGAGCTGGCTATTGACAATCACTACGATTATGTAGTATGCGGACATATTCATCAGCCGCAGATCCGGGAGGTGGTTAATAAAAAGGGTTCCTGCATTTATCTAAATTCCGGAGACTGGATCGAGAATCTTTCCGCTCTGGAATATCATGATAATGAATGGAAGATCTTTTATTATGAAGACCATAAGCATCTGCTGAAAGACGACAATACTGATGAAATCCCGGATATTAACAGCAATGACCTTTTGAAAATAGTAACCAATTTTACGAAATGAAAATCTTATATGCATTTCAGGGAACAGGAAACGGACATATCGCCCGGGCGCAGGAGATTGTTCCCATTCTGAAAAAATATGCCTCGGTCGAAACACTGATCAGTGGTCATCAGTCGCAATTAAAGGCTGATTTTGACGTTAATTATCAACATAAAGGGATTTCATTGTTGTATAATAAAACAGGCGGTCTCTCGTATCGGAAAACTTTTACAGATAATCATTTTCTGGAAGCTTTTAAGACCATTAAAGAAATCAGCCTTTCGGGTTATGATCTTATCATTAATGATTATGAGCCGATTACCGGATGGGCCTGTAAACTGAAAAGCCTCCCGATGATTGAACTGAGCCATCAGGCTTCTATGTTATTTAAAGAAACGCCAAGACCTGAAAAGAAAGATTTCTTTGGTGATCTGGTTTTGAAATATTATGTTCCGAGCGACAGGAAAATAGGCTTCCATTTTGAAAATTACCATCCTCAAATTAAAAAGCCTGTAATCAGAAGAAAGATCAGAAATCTTAATCCCGATAAAAAAGGTTTTTATCTGGTGTATCTTCCAAGTTTTTCGGATGAAAATATTATCAAAGTGTTACAGCAAATTCCGGTTAAATGGAAAGTTTTTTCTAAGTATTCAAAGCTTCAATACAAAGAAAAAAATGTGGAGATCTTTCCTATTGATGAAATTAAATATCTCAAAAGCTTTGAAAACTGCGACGGAATTCTTTGCAACGCAGGTTTTGAGACTCCCGCAGAGGCACTTTTTATGGATAAAAAATTGTTCGTGATCCCGATTCATAATCAATATGAGCAGGAATGTAACGCCTGTGCTTTAGACAGAATGGGAATTCCCAACTCTAAAGTTTTAAAGCCTGAAGAAATTCTGAGCTGGGTAGCCTCAGATCATCATCTGAAAGTTGATTATCCGGATGATATTGAAGAAATTCTTGTAAAAGAAGTTTTAACGCTGTAAGAAAACATCATCAACATCGCGCATTCTCATCATCACAGATCTTGCATACGAACAGTGAGGGTATACCTTCCATTGGTTTTCTCTGGCAAACTTTATGGCCTCTTCTACCAGGTATTTCCCCATTCCGCGGCCTTCAAATTCCGGATGTACCAGAACGAAAGAAATAATCAGTTTATGATCTTCCGGAAAAATAGTATAGGTTAACCGTCCGACTTCCTTGATTTCATTATTTAAAGTAATAACACCGCCGTTCCCTGATTTATTATTTTCAAATCTCATAATCTACGTTTTTGTATACAGTAAAAATACAAAAACTGCACCGCGAAACTTTTGATGTACATCAATAAAGATAGTTGATGATTATGAATTATCAATTTATTTCATGAAACTTACTATTCATTTGCAAAAGCAAAATTCACCATTCACTTTAACTATCTTTCCCCGTGTAATAATTATAATCTTTGATAATAACTCCTATAAACTGTCTTTCCGTCATTTTTGTAGGATCTATTTCCAGCTTCAGAATGCTTTTGATCTTATCAGATAGTTTGCTGATAACCTGTCTGTCGTCAATGCGTAATGCTTTTATATAATTATCTTTAATGATCCTCATATCATTATCACTTAATGCAATAACCTGAGGAAATGTAGGAATATAATCTTCTTTAATATTTTCTAAAATGGTGTGGGAAATATTAATATTATTCTTTAAAGAAATGACAGCCGTTCCAGAAGCAATATCTCCCAAACGCTGATTGTTTTTAGAGACAACCATAGATACAAGTCCTACAACGCCTGCAAAAGAAGTATCAATAATTCTGAAAACCCAGCGGATCAGGTAATCCCCGAATCCCGCCTGATAGCCGTCTATTTTTACGACACGTATTTTCATAACCTTTTTTCCCGGAGTCTGCCCCTCCATAAGACTTTCAAGAACCACAGGATAAACAAGTGTAGGAAAAAGCAGGATGATATACACCGCACCAATAGACCATTGATCAAGGCCCTGCAGCAAATAACCGAGATTAAGAATCGTGAAGAACGTATACAGAACGGCGATTCCGTATGCTACCTTTATCGCGAAGTCAATAAAGAAAGCAATGATCCGGTCTCCAACACTGGCAATGTTGAAATTAATATTTACATTTTGTGAAGTATTAATCGCAATTTGAGACATAATTTTTATTATTTTAGCCTTATAGTTATGAGAGAGGTTTATTTCATTAAACAAAATAAAGAAAAATGGTTGGGAATCGAACAGGTTATCCAGGGGAAAATTAAAAAAAATCCTGATGACCTTTCTTCGCTGTACATTAATCTCGTCAACGATCTTTCTTTTGCGCAGACTTACTACCCGAAAAGCAATACGACAGTTTATCTCAATCATCTGTCTTCACAGATTTTTCAGAAAATTTATAAAACAAAAAGAGTAGAAGAGAACCGCTTGTTGTACTTCTTTAAGACAGAAGTTCCTTTGCTTGTGTACCAGTACCGAAGATACTTAGGCTATGCTTTCTTATTTTTCACTTTATTTACCCTGATCGGTTCGCTTTCTGCGGTCTACGATAAAGATTTTGCCAAAATTATTTTAGGAGAAGACTATGTGAACCAGACTATCGAAAATATCAAAAACGGAAACGCAGTCGGCGTTTACCAGAGCGGATCTACCTGGGGCAGCACCATCGGGATTATCTTCAATAACATCGGTGTGGGCGCCAAACTTTATATTTACGGAATTTTTGGCGGCGTGGGAACGTTGTGGGCACTTTTGTCAAACAGCGTAATGCTGGGATCTTTCCAGTATTTCTTCTATGATTACGGCGCATTGCAGGATAGTGCCAGAGGAATATGGCTTCATGGTGTTTTTGAGATCTTTTCCATGGTGGTAGAAGCCATGTGCGGACTTATTCTCGGAGCGTCCATATTATTTCCCCGCACGTTTTCAAGATTTAACTCATTTAAAAACGGATTTAAAGATTCGTTTAAAATATTTCTGAGTACGGTTCCCTTTACGGTTTGTGCCGGAATTATCGAAGGATATGTCACAAGACATGCGCTGGAAATGCCTTTATCCTTAAACCTGATCATCATCTTCGGATCATTGGTCGTTATCGGCTTTTACTATTTCATATATCCTTCCATTGTTAACAGGAAAATTAATAACCAGATAAATGATGCAGTTTTATAAAAAGAGAGATTTTGGGACGTTTATAACAGATAGTTTTACTTTTTTCAAATTATACGGTAAAAACTATTTTAAAAATTTCATCCTTCTGAACGGGTTGCTGCTGATCCTGATGGTGGTAGTCATCATTTTCGGATATAAGGAATTCCTGGGGGCATTTTTCGGCTCCACTATGGGAGGGCAGAGCTATTACTTTGAGCAGTTCCTTAACGATAATCTGGGAATGCTTATTCTGTGCGGTGTTTTACTGTTCATTCTTTCAACAGCATTGATGACCATTAACTTTCTCTTTCCTGTTTTTTACATGAAAAGAATTGCGGAAGGGAAAACAGATATTAAAGCAGACGATCTCCTCAGCGACTTCAAATCGAACGGAAAAAAATTAGCCGCCGCCTATTTTGGGTTAACATTCTTAGTATTGCCGGTTGCATTTGTGATTTTTGGGATCTCTTACATTCTTATTTTTGTTATCATCGGTTTGGTGCTGATGCTTTTTGTAGGCCCAACATTACTGAATATAATCATCTTTCTCTGCTTCGATTATTTTAATGGGAAAAGAGGCTTTTTTGAATCGCTAAGTTATGCTGTACGGTCGCAGTTTTCTTATCCAAACGGAAGGGAAAAATCTCCCTACTGGAAATACTGGGGAGCAACTACTATCATGACCGTATTATTTTATATTGTGAGCATATTCTTTTCATCTGTTCCGATGATCCTGTTTTTTATGAAGCTGTCAACAACGGCGCCGGATGCTCAGTTTGAAAGTGATCCTTTTAAAGGGAGCTTCGGGATTTTGTTTTTTGTGATATACGGAATTTCCTCCATTATCTCAACCCTGCTGATGAATGTGTTGTACATCAACTCGGGATTAATGTATTACGACAGCCGCACAGATCTTCATCAGAAAATGGAGCTTGCAGAAATAGATACCATTGGCATCAATGAATAAGCTTTTTATCTTTTTACTGGTTTTTACATCTGCGGGATATATTCATGCACAGACCGGGGATGATCCGCCGCCGGCTGCGGAAGTCTATATAGACTCTCTCAGTACGGGACATTATAAAAATATGTACCGGGCAGACTCTGTATTGCTGAAAAGACCAATTACGGACAATACGGTATATCCTAAGAAATTTAAAGAAAACGTTCCGTCAAGATACAAAGGGAAAGATTTCGATTATACAACGACGAAACCAAGAATGTCGGTATGGGAAAAACTCATGAGAAAAATTGTGGAGATCCTAAACAGTATTTTTGGAGAAACCGTTTTTACAAATTCCGGTAATGTCGCGGGAATACTTATACGCCTGTTTGTAATTCTACTCGTGGGCTTCCTGTTGTACTTTATCATTAAATACCTCATCGGTAAAGATGGGAATTTCCTTTTTGGAAAGAAGAATAAAAAAGTTGATCTCAAAGACGAAGAACTGCACGAAAATATCCACGAGATCAATTTCCCGGAAAGTATACTGAAGTTTGAAAAATCGGGTGATTTCCGCTCTGCAGTACGGTACCAGTTTTTATTTGTGTTAAAAAAGCTCAGCGATAAAAAACTGATTACCTGGAACCCGGAAAAAACCAATAAAGATTATCTGGCAGAATTAAAGGCACCACACCTCACGGCTGAATTTTTCCGGCTTTCATACATTTTTGATTATGTATGGTATGGAGAATTCATCATCTCTGAAGAAGATTATCAGAAATTTAAAACCCAGTATCAATCTTTTAAACCGTAACTTTTATCATGAACAAGACTTTCAAAATATATGCTGTGATTTTCATCGTTGTGATGATTATTCTGGTATTGTTTGAAGCGAACAAAACGGAAAGTACGGACTGGAGAAAGAATTTCAATATCAACCAGAAATCACCTTTCGGATTGTTTGTATTTAATAATGAAGCGAATGCACTTTTTAAAAATAAAATAAAAAAAACAGGTGAGACGCCTTACGATTATTATCAGACTGATAGAAAGCCTCATAATATTCTCGTCATTGAAGAAGAGATTGACCGCCAGTCCTGGAATAAAATTCTGGATCAGGTATCAAATGGATCGGATGCGATGTTTATTCTCAGTGAAATGCCCAAACAGATCTCAGACAGTATCGGTTATTATGATTCTCAGATTTCTTTTGAAGACGAAAATGTGCTGAAGCTTACAGATAAAAAATTCAGCAACGATTTTATCCATCTGGATAAATTTCCTTCGGGAAGAGGTTTTACTTTCATTAAACCGGGGGTTGAGGTGTTGGGGAAAACAGTCGAGAAAAATAATTCCGATCAGGCTAACTTTATCAAGATTTCCTTTGGAAAAGGAAACATATATGTTCATTGTGAGCCGCTTTTTATTACCAATTATTATCTTTTAAAAAGGGGAAATGTAAGATATGCTCAGGATGTTTTTTCGTGCCTCGATGATCGTGAAACCGTATGGTTTGTAGAAAATGATGCTAAAGTTTCGCGGTTTTTCCTCAGGTTTATCCTTTCCAATCCGGCACTGAAATACGCATGGTGGGTGTTTTTGGGAGGGATGGTTCTTTTTATTTTCTTTAATGCTAAAAGAAAGCAGCGTATTGTACCGATCATAGAGCCATTAAAAAATACCTCTGTCGATTTTGTGAAAAGCATCGGAAACCTCTATCTGCAGGAAGGTGACTTTCATGATATGATGGCCAAAAAAGCACAGTATTTCCTGAATAAGGTAAGAATGGATCTGCTGATTGATACACAGTATCTGGATGCGGAATTTGCGAAGAAACTCCATCTTAAAACCGGTAAATCTATGGAGATGATTGAAGAAGCGATTCACCTGATTAAAAAAGCACAGGATCCTTACGCTCAGGTGATGAAAGAGGATCTTGCAAAAATGAATACATTGCTTGATGAAATAATTTAAAAAGTATAACAATCTTAAAATATAACAATGTAACAATTCTCTTGATTGGTAAATTGGTACATCGGTAAATTGTTAAATTATATTATATGGAAAACATTGAAAACCCAAATATTGAAGACCAGAATTCAATATCTCTTGATAAAAAAGAAGATCAGTTTCAGTCGAGAATAGATATGATTGAACTTCGTACCAGTCTGGAAAAAGTAAAATCCGAAATTGCCAAAGTAATCGTAGGGCAGGAAAGTATGGTAGAACATCTTTTAGCGGCACTTTTATCCAACGGGCATGTTCTTATTGAAGGTGTTCCCGGAGTGGCAAAAACAATCACTGCAAAATTGCTGGCGAAAACCATTGATGTGGGTTTCAGCAGGATACAATTTACACCGGATCTTATGCCTTCGGATATTTTGGGAACTTCGGTTTTCAATGTGAAAAATTCTGAATTTGAATTTAAAAAAGGTCCCATCTTTTCAAGTTTTATTTTGATTGATGAGATCAACAGATCCCCTGCGAAAACACAGGCAGCATTATTTGAGGTGATGGAGGAACGGCAGATTACTATGGATGGGACACGGTACACCATGGAAGAACCGTTTCTTGTAGTGGCCACGCAGAATCCTATTGAACATGAAGGTACCTATCGACTGCCGGAAGCGCAGCTCGACCGTTTCCTTTTTAAAATCAATGTTGGATATCCTGATCTGGCGCAGGAAATTGCAATCATAAAGAATCAGCACGAAAACAAAAGAGAAGATAAAACGGATGTAGTGAACCGAGTTATCACCGCGCAGCAGTTGAAAAATTACCAGCAGCTTGTAAAAGAAATCATTGTAGAAGCACAGTTGATGGAATATATTGCCAAGATCATCGTGAATACAAGAGAAAACCAGTTCCTGTATCTGGGCGCTTCCCCAAGGGCAAGTCTTGCCTTGTTAACAGCTTCAAAAGCTTTTGCTGCCTTAAGAGGCAGGGATTTTGTAACCCCTGAAGACATCAAAGAAGCAAGCTACGCCGTTTTGAGACACAGAGTGATCGTATCGCCGGAAAGAGAAATGGAAGGTCTTACGGCAGATGAAATTATCAGACAAATTTTAGAAGGAATAGAGATTCCAAGGTAAACATACATTAAAACAAGTGATTAATTGTTATCCGCAGTCTGCTATCCGCCATCTTAAAAAATGAAAAACTTATACATCAATACGCGCTTTTTTTACGTGCTCATCGGAGTGGGAATCCTGTATGTCTTTGCATTCTTCTTCCCGTTTCTTATGTGGGTAGCGCATATTGTTTTACTGCTTTGCTTTTTAGCGGTAATGGTAGATACGCTCTTTGTTTTTAACAAAAATAAAGGGATTTCGGCACAAAGGATTTTGCCTGAAAAACTTTCAAATGGTGATGAAAATCCTGTCAAGATCGATATTAAAAATAATTACGATTTTAAAATCAACGTTAAGGTAATCGATGAAATTCCTTTTCAGTTTCAGAAACGCGATTTCCTGATTGAGAAACAAATTGCACCCGGAAGAAATACATTTTTTCAATACATTCTTGAACCCAGGGAGCGGGGCGAATATAACTTCGGAAATCTGAATGTATATGTTGCATCACCTTTAGGCTTTGTTTCGAAAAGATTTAATTTTCAGAAAGATGCCAATCTGCCTTCTTACCCTTCCTTCATCCATTTGAGGAAATATGAACTGATGGCGATCCAGAGCGAATTTATGCTGGGCGGAATCAAAAAGATAAGAAAGTTGGGACATACCATGGAATTTGAGCAGATCAAAGAATATGTTCCCGGAGATGATATCCGAACGATCAACTGGAAAGCGACTTCCAAAACGAACCGGCTGATGGTAAACCAGTTTCAGGACGAAAAATCTCAGCGGATCTTTATGCTGATCGATACCGGAAGAACAATGAAAATGCCTTTTAAAGGATTAAGCCTTCTGGATTATTCTATCAACGCAACCATGGCGCTATCTCATATTATCCTGAAAAAAGGTGACCGCGCCGGGATGATGACGTTCTCTAAAAAAACGGAAAATAAAATTGCTGCGGAAAATAAATCGGGACAGCTGAGAAAAATATCAGAAGCACTTTATAATATCAAAACCGATTTTTTTGAAAGTGATTTTAACAGGCTGTACCAGGATGTGAAATATTCTTTAAACCAGAGAAGCCTTATACTGCTGTTCACCAACTTTGAAACCCTCGACGGCCTCAACCGCCAGCTGAAGTATCTCCGCGGAATCGCTAAAAATCATTTGCTGGTGGTAGTTTTCTTTAAAAATTCAGAGCTTCAGACACTGATCCATAAGAATCCCGAAAGCATGCAGGAAATTTATGACGAAATCATCGCCGAAAAGTTTGAGTTTGAAAAGAAACTGATCATTCAGGAACTTAGAAAGTATGGTATCTATACAGTGTATACCTTGCCTGAGAATTTAAATATTGACGTTATCAATAAATACCTGGAGATCAAAGCCAGAGGTATTCTATAACATGGCTATACGCAGCAGGCAATAAACAGAATTTTAAAGCATTAAGTATATATTTTTAGATCTTAAGCATATGGCTTTAAGCATAAGGTATACAGTTTTAAGTCTTAAGAAATTTTTTTTAGCCATTAGGCATAAAGTTTTAAATATAAAGTATAAATTATTAGTCATTAGACATAATGCATTAAGTATAAAGTTAATCATTTAGAATAAACAGTACGTAACAGGAATACATATTATGAAAATAACACTTAACAGAATCAACGACGATTATTTATTTGAATGTACCAATGCTCAGGGCAATTCAATTCTTCTGGATAATACGACACAACCGGGCGCAAAAGGAGTTTCGCCAATGGAAAGTGTTCTGATGGCTGTTGCAGGCTGCAGCGGAATTGATGTGGTTTCCATTCTGAAAAAACAACGGCAGGAAATTACAGACTTTAAAGCTGAAGTAGAGGGCGAGCGAATTCCGGTTGATGATGCAAAACCTTTTAAATCCATCAAAGTGAAATTTTTACTGGAAGGAAATATTGATCCTAAAAAAGCGCAGAAAGCGGCCCAGCTGTCGTTTGAGAAATACTGTTCTGTTTCCAAGACCCTGGAACCGACTGTAGAAATAGGCTATGAAGTTTTCGTTAACGGAGAAATTGTTCAGCCCTAGTTTAGATGATACTATTAAAAAGCCGTGGATAAAGAATTTTATCCACGGCTTTTTAATATGATTTGTAAATTATCTTTTAATCGTTTTCATGCTCTTTACAGATCCGTCTTTCATTTGTAACGTCAGAATATACATTCCGGATTTTAGTCCGCCTAAGAATAGGGAAGAAGGATTTTCAACAGTTTTTACCACTACTCCCGAAAGATCTGTGATGAAAGCTGTTTTTACATTTTCTGCCTTTTCAATGTATAAAGTATCCACGAAAGGATTTGGATGTGCAATTCTTTCTTTTTCTTTTACCGTTACCTCGCTTGTTGCCAAAGCTAAAGGCTCAAGCGTCACTGTTACGGTAAATGTATTATTATCAACTTTATTATATTCAGCAGTACAATCTGATCCTCCATATGTTCTCCATGCTCTCAACTCGAAGTTTACGGTTCCGGTAAGATCATTAGCCAGAGTAAGCCCCGTTCTGTTGTAAGAATACGTGCCTGAAGAAGAGCCGGACCCGGATGCTACTGTAGATTCTGTAGCATTGTTCGTTGTACAAGCCAAGAGACTTCTTTGTTCGCTCATCCATCCATTTGAAGCGGTAGACATTTTATAAGAAACAGCAGTAGATTTTATCTTATATCCTGCCGGAACATTAACACTTAATCCTCCTGCGCAGTTGGTAGTCGATGTAGTGGTAACACCTGAATTATTGTACTGGGTATTGATATCTCCCGCAGTATAAACAGTGCTGATCTGCCCCGGAGTAAATTCTTTCATTTTCCAGAAACTTTGTGAAGAACCTCCACAGTTGGATCTCACCCAGAAATAATAGGTTTGTCCCGTAGTAAGCTGGTTGAGGGTTACGGAGGTGCCTGAAGTAACGTTTCCGGTAGGGGTTGTAGTTGCTGTAGGCGCTGTAGGAGAAGTGCTGTAGTAATATTGATATCCTGAAGCAGGAGTGCTAGCAGGTGCTGTCCAGCTTAATGTTGCCCCGGACATGGTAGTTGTAGCCGTGATATTGGTTGGTGTGCTGCACGCATTATACGCATTTGCTGCAAAGGCAAAAATATTTGGGATACCTCCTGTTCCTACTTTTGTTACTGTTACACTTTTTACGCTTTTTGATTGATTGGCCGCGCTGATAGCCAAAGGAATTTGGTATAATCTTGGATTAGTTCCCGAGCCTGATTCAAGGTTATCATTGGTTATATTGATTCTTCCGATTCCCTGGATGGCATAGCTGCTTCCTCCGTACCAGTCGGAAATACTTACAGCCGAAAACGTCTGTGAAGTATTATCCGTAAAATTTACATCCACATCTACCGTACAAGCTCCACTTCCGCCTGTAGCCAGCATATACACAGTAAGTGCCTGCATAGGTGTTGTGAAGATTAGTGTCCCGTTATCATTGGTGTTTTGAAGTCTTAGAGTGTTGTTTGAGCTGTAAGGAGCCAGCTGATAAGATAATCCGGAAGTAGAGGCTACAACAGAATTGATAATTCCGTTAATAGGCAGTCCGTACGTAAGTGGATTGCTTGTTGCAGTCAGTTGAAAATCCCGTGAAATAAAAGCATAGCTTACACCATCTACATCATTGTTGGTGGAAGATGCTGAAGGACCAACACCATTGGCAATAACATCGGCATTAAAACCACTCTGAACCGTCATCGGCTGATATTCCTGGGCTTTGAGTTGATAATTGCATACAGCTGATAGTACCAAAGCTGTAAGAGGTAGTAATTTTCCTTTCATAAGAAATAGTTTATTAAATTTATTTGCTAATATAGATATTATAATGTTAAAAAATTATTTTAAACATAAAAATATTATAAATATTATATTGATTTTGTATTTGAAATGTGTTTATTTCAATAATTAAATAGATTTTAACTATATATCTTTAATCTCTTATTGAAAGTATGTATAATGTTCTGCATAATAAAAAAGCCTCTAAAAAAGAGGCTTCTTATGATTTGTAGGAATTTTAAAATGGCATTCTTGGTTTCATCAGCTTTGCAACGGTAGCTGTCCATCCGGTCTGGTGAGATGCTCCTATTCCTCTGCCGTTGTCGCCATGGAAATATTCAAAAAAAGTAATGTAGTCTTTGAAATTTTCATCATAGTTGAATTTGGCATTTCCTCCATTAAAAGGACGCTGACCTACCTCATCCTTAAGGAAAATAGAGCAAAGCCTGTTGCTTATATTGTGTGCCACTTCATCAAGATTTCTCTTGTCACCGCTTCCGGTAGGAAGTTCTACTTTCAGACTGTTTCCGTAATAAAAATGGAATCTCTGTAAGCTTTCCACAATAAGAAAATTGATCGGAAACCAAATCGGTCCCCTCCAGTTGCTGTTTCCTCCGAACATCCGGCTGTCACTTTCTCCGGGTGTATAATAAACGATGTTTTCCGTTCCATGTACCGAAAACACAAAAGGATTCTCTTCATACACTTTAGACATGGCCCGTATTCCGTAATCACTTAAAAACTCTTTCTCATCAAGCATTCTGCTCAGAACTTTTGTCAGCCTCGTTTTTCTCAGAATACTCATTAGATGTTTTCTTCCCTGGCCTTCCTCTTCCCAGTGAGAAACCAGTTTTGTAAGCTCAGGTTTGTTTTTCAGCACCCATTCCATTCTTTCAACAAAATTCGGCATTTTGTCCAGCAGGTGATGATCTATAATTTCTACGGCAAACATAGGGATAAGGCCTACAATACTTCTTAGTTTCAGAGAGACACTGTCGCCGTTTCCAAGCTGTAAAACGTCGTAGAAAAATCCGTCTTCTTCATTCCATAGACCTTTTGTTCCTTCACCCAGATTTTCCATCGCTTCAGCAATATAAAGATAATGTTCGAAAAATTTAATCGCCATATCTTCATACACCTGATAATATTGAGCCAGCTCCATGGCAATACGCATCATATTCAGGGCATACATAGCCATCCAGCTCGTTCCGTCAGCCTGCTCCAGATGCTGCCCGTCTTTCAGGATCATATTCCGGTCAAAAGCACCGATATTATCAAGACCCAGAAATCCTCCTCCAAAGATGTTTTTTCCGTTTTTATCTTTCCGATTTACCCACCAGGTAAAATTAAGAAGCAGCTTTTGGAAAACTTTCTCTAAAAATAAAAGATCAGGTTTGCCGTTTTGTTTCTCATCAATTTTAAAAACCCTGAAACAGGACCATGCATGTACCGGTGGGTTTACATCACTCAGATTCCATTCATAGGCAGGAAGCTGTCCGTTCGGATGCATATACCATTCCTTTGTAAGCAATAGAAGCTGTCCCTTTGCAAACTCTGCATCAATAATGGAAAATGGGACACAATGAAAAGCAAGATCCCAGGTAGCGTACCACGGATATTCCCACTTATCGGGCATTGAGATGATATCTTTATTATGGAGGTGATTCCATTCTGTATTTCGTACGTAATTATTAAAATCTCTTGGAGCGGCATAGTTGGGGTCGCCTTTAAGCCACTTACCTACGTTGTAATGATAAAACTGCTTGTTCCATAGAAGTCCTGCAAAAGCCTGTCTTTGTACATTTCTCTCATCTTCGTCAACTACATCATTCTGGATTTCCTCGTAAAATTCATTCGCTTCTTCAATTCTGGAACTGAATATTTCATCAAAATTCTCGAAAGGCTCATCAAGATCCTGTGGGGAAAGCCTGAAATCAAAAGATTTTGAGCTGCCTGCTTCAATAACTTCATCCACAACAAATGAAGCTTTGGTTCCCCGTTTTTCAGGATTTATAGTGTTGCTTCCATAAATAATATAATCATTGATCCCGTCCTTAAAATAAGTATTTCCGGGATAAGGAGCTCCGTATAATTTTGGAGTGTTGGTTTCATTTTCGCAGAAAACACTTTCTGCATTGGTATCTCTTGAATAGAATTTTTTTATGGCAATACTGTCGTGCAAAACATTGATGCAGCCTTCATGAGAAGCATTCGTCTCTCCTTTATAGGTATTATATCCCCATTTCCAGTTGTTTCTGAACCATATCGTAGGTGCTACGACAAGGGGTGCATCAACACTGCTTCGGTTAAAAACTGTTATCCGTACCAGGAAATCATTATGGTCTGCTTTGGCATATTCAATGAATATATCAAAATATTCATCCTTATCAAAAATTCCGGTATCAAAGATTTCGTATTCAGGTTCTTTTTTGCTCCTTCTAGCATTTTCTGCACGGATTTCATCATACGGAAAGGCATTAATGGGATATTTATACAGCATTTTCATATAGCTGTGGGTAGGCGTATTGTCCAGATAATAAAAAATCTCCTTAATGTCTTCACCGTGATTCCCCTGAGGATTGCTCAACCCAAAAAAACGCTCTTTTACCATTTTATCTTTCTTATTCCAGAAAGAAAGAGCAAAACAAAAAATCTGCTTAGCATCTGAGATTCCGGCAATACCTTCTTCTCCCCATCGGTAAGCATAGCTTTCTGCATTATTGTGATTGGCAAAATTCCACGCATCGCCGTTGGAACTGTAATCTTCCCTTACATTTCCCCACTGTCTGTTACTGACGTAAGGTCCCCAGTTTTTCCAGTCTGTATTTTGTAATCTTTGTTTTTCAGCAATCATATTTTTGTCACTTTTCATTACGAAGGTAGTTTTTTTGATAAAAAATTCCAACTTAGCTCTTTGGAATTAAACTTAATATCTTTCTGCAAACAGCCTGCCGATGGGCATTTATTATATTAAATTAAATTTTTATAAAATTTTAAAAGAAAAGTTTTATCTTTGCACCATTCGTTCATTCAAATATTGAAAATGTTATCAAGAAAGGTTGAGGGATTAGACCCGATGAAACCTTAGCAACCCTTTGTGCAAGCAAAGAAGGTGCTACGTTCTACCAGAATTATTTTGGACAGATAACTTACCTGAAGTTCTTTCAGCCATTTTCCTGTGGCATTTTCAATTGTATTTTAAATTAAATAGAATTGAAAACAGAACTAAAAAATATTCATTTTTCGTATTACACCAATTCCGGTAAGGAGTACAATATCTCGTTAAGCTATCAGCTTTTCGGGAAAGACTTGTTTTCTGCACCTGTTATTTTGGTAAATCATGCTTTAACCGGAAATTCAGATGTTGCGGGAGAAAAAGGATGGTGGAAACAACTGATTGGTAAAAATCAGGTGATTGATACGGATCAATATACCGTTTTGTGCTTCAATATTCCGGGAAATGGATATGATGATTTTTTTATTGAAGAGAATGAAGATTTTACAGCATCAGATATTGCCAATATTTTTTTACAGGGTCTTGAAATTCTAAATATTAAAAGTTTACACGCTATTGTCGGAGGTTCACTGGGAGGTGGAATTGGTTGGGAAATGCTCACGAAAAATCCACCGCTTGCAGAAATTTTTATTCCTATTGCCTGTGATTTTAAAACCCACGACTGGCTGCATGCACAATGCCTGGTTCAGAAATTTTTGTTAAATCAGAATGATGAACCGTTACAAAAAGCAAGAATTCATGCCATGTTGTGCTACCGAACACCACAATCTTTAAATGAAAGATTTCAAAACAGATACAATCAGAAGAAGCACCGGCTGGAATCGGAAGACTGGCTGGTATACCACGGAAACGCTTTGAACGAGAGATTTAGTTTAAAAGCATACAGGTTAATGAACCATTTGCTGATGAATATTAAGTCCGATGAATCTCAACTGCAAAAGATAAAAGCTAACATCCATCTTATTGCAGTAGATACGGATTTATTTTTCCCGGCTTCTGAAATCCGAATGTGTTTTGAAAAATTAAATGAAAATAAAGACAATGTATTCTATTATGAAATCAAATCAATTCACGGGCACGATGCCTTCTTAATGGAATACCAACAATTAAATACGATCATTAAAAATATTTTGTAGGAGATGAAAAACAATGCAAACGAAATAAAATTTTTGAGAAACAGATCCATCATCAAGTTTGAAGGAGAAGATTTTTTAGGAGAAATCGGGATAGACGGGCGGATATTTAAAGCGCTTACGTTGGCAAGAATCAGTGTTGGCGTTATTTCCCAACAGGCTATAGAAAATGGAATTTCCATCCTTGTTCATGAAAATGACTCGGAGAAGGCGGTGAATTGTCTGATTGATGAATTTGAAGCAGAAAGAAAATCAGGAAAAGTTTCCCAGATCTACAGCATCAACAATGTGTCGGTTTTAGGCTTTGTTGCGGAAGATTTCAATAAAGTATTGGCAGAATTGGCAAGAAACAATGTTTTTCCCTTGCTTCTGAATCAGATAGCAGCAGAAAAAAGAGTGAATATTGTAGTTACTTCTTCGCAGGACGAGAAAGCCAAAAATATCATAGAATCTGAAATTTCTAAAAAGCCAAAAACCGTTCACCTGGCCATTATAGGCCATGGCAACGTAGGAAAGACTTTAATACAACAGGTTCTGGAGTCTTCGGAAGAAATTAAAAGAAGAAAAAAAATCGATCTTAAAGTAGTAGCTGTTGCCAATTCCAGAAAAATTGCCTTTAACAAAAAAGGTTTTGACAGAAACTGGAATGATGAGGTTCTGACAGCAGAAAGTCCCTCTGATGTTCAACAACTGATCAGCTTTTCAAAAGAAAATCAACTTGAAAATTTAATTGTTGTCGATAATACGGCGAGTAAAGATTTTGTTAAAAATTACCATACGCTGGCAGAAAATGGTTTTGACCTTGTTTCTTCCAATAAAATTTTTAATACCCTTCCTATTTCAGAATACCGTCAGCTAAGATATACGTTGAACAAGAACAATCGTCGTTATCTTTACGAAACCAATGTAGGAGCCGGTTTACCATTGATTGACACCATAAAGCTTTTACATTTGTCAGGAGAAAATATTACCAGGATCAAAGGTGTTTTTTCCGGAACACTGAGTTATGTTTTCAATAATTTTTCCTTGAGAGATGACGCATTTTCAACGATTATCAATGAAGCACTGGAAAAAGGTTACACGGAACCCGATCCGAGAGAAGATCTCTCCGGTAATGATGTGGCGAGAAAATTATTGATTCTGGCCAGGGAATTAGATCTTATCAATGAATTTGAAGATATCAATATCCAGAATTTAGTTCCCGAAAGCCTGCTTTCTGTCTCAAAACCTGAATTCCTTTCAAGACTGAACGAGTTGGATGAAGAATACCAAAAACTCAAAGACAGCCAGGAACCTGATCATGTGTTAAGATATGTTGGAGATCTGCATGGTGATTTACAAAAAGAAAAAGGGGAGCTTGACGTGAAACTGATTTCCGTTCCGGCGACTTCCGCTTTGGGGCAACTGAAAGGATCAGATTCCATCTTTGAAATTTACACGGAAAGTTATGGCGAAAATCCCATCGTTATCATGGGTGCCGGAGCCGGCGCAAAAGTTACCGCAAGAGGTGTTTTTGGGGATATTTTAAGAGTAAGCGAAACTAAATAGAACGATAATTTGAACCCGAAGGGGTTCAATATCAATAGTCGTAGGTAAAACCTATGGAACGAATAATAATATTAATATAACAATTTAATAATGTAGCAGTTTACCAATATTTTTTACAATTGTAATGCTGAGCTTGCTGAAGCATTCATTGTTACATTGCTAAACTTTACATGGGTAAATTAAATAATATGGAAAATTTTGAAACCTCCGCCATAAGAACACAAACGGAAAGAACTCAGTTTGATGAACATTCAACACCTTTATATTTAACATCCAGCTTTATTTTTCAGGATGCGGAAGATATGAGGGCGAGCTTTGCGGAAGAAAAGCCAAAGAATTTGTACAGCCGGTTTTCAAACCCGAATGTAACGGAATTTACAGAAAAAATTGCTAAAATGGAAGGCGCTGAAGCAGGATATGCTTTCGCAACGGGAATGGCGGCGATTTATTCAACATTTGCAGCGTTACTTAATGCGGGAGATCATATCGTAAGCTGTCAGTCTGTTTTTGGGTCTACGCACACATTATTTACCAAATATTTCCCGAAATGGAATATCGAAACAACATATTTCAAAGCAGGAGATGCAGAAAACGTTGAAAAGTACATTCAGCCCAATACAAAAATTTTATATCTGGAAACACCTACCAATCCGGCAATTGAGGTTTTAGATTTAGAATTTTTCGGGAAAATTGCGAAGAAGCATAACTTAATATTTATTGTGGACAACTGTTTTGCAACACCTTATTTACAGCAGCCAATGAAATACGGAGCAGATATCGTGGTACATTCTGCAACCAAATTAATTGACGGACAGGGTCGTGTTCTGGGTGGAGTAGCAGTCGGAAGAGAAGATCTAATTCGCGAAATTTACCTCTTTGCAAGGAATACAGGCCCGGCAATGTCGCCTTTCAATGCATGGGTGTTGTCTAAAAGCCTGGAAACATTAGCGATACGTGTTGAAAAACACTGTGAAAATACTTTAAAAGTCGCCGAATTTCTGGAAACTCATTCCAATGTAGAATTGGTGAAGTACCCTTTCCTCAAATCTCATCCGGGTTATGAAATTGCAAAAAAACAGATGAAATTGGGAGGAAACATCGTAGCCTTCGAAATCAAAGGCGGAATTGAAGGGGGAAGAAACTTCTTAGATAAAATAAAAATGTGTTCACTTTCTGCAAATTTAGGCGATACAAGAACAATTGTTACGCATCCGGCATCAACAACGCACTCCAAATTGTCCGATCACGAAAGGAACGAAGTCGGCATCACGGCAGGTCTGGTGCGGTGCTCTGTTGGTCTGGAAAATGTAGATGATATTATTGCTGACTTGAAACAGGCATTGGATTAACAACAAACCCGAAGGGTTCAACAATAATAGCCGTAGGTGTGACCTATGGAAAAAATATAAAAAATGAAAAATTCAGAACAATTATACAAAGCATTATCCGAAAGAATTTTAATTCTCGACGGAGCTATGGGCACCATGCTTCAGCGATATAAATTTGAAGAAGAAGATTACCGTGGCGAACGTTTCAAAAACTGGGAACATCCGGTAAAAGGAAACAATGATTTGTTGTCTTTAACGCAGCCCCACGCAATAGAGGAAGTTCACAGAAAATACCTTGAAGCAGGCGCAGATATCATTGAAACCAATACATTTTCCGGAACAACCATTGCGATGGCAGATTATCATATGGAAGATCTGGTTTATGAATTAAATTACGAATCCGCAAAAATAGCCAGGAAAGTGTGTGACGAATTCACGACTAAAAATCCTGACAAACCACGATTCGTTGCAGGATCTATCGGCCCAACGAACAGAACGGCAAGCCTTAGTCCGGATGTGAACGATCCCGGTTACAGGGCCATTACATTCGAAGAATTGAGAGTGGCTTACAAACAGCAATGTGAAGCCTTGCTGGACGGAGGTTCAGATATTTTATTAGTGGAAACCATTTTTGATACCCTGAATGCAAAAGCAGCTCTCTTTGCCATAGATGAGATTCAGGATGAACGAGAAATCAGAATTCCTATCATGGTTTCAGGAACCATTACCGACGCGTCAGGAAGAACACTGAGCGGGCAAACCGCGGAAGCTTTTTTAATCTCGGTTTCACATCTGAATTTATTAAGTGTAGGTTTTAACTGTGCTTTAGGAGCGAATCAGTTAACACCGTATCTGGAAACGCTTGCGCACAATTCAGAATTCTATGTTTCTGCCTATCCGAATGCGGGGCTTCCCAATGCTTTCGGAAAATATGATGAAACGCCAGAAGATATGGCAGCCCAGATCAAAGAGTATGCGGAAAAAGGATTGATCAACATTATTGGAGGATGCTGCGGAACAACACCTGAGCATATTAAAGCAATTGCTGATCTCGTTGCTCAATATCCGCCAAGAAAATTGAAAGAATTTGTCTGATTTAATAGAATTTTTTAATTAAATCAAGAATAAAGGAATAGTTTTTAATATTATCTTTAAGTATCACACAAAATTAAATATAATGGAAAAACCTATTTACTTAAAAGATTCTGAGGATGCAAAATTATTTAATGAATTAAGAAAGAAAGTGAACCAGAGGGTAGAAGCAATTCCTGAAAACCGGGATTTTTATATTCAGATGAAAGCCATTGTATTGCCTATGCTGTATTTAGGATTGTATGTTTTTGCATTGCTCAATGCAGAAAATTCCTGGTTGTACATTTTAAGTTTTATTTTGATGGGATTATCCTTGGTGCTGATCTATCTTAATTTGATTCACGAAGCAGCGCATAACAATATTTTTAAAAGCAAAAAACTCAACAGTTTGGTATTGCAGATCTTCGATTTTGTGGGGGCTAATTCATATATCTGGAAAAAAAGACACATTGCAAGCCACCACGCTTATCCTAACGTTGACGGTTGGGATACTGATATTGAACAAAGTGGTGTACTTTTGATTGTTCCGTGGATTAAAGCAAAAGGCGTTCAAAAGTATCAGCACAGGTTTTTCTTTCTCGTATATCCGCTGTATTTATTCAACTGGATGTTTATCCGAGACTTCAGGGATTTTTTTGATAGCGACCGTGTGATCCTGAAAACGCAGGGAGCAATTCCGGTAAAAGAAAAAGTAAAAATGATTTCCTATAAGCTGTTCTATTTTTTTTATCAGATAGGAATTCCGGCCCTGTTTTTTAAAGTATCAGTTGGGCTGGCTCTTGGAGCATGGTTTTTACAGGTGATTGCAGCAAGTATATTTGCACTTTTTGTATTGCTTCCATTACACCCGCTGCCCGACAATGCTTTCCCGAAACTGGATGAAAAAAATGGGCTTCCATTTAGCTGGCTCCATCATCAGTTTGAAGTAACCAATGATTTACAGGAAAATAACTGGTTTGTAAGAAACGTGCTGGGAAATTTCAACTTTCATGTTGCCCATCACCTTTTCCCGAACTACAGCTATGCCTATTATAACGAAATCACAGAGGAAATTGAGCAGTTTGCCAGAGAACATGGTTTAGCATACAAAAGATTTCCGATTACCACCGCTTTGGGCAAACATGTGGATTTGCTCAGGCAGAATGCAAACAATGCCTATTTTATTTTAGAAGAATAATTTAATGAAATATTTAAGATTATCGGGGCTTGAGCCTTTGATCATAACACCGGAAAGTAATTTTATCAACGTTGGGGAAAGAACCAATGTTGCCGGTTCAAAGAAGTTTTTACGGTTAATAAAAGAAGAAAAGTTCGGGGAAGCGCTCGATATTGCACGTCACCAGGTTGAGGGAGGTGCGCAGATTCTCGACGTCAATTTTGATGACGGATTGATCGATGGTAAGGCTTCCATGATCAGATTTTTAAATTTAATAGCATCCGAGCCGGATATCGCCCGAATTCCCTTGATGATTGACTCGTCAAAATGGGAAATTCTGGAAGCCGGTTTGCAGGTAGCGCAGGGAAAATGTGTAGTAAACTCAATCAGCCTGAAAGGCGGGGAAGAAGAGTTTATTAAACAGGCTAAAGCAATTAAAAGATATGGTGCTGCTGTTATCGTAATGGCTTTTGATGAGGTAGGACAGGCCGATACGTATGAACGCAGAATTGAGATCTCAAAGCGTTCGTACGATATTCTGGTGAATCGTTTAAATTTTCCGGCTGAAGATATCATTTTCGATTTAAATATTTTCCCGGTTGCGACCGGAATGGATGAGCACCGCAGAAATGCCATCGACTTCATTGAAGCAACACGATGGGTGCGCCAAAATCTTCCGTATGCATCTGTGAGTGGAGGCGTTTCCAATGTATCGTTTTCATTCAGAGGAAATGACACCGTGAGAGAAGCGATGCACTCGGTTTTCCTGTATCACGCCATTCAGGCCGGAATGAATATGGGAATCGTGAATCCCGCGATGCTGGAAGTGTATGATGAAATCAATAAAGAACTTCTTGAGCTGGTGGAAGACGTTATCCTTGATAAAAGGGAAGATGCTACAGAAAGGCTTCTGGATTATTCCGAAAAGAATAAATCCGTAAAAAAAGAAAAAGTTGAGGATTTAGAATGGAGAAATCATCCTTTGCAGGAAAGAATTACGCATGCCTTGGTAAAAGGAATCGACCGTTTTATTGAAGAAGATGTAGAAGAAGCAAGACAACAGGCAGAAAAACCGCTTCATGTGATTGAAATTAATCTGATGACCGGAATGGGTGTGGTCGGAGATCTGTTCGGAAGCGGGAAAATGTTCCTTCCACAAGTTGTAAAATCGGCAAGGGTGATGAAAAAAGCGGTGGCCTATTTGCAGCCTTTTATAGAAGCTGAAAAAGACGGTTCAAAACCTGCCAACGGGAAAATTCTGATGGCGACCGTGAAAGGAGATGTTCATGATATCGGTAAAAATATTGTGAGTGTGGTTTTGGGTTGTAACAATTACGAAATTGTAGATCTCGGAGTGATGGTTCCTGCTGAAAAAATTATCCAGACCGCTATTGAAGAAAAAGTAGATGTCATTGGCCTTAGCGGATTAATCACACCGAGCTTGGATGAAATGGTCTATATAGCGCAGGAACTGGAAAGACAAAATCTGAATTTTCCTTTATTGATCGGTGGGGCGACAACTTCAAAAGCACATACCGCTGTAAAAATTGATTTAAAGTATAAAAATGCCGTGGTTCACGTAAATGATGCTTCCAGAGCGGTAAACGTGGTAAGTTCGTTATTGGGCGACCGAAATAAAGAATATGTTGATGACCTTAAAAGTGATTATGCTGAGTTCAGAGAGAAGTTTCTCAACAGGCAGGTAGAAAAAGATTACGTTTCTATTGAAGAAGCCAGAGAAAATAAGTTTAAAATTGACTGGGAAAACGAAGATATTTTTACTCCAAATCAATTAGGAATTACGGTTGTTGATAATCAGGATTTAAGAGAGTTATTGCCTTTTATTGACTGGTCGCCGTTTTTCAGAAGCTGGGATCTTCATGGGAAATATCCTAATATTCTGGAAGATGAGGTTGTTGGAGTTCAGGCTAAAGAACTGTTCAAAGATGCTCAGGTCATTTTAAAAAGAATTTTAGATGAAAAGTTATTAACGGCAAAAGCAGTTTTCGGGATTTTTAAAGCTAATTCTAATGAAAGTGATGATATTTTAGTGTTTAACAAAAACAATGATCAAATGGCAAAATTCATTACGTTAAGACAACAGGCGCAGCGTTCCAGGGGAAAAGATTATCTGGCGCTGAGTGATTTTGTTGCTCCTCAAAATTCAGGTAAAACAGATTACATAGGAGCTTTTTGTGTGACAACAGGTTTCGGAACTGACGAACTGGCGCAGGAATATGAAAAAGCAAACGATGATTATAATGCCATTATGGTAAAAGCTTTGGCAGATCGTTTCGCGGAGGCCTACGCCGAATTTTTACATAAAAAAGTGAGAACGGAGTATTGGGGCTACGCCAATCAGGAAAATTTAACCAACGAAGAATTGATTGCTGAAAAATATAAAGGAATCCGTCCGGCTCCCGGTTATCCCGCTTGTCCGGATCATTTGGAAAAACATGCTATTTGGGATGTTTTGAAAGTGGAAGAAAACATTGGAGTTTATTTAACGGAAAGTCTGGCCATGTTCCCGACTGCTTCAGTTTCCGGGTATTATTTCGGAAGCCCGCATGCCAAATATTTCGGGTTGGGGAAAATTGCAGAAGACCAGCTGAAAGATTATTCCGAAAGGAAAGGACTTTCTTTGCAGGAGGCGAGAAAATGGCTAAATCCTAATCTGGCAGATGGTATTTAAAAAGAAATTATGAAAGACGATTTTGACTCTATTGCGTATTTAAAATATCGGACAACTGATGAAGGAGGACGCATGACTCCTGCTCAATCTAATTACAGACCCCAAGTAAGATTTGATTTTGAGAAATCAACATCATCCGGAAGACAGGTTTTTATTAATAAAGAATGGGTTTTCCCTGGTGAAGAAGTCGAAGCTGAAATAACACCAATGTCTCCACACCTTTTTAAAAATAAATTATATGAAGGAGTAAAATTTGAATTCCTTGAGGGTGCAAAAATTATTGGAGTTGGAGAAATTTTAAAAATTAAAAACGCAACTTTAAAAAATAACATTTAAGCTAAATGAAAATCACCGACCATATAAAAAACGCAAACGGAAAAGCACTATTTTCTCTTGAAGTAGTTCCGCCACAAAAAGGCATCGGAATCGAAGATCTCTATAAAAATATTGATCCTTTAATGGAATTTAAGCCACCATTCATTGATGTGACTACTTCCAGGGAAGAATATATTTATATCGATAAAGGAAACGGCTTAATGGAGCGTCGTACTACAAGAATGCGTCCCGGAACCCTGGGAATTTGCGCCGCAATACAGCATAAATACAATGTAGACACGGTTCCGCATCTGCTTTGCGGCGGTTTTACCAAAGAAGAGACAGAATATCTTCTGGTAGACTGTATGTATCTTGGAATCGATAACGTTATGGCTTTAAGAGGTGATGCGATGAAAGGACACCAATATTTTGAACCTACTACCGGAGGTCATGGAAGTGCGATGGAGCTTGTTCATCAGATCAATAATCTCGGAAGAGGTAAATATCTTCACAATGAAGATCAGGAATGTGATGAACACAATAAATTCTGTGTTGGTGTTGCTGGTTATCCGGAAAAGCATATTGAAGCGCCCTCCATGAATTACGATTTAAAATGGCTGAAGCAGAAAGTGGATGCCGGAGCAGATTATATTGTAACGCAAATGTTTTTTGATAATAAGAAGTTCATTGAATTTGTAAAAAAAGCCCGTGAAATGGATATTCATGTTCCGATTATTCCTGGAATAAAGCCAATTGCCACCAAAAAACATCTCAAACTTCTTCCCCAGGTTTTTAAAATTGATCTTCCGGAAGACCTTATCAACGAAGTCGAAAACGCCAGAAATAATGAAGCCGTAAAACAAATTGGGATTGAATGGGCGGTTAATCAATGCAGAGAACTGCTGGACTTCGGAGTTCCGGTGCTGCATTTTTACTCTATGGGGAAAAGTGACAATATTAAGAAAGTAGCGGGAGAACTGTTTTAATATTAATATATCTTATAATTTTAAGGCGCAGAATTAAGATTTTAATCTTATTTTGCGCCTTAAAATTATGGTTATATTCAGTAATACCTTTCGCTTGGTGAAATATTTAATTCTGATTTAGGAAGTTGGTCAGTTTTATAAGATCTTCTTCTTTACTTAATTTAATGTTACTTGATTTAGCAAATTTTTCAATATCAGCTTTTCTTGCAGGAAAAGCGTCTGTAATATCTTTCAGCTTTTTAGGATCTTTAATAAATCCGGATTCTGTTACAATGTAATATACCGGATGTGTTGCATTAAACTGTGCCGGTCTGTCCAGATCATACGAATTTTTAGCGCTCACAGCATCCTTAAACTCTGTTTTTACTTTTTTATACAGTGAATTTTTACCTGCTGCAAGTTCAAAATAATATCCTTTTAAATCTGCTCCGTTATCTAGTCTTACAAGTGTTTCTTTAGTCTGGAATTCAATTCTTGAAAAAGGACTCTCAGGAATTAAAGAGTATGCTTCTTCACCTTTTTTAAATTCCACTTCATCAAAGTAAGTATTATAGCGTGCTAAAGCGGTTTCAGTATTCCCGGGACTGATAAACTTAGCGGGTAAAAATGCTTTGTTATAGTATGGTGTACCTTGTATATCATCATAACTAATACCTTTCCCTTTAGTATCTCCATTATGATAAAATGTATGATTTAATAAACGTGATCCGTCATAACTCAAGGTCATGGTCTTTTGTGCAGGGGCAGAAATAAATGATAATAATGCTATAAATATTACTGTAATTCTCATTATAAATGGTTTATTAGATTAATATAATTGATCAAAATTACAATTATTCTCTAATTAAAAAAACAATTAACGATTATTAAGTCAATAAAGTGTCCAAATCTTATTGATCAAATACAATTAATGTTGTACAAAGGCTTTTCAGTAATTTTGATTGATCAACGAAGTAGAGAACGCTAAAAATAATGAATTAGCGGGAGAACTGTTTTAATAGACAAGTATTATTAACGATAAATTTAGGCGGCGGCAAAGCCGCCGCCTAAATTTATCAGATCTCATTCTGATATTTCAGTAACCTGTCGAATACACTTTTAGTTGTTGGTTTGGATGAATCCAGGTTAAAAATAAACATCCCGCTTTCAATATTGAAATAATACTTTTTTTCCTGATCTGCTATGGAAAACCACTTCAGCAATCCATTCACAATATTGATGTCCTGCCATTGTATACTGCTTGCATCCATTGCAAAAACATGTGGATTTTGATGCAGGGTATCTTCAAAATAGATACTGCGTCCTTCCACATATAAAATTCCGCTGCCCTGAAAGGCTTTCAGTTTAAAAAACTCATTCTGTGCATTTCCCATATTATACCGAACAAAGGCATAATATTCAGGAGTACCTATTTTCTCCAGCAATGCTTTCTGTTTTTTCTTTCTGCTTCTCGCAGCAAGATAGGCGATTAGAAAAATAATCGCAGGAATTGAAAATATAATGAGAAGAAAAAAGATTATTAAAATAATTATTGAATCCATAGTTTATATTTTGATTTAAAGTGTCGGATGTCTTTCAAATTCCTTATCCCGGTCAAACAAATACCGGTATGTAGCAAGTTTTCTCGTTACCGTAGTGTCGAGATTTTCAGCAATTTTTATCATTTTAGGATTAAAATCTCCGATCCACTGCATTTCCGTGACTTTAAAATCGGTATGTTTTCTCAGATGTTGGGTGCCCTCCCAGATCATATATCCCTCAATGCCTTTTTTCTGCCATTCAGGAACTACTCCAAATACAAGACCAATCATTTTCTCATTCTTCTTAAATTTTTTAACCCATAAAAACTTAAGCTTTTGAGCAAAGCCGAATTTTCCATTCAGATATTTAAACCATTGGTTCAAATCAGGAATATTCATCCACATGGCAATAGGTTTTTCCTTTTCATACACAAACCACGAAATATGCTCGTTAATGATAGGCTTCATGGTTTTAAACATCTTCAGAACCTTAGATTCCTGCATGCATTTTCCTTCACCGTGTGTAGCCCAGGCTTTATTGTAGATCTCTGTAAAGTCCTTAGCAAACTTGTGCAGGTTATTTTTTTTCATCGGTTTCGCTGAAATATCAGGATTGCGTTGGTGTTTTGCATGCATAAGGGTAAAAACACGGGACACTTCTGCAAAAATAGGCCTTGAAAAACAGAGCTGTTCAAAATATACCCTGAACCCATAATTTTCGAAAAGTTCTTTATAATACGAAAAATTGTAATTCATTCCGTACAAAGGCTGTTCAAAGCCTTCTATAAGTACACCCCAGAATTTATCACGCTCCCCGAAATTAATTGATCCGTCCATGGCTTCCATTCCACGCTTTTGCAGCCATTCTTTACAATAATTAAAAATGAAATTCGCGGTTTCCTGATCGTTAATACAGTCAAAAAATCCTATTCCGCCGGTAGGCTGTTGCTGCTCGTAAAAATTGTTAATAAAAACAGCTATTTTACCTACAGTTTCATTTTCTTTGTTCTTAAACAAAAACCGGGCACATTCTCCGTTCTTGAAGAATCTGTTCTTTTCAGGATTAAAGACTTCATTAATATCTTTATCCAAAGGTCTTACATAGTTTGGGTCGTGTTGATAAAGTCTTGCCGGAAATTCTAAAAATTCCCTTCCTTGGGCTTTGCTTTGTACTTCTTCAGCAATAATCATAGCGTAAAGTGATGTTGGCGGCGAAAGATAATGTTTTTCGGCTAAATTAAATATGACGAACAGATTTTATCCGTATTTTTGTGCAAATTAAATAAAAATGGTTGATTTTACTGACAACGACGATGATATTTTCACTGGAAAAGAACATACGCCTATTAGGAAAGATGCTTTTGATAAATCGCCAGAAGAGAAGATAGAAAAAATTACCGAACTTTTTGGAGAAATCATGGAAACCCTCGGGCTGGATATGACCGATGACTCCCTGAAAGACTCTCCAAGAAGGGTTGCCAAAATGTATGTTAACGAAATTTTCGGAGGACTTCTTCCTGAAAATAAACCTGGAATTTCTACATTTTCAAATAAATACAAATACCGACAGATGCTGGTGGAGAAAGATATTACCGTATACTCATTCTGCGAACATCACTTTTTGCCCATTATCGGGAGAGCACACGTTGCTTACATTTCCAATGGTGAAGTGATTGGTCTTTCAAAAATAAATAGAATCGTAGATTATTATGCAAAACGTCCGCAGGTTCAGGAAAGGCTTACCATGCAGATCGTAGATGCTTTAAAAGAATCTTTAGGCACAAAAGATGTAGCCTGTATCATTGATGCAAAACATCTTTGCGTCAATTGTAGAGGGATTAAAGATACTGCAAGCTCTACCATTACGGCAGAATTGAGCGGCATTTTCAGAACCAATCCTATTACAAGACAGGAATTCCTGCATTATGTAGGAAGTCATGCAAAACTTGACTAATTTGTTTTCGCAGTTAATTTCAGATAATAAATTGTTTTATGATTTCGGAGGAAATCGAATTTTAATCGAATTTTATAAAAATATTCTCATTTTAAAAGATGATATTTGCCTCGCAAAATCAAATGTGATAAATTTAAATAATGATAAAATTTAAAAAAGTTTCAGACAAAATATTTGTAACAACTATTATTTGTTGTTGCTGTACCTGCTGCTGTTAAAAGATGAAAATCTTTTAATTAATAAACTTTAGACTAAATTTAAAATCATTAAATCAAATTAAAATCATGCAACTAAAAATATACAACTCGCTTACCGGCGAAAAAGAAATATTCAAACCCATTTTAGATGGAAATGTAGGAATGTACGTCTGCGGACCGACCGTTTACAGCAATGTCCATCTGGGAAATGTAAGAACTTTCCTTTCTTTTGATTTCATTTACCGCAGCCTTACTCATCTGGGGTATAAAGTAAGATACGTCAGAAATATTACCGATGCAGGACATCTTACCGATGACGGTGATGTGAACAACGACAGATTTGTAAAGCAAACCCGTCTGGAAAAACTGGAGCCAATGGAGATCGTACAGAAATATACGGTAGATTTTCATAAAGTTTTGGAAATGTTCAATTTACTGCCTCCCAATATCGAACCTACTGCAACAGGGCATATCGTAGAACAGATCGAGCTTACTCAAAAATTAATTGAAAGAGGTTTTGCCTATGAAAGCAACGGTTCCGTCTATTTCGATGTGTTGGAATACAACAAGAGAGGCCTGAATTACGGTGAGCTATCCAAAAGAAATATAGAAGAACTCTTTGCAAATACCCGTGATCTTGACGGGCAGGGTGAAAAAAAGAATCCGCAGGATTTTGCGCTCTGGAAAAAAGCTTCTCCGGCACACATTATGAGATGGAATTCGCCTTGGGGAGAAGGTTTCCCGGGATGGCACCTGGAATGTACAGCAATGAGCACAAAATATTTGGGAGAAACATTTGATATCCACGGCGGAGGAATGGATCTGAAATTTCCGCACCACGAATGTGAAATAGCACAGGGAAAGGCTTGCAATGATGCAGCTCCGGTAAATTACTGGATGCATGCCAATATGCTTACTATGAATTCCCAGCGTATGAGCAAATCCACAGGAAACTACATCCTGCCGATGCAGCTCGTAACCGGTGAAAATGATTTCTTTGAAAAGCCTTTCCATCCGTCGATTGTACGTTTCTGCTTTCTGCAGGCGCACTACAGAAGTGTTCTGGATATTTCAAATGATGCGATGTTGGCCAGTGAAAAAGGATTTATCAGATTAATGGAAGCCGTTAAAGTTTTACATTCAATCAATCCGAACGATGAAAAACAATCCGGTTTCAATCTTGAGGAATGGAAAAATAAAGCATATGATGCTCTGACGGACGATTTTAATTCTCCCGTTCTTATTGCACATTTATTTGAAGCAGTAAAATATATTTTTGCACTGAATGATGGGAAAGAAACCATTTCAACAAAAGATCTGGAAGATTTAAAATCTACTTTACATGCTTTCATATTTGATGTTTTAGGGCTTCAGTCCATTGAAGAAAACAACAATGAGAAGTTGGATCAGACCTTAAAAGTGTTAATTGAATTACGAAATCAGGCAAGGAAATCGAAAAATTTTGAACTTTCAGACCAGATCCGTGACAGGCTTCTTGCAGAAGGTATTGAGCTGAAAGACGGACGAGATGGAACAACTTACGTTTTGAATTAATCAGGATATAAGTTTTAACTTGATATAACCTTCTCGCAGGTTTGCAGATTAAGCAGATGATTTTAAAATCTGTATAATCTGTAAAATCTGCGAGAATTTTTTTTAAATCAATTCAAAAAAATATGTAACTTAGTCATAATAAAATGATTAAAAATTAAAATTTATAGACTATGAAAAAACATTTATTCCCTTTATTCTTGCTTTTAATCGGGGCTAATGCTTCTGCACAGCAAGATTTTTTTGCGCTTGTCGGTAAAGAGACTCCAAGTATTATTTTTAACGACTTCAGGGCTATTGATCCAATAAATGGTAACTCCGGCGAGAAAATTTTTACAGCAGATTCTTCTGCAAAAGTTTTTTCACAAAGCAGAAACGGTTCTGTCACCGAAGACAAGAATACCTACAACAATGCACAGGCCGTAAACATGGCCACATTGGCTTATGATTCTTTCAATAATCTGGTGTACATGCCGATGTTCTCTTCAAATATTTATGTTTTAAATGCCAAATCCCGGGAAATTACCCTCATTGAAAATAATGTGGCAAGAGTAACTGCCTGCGACATTAATTCTCATTTTACAAGAATGACGACAGGATACGACGGCAGTATTTATGCAATTAACAACGCCGGGACACAGTTCCTGAAGATCAGCAGAAAAGGAAATCAGTACACGGTAAACGATTTGGGAATCATTACAGATGATGCCTCCAACGGAAAAAATTCTTTTACCATTATGGAAACAGGGTTTGGAGGAGATGTGATTGCTGATGCCGAAGGTAATTTTTATGTTTTTTCTGCTTCGGGAAATGTTTTCAAAGTAACTGCAAAAGAATTAAAGGCAAAATTTATCGGCAAAATTTCTGGAATTCCTGATAATTATTCTGTGAACGGATCTGCTGTCAATTCCAAAGGAAATATTGTTATTGCAAGCGCAAAAGGTGCTGCATTGTACGAAGTTGACCTGAGTACCTTACAGGCAAAACAGCTTCCGGGAGAACAGAACCTCCATATTTATGATCTTGCCAGCAAATATTTTGCAAATGATAAAGCAGCTTCAGGAAATGTCTTTGCAAACATTGATATTTATCCTACAAAAGTAGATGAAAAGCTTATTAACATCAGTGTTAATGATAAAACCGTAAAAGGAAATATCACGCTGAATGTATTTGATCTATCCGGCAAAAATGTGCTGAAACAGAATGCATCTGTAAAAGACGGATCACTACGTCAGCAGGTTTATCTTAAAAACCTTATCGGAGGAGCATATCTTGTAAACATTACTGATGAATCCGGAAAAGTGCTGCTCAGCAAGAAAATTCTGGTAACAGAATAATCTTTATCTTTACAAAAAAATCAAACCTTTTCAAACTAATTTGAGAAGGTTTTTTTAATGAATATTTGATATTCAATAAGTTTTATTTTACAATATTATAATGTATTTTTATAAAAAAATATAAATGAAGATATACTTTAATGTAGGTTACAGTACAAAAGTTGGAGAAAGATTACAGCTGGTTATTAGCGGAGAAGATGCTGTATCACAGATTCATCCTATGTTTTATGAGGAAAATGGGCAATGGAAATGTGAGGTAGATTATTTTTCAAAATCTATTTCCTATCAATATCAGCTTGTAGATGAAAGAGGAAATCTCCTGCGGGAAGAATTTGTTCCTCACCGACTTGGTTTTCCTCACAACTATAAAGAGTTTATCATATTCGATCACTGGAATAATAAAAATTTTCCTGAGAATTATCTCAACAATAAAATTCTTTACAACAAGCTGAATACCTTCAGGCCCGAGAAAATATCGGTTTTAAAGAAGCATACCCACTTATTCAGAATTGAGGCACCTATTTATAATCCGGACTGGACGGTTGTGCTGTTCGGAAGTACCGCTTCCCTCGGAAATTGGGATTATGATAAAGCCATTCATATGTCTCAGACGGAATATGGAGTCTGGGAAACTTCAGTTGAAATTCCTGAAAACGAATTTATACAATATAAATATTGCCTCTATGACAAGGCGGCCGGGAAAGTATTTGATGTAGAAACAGGTGAAAACCGTTTTGCTTTGCCGAATATATCTAAAGATGTTCTGCAGATCGTTTCAGATCATTACTTTAAATTCAAACTTTACCAGATGTATCATGATGCCGGGGTTGCCGTTCCGATATTTTCGCTGAGAACGGATGACGGCTTTGGGGTTGGTGAATTTTCAGATCTGAAAAAGCTGGCAGACTGGGCCAAAGAAACCAATCTGGGAATTATTCAGATTCTTCCGATCAACGATACTACCGCAAATTATACCTGGACAGACTCTTACCCATATGCTGCAGTCTCAGTATATGCACTTCATCCCCAATATATTTCTCTGGAAAAGCTGGATTTCCCGCTTCCAGAAAACCTTACCGCTGAATATAAAACTGAAAAAGCCGAACTGAATGCCCTCGATTTAATTGATTATGAGAAAATGATCTCAGGGAAATGGAAGTATCTGAAGGCGGTTTTTGATGTTGATAAAGAAAAAATTTACAAGGACAGGAATTTCAAAAAATTTATTAAAGACAATGAATCCTGGCTGATTCCTTACGCGGCATTCTGTGTGTTGAGAGATAAATACAAAACTCCGAACTTCAACGAATGGAAGACGCATAAAAAATATATTCCCGGGAAAATTGCTCCTTTTTTAAGTCCAAAAAGCAAAGATTATGATGCTTCTATGCTTCATGCATGGGTGCAGTATCAGCTGCACAGACAATTAAAAGATGCGATTGATTATACGCATGGCTTAGGTGTTTCCGTAAAAGGAGATCTGCCGATCGGGATTTACAGATATTCGGTAGAAGCATGGACGGAACCTGAGCTGTTCGGAATGGATTTTCAGGCTGGTGCACCACCGGATCAGTTTACGGAATTAGGCCAGAATTGGGAATTCCCGACATACAACTGGGAAGCCATGAAAGCCGACGACTACAAATGGTGGAAAAACAGATTCAAAGCACTTGAACAGTATTTTGACGCCATGAGGATTGATCATATTTTAGGATTTTTCAGAATCTGGAGGATGCCGGTTTCCGCTACGCAGGGAATTCTGGGATATTTTTACCCTGCAGTTCCGGTTACCCTTGAAGAATTTGGCAAATGGCACATTCCTTTTAACTTCGACAGATACTGTAAACCGTATATCAACGATCAGATTCTTTGGAACTATTTCGGTGAAGAAAGCGGAAAAGCTCTTGAATTTATTAATAATAATCACGACGGGACCTATTCATTTAAGGAAGAATTTAATACTCAAAGAAAACTGTCGGATTTCTTCAAAAAAAATCCTCGAGGGCCTATTGAAAATCAGCTCATATCATTATGCGCCAATGTTTTGTTTTTAATTGAAGAAAGAAACGGACAAGTTGTTTACCACCCGCGATTCAATGTATACCGCACCGATTCATACAAGTATCTTTCGGATTGGGAAAAGAAAGCAATCTACGATCTGTACCACGATTATTTCTTCAAAAGACAGGATCATCTCTGGTACGAAAAAGCGATGGAAAAATTACCTGTTATTTTGAATGCTACAAAGATGCTCATCTGCGGTGAAGATCTGGGATTGGTTCCGCACTGTGTTCCCGTAGTAATGGACGAGTTGGCAATAGTTGCTTTGAAAGTTCAGAGAATGCCTTCAGATAACATCCCTTTTTATAATCCTAAAAATGCAGGCTACCTGAATGTGGTAACGGCATCTTCTCACGACAGCTCAACGCTGAGACAGTGGTGGAAAGAAAATCCTTCGCTCACCCAACAGTATTTTAATCTTCAGCTGATTCAGTACGGGCAGGCGCCGGAAAATCTGGATCCGCATCTGGCCGAAGTTATCATGAAGCAGCATCTTTACAATGATGCGATGCTTGCGATCTTCCCTATACAGGAATTTTTGGCAACCGATAAACAGCTGGCAAATATTGAAATGGATAATGAAAGAATTAATAATCCGGCTGTATTCCCGCATTACTGGAGATACCGAATGCATCTTAAACTTGAGGATCTTACCCATGAGGCCGGATTTAATAAAAAGATAGCCGATTGGATGAGAGATAGTGGAAGATCATAAATTTAACATTTGATTATCAATTGGTTAATATATAATTAAAAGAAGTTTTATCGTATGATTTAACTTCTTTTTTCTATTTATATCAAAAAGATAGAATGAACAATTCTACTATATTATTAACCAATTAACGACTATAAAAATGAAAAAAATATTGATCGGTTTTGCTTTGAGTCTCGGAATTTTTTCCTTTGCTCAGCAGTATCCGGATTACGGATACGACAATGACGGATATTATCAGAATGATGGAGGCTATTACAGCGATGAAGATGACCAGAATTATTTTCCTGATGATTATTACTACAATTATCCACAGGATTACTATCCTCAGAATTATTACCAAAGTAATTATAATGATTACAGGAACAGTATCGTTAACATCAACTGGAATGTATTTTTTACACAAAACAGATTAAGTCCATGGCAGGTTGATCAGATCCTGAGATTGAATAATCTTTATGTAAGTTTTTCATCATGGAACAGATTCTACAGATACAATCCGGACAGATGGTATTATGACAGATTCTACGCTTTACAAAGAATTATGGGGCCAAGGGTTTTTGTAGTATTCCAGAATAATTATTACAGAGGGTACAGTCCGGTAGTGTATTTCCAGAATTACAGAAGAACCCATTATGCGGCAATCTGCAGACCGATGCCTAGATACAGAAATGTAAATATCAATATTTACAGAGTAGACAGATCGCATTTCAGAAGAATGGATAATCCTACCTTTAATATTGTAAGATCCAGCGCCAGGCCAAACAATGGTTTCAGAGGTCCTGTAAGAGATGGTAACAATGGAAATAACGGAGGCTTCCGCAATCGTACTGAAAACAGAAATGACGATAATTCCGGTTTCCGAAATAACGGTAATGCGCCGAGAAATGATGGAGGTTTCAGAGGAAATAATAATGGTGGTGTGAGAAATGATAGCGGATTCCGATCTGAAAGAGCCGAGAATAGCGGCAACAGAGGAGGAGGCTTCCGAGGAGGAGAAATAAAAAGAGAAGAAGCTCCGAGAAGAGAAAATAACGGAGGCTTCAGAAATGGAGGAGGTTCTGGAAGAAGTGAAAGTGCTGCACCAAGACAGCAGAATAATGGTGGCGAAAGAAGAAGCAACGGCGGTTTCAGAAACGGATTTGCAAAGAATTAATTTTCATATATTATATTTAAGTGGTGTGAAGGGCAGGTTTTTTAATCTGCTCTTTTTGTTTTTTTTAAATTAGTATATTCATATTTAATTTTAACAATATTTATGATATTTATTATTTAACTTTTGTTTTAACTAATAATCAAAAAGATATAAAAGAAATAATTAAAGATTTGTAATATGAAAAAATTAGTATTAGCGGTAGCATTTATCGGATTCGGAGGTTTTGCAATGGCTCAACAGGTTACTCCACAAGACAGACAGGCAAAAAGAGCTGAGATGCAGCAAAAGTTTCAGCAAAAAGAGCAGGAGCATATGGCTCAGATGCAGAAAGATTTAAATTTAAACCAGGCTCAGGTTGAGAAAATTAAAACTCTTCATGAGCAAAGAAAAGCTGAAATGAAATCTGAATTCGAGAAGAATAAAGGCGAAAGAATGGCCAGAGCAGAGCAGATGAAAGCCAAAAGAGCACAAATGGACGCGGATATGAAGCAGATCTTAACGCCTCAACAGTACGATAAATGGCAGGCCGACAGAAAAGCTAAAATGGAGCAGAGAAGAATGGCAATGAAAGAAAGAGGAGCCAAAATGCATAAGCCAATGAATACGGCAGCTCCGGATGTGACAAAGTAGTTATAATTTTGATTTTTTAATGTGTTAGAGGACGGTTAAATACCGTCCTTTTTTCTATTAATTTTATTAAAACTTTTGTTTTAGGAGTTTATTCACTAATTTTGACTGTAAATTTATACTTATGATTAGCGAGAAAATTGCGAAATTATTGAACGAACAAATAGCTCACGAACAATATGCTGCTCAATATTATCTGTCAATGTCTGCATGGTTTTCAGGAAAAGATCTTGACGGAATTGCCAACTATTTCAGAGTGCAGAGCAAAGAAGAATTAATGCATGCCGATAAAATGTTTGATTATCTTAATGATGTAGGAGGGGAGATTATTATTGGTGAGATTCCAAAACCGCCACATGAGTTTCTGGGGGCTATTGATATTTTTGAAAGAGCACTGGAGCATGAAAGAAAAGTAACAAAAAGTATTTTCAACATTGTAAAGAACGCGAATGACGAAGGCGATTTTGCTACCACTTCATTCCTGCAGTGGTTTATTAACGAGCAGGTAGAAGAGGAGGCAAGCGCTTCCCAGCTGGTAACAAAAATTAAAATGGTATCTGATAATCCTTCGGCTTTATACCTTTTCGATCAGGAGCTGGCGCAGAGGGTTTTTAATCCTAAAGGAGAATAATAACTTATTGATATAAAGTTTCGGCGGCACCAAAGGTGCCGCCGAAATTATTTATAAGTATTAATATTATCAGTCTATTTAACTACAAATAAATCAACTGTGTCTTTAATACCCTTTTTCCAAGCTTTTCCAGGATATTCTTATAATTCTCAATCTGGCGCTCATTTTTGACCGATTCTTCTCCTGTTTTAAAATCAACAATAATATAACCTTCGTCATTTTTCAAAATACGGTCTGGACGGTAAACTTTACTTTCCCCGTTTTCAGAAATCATGATGTCTTTTTCGTTGATAACCTCCCATTTCTCGTCAAAAAATTCGGCGTGGGTCTCTATAATTTTTTTGAGTTCGGCTTGTATCGTGAGGCTCTCCTCAAGCGTTATCTGTCCTTCTAGGATATAGCATTCCAGCACTTTAGGAATATCTTTTGCCGTGTTGATCTGCGACAAAAGTTCGTGTACAAAAAGACCGATTCTCACTTTTTCATTTCGTACCTGATAATTCTTTGAAGGAGTGGCAATCTTTATCGAAGTATTGCTTTCGCTCACATTTTTCAGAACCCGGATATCTTTGGTTTTAAAAGATGAAATTTTCTCTTTTGAGTACTTTTTCAGCATTTTAGGATCAACTTCATACAAATCAAACTCGTCGAGATTTTCAGGATTTTTGGACTGGAGAAATTCCAGCAGCTCAAGATTATTCGAAGTTTTATTAGCCTTTTGAATATAGAAAAAAAGCTGTTCCACAGGACGTGTGGTGGCTACATATTGAAGACAAAGCCTGTCGACAAAATTTTTATATGAATTTTGTTTGTTGAATTTTTCAATTTCTTCGTCGTAAACTTCAAGATTTTTGCTGAATTGGTTAATATTAACCGACTTTAAAGGGGTGTCTTTTGAAGTTTCAAACCAGTTGGTGAATTCAGCATCACGGTTCTTATTCATCATCGGAATAAAAACGATAGGGAATTCAAGACCTTTAGCCTTATGGATCGTCATGATCTGTACCGCGTCAATATTTTCCGAAGCCTGAATAGTATAGGTTGACGCTTCTTCGTCCCAGTATTTTAGGAATTCTTTCGTGCTCGCACCTGCGTTTTGCGTAAAATTAAAAAGCATTTCCAGAAAATTCAGGAGGAAATCCGTTTCTTTATTTTCAACAGAAAATTCATTGATGTAATACTCTACAAAATTGTAAAGATTAAATCTTGGGAAATGATCCTGCTTAAGCTTCAGGGCATATCTGTTCTGGATAAATTCCAATATTTCTTCATGAGAAGTAAGATCGAGTATTTCTTTCATTTCCAGTGTAAAATCGGCCATGTGAATTCTTCCCAGCTGATTCAGGTAATACATCATCATGATGAGATTGGGTTTATTCTTCGGATTTACCTCCCATTTAAGGAATTCAATAACCGCTTTTAATGTATTGGATAGTTCCAGCGTCAGACCTTTGTCAGAAATTGTTTTGATATTGGTTTCTTCACCTTTATAATGGACTTTCAAATTTCCCAATTTTTGGGAATAGCTGAAAATATCAAAATTTCCACGGCAGAGAATGGTAATATCGGAAAACCTGAAACCGTTATCAAGACTTTCCTGAATATCTTTCCGCATTCTTTCGGAAGTGTCATTGTAGAAATCTTCATTGGTCAGGTTTTCAATTAAATTGACTTTCACACGGCCTTCCATTGATGATCTCGGCGTCTGTTCAGCATCGGTCCCGAAAATATTTTTATGCTCTTCTTCTAAAATATCAGAATGAAACCGATAAAGATCGTTATTGAACCGGACTATATTTCGGGCACTTCTCCAGTTGTCTTTCAAAACCAGGAGTTCAGCTTCCTTAGGTGTTATTTCTTTTTTATTGATAATATCAAGCATTAGCTTGCTTTCTCCGCCCCGGAAGCGGTAGATACTCTGTTTAGGGTCACCTACAAGCGTAAAAGAGGTGTTTTCAGTAGAAATAGAATGATCCCTCAACGGAAGAAAGTTCTGCCACTGCAGTTCTGAAGTATCCTGAAATTCATCAAAAAAATAATGCTGAAACTGAGAGCCTACTTTTTCATAAATAAATGCTGATGGCTCATTTTTGAGATTTTCATTAATCAGAATATTAAACTTACTCAACAGTACAAGATCATTTTCCTGCTCGATTTTCCTCAGCTCATCCTGAATATCTTTATTCACTTTCAGCGGTAAAAGCGCCGAAAGGATCTTTTCTTTTTTCTGTGTTTCAATATAGGTAAGAATCAGCTGCATCCTGTTTTCCAGAAGCTGATCAAGAATTTCCAGAATGTCTGTCTCTTTGCTTTTCGATTTGGCAGAAGCACCTTTCCGGTAATTATTCACCACTGATTCTTCTGCGGTCGTGGGAAAAGGAAAGCCGGGCCTTTTCTGCTGGTAAAAATCTAAAACCTTTGTGAAAAATCCGCCGATTCCGTTTTTTCCCTGTGCAAAATCTTCAATCTCAATATTTCTGGATCTGAATAGCTCTATAGATTTTGCAGCAAGTTCAGCTGCCTGTTTTTTATGGAGTACAATCTCTTTACGAAGTGTATTTTTAATATTTTCGTAATTTGAACTGTCAAAATCCTTATTGTTTTTAAGATGTTCGTAATGAATGTCTTTTACAAACTCTTTAGCCGAATCATACAGGTTTTTATTTAAATTAATCCGTTCGTTATTTTCCAGGCTGTAATCAACATAGTCCATAAACGATTCCGAAATGACTTCATTTTCCCCGATCTGATCAAGCATTTTATCAACGGCTTCAATGAGGTAAGGCTCAGCTTCAATTTCAAGATTAAAATTTTTCGCAAGTCCCAGCTCGTAAGAAAAACTTCTCACCAACCTGGAATTGAACCGGTCTATAGTCCCGATATTAAGTGTAGAATAATTATGAAGAACATAATCCAGCAATTTTTTTGCACGGATATGAAGCTCATCGATCGTGATTTTTATGCCTTCCTGCTCAAATGCCTTCTGGATATTTTTCAGATCGCCGTTTTCTGCAAAATTTTCTGATGAGAAATTTCCAAGCCATGTCAAAATTCTTTCCTTCATTTCATTGGCCGCTTTATTGGTAAAAGTCAGGGCCAGAATATTCCTGATCGACTGCTGCTGATTAGGGTACCGGAGACAGATCATCAAAAGACGCTGCACAAGGGCATAGGTTTTCCCTGAACCGGCTGAAGCGTTGATAACTGTATAAGAATTTTGCATTTTGATTGGAATTCAATGTGCAAGTTACTTAATTTTTAAGTGAAATTTTAACAATTTAAGTTTCGGATTTAACAGTTTTAAAGCTAAAAATATAAAAGAAATGCTAAAACCCGTTAAGTGTGGTTAAACTTCCCGAAATATTTAAAAATAATTATAGTTTTGCTCTAATAAAAAACTTTCCGTGAAAATTAAACTACTATTTGTCTTATTTACCCTTCTTTTTATTAATGCTCAGGCTCAGGATTATATTTTTGGGAAGGTGACTTCTGAAGAAAATACTGAAATTTCCGGTGTTACGGTTATCAATATCAGAACCGATGAAAGAATCTTAACAAATCGGGACGGCCATTTTATGATCTCCGGACGTAGCGGGGATGAGCTTCGCTTTGTAAAAAACGGCTATGAGCGTGCAAACCGAAGAATAAATAGTGAAAACATCAGTGCCCCTGTCAATATTACTCTTGTAAGAGCTGCTGCTCTTATTGCAGAACTTGAAGTGAAAAAAGAAATCACCGGAGATATCAAGATTGATTCTAAAAATCTGAATCCTCCGCGGAAAGTAGAGAAACTTAAAAGTGATCTTGCTATTTACATGAAACGAAAATCGGCACCTTCTGTTTTAGCATCACGGCCGGGAGAATTTGTGCAGCCGGTAACGAAGGGAGTATTTTCTATCGGGAAAGTTAAAAATAAATGGGATGACATGGATCTGCTCAATTATTTGCAGACTTCTCTCGGGGAAGAATTTTTTGAGGATCTGAAGATTGAGAAGGCACAGATACAGCACTTTATTCTGTATATTCTGAGAACCGGTTTTGAAAGGAAAAATATTCTCAAATATGGCTATGTTACCGATGCTGATCTGAACCGCTTTAAAAACACTGTGCTGAACAGAATTTCTGCATACAAAACTCCTTAAATTGATCATCATATTTAAAAAATAATGAGAATAAAGGTTTTAATATTCATTTTATTTCCTTTTCTGCATATATTTTCGCAGAGCACTGTGGAAGGCTCCATTACTGATGAAGACGGAGTTGCTCTTCCGGCGGTGACGATCATCAACATCTCTTCGCAGAAAAAAGCGTACACTTCATCTGACGGAAGTTTTTCCATTGGAGCAGCGCCTGATGACGAATTGCGCTTTATCCGTTCGGGCTATGAAAGATCTTCTATTCAGGCAAAATACCTGGTTGATAAAAAAACAAATATTAAATTGATAAGAATTGCCGAACCGATAGAGGAAGTTGAAATTGCCAATCTTACAGGCGATATCAGAAAAGATTCCCGTGCGGTTGCAAAAGTAGATAAAGGAAAGATCGTTGAAGATGCGGTGGGGCTTCCACAACCGAAGGGCAAAATGCGGGAAACGCCGGCCGAAATAAAGCAGGTATTGGTTCCTATTTTGTTGGGAAACTTAAATATTCAGGGGCTTTACGACCTTGTCAGCGGAGATGCGAGAAGAATGAAAAGACAGTACAAATATGATGATCTGCAGGAAGATATTGCATGGATTCGCGAAAGGGTAGAAGACGATTATTTCATGAAAGAAGGCATTCCTAAAGAAAGAATCTCCGAGTTTATTGAATTTTCTTTTTCCGATAAACCACAGACCAGAGCTTTTGTAAGAGCTAAAAACCTGACAGGCACCTTATCAAGAATGGAAGAATCTCTTCCGGTATTTGTTAAAAGATTAAAAGAAAGTACGTCTGAAAATACAAGTGCGCGTTAATGATAAACGATGTCGTAAATTTCGTCTTTGACATCTTTTAAATTTTCAGGAGTATAATTGGACAGCAGCCACAAATTGAGCGGCTTTTTACCTTTACCATAGCTGGGCTGTACATACATTTCATCAATCAGGCTGAAGCCGTTTCTCTGGTAAAAGGCATAACGCCTTGCTGCATTCTCACTCAGGTGTTCCGGTTCTATTTCCAGGATTATTCTCGGATAGTTTTCAAAAAGATATTTTGTAATGTGCGATCCTAATTTTCTGCTACGGAATTCTTCAAAAACCTCAAAATGTTCCACGAAAGTATAATTGCTCAGTTCCCAGAGGATGAGGTAACCGATGTTTTCAGACTCATGCAATACCGATACAATTTTTACTTTTGGATGAGAAAATAAGGGCGCCAGTTTTTCCCAGTCTCTTCTTTCGTCTTCCGGAAAAGAAGTGCAGTAGGAGCTGTATATTTTTTCCACTCTGTAATCATCAGAGGATGTAATCTGTAAAAATTCCATAGTTTAAAGATCAAAAACATTAGGCCTTCTGGTAATGAAGATATCCTTCACCCAAAGTGTGAATGCCAGTCCGAGGTAAATAAGGAAAAAAAATCCTGCTGTTGCAAAAGTAGAGTAGATAAAGAATACCCGGAGTTTGGACACCGGAATACCCAGTTTTGCGCCGGTTCTCGTAAGAACGCCGAACCATTCTCTTTCCATCTTATGGCGGATGTTATCTAGCATTTCAAGATTCTTTTAAGAGTTTAAATCCAATACTGCAATGTAAGCATTTTTTTTCTAAGCAAAAATGATTGAAATGATAAATCAGGCTCTGGCTTTCAAGAGAGGTGCTCACAGGAACATTAAAGCTTTTCCAGTTTTCAATGACCGAATTTTTTTCTGCAGCCAAGTCTTTATAGAAAGCGATTAGATCGTCTGCAATTTCCTCATGATGGTATTTATGATAAGTGTATTTTAGCGGTAAAATCGTATTCAGTATGATGAGTTCAATAAAATCTCTGCTCAGAACTTTTGGCTGGTTTACACTGGATATTTTCCCGAAATTGAAACGATTGTCCCAATATTCCGAAGCGCTTATGTTTTTTAACAGCTCAAATAATTCTTCAGCGGATGTTACATTGATAACCTTTGAGAATAAGTTTTGATTCTGATAATACAGGTCGGCGAGCTGTGCCAGTCGGATGGTGGGAAAGTTAGGCGGCCGGAGCCGTAAAAATTTGGGGCGAAACCTCACATCGGTTATTTTAAATTTAGCCTTTAAAAAATCAAATTCGCGTTTCCATATTTTCATCGTTTCATCTTTCGGATCTTCCAGCCATCCCGCAATTCCGAAAAGCAATGCTTCCAGCTGCGTTTTGTTTTGGCGTATTCTAAGGATGATGCTAAAATCAATACTCTCTGCAATCTGTCTGAAGATCTCGGCATTCACTTTTAATCCGAAAGAATATGCAAAGCTGTGAAACAATACAGCTTCAAAATTATTTTTAAATTTCTTAAGGCTTTTCTCCAGCTCTTCAGACTTTTCATTAAGCCTGCCAAGAATATTCTCTTCATGAAATCCTACAGGAATATGTTTCGGGTCGAATACGTTTTCGCAGGCAATAAACTGATTTCCGCTTAACAGCTTTTCATATTTCCAAAGAGTATCCCGGTTAATGTAATTCTTCAGTTCGAGGGTCGGGACATTTTTATTTCTGAGCTCATCAATGTCCATATCGTTCTCATAAACAGCATGGAGAATAATATTATGATAATTCGGATCCCGGGAATGATTGTGGAATATCCAGTCGGAAGACTTTATATGAAGCTCTATATGTCCGGCTAAAGTAACGCCGCCGACTTTTATTTTAGCTTCTAAAAAATCCGGACCGGAATCGGTGTTCCATCTCCCGAAGTATATGATTTCAACGGCATTTCCTTCAATATCCCTGAAGTCGAAATGTTTGAAGATCTTATGGTTCCAAAGATATTGGAGTAGTTTTTCGGTCATGAGTGTTTTTTTGCTAATTTAAGAAATTGCTGCTAACAATAAGCTGCCTTCATTTTGAGGCAGCTTTTACTTCTGATCGGGAAGAAATTATCTTACATTTTTGTAATGAATCATTACATACTTTAAGCTTTCCATAAGAGATTTGTCGGGAATTATATTCTTTCTCAGTAATTATTTTATCATTTTCATCTAAGTAAGTTATCTGAGAAAACAGGATTGTAAAGTGAGAAATTAGAAGCGGAATTATTATTTTTTTTATAATTATGTTTAGGTAATAAGATTTACAAAGGTTGTTTTGAAACTATTGTTTAATAAAAATAAAATTTTAAGTGTTATAAAAAAATAATAAAACATAACGTTACACAACGAAAAAGGCTGCATTATCAATAAATGCAGCCTATATTTTATAGTTAAATGCCTAAGCTTTCGTCAGCTCACTTTTAAATTTTTCAATGGTTGTTCTGTACATTTCCTCGTAGATAGGAAGAATATTTTTCAGATCGAATTTTATGGCCTGTTCTTTCGCATTTTTCTTCATTTCAGATAAAAGCTCTTCATTGCTTAACAGTTTAATCGTATAATTGCTCATGGCTTCCACATTTCCGATTTCTGCTAAAAATCCGGTTTCTCCCTGGATGTTCACTTCCGGAATTCCTCCCGCATTGGAACTGATAACCGGAGTGTAAGCAGCCATCGCCTCCAGTGCAGCCAGACCGAAACTTTCCTGTTCCGAAGGCAATAAAAATACATCGGACAGCTGAAGAATTCGGTACAGGTCGTTGACCTTTCCGAGCAGGCGGATTTTAGAAATCAGGTCCGGATTTTCCTCGAGGAATTGGTTGACCTTTTCCATATCGGGACCTTCCCCAATAATAATCAGTTTCGATTTTACCTTTTTCTGTACATTTTTGAAGATCTGAAGAACTTCATCTACTCTTTTTACAGGGCGCAAATTGGAAACATGGATCAGGATCTTTTCATCAGGATTGGCAAACTGTGTTCTCTGGCATTCATTGCGTTCGGCAAATTCAGAATTATCAATAAAATTGGTAATGACCTGAATTTCTTTTTTGATTTTGAAGAACTGCAGGGTATCTCTTTTCAGACTTTCAGAAACAGAAGTAATGGCATCAGATTGATTGATTGAAAATTCTACGGCATGTTTATAGCTTGGATGCTGACCAACCAGCGTAATATCCGTACCGTGAAGGGTCGTTACCAAAGGAATATCATTATCGTCTTCTTTCAGCATCTGTTTTGCGGTAAATGCAGCATACGCATACGGGATGGCATAATGGGCATGAAGAAGATCCAGCTTATAAAGATTCACGACACGATAAATCATCGAGCTCAGTGCAATATCGTAAGGCTGGTACTGGAAAAGGGGATAGGTCTGAACATTTACCCTATGGAAAAAAATATTCGGGTTGGTAATATCTAATCTCGCCGGAAGTGCATTACTGATAAAATGAACTTCATACCCCTTATTGGCAAGTGACATTCCCAGTTCTGTTGCTACAATTCCGCTTCCTCCGTAGGTGGGATAGCAAAGTATGCCTATTTTCATTTATTTTGATGGTATTTTTTAATTGTTTGTACTGCAATTTTTTTCATAATACTGGCGTAATACTTCCGGATTATTATTTCTAATTACTATTTTCTCTGCTTCAAAATCACTTACAAGTTGCGGACATTTATCTTTGAAGAAATTTCTAATCTGTCTTCTTAATATTTGCTTTTTATTAAGAGTCGGAATACTATTGTTAATATAAATAACTTGCGGCTTTTCATTTTTATACTGAAAGAAGAAATATTCATGAGAAGAAGGTGTTACGGAGTAATGATATCCGTTATTAATCCCACCATCGTAGGCATAAGCAACATACGTTGAAATTTCTCCTGAATTTATTTTTTTCATCCAGCAAAAATTGGTTTTAGGTTTATCAGATAAAAAGAAATAAATATATTCTTTTAATTCCGCAGTTATTGCCTCATTGTTTTTCGGATTGATATATTCTACTTTATCCAGTAAATTTATCTTTATCTTCTCCTTTTTTTTAGAACCATTTTCTATGAAAGCCAGTTTAGTCTCTTCGTTAGATACCATATCTGCTTTTCCTGTTCTTTTTTTTTCATCCAAAAAGTACAAAGTGGCATCAAATTGCTGTGCTTTTGTACTGAATGAAACTGAAATAACTATAAAAGCGAAAAGTTGAATAATTTTTGACATCATTTGTTTTTTTATTAATTTATTTTTGAAAATTATTTAAATCAATTCCCATTCCCGCTTTCAGTTTATCATTTACCAAAACAGGTAGCCTGCCGCCTATTTTTGTTTTTCCTTTCAGTGCATTGGCTGTAGCCGTCATTGAGTCATCGTTGTTTTCATAAGAAACCAGAACCGTAGAAATATTTGAAATATCAATATCTTTCAATGCATAAGCACTTCCGAAAACATTCAGGATAACATTCTGATTTTTTGACACATCAGATAACACCTTTTTAGAAGCTTCGGAAATTTTATACGATTTATAAGCGGTTGAATTATCTTTATGCAGCCCAATAATTACTGTAGAATTGGCAGGAATTGTATTGATCTCATTGGCTTTTTTAATGATGATTCCTGAACCCATTTCTTGGGCAAATGTCTGGAAGGGGGCCTCTTCGAGAGGAACATAATAGATTTGTTTTCCGGTTAAAGGAAGCAATTTTTTCTCATCTTTCAATAAGGTTAAAGCACTCGCATATAAATTCTGAACCAACATTTTATGAGAATCATTGTTTAAATCTGAATTAATGTTTTCCGGATTTTTCGGACTATATTTATCTAAGCCTAAGAAATATTTTGTCAGAAGAATTTTCTTTACACTTTCCTCAACTCTTGCCTGAGAAATTTCACCATTATCAATAGCCTTCTGAATGAGTTTCTTTCCTTCTGCCACACCCTGGGAGAAAAGCATGATGTCATTTCCTGCTTTAAAAGCCAGTGCATCCAGTTCGCCCGGTTTATATTTATTGGCCACCGCACCCATATTTAATGCATCGGTAATAATAAGTCCTTTATAGCCTAATTTTTCTTTCAGGAGGCCTGTAATAATATTTTTGGAAACCGAAGCCGGAATTCCTTTTCCTGACTCAAGGCTGGGAACGTACAAATGGGCAACCATCACTCCGCCTATTCCTTCTTTCATCAATGCTTTAAAAGGAGCCAGTTCAATATTGCTGAGTCGGTCAAGGCTATGCGAAACCACCGGAAGATCCAGATGAGAATCTGTACTGGTGTCGCCATGTCCGGGAAAATGTTTGATTGCCGCCAGAATATTATTATCCTGTAATCCGTTTGCATATGCAGATGCAGAACTAATAACATTGCTAACCTCAGATCCGAAACTTCTGTTACCGATAATCGGGTTATCCGGATTGGTATTTACATCAACTACAGGGGCAAAATCCCAGTTAATTCCCATTCGGTGGCAGTCTTCTGCAATTTTGGCAGACATCTGTCGGATCAGGTCTTTATCCTGGATAGCTCCCAAAGTCATTGCCCACGGAAATTTGTGCGCAGCAGCAATTCTCTGAAACAATCCCCATTCAGCATCCATTCCGATCATTAACGGAACTTTTGATTTTTGCTGGAATTCATTAACTAAGCTTATTTCTCTTGCTGCGTCATCCTGCATCAGAATAAGACCGCCAATCTTTTCATTTGTAACAATGTTTCGTACGGTATTAATCTCATTTTCACCCTTATTGGTGTATAATGCAACAATAAAAAGCTGTCCGAGCTTTTCATCCTGCGAAAGATTTTTATACGTCTTGTCAACCCAGTGGTTGGCCTTTTTAAGATCTTCTTTAGAAAGATTTTGAGGGATATATTGGGCCGTAATTTTCGGGTTTAATAATGATATAACAAAGATTGATATAGAGACCAGTTTCTTCATAATTTTGAATAATAACAAAAATACAATTAAAAAGATGAGCAAAACAATGTTTTTAAGTTTTTTGGTATATGATTTGAATATGCATTATAAATAACAAAAACAACTAAACTTTTATAAAATGAAAAAATTTTTTCCAATTTTGCTATTAGCTTTTGTAAGCTTATTCATATTCAGCTGTGATAATAATGATGATGTGGTAGGAGACGGCGATACTTATTCTCAAATGAGGGATGTTACGGGCAACTTTACATCGGCAAACAGTTACGCTTTCACGCAGGGAATCAATATAGCCAGTACAGATGTTGTATTAGTATACAGGAACTTAGGTGCAGCATGGCAGTTAATCCCTAAAATGGAGTACCTTCCAAATGTGACGGGAATGCCAACAGGAAGAGAATTTCAGTACAATTTCGTTTTTGATACTCAAAATGTACAGATCAGAATTGATGATGAAAACTTTAATCTGGCTACAGGTTTAACTTCTGCAGAGGCAAATCAATATCTTAATAATCAAAGATTCAGAATTGTTTTAGTTCCTGCAAGCGGTTCGAAAAACTCAAATGTTAATTACGAAGATTATAACAGTGTGATTAAATATTATAATCTTGATGATTCTAAAGTAATCAACACGGTGGTTACGAAATAATAAGTATATCTTTTCAGTTTTTTATAATTACAAAAAAGCTCCGAAAGAAATTTCGGAGCTTTTGCTTTACTTATCGTTGTCATCCAGTAAATGACCAAAATAATCTTTTTTTGTCTGTAAATATCCTTGGCTTATTTCGTTTGCCGGAATCTGTAAAGGAACCCGAGAATTAAGATGGATATTGCTTTCTTCTACATATTTTATCTTTTCAGGATTATTGGTAAGAAGATTTATATCCAATATTCCCAGTAAATTAAGGATTTCTATGGCTACGCCGAAGTTTCTGTCATCTGCTGGTAAGCCCAACTTCAGATTGGCTTCTACCGTATCAAACCCTTTTTCCTGTAAAGAATAAGCTTTTAATTTGTTAATGATTCCGATATTTCTTCCTTCCTGACGAAGATAGATAATAACTCCTCCATTTTCATGGATATATTTCATGGCAGCATCCAGCTGCTGCCCGCATTCGCATTTTTTTGAATGGAAAACTTCTCCGGTAATGCACTCTGAGTGGAAGCGTACGTTCACAGGTTTAGAAAAATCTGTTTTGTCTGCGACAATAGCCATATGTGGCATCCAGTCATTCTCGTTTTCGGATAAAGCAATCATTCGGAAAGTACCGTATTCCGTAGGAACATTGGACTCCGCCTGAATTTTAATCATGAACCCCTTAATTAGTTTTAATTTCCCTTTATGTAATCTTCAATTGCAGAAACATTTGTTTTGAGTCTGACGAGATAACGGTTAAGGATCTCATCTTCATCTTTATTAAGATTTTGTCTCAGCTTCTGAACTTTTTTATAAGATTTTTCAAAGTCTTTCAGCGCTTTATTTTTCCCATTCAGATTATCTGCATCTATTGCATAAAGATAGTTTTGCAGACTGTATTTTAACGTGATAATTTCACTGTTTAAAGCGGTATTTTTGAATTTGGGAAAAGTAGCAATCAGATTGGAAATTTCGGAAGCGTTTACATTACCTTTTACATTGATATCAATACTGTTTGCTCCCTTATCAGAATCTGATCCTTTGGTTTCGCTATAAAAGCCGGTAGACAACGGAGAAAAATTTTGTTTTTCCGTTGCGCAAGATGTAATAATCAGTAATACCCCAAAGAAAAGTAATCGTTTCATTTTTGTTGCCCCTTTTGATATAGGACTGGGTTAAGACTTTCATCATTGTACATTTTCATTTGTTTGTACACTTTCATCTTAACATCACCGTTCTCAATATCAGTAAGCAACTGATTAATAGAAGTTGAAAGATCTTCATGCTGAGCAAGAAGAACATCTAATTTTGCCTGACAATTGGCTCTGTGTTCTTCGGAAGCGGAATCTCTGTTTGCCTCTAACGACATATGATAAACCTTAAGCGCGAGAATTGATAATCTGTCTACCGCCCAGGCGATAGTTTCAGTATTGATTTTTGCGTCAGGTTTAGGAGTTACACTTTCATATTTTTTAAGAAACCAGCTGTCTATAAATTCCACCAGATCAGTTCTTTTCTGATTTGATGCATCTATTGCTCTTTTTAACTGGAGCGCTTCAGCCGGATCAATATTTTCATCCCTAATTATATCTTCCAAATGCCATTGAACGGTATCAATCCAGTTCTTTGCATACAAAATCCGTTCCAAAGTATCTTTTTCGAACGGGTTATTAATTAGAGTGTTAACGTCATCAGACATGTGATAATCTTCAATAGACTTATTGAAGACCGCCCATGCAGTCTCTGTGAAATTCATCGAATTGTAAGAATTTTTAGTTGCTTGAAGGATTATTGTTGGTGGTCTTATTTTCAGAACCCGGTTTATCCTCTTCCTTTACTGCATCTTTGAATTCTTTGATACCGGAACCAACTCCTCTCATTAATTCAGGGATTTTTTTACCTCCGAAAAGTAACAAAAGAATAATGGCTACGATCAGGATATGCTGCCAAGATAATGACAATATTGTTAATGTATTCATTGCTAAATTTTTTACAAAGTTAATCTTTTTTTAATAAGAAACCCAACCTAATGGATCAACAGGTGTGCTTCCGTTCCATACCTGGAAATCAAGTGTATACGTTCCGTCAAAATCCTGACCAATTACCCCAACCGGAGTTCCTGCCGAAACCTGCTGTCCTTTGGAAACATTTACGCTTCCCAGATTAGAATAAATGGTAAAATAATTACCATGCTTAAGGATAACGGTTTTCGTTCCGTCACTGTTGGCCAATACAGATGAAACAGTTCCCGGGAATACTGACCTTGCTCTTGTGCCGGAAGGTACGGAGATTTTTATTCCGTTGTTTTCTTCGTCAATATTTTTAAATACCGGATGCGGATGTCTTCCGAAGCGATGCGTAATTTGTCCGATTTTATCTGCAGGGTAGCCTAATCTTCCTTTGTTATCAGCAAAATTGCTTCCTGCAACGGTAGTTACCCCGTAATTGGTCATTGCTTTTGTTTCTGCAGCTTTCTTATCATCTTCCTTCTTTTTAGCTAACGCTACTTCTGCGGCTCTTGCTGCTGCAACTTTTTCAGAGGCTTCTTTTGCTCTTGCTGCTGCTTCATCAGATGCTTTTTTAGCGGCTACTTTTCTGGCTTCATCTCTGGCTGTTGCTTCTGATCTTGCGGCATCTTCCGTACGCTTTCTTTCTTCTTCAGCTCTTTTTGCTGCAAGTTCAGATGCTTTTCTGGATTCTGCTTCTGCGGCCAGTCGTTCTCTTTCCAGTGCTTCTGCACGAGCTTTATTTTCAGCTTCAATTCTAGCTTTTTCTCTTTCAGCAGCAATTTTGGCAAGACGGATTTTTTCTGCTTCCGCTTTTTTTCTTGCTTCTTCCTCTGCTTTTGCAATTCTGATTTCCTCTGCAATAATAGATCTGATTTGACCTTCCAGTGCTTTAGATTGTGTCTGTTTTTGTCTGAGTTCTGAAGTTAGCTTGGATTCGTTTTTCTTAAATTCCGATACAAGCTGCTCCTTCTGAGCTTTTTCAGCATTAATGGTTGTTAAATCTTTCTGTTGATTGGCAAGAAGATTTGCCTTTTCTTTTACGGAATTCTGTTTCTGTGCTATAGATTGCTTGATTTTTGTGGCCGCATTGGTTATTTCTGCAGCTTTTTTGTCCTGATAGTCAGAGTATTGCTTTAGGTATTGCATCCTGCGAATAGCTTCTCCCAGATTTTTGGCAGAAAGAATAAACGTTACTTTATTTTGTACCCCTTTATTTTTGTACGCATTCACCAGAACTTTGGCGTAGTTTTCCCTGAGGATTTTAAGCTCTCTGTTCTGTCGGTTGATTTCAAGCTGGCGAAGATAAATTTCATCTTCAATAAATCTCTTTTCCTTCTGAGTATTGTTATAAACCTTTTCTCTCAGTACCAGCTTTTTGTTGACATTGTCAAGGTAAGCAACTGAAAGTTTAGATTCATTTCTTGTTTTTGCTAAATCTGTGTTTATCTGAGCAATTTGTTTTTTAAGTTCAGCATTTTGCTTTTGCAGTTGTTCTTTTTTACCGCTTTGTCCATGATGCAGTCCGAACAATAAAATACCTATTAAAAAGCTAAATTTTTTAATCATTTAATTTCGATTTTCTTATAACTGGACGGCACAGAATATGGTGTATCCATCCTCGAAAAATCAAATTTCGTATTTTCCAGTAAAATCTGGCTGCTTTTTGAGCCTTTTATAATTATTTTAACATTTCTGGGCAAACGGATTCCGTTGATTTCTTCCCAATTGCTATACGATACGTCAAGCTCATCAGGAGACAGTACATCCTTAAGGTTTACATTCAGCAAATCATAATTGGTATCGTAGTTTAATACAATTTTATACTCTCTTGTTCGTTCTTCGGTCTCAATTTTCTGATTGGTATTGGATGCCATTTTGAAACCCTGAGAATTCTGGGTTAATGTAAACTGTGAGTCGTTGATTTTTACGAAGGTTCGTCCTAAAAGAATTTTTTCCAGGGATTTATAATCAATGAAATTAACATTCAGGAGATTGTTAAGGTAATCGAAATCAGAATCAATATACGTTTTGCTGGTTTTATCCTGTCCCTTTATCCCTTCTGGTGTTGCTATTCCGCGTGCCACCGTGATGATGAACGCCTGAAGATTCATCCATACTTTTTTATCTTTCTCAATATAAATAGTGGCATCTAACGTAGGAATGAAACTTCCGCTTTCCACATTTACTTTACTGTTGATTTTGATCTGCTCAAACTGAACCGGAGGAATAACATGCTCAAAGAAAGGCAGCTTATTTCTTATAGGCTCATTGACATCTTTGGGATTCTGATCGTTTTCCAGTACAAATGTACTGTCGGTTTTTAGAGCATTACGAGATTTTTTAGCAGCATTTCTTGTTTTACAGGATGTTACAGCAAAGAGCAATAATAGTACTATGATCCAGTTTTTCATGTATTTACCTTTCAATTTATAAAAATTACGTTGCAATATTAACGCCAAACCACACAAAACATTTTGTGTGGTCTGAAGATAGCTATTTGCGTTGAATTATTGATTCCGGTCAAATTATTTCGATAAAAAATCAAGGACAGAATAATCTCCTAAGGAAATTTCTCTTGATACACCGAAATATTGGGCAGAATTTCCAATCATAGAGTTGGAAAGATTTCCATGATTGATTTTTGTATTTTCCTGAATTAGGGAATTTTCAATATTAGAATTGACAATCACTGTATTATTTCCCAATGAAACTCCTGGACCCACTTTTGAGTTGGAGATTTTTACATTTTCACCGATAAAGCATGGCGGAATGATCAATGAGTTTTCGATTTGTGCAGAAGCAGGATATTGAGACATTGCTTCTTGTTCGTAAGCAAGAATTTTGCTGTTGGTTTCTACGGTGGCATTTTTGTTTCCGCAATCCATCCAGTCATTTACTTTTCCTAATGTGAATTTCGCACCTTTTGCACGGAGATTTTCCAAAGCGGTAGTAAGTTGGTATTCTCCACCATTCTTGATGTTATTATCCATCAGGTAATTGATTTCATCCATCAGCTTTTCTGCGCTGTTGAAATAGTAGATCCCGATAATAGCAAGGTCTGAAACAAAGGTTTGTGGCTTTTCAACAAAATCGGTAATAAATCCGTAGTTATCTAATTTTACGACCCCGAAAGCGGAAGGATCTTCTACGCTCTTTACCCAGATTACTCCGTCCGAATTTTTATCCAAAATAAAATCTGCACGGAAAAGGGTATCGGCAAAAGCGATCACTACATTACCGCTCATTGACTGCTCTGCACATTTGATAGCATGTGCGGTACCAAGCGGATCGTTCTGGTAATAAATGCTTCCTTTGGCTCCCAGTCTTTCAGCAATCTGAATAAGGGATTTTTCAATCTCGGGACCAAAATCTCCGATGATGAATGCGACTTCTTCAATTTCTTCTCCTGCTACTTTGGCAATATCTTCCACCAGTCTCTGTACGATTGGTTTTCCCGCAATCGGAATTAAAGGTTTCGGAACGGTAAGAGTATGTGGACGTAATCTGGAACCACGTCCAGCCATAGGAACGATAATTTTCATAAATTATATAAGTATGTTTTTTTTAATGGTTGTTTAATTTTTTATAAAGATAGCAATAAAAGGGTAGTATTTCGGCAGTTTTAATATTATTTAAAACAGAAACCATACGCAGCAAATTAAAGACCAAATTACTTTTTGATCCTTGAGAGAAGCATATCTTTTTCAGAATAAATAAGAATACCTGCATAAACTAGGAAAAATAAGTTTCCGATCCAGAGATTGTAATCGAAGAACGCTACAATAACATAGCTGAAGACCGCCAGGAGAACAACGAAAAAAGAAATTTTCTTCATTCTGTAAGGAATAGGATAGTATTTCTGGCCTAAAAAATAGGATAAGACCATCATAGTAAAATAGGCAGCCAGTGTAATCCATGCAGATACCATAAAACCATATTGCCTTAGCAATACGAGATTTAATATAATTGTAATAATGGCGCCAATCCAGGAAATATAGGTTCCCACCCGCGTTCTGTCGGTTACCTTATACCAGGTGGAAAGATTGTAGTATATCCCGAAAAAAAGATTGGCAATAACGATAATAGGAATAATATTTAAGGCAATCCAGTACGAACTGTTGGGTACCAGTAAAAGCTTGAGCCATGAAACATTGGCAATAATTCCTAAAGCTACTACCGATGCGAAAAATGAGAAATATTCGGTTACTTTTGCGTAGGTCTTTTTGGCATTTTCATTGTTCATTTGTTTGAAGAAAAACGGCTCAATTCCCATTCGGTATGCCGTAACGAAGAGGGTCATTAAAACGGCCATTTTATAGCATCCGCCGTATGCTCCTGCATCACCATCGTCAATAATGAATTTCTGGATGAATTTATCAAAATTTTCATTCACCATAAATGCGAGGCCGGCAATCATAATCGGCCACGAATATTTTAGCATCTGGAAAAAAAGCTCCTTTGAAAACTGAAGCTTTACCTTCAGGATAACCGGTAAAACCAATATAACACCTAAAAAGCTGGCCGCCAGATTACTGTAAAACGGATACGAAACTTTTTCCTTTAAGCCTAATTTTACACTGAATTCCTGTGGAATATAAAGAAATAATGCAATGGCAAAAGCACTCTGGAAGACAGCCTGAATCACTCTTACGGCAGTATATTTTAGCGGTCTGTTATGAAACCTGAACCAGGCCAGCGGGATTACAAGAATATTATCAAAAAATGCAATCCAGGCAAACCAGCGGATAAATTCCGGCGTCTCCGAATATCCAAAAACATTGGCAATAGGCTGATTAAACAGCAATACCAACACCAGAAAAACAGTTGATAAACCGGTTAAAAACCAGAAAGAAGTATTGAAAACCTTCTGTTCATTATTTTTATCAGATGAAAACCTGAAGTAAGCGGTTTCAAAGCCAAAAGACAAAACAATATTAACAAACGATATCAGCGCATAAAGATTGGTGAAAATGGCAAACGCACTGTTGTCAATATTTTTAATAAAAAGGTAATTCAGCAGTACAACAATGATCCTCGGCATAATCGCCCCGATTCCGTATATAATCGTTTCGTTGAGAAGTTTCTTCAAAATCTGGAAATTTTATGCAAATGTAAATATTTAGAAATTGATTTTTATCGACGGTATAAAAATTCATCCATAAACCTTATTTTTGAAAAACTTTGTCAAAATTCAACTTTGATAAAGCTGACCGTTAAACTTCCGGATAATTTCTAAAAAAGTATAAATGAAGACCCTAATTAAAAACGTAAAAATCGTCAACGAAGGAAACATCATAGAAGGTGATATATTGATTGAAAATGATGTCATTTCCAGAATTGATTCAGCTATTTCAGCCGAGGCAGATCGCATTATCGACGGTGCAGGAAAGTATCTTTTACCGGGAGTGATTGATGACCAAGTGCATTTCCGAGAGCCTGGCCTTACCCATAAAGGCGATATTGAAAGTGAATCCCGCGCTGCTATTGCCGGAGGAACTACCAGTTTTATCGAACAGCCGAATACAGTTCCCAATGCCGTAACACAGGAGTTACTGGCTAATAAATATGAAATTGCATCGCAAAAGTCGTATGCCAACTACGGTTTTATGATGGGAGGGACAAATGATAATCTGGAAGAAATCTTAAAGACCAATCCGAGAAACGTTCCGGGAATCAAATTATTCTTAGGTTCTTCCACCGGAAACATGCTGGTGGATAATCCGGAAACACTGGAAAATATTTTCAGTAATACCAAAATGCTGATTGCCGTTCATTGTGAGGATGAAGCGACCATCAGAGCCAATACGCAGCAATACATTGATCAGTACGGAGAAGATATTCCGGTGAGATTTCATCATTTAATCAGAAGTGAGGAAGCATGTTATAAATCTTCTTCAAAAGCTGTTGAGTTGGCAAAAAAAACAGGAGCCAGGCTGCACGTTTTCCATTTGTCAACGGCGAAAGAACTGGAGCTTTTCCGTAACGACATTCCATTAAAAGATAAAAAAATCACTGCGGAAGTTTGTGTTCATCACCTAACCTTTACCAATGAGGATTATGAGACACGGGGATCGCTCATCAAATGGAATCCCGCTGTAAAAACCCAACACGACAAAGACGGACTCTGGGAAGCGTTGCTTGATGACAGAATTGATGTAGTTGCTACAGATCACGCACCACACACCTGTGAAGAAAAACAGAATGTTTACACAAAATGTCCTTCAGGAGGACCTTTGGTTCAGCATTCTCTGGTGGTAATGCTGGAAAATTATAAAAACGGAAAAATTTCTTTAGAGAGAATCGTTGAAAAAATGGCTCATAATCCGGCAATTTTATTCAGAATTGAAAAGCGAGGTTTCATCAGAGAGGGGTATAAAGCTGATTTGGTTTTAGTAGATCTGAATGAGAACTGGACAGTAGAAAAAGAAAATATCCTTTACAAATGTGGTTGGAGTCCGTTGGAAGGAATGAGTTTCCATTCTAAGGTAACCCATACTTTTGTAAACGGAAATTTAGTTTATGAAAACGGAAAGATCAATGAACAGAAATTCGGGGAGCGTTTGCTTTTTGAAGTTGAATGATAAATATAAATAACACAATATCAATAGGAGCGGGCTTTAGCCCGCTTTTCATTTATAATAATCACATCGGCTTTAGCCAAAAATCTATTAAAAAAGGGAAGCTTACAAAATTTAAGCCTCCCTTTTTTAAATTATATCTGAAAAAATTAATCAATGGTAATTCCTTCAATCGCTTTTTCCATAGACGTTTCCTGAATTCCCGGAATCGATAGACCTTCTGCCCGGAAAACGGAGACATCCGAAACACCGTAAAATCCAAAAACATTTTTAATATAAGGAACATTGGAATCATATATTTGGAAAGGACCCTCAGAATAAATATTTCCTGATGTAAAAGCGATATACAGTTTTTTGTTATTCAATAAACCTTTAGGCCCGTTTTCATCATACTTAAAAGTATATCCTGCTCTGGAAGTAAAGTCGAAATAGGCTCTGAGCGATGCCGGAACCGAGAAGTTGTACATAGGAGAATCAATTACAATTATATCTGCTTCCTGCAGTTCTGAAATCAGACCCGTTGAATATTCATTAATTTCTTCCTGTTCCGGTGAATGGCTTTCTGCCGGTGTAAAAAAAGTATTGATATGGATCTCTTCCAAAATGGGAACAGAATTCTTTGTAAGATCACGCTCCTTAACAACCGCATCCGGATATTTTTCCTTAATTTTTTCAACAACCGCTTTTCCCAGTTTTCTGCTGGCTGAAACTTCCATTCTAGGGCTTGAAATAATGTGAAGTATGTTTTTCATTTTTTTAAATTTTAAAATTCTTCAGCAAAATTACCTACATTTGCTTATCAAAAGTTAGTAGTAAACAAAAGGTTAGCAGTAACCTTTCGGTTAGTTAAATTTGAAATTATGGAAAATACGGTTGTTTTTGACGAACCTTTGACGGCTGAAGGATGCAGCGGACATCTTTCCTCGGTAGAAGATGCCATTTTCGTAATTGGCGGGAAATGGAAGCTTAAAATCATTATCGTTCTACAGGAAAACGGTAATATCAGGTTCAATGAGCTGCAAAGGAATATTTCGGGTATTTCGGCAAGAGTACTTTCTAACGAGCTGAAAGATCTGGAATTGAACGGTTTTGTAAAAAGAGTAGTACACGCAGAGCAAACGCCTGTGATCGTGGAATACATTTCAACCGATTACAGCAAAACGCTTAAACCAGTGATCATGGCTCTTTCCGATTGGGGAAGAAAACATAAAAATAATATTAGAGAAGATGTGTTTTAATTAAAAGACTGCCGAAATTCCAGCGGCGACATCTTCGTTTTCTTTTTAAACAGCGTGCTGAATGACTGCGCATGCTCAAATCCCAGCTCATAGGCAATTTCACTTATCGAAAGCTCTGTTGTTGAAAGCTTTTCCTTGGCTTTACTGATCAGCTTTTCGTGAATATGCTGCTGCGTATTTTGCCCGGTGTGAACCCTCAAAAGATCGCCCAGATAATTTGGGGAAAGATTCATAGCCTCCGCAATTTGCTGAACAGTAAGCAGTTCTTTTTCAGCTGAATTATCATTAAAATAATCATTCAGAAAAGCTTCAAATTTTGCCAGAAGATGATGGTTGCCGCTTTTTCGGGTAATAAACTGCCTTTCGTAAAACCGTTTGGAATAATTCAGCAGTAATTCTATTTGAGACAAAATAATCTCCTGGGTATGATGATCGATGTGCTGGCATTCTTTATCAATTTTAAATAAGATTTCAAGCAAATCATTTTCTTCGTCTTCAGAGAGATGCAGCGCTTCATTTACAGCGTAAGAGAAAAATCCGTATGAAGAAATGGTTTTTGCCAGGGAATGTTTCAGAAGAAAATCTTCGTGGAAAATCAACAGGTAACCTGTGTTTTTGCAATCCATCGTCTGCAGATCCAGATATTGAACCTGGTTGGGCGCTGTAAAACTCAACACCCCTTTATCATAATCGTAATGCTGTTGTCCGTATTTTATTTTTCCTGTAGCGTTCCGTTTCAGGGCTACACAGTAATAATGACTCACAAAGCCTTTCCATACTTCGTCTTCAATAAAAATACTTTCTGAAAGGTTAATAACGCTTACCATCGGATGTTTCGGTTCCGGAAGCGACAAAAGTCTGTGAAAATGGGAAATAGATTGTATGGTGTTCATACTTAAGGTTTATAATAGTAAAGGTAACAATTATTTGGATTCTTCAAAGCGTCTTAGATTTGGGCGCCTTTTCCGTCTTCCACTCTCGCTTTTTTGCTTCACTTCGTTCCGCAAAAAGAGCTCCGTTCAAGCCGGGGCGCATAAAAGTACTTTATAAACCTAACAGGTTTCAAAAACCTGTTAGGTTTGAATTATTACGAATTTTACTTTAAAGATTTAACTTTTGAAAAGGAAATACTAATAATCTAAGAGTCCCATCCCGAATTCATCATACGTCGCTCCCGTATCTGTTCCCAACGGCACAATACTTTCAAGCTTCTCAATATCAGATTCATTCAGCTGAATGCTTGCCGCTTCAATATTCTGTTCAAGATATTTTCTGCGTTTCGTTCCCGGGATCGGAATAATTCCTTTGCTGATGATCCAGGCAAGAGCCAATTGAGAAGACGTAATTCCTTTTTCTGCTGCCATTGCTTCAATGGCTTCCACCAGCTCTATATTTTTATGAAAATGCTGTTCCTGAAAACGCGGAATTCCTCTTCGGAAATCATTTTCCGGCAAATCATCAATCGTTTTTATGTTTCCGGATAAAAATCCTCTTCCCAGTGGAGAATAGGCTACAAAACCGATTCCAAATTCATTCAGCGTTTTGATAACGCCCTTTTCTTCAACGGTTCTTTCAAACAAAGAATATTCGCTCTGAACCGCAGAAATCGGATGAACGGCGTGTGCTTTCTTTACGGTTTCAGAAGATACTTCGGACAACCCAATGTAACCGATTTTACCTTCCTTTACCAGATCGCTCATGGCGCCAACCGTTTCTTCTACCGGAACATTCTTATCCAGTCGGTGCATATAATACAGGTCGATGTAATCGGTTTTCAGATTTTTCAGTGAGCGTTCAACAGATTTTTTAACATAATCTTTACTTCCGTTGATTTTCCAGGTGATCTGCTCATTGTCATCAATTTCCCAGCCGAATTTGGTGGCGATGATATACTGGTCACGATTGCCTTCAATTGCTTTTGCAATAAGCTGCTCGTTTTTAAAAGGACCGTACAGATCTGCCGTGTCCAGAAAATTTCCGCCCAGTTCCAAAGAATGGTGAATGGTTGCAATAGCTTCTGCTTCGTCTGCAGGACCATACATGTTGGCGTCGCCAAATCCTGTCATTCCCATACATCCTAAACCGATATTCGGGATGATAAGTCCTTGGCTTCCTAATTTTACCTGATTCAATTTCATAATGTTGATTTTTATTGATACAAAATTGAAGAGAAATTAAGAACCCGATGTATGCAAAATGAAGATTGTCGTATGCAAATTACAGATGAGCAGAATTTTAATCTCATTTTTATCATTGAAAATAGTGTTTAAAAGCTATTTCTTTGGCTTCGAACCCATATAAAAACTCATTTTTCCGCCATTCATGATATCCGAATGTTTTAATGTAAAGTTTTTAATTTCCTTACCATTCAACAGGATTTTTTGAACATAAACATTTTTCGGGCTTTGATTAATCGCTTCAATCTCAAAAGTTTTTCCGTTTTCTAAATTCAAAATCGCATGGTCGATTCCCGGACTTCCAATGGCATACTCTTCCGAACCCGGAGCAACAGGATAAAATCCGAGCGAACTCAAAATATACCATGCACTCATTTGTCCCGCATCGTCGTTTCCACCTAATCCATCTGGAGTTGCTTTATATTGCATTTCAAGAATTCTTCTGATCTGTGCCTGCGTTTTCCAGGGCTGTCCTGCCCAATTATAAAGATATGCAACATGATGTGCCGGTTCGTTTCCGTGAACATAGCCTCCGATAATGCCTTCTCTTGTAATGTCCTCTGTATCTGCAAAAAACTCGTCAGGCAAATGCATGGTGAATAATTCATCCAGCTTGGAAGCAAATTTTTTCTTTCCGCCCATAAGCTGAATTAATTCATCCGGATTTTGCGATACGAAAAAAGTATAATTCCATGAATTTCCTTCAATGAAGCCCTGTCCGTGCGTACTCAGCGGACTAAAATCTTTTTTAAAACTTCCGTCTGCAAGACGGGGACGCATGAATCCAATACTTTTATCGAAATTATTTTTCCAGTTTTCGGAGCGTTTGATGAACTGATTATAGATTTCTGTTTCACCCAGATGTTTCGCCAGCTGTGCGATTGCCCAGTCGTCATAAGCATATTCCAGCGTATTGGAGACAGAAGTTCCGTTTTTTTCGACAGGAATATATCCGAGATCGATATATTGTCCGATTCCCTCATAGTCTCTTTTATTTGCCGTAGCAATACAGGCTTGTAAAGCAGCTTTTGCATCACCATCATAATTTCCTTTAATAATGGCATCTGCGACAACACTTACGCTGTGATAGCCGCTCATGCACCAGTTGTCATTGGCATAGTGCGACCAGATCGGCAGCATTTTCATGGAAAACTGATCGTAATGTGCCATCATCGACCTCACCATATCGCTGTTTCTTTTTGGCTGAATAATATTAAAAAAGGGATGTAGTGCACGATAGGTATCCCAAAGTGAAAAAGTAGTATAATTGGTGAAGTTTTCTGCATGGTGAATATTTTGATCCAAACCTTTATATTCTCCGTTTACATCCATATACGTGGTTGGATTGATAAAAGTATGGTACATTGCCGTATAAAAATTCGTTTTCTCTGCATCAGAGCCTTTAATAACGATTTTATTTAATTCTTTGTTCCACGTTTCCTGCGTTTGCGCTTTTATCTGCTCGAAAGATAAGTTTCCCGCTTCTTTTTCAAGATTTTCCAAGGCATTGGCCTGGCTTACCGGTGAAATGGCTAATTTAATTTCAATCGCTTCATTTTCATTCGTATCAAAATCGAAATACATTTTCAGGTTTTTCCCAGCGATTTCGGGGAAGTTCTTCGTTTGGTCAAATTTTCTCCAGAATCCATTGTACACCTGTTTTCCATCATAGTTCTTTTGTCCGTAAGATTTGAAAGGCTTTGAGAATTTCATCGCAAAATAAACGGTTCTCGTTCTTGCCCAGCCGTTGGTCTGACGATAGCCGGTAACGGTATTTCCGTTTTCTATGCGAACATAGGTCCAGATATTTTTTCCTTCATAATTATAAATTCCGGCCATAAGATCGAAAATAATATGTGCCTGATCCGACTTCGGAAAAGTGTATCGATGGACACCAACTCTTGTTGTTGAGGTTAATTCGGCTAAAATATTATGATCCTCCAGTTTTACTTTGTAATAGCCGGCTTCTGCTTTTTCGTCCTGATGGGAAAATCTGCTTCTGTATCCATTTTCAGGATGATCTGCAGTTCCGGGATTCAGCTGTAACTTCCCAACAGTCGGCATTATTAAGAAATCTCCCAGATCAGAATGTCCTGTTCCGCTGAAATGGGTCGAACTGAATCCTACAATGGTTTTATCTTCGTAACGATAGCCGGCGCAGTATTTATAGACCTCGCCATTATATTTTCCGTTGAGTTCATAAGCAATAGTATCAGTTTCCGGACTTAGCTGAACGGCTCCGAAGGGCGCAGTGGCCCCGGGATAGGTATGTCCCATTTTTTCTGTACCGATCAAAGGATTGACATATTGTATTAATTTTTCAAATTTCTGGGCGTTGGTAAATGCGCCGAAAAACAAAAGAATAAAAACAAAAGTTCCGGGATTTTTCATGCAAGAATTTTTTTGATGCATAAATTTAGATAAAATCGAATGATAATGATTTATGGTTTTCGATTAATCAATTATTTTTCAGAAAAGCGAAATCCGATCCCGTGAAGATTTTCAATGACAATATTTTCTTCATCTGCCAATACCTTCCGTAATCTGGAGATAAATACATCCAGGCTTCTTCCCATAAAATAATCATCATCGCCCCAGATGGCTTTCAGAATTTCCTGTCTTTTCAGCACCGTATTTTTATTCCGGATAAAATATAACAGCAGGTCAGATTCTCTTTGGGTAAGGGTTATGATATTTTCTGAATCCTGTAAAGTATAGTTTTTGGGATCAAAAGTATATTTTCCAACTTTAAATTTTGATGGAGAAGTATTGATTTTCTTAGATCGTTTTAGAAAAACTTCAATTTTCAGAATCAGTTCTTCAATGCTGAAAGGTTTTACCAGATAATCATCGGCACCGATCTTTAATCCTTTGATACGGTCTTCTTTCAATGCTTTTGCAGAAAGAAAAATAATTGGGATTTCGGTATTTTTTTCACGAATTTGCTCAGCCAGTTCAAAGCCGTTGAGCTCGGGCATCATAATGTCAAGCAAGCAAATGTCAAAAGTTTCTTTATTAAATGCGTCAAGTGCTGATTTTCCGTCGCGGTAGCATGAAATGTCATAATAATTTTCCAGGCTATCCTGAATCAGGAAGGCAATTGTCTCGTCATCTTCGGCATATAGAATTTTAGATTTTTCCATGGCTTTCACATTATTAAAGTGGCAAAGTAAGGGTAATGGTAATTCCTTTATCTGCATTGTTTTCAACTGAAATTTTCCAGTTATGCTGTCGGACAATTTTTTTTACATAAAATAAACCTAACCCAAAACCATTCACTTCATCACTCTTTTTGGTATTCACTCTGTAAAATTTATCAAAAATGTGAGGCATATTTTTAGCAGGAATCCCTATTCCGTTATCTTTAAACTTTAAATATAATGCTTTTGAATCTTTTAGTGCAGAAATGATGATTACGGGTTTCCTATCGCAATATTTGATGGAATTGTCTAAAATATTATAAACAATATTGGCAAAATGAAACTCATCGGCAATGATTGTAATAGTGCTGTCTACAGCTATTTCCACAGAAAGGTTTTCATTCTTCTGCTTTATATTGTCAACAATTTCCTGAATGAATGGCAGCAAAACAATCCTCTGTGGCTTCAAAGATAAACCTGATGCATCATTTTTGGCAATATTCAGGATCTTTTCGATATGTCGGTTAAGTTTATGGCTTTGTTCGGTAATAATCGAAGTATAGGTCTGCAGTTTCGGGTTTTCTTTTACGGCATCCTGTTTTGTAAGCGATTCTGAAGCCAGCAATATAGAAGAAAGCGGTGTTTTGAATTCATGCGTCATATTGTTGATAAAGTCCCTCTGAAGTTCCGAGAATTTTTTCTGCTGAATAATAGTATAAATAGAATAAACATACACAAGAAGAATAATAATCAGCGCAAAGGTAAGTACGTACCAAAACCGCAATGAGCTGATGAGGTACGTGGTCTTGTCGGGAAAGCGGATGGAGAAATAGTAAACAAGATTTTTATGTTTGGGAAATTTGATTATTTTTTCATTCGGGCTTTCCTGATGTTTGGAGATAAACTTACCATAAACCATCTGATCACTATGGCAGTTGTATAAAGCATATACATAGTTGGTATTGATTTGGAAACGCGTAAACTCCGTTTTCAGATAATGCTCCAGCAGTTCAGGGTGAAATTCATTATTGATATTGACGACGTAATAATCATTGGAAATATTCTGGACTGGACTTTCCGTATAGGAAGTTTTCCCGGACAGTTTTTCTGCAACTTCAAGAAGGGCCACATTTACAGTCTGATTGAATTTTTTATCCTCAAGATTATAAGCCTGGCGTGTCCACATCAGCTGGGCTATCAGAATCCCGATGATCGCGACAAATCCGAGAGAGATGATAATATTGAGCTTCTTTATTTCCATTTACAGACAATAATATCCAAAAATATCTATTTATCTTTTATTATTAACAACTCATTAACAAATGTTTGAAACCGGTTAACATGCAGAACTGATCGTGCCCTTTACATTTGTTGTATCAAAATAACAGAATTTCTTTAATTATTAAAAATTGTATATCATGAAAAAATTAAAAGTAACCGCTCTTTTGGCTGTATTGGCATTTTCTCCTTTTTATGCAGGAATATTCCCTGCTGAAAATCATCCCGTTGTAAAAGTATTGGCAGATGCGGTAAAATGGAAATCAGAATCTATTGATGTAGGAAATATTCCTCAGGGAAAGCCTAAAGTTATTCGATTTGAATTTACCAATACCTCAAAAAAACCGATCGTGATTGAAAATGTAGCACCATCTTGTGGCTGTACAACAGCAGATTATACAAAAACGCCTATCCTTCCGGGGAAAAAAGGATTTGTAGAAGCAAGCTACAACGCGGCTAATGCAGGTCCGTTCATGAAAACGGTAAACGTTACCACCAGCGACAGCAAAACTCCGAAAACACTTTCTTTTAAAGGAACAGTTGTTGCTTCTTAATCTGGATTAATTTAATCTTGTTCAATATAAAAAACAGCCTGATCATTATCGTTCGGGCTGTTTTTGTCTTTTTAGGAGCAGTTGATCCCATGAAAACCTGTTGTGTATTTTATTTGAAGCTTTTTGACTTCGTCGAATTGTAATTTTATTTCTTTAAGGAGCAATTTCCGGCTTTCCGCACTCGCTATTTTGTAGGTTTTGGCGCGGCAGCTTCGCTGCCGCGCCAAAACCTACGAAATGAGCTCAGACAAAGCTGCAATCCGGGCTATGCTCGAAGACATAATTTCAATATCTGGAATTCAAAACAATTATTACTCTAATCAGTAATGAATCACCAGCTTTCCTGTGACTTTTTTTGTAATCTTTTGACACCTTTTCCACGATAATCCTTTGCATCTTTTTCGGCAAAAACAAAATAAATTATTTGGCGCATTATTTCTTAGGCTATTTTACAGGACGGCATTTCAATATTTAGTATTTTTAAGAAAAAATAAACAGTATGAACCTATATACACAGCCCATGCTAAAGGAAGACGCCTTAAAAGATAAAGTAGCCATCGTTACAGGAGGCGGAAGCGGTCTTGGAAAAGCGATGACAAAATATTTTCTTCAGTTGGGTGCAAAAGTGGTAATCACTTCAAGAAATCTGGAAAAACTACAGGCAACCGCAAAAGAATTGGAAAACGAAACCGGCGGAACCGTTCTCTGTGTATCATGTGATGTCAGAAACTGGGACGAAGTAGAAGCTATGAAGGAAGCTGCTTTAAAAGCGTTTGGGAAAATCGATATTCTATTGAATAATGCGGCCGGAAATTTTATTTCCCCGACAGAAAGGCTGACACACTCTGCCTTCGATTCTATTCTGGATATCGTTTTAAAAGGAACAAAAAACTGTACCCTTTCCGTTGGAAAGCATTGGATTGATTCCAAAACACCCGGAACCGTTCTCAATATCGTAACCACCTATTCATGGACGGGTTCTGCATATGTTGTTCCATCAGCCTGTGCTAAAGCAGGAGTATTGGCAATGACAAGATCTCTGGCCGTGGAGTGGGCAAAATACGGAATCCGTTTCAATGCTATTGCTCCGGGGCCTTTCCCTACAAAAGGAGCCTGGGATAGATTGCTTCCTGGTGATCTGCAGGAAAAATTCGATATGAGAAAAAAAGTTCCGCTACGAAGAGTAGGAGAACATCAGGAATTAGCCAATCTTGCCGCATATCTTGTTTCTGATTATTCTGCTTACATGAACGGGGAGGTTGTAACGATTGATGGAGGAGAATGGCTGCAGGGCGCCGGTGAATTTAATATGCTGGAAGACATTCCGCAGGAAATGTGGGACGCTCTTGAAGCAATGATTAAAGCAAAAAAATCAAATTAATTTTTGGTCTTACCAGAAGTCTGTTTGAGCTAATTTAAATTTTAACCGTATTATTAATAAGATTAAAAGGGTTCTATGGTTTTAAAATCTTTGCTTTTATTCTTTTGGAAGCTTTGTTAAAAAAATATTAAAACAGCTTTTTGTTTCTTTGTGGTTAAATAAGATTAAAAGCCTTAAGTAAAAAGTAAAGTAGATTCTCTATCGGGAATCTACTTTTTTTATTTGGGTGATTTTACGGTTGAAGTTTAGTTGAATCACTGATATAGGTCACTATTTAGCGACATACATTTGCAGTAGAAATTTTTACTAAAAACAATTCAAAAACATGGAAACATTAAAGTCGGTGTTGGAAGCAAACCACACCAAAAAATCAAAAAACGAATTAATTGACCTTTTAACAGGACTTGAAAAATCATTAACGCCTGCAGTGTATGAAAAAGTTTCAGGAATCGAAACTTCTGAACTTACCGCTCTTTCAAACAAAGAATTATTAAACATCATCGATGATTTTAAGAAGAATTACGATGAAAAATGGGAAAAATCCTTCGCAGCAGTTTCATCGGAAGTAATGAAAATGATTGCTGGAAAAATGATCGCCGATGATCAGGTTTTTAAAACATCAGGAGCGGAAAACGCAGACTTCGCGGCAGAATTAGGAAGCATTGATTTTGCAAAAATAATTGGCGGTCCGCTCGATGCATGTGTTAAAGCACAATCCAACGCAGCAATCAGCACCGTGAGCTTCATCCAGCAGGTTGGTTTTGAAAAAGACGGAGAAGAAAACAAGCTTCGTATGGCAGAATTCAAATACAAAAAGCATGTGCCGAATCCTGAATATAAAAACGAAGAAGAAACTCCGAATGTAGATCCTACCATCGAGCAGGATGTGGAAATTTCCGTTCCTTTCATTGCCTTGCTGAATGTACCAAGCTTCAGAATAGAAACTTGTGATGTAGATTTCAACGTGAAATTAAATTCAACCTACACCAAAGATGTAAGTGACGAATTCGGAATTAAAGCGGGAGCTTCAGGAGGCTTCGGTCCGGTAAAATTCAACGTTGATGTATCTTATAAGAGAACTTCCAGCACAGGAATTAAAGTAGAAAAGGAATATTCTCTTGGGGTAAAAGTAAAGGCAACCAATGACGAAATGCCTGCAGGATTGGAAAAAGTTCTTGGACTGCTTGCTCAATAAAACTTTTACGAGTCATGATTAAATTATCAGATTACCTGGATTATCTCAATAATGAGATAATTCAGGCTCGTAAAAAAGCAGACGAAAATGCAGTGGCCATCGCAAAAGAGTATGCTCAACACGAGTACTTAAAATATTTTAAAGTTCCGAGATATTCACTTCCCAGTGTGAAAATGGATATTCCTATTAAGATCACCGATATTGATGCCGATGCCGACAGGAACTTTCCGATAAACGAACTCAAATTAATTCACGATGTCAACGAACGAATTTATACGGTCAACAAAGAAAAACAGCTGAATATCCAGCCGATTTCTACAAAAAATATTCAGAATGAAGATTTCAGGACAATAGTCAATTCAATCAGAACAGGAGGGCTGGCTTCCGTCAGATTACAAAAACAGGAAACAGGAGCACAAATGGCTGATATTAAAAAAACTTCGGCCAGAGCTATTGCTGCAACCCCGCAAAAGCCTGTGGAAAGACCTATTGACGGAACTTCAACGGAAGAAGAATCTTTAGCGCTGCAACAAATTTATGCGGAAGTGCTAAACAGGTACAGTTTAATCAATTCAAAATTAAACAACATCTATATTGACCCGAATACCAATTCTGCTGAAGATAAAGATAAATTATTCATCAACCTTCATGTGGAGATGGAAGAAGAAGGCATCAGAATCATGTCCTACAAAGACAAAGACGGTAAAGAAATAGAACAGATAATTTTTGAATAATGCAGGAACTCGTTCATCATACGATACAGAAAATTCAGGAACTACTTCAGCTTTTTAATAAGGTCCAGGAGCTTTATCTGTCGAAATCCTTCGATTTTGACGGGCAGTTTGAAGCTTTTCTTCACGAATTTTTAGAATATTTAAAAACCAAAGGCAATACAACCTGTGAATCTGAAGTACTTAAGGTCATGAATATGATTTCTACGGTGAAAAGAGGGTTTAATCCTGTGCAGATGGAAAAGATTACGACTGCAAAGCGTGAACTTCAATGGGGTTTTTCATTCAGCGCAATCGAAAGCATCCACGGATTGCTGACGGAGATGTACGGTAAAGAACAGAAAAAACTCGATGAAGCCGAGGAAATCCTTTCAGGACTTATTGTTTCTTTATACCAGAACGGATTTTTAGATGAAGATAAAGTAAAAGATCTCAATACAATCCCCAAAATTGAAATATTCTGGAACTCGCTTGTTAACCACAACACACAGATTTTAGGAATTAACAAAAAACTGAGACTTAGTATGATTTCGGAAGATATATTCTTGGTTATTGAAAAAGTCCTTTTAAAACTAATATAAATAACGCTATGGAAAAAGAAAGATATATTGTTGTGCTCGAAGATCAGCAAAAAAATTCCCTCAGGAAAGTAGAAAACGAACTGGAAGTTACCATTACTTCGTCAGAATTTCTTTCATCAGAAAACCGCTCTTACGAGGTAATTGATAATGATAACGGTGTTCTTTATAAAAATTTGGGCGTTCTGGTAGTTGAAAATATGGATGAAGAACAACTGAAAAGTGCTGTTAAAAATGATTCTAATCCCATCGTTTATTTTGAAAAAGAAAGAGAATTCTTTTCTGCAGATGAATTATCTATCATCAATGAACTGAAAAAGCAATCCGCGGAAATTACCGATAAAATCTCGGAGCTGGAAAAATATATTACAAATAAACCTTTGCCGCAAAAATCCCTCATAGAAATGGAATGGGGATTAAAAGCGCTTAATATCGAAAATTCGTTCTACACCGGAAAAGGTATTGATATCTGTATTCTGGATACAGGAATAGAATTGTCGCACCCCGATTTTTCAGGAAGGGAAATTGAAGGAAAATCTTTCATCAGCGGAGAAAGCTGGGACCGCGACCCGAATGGACACGGGACACACTGTGCAGGAATAGCAGCCGGGAACATCAGACTGGACAACGGAAAGCGGTACGGAATAGCCAAAGATGCCAATTTAAAAATTGCCAAAGTGCTTTCCGATTCCGGAAAAGGAACCACCAGCAGTGTAATCGATGCCATAGATTGGGCTATTACAAAGAAATTCAGGATTTTGTCTTTGTCACTGGCTTCTGCCGTAAAACTCAATGATGCCCCCTCGCTACTTTTCGAAACCGTGGGTGCAAGAGCGCTGGAAAGCAACTGCATCATTATTGCCGCTGCCGGAAACGACAGCAGCCGGCCATCAGTTCCAAAGCCGGTTTCTTCTCCTGCGAATACCTCTTCCATCATGGCGGTAGGTGCGATAGATGGGCATATGAAAATTGCAAAGTTCTCTAATGCCGGACTGAACCCCGCAACAGGAGGCAGCGTCAATATTTGTGCTCCTGGAGTCGACATTATCAGCACTTATCCTAAAAACAGCAAAAATAAAAGCAGTAGCTACTACGCGATGAGCGGGACAAGTATGGCTACACCGCACGTTTCCGGAATGATGGCTCTCTACATGGAACAGTTCCCCGAAAAAACGGCAAAAGAAATCTGGGAACTTGCTGAAACCAAAGCAAAACCGATTGAAGGTTTGAAATACCGGGATATCGGAAGCGGATTAATACAGGCATAAAAATGAAAACCTATATCGCAGTTCTGAAAAAAGATATTGATATCGAAAATCTTGAAAAAGAACTTAAAAAAAAGAATATAAAACCGGCGGCTCACTATACATCTATCGGAGTAGTAAAATTAGAGAGTGAAAAGCCGGTTTACCAGAAAGATTTTGAAGAATATTTCATTTCTGTAGAAGAAGATAAAAATATTAAGATTGAATAAACAATAAAGGCTCTTTTCAAGAATCAAATGATTTTAATTATTTATTAAAAGTTACTGTTAAATAGGCTTTCTATAGGATAAACCTTATTTTTGTTTTAACTAAAATAAATGATTATGAGTTTCAGATTTTCAATCGTATGTATGATGATGTTTGCTTTAGGTTTTTCACAGGATCTTAAAGTGATGAGTTTTAATATCAGATTAAATGTAGATTCCGATAAAGAAAACGCCTGGACGAACAGGAAACAAGATGTAGCAGACCTTCTTTCCTATTATCATCCGGATTATTTCGGGGTTCAGGAAGCGTTGCCGGAACAGATGAAAGATATTAAAAACGCATTGAAAAATTATGATTATGTAGGCGTGGGCAGAGATGATGGAAAGGAAAAAGGTGAGTTTTCCGCGATATTTTATGATGCGGGCAGATTGCAGGTTATCAAATCCGGGACGTTCTGGCTTTCCGAAACTCCTGAGAAACCTTCTAAAGGATGGGATGCAGCGCTGAACAGAATCTGTACCTATGCACTTTTTAAAGATAAAAAATCGGAAAAAGAATTCCTGGCCCTGAATCTTCACTTTGATCATATTGGCAACGTGGCAAGAGTGAAATCTTCTGAACTGATTTTAAAGAAAATCAAAGAACTGAATCCTAAAAACTTACCGGTAACCGTAAGCGGTGATTTTAATTTAACCGAAGATTCGGAACCGATAAAAATTATGTCACAGAACATGAAAGACAGTTTTTATCATTCAGAAACAAAACATTACGGCCCGAAAGGAACATTTACAGCATTTAACGTTAATGAAATTCCGAAAGACAGAATCGATTATATATTTGTAAAAGGATTTAAAATTAAGTCCCACAGACACATCAATGACAGGAGAGAAAATCTGCTCTATCCGTCGGACCATTTTCCGGTACTTGCAGATCTACAGTTTTAATTGATATAAAAGACTGAATATTTCGGTATATGTAATTATTATTACTCTGTCGAAGCATTTTTCCCCAACAAACCATACAGGATCTTATCCCTGATCTCATCCGTGATTTCGGTGGTGGATTCTGTATTTCTTTTGAACCAGAAATACGAATTATTCAACGTATGAAGGATGAATCTTGTTGTAAAAGCAGATGATCTCAGCTCCCAGTTTTCAGCCTTATAGATTTTGGAAATCAGTTCTTCCACTTCCTGCTGGTAATTTTTCCGCAGCGCAATAAATTCAGGAAGACGCTCTTCCAGGTGCTTCCATTCATTGGAGTAAATATGCGTGACATCGCGGTTTTTAAGAACCACCGACAAATGTTTTTCAATAAAAAGGTTGAGTTTTTCCCTTGGCGGAATATTCGTGTTCTTTACTTCCTGCAGCTCATCAAAGAATTCCTGGGCAATACCGAAACAAATCCATTCTAAAATTTCTTCTTTGGAACGGATGTGGGCATACAGTGAAGCGGCCTTGATGTTGAGTTTGGTCGCCAAATCCCTTACAGAGCTGCCCATATAACCTTTCTCCTTGAAAAGTTCTACTGCAACATCCAATATTTTCTTTTGTTTTTCTTTAAGCTCCATCTGGTAAAAGACAAAAGTAATTATTTTGATTTTAATATTTTGATTTTGAACGGATGATTTTGCCTTCAATAGGAACGGACTTTAGTCTATTTTAAAATGTAAAAAATTTCTAATTACTTTAGCCTAAATCTATTATGCTCGTTTTAAACCTGATAAAGAATTTTGAACTTCATATTTTTTCCAAATCTGACTTTTCTTCCATAATTTTTATTTGAAAACAGCCTAACCGGAATTTTTGTCTGTCAGAATCAAATTTAAAATACATTTTTCGGAAAATTTGTCTATATTTTTTAAAAAATCAATAATTGAATGCTTTTTGTGATATAGCTTTCGAATTAATTGATTAAATAGGATGGAGGGCATCAGAAATTAGAAACTCGGATTTAAAAATTTAATATGCATTAAACTCTTATGGTCTGAAATCTGATGTCTGAAATCAATACGATGAAAACTAAATTAAACCAAAACATATACAGAATATGAACTTAAATCAATATACCGTAAAATCGCAGGAAGCCATCCAGGCTGCTCAACAGGTAGCCATGGAATTCGGCAACCAGAGTATTGAACCTCAACATCTTCTTGAAGGTATTTTTCAGGTAGATGAAAATATTTCGCCTTTCTTATTAAAAAAATCTGAAGCAGATGCTGCTTTGGTAAGAGAGCGAAACCGTGAAAATTTAGAAAAGCTTCCGAAAGTGCAGGGTGGAAATATTTACCTCTCTCAATCGGCCAACAAAGTTTTGCTGGATGCACCCAACATCGCTAAAAAAATGGGAGATGAGTACGTAACCATAGAGCATCTTTGGTTTTCTCTTTTAGAAACAAATTCAGAAGTTTCCAAAATGCTGAAAGATATGGGCGTTACCAAAAGTCTTCTGGAAGGGGGAATCAAAGAATTGAGAAAAGGAAGCAAGGCTACTTCTGCAAGTTCGGAAGAAACCTATCAGTCTTTAAATAAATATGCGAAAAACTTTAATGAATTAGCAGCGGAAGGTAAACTGGATCCTGTAATCGGACGTGATGAAGAAATCCGGAGAGTTTTACAGATTCTTTCGAGAAGAACAAAAAACAACCCGATCCTGATCGGGGAGCCTGGTGTCGGTAAAACGGCCATCGCGGAAGGAATTGCCCACAGGATTATCAGTGGTGACGTTCCTGAAAACCTGGTAGATAAGACCTTATATTCATTGGATATGGGAGCTTTGATCGCGGGAGCGAAATACAAAGGTGAGTTTGAAGAGCGTTTAAAATCCGTTGTAAATGAAGTCATTAAATCAGACGGACAGATTATTCTTTTCATTGACGAAATCCACACATTAGTTGGAGCCGGAGGCGGTGAAGGTGCAATGGATGCTGCCAACATTCTGAAACCAGCATTGGCAAGAGGTGAATTAAGAGCCATTGGTGCTACCACGCTCAATGAATATCAAAAATATTTTGAAAAAGATAAAGCGCTGGAAAGACGTTTCCAGAAAGTAATGGTGGAAGAACCGGATACGGAATCTGCCATCTCTATTCTTCGTGGAATTAAAGATAAATACGAAGCGCACCATAAAGTAAGAATCAAAGACGAAGCAATTATTGCTGCTGTGGAGATGTCACAACGATATATTTCCGACCGTTTTTTACCAGATAAGGCGATTGACCTTATTGATGAGGCTTCTGCAAAATTGAGGATGGAAATCAATTCAAAGCCCGAAGAATTGGATGTTTTAGACAGAAAATTAATGCAGCTGGAAATTGAGCTTGCCGCCATTTCAAGAGAAGGAAACCAGACAAAAATCGACCATTTAAAAGAAGATATTTCAAAAATTTCTGAGCAGAGAAATGAAATCAATGCAAAATGGCTGAAAGAAAAACAGAAGTCTGAAGATTTAACACAGATTAAAAAAGATATTGAGTCACTGAAACTGGAAGCGGAAAGAGCTTCAAGAGCAGGAGATTACGCGAAAGTAGCGGAAATACAGTACGGAAAACTCCGCGAAAAAGAAGAAGATCTTAAAAAGCTTGAAATCGAAATGCAGAATCATCAGAATGAGCTGATCAAGGAAGAAGTTACTTCCGAAAACATTTCTGAGGTGATTGCAAAATGGACCGGAATTCCGGTTACCAAACTTCTTCAGTCTGAAAGAGAAAAATTGCTGAATCTTGAAACTGAACTCCATCACAGGGTTGTAGGCCAGGATGAAGCCATCATAGCGGTTGCAGATGCGATCAGAAGAAACAGAGCAGGATTAAGCGATGATAAAAAGCCTATCGGTTCATTTTTATTCCTGGGAACAACCGGAGTCGGGAAAACCGAGCTGGCAAAAGCCTTGGCAGAATTTTTATTCGATGATGAAAACAATATGACAAGAATTGATATGAGTGAATATCAGGAAAGACACAGCGTGTCCAGACTTGTCGGAGCGCCTCCGGGATATGTAGGCTATGATGAAGGCGGTCAGCTCACTGAAGCGGTGAGGAGAAGGCCCTATTCAGTAGTGCTGCTTGACGAAATAGAAAAAGCGCATCCTGATGTTTTCAATACATTGTTGCAGGTTTTGGATGACGGTCGTCTGACGGACAATAAAGGAAGAGTGGTGAATTTCAAAAACTCAATTATCATTATGACCTCGAATTTAGGATCACATTTAATTCAGGAACGCTTCGATTCCGCTCAGCGTGACAAAGATGATAATATCAGTCCTGAAACTTTAGAGGAAGCCAAAGATGAAGTTTTTGATCTCTTGAAGCAAACCCTCCGTCCGGAATTCCTGAACAGAATTGATGAGGTGGTATTGTTTCAGCCGTTAAGAAAAAAAGAAATCGGAAAAATTGTTACCTACCAGCTGAGAGGATTCAATGATATGCTTTCAAAGCGAAACATCATTATGACAGCCACTCAGGACGCTGTAGATTATTTGATGAACAAAGGGTATGATCCTGCATTTGGTGCAAGACCGTTAAAAAGAGTCATTCAGCAGGAAGTTCTCAACAAATTGTCTCGTGAGATCCTTGCGGGAAATGTGAATGACGGCGACCGAATTACCTTGGATTATTTCGAGGAAACAGGTCTTGTCTTCAGGCCAACAGACTTATAAGTAGTTTTTTTTCATATATATTATTTTTGTAAATAAGTGCTGCAGATTTTTCTGCAGCACTTATTTTTTATCGATTGTATTCAAATCTTTTATAATTTTAAATAAAACTTGCAATCCGTAAAATCCCTGAAAATAAACAGGAAAAAAACCATGTCGCAGCAATGTTATTTTTGCGAAATTTGCAGAGTCAATTAACATTAAAATACAAACTTATGAAAACACAAACTACTTCCGAAGCTGAAATACTGGATGTTGCCCAGCCGGCAAACACCATGTCTTATAGCCTTATCCAGACTCTGGTAAATAACTACAGAAACAATCAACTGATATCTGTAAAGGAAAAATTGGGAATAGATGATGCGCATTCTATTCATTTTGACCTTACAACGTTGAAAAAATTTATTGCTGATATCGAAACACTAGCCTCCGCAAACAATTCGTCAACCAATGTTGGAGATTTAGGAATTCGTTTTTATTATGCAGCTTATCCGAAACTTGAAAACTGGGACGTTATGAATGGTATCCCCATCGGTAAACAATATGCGGAAAAACATACATTGGTAATGGTTCCTACGATAAAGAGGCAAGATGAAAACGGTGTGATGCTAAGCTACGATTTTAATCCTATGAGCAGTGATGGGAAAGTGCTGGCAATGGCTTCCGCGAAAAATGCAGGTATCCAGTCTGATGTAGTTTGCCAGAATCACGGGGCACTGATACCGCCCGATAGTGTAAAAACCGAATCATTTTAATATTCTTATCAACAAGACATTTTAACAATAAGCACAATGAGTGATTTCCAAAAAATAGCATTTGAAATTATGTATTGGGCAGAAGGTATTGCTGCCGCTGTCTCTCTTATTTTTTATAATAGAATAAAAGATAAATACTGGAAATACTTTGTGTTCTATCTCATTTTTATTTTTATAGGTGAAAGCATTGGCCGGTGGGGAAACCTTTTTTTTGAATATAATAAGCAGGCTTTTTACAATTATTTTGTAATCCCGGTTCAGTTCCTGTTTTTCTACTGGCTGTATGCTGCACGATCTTTCAAGAATATAAATCTCTTTCTTATACTCTCATCTGTTTACTTGCTGTCATTTATTCCGAGTGAATTTTTGTATTCTGCAAATAAAGTAATGTTTTCTCTTAATTATACATTGGGATGTCTTATTTTAATGATCCTTGTAGTCATGGAATACTATAAGCAGATTAATGATGCTGATATTATTAATTTCGACAAGAACAGGATGTTTTATATCAATCTTGGAGTGACACTGTTTTATATCGGGACATTGCCATTCTGGACTTTCCTGGAGCTTATCAAGCAATACCGTGAAATTTTCAATATTTACTTTGCTTATTTTCTAATTTCAGGGATTATTATGTATGTATTATTTTCAATATCTGTGATATGGGGAAAACAGAGCTCCTGATCACAATTTTTCTATTCAACATGTTTTTCGTGTTGTTTGTAGTTGCCGTGATCATGTACATCCGGAAATACAGGCAGCGTAAAAAAGAATACCTGCACGAAATTGAGGTGAAAAATGAAATCCACAAGCGTGAACTTCTTGCAACACAACTGGAAATTCAGCAGGCTACCATGCAGCAGATAGGCCGCGAGCTTCATGATAATATCGGACAGAAGCTTACCCTTGTCAGTCTTTACACCCAACAGCTTTTGTATGAAAACAAAGTTCCGGAAGTCAGTGAAAGGATTGAACAGGTATCGCAGATCATTAATCAGTCTTTGCAGGATCTCAGAAGCCTTTCAAAAACATTAACGGATGATAAAATTAATCAGAAGGAAATTGTAACTTTAATTCAGGAAGAAGTAGACAATACCAATGCTTTTAAAAAGTGCAAAGTATCCTTCAAATGTAATTTTAAACAGCTTGATTTAGGATTTGCCCATAAAAATGTTCTGTTGAGAATTACTCAGGAATTTATCCAGAACAGTATAAAACATTCAAACTGCGAAAATATTTTCATTACCCTGAATACCTCTGAGGAAGTACTTTGGGAACTGAACATTAAAGACGACGGTATTGGTTTTGACCAGTTTAAAATCAAATCAAACGGAATTGGTCTCACCAATATGAAAAATAGAGCAGAAATCATAGGAGCTGATTTTTGCCTGGAAAGCCTGGAAAATTTTGGGACTACACTCAATATTATTTTAAAGAAATAATTATGAAAAAGACAATAGTGATTGTAGACGATCACACACTCATCGCAAAAGCATTAGAAGGAATCATCGATAATTTTGAAGAATTTGAAGTGATTTACGTTGCGGAGAACGGGAAAGATCTTATTCAGAAATTTGAAAATAATAGCAGAATTCCCGACATTATTTTACTGGATATCAGCATGCCGATCATGGACGGGTTTGAAACCGTACTCTGGCTCAGGGAAAATTATCCCGGTATTAAAGTAATGGCATTAAGCATGCAGGGAGACGATAAAAGTGTCATTAAAATGATTAAAAACGGAGCAAAAGGCTACCTGCTGAAAAATACACATCCGAAAGAACTTGAAAATGCACTTGTAAAATTAAATTCTGAAGGATTTTTCTACCCGGACTGGGCTTCGAAAATTATTTTCTCTAATATGAATAATAATGAGTCGGGCAACAGTGTTAAAATTTCAGACCGCGAAAAAGAATTTTTAAAATACACCGTCACTGAGCTTAGCTATAAAGAAATTGCAGATAAAATGTGTTGCAGCCCAAGAACAGTAGAAAGTTACAGGGATCAGCTTTGTGAAAAGCTCGATCTTAAAACCCGCGTAGGATTAGCTGTTTTTGCAATAAAAAATGGATTTGCAGTCTAAAACTCAATGTAATAAATTTAATAATAGGATAGATTATAGATATTTAAATCTATATTTTAATGATATATTTTCATGTTAATATTAAAAATGTTATTGATTGAATAATGAAATTAAGTAACAATCGTGTGAAATATTTGCATGTGAACTCTGAATTTCATAATTTCATTTTTGTAACAAAATATATTTATATGAAAAAACTACTATTCGGAGTTCTTATGCTGAGCTTCCTGTCCTGTAACAGCGACAACATTACCAACCAAACTGAAGAGTCGTCATCCAACACAGAAAATTTAGATGGATCTGCCTTGAAAAGAGGCTGTCCTTCTGAAGAAATTAGAAAGTCCGCACTCCAGAAAAGTGCCGAACTAAGACAGAAATATTCTGAACTCGAAGCCAGTACAGAAAAATTTGCCAACGATCTTAAACTGGGAAAAGTTTTATCCGACGGGACCGTTGAAATTCCCGTGGTGGTAAATGTCTTATACAGAACATCAACAGAAAACATTTCTGCTTCCCGTATTGCGGAGCAAATTGCAGTTCTGAATGCAGATTACGGAGGGACAAACAGTGATGTATCAAAAATCCCGACTGCTTTTCAGAGTTTGAAAGCCGGAGATGTAAAAGTAAGGTTCAGGCTGGCAAACACCGTAAGAAAATCAACTACCAAAACAAGCTGGAGTACAAATGACGCTATGAAAAGAGCTTCCAGCGGAGGAATTGATGCAACAAGTCCGGCCAATTATCTTAATATCTGGGTCGTTGGAAATATGGGACAAATTCTGGGATATGCTACGTTCCCTGAATCTTCAGGACTTTGGAATGACGGTGTTGTAATTGCTGCTTCTTATTTCGGGAAAACAGGCGCGTCCGCACCATTCAATCAGGGAAGAACTGCTACGCATGAGGTGGGGCATTACCTTAACCTGAGACATATCTGGGGAGATGCTAATTGTGGAAATGATCTTGTAACTGATACGCCTACACAAACAGGACCTAACTACGGGAAGCCAAGCTATCCGCTGTACAATACCTGTGGAGGGGTGCAGAGATCAGTGATGTTCATGAATTATATGGATTATGTAGATGATGCAGCCATGTTCATGTTCTCTGCCGGACAAAAAACAAGAATGCAGTCTGTGGTAGCTTCATCAGGAGCAAGATCAGGATTACGATTATATTAATAAATAACTTTTCATAAATACGAAAGTCCGGCTGTTTCAGAATGAAACAGCCGGACTTGTTTTATAGCGTTTTCTTATTATCTTCAGGAGTGTAATCCATAAAAATTCCACCTTCAAGATTCACTGATTTTACCTTTTTCGTAATAGGAATCGTGAGCATGGTCTGTCGTTGGTCCTTTTCCCAGACAGAAGGTGAGAAATGAAGCTTTTCAACCGTTCCGTCATCATAACTTATTTCTGCTTCAAAAGGGATCGCAAAGCCACCTATATTATTAATATTTACGGTTAAAAGATCATTCATCTGGCTCGCCCCGGCTATCTTTAGGTCAATATAATTATTGGTGTAAAACCAGTTGTTGAAGAACCAGTTGAGGTTTTTTCCCGAACCGGTATTCATAGAATAGAAATAATCCCACGGAATAGGATGTTTTCCGTTCCAGTTGTTCATATAATGATGCAGGGCTTTCTTAAAGACCTCATCTCCCAGATAATCCTTTAAAGCCAGATAAGATAATGATGCTTTCACATAGGAATTATTTCCGTATCCTGCGCCGCTTACCTGTGTGCTCATGGTAATAATGGGTTGGTCCTGTTCCGCTGAAGGATCATTAATCCATCGTTTTACCCTGAAATTTTTATAAAACTCTTTGGCTTTAGCCTCGCCGTTTTCATCGATTCCAATAAGATACTCCAGTGTTGTTGCCCACCCTTCATCCATAAAGGCATATCTTGTTTCGTTGATTCCCATGTAGAAAGGGAAGTAGGTATGTGCGATCTCATGATCTGCCGTTAATCTTGCATCCTGGAAATCATCAGGAATACTGGTGTCGTTAATCATCATTGGGTACTCCATATCGGCATACCCCTGTACAGCCGTCATTACATTGTACGGATATTCCACACCCGGCCAGTTTTTTGAAAACCAGTCCAAGTTATAGCGCATCCATTCTACATAATGTTCAAAATCTTTGGCTTCAGGTCCATATGCTGCCTGAACACTCGCTCTTTTAGTTTTCAGCTGAACACTGGAAGCATCCCACGCATAATGATTGCTTAATGCAAAGCAGAAGTCTGTAATATGGCTGGCTTTAAATTTCCAGGTGTTCCATTTATTTGGTTTTGTCACCTTTCCGGATTTCATTTCATGCTCCGTAGCTACGTGAATTACTTTGTCACTTTTTAAAGAAGCCCGATATCTTTTTAAATATTCTGATTGAAGAACTGCTTCAGGATTCAGGAAATCTCCCGTTGCCCATACCACGTAATTTTTTGGAGCAGTGATGGAAAAACTGTAATCATTAAAATCATTATAAAACTCCTGTCTGTCGGAATGCGGAAGCATATCCCATCCGTTGTAATCATCATATACAGATATTCTGGGGAAGGAATACGCAACGTAAAAAGTTTCCGGATCAATCTGCCCTTCTCTTCCGCTTTCTACCGATAAAGGATATTCCCATTCAATCTTTATTTCAGCCTTAGCTTTTGATTTTAAAGCGGAATTAAGTTTTACCTTTTCAACAGTTCCCCAATGTTCACTGTTCACAGCATATTTTTCACCATTTACCACAAATGATTTAATGTGCAGCCCTGAAGTTAAAAAATCTTTGGAAACTATTCCGGATCTCGGAGCCTGGGGTTTGTGTAAATTATTAACAAAACGAATTGCCAGCTCATTAAGGTTATCCGGACTATTGTTGCTGTAAAAGATGGTTTCTTTACCGGAAACAATTTTAGAGTTGGCATCCACTTTTACTTCTACATTGTACACTCCTTTATTTTGCCAGTAATTTTTTCCCGGTGCACCGGATACATCACGGGTACCGTTTGCATATGCTTTTTTAATATTTCTCGGCATATATAATTCCTGAGCGGAAAATTGCCATGAAGCTAAAAACAACAGACCCAAAACCAATCTTTTCATTACAGTATGTTTATAATCAATTTAGTTTAACATAAAATTGCAAAAAAATGGTAAAAAAATAATATCTCAGTTAAATTGTTTTTTTAACAGAAATAAATCTTACCATTATTAAATCATCCTTAACTTATAAATAAATCCTTCAGTATAACTTGCAAAGATACGTCAATTTAGCATGTATGATGTAAAATTGAATTTATTAATGCAAGGTTTTTTTATCTTTTTAGATCAGTTTTGACTTAATATTGTTCGTTTTACCTTTTGCAGGTGTATCTATGATGAAAATCATAAAAATTTGGCAGAAACAAAAAATCTTTTTACATTTACACCTAACAAGTGTTAGTTAGTTAAGTATGGATTTTTCAGTTGAATATCTGAAGCTCGATCAGTTGAGACAGCTTCAATCTGAGCGATTGGTAAAGCTGGTAGGCTATCTTGGAGAAAGTTCAGAATTTTATAGAAGGAGGTTTAATGAAGAGGGAATATCAGTACAGGATATCCGGTCGATTGAAGATATCACGAAACTTCCAATTACCTATAAGCAGGATTTGAGGGATAATTATCCGTTCGGCCTGTTTACCGTTCCGAAAAATGAACTGCAGAGAATTCACTGTTCAAGCGGAACAACGGGTAAACCGACGGTAGTGGGATATACAAAAGAAGACATTGATCTATTCAGCGAAGTCGTGGCGAGATCTTTAAATGCAGCAGGAGCAAAACCTGGAATGCAGCTGCATAATGCTTATGGTTACGGAATTTTCACCGGTGGATTGGGATTGCATTATGGCGCTGAAAAATTAGGAATGAGTGTTCTCCCTATTTCCGGAGGCATGACGGCAAGACAGGTTGATTTAATTATGGATTTTAAGCCGGAAGTGATCTGCTGTTCACCTTCCTATGCTTTAACTATTGCTGATGAACTGGCCAGCCGAGGAATTGCTGCAGATGAAATAAGCTTAAAATATGCTGTGCTAGGTTCAGAACCCTGGACGGAAATTATAAGACATCATATTGAAGAAAGATTAGGAGTTCATGCAACCAATATTTACGGGTTGAGCGAAATTATCGGACCGGGAGTCTCAATGGAAGATTTCGAAGAAAAAGGTGGATCTTACATTTGGGAAGATCATTTTTATCCCGAAATTTTAGATCCGGTTACCAAACAGCCGGTGCCGTTTGGAGAGGAAGGCGTTTTGGTCATTACAACATTAACAAAAAAGGCGATGCCGCTTTTACGATATTGGACCAATGATATTACCAGTCTTTATTATGACGAAAATGGTAAAAGAACCATGGTGAAAATGAAACCGATAATCGGAAGAGCAGATGATATGCTGATCGTAAGAGGAGTAAATGTTTATCCCAGCCAGATTGAAGAAGCATTTTCTCACGTAGAAGGTGTGGTCCCGAATTATTATTTGACACCGGTTGAAAAAGAACAAATGTGTGTTGCGCTGGATATTGATGTGGAAGTGGATGATGAATTAGTAAGGGCGCAAAATTTAAGTTTAAATACCGATGATTATGCTATTTTTGTCGGAAATTTCGGGAAAAACATAGAAAACGAAATAAAGAAACGGGTAGGAATTACCACAAAAGTGAAAATTCATGCCCAGGACAGTTTACCTAAATGTGAAGGTGGAAAAATTAATAGAATATTAAAAACAAAATGAATTCATTTTATAAACTAAAAACGGTAAAAGTTCAGAAAGATACCAACGACGCAGTTAATGTAGCCGTTGAAGTTCCTGAAGAACTAAAAGATAAATTCAGGTTCAAGCAGGGGCAGTATCTCAATTTCCGGATGATGATCAACGGAAACGAAGAGAGACGTTCTTATTCTATCTGCAATGCGCCGAGTGAAAAAAGCAATACGCTGGAAGTATTGGTGAAATTATTGGAAGGCGGGAAAGTCTCAGGTTATTTCAACGAACATCTTCACATGGACGAGGTGCTTGAAGTGATGCCTCCGATGGGTGGTTTCAACACTTCTTATCATCCTACAAACGTTAAAACGTATATCGGCCTTGCTGCAGGAAGCGGAATTTCCCCGGTGTTGTCCAATATTAAAGAAAGCCTTTACCAGGAGCCTCTTTCCAATGCATATCTGTTCTACAGCAACAGAAGTATGAATCATGTAATGAAAAGAGCAGAAATTGATAAATTGGTAGAACAATTCAACGGAAGACTGAAAGTAGTGTATCTGGTAAGCCGCGAGAAACATGAAGATCCGCTTTTTGAAGGAAGAATCTGTCCGGACAAACTCGAGCTGTTGTTTGAAAGATATGCTGATATCAATGTAAAAGAAGCAACGTATTTCATTTGCGGTCCTTCAGAAATGATTAAAGGCATCGCAGATTATTTAAAGAAAGATAAAAAAGTACCTGCTATACAGGTTTTATTTGAATATTTCACTGCTCCCGATGAAGAAAACACGGAGGAAATGAGTGATGAATTCAAAGCCATTGCCAATATCGAAAGTATGGTGACGGTAATCATTGATGATGATGAATATTCATTCCATCTGAATTCAAAAAAAGAAAGTATCTTAGATAAAGCATTGAAAGACAATCTTCCTGTACCTTTTGCATGTAAAGGAGGAGTGTGCTGTACGTGTAAAGCCGAAGTTTTGGAAGGAGAAGTTTTCATGGAGAAAAACTACGCGCTTACCGAAGAAGAAGTAGCCAGAGGTTACGTTCTTACCTGCCAATGTCACCCTACAACGAATGTGGTGATGCTGAATTATGATGTGTAATTAATATAACAATGTAACAATTTACCAATGTAAATGATAAGATTTAGCTCTAAAACTTTTTGGACTTGGCTAAGTGAATGCCTTAGCGAACTTAAAAGCAGTTAGTGGTAAAATAAATCTTAGCGAACTTTGCGTTAAAATTTACCTTCATTTTAAATATTACAAAATGGAAATAGATATTGAAAAATTTGTACAGTACGTACACGAAGAAAATAAAGTAGAACCAAAAGATGTAATGCCTGACGATTACAGGAAATTATTGGTTCGTCAGATCTCACAGCACGCCCATTCCGAAATTGTAGGAATGCTGCCGGAAGCCAACTGGATTTCCAGAGCACCTTCACTGAGAAGAAAAATGGCGCTTTTGGCCAAAGTTCAGGATGAGGCTGGTCATGGTCTGTACCTTTATTCTGCAACCGAAACTTTAGGTGACGGAACCGTAAGAGCAGACAGGGACGCAACATATGAAGATATGCTTTCAGGAAAAGCAAAATATTCAAGCATCTTTAATTATCCGACGTTAAGTTGGGCAGATATCGGTGCCATCGGCTGGCTGGTAGACGGAGCGGCAATTATGAATCAGGTAATGCTGATGGGAAATTCTTACGGCCCTTATTCCAGAGCGATGGTGAAAATCTGTAAGGAAGAATCTTTCCATCAAAGACAAGGGTATGAGATTTTAATGGCGCTTTGCCGTGGTACAAAACAGCAGAAAGAAATGGCTCAGGCTTCGTTAAACCGTTTCTGGTGGCCGGCTTTAATGATGTTCGGACCTAACGATGACAGTTCGCCAAACTCTAAGATCTCTATGAATTACAGAGTGAAAAGAGAAAGCAACGATAGTCTTCGTCAGAGATTCATCGATGTTACGGTTGCTCAGGCTGAGTTTTTAGGATTAACAATTCCTGACCCGGATCTGAAATGGAACGAAGAAAGACAACATTACGATTTCGGACAGCTTCCTTGGGATGAATTCATGGAAATCCTGAAAGGGAACGGACCGTGTAATAAAAAACGAATCGAAACCAAGAGAAAAGCCCAACGAGAAAATTCCTGGGTAAAAGAAGCTGCGGCAGCGTTTGCTGAAAAACAACAAAAAGAAGTAATATAAACTTGTGAAAGCTATATTTCAAACATTTTTGTTTGCAGTTTTATGCAGTTCATGTTTTCTACCAAATGGATCTCAATCAAATCCAGAAGTTTGGGAAGATAACAAGGAAAATTTACAAGATATTGTAGATAGAGTTCTTTTAAATCCTGAAAAATTTGAAGAGGGAGAAAATTTAATTCCTGAAGATTTAAATTTTTCTTATGATAAAACTTTTGATATTAAAGGAAATTTAAAAGATAAAAATGATTTGAAAATAACTTTTTATACTGATAGAGGAGTTATAGATCATTATTCAGCAATAATTTATACAACTCAAGAGGGTTTAATAAAACAACTTGATGAAAATGTAAAAAATGGTGGAAATGATTTTAAGCTCCAAAATAATTGGTATGCTATAAATGATTAAAATTTAAAATTAAAATTTGACTATGGCAAATTTAGATGTGTGGGAAGTGTTTATACAGACTAAACCGGGATTATCTCACAAACACGTTGGAATAGTACAGGCCCCGACTGCGGAAATGGCTTTGCAGAATGCAAGAGACGTTTATACAAGAAGAAAAGAAGGAACATCAGTTTGGGTAGTTCCAAGTAAATATATTGTGACTTCGGAAGGAGTGGATAAAGAAGCATTCTTCGATCCGGCTGATGACAAACTATACCGTCACCCGACTTTTTACGAAATTCCGAATGATGTAAAAAATATGTAAAACAGCGATTGGCTGTTAGCTTCTTGCAATTTGCTAAAAGCTAGACGCCAAAAGCCAAAAGTTAAAATAATGAACCCATTATACAATTATTTATTAAAACTCGCAGACGATAGTTTCATTATGGGACAGCGTTTGTCTGCGTGGTGCGGTGAAGGTCCTTATCTGGAGGAAGATATTGCATTGACGAATATCGCATTGGATGAACTCGGACAGGCGAATAACTTTTATGTTTATGCTTCCAGAGTAATCGATGATGGTAAGAGTGAAGATGATTTGGCATTTTTAAGATACGAGCACGAATATGTGAATGCTCACTGGGTAGAACTTCCCAATGAAGATTATGCCCAAACAATTCTAAAAGTGTACGTTTTTGCGGTGTACCAGAAACTGATGTATGAAGCATTGTCCAATTCTGCAAACGAAGAACTGGCAGCCATTGCCCAAAAGTCCTTAAAAGAGGTAAGATACCATTACACCCATGCTGCATCCTGGATGAAAATTTTTGCTCAGGGAACGGAAGAAAGCAGAACCCGTTTGGTAAAAGCCATTGACAATATCTGGGAATATACCAAAGGTCTATTTGCAAAAACAGAAGGGGAAGAAGATCTGATCGCTTTAAATATTGCTCCGAATGCAGATGTTCTTTATGAAGAATTTCTGGCAATCACGCAGAAAGATTTTGCAGATTTCGGGTTGGAGTATCCAACAAATCCTTTCATGCAGCCAAAATCAAGAACAGGTTATCATACAGAATATTTTGGATATATGCTTTGTGAATTGCAGTATATGCAAAGAGCGTATCCGGGTTGTACGTGGTAATATTTTAATATACCAATGTGTCAATTTAACAATTTAACAATATTGTTACAATGATACATTGTTAAATTATTAGATTTAAAATTGAAAAATCCTTTAGAAATATTAGAATTCGTTCCCGATCCGGAAATTCCTGTGATCAATATCGTGGAATTAGGCATTGTAAGAGAAGCGAAAATTACAGGTGAAAAATCCTGTGAAGTAACGATTACGCCGACCTATTCTGCATGTCCCGCCATGTTTACCATTGAGGAAGACATCATCAAGATCATGAAGGAAAACGGCTGGGAGGCAAAAGTAACGACCAAAATGTTTCCGATCTGGACAACAGACTGGCTTACGGATGAAGCAAGAGAAAAACTTCGCGTCTACGGAATTACACCTCCAGAAAAAGGAGCAGATGAGCATCATATTGGCAAACCAAAAAAATGCCCTCGCTGCGGTTCTATGAACTCAAAACAGATCAGCAGGTTCGGATCAACTTTATGCAAGGCTTCTTACCAATGTTTAGACTGTTTAGAACCTTTTGACTATTTTAAATGTCACTAAACAATTTGAAAATGTGCTAATTTGAAAATGAGTAAATTAGTGGTGAACTAAAATTTTCAAATTGTCTAACTTTCAAATTAAAAAATTATAAACTATGTATACACAACTCGATATTGAGACCCATTTTGAAGGAAAGCTTAAAATCGCTTATCTCAACCAGCCTGACACGATGAATGCACTTACCAAGCCTTCTTTAGCAGATCTTAGAGATTTCATCAAAGAATGCAGCGAAGACAGCACGGTAAGATGTGTAGCCATTTCAGGAAGAGGAAGAGCTTTTTGTTCCGGTCAGAATCTGGATGACGCTTTTGTACAGGGAAATGAGCATCATGATAATGACATTATCAGAAAAATCGTAACCGATTATTACAACCCACTGGTTATGGAGATTACACGTTGCAGAAAGCCTGTAGTGGCTTTGGTTAATGGTCCCGCAGTAGGAGCAGGAGCGATGCTTGCGTTAATTTCTGATTTCGTTCTAGCGGCTGACAAATCATACTTTGCTCAGGCATTTTCGAATATCGGATTAATTCCTGATACAGGAGGAACTTATTTCTTGCCCAAGTTAATGGGAAGACAACTGGCCAACTATTTAGCATTTACAGGAAAAAAATTATCGGCAGAGGAAGCAAAATCATACGGTTTGGTAGCAGAAGTTTTCAGTGAAGAAGAATTTGTCCCAAAATCAATGGAAATTCTTGAAAAAATGGCGAATATGCCGACGGCAGCTATTAAACTTACCAAAAAAGCCTTCGCTAACTCCTACAACAATACGTTGAAAGAGCAGCTGGAATTAGAAGCAGATTTACAGCAGGAAGCAGCAGAGACAGAAGATTTTAGAGAAGGAGTAAGTGCCTTTTTACAGAAAAGAAAACCTGATTATAAAGGAAAATAAGAATTAATATAACAATGTAGTAAGCTGGCAATGTAACAATGAACAAAATTTTTTTACATTGGTAAACTGCTACATTGTTACATTGTTACATTATAAAACATGAAGAATGTAGGAATTATCGGTGCCGGAACAATGGGAATCGGCATTGCACAAGTAGCCGCAACGAACGGATGCAAAGTCTGGATTTATGATGCGAATGCAAAACAGGTAGAAACGGCAACCGTAGGATTGGAAAAAACACTGACCAGATTGGTCGACAAACAGAAAATTTCAGCAGAGAAAATGACTGAAATTTTAGCCAATATTTCCATCGCTACAGAATTAAAAGATTTCAAAGATTGCGAATTGATCATTGAAGCCATTATCGAAAACAAAGAAATCAAAACCAAAGTTTTCACAGAATTAGAGAAACACGTTTCAGAAAGCTGTGTCATCGGTTCCAATACATCATCCATTTCCATCACCTCTCTCGGTGCAGAATTACAGAAGCCGGAGCGTTTCATCGGAATTCACTTCTTCAATCCGGCTCCTTTGATGCCTTTAGTTGAAGTTATTCCATCCTTATTAACAGAAAAATCTTTAGCGGAAAAAATCTATAATCTGATGAAAGACTGGGGGAAAACTCCTGTTATCGCAAAAGATATTCCCGGATTTATCGTCAACAGAATTGCGCGTCCTTACTACGGTGAAGCGCTAAGAATTGTTGAAGAAAACATCGCAACGGTAGAACAGGTGGATGAAGCGATGAAAACCATGGGGAACTTCAGAATGGGACCGTTTGAGCTGATGGATTTAATCGGTGTTGACGTAAATTTCTCGGTAACTAAAACAGTTTACAACGAATATTTCTACGATCCGAAATACAAACCTTCCCTTCTTCAGCAAAGAATGTCAGAGGCAAAACTTCATGGAAGAAAAACAGGAAAAGGATTTTACGATTATTCGGAGGGAGCTGTCAAAGTAGAACCTGTGAAAGATGAAGCGCTTTATCAGCAAATATTCATGAGAATTATTTCTATGTTGATTAATGAAGCTGTAGAAGCAAAAAGATTAGGCGTGGCAAATGATGAAGATCTGGAACTGGCAATGCAGAAAGGGGTAAATTATCCTAAAGGATTATTAGCCTGGGGAAAAGAAATCGGATATTCCAAAATCTCCGAAACTCTGCAGAATCTGTACGAAGAATATCAGGAAGAAAGATACAGACAAAGTCCGTTGCTTTGTAAAATGTAACAATATACCAATCTAACAATCTAGCAATTTATTTGTTATTCTGAGCAAAGCGAAGAATCTCTCTTGGTAAACTGTTGCATTGTTAAATTATTAAATTAAAAATGAATATAGACGGATTCAGAGCCGAACTGGAAACAAGACTGAATATTGAAAAAGAATACATTGTTCAGGAACTTTCTTTGATAAATGACTATCATGAAAAGCTTGAATTATTAGGCAAATTCAATGAAAAATATAAGGAACTTATTAAGAGAATTGCCAATGAAGAAGGAATTGATCTGAGTGCTTTTTATCAGGCAGAAAAATTATCAAATTCAGAAAATCTTTCATACGGACAGATCATTCTCGGTAAGACCATGAGTATTTATGACCGGTTGGCCGACGAATTATATGAAAAAATAACAAGCATAAATTAAAATGAATCCGAGACAGGTTGCAGAATATATGTTCGATCAGGATTTCTTTTCCCAATGGATGAATATCAGACTGATTGACGTTAAAGAAAATTATTGCTTAATAGAAATGCCCATTAAAAAAGAAATGATTAACGGGTTGAAAACGGTTCACGGAGGCGTAACCTTTGCTTTTGCGGATTCGGCGCTGGCTTTTTCTTCCAACAATTCCGGAGACGCCGCCGTTGCATTAAACTGTATCATCAATTTTACGAAAGCGGGAAAAGAGGGCGATACTTTCAGGGCAAAAAGCATTTTGGTCAACGAAACCAGAAAAACCGCTGTTTACGACATTAAAATCACCAATCAAAATGATGAACTGGTTGCAAAATTTGTCGGAACAGTTTATAAAATAGGAAAAAAAGTAACAGAATTATAAATTTGAAAATTTGGAAATGAGGCAATTTGAAAATTATTTTTTATGTCTTATTTCATTCTCAAATTTCCAAATTAACACATTTTCAAATTAAGTAAAATGAACAACGTATACATTATAGATTACATCAGAACTCCGATCTCAAAATTGTCGGGAGGACTTTCAGAAGTAAGAGCCGATGATTTGGCTGCCATTGTGATTAAAGAAATTGTAGCAAGAAATCCTGAAGTTCCTGTGGATGAAATTGAGGACGTTATTTTCGGATGTGCCAACCAGGCAGGTGAAGATAACAGAAACGTAGCCAGAATGGGGCTTTTACTGGCCGGACTTCCTTACAAAATCGGAGGGGAAACGGTAAATAGATTGTGTGCTTCAGGAATGTCTGCGGTGGCAAATGCTTTCCGTTCAATTGCTTCAGGAGAAGGTGAAATTTATATCGCAGGCGGAGTAGAGCATATGACACGTTCTCCTTATGTAATGTCAAAACCAAGTACAGCTTTCGGAAGAGACAGCCAGATGTTTGATACCACTTTCGGATGGAGATTCATTAACCCGAAAATGAAAGAAATGTACGGCGTTGACGGAATGGGGGAAACTGCAGAGAATTTAGCGGATATCCACAACATCAGTCGTGAAGATCAGGATAAATTCGCTCTTTGGTCACAGCAGAAAGCGACAAAAGCCCAGGAAAGCGGAAGACTGGCAGAAGAAATTGTAAAAGTTGAAATTCCTCAGAAAAAAGGCGAACCGAAAATTTTTGATAAAGACGAATTTATTAAGCCAACGTCTTCCATGGAGGGACTAGGAAAACTTCGTCCTGCTTTCAGGAAAGAAGGAACCGTAACGGCAGGAAATGCCTCTGGAATGAATGACGGAGCCGCAGCTTTAATTTTGGCAAGCGAAGAAGCCGTAAAAAAATATGGTTTAAAACCAAAAGCTAAAATCTTAGGATCATCTGTTGCTGGTGTTGAGCCAAGAATTATGGGAATCGGACCGGTGGAAGCCACTCAAAAGCTATTAAAAAGACTAAATCTTTCATTAGACGATATGGATATTATCGAACTGAATGAAGCGTTTGCAGCCCAGGCTTTGGCAGTAACCAGAAGTTTGGGATTAAAAGATGATGATTCCAGAGTGAATCCAAACGGAGGAGCGATTGCGATTGGTCATCCACTTGGAGTTTCAGGAGCGAGAATCGTTGGTTCTGCGGCTATGGAACTTCAGAAGCAGGATAAGAAATATGCATTGTGTACGCTTTGTATCGGTGTCGGACAAGGCTATGCGATGGTGATTGAAAAAGTATAACTTTTTCAATATGTAACAATATAGAAATGTATCAATGTATCAATTCCATTGTAATGGTGCATAGTGAACTTGTCGAATTATCTATTGGTAAACTGTTAGATTGATACATGGTTAAATTAAATTTTTGAACTAAAATTTATGAATATCTACTCATATCACGGAATTCGTCCGATAATAAAACCTTCCGCTTACGTTCATCCGCAGGCGGTGATCATCGGAAATGTGGAAATCGGCGAAGAGGTTTATGTTGGTCCCAATGCGGTGATTCGTGGGGACTGGGGTAAAATTATCGTCAAAGACGGTGCGAATGTTCAGGAAAACTGTACCCTCCATGTTTTTCCGGGAATTGAAACCATACTGGAAGAGTCTGCACACATCGGGCATGGAGCGATTATTCACTCCGGACATATCGGCAAAAACTGTCTGGTCGGAATGAATTCTGTCGTGATGGACAAAGCGGTCATTGGAGATGAATGTATCATCGGTGCTTTGGCTTTTGTTCCGGCCAATTTTAAATGTGATGCAAGAAAATTAATTGTTGGAAGTCCCGCAAAAATTATCCGTGACGTTTCTGATGAAATGATCAAATGGAAAACAGAAGGAACAAAGCTGTACCAGGAATTGGCAAGAGAAGGAAAAGATGCTATTCTTCCCTGTGAACCTTTTACTGAATATGTTCAGCAGATCCCAACAAAAGTTGTGGATTACAGCATTTGGGATGATGTGAAATAGCTATCCTATACTTAAATAAACCTCAAATAAACCTCATAGGTTTCGAAAACCTATGAGGTTTGAATATCAAAACACACAAATGAAGAAAAATAAATGTCAAATACAGAAAATTTTGAATGTGGATATGTATATCATATCTACACTCATGCAAATGCAAAAGATTTAATTTTCAGAGAAGAAGAGAATTATAAATATTTTTTAGAAAAGCTTATAAAATATATTATTCCGATAGCTGAAATATATGCATACTGTTTATTGCCGAATCATTTTCATTTATTGTTAAGATTTAAAAATCTTGATGATGTTCTTAGTGAAGATGGGCATAAATATTTAATGAAGCAGTTTAGTAATTTATTGAACGGGTATGCAAAAGCTTATAATAAAAGATATAACCGAAAAGGTTCTTTGTTTCTTGATTATTTAAAAAGGAAGAGAGTGAATGACGAAAAGTATTTGATTAAATTACTTCACTATATCCATAATAATCCTGTCAATCATGGATTTGTTGAAGATATTGGCGAGTGGAAATATTCATCTTATAATTCTTATATTAATTTGACCAAAGAAAGCCAAATTGAAAGAACTGAAATGATGCAGTATTTTGAAACAGTTGATAATTTTATAGAATATCATAAATCAAATATAGAATATGATTTTCTACAAATTGAATAAATTAAAGTTGAGCCAAAACCTCATAGGTTTCAAAAACCTATGAGGTTTGAATGATAAGTTAAAATAGTAACAAAGAAAAGTAGTGATCAATAATATAATTATTTTCTGCAGTCTTTTATTTACGTTTCAATCTCTGGTTTTCGCCCAGACTGAAAAAGTAAAGCCATTGACTATCGGAGAAATCAGAACCATACAATCAAAAATTTTAAATGAAGAAAGAACTTTAAATATCTATCTTCCGCAAAATTTCGACAAAACAAAATCTTACCCGGTTATCTATCTTTTGGACGGAAGCATGAATGAAGATTTTATTCATGTGACCGGTTTGGTTCAGTTCTTTAATCAGATGTATTCTATGCCGGAAACGATCGTTGTGGGGATTGCCAATATTGACAGAAAAAGAGACTTCACTTTTCATACCGATTTAAAAGATTTACAAAAAGATTATCCTACAACGGGACATTCCGATAAATTCATCAGTTTTTTGGAAAAAGAACTAAAACCTTATATTGAAAGTCAGTTTGAAACAACGGATAAATACCTGTTCGGACAATCGCTCGGCGGACTTTTAGCAACCGAAATTTTGTTGAAAAAGCCTGAACTGTTCAATAATTACTTTATTATCAGTCCAAGTTTGTGGTGGGATGATGAAAGTCTTCTAAGACAGGCTCCTCAATTATTATCTAACATTAAGGATACTAAAAAATTTATTTACATTTCCGTTGGAAAAGGAGAACATCCTGTAATGGTAAAAGATGCAGAAGATTTCTTTGATGTTTTGAAAAAAGCCAATAAAAAAAACTGGACTTTAGAATATAAAATGATGGAAACAGACAATCATGCAACCATTCTTCACAGAAGTTTGTATGAAGGTTTGGCAAAGTTATTTCCTTATAAAAATTAACATAATAACTAATATGGCAACAATTACTCTTAATTTTTTAAGCAAGGCACATACAGATTTACTTAATAGTATAAAAGGTTATACTGATACTGAGGAATGGTTGGTAACCAATAAACGATTTGTAGCTTTTTTTGATATTTTAGGCTTTAAAGACTTGGTTTTAAGAAATACACATGAGACTATTTTTGAAAAGTTGAATGAGATTTCTAATCTTAAAGATGGGTTAAATCCAAACATTATTGACAAAGAATTTTCTAATGATGGAATAAAACCTCTTGAAGTTGTTACTTTCTCTGATTCAATAGTTATTTTTTCTAAAAATAATACAGTTGAATCATTCAAAATATTTATACAATCAGTTAATTGGTTCTTTTCGCAAATTATAGAAAAAGAAATTCCTATAAAAGGAGCTATAGCTTATGGTGATATAAGTATAGATTCGGTTAAACAAATATTTTTTGGACAGCCACTTATAGATGCATTTTTATTACAAGAGGATGTGGATTATTTTGGAGTCGTTGCTCATAATTCAATTGATGCTTTTATCCAGGAGTATAATTTATTTCAAGATATTGAGGAATATGTTTTCGAAATTCAAACTCCACTAAAATCGGGTAAAATCACTCATTTAAATTTACGTTATTTTCCTTTTTTAATTTATGATGAAGTGGATAAGATGAACCTTTACTTAGAAAAATTTAAAGTTTCAATGTCGGGAAGGCCTAGAAAATACTTAGAAAATACAATTTCACTTTATGGGCAATATGTTCAACGTTTAAATATTTCCGTATCAGGAACCTAAAAATTAAAAATGTAGCAATCTAAAAATGTATCAGTATAACAATCATTGGTAAACTGTTAAATTGATACATTGTTAAATTAAATTATTATATGGAAAAATTAAAAAACTATATCTACGGCGAATGGATCGAAGGTTCCGGCAATGGAATTCCTTTGTACAATGCGGTAACGGGAGAGCAGGTTGCTGTTTCCGATACGGAAGGGCTTAATTTTGAGCAGGCTCTTGATTACGGTAGAACAATAGGCTACAAAAACCTTTCATCCATGACGTTCTATGACCGTGGAGAAATGCTGAAAAAAGTAGCGCTTTATCTTTTAGAAAGAAAGAAAAAATATTACGAATTATCATACAAAACCGGAGCGACCCATATAGATTCGTGGGTAGATATTGAAGGAGGTTTCGGCACATTCTTTACGTATTCGGGATTGGCAAAAAGAATGCTTCCCAATACCCCGTTTTGGGTAGATGGAGACACTCAGAAAATCTCGGCCAACGGAACGCACCTCGGGACCCATATTTTAACGCCTAGTGAAGGGGTTTCCATTCAGATTAATGCATACAATTTTCCGGTTTGGGGAATGTTGGAAAAGCTTTCAACGTCTTTATTGGCGGGTGTTCCGTCAATTGTGAAACCTTCACCGTTCGGTTCATATTTAACGAATGCTGTTTTTCAGGATATGATCGAAAGCGGAATTCTTCCTGAAGGAGCGGTTCAGCTGGTTTGCGGTGAACCCGGAAATATCCTGGATTATGTTCAGGATGGAGATTCCGTACTGTTTACAGGTTCTGCAACCACGGGGAGAAAATTAAAATCTTTATCTTCAGTTGCCGGGAATGCCGTTCGTTTTAATATGGAAGCTGATTCTTTGAATTGTTCCATCTTAGGACTTGAAGCAAAACCAGGCACGCCGGAATTTGATTTATTCATTAAGGAAGTCCGTAACGAAATGACCACAAAAGCCGGGCAAAAATGTACGGCTATCCGTAGAATTATCGTTCCGGAACATCTTATCGGAGACGTTCAGCAGGCTTTATCGAAAGCTTTAGACCAAACCAAAATCGGCAATCCTCTGAGCAGGGAAACAAGAATGGGATCTTTGGTAGGAAAACAGCAGTACGAGGAAGTATTAAGAAAAATAGACATGCTGAAAGCAGAAACCGAGCTTATCTATGATGGTCAGCACGAACTGGTAGATGCCGATTATGAGAACGGAGCATTTATGAGCCCGAAATTATTCCTAAATGACAGACCTTTCGAGAAAAACATCTCTCATGATGTGGAAGCTTTTGGACCTGTCTCTACCCTGATGCCTTACAAAGATGCGGAAGAAGCTGCAGCACTTGCAAAAAGAGGAAAAGGAAGTTTGGTGGGATCTATTGTTTCTTATGACGATCAGTTTGTGGCAGAAACATCATGGAAAATGGCCTCACACCACGGAAGGATTTTTGTGCTGAACAGAGATAATGCAAAAGAAAGCACCGGTCACGGATCACCGCTTCCTACATTGATGCATGGCGGTCCCGGAAGAGCAGGAGGAGGTGAGGAAATGGGTGGACTCAACGGTCTTCATTTCTTCCTTCAGAAAACAGCCATTCAGGGTTCACCGGATATTCTGACGGCAATTACAAAAGTATATCAGCAAGGTGCTGAGAAAAAATATTCGGACAAGCATCCGTTCCGGAAATATTTTGAAGAAGTAGAAGTGGGAGATTCTCTGGAAACGGCGGGAAGAACTGTGACAGATGCAGATATTGTTAACTTCTCTAATGTTTCTTGGGATCATTTTTATGCGCACACTGATGCTACAAGCCTAACGGGAACTATTTTTGATAAAACGGTTGCCCACGGATACTTTATCCTTTCTGCAGCGGCAGGATTGTTTGTTTCAGGTAAAAAAGGACCGGTTATCGCCAATTACGGACTGGAAAACTGTTCATTCTTTAAACCTGTGTACGCAGGTGATACGATTACGGTATATTTAACGGCCAAAGAAAAAATTAACCGAGGCGTAAAAGGGAGAAATATTCCTTCCGGAGTGGTAAAATGGCTGGTTGAGGTGGTAAATCAGAGAGATGAGATCGTCTGTGTAGCGACAATTTTAACGTTGGTTGCGAAACAGTCTCCGTTTATTGATCTGAATCTGAAAAATATTCAAAAAGCACTGAATGGTTTAACAGAATCTACTCAGCCAGATTGGGGTAAAATGTCTCCTCAGCAAATGATAGAACATTTAGAGCATGGTGTTTTGGTAAGTCTCGGCGAACCTGAAGCAGATAAATGTTTTACTCCTGAGGAGCAGCTGGAAAAATGGCAGGATTCCCTTTATAATCACCGAAAGATGCCGAAAGATTTCCCTGCTCCGTTTTTGGCGGAAGATGAAAAACTTTTGGAGTTGAGACATAAAAACCTTGAAATTGCCAAGCAGTCATTTATGGATAATCTTAAAAGATTCATAATCTATTATAAAGAAAATCCACAGGCAGAGCATATGAATTTCGTATTCGGTAAACTGAATAAGGAAATGTGGGAACTGATGCACAGAAAACATTTTACACATCATTTTGAGCAGTTTGGATTGATTTAATTTAATAAATTTATAATCCCTTTCAGTCATTGTCCTGGAAGGGATTTTTTACTATGAAACTTTTAAGACCTATTTTTTTAGCATCATTTATTTATATTATTTTTAATTCTTGTTTAAAAGAAAAAGAAAAGAGTTCTGATGTATATTTTTCTAGCGAAAAGTTTATAGATAGTTTAAATATAGGAGAGAAAGGAATAACGAAAATTGCTGTTGAAAACTTCCGAAATGATAAAAGAGAAGATAATATTGTAGTTCTGAATTTTTATAGGCAAGACAGTATTTGGAACTATAAAAAACAGAAGAATGTAGGAAAAACTTGGAAATCTATGCAAAAGTTTTATTTCGATAAAGATGGTCTTACAGGAATAAATGCTGAAATTTCAGATTTCAATGGCGACGGTTTTAAAGATCTCATGTATCAAAGCGGAATAGCAGGAAGAGGTGGAAATACGATCCGGAAATTATTTATTTATGATCCTAAAAGCAAGGAATTTATCTATATTAAAAATTCAGATCATTATCCGAACCTGAGCTATAATTCAGATTTAAAATGTATAAATTCTTTGATTCTTACAGGATCTACGATAACAAGTTTTCTCAAAATTAAAAGTGATTCTTTGGATGAGTTTGCGAGAGTTGATGTATCAGATACAATTGTAGTAGAAGAAAAAGATTCTTCAGGAAAATTCAGAGTGATTGAAAAAAGGAAATTTACCGGAAATGATGATGACTTTTATAAAACTTTCAGAAGATATAAACCTTTAGAGTATTAGAAATAATGAACACCTTCGCCGAACAAGTTGTAAGTTTTAACCTGAATCTGAAATATGAAGGTAGTCTTCCCGGTGATTTTCAGGTTTTAAACCCTTATTTAAACAATCCTGAAACGTTGGTTGTGATGGAAAAGTTTTATCACAAATATTATAACGATTCTAATAAACGGAAATTTTTGATAGGAATAAATCCCAGCCGCCATGGAGCCGGAGTTACCGGAGTGCCCTTTACCGATACCAAACGCCTGGAAAGTGTCTGTGGGATTTCAATGACCTCAGCGTATACCCATGAAGTTTCATCGGTATTTGTGTATGATATGATTGCAGAATATGGTGGAGCGGAAGAATTTTACAGAGAAGTATATATCAATTCACCTTTTCCGCTGGCCATTGTCAGAAAGTCGAAAGGAAGCTGGATCAATGCGAATTATTATGACGACAAAGCATTATTCAATGATGTAAAAGATTTTATGATCGATTCTTTAAAAAAACACATCAGCCTTAACCTAGATACGTCCGAAGTTTTTATAATGGGAAAGAAAAATGCAGATTTTATTACTAAGCTCAATCAGGAAGCATGCCTTTTTGATAAAATGACCGTTCTGGAGCATCCGAGGTATATTCAGCAGTATAAATCTAAGGATAAACAACTCTATATTGATAAATATATTTTAGCCTTAAAAAAATAAAATTCCCCGAAAACTTCGGGGAATTTTTATCACACTTATGCATTAGAATCGTCACACAATAAGTTTATTTATCAGATAGGTTTTGGTTATTAGTTGTTTGATGATAAGTTCTTATTGTTTGATAATTTTGTAAACCTCTGATGAAGATTTCACCATGTATACACCTTTTGGTAATTCAGTGATATCTGCTTCATTTAATCCTTTTTTAGCTTCGATTGTTTTTACAATTTGTCCGGATTCGCTGTATACTTCAAATTTTGTATTTTCTGTAGTTTTAATTGTAAGAGGACCGGTTGTTGGATTTGGGTAAACATTATTCTCTTTTTTAGTAGCTTTCACATCGTTCGCCGCCAAAACAATTCCAGCATCTTTCACCCATGTAAAGGCATCAAATTTAAGATATTGGAAGTTTCCTCCCGCAGTAATTTGCAGCTGGTCGATGACAATATTACTGTAATTTTGGCCGTTAAGATTGGTCATGTCAATTAAAGTATAACCATTGGTAACAGCCGTTGTTCCGTTAAAACCAGTGGTTTTAGTCTGTGTAAATTTCGTTACTCCAGACAATTTTCCTGTAACAGTAATAGTACCGGCTACACCCAATGTGCCATTTGCAGCTGCTGCAGAAACCCAGAATCTGTTTACTTTAAAAAGGTTTGAAGTCGTTTTAATACTGAATGATGTTCCTGCAGACTGGTTTCCCGTTCCGGAATTATCAATGAACCTGTTGTCGACAGAAGTTCCGTTCCATCCTGCACTTGGACTTGCTGCAGATACCTTATAAGAATTTACTACAGACAGAATATTAAAGATCACTCCGTTATCCGTGAAGCTTGAGCTGCCGTTAGATTCTGTCTCAAATTGTTCTGTACTGGTTTGTCCAAATGTAAGCATTGAAACAAAAAGACCACAAAGGGTAGAAAGTAAAGTACTTTTCATAATTTTAAATTTAAGGTTGATAATGTATTTAAATGGTAAATGATTATAATAAAGTGGGTATTATCGTTAAGCAGATTCTGACAATAAAGTTCTATTAATCCGTATTGGAATTACAGCACTTGCATTTGATAATCCATTGTATATCACGATATTGGGAAATTGAATCCGTGTGATTTTACTATTCTCATGAATTGTTTATCTATGATTATTAATTTTTAGTTCAAATTCCTACTCTGTTCAGGTTTTTCGGTTCCGCCTTTATTTAAATATTGTACATTATTTTGAGTTCAAAGTAACAACAATCACATATTCTATTATAGAGTGAAAAATACTAAATTACGCATTACGTATTTATACGGATAATAGAAAAGTATTAAATTTTCGGCAAAAATAAATAAATTATTTATTAATTTATATAATGTGGTACATATATATTTGCATCTTTATTTTGATGATTATATATCAATAAATATATAAGATGATAATTAAATTAAAGTGTTTGATTAATAAGGCGTCTATAGACTTTTAGTCAAGTTTATTTTCTTAAAACACTTTGTATTTAGTATTTTTGCTTTTATTCAATTTAAATTAAAAAATGAACGAATTCGTAATATCAGAACTTAAAAACAATATTGCCGAAATCACTTTCGGAACCCCGAAAAGCAATTCTCTTCCGGGAGTAATCCTTGAAAAACTGGCACAAACCATTCTTGATGAAGGTGCAAAAGTTGAGGTGAAAGCAATTCTCATCAAAAGTGAGGGCACTAAGGCGTTCTGTGCCGGAGCAAGCTTTGATGAACTGCTGGAAATTGAAGAACTTGAAAAATCAACGAAGTTTTTCGGAGGTTTTGCCAAGGTTCTCAATGCGATGAGAAACTGCGGTAAAATTGTAGTCGTAAGAGTTCAGGGAAAAACAACAGGTGGGGGAGTAGGTATTGCCTGCGGAGCAGATTATTGTTTTGCCGTAAAAGATGCTGCCTTGGCTTTAACAGAAATAAATCTGGGAATTGGGCCTTTCGTAATCGGACCTTACGTGGAAAGAAAAATCGGCAAGTCGCAATTTTCGGCAATGGCTATCGATGCGGATTTCAGATCGGCAGAATGGGCGGAACAGCACAATATTTATCATTCCGTTTCAGAAACCATTGAAGAAATGGATTCGGAGCTGGAAAAGTTCCTTGAGACACTAGCATCCAGAAGCAGTGATGCTTTAGCATTGATCAAAAAAGTTTCGTGGGAAGGCACCGATCATTTTAACGAACTGATGCCTGCAAGAATTCATATGAGCGCCAGCCTGATCCTGGAAGATTCCGCAAAGAAAAATATCGGAGCGATTAAGGAAAGATTGAGAGCGAAATAATTCAATTTAATACAGTATCAACCGTTGGATATCCAGCGGTTTTTATTTTTTTCAAAAAACATTTGTAAGATTAAAAATAAATTATAACTTTGTAATTCAAAGTTCTTTTTATGGAATCGAAAAACTATCACGAAGACTTATCACATATTCGCACCATGATGGAGCGTTCTTCACGGTTTATTTCTTTGAGCGGTTTGTCCGGAGTTGTTGCAGGATTGGCTGCAATTGCCGGAGCCGTGTATGTTTATTTTGTATTTCAGAGAGAAGGGATTGATTATTTTGATGGGAAGCGAAATGTTTTCGGACCCTCTCTGGTGAAAGAACTGGTAACCATCGGGATTGCAATTCTGATAGTTGCGCTTTTCAGCGGATATATTTTTACGGCCAACAAAAGTAAAAGAAAAGGATTAAAGATCTGGGATGCTACAACAAGAAGACTTTTGGTTACCTTCGCTATTCCTTTGGTCACGGGAGGTTTCTTTTGTCTGGGACTTCTCTATCATCATCTTTTTGTATTTATTGCTCCGGCAACACTTATCTTTTATGGTCTTGCGTTGGTAAGTGCGGAAAGATATACCTTGACAGATATAAAATATTTAGGATATTGCCAGATTATTTTAGGATTGATTTCCTTATTCTTTTTAGGGTGGGGACTGCTTTTCTGGGCGATTGGTTTCGGGGCTCTGCATGTTGTGTATGGGTTGATAATGCATAGAAAGTATAAATAAAATGTCACCAGTTTTTAAGTATATTTTAATTGGTTTTACCACTATTATGGGGCTTCTAATGATTTGTTTTCTATATATGGTTATCTCAATTGCCTCTGTATTTGGGGGAATTTTTGAAAGAGATTACTCTATAGATGAACTTAAAACTGAATATAATGACAAGGAAAAAGAAATTGATGATCTTATTAAGTATTTTAATCAGATAAAGCCTAAAGATAAAAATGTGGCGATTGAATTTAAGAATGACAAAATCCTTGAGAGATTAGTAATTGTCCCTTCTGATACAGCTAAGAAGAGCTATCAGGGTTGGGATATTAATGTTAAAAGCCTTTATCAGCAGGAGTTTAAAAAAGATTTAAACTGGAGTGAAGATCAGGTAGATGAATTAAAGAATCGACTTGATGAAGCCAATTGTATCTCAATTGAGGATGGTGAGCCTATTAAAATAGGATTTAAGAGATACGGTATGGGAATGTACTCTTTTAATGTTTTTCAAAAAAATGAAACTGACAGGAGTTTGTTTAATGATGGATGTACCTATATCCTTGTAAATTATAAGCTGGCTTTAGAATACGGAGGAGGAGCAATTGGCAGACAATGTTTCTCAAAACAAAATTAAAAAAATGATAAATATAAATCAACTCAATAAAGAATTTGAAAGTCGGGTAAGATTGGGCATTATGTCTGTTCTTATGGTCAACGACTGGGTTGATTTCTCTGAAATGAAAAGCCTGCTTGAAATAACAGATGGAAATATGGCGAGCCACAGCAATGCCCTTGAAAAATCCGGTTACATTGAAGTAAAAAAAGAATTTGTAGGAAAGAAACCGAAAACTTCTTATCGTGTTACACAAAGTGGGAGAGAAGCGTTTACCGAGCATATCAATGCTTTGGAAAAATTATTAGGAAAATAAGCTTAAATTTTTTTTACTATTTAACTTTGAAATACAAAGTACTTTTAAAAATTAAAATAATATATCATGACTTTAGAAAAACAAAAAACAACAATCATTTTCGGTGTACCCACTTTATTAATGGTCACCGCTTTTTTCGCAAATCTCTTTGTAGAAGGCTGGAACTGGTCGCCTTCGGATTTTGGCATTGCCGCAATTTTACTCTTCGGAACTGCATTCTTTATCAATCTGGTTATCCGGTCAAAAAAGCCATTGCTTACTAAGCTGATCATCTGCTTCCTTATTTTATTGCTGTTGGCGTTGGTGTGGATTGAGCTGGCTGTGGGAATTTTCGGGACTCCGTTCGCGGGTAGCTAATTGATAAATGATAAAGCGAATAATATCAGTTGCAGTTTTGGGAATCTTTGTAATTATCATTTTAAATATAAATTTTCCTTTAAAAGAAAAAGAACTTTACGGAAGGTATGCCAATTATAATTACGAAAATCCTATCTGTTGTGTTGAGACTCCTCATGAATCTGATACTTTAATTTTATTTCGTGATGGACATTTTGAAAGTGAATTTTATGGGAAAGGACGGTTTGAGGTAAGTAATGGGCTTGTTTCCACAATTATATTGCATTATATAAGTTATGGAGAACCAGCATTATATAACACTTATTTTTCGAATAAACTTTTTGAAAAACCAAAAATTATTTTGAACGCAGATATGAATCATTATTATTTAAAAGTAGATTGAATTGAACAATATGAGCGAAAAAACAATCATAACCGTCGGAAAAACTCTGTTTTGGACTTCACTTTTATCAGGAAACATTTGCCTATTCGGCTATATTTTTACTCAAAATGATTTCTTTGTAAATAGTGGATTCCTGTTGCTTCAGTGGGCATTTTTAATTAATCTTTCAGCAATATTTATTCTCATTACGTATGGCATTATTTATAACAGCAAACTTGATGCATGTCTGAAGTCTTCAGCAATTATGTTAATTAATGTTCCAATAGCAATCATCTATATTTTTATAGGAATTCAACTGGTTTCCACAAATTTTTTAAACCCATAACTATGAAAAAAATACGCGTACAATTTCTTCTGTTCGTCTACAACAAAACCCAGAAGCTCTACAGAACCTATTTTAAGAAAAAGAAAAGGCAGTGGCAGTTTACCGAAAAACAATTACTAGAGTTTCAGGAAGATTCTCTAGGCAGAAAGCTGGGTGAGTTTTATAAAAGACACGGCTTCACTATGATCCCGAAAATGGAAAACCACGATGTTCATCATCTTATTACAGGTTGCGGAACCAATTTCGAGGACGAAATCGCCATGCAGTTCCTGCTTCTGGGAAACGGAAAACTGAATGCTCATCTTTTAGCGGCTATTGTTTTAGGAAGCATCATTTTACCCGAATATTATAAAATTTACATCAAAGCTTATAAAAAAGGACAAAGCATGCGGCCTTTTCACCAATGGGATTTCGAAGCGCTGCTTTGGCAAAATTTTGAGCACCTGAAAGATTTTATTCAGCAGAAAAACACTACTGTACTATACTAAAACTACACTATGAAAACACATCACTATATATTTCTCACGACACTGCTTTTTGTTATTGTATTCTATGACCAGAATGTTGGCCTTAATCTCGGAATTATCGGAATTATCTATGCCATACTCACTTTCTTCAGAACTCCAGGAAGAAACAGAACCGGAATATTTGTTTTTCTGTTTGTAACAAGCATTCTTTCGAGCATTGCTTTCGCCTGGTATGGAGATTTTCCCTCTTTTTTGGCTGTGGCATCTTCGCTTTTGCTCCTAGGATTTCGTTCCAGAAACCGCAGGATGAAAATTCTTTTGCTTATTCCGGTATTTGTGACCAACTGTTTTACAGAGTTTTTCAGGATTTTAAATTTTGATGCCTGGCTTCCCAAAAGAAACGTTTCCGGTCTCTGGCAGAAAGCGCTGGCTTTTGTAATAATTCCTTTAATTTTGATCTCTGTTTTCTTTGGAATTTATTCTGCAGGAAGCGATCATTTTGCTAATTTATTCACGAATATTGAACTTGATCTTAATTTCTGGCAGCTTTTTGCCATGATTGTTTTAGGATTTTTTATTGCCTTCAATTACTGGAATTTTGCGGTTGAAAGATTTATTTATAAAAGCAACAGGCTTTTGGATAACAACTTTGGAGAAAAAGATAAAATTCAAAAAGCAACCTATTCTTTCCTTGACCTGGATGCGGAAAGGATGAGTGGTATTATTTCTTTATTTGCTTTGAATATTTTGCTGATATTTTTTATCGCTACCTACAATTATGAACAGTTTTATGAGCAGGTGAAAACTCCTGTAAAGCTTTCTGAAGAAACGCACGAAAGAGTAAATGCGGTGATCATGTCCATTATTATGTCGATTGTGGTCATCATGTTTTACTTTAAATCCAATTTTAATTTTGATCCGAAGGTGGGACTTCTGAAAGCACTTGCTAAAGTCTGGATTTTACTGAATGCCGTTCTTGTTATTTCAGCTATGGTTAAAAACTCAGAATATATGATGAATTATGGTTTTACCTATAAAAGGCTCGGCGTGTATGCATTTTTGATTTTAGCGTTAATAGGATTGATCATCACATTTATTAAGATTCAGAAACAAAAAAGAAATATTTTTCTTTTCAACACGATGGCTTGGTATGTTTACGGGGTAATTCTGGTTTGCAGCTACGTCAGCTGGGGCGGGATCATCACTTCCGAAAATATGAAACGCAATGATTTCGATGCAGCATATCACGTAAAAGAAATCAACTTCAGTGAAAAGCAGCTGCTGAAATATGCTGAAGAAAACCGGGATTACCAGCTAAAATCTGAGGTTCTGGAATTGGAAAGAGTGAAATTTCAGCAAAATGAAAAGTTTCTTTCTAAAGTTCTGTATTATCAGAATTTGAAATAAGTTTATCGTTTTTCAAACCTCACAGGTTTCAAAAACCTGTGAGGTTTAATTGTCTATAAAAACTTTAATTATAATCAATTTAAAATGTTTAGAAAATTAAAAGAAAGCGGAAGATTTGAAATAACTCTTTTGTTGATTTCGATGACATTGTTTTGCTTCAGTCTTTCGGTATTCAGATATTATATAAGCGAAACGAAAGTGTTTCTGTTTCTCAACTGGAATTTATTTCTGGCATGGATTCCCTTCGTTATCAGTAGCCTTTTAATGATTTTTAAAACCAGAAGTAAGCGGTCTCTTGTCATTGCAATAACGGTGTGGATTTTATTTTTTCCAAATTCACCGTACATTCTTACTGATCTTTTTCATCTGAAGCACAGAACTGCTATACCGATATGGTACGATTTGGTTGTGATTCTTTCATATGCGTGGACCGGCTTGTTTTGTGGATTTGTGAGTTTGCTGGACCTTGAGAAATTACTGTCACATTATTTTAAAAAATCAGTCATTAGCATTATTACAGCTTCATTTTTATTCATTGCCAGCTTTGGAGTTTATTTGGGCAGATTTCTGCGGTGGAACAGCTGGGATGTGATAAGTAATCCTTTTGGTCTTTTTAACGATATTCTGGTAAGAATTGCCTATCCGATGGATTATACAAAAACTTGGGGTGTAACCGTCTTTATGGGAGTGATGCTCAATTTTATGTATTTCATGATGAAGTCTGTAAAAAATCTTAACAAAGAAGCCGTTTTAACCGAAAGTTAGTAACAGGTAAACCTCACAGGTTTCAAAAACCTGTGAGGTTTTCGTCCATTCAAAGAAAGAGACCATCAAAAATAGTATAATGGAACAATTTTCGCTTCTCAATAAACTTTAAAAAAGGCCAACAGGCGTTACAATTTCAAAATAGGTATTATGAAAAAATTATTTTTGCTTATCCCTCTTCTTATCATATCATGTAAAAAAGAATCCTCTGTTACGGAAACGCAGAATACTGATTCATTGGCAGCAGTGCAACAACCCACTACCTTAGAAAAAACAGATTCTGCTGACGTAAGGATGAAAGATTCTATCATCAATAATGCACCGAAAACGAAAGAGGTTCTGCGTACAGGGGTGATGCGCGAAGTAAAAAATGGACAGATTATAAGAATGGTTGATGGTGAGCATTTGCCAATAACTTTAGGTGAAGAATTTACCAATGAAAATGAAGAACTGGTGCTTAAAATAACCGATTTTAAAAATCCTGAAATAAAAGCTAAAATTTCAACAAAAGAAAAGGACTTTAATATTCGATTCAACCAGATAAAATTACCCAATGGCGATTATGATGGGCCTTTTGGGAGGGATCTTACCTACGACCTGAAAGAAAAAGGCGAAGTATGGCTCATTATCGGGAAAAGCAATATGGCTTCAGGAAATACAAAAGGAAGCTTCACCGTGAGTATAGAATGATTCAACGATTTGGTATAATTTCTGCTACCATCACTTTAAATTTTATCATTATGAAAAATATCATTTTGACAGCGGCAGTTGCCTCAGCGGCTCTGGTAAGCTGCGGCACCGTGCAGTCGTTGGTTCAGAATACATTTCCTTATACAGCTAATGTTTTGATTTCAACCGGCGTTCCTGCAGATAAAGAAGTTTCTTCTACCGCTACAGCATCCAATGTACAGACTTGGTTCGGAGGTAATAACAATGCAAAAATTAAAGACGTAAGAATTTCCGATGCCAAAGTTTCGGTAGTATCGCCATCAGGAGGAAATCTAAGCGCATTCAAATCGATTAAAGTATATATTTCTTCCAGCGGAACAGGTGAGAGGCTTGTCGCTTCAAGAACAAATATTTCCACAGATGCTTCAAGCCTTACTCTTGATCTGGAAAACTCAGGATTTCTTGATGAAGTGGTGAAAAGCACAGGAGTTACCGTAAGAACGGTGTATGAACTTAAAAATCAAACCAGTTCTGATATGAACCTTAGAATAGCACTTAATTTCAGCAGTATCCCTGCGAATTAGTTTTTTTATAAAAGTTTATTAGAAAAACGTCTTTCAGCAATGAAAGACGTTTTTATATGGTATGTGGAAAATAATTATTTAAAATCTACCAGCTCAACATCGAAAATTAGTGTTGCTCCCGGAGGAATTACGCCGCCGGCACCATTATCTCCGTAAGCAAGATCGGCGGGAATATAGAATCTGTATTTTGCGCCTTTGGACATCAGCTGAATTCCTTCCGTCCATCCTTTAATTACTCCTGAAATGTTAAGTTCGACAGGTTTTCCACCGTTTTTATCCGTAGAATCGAATACCGTTCCGTCCATCAGTTTACCGGTATACATTACGTTCGCAGTGCTCGTAGCGGTTGGTTTTGTCTTTCCGTCGCCCTCTTTCAGAACTTCGTATTGTAAACCGCTTGCCGTAGTTTTGATATTTTTGTTCAGCTTGTTTTTCGCTAAAAATTCTGCACCCTTCTTTTTGTTTTCTTCGGCTTTTAATTTGGCTTCAGCCTGCTTCTTTTCATTCTGCTTCTGCATAAAGTTCTGCATGAAACTAGCCATTTCTTCTTTAGGAAATAAGCTTGCCTTTTCTCCGAATGCATCTTTGAATCCCTGCGCCAGTAATTCAGGATCTGCCGGGAAGCCTTGTTTTTTCATGTTTTCGGCAATGTCCTGCCCGATATAATAAGAGGCTTTTTGCTCATCAGTATACGATTTCTGAGCGAATGCAAGTGGTGCTCCTGTTAAAAGAACTAACGTAAATAATGTTTTTTTCATTGATATTGTAAAATATATTTTCTGCGAATTTAAGCTTTTGTAACGGAATCCATCACAATTGTAACGGGTCCGTCGTTAATTAACGAAACTTTCATGTCGGCACCGAAGATGCCACTCTCGGTTTTCAGCCCGGATTTTGAGATTTCTTTTTTAAAATAATCAAACAACGGAATCGCTTGATCAGGTTTTGCCGCTTTAATGAAAGAAGGGCGGTTTCCTTTTTTGTAATCGGCTATTAAGGTGAATTGACTGATGCAGAGAATTTCACCTTTAATATCCTGAACGGAAAGATTAAGTTTTCCTTCATCATCCCCGAAAATCCTTAAATTAAGAATCTTCTGCACGAGCCAGTCTGCATCGGCTTCCGTATCGTTTTCATCAATGCCAATAAGAAGCATAAGTCCTTTTCCGATTTCCCCTACAATGCTTCCGTCCACTTTTACATAGGATTCCGAAACTCTTTGAATAACGATTTTCATTAATACGTAATATTTAAAATTTTCCCGGCAGGATCATAATTGTAAAGATAGGTTTTAGGCTGCACATTGGCTACGGCAGTAGGCTGCCCAGTTAATAAAATCCATTGGGCATTGTCTTTCGGGCAAACAATTCTTATATTATCCTGAACTTCCAGCGTTGTATTGCTGTCGGGGCAGATATGCGGAGCATTGCGGTCATATACTTTAAATGTTGTATCGGAAGCTCTTACGATAATGAGCCCTCTTGTGCCGGATTGTTGTTCATTGATATATACCCATCCTCCAACCTGGTTCAGCGGGTAATAGGCGGGAAGATTGAGATTAAGCGTGACGTTAATAGGATTATTCGGGAAGCAACTTACGGTATCTTCGGTACTTCCACATGATTTTATAGCTAAATTACTGAAAATCAATAGTGTGATTAAGGATAATATTGAAAAAGTTTTTTTCATTTCAATTTAAATTTTTATATATTTGTAGAAATTAAACGATTACAACTCGAAAACATTGTCCGGCAAATGTCGGATTATTTTTTTATACTAAAACTAAATTTTGAAAATTATGGCAAGCTATGTTACAAAGGAGGGATTAGACAAAATGAAAGCTGAGCTGGAACAGTTGGAAACTGTGGAAAGGCCAAAAATCACCCAACAGATTGCAGAAGCAAGAGATAAAGGAGATTTGTCTGAAAATGCAGAATACGATGCTGCTAAAGAAGCTCAGGGAATGCTTGAAATGAGAATTTCGAAGCTGAAAGATATTATTGCTACTTCCAAGATCATAGACGAAAGTCAGCTGGATACTTCAAAAGTTTCTATCCTTACAACGGTAAGATTAATGAACAACGCCACCAATAAGGAACAGGTATTTACTTTGGTTCCTGATAACGAAAGTGATCTTAAAGCAGGCAAAATTTCTGTAAATACGCCAATTGCAAAAGGGCTTTTGGGTAAAGCAGTGGGTGAAACGGCGGATATCACGTTACCTAATGGGAATAAACTTTCTTTTGAAGTATTAGAAATAACCCTCTAATCTATCGATTTTTAACACGTAAACTTTTAGAAAATGAGCACAATATTCACAAAGATCATCAATGGCGAAATTCCCTCATACAAAATTGCCGAAGATGAAAACTTTATTGCTTTTCTGGATGCAATGCCTCTGGTAAAAGGACATGCTTTAGTTGTTCCTAAAAAAGAAGTAGACCTTATCTTTGATCTGGAAAGTGAAGAATATAAAAATCTATGGGGATTTGCTCAGGAAGTTGCTAAAAAAATAAAATCGGCAATTCCCTGCATACGGGTAGGGATCGCTGTGGTGGGACTGGAAGTACCTCATGCCCACATCCATCTGATTCCTCTTAATAAAGTGGAAGATATGAATTTCAGAAATGAAAGACTTAAATTAACAAATGAGGAGTACACTGAGATCCAGAACTCTATTATCAATTCTTAAAAACTGTAAACTCGTAATTTTTACGGGTTTATTTTAATCTATACTTATATCTATATATAATAATGAATTCAAACCAATGTTCTTTCTGCGGAAGAAAGAGAAATGAAGTGCAGATGCTGATTTCCGGTCAGAATGGTTTTATTTGTGAAAACTGTATCGAGCAGGCTCATGCCATTGTGAAAGACAGTTCGGTAAAAACAGGCTTTTCTCCTGCTGAAAATATTGAAGAACTTAAAAAGCCGAAAGAAATCAAAGGATTTTTGGATCAATATGTTATCGGGCAGGATCAGGCCAAAAAGCAACTTTCGATTGCCGTTTATAATCATTACAAAAGATTGCTTCATGCTCAGGACGAAAATCGTGAAGTAGAGCTTGAGAAATCCAATATTATCATGATCGGTGAAACCGGAACAGGAAAAACCTTACTGGCAAAAACGATCGCACGCGAACTGAACGTTCCTTTCTGTATTGTTGATGCTACCATTTTAACGGAGGCAGGATATGTAGGTGAAGATGTTGAAAGTATTCTTTCCCGACTTCTGATGGTTGCAGATTATGATGTAGAAAAAGCAGAGAGAGGAATTGTTTTTATTGATGAAATAGATAAAATCGCAAGAAAATCTGATAACCCGAGCATCACAAGAGACGTTTCCGGAGAGGGCGTTCAGCAGGGATTATTAAAACTGCTTGAAGGCAGCATTGTAAATGTGCCGCCACAGGGAGGAAGAAAGCATCCTGATCAGAAATACATTCAGGTAAATACCCAGAATATCTTATTCATAGCGGGAGGTGCATTTGATGGCATCAAAGAAATTATTGAACGCAGAATGAATAAGCAGGCTATTGGTTTCAGTGCAGAAAAAATCAATAACACCAATGAAGATGAATACGTTTTAACAAACATTAATGCTATTGACCTTCGTTCTTTTGGATTAATTCCTGAGCTTTTGGGAAGATTCCCGATCATTACTTATCTTGATAAGCTCACAAAAGAAACAATGGTAAGGATTATGAAAGAACCGAAAAATTCCATTGTTAATCAGTTTATAGAACTTTTCAAAATGGATGGTACCGATCTTACCTTTACAGATGCCGCTATCGAAAAGATTGTGGAAGAAACTATCGAAAAAGGGTTAGGTGCAAGAGGGTTGAGAGGAACAACCGAAAAAGTTCTTGAGGACTACATGTTTTCAATTGGTGAAGAAAAAGAAATTATACTAACAGAAGACAACATTTTTGTAAAAAATTAAAATATTTTTGTTTTTTATTAAAAATAATATAACTTTGCAGTTGTATTAACACACAAATAACTACAACAGTGAGAAAAAATTTATTTGCTATTGGTCTATTAGCAGCTATATATTCTGTTCAGGCGCAGAATATTCTAGTACACATAGATGATGCTGCTACTACGTACGTGAGTGAAGGCACTCTGTTATACTCCGGCGGAGGACTGCAGACGCGAGGTTCCGGCATAATAGATCTTCACGGAAATATGATGATTGAAGGCTCATCTAGCGATGGGTTTAAAACAATCACTACAGGAGGTTTCAACAAAACGGACGGTGGAAACATCGTTGTCAGACTTAATACTCCAGGAAGCTATGCTTCTTCTACTTATGGACAGCTTTACATTAATGGATTATCTCAATCAAATATTACAGGTATTGTAAGTAAAGAATTCCGCACAGATAGGCATGGGAACAGTACCAATTATTTTCAACAAATTGCAATGCCGTTTTCCGGTAAGGCTTTAAGCAGTTTATCAACTGAATTTGGAAAAACATTTAATACCAGCAGATATGATAATCCGATTCTAAAATGGGACAATACAAATGCTGTGTCAATTCATTTTACAAATCTTGCATCTGTAACAAATAATCCTACAGAGTATTATATGTTAAAATCCAAAAATAACGATTTGAACACTTCTGCTCCTCCGGTTTCATTGACAACCATTGCACCTACTGCAACAGGATCCGTATTTACAATTAACGGACAACCCTATACTAATCTTTCTGCCCCTGTAACTTTACAGAATGGCGGTAATGTAAACTTCGGAATTAATGGTACGAATAAGAACGTGTATAATGAGAAATATAACACTTATGTTGAGGATGATTTTGAGGTTACCACCAGCCCATGGGCCGGAACATTTGGTAAAAATTACTACCAATTTGGAAACCCATTTCTTACCAATTTAGATTTATCCAGAATAGGGTATGTGGAGAACGGAAGTATAACAGACGGAAATAATGTATCAAACATTTGGGGTATTGAATACAATCCTGGAACAATAGTTACCCTACCTACAGGTGCAACATATGCCACAGGTGCCTTGTTACAGACCTTTCACCCTACGGGCATTCCGGTAGGAGATGTAGGGCTTATTATTAAGCCTATGCAGACATTTAAAATGAAACTCAGAGATAATACAATCCAGACTTTAGATTTTAATACGCTTAGAAGATTTAGCGGAACTGTAAGAGCTGCAGCAACCGATTATAGTGTTGTAGCAGCTAAAACAAATACTACCGGAACGGTGAAGCAGCTGGGTATCATTGGGCTGGATGCTAATGGTAAAGAAATATCCAGAACCTATTATGTAGTATCTCCATCATCTGTTACAGGTCACCAGACATCAATAGACACAACAGTTCAGGCTTCTGCTGGCAGTAATATGATCGGAACTTTTGAAGAAGCAATAAACGGTGGATATGATAATAACTACTTAAATTATTGGCTATATATTAATGAAGCGAATGAAAACAATTTTAAAGGGAAAAATGTAAAGCTTGTTAATTATTATCCTGATAATGTTAAGTCTTATAAATTTGAGATTAAAGAAAATGCTGAACCGATAGCGGATGGCACTCATGCACTGTCTTCGGGGATTGGATTCTACTACAAAGCGCCAAACGGAACCGTGCAACAAGCTAAACAGGGTGATATTATTCCGGTAGCAGGTAATGAATACGATCTATATTATGGAGAACCTAGTAATATTGTACTAGCAGCTACCGAAACACCTACAGCAGTAAGAACATTGGTTATTTATAATCCGGCAATAGAAAATTATTTTGTAAGGTTTGATCCCAACTGGAAGAAAGCAGATATTGAAGTTTACGATATGAGTGGAAAATTGGTAATCTCTAAAAAGGGAGTAGATACATCGCGTGATTTTGTTATCGAATTGGATGGTAAAATTAAAAACTCGTATGTTGTAAAAGTTGTTTCTGATAAAGGAGAAATTGTTAATGCAAAAATATTAAAATAGAATATATGAAAACTATAAATAAACTAGCGTTAGCCTTTTTTCTCTTTTCCACATTCTTGATAAATGCACAGCCACCTAGTCCTGAAGGTGGTAATGCTAACAAAGGGAACGGAACAGGTGCTCCGGATTCACCGGTTGATATGTATGTATATATCCTGGTTATTGTTGCAATTATTTTAATACTTTTTTTCAGCAAAAAATATATGCTTAAGAAAATTTAATTTTTATTAAAATACTATTAAACTCTCTGATTACTCGGGGAGTTTTTTTATTTTTACCGTATGAAAAAAATTTTTACATTACCAGCTGTTATAGCTGCATTTTCATTACAGGCTCAATTTACCGTTAGCATTCAGGCGCCTGCCGAGTTCAAAGAGCAAAATGCTATTTTATATACTTTAAATGGTTCTAAAGACATCATTTTTTCAAAAGAAAAAAGCAAAAATAATACATGGACCTTTAAGTATCCCAAAAACTATATGGGAATGATGAAAGTTTATTTTCCTGATTCAAATAATACATTTAATTTTATTTCAGAAAATAAAAATGTGAGCGTAAAGCTTGAGACACAAAGTAATAAGATTAAAGATGTCATTTATCTGGATGAAGCCAACGATATCATGAGTAAACTGCAGGAAGGTTCTCAAAAAAAGGAACTTATACTTCCGGCACTATCACAGATTAAGGAGTATTACAAAGATAATACGGATTTCGGAAAGGCGCTTAGAACTGAAATAAACAGGCTTAGCGGAGCTTCCGGGGGTATTGACCAGGCTCAGCATCCTTTTATCTATTATTACAATACCAATTACAGCAAATTCCTTTCTAATGATGCTTCTAAAAAGGTAAGTCAGGACGAAATCATCAATTTTATTGATAAATCCAATGATATGCTTGAAGCTTCATCCTTATTAAGGCCCATCCTGGTTTCATATCTTAATACAGGAGGCAATACCAATGTGAGTACATCAGTAGATAAACTGCTGGACAGGCTAAAAGTAGAAACTCCAAGAGGGCAAACCGTTCTTTCTGAGCTCATTGATATCTTTGATGTGTACGACATGCAGGATTTTAAAGACAAATATCTTGGCCTTGCAAAAAATCTTAAGTGTACTATAACAGACCGTTTGGCTTCTACCCTCAAATCTAATGCAAATGTCGAGATTGGAGCTGTTTTTCCTAATTACGTATTTCAGGCACCCGTTAATACCAATGCTAAAACTTTGCATGATATAAAAGCGGATAAAAAAGTAGTGGTATTCTGGTCATCGACCTGTTCTCACTGTGAAAGTGAATTGCCGCAGCTATTGGCAAAATACAATGATCTGAAAGCAAGAAATATCCAGGTTATTGGCTTGTCATTGGATGTTGACAAAGATTCTTACACTAAAAAGATAAGTGCATTTCCATGGGTGAATGATTCTGAATTAAGAGGATGGAACAGCAGTTATGCAGATACCTACAATGTTCATGCTACACCAACGTATTTTATTTTAGATGCTAACAATAAGATAATCAATAAACCAGAGCATGTAGGCGATGTTTTGGAATATTTTAAATTAAAATAATTTTGGAGGTAAGTAAATATTTTCTATATTTGCACCACCAAAACGGCGAGGTAGCTCAGTTGGTTAGAGCGCAGGATTCATAACCCTGAGGTCACGGGTTCAATTCCCGTCTTCGCTACAATAAAAAATCCGTATTATGTTGATTAAAAACATTTTACGGATTTTTACTTTTATAATCCCATAATCCTAAATTTTTGAAAAATTGCTATGTCTAACCTGAACAATTTATTCTTATATCAAAATCAAAAATTTTATAATCTTATTTTAAAATTATAGATATTCTACATTATCATTTTCATGTAGTGTCCTTTATCAGTTAAGTTCTTTTTATTGTTAAATAGGCATATCTTTTTTCCAATTATTCATATCATATCAACTAATTTTAATTGTATTAATATAGAAAAAACTCAAATTTAAAATGCAAGCTTTTTTCGCTGCAAATGGTTTGATTATTCATCTTTTTAGAGCTAACAGCCTTTTTTTTAAGTCCTATTTTTTTACCGTTAATTCAAATTAATAATGTATTCGTCAGTGGGGCAATAAATTTATTACTTTTGGCTTTGGTTCCCATATGATATCGCTGTTTTCGTCTATTTCAATACTGTCTACAAACTTGAGGACAATACGCTCGCCTTTTTCGCTGACTACTAACACATATTCCGCTGTAGCTATCTCACATGTTCCGTTTACAATCCTGCTGTCAAATTCGACCATCCTTAACTTTTTATGGATTTCGCTGATATCAATCTTTTTACGACCATCTACATTCAGAATAATTTTTTTATCCATAGGTTTTAATACTCCTGGCAGCATTGCCACTTTACCACCTGGCCTAACTAAAAATAAATTAAATCCACTGATGCTATAGAATTGTTCATTGCCTTGTATAATTATTTCCACATCCGAAGTATTATCACTCGTTACAGAAATTCCTTTATATCGCTCATTATTTAATAAATATACCTTACTTTCTAAGGAATTTACTCTCCTGATATTTAATGTGGAATAACTGCCTGGTGCTATTTCTATATCTCTGTTGTCTAATGGGGCATAATCGGTATAGGTTCCATATTGCCCACCGATTTTCATATACATATGCTCATACCCCTTATTACTAGCGTTTCGCCCATAATTTCTGTATAATGAATTTAATTTTACCTCTTTGGTATTATCATTAAAACTTAAATACATCTCCTCTTTATCTGTTTTAAAATCAGCTATATCGTCATGTCTTTTGAATACAGTAGCTTTAATTGACACTCTTATTTCTTTCCAGCCTTCCTCATTATCGTCTTTGATATTATTTATTAATTCACTGATATGATTAGATGTATTAGTGGCAACATTTAAATAACCACTTATTGTTGTCACGAAGCTCATAAATGCGTGTTCGTCGCCATAGTTGAGCCGCTCTATTGCTGCCGATAAATATCTATGTAATTCAACCTCATATATTGGTATTCCTTCAGCATTTACCTCAAATGCATCAAACAATAACCTGGTGCCTGATTGTTCACTAACTATTTTATATCTTATTATGACCTCGTCATCGTTATGTTTTGTATACTCTAATATGCTGCCTTCTATAATTTTATGCACAATGTTAAACATATGATTTACCATCTGCATTTCTATATATCCGGAATGACCCACAATGTCTTCTACGTTTATTCTTATAATTCCAAAATCAAACTCTGTTTTTATCTGCGCCTCTCTTATTATATCATATAATAATTCCGGATTGTTATATAGTTCTTTTAATAGAAGTGTACTGCCACCCAGTACATTCATTTCTCTCATTATCTGATTATCTATATGAAACTCGCTAATAACCTCCACTTTTGCGCCTTTATAGCGTCCTTTCATTATCGCTATTGGATTTCCTTTTACTTTATCTATTCCTATTTCGTATCCTCTTACCTTCATCTTATATTCCCGACCTGAAGCATACTCATAGTAATAGTACACTCTTTCTTCTGCATTATTTTTATATAAATCATATAAATCAGGACTGGTCATCTGGATTGCGTATTCTACCATTTCAGGGTATTCACTCACCGAAAGTAAATAAGTATATAAACTATCAAAGGTTGCGCTATCAACAACAGTTTGTATTTCCTTAAGATAGTGGATTGCTTCCAGCACATCCTGCCTGACCTCTAAACACAGTAATAAGCCTTCGTCATATAGTAATCCTATCTCGTTATTAAACATAAACAATAAGCTGTGCTCCAATGTAAATACTCGTTTAATCAGCTCTAACGCCCTGTTTATCTCCTGTTCTTTTGTATAATCACATTCACCAATATACTCCCTGTTAAATTCTATATGTCTTAGAAAGATGTTGTGCTTAAATGGGTCAACCACATGCACCTCAAACAAGACATTTGATACAACCTCATCTGAAAAAGTCTTTTGAAAAGATATTTTTGTATCAGGCTGTTTGCAGACAATGACTTGTCCGTTGATATGCACAGCTACAGGTAGAAAGTCAACATTTTCTTGTTCAACCCATAAATATTCTGCTAACGTTGCGAAAGAGGATGGCTGGTTTCTTAAATCAAATAGCCATGTTTCATTTTCTGATAGTTTAGGATCTTTTGATTTGTTAAGATGGATTTTGATTTTAGCGGCACTTAGTAATACCACGGTACTGCTTCCACCACCCCAAAACTGATAGGATAGATACCTGCCATCATCTACTGTAAGTGGCGAAACAGCTAACACCCGGTGTTGTGCATCCAGCTTAACATCAATTGTTGTGGGAATATACTCGGGTACTAAGCCTGTGACGATTGCTGAATAATCCTCATACACGTATTGTGTAGCTCCCAATCCTCCATTATAACCAGTGTATTTCACATGGGGCCTGTACCTGTAATGATACCTATTGAATACTGCCTGCTCAATATTTTTGCCCTCTTCTATTTCGAATGGTTCAAATGAAGGTTCCTTTCCTTCCGTGTCGTGCTGCTGTCCTGTATTGTAAAATGTAAACCCAAAACATTGGTGTAAGTATAACGCTGCCTTACCCGGCAACACATAAACTGCGTTCTTGTTATCTATATATTTTTGATCTATCCTGTATGTATAATTTCCTTGCAGAAAAGCATCATAAAAGGATATTCCTCCAATTTTTCGTTTCCACTCGCTGCTATCATATACATCTATCTCATTCCAAGGGCAAAATGGTGTATAATGCCAAGAAGAAAAATCATTTTTCCGCTCTCCATATGCATGTATCTCATTATCTCCTATGTCATCTAATCTTACATCACCTACTACTGCCAGTTTTTTATTAAAATCGACCTCTTTTATCACCAGATCATCCGAAAACTTTATCAAATCTTGGCCTTCTTCATTCTCCTCTCTTATATACTGCTTTTTACTGCTGTCGTCAATGTATATAAATTTATCCCATCCCCCTTTAGCTAAATTTTTTACGCCAATTCCGTATTCAAAAAACAATCCATGCTTCACGTCTATCTCCTGCCATTTTTGGTAATCGGCCTTACACTTTTTACTGGTATTAATAATACTAAAGATAAATTCAGCTATGCCAGCTGCTATTGCTAAGGCAAATCCAATAGGTCCGGTAAACTCTGAAGCCAATGCCACAAACTCCATGGCAAAGTCAAATATATCTAATACAGTAGTGATTAGGCCTAACGCTGATAACGCACCGCCTACAGTTCCTAAGACTAAATTTGTAATGATCTGTGCCTGCTCTTCCGGGCTTGCATGGGCTAATGATATAGCCAGTGTCGTTATGTTTACGATGTCGAATATCGGGGCGATGACACTTACAAACCTGCTAAAGCTGCTCATTGGCTCGAGCAGACTTTCCGAATTCAGGTTATCTGCCCAGTTAAGTGCTCTTAACGCTAAATCTGCTGTGCCAAGACTGGTTTGCGTTAGCTGCGATACCAACGAAACTTTCATGGCTACAGTCAGTTGATTAAGCTCACCTGAATTTAAGATTCTGGCAGAGCCTAGCAATCCCGACAACGTAAAATATACATTGAAGAACTCATTTCCGACCTCAACGGTTTCTGTTCCTGGTTTAGGACTGAAAGCGCCCGTATGCTCATCATAATTGAAATTCCCTCTTGTATACTTTATTGTATCATCGGTATATTTCTTTAGCTCCTTTAATGCTGCGCTCTCCGTTTCTATGTTTTTTGTGCGCTCTCCGGTTTCTTTATTGATAAAGTTCACTCTTACCCTGTCACCTTCCAATTCTTTTATACTCTGTAAATCTAAAATCCACTCATCAGTCGGTTTGATGGCTATCACATCTTTATTTGCTTGCTCAATAACCTTTGCTATTGCTGCTTTATTTCTAAATACTCTTTGTACCTCTTCCATGTTCGGTACCGCTTTATCATATATCTCATTAATTTTTTTCTCTACGTCTGCCTGCAGCGCTTTTAAGGCGTCTATTTCATAATCCTGCAAATCTCCTCTCAAGGTTGCCTTAAATATTTTTGAATATATATCCAATATCTTTGTCTCAGAATGCGGCACTTCTACCATACTGTTATCAGTTCCCCTGTAAGTTACCTTGGTATAATCTCCGAATAACCGCTCTACCTCCGACAGTACCCATATACCGGCGTAGGTTAATACTTCTTTATGTCCATCGCTGTTCACCCGTACAGGGTACTTCTGTGCTGTTACTTCTATCTGCTCCGGCTTGATATCTAATTTTCTACCTATCTCGAACACATGATCTGCTATTACTTTTGGAAGTCCTTTCGCTCCCTCTTCGCCAAGGTTACAGCCCACGAGGCTTATTTTCAGGCTCTCGGGTTTTCCGGTGTTGATTTTGTTTTCGAATAATCTACTTAGGCGCTCTCCAATTTCTTTACCGGTTAGACTTCCTAAAGTTGTTTCGTTCTCAAACTCTGATCCATGCCCAACTAATACCAGCTTGATATGCTTTACATCCTCCAAGGCAAAGCCGGTTTTGGGCGTTAACTGATCGTCTTCCAATGTGATAACCGCACCTCCAAACCCATCCTTGCACTGTACCCAGTTGCTGTTACGCGGGTCTTTCATAAGTAAGTCCTTCGTGGCTCGAAAACTAATGTCATCCCCTTGCATTTGTAGGATGATCCGCTTTTCTTCCCGGCTGGCTATTGGCTTTCCTTCTAAAGAACCTATATCTCCTTGTCCTGGTATTTTCCAGGTTTCTTCTCGCGGACTTCCTGCCAGATATTTATCATGTTTAGAAATTTTAGACTTTAGAGTCAGATTTTTAAAAATTTCATCGTATGATGTATATATAAGTGTCTCAATTTCCTTTTCCAGATCGTACCCAAGAGGTTGACCAAAATAACGTATGTGCACATTTTTTTCCATCCCCCTAGGACTATCACATTCTTCATATCTCACCAGTAAGCTGTCCATTATTTCTTTAAAGGCTTCTTTATTAATACACTTTATATATCCATAATTGGGATCAAATACCGTAAAGCTATGATCTTCATGTAAAGTGCAGGATAATGCGTGCCCTATTCTTTGTGTTAAATCAATTCCTATCGAAACGTAGTAATATTCATCATAGTGGTCTTTGCCAAGAATACGTTCAAATTCATTAGCAAATCTTTCAATCATCTTCTCCCTAGTTAAACTTTTTTCGGTTCCGTCGGTAATAATATGTTTATCACCCGTTAATGTGGCGTTGTTTTCTTGAGACTGTTTCAACTTTTGTACAATCTCTCGAACATTTTGTTTAAGGTGTTCATAGTTGTCAAGACCTATAAATTTTCGATCGTCCAACACTCCCATAATATTTTTTAACTTTAAGAAAGTTTCAGATTTTTTTTCGCATACTGAAAATAAATTAGAAAGTGCAGAACAAATACCCGCTACCATTTCCTCATGTTCCTGGGGGAAGGATTTTTCAATATGGTCAAAAAAGTTTTTCCCTTGATTAAAATTGAAACTATCACCTGGTGACGCTGCGAAATTTTGCATTTTTAGATGCAATCGATCACATTCTACAGCTAATCTATATTCATATTGGTCAAAAAGGGTGTTGGCGATCTCTTTAATACCGTTTGCCGCTTTAGCATATTTTTTGTCGCTAAAATCCGTAAATACTTTTCCGATATTAATTTGTATTCCTAATTTCTTAACTGCATCACCAATCTTATTCAACTCGTTAGCTATGTTTACTTTTTCAAACGTAACCATATCTATATCCCCCAATGCCCCATGCATATCTGTCTGATATTCCTGATTATGACCCCATGAAGCTTGGGTTGGCATTCCTCTGTCTTGTTTCTTCTCTATAGTAACCACCGGCGCCAGCATGTAATTCGGATGCATGCAAATCCGTTTACTTTCAAGTAATACAACCGTTATTTTTCGGGCTGCCTCCTCTCTGTTTTTCAGGATCCCTTCTATTTCAGGCATGGTCAACCCAATGCTTGACAGCATAGATTCCACCAGCCAGGCGTTTATCAGTTCCACACTTAATTCTTCTTCCAATGTATAGCTGTACTTCAAATACCCGTTGAGAATCTTCAGCTCAGCAGTATTGAGTCCATGCATCAGCGAAAAATCATACGGAAAGGTCATTCCGTAGTATAGGCTGTTATTATCGTGAACCACTTGGCCTGCGCGGCCTTCTACTGAAAGTTTTCCACCATAACCGGACTTGAATGCCTCTGCCACTTTTTGTATGAAACTGTCACCTGGTGCCTCCAGCGGTTTATTGGTTTTATTTACACCGCTCCCCGTAGCATTTATTAGAATCCTAAGGTCTGTATCATGTGAGTTACCAGCCTCAAGAAATGCCTTTCCCAACATTGAGCCTAATGATGCTCCGTCCAAGTCCCATATTGGTTGATTATTTTCCGGAATTCCATAAAAAGTGCCACTAAAACAGATGAGGTTCCCATCGAAACTGCCCTCCGATGTTATGGTTATCTCCACTACATCTTTTAATAGTTTATGCAATTCCAATGAATCTATGTTCTCCAGCCTGTTTTCAGAATATCCGATAACATCCTCTTTCCTGTAAAACCTGCCTTCCCTGGTTTGTAAATAATACTCTACGGCTTCATCGCCGTTCATATCTGTAGCATTCAGCCAATCCAACTGCCTTAATTCATCTTTTATATACGCAATGATGTGAATTTTTCTAGACATTTTCATTTATTTATTTGGTCTTGCAAATTGTATTATGACAAATATAAATTGCCACTTCTTAACAAATTGTCGTACTTTTTTAAATAAATTAGAACCGGAATAATTTGTATTTGATCAAAATAGAAATAATCTTATGTTCAATACAGACTAATACCAAAGATTATAAAAAGAAAGCAGTGCAAGAATATGCACTGCTCAATAAATATTTATTTGCTATCCTATATCAGTTTTCAGAACATTACTATTAAATGAAATAATGTATTAAAAAAAGCTGAAATGTATGCTTCTGCCTTATATTATCTACGCCTGATAACCCAGCAATTTCCTAATTTGGTAGAAGAATCTTTCGATAAGTCTGAGATCCTGGGTTACGATTTCTGCGTTGCCTTTTAACTCTTTGTCGAACTTCAGGGTTTTATTGTAGGAAGTTTTCAGACCTTTTGGAAGGGTTACATCTACATAGTAATTTCCGTCCTTGTCCGGAGAAAGGGAAATGTTTTGTACTTTGCCTTCCACAATGCCATATTCCTGATATCGGTAATTGTCTAGTTTTATTAATACTTTTTCCCCGGCGATTATCTTCCCTGAATTAGCGGCGGGAACTGACATCCTTCCCACCAGTTTTTCCTTATTGTCCGGCAGAATAGATAAGATGGCGTCTCCTGCCTTTACAAACTGGTTTTCCCCGAAGAATTGCTGGAAGCTTGCTTCGCCATCCGTATTGGAAATAATAAGATAGTTCTGTTCCCATTGCTTCAGTGATTTTCTGAGCTGTTCGAAAAGCTGTAATGTCTGGGAAGAATAGGTGATTTTGTCTTTCTCGGTGTTGATTACCGTTCCGCTTTTTGTTTTATTAACATTTGAAATTCCCTCTTCGATCTGGGAAAGAGAGATATTGATATTTTCCAGATTCTGTTGCGCCTGGAGAAATTTTATTTTCTCATTTTCCAATTCTACGGCAGCAATTACCCCTTGATTAAATAATTCCTGTGAGCGTTGATAGTTCTTTTTTGTGATTTCATATTTTGCCTGTTCGAGGTTTTTCTGCTGCTTAAGTGTCGCAATTCTTACCCTGTATTCCGAGAGACTCTGATTGGCCGCAAGATTTTCAGGGGCATAAGGCTGGAGCCTTGTAAAAAGTGCTTCATCCTGAAAAGCTTTTGCAAAACTATTATAATCACCCTGCAGTTCCCCAAGCTTAAAATGTGAAGTTCTGTTCAGCGGAAATGAAGCCAGCTGATCAGGAGTAATAGAATCGATAAGTTTTTTTAATTCAAGTATGTCCTTATAATTTGCCGTTGACTGCATGACCATTAATACTTCATTTTTTTTAACATGTTGATGGTCTTTAATGAAGATCTTTTCGATTTTTGAGTTGGTGCGGGCTTCAAGTTTCTCGGGTGGATTCTGTGAAGTAACCACAATAGGAGCTGGAATAAATTCAGGATACCGTATCATATAGCTCATGATGAGAATCATGATAAGAATTAAAAAAATAATGGTGTTTCCCCAGCGAATCATCCAGTGAGGGGGCTGGGTTAGGATATCCTGAACGCTTTCTGAGCGTAGTTCTATATTGTCTAAAATGTCTTTTTTCATATACATAAAACCCAATAACCTTCAGATAAGAAGATTATTGAGTGTGTTTAAATACTGTTATAATGGCAGTGTATAATCGCATTTCGGATTATTGCCGGGTTCTACTCCGGGAATGTCCCCATCTGGACACAGCCGGTTGCAGGCATTCCACTGCTTTACATTATTAATGTAGCAGAAGCAGTTACATGGAAATACAGGAATAGGACCTGCTCCATGAATCTCTCTAAGATTTTTTCTTTCGATTTTTCGTAAATTTTTCATAATGAATATATTTTGAATTGGTTAATAAACTCTATGCTTAGATTTACTTCTTCTATGGTGTATTATTATTTCTTAAGATAATTTTGCTGTATAAAATCCCCAAGAGACTGTTTATAGCCTCTTGGGTTTTTAATGTTAGCAAAAAGATTCGTTAACTTTGTAGCAGCAGTCGTTACACATTACATAACCGGGTACACATGTACCTTTTGGAGATCCACTTCCGGTATAATTTGGATCACAATACAATTGCCAGTCCTCATGACCGCTTCCTTTAACGTTTTTTAAATCCTTTCTCGTTAATTTTTTTAAATTTTTCATAATGATTGGTTTAATTTGTTTCCTACTCTATTAGTTTTTCGGATTCCACTATTTTTTGATTTTTAATATAATATTTAATTCCCAAGCTCAAGCTGATTTTTAACGAGCCTGTAATATTCACCACGCAAAGCAACAAGCTCTGCATGGTTTCCTTCTTCTACTACTTTGCCTTTGTCCAGCACAATGATTTTATCGGCGTGCTTTACAGTGGAAAGCCTGTGGGCAATTACTACTGCTGTTTTTCCTTTAAAAAACTGCTCAAGATTTTCCATAATTACTTTCTCGTTGTTGGCATCAAGGGCAGAAGTGGCCTCATCAAAGAAAATATACTCCGGTGATTTGTATACGGCCCTTGCAATGAAGAGCCTTTGTTTTTGGCCACCGCTTACACCAAGTCCTTCATTTCCGATCTTAGTGTTGTAGCTTAAAGGCAGCTCTTCAATAAAGTCCTTTATATGAGCTATCTCTACAGCTTTTCTAAGTTTTTTCTTATCCGGGTAATCTTCACCAACGGCAATATTATTGGCAATTGTATCATTAAAAACGTAGCCTTCCTGCATTACCACTCCACAATGATCTCTCCAGAAGCGTGGAGATACATTCTTTAGCTTGGTATTGCCTAACCGTATTTCACCCTCATTCGGTTCGTAAAATTTCATCAAAAGCTTCAGTAGTGTGGTTTTTCCGCTTCCGCTGGCTCCTACAATGGCTGTTGTTTTCTGATAAGGAATCGTTAAATTAAGATGTTCAAAAACATAAGCTTCTGAACCGATATACCGAAATGAGAGGTTCTCAATCTCAATATCTTTCTGTGGAAGATCGTGGGTATATTGCTCTTCTGTATTTTCTTCATCCTCTTTATCGTGAATTTCTCCCAGCCTTTCAAGAGAAATCTTGGCATCCTGAGATTGTTTAATAAAATCAATTAATTGCAATAAAGGACTGTTAAGCTGCCCGATAATATATTGTACCGAAAGCATCATCCCCAAAGTAAGATTACCGCTGAGAACCAGTTTGGCAGAGAGAAAACTTACCAGGATATCTTTCATCTGGTTGATGAAATTTCCACCTACGGACTGCCACTGCTCAAGGGATAAAGATTTTATCCTTATTTTAAACAGCTTTACCTGCAGAAACTCCCAGTCCCACCTTTTTTGCTTTTCGGCATTATGCATTTTAATCTCCTGCATGCCGTTGATAAGTTCAATGACTTTGCTCTGCTCTTCCGAAACCTGGGAGAATCTTTTATAATCGAGCTCCTTTCTTTTACTAAGGAAAAAACTGATCCACCCAATATAAGCTGCTGCTCCTACCAGATATACGGCAAACAGTCTGTAATCGTAAAATAAAAGTACAATGCTGAAAATAATAAGGTTGACCAGTGAGAACAAAGTATTGAGCGAAGAACTTGTCAGCAACTGCTCGATTCTGTGATGATCATTGATTCTTTGCATGATGTCTCCAGTCATTCTCGTATCAAAAAAGCTGATGGGTAATTTCATCAGTTTAATAAAGAAATCTGAGATAATTGAAATATTGATTCTTGCAGAAAGATGCAGCAAAATCCAGCTTCGGATTACCTCAATTCCCATTCTTCCAATAAAGAGCATGATCTGGGCCAGCAGGACAAGATAAATAAAATTCAGGTCCTGATTCTGGATGCCGACATCCACAATACTCTGAGTAAGGAAAGGAAAAATAAGTGAGAGTAAACTTCCAGCCGAAAGGCCTATAGCCAGTTGGATAACCAGAGATTTATATTTTAAAAGATATTTTGAAAGAAAAGAAACGCTGGCTTTGCTTTCTTTATCATCAAACTCGGTCTGGAAGAAAGCCGGGGTTGTTTCTACAATAAGAACAATACCTTCTTCTGTGTTTTCATTAGCGTTTTCACCGATCCAGAGCTTTATGAATTCTTCCCTTGAATAGGTAATCAGTCCGTAGCTTGGATCTGAGATATATACTTTGTTTTTTTTATCAATTTTGTAAACAACGACAAAGTGGTTCTTGTTCCAGTGCGCAATGCAGGGGAAAGGTACTTCTTCAGCCAGAGTATTGAAGTCGATCTGCACGCCCAATGACCGGAATCCGAGATCTTCAGCAGCGTCACTCAGGCCCAGAAGGCTGCTTCCCTCCCGGGTAGTCTCGGAAAGGTTACGGATCTGCTGTAAGGAAATAGTTTTGCCGTAGTATTTACTCACAATACGAAGGCAGGTAGGACCGCAGTCTTTGGAATCCGGCTGACGGTAAAAAGGAAAAGATTTCAATGATGTATTTTTTTATTGTAACAAGTTGCCGCCGTAGAGGCGACAACTATTTTAATTTTTAAAAGATTAACTTTTAATAACAGTATCTGTTGCAAAAATGCATGCAGAATGAAGTTCCAAATGTGGGATCATAGGAGTTCGGATCTGCCTGACAGGCTGCGAGAGTAGAATAGCAGGCAATAGCGCTCTGTTGTGCCGCAAGACATTCCGGTGTAATGCCTCCTTTTACTGATTTTAAATGTTCTCTTGAAAGTTTTTTAAGATTTTTCATAGGATTATTAATTAATTTGTTGTTAGGAATTTTGATATTTCTGACTTGTTTAATTTTTTTCCTAATTTAGTGAATTTTGTAGTACGAAAGATATTTTTATCAAATATCATCATCTTCCGTTAGCTCATCCATAAAATAATAAATATCTTCCCGTTCGTATTTATCAGGAAACTGATAGCCATTGATTAGAAAAATCGGTGTAAAATTAAGTCCGGCATTTCTATTTTCCGCTGACATGTTAATAATAGGAGAAAGGTCTTCATTAGTCGGGGTAATTCCTGCTTTCAATCTTGTTTTAGCTTCATCTTTTGTTTTAAACCAATAATCAACAAGATTTAAAAAGTCTTGGGAAGTTTTGTTTTTGTAGGTGTGCATGAAATCGGAAATGAGATCTGTGAATTTTTCATTCTGCTTATCCGGGCTATAGTTAAATCTCATTTGAACCGAAATATTATCCGGATATTTTTGAAGAAGGCTTTCCGCAATTTTATGGGCGTCTTTACAAAATCCGCAGTAAGGATTTGAAATAATAGACAGATTAATCTTTGCATCTTTATTTCCTACAAGGAACGTTTGATTGTCTGTAAAAGTTATTTTCTCATTTTCAAGGAGCTCTCTTTTAAATAAGTCATAATTTCTTTTGAATCTTAAATTTTTTGCATTCGACTTCTGAAGGTTTTCCTTTTCTTCAAGAGTGGTATTAAGGTATAGAATAGAAAAAAACACGACACTCCATAAAGTGATGCTCAATAACGCCGTCTTTATGTCAAAAAAAACATTTCCGAAAAAAAAGATGCTGATGATAAGCTGTAACAGTAAAACCGAAATAATTAAAAGACAAACTCTGCAGTATGCTTTCTCTACAAATCCCTGAACGTATAAAGAATAACCGATTGCAATTAATGAAGCCCATGCGAAACCTTTGATGACCAAGGCTGTAGCGGGTAAAAATAGTCCTAAAACAGTAATTCCTATGAAATAAATCAATGAGAAATCAGAAAATTTCAATCCCATAATGCTGGTTTTATCCTGGGTAATAATTTTATTGCAGGAACTTGTACTCTGGTTTCCTGCTGTTTCTCCACAGATACTGCCGATGACTGCCGACTTATTCCCAAATTTCTGATTAAAAATCTCAAGAGAAATATAGACGCCGGCTAATGAGAGAATATTGAACAGGGATTCATACCAAGTCAGCGTAAGAAGTGAATAGAGTAAGATGATGGAAAAAACAAGATATAAAAATGGCTTATAGCTGGTAAATGATTTACTTACGGTTGAATCTTTTTCAAAAAGCAGTACAAAATCCGTAGATTTTTCGTGAAGTTCATCTTTGTTTATGGTCTTCGCTTTGTCAGAATAAATTGAATATTGGCTTCCCGATTTTTTAACTAAAGAAAATGTATTGTCAACAATAGCAATAAATTCTTCCGGAAGTTCATCCCAATATTCCTTATCAAGCTCATATGCATCGTTTCTCACTCCCAGAAAATTCAGGGTATCACTAAAAGCCAGCGCTGAAGGATAGTTTGGGTGAGAGTTAAACTGAAACATAAACTCCTGTTTGTCAAGTTTAAGGTAATTAATAAGTTTGTCCAATGGCATATTAATATTTTTCAACTAAAATAAGCAGATGTTTGAAAAAAACAAATATTTTTCTCATAATAACGTGATTTATATTTGTTTTTTTTAGTTATTGATAATTATAGGGCAAATTCTAGTAAATAATTATTTATTTTTTATAAAAGTCTGTAAATATTTCTCAGAAAATACATCAACAGAAAAAATTTAAACAGGAACTTGAAAATTTTAAAAATAAATAATGAACATCCTTAACGGATGTTTTTTTATACCCGCTTTAAAACTTATAAAAAAAATTACTTATAGATGATGATAAATATATCCAAAAAAAATGATTAGATATAATCACCAGTTAATGAGTAATAATAGCAAGTTTGAAAGAGAAACTGAGATTATCAGAAATGTTAACATAAATTTAAAATTGTTAATTGTCCTAAATTTGTGAAAAAAAATATGAAAATATTTTTTTATTTATAAAATATATTGTAATTTTACAACGCCTTGAATGAGGGAACAAGTCAAGGTAATAAATTTTTTTTCATCATTTGTGTTTTTAGAATCGTATCGCCTGATACGATTCTTTTGTTTTTATATCTTTTCGTAATTCAGAAGAAGGTTGATGAAGTAAGAGTAGGTAATTGCTCCTTCCTGCTGATTGGATTTTAGAAAAAGGTTATTGGTAAATCCGAAAAAATCATCAAGTAAACCCTGATGTTTTAAGATAAAGGCCTTTTCGTAAGCCCTGTCTCTTTTCATTTCAGGTGAATAGTTGTTAAGTACAGATTTTACAAACGCAGGATCTTTATCGACAATATAATTCAACAGGCTTTTTAGGGTAAAATATTCTGTACTGTAACGAAGTTCTGTATTGTTGGAATTAATACCGATCAGGTAGCCTATAAAATTAGCCTCCTGTTCTCTTGCAAAGCCAAGCTGATGAGAGCTTTCATGAGCTGAAGTAAAAGGAATTAATGTGTTTGGCAATTGGGAATTGAATTGCGCTTCGGCGGTAAAGGGATTATAATACCCCAGAATGCCGGTAAAACTCATGATATTTTTAAAAAGACTTGGCTTAAAAGAATTAATTTCAGAAGCTCTTTTACCAGAAATATTTTCAGGAAGCATTTTTTGCCTGTTGAGAATTTCTGTTTGTAAAACATTCAGATCTTTAATAATGAAAATCCCGTTGGCATCTTCCTGGGCCAGTTTTCTGGTTTCTTTACATCTTTTGAGATATTTTAGCGCTAAGATTTTAGCCTTTTCTACAGTAGGTTCTTCCTGAGAGGAAAGTTTTTTGATAATCGGAGTCTGGAAGTAGAGCATTCCCCAGAATACCTGATAAAGAAAATAAAGAACATTGAAGCAGGCAAGAATTTTTAATAATGAACTTTTTCTTCTCTTTTTACTGAAACATCCGGCAATATGGTAAATAAGAAATATTCCCAAAGAAATATAAAGCACATCCCCAAAGGAAAAAGAAAGCCAAGAAAAAATAAGCTGATGCGATTTCTTTTGAATTTCAAAAAAGCTTTCAAAAAAAGAAATCATTAGAGGAGATTTCGATAATATATAAAACAAAACAAATTGGGCAAGTAATAAACCTGCCCAAAATCTTTTCTTATGTAGTATTGTTGATGTTTTAGTGACCACTGCCTTTTGTGATTTTGTCAAGATCAATTCCCTGAGATTTCAGGATTCCGCTCACTCTTATCGCATAGAAAGCAAGATACGCAAAACAGACTACTCCTACAATATAGCTGAAGTGGATATTGGTAAGGTCTGCCACATATCCCTGGATGAGACTTACGATTCCTCCTCCCATAATCATCATGATCAAAAGTCCGGAACCTTGGTTGGTGTGTTTTCCCAGACCGTTAATTGCCAAAGCAAAGATACATGGCCAAAGGGTAGAGCAGAACAAGCCTACACTTGTAAAGGCATATACGGAAACCATCCCTTTAGTAAACATTCCTATTAATAAAGCTGCAATACCTGCAACAGAGAAGATCAGAAGCATTCTTGCCGGATTGCCCTTACTCATGATATCACAGATAATCATGGCAATGATAATTAATCCGTATACATAGAAATGAGACAGATCGTGTTTTGCAATGGCATTTACCAATAGAAAAACTCCGAATGCAAGATAAGGTGCCAGAAACCGTAAGATTTTTTTAGCTCCTGCACTTACGTCAAATGCTTCTACAGCACCTGTCCAACGTCCTATCATTAGTGATGCCCAATATAAAGAAATATAAGGTGCAATATCTTTGGTCTCAAAACCTAAACTTTTTTCCATATAAGCCGGCAGATTACTTGCCGTAGAAACTTCCACTCCTACATATACAAATATGGCAATCATCCCCATAAAAAGCTGCGGATATTGAAAAGCCGACTTTCTGTGTTCTCCCGGGACGGTATCATCCGTATCCTCGGTAATGGTAGGGGTAATAGCCGGAAGAGAAGAAAATTTAAGCATTATTGCTACCAAAACAAAAGCAGCCCCTAAAATCAGGTAAGGCACTTTTACACTTTCAACACTGACGTCCTGAGTTGCGGCTGCAGCCGAGCCAAAAATAGCGAAAGAAACAATTAACGGGCCTATCGTCGTTCCCAGGTTGTTAATTCCTCCTGCCATTGTAAGCCTCTGTGATCCTGTTTCAGCAGGTCCTATTTCAATGGCTAACGGGTTGGCTACAATCTGTTGCAACGAAAAGCCAAGTCCTACAATAAATAGACCTGAAATCATCAGCGGGAAAGAATGCATATTGGCTGCAGGATAGAACAGAAGAGTACCTGCTGCAGAAATCAAAAGGCCTACAATGAGCCCGTTTTTATAACCGATTTTGTTTACCAAATCCTGTTTTATACCTTTGGAAACAGCCATATAAATCAAAGAACCTACTGTGTACGCAACATAGAAGCATATCTGCACCAGCATACTTTCGGTTTGTGATAATTGAAAAGCTTTTTGAAAAACCGGGATCAAAATGTCATTACTTGCCGCCACAAATCCCCAGAAGAAAAACACAGTAACCAATGGGATGAATTGCCCCCAATTGGTTTGTTTAGAATAATTTGACATATTTGTTGAAAATTTCTGAAAACAAATATATATTATTTCTTTTAATTATAGTGTTTTAGCAATACTTTTTTTATTGTCTCAAAAGAAGACATTTTAAGCTCTTTGGGAGGGGCCGAAGGGTATAATATCCCATTAAAATAGACTTTGGCTTTTCCGGGATAACCTTTTGAATTGTCAAACGGAAAAATTTCCTTTAATCCTACAAATGTATAGATTACTATCGGAGAATTATGCTTTGATGAAAGGGTAAAAGCGCCATCTTTAAATTCATCCAGAATGATAGAAGTATCATCCGGAACACCGCCTTCGGGAAATATCACGATACTGTTTCCTTCTTCCATTTTTTCGGCACATCTTCGGTAAACATCTGCGCGGCTTCTGGCGCTTCCCCGGTCTACCATCACGCATATTCTTTTGTAGATGGTTCCGAAAATCGGTATTTTTACAAGCTCTTTTTTACCTACGAAACAGATGGGGTGGTCGGCACACAAAATACACATCAGCATAATATCCATGATGGAAGTATGGTTGGAAATAAAAACATATTGCTGATTTTTGTCCAGTGTCTCCCCCGAAAGTTTTTTCAGCTCGTAACGCAGTCCCATCCCGTAAAAGATGCAGTAGCTCCAGTACCTTACGAAGCGATATGCATATTTATAATGCTTTTTGTTGAAAGATAACAGATAAACAGGAAGCCCGAAAATCAGGGTAAAAACAAAGGCCAATATCAGCAGCCACGCTCTCCAGAGATAGTTTAAAATTTTGCCCATTTTCTATCCGTTAAAAATTATTTTTTTCTTGATAGAATAATTAAGTACGGAAACCAGAAGGATCGCAGCAATCTTGCTGATGATCTCGGGACTTAGAGAATAAATGATCAGATCAAACGTGTCTTTAAAAATATAGCTGTAGAAAATCTGGAAAAAGCCAAGACTTAATAATGTTGAAATAAAAGAAACTACCATGAAATAAGCAAACTCCTTTCTTTTTGAATGCTTGCCTCTTTCAAACACAAACCATATGCTCAGGAAATAATTGGTAATAATCCCGCAGCTGGTCGAGAAAATATTACTCAATGGATAATGAATTCCATGAAAATTGGTTTCGCGGGGGAAAAAGTGCGGTATTGCTGTACTGAACAGTTTAAAACTTCCGATTTCGACCACAGCACTCAATCCTCCTGCAAGTATGAAGAATAAAACCTGTTTCTGCCGTAATAGTAATTCTCTCATCCCGATGATATAATGTGCAAATTTATAACTATATGTTAAACACTGAAAAAAGATGTTAAAAATTTTTTTAGATTCAAAATAATTTCTAATTTTAGTTTTCCGGAATGACGTAGGCTTCACCTGATAATAAATTCATTTTCAACGATTTGTGTTGATGGTTTTTTCTATCTTGTAATATGATTCAATCATACGATTCAAAAAAATTTCACGACCACATTTAATAATATTTGTATGAAACATCAAAACAAATACAGGAAATTCCAGCTTCAGCAGAAAAATATTGAAGCGCTAGAACGGGAAAATTCGCGGTTTAAGCGCGTCTATTCTGAGTATGAAAATATGTCTGAAGAGCTCTGGAATATTGAAAATTCCAAAAATGAGCCTATTCCCGATGATTTTATCAACGCCATGATCCTTCAGACTTCTTATCTTGAAGATGAGATCGAAGACTGGCTGGTGCAGTTTAATGATAAAAATGCGGAAATAAAACAATAATGATGCATTACAAAAGAACAAATTAAAGAGAGCTGAACAGAATTTTGTCCGGCTCTCTTTATTATTTTAGTATACCTTCAGATTCACAAATAACACATATGTCATGTTCATAATCCGTCATCTTACAAGATAAATTCATAATTTAGCATCCTTAAACTAAAATGAAAATATGGTTGCTATTGTTGATAGTGGTTCTACAAAATCAGACTGGGTCATTCTGGATGAGTTCAAAAACGTCTTTCTGAAAGCAGAAACCATTGGCTTCAACCCGAATTTTATCAGCAAAGAACTTATCGTTCCCGAAATTGAAAAAAATACAAGCATAAATTCCGTTAAAAACTCTATTACCAAAATCTACTTTTACGGATCAGGGTGTGGCGTTCAGCAAAACTGTGATATCATTATCCACGAATTAGGGAAAGTTTTTACCAATGCGGAAATTATTGTTAAAGAAGATCTTACAGCTGCCGCATATGCTGCTTACAGAGGAACGCCTGCTATTGTATGCATCCTTGGTACAGGCTCCAACTCGTGCTATTTTGACGGTAAAAACATAAAAATACAATTACCTTCATTAGGCTTTCTGGTAGGTGATGAAGGAAGCGGAAGTGCGATTGGCAAACAGCTTGTCAGAAGATTCTTTATGCAGAAGCTTCCCGATGATCTTTCGTTTGAATTTGAACAAACGTATAAGCTTACTGTGGATGAGGTGTTGAAGAACATGTATCACAGCACACGTCCCAACGCGTTCCTTGCAGATTTTAATAAATTTGTGGTAGAAAGAAAAGAACATCCGTACCTACGTAAAATGGTACACGATGAAATGCTGAATTTCTTCGACTACCAGGTGCTTCCTTATAAAGAGTCAAAAGATGCCGAAATTAATTTCATTGGCTCTATTGCCTATTATTATGAAGATATTCTGCGTGCAGCCGCAGCAGAACTCAATGTAAATGTGGGACAGATCGTACAGAAACCTATCGAAAGTTTAGTCGATTACCACATTCAATATATTTTATAATTTAAAAACAAAATTCATCATATGTCAAGTAAAACCCAGCGCGACGAAAAGAACTTTAATCAGGCCGCTTTAGATTATCATAAAGCCGAACCTAAAGGAAAAATCGAAGTGATTCCTTCAAAACCGCACTCCTCACAGAGAGATCTGTCATTAGCGTATTCGCCGGGTGTTGCAGTTCCTTGTATGGAAATCCACGATAAGCCGGAAACCGTTTATGACTACACAGGAAAAGGAAATCTTGTAGCGGTTATTTCCAATGGTACAGCAGTTCTGGGATTGGGCGATATCGGTGCAGAGGCTTCAAAGCCCGTAATGGAAGGAAAAGGTCTTCTGTTTAAAATTTTTGCAGACATCAATGTCTTTGATATAGAAATTAATGAAAAAGATCCCGACAGATTTATCGAAATAGTAAAAGGTATTGCTCCTACTTTCGGAGGAATCAACCTTGAAGATATTAAAGCTCCGGAAGCATTTTATATCGAACAGCGATTGAAAGAAGAATTGGATATCCCTTTGATGCACGACGACCAGCACGGAACAGCTATCATTTCTGCTGCTGCCCTAATTAACTCCCTGAAAATAGCCAATAAAAATATAGAAGAAGTAAAAATGGTGGTAAATGGAGCCGGAGCGGCTGCAATTGCATGTACCAATTTATATATTTCTCTAGGTTTAAAGAGAGAAAATGTCCTGATGTGCGATAGTAAAGGCGTTATCAATCATAAAAGAGAAAACCTTACTCCGGAAAAGTTAGACTTCATTGCCCAGACAGATATTGACACATTGGAGGATGCCCTGAAAGGTTCTGATGTTTTCGTAGGACTGTCAAAAGGAAATGTAATGACTCCGGAAATGCTTTTAAGCATGAATGAAAATCCAATCGTCTTTGCTTTGGCCAATCCGGATCCTGAAATTGCCTATGATCTTGCGATCGAAACGCGTAAAGATGTTATCATGGCAACGGGACGAAGTGATTTCCCTAATCAGGTAAATAATGTTCTTGGATTCCCTTACATTTTCCGTGGAGCTTTAGATGTACAGGCGAAAACGATCAACGAAGCTATGAAGCTGGCTGCCGTTCATGCCATTGCAGATCTTGCTAATGAACCGGTTCCTGAAGCCGTAATTCTTGCATATAACCTTCAGAATCTTCATTTCGGAAGAGAATATTTTATTCCCAAACCATTTGATAACCGACTGATCACAAAAGTATCGAGTGCTGTTGCCAAAGCTGCTGTGGAAAGCGGGGTAGCCCGAAAAACCATTACGGATTTCGAGGAATATGAAAACAGCCTGCTAGACAGAATGGGAAGGGATGAAAAGCTGGTGAGAATGATGCAGAACAGGGCAAAAGCGAATCCTAAGAGGATCACTTTAGGAAATGCCGAAGAATATAATGTATTAAAAGCTGCACAGATTCTTTATGAGGAAGGCATTGCCTATCCGATTCTTTTAGGAAGCAAAAAATACATTAAAGAACAGATGGAGCGTTTCGGAATTGACCTTGATGTTCCGATTATTGATCCAAGTGACGACGACCAGAAAGAAAATAGAAAAAGATACAGAGAGACGCTGTGGAAGCTTCGTCAGAGAAAAGGGATGAACGAATATAAGGCTAAAAGATTCGTTCGTCAGAGAGATTATTTCGGACCTTTGATGCTAAAACACGGCGATACCGACGGACTGATTGTTGGATTCTCAAAAAATTATGCTTCAACCCTGAGACCGGTTCTGGAAGTTATTGAAAAAGATAAAGGCGTTGATAAAGTATCGGCCATGATGATGATCCTTTCGGAGAAAAAACCGATTTTCTTTGCAGATACTTCCATCAATCAGAATCCTACCGCTGAAGATCTGGTAAATATTGCTAAAATGGCGGAATTAACGGTGAAATCTTTCGCAATAGAACCGAGAATTGCCATGCTTGGTTTCGAAAATTTTGCTGCCATTTCCGAGACTTCTAAAAAAGTAGCGAAAGCAGTAAGCATCCTTCACGAAAAATATCCTAAAATGATTGTTGACGGAGAAATTCAGCCGGATTTTGCCATGAACTCTGATCATTTGAGTGACTACCCGTTCTCAAAATTAGGAACAACACCTGCCAATACATTCATTTTCCCTAATCTTGAAAGTGCCAATCTTTCCTATAAGATTATCAGAGGGATGAAGGTTGCACAAGTGATAGGACCAATTTTGATGGGTTTAAAACAGCCGGTCCACGTACTTCAGATGCGCTCTAGTGTTGATGAAATCGTGAATCTTGCGACTATTGCCGTTCTGGATGCGCAGAGAAGAGAGAAAAAAGATAAGAACTAGTATATACAGATAAGTATTTAAAAGGCTCCGTTTTGGAGCCTTTTTTTATACTAAATAGCGGATGTGTATGCTTAAAATATCAGCGGATTGATTTGAAATTATTACGGCGAATTCAAACGGATATTAAAAAGATTGTTTTTCAAGTCTTTTGTAATTGCGGACGATCTTTAAAATTCAAATTAAAAATTAAGTTAAAAAGCATTCGCCTCTGAAATGAAAACATTAATTAGTTTAATTTGCTATATTTGGGAGTTTTAAAAATTAATAATGATATTTTCACTACAAGGCATTGTTCAGGAACTTACGCCTACTTACGCAGTGATTAACGTCCAGGGCGTTGGTTACTATGTAGGGATCAGCTTAATGACCTCACAAACCCTTATTACCAATAAGGAAACCTTTCTCTATATTCAGCAGATCATCCGGGAAGATGCTCATCTGCTTTTCGGTTTCAATACCAGATCGGAAAAGGAAATGTTCAATCTGTTAATAAGTGTTAACGGAGTAGGTGCCGTTTCTGCCCTTATTTTACTCTCTACCTTAAGTTTGGACGAGATCGCTTCAGCCATCCTTTCAAGAAACAGTGCACTCATTCAGAAAGCTAAAGGAATTGGTGCTAAAACCGCAGAAAGAATTATTGTAGATCTTAAAGATAAAGTACAGAAATTCAGCAATCCCGAGGAAAATATTTCTACCCTTGCAAATAATAAAGTGAAGGAAGAATCGTTATCTGCATTAGAAGTTTTGGGCATTCCTAAGCGGATGAGCGAGAAACTTGCAGACAAAATCATTAAGCAGAATCCGGAGATTTCAACCGAAGAACTGGTAAAACAAATTTTAAAAAACATTTAACATTTGGTGGCAAATATTAAGTATTTCAATATATTCTTGTTCCTGTCGTTCATGTGTATGTCAGTAATGACATTTGCGCAGCAAAGACCGGCAGTTAAGGATACGGCAATCATAAAAAAAGACTATCAGCTCGCAGATCCTACGCAGTATGAAGCCTATTACGATATAAAAACCGGAATGTATTATGTATATCCGAAGATCGGAAATACCATTACAGGTCCTCCTACGGCAATGTCTCCCGAAGATTATAAAGAATTTATGATGGCGGAGCAGACTAGGGCTTACTATAAAGAAAAATCAGACCGCTACAGCCTGATGTTCAGAAAGGATAAAAGCGATGCCGCCAGAAAAGGTTTAATTCCTTCTTTAACGATTAATAACCGTCTTTTTGAAACCCTGTTCGGAAGCAATAAAATAGAAATCATCCCTTCAGGATATGTTTCTTTCGACTTCGCGGGTCTTTACCAGAAGATTGATAACCCTTTAATCTTACCTCAGAACAGGACCAGTTTTACCTTTGATATCGATCAGAAGATCCAGCTTGGTTTGTTAGGAAAAGTAGGAGAAAATCTTCAATTAAAAGCCAATTATGATACCCAGAGCGGCTTTGCTTTCGAGAATAGAATGAACCTCGTATGGCAGGCCAAAGGAAGCTGGAAAGATCTTCAGCAGAAAGGACTTCAGGATGTGGATAAACCCAGTGCAGGAGGAGAAGATAAAATTATTAAAAGAGTAGAATTCGGTAACGTCAATATGCCACTCTCAACCAGTTTGATACGTGGATCGCAATCTTTGTTCGGGGTTAAAACAGAGTTCCAGTTAGGAAAAACCTATGGTACAGTAGTGCTTTCCCAACAGCAGGGGGAAGCCAGAAATATTACCGTTCAGGGTGGTGGTGTAATGAATACGTTTAAACTCAACGCTATTGATTACGAAGACAATCAGCATTACTTTATCGGACACTATTTCCTGGATACCTATGATAACGCTTTATTAAACTATCCACAGATCAACTCTAAAATCAGCATCACAAGAATGGAAGTCTGGGTGCTTGATCAGGGGAACAGTAATCTGCAGTACCAGAAAAGTATCGTAGGGGTGCGGGATCTTGGTGATGCTCCCGGTGTACTTCCAAATAACGATCAGCCAGGTTTTAATCTATATTCAGCCGTAAATGCATTGCCGGGATTAAGGGATGCAAGTACTGCCTATAATGCCATAAAAGGAGCCAACCTTCCCGTTGCTTCCGGTGGTACAGCAGCCTATCAGGATGGAGAAGAATTTATCTTTAATAAAAAAGCGAGAAGATTAAATACCAACGAATATATACTTCAGCCCCAGTTAGGGTATATTTCATTAAATCAGAAATTGAATGATAACCAGCTTTTGGCGGTATCTTTCTCATATACGGTAAACGGTAGCAACCAGGTGTACAAAGTAGGGGAATTCTCCGAAGAAAGCACCGTGTTAATGGCGAAATTGTTAAAGCCTAACACCACGGTAAAAACTTCCTCTCCTATGTGGGACCTGATGATGAAAAACATCTATTCTCTGGATGCAGGACAGGTAAATCAGGATGGGTTTATCCTGAATGTTTTATACAGAGATCCTCAGTCCGGAGGTAAATTAAACTATCTTCCGGTAGCCAATAACCCTCAGGTAAACAATGTTCCTTTAATCAAATTGCTGAACTGGGACCGACTCAATGCCAACGGCGATTTACAGACCAACGGAAATACAACCGGAGACGGAATTTTCGACTTTGTTAACGGAATCACAATCCGGCCGGAAACAGGAAGGGTAATCTTTACAAAAGTACAGCCATTCGGCAGCTATATTCAAAATGTAATCGGAAGTAATGATCCTCAATATGTATTTGCAGATCTCTATGATCAGCAGAAACAGGTGGCAACTTCCAGCAACCTCGCGCTGAGGTACACTATTGAAGGTCGGTATAAAGGAACACAGGGGCAGGGAATTTCCCTTGGCGCCGTGAATGTTCCGCAGGGTTCTGTAAAAGTTTCCGCGAACGGAGTTCAGCTTACCGAAGGTATCGACTATACGGTGGATTATCTGCTCGGTACGGTAACCATTATCAACGAACAGGTAAAGCAGTCCGGTCAGGCAATCAATATTTCACTTGAAAACCAGCTTACATTTAATACTCAGAGAAAACGTTTCTTAGGATTAAACCTCGAAAGAAGATTTAATGAAAACTTTATCCTGGGAGGAACGGTTGTTAATTATTCCGAATCACCGCTTACCCAAAAGGTAAATTACGGACAGGAAGCCGTTAACAATACCATGGCGGGAATCAATTTGATGTACAATAACCAACTGCCGTTCCTGACGAGATTAACGGATAAAATACCGTTTGTAAATACAGAAGCTCCTTCTAACCTGAATTTCAAAATGGAAGCAGCATATTTGCTTCCGGGTTTAAATAAAGGAATTAATGATCAGTCTTACATCGATGATTTTGAACAGACAACTTCCAAAATTACTTTAAAAGAACCTACAGCGTGGAGTCTTGCTTCAAAACCGGAGAAGAACCAAGCTGATGATATTTTTAAGGGGGCGGGTAAAAACAATGATATTACGGAAGGATACGGAAGAGGATTGTTATCATGGTATAACATTGATCCCAGATTCTGGGGAGTAGGAGGGAGAGCTCCCAATGGCATTACACCGCAGTCGGTTTCTAATCACGCTTCCAGAAGAGTTCAGTTTTCAGAAATTTTCAATAACAGAGATTTCGTTGCAGGAGAGCAGACGTATACCAATACTTTTGATATTTCGTATTATCCTACGGAAAAAGGACCTTACAACTCCAATCCGGCAACAGAGACTACGGCAAAGCGATGGGCGGGTATCATGAGACCAATCTCCGTTTCCAATTTTGTAAGCTCCAATATCGAATATGTGGAATTCTGGATGATGGATCCCTATGCTGATGGAAACACATTAGGTACTAATCCTAAGCTTTTATTACAGTTAGGTAACGTTTCCGAAGACATCCTGAAAGATGGGCAGATGCAGTACGAAAACGGATTGCCAACGCCATCAGCACCGTCTACCACCACCAGCTCAAACTGGGGAACACAACCGAAACAGCCTCCGATTTTATATGCTTTTTCGAGTGAAGGTGCAGACAGAACCGCTCAGGATTTAGGATACGATGGGTTAAGTTCAGATCAGGAAGCTGCTTTGTTCGGAAATACATTTGTTAACCCGGTTACCAATATATCAGACCCTGCTGTAGATGATTTCGTATTCTACATGTCGGATAAGTTTACAGGAAATCAGGCATCATCAGTCATACAGAGATACAAATATTTCAGAGGTCCGGAAGGGAATTCTCAGAGTAATTCTCTGGAAGTTTCTACTCAGACTCCGGATACGGAAGACATTAATAAAGATTATAACCTGGATCAAAGTGAAAGCTACAATCAGTATGAAATAAGGCTTGATCAGGGAAGTTTGGTATTGGGACCAGGGAATAATATTGTTGATGTAAAAACCGTTCAGGCACAATTCCAGAATGGTCAGACTTCTCAGGTGAAATGGTATTTATTCAGAATTCCTGTTTCTAAATACGTTACCACTGCAGGAGATGCAGATCCTTCAATCCTTAATAATGTAAGATTCGCAAGATTACTACTAACAGGATTCGATCAGACTTCAACGTTAAGATTCGGAACAATGGATCTTGTAAGATCAGACTGGAGAAAATATCCTAAAAATATTGCGCAGTATGGTTCTACTGTTCCGGATCCTGCAACGAATGAAGGAAGCCAGATTACTGATACCAGCAATCTTGATGTAGGAAGTGTGAATATTGAAGAAAATGCCCTAAACCAGCCTCCTTATGTACTACCTCCGGGAATCGACAGGCAAATCCTTAGCGGAAATGCGGGAGCGCAGAGACAAAACGAAGCATCGTTATATATGAACATTAAGGATCTTCCTAATGGAGAAGCAAGAGGGGTATTTAAAAATACTTCGCTGGATATGAGAAGATATAAGAAACTAAAGCTTTTTGTTCATACCCACACTGATCCAAGAATCATAGACCCTAATGTCGGACAAATCGATCCGAAAACTAAATTCTTCATCCGTTTCGGAAGTGATGCTACAGATAACTACTATGAATATGAAGCTTCACTAAAGATAACGCCGAATACAGCAACTGCTCCTATGGAAATCTGGCCGATGGAAAATGATGTGGATCTGGATATTCAGGATTTTGTAGATGCTAAAATCAGAAGGGATAAAAACAGTCCGAACAATATTGCCCAAAGGATACAGGATAATGTCTTTGATGAAGGGATAAATAATAAACGAATTTATATTAAAGGACGTCCGAGCTTAGGAAATATTACCACGATCATGATCGGGGTAAGAAATGGAGTTGACAGAACAAGTCCCGGATATAATCTTGAAAGGATACTTTGGGTTAATGAAATCCGTCTTTCCGAAATTGAAAATGACGGCGGTTATGCAGGAAACGCAAGCCTTAACTTTAATCTTGCCGATTTTGCCACGGTGAATACAAGTGCATCCTATACATCGGTAGGTTTCGGAAATATAGACTCTAAACCGGCTGAAAGAACACAGTCTACACAATCGGCATTCAGTATCAATACGGCTGTCAACGTCGATAAATTATTACCGGAGAAAAGCGGTGTTAAAATTCCGCTGAATTATTCATACTCGCAGACGATCGAAGATCCGAAATATAATCCTCTGGACACCGATGTAGAATTTAAAAAAGCGGCCAACAGAGAAGAGCTTAAAAAAGTAGCAAGAACATACACCCAACAAAGAAGCATTGGTGTTGTAAATATGCACAAAGAAAGAATGAACCAGAATAGAAAGCCAAAATTCTATGATGTGGAAAACCTTTCCGTCACTGCAGTTTATAACGATGATTTCTACAGGGATATCTATACCAAAAGAAATTACAGGCAATATCTGAGAGGGTATATTGATTACAACTATACTTTCAAGCCATGGGTGATTCGTCCTTTCAATAAAATGATCAGTGATACGGCAAAATCTACCAAATATTTGAAGTGGGTGAAAGAGTTTAATTTCAACCCTGTACCGACGCGATTCTCTTTCAGAACAGAAGTCGACAGAAATTACAACGAATTGGAGTTCCGTAATATCGATGCCATTTTAAGTGGAAACTATGCTGATGATTTCGGAGCCATCAAAAACAGAAACTTCTATTTCGGCTGGCAATATGGTTTAGGATTTAATTTTACGAAATCGTTAAAGCTCGAAATCAATTCCGCTACCAGAACATTGAACGATAATATGGACGTGAATTTGATGGATAACAATTCAATCTTCGGGAATGTATTCAGAGCAGGAAGACCGGTATTATACAACCATAGAGTTCAGTTAAATTACAAACTGCCGTTCCAGTATCTTCCGTATTTAGATTTTATCGATGCTGAATTAAGTTATGGATTTACCTATAACTGGAATGCAAGATCTACCGTACTTCTGGCAAGTCCGGATGGAAGTCTTGGATCAATAGGTCAGAATACCAATGTGATTCAGACTACCGCTTCTGCTGACTTTACGAAGTTCTTCGGGCAGTTTGGTTATTTTAAAAATATTTCTGCAAAACTTCAGAAACGGAAGCAGGAGATCGATTCATTGAATAATGCCTACACTCAGGCTTGGGAGAAAAACAGATATGCTTATAAAAAATATAAGTTTAAAAACAGACTGACGCCGCTTCAGAGTATGGCATACTTATTAACCTCAATCAAACAGTTGGATGTTAATTATTCCGAAAACAACGGTACCGTTTTACCGGGATTATTATCAGCTCCTAACTGGTATGGTTACGGTCAGACTTTAGGAGGCCCTACCCTCGGATTCCTGTTGGGCTCCCAGGCAGATATCCGAAGAACTGTTATGGAAAACGGTTGGGTAAGTGATTCTGAATTCATGACAGATCCTTATGTCCGGATGTCCACGCGGGAGCTTCGTGCCAATTTGCAGGTAATGCCAATGAATGATCTCCGAATTGATATCACAGCACTGCACAATTACAACAGAAACTTTACGCATACCGGATTTAATTATAGAGATCCAAATACGGGACTTGCCAATCCGGATTATACGTTTGCTAATGATATGGTGACCTATTCCAATTCTGTGGTTTTATTAAAAACGGCTTTCAAGGATGGTACCGCAATTTATCAGGCCATTAGGGAAAATGCAAGAATACTGTCTCAACAAATGCCGGGCGCATTGGAGCCAAACGGATTTAAGGACGGATACGGAATATCAAATGCATATATTCTCATTCCTGCCTTCAGGGCAGCTGTTGAAGGTAAGACTCCGAAAATGATGGGCAATCCTAAAAAAGCAGGACTTCCGATTCCGAACTGGAAGATTACCTACTCAGGGTTAAGAAATGTTCCGATTATCAATGGGCAGTTCTCCAAGTTCGATATCCTTCATGCTTATCAGGCAACTTATACAGCCACAGGAGTACAGTCTAGTATAGATTATTTCAATACGCTGAATAACTATAATGCTACGCAAAGAGATATCAATGACGATTATATCAATCCGTTCACATTTGCTCAGGTAGGTTACGTAGAAAACTTCTCCCCATTGATCGGGGTAGACATGACTATGAGAAATAATATACAGTTTGGTCTCCAGTACAACCGACTAAGAACTCTATTATTAGGATTGGTGAACCATACCTTGACCGAAGACTCAAACAGCGAATATGTAGTAAGGGTAGGATACATTATCAGAAACTTCAGGCTCGGGATGGCCAACACTGGAGGAAGAGGTAAAGCTAAAGGAACCGATCTGAACATCAGGGGAGATTTCTCCCTGAGAGACAGCAAAACCAGCATAACCAACATCCTATTGGATGATTCGCAGGTTACCGGGGGGCAGAGGTTAATGAATATTAAAATATCTGCAGATTACAATGTCTCAGAAAACCTAAACCTGAGAGTATTCTACGAACAAATGACTTCGAAATATAAAATATCAACAGCATTCCCGCTGTCAACCATAAGAGCCGGAATTTCTGCAACATTTACCTTCGGAAATTCGGGAGGTTTCTAATTAGAACCGGAATAAATTTATATGTCCTTCATTTTTGGAGGACATTTTTTATATCCGATATTTGAAGCTTCTGGAATTTTGAATACATTTGTACAAATAAAAAATTAAAAATGAACACACCATCAGAATTAAAGTACACTAAAGATCACGAATGGATTAAGATCGAAGGTAACGTTGCTACAATCGGTATTACAGACTTCGCACAGGGAGAGCTTGGCGATATTGTTTATGTAGATGTAGATACGGTAGATGATGATCTTAGCGGAGGAGACGTTTTCGGAAGTGTAGAAGCTGTAAAAACAGTTTCAGACTTATTCTTGCCGATTTCAGGAAAAGTGATTGAGTTCAATTCAGAACTTGAAGATCAACCTGAACTATTAAATTCAGATCCTTATGGAAACGGATGGATCATCAAAGTAGAAGTAGCTGAAGGTGCAGATCATTCAGAATTGCTTTCCGCTGAAGAATACCAGGCTATCATTGGATAAAATTTCAAAAATATTTAGTAAGATACTGCCCATTTATTGGGCATTTCTTACTTATATGCTTCTCAAACCCGGAGAAGAAAACCACGAATACTGGTTTATGTTCAATGGGATCGACAAGCTTTTACATCTTAGTATTTTTGCAGCATTGGGTTTGTGTTTCATGGCTGCATTTCCGAAGACCAGATTTTATTATTTCATTCAGATCATCCTTATCTATGCTTTCCTTACAGAAATCCTCCAGGAAGAGATGGGACTTGGTAGATCCATGGAAACCTTAGATGTCGTGGCAGATACCATTGGATGTCTTTTGGGATACTTTGCTTACAAGGTGCTTATCAAAAGATTTTTATAATCTAGATGAATTACTCCGTAAATTTTCGCTCACCTTTCAAACCTTAGGATTACTTTTTTATCCTATTACATT